>CAWEAB010000027.1:0-349775 GCA_963806745.1 uncultured Acidobacteriaceae bacterium
GCTTGTGCGCCAGCGAAATCGGCATCGGCATCAGCTCAGGAGTCTCGTTGCAGGCGAAGCCGAACATCATGCCCTGGTCGCCGGCTCCGCCGGTGTCAACGCCCATGGCGATGTCGCCGGACTGCTTGTTAATGCTGGAGATGACCGCGCAGGTGTTGGAGTCGAAGCCGTAGACGGCGTTGTCGTAACCGATGGACTGCACGACGCCGCGGACGGTCTGCTGAAAATCTACGTAGGCTTTGGTGGTGATTTCGCCGGCAATTACTACCAGGCCGGTGCAGGTTAGGGTCTCGCAAGCGACGCGGCTGGTGGGGTCTTCAGTCAGGCAGGCGTCGAGAATGGCGTCGGAAATCTGGTCGGCGATCTTATCAGGATGGCCTTCGGTCACGGATTCCGAAGTAAACAGAATACGGTTTTTTGATGGCAACTTGGTTATCTCCTAGGTGACTTTGAGCCTTCGGCTGACCTCTGGGTTTCGACTACTAGCCCGACCGTCAGGTTCGGTAAGGAAGGATGCATTTGCGCCCACAGGCTCGCGCCCGGTATGGGCTTGAAGCTATCTTAAAAAAGCTACCAGAGATGGCCTGCCTGCGCAACGAAATTGGGTGAAGGGGAGGTGACAAACATTGAGCGGAAGAAGGGCGCATTGAACGGGGAAACCCGGAGCGGCGGAGGGTGATAAACGTCAGAAAAGGAAAGCCTTATCTCACGGATTCGCGGGGGGCTCGGCGGGGGTTGGGATCACTCCGGCATGTCCAATCGTAACGGATTTGACCTCGCCGTATTCGCCGCCTACATCGAGCTTTTTTCCGTTGAGCTGGAAGTCCAGAGCGCCCGAATTTCCGGCTTTCACGAAGACCCGGTTCCGGGCGTGGAAGGTGCGATCGTTGCCTGGCTCAAGGAGTTCGGAGCCGGTGAATTTGCCGTCGACGGAGACCGAGACCCAGCTCTGCTCCCGCGCGTGAACGAGAACCTGGAATTCGTCAGACGAGGCGGGGGATGAAGTCTGCGTCAAAGGCGGAGAAGCTTGTGCCGGAGCCTGGCCGGGCTTGGGCACGGTTTGGGGCGCGCCTGACGGCGGTTTTTCGTTGAGCACCAGTGAAGGAGCAACGCCCGATCCGGCCGCCCCGGTCGTGCTCGAACCAGCGGGCAAGTTTGTCGCTGTTCCGGACGCGGCCGGAGCCAAGCCCGCAGGGGGCGATGCGGATTCACTCGGCGTCGCATTCTGTGAAGCAGGCGGCGACGATGGTTCGGTGGTCTTGACAGTAGGATGCTGGGACAACCGCTCCTGCTCGCGGCGACGATGGCTCCAGAGAGAAAGCGCGAGCGCGATGATGAGCAGGACGACGGCAAACACGCCCCACGGCAGGGGGCGAGAAGGCTCATCGGAGGTGGCTTCCAGGAGCCGGATGCGATTCTCTTCGTTGCGGGCGGCACTATTCCTGGCGGCCGCATTGCGGGAAGCGGTTTCTTCCGCCGCCGCGTCACGTGGGCCACCGTCGCGCGTCAACGATTCGGGACGCGGACCCTCGCCCGAGGCTTGCAGGTAGTCGGCGACGGTCTGGTCCTCGTCGAGTCCAACCACGCGCGCGTAGGCGCGCACGAATCCTTTATTGAAGATGCCGCCCGGCAGCTGGCTGAATTTGTCTTCTTCCAGCGCCTGGAGCATGCGCGTGCCGATCTTAGTGGAGGACGAAATCTGGTCGAGCGAGATCTTCCGCTTCTCGCGTTCAAGCCTCAGCTTTTCGCCAAAGGATGGCAAATGCGTCTCTCGCTTTCGTAGGACGGAAAACGGAATTCTACTCTGCTCACGCGCCAGATCATAGAGGATCATATGGCATTCTTCTGGCCTCGGGACCTAGAGAGGGCGGACGCGTCCGTGGATATGCGACTGATCGCGTGGGCGGAAGTCGCTCGTTCGGAGTCAATACCATGAAAGGCTGCCGGCAAGCCACTCATGCGGGATGGGGTGTTCGATCCGCACTCGCGCTGGCGAAGACAGTAAGGTTACGCCTTGCAAAAGATTACATGCGCTATCTCCTTGCCTTTTTTTTGCGAAGCTGCATAAATGTTTGCCAACCATGGTGCTCCCAATCAGGATGCTCCCAAGCAGGCTGCGGCCACTTACCCTGTTATTAGTCCTCGTCGTTACTCCCGCTGTTATCGCGCAGTCCGCCCCATCGAAGCCCGTTGCCGCGGTGGACGATCATTCCAAGGAAGCACTCGTCATCGAGAAATTCACGCGGAAAGAAACTTTTGAGAACAACGGGAACTCCGATCGCGAGGACACCGCACGAGTACGGATTCAATCCGAGGCGGGAGTTCAGGCTTACGGGGTACTGACATTCTCCTATGCAAGCGGGACCGGGACGTTCGAGATCGGATATGTGCGCGTGCGCAAGCCGGATGGGACCGTGATTGAGACTCCGCCGGAAAGCGTGCAGGACATGGCGGCGCAGATCACACGTCAGGCGCCGTTTTACAGCGACCTGCACGAGAAGCATATCGCCGTGAAAGGGTTGGGAGTCGGAGATATTCTCGAATATCAAGTTCTGGAGCACACTACTAAGCCTCTCGCTCCGGGCCAATTCTGGACGAGTTACCTCTTCACGCATGACCAGATTGTGATGGACGAGCAACTGGAGGTCAGGGTTCCGCACGATCGGGCGGTCAAGATCAAGAGCGAAAGCGTACAACCTCAGGTCAGCGAATCGGGTGGCTACCGGCTGTATGCGTGGCATAGTCAGAACCTCAAACATAAGGACGAAGCGAACGAGAAGAGAGACGCGACTAAGCAACTCTGGGAGCAGGCCGAGGGGCGTCTTCCCGCCCCGGATGTGCAGGTCAGCAGCTTCGCGAACTGGTCGGAGGTTGGACGATGGTACGGTCAGCTTCAGGAAGAGAGAGTGAAACCGAGTCCTGAAGTGACGGCGAAGGCCGCTGAGTTGACCAAGGGTGCGAAGAGCGATGACGAAAAGATACGCGCGCTGTATGCGTACGTGAGCACGCAACTGCATTACATCGGTGTCGCTTTCGGTATTGGGCGCTATCAGCCGCACGCGGCGGAAACCGTGCTCGAGAACCAATACGGAGATTGCAAGGATAAGCACACTCTGCTCGCCTCGCTGCTCACGGCGTCCGGGATCTCCGCCTATCCTGCCCTGATCGGGAGCAGCCGGGAGGTGGACGCGGACCTGCCATCTCCGGGGCAATTCGATCACGTCATCACCGTGGTGCCAAGAGGAGCCGATCTGATCTGGCTGGATACGACGACTGAAGTAGGGCCCTACCGATATTTGCTTCCGCAGTTGCGGAAGAAGCACGCGCTCGCGATCTGGAAAGACAAGGCCGAACTGGTCATAACGCCGGAAACCATGCCATTTCCCGCCTTCCAAAAATTCAATATGGAGGCCAAGCTGAACGACTCAGGAGTGCTCGAAGGACACGTTGATGTCTCGGCCCGAGGGGATGCCGAGTATCGCATGCGCGCGGCATTTCGGATGGTTGCGGTTCAGCAATGGAAGGAACTCGGGCAGGGTATCTCGTCGGCTATGGGATTCGGCGGCGAGGTCAGCGAAGTGAGCGCCGGTTCGTCCGAGAACACTGACGAACCATTTCACTATTCCTATAAGTACACGCGCAAGGATTATGGCGACTGGAGTAATCATCGGACCTTCGCACCTTCTCCGTTCTTCCTGCTGCCCGGGCCGGGCGAAGAGGAACAGTTACCGCTCGGTCCTACCTTACTCGGTGAGCCGGAAGACATGGAGTTCGAAAGCACGATGGAATTGCCGGAAGGCTATCGTCCGTTGATTCCCGCGCCAGTTCATTGGAAGCGTGACTTTGCCGAGTACGACGCGACCTATGAATTCAAGGATCGCAAGTTGACCACCAGGCGCCATCTGAAGACGCTCATGCACGAAGCGCCCAGCGGCGAACGTGAGGCCTACAAAGAGCTGGTCAAGACATTGCAGAACGATTACGGCCAATTCATTCCTTTCGTTGGGGAGCCTGGTTCGGAAACGGCCAACGCGGGCCCGGTGACAGTTCCTCCCACCATCGCGGCCATCCGCAACCTGCCTGACAGCTCGAACCCGGAGGCAGCTCGCCTCGAGAACGATGCCCGGGAAGCGATGGGAAAGAACGACATGCATGGCGCGGTTTCCTCGCTGTATCGCGCCGTGCAAGCCGACCCGAAGTTTGCACGCGGCTGGGTGATGCTGGGAGAAGCGCTATTCGCGACGAAGGAATATGACGCGGCGATCGACGCTTTCCACAAGGGAATGGCCGCCAAGCCCGACGAGCCGGCCATCCCTAGAGTTCTAGGGATGAGTCTCATGGCGAGCCAGCAATACGAGGATGCCATCAGTGTGTGGAAAGAATATCTGAAGACGCATCCCGACGATCTCGACGGACAACTAAATCTGGCGACTTCGTATATGGGGTTGAAAAAATATGCGGAGGAGACGGAGGCCCTAGAGGCGGCGGCAAAGCTCGGAGGCGATGCGGCTCGAATCCAGATGGCCCTTGGCTCAGCCTACCTCCACGCGGGAAACAAGGAGAAAGCGGTTGGGGCATTCACCAAGCTGGGGGAACTTGACCCTAAAGACCACGAATACTTCAACAGTGCGGCTTACTATATGGCTGATGCGGATCTGAAACTTCCCCTCGCGCTGGAGTATGCCAAGAAAGCGGTGCGAAGAGCGGAAGAAGATTCGCAGAAGACTACGCTGGCCGACCTGAAGCCCGCGAACTTGAGGGCGGTCGCAACGCTCGCGGCCTACTGGGATACGATCGGCTGGGTTTATGAACGCATGTCAAACCTCGAGTTGGCCGAACAGTATTTAAGGGCGTCGTGGGATGTTATGCAGGACGGAGTTGTGGCGGGCCACCTGTGCCATCTTTATCGCCGTACCCATCAGACGGCCAACGCAATTCGCATGTGCCGGCTGGCGATTTACCGGATTCCGTTGGCTGCAAATATCGACCTGGATCAATACGCGACGGAGATCGATGCGGCCAAGGAAAACCTCAAGTTCCTGACTGGCGAAAAATCGCCGGAGCCGAAGACAACCGAAGCCGCCGACATCGTCATCCGCGAGCGGACATTCAAGCTACCGCGGTTTCTGCCAGGTACAGAGAGTGCCGAGTTTTTCGTTCTCCTTGCATCGGACGGAAAGAGCAAGACGTTCAAGGTTGAGGACGTCAAATTTGTGAGCGGCTCGGACAAAATGAAGCTTCAGGGCAAGCAACTCAAGAGCCTTGATTTCAAGGTTCCCGCCCCTGACGACGGTCCCGTGCGGTTTGTACGGCGGGGTATTCTTGGCTGTTATGCATACACAGGGTGCTCCTTTGTGCTTCTGGACCCGGCTACGGTCAAATCCGTGAACTAAACCGGGCGGCCTTACCGGCGCCGCCGAGGGGACGAAACCGGCCGTCCAGCGCACCGGGTTGGCGCCTCCGGTACCTATTACCATAGTTCGTTGCCGGGATAACACGGCAAAACCTATAATTTTCTATCTCCTAATTTTCTACCTTTCACCAGATTCGAGGAGTGGATGTCAGAGGCTGCGGGTACGTCCCCAATTCGCCAGTCGCGCGAGCTGACGATTTTTCACGACGTCGCCAAGGCCCTGACCTCGTCGCTCAACCTCGACTCCATCCTTCAGACCATCATGGAGAAGATGGCGGAATACTTCCGTCCCGACACCTGGTCACTCCTGATGGTGGACGAGGAAAAAGACGAGCTTTACTTCGCCATCGCGGTGGGCGCTGCTGCCGAGGTCTTGTCCAAGGCCCGCCTCAAAGTGGGGGAGGGAATTGCCGGCTGGGTGGCGCGTCACGGGCAGCCGCTCATGGTTCCCGATGTGCAGAGCGATACTCGTTTCTCGTCGCGCCTTGACGAGATTACGCGTTTGCAGACGCGCTCGGTCATCTGCGTGCCTCTGCGCTCCAAACACCGCGTCCTGGGCGTGATCCAGCTCATCAATGCCGACGTGGGAGTCAGCGAGCAGGAGATGTTCTTTCTCCAGGCGCTCTGCGACTATGCCGCCATCGCTATCGAAAACGCGCGCGCCGTGGAAAAAATTCAGGAACTGACCATCACCGACGATTGCACAGGCCTGTTCAACGCGCGGCATCTTTACAAGACGCTCGAAACCGAGGTCTACCGCTCGGCGCGCTTTGGTTACCAGTTCAGCGTCATCTTCATCGATCTCGATCACTTCAAGACCGTCAACGATACGCACGGCCATCTCGTGGGCAGCCGCCTGTTGGCGGAGGTGGGATATCTGATTAAAGCCCAGCTCCGTCTGATCGACTTCGCCTTCCGCTATGGCGGGGATGAATTCGTAGTGCTGCTGCCGCAAACCGGGAAAGACCAGGCGGTAGTCGTAGCGCGGCGCTTGCAGGAGTCGTTGCGGGCAGGGAACTTCTGCGCCGAACAGGGATTGAATCTGCCGGTGCGCGCCAGTATGGGATTGGCAACTTTTCCGCACGATGCGCAAACTCCGCACGATATTATTCGCCAGGCCGACGAGATGATGTACGTGGTCAAGAACACCACCCGCGACAATATTGGTGTTGCCTCGCGCGGTATGGTGGAGACTTAGAAGCCGTCAGCTGACAGCCGTCAGCTTTCGGCGGATCCTACCTACTGCTTCTCGCGCTTCTGCAAATCCTTCGGCGCCTCGTCCTTGGCGGGCGGCTCCGGCTTCAGCGCAAAGGCATTCGCCGGCGCGTTCGGGTTCACGCCGAAATCCCATACATAGAGGTTGATCGCGTCCTTCCCCAGCATCTCGGCGACGGCATACTCGCCGCTCGGCAGCGGCTCGTTGGGCGTGATCTTGATCCAGCCCCCGGTCAAAGCGGTTACCGTGGCTCCAACAAAGCGTTCGTCCGTCTTCATTTTGCCGGTTACGCCGACCTTAAGCGCTCCCGCCACACGCTTGTTCCCCTTGGTCTCGACGCGAATGATCTTGAATCGCTCAGCGAGCGGCGGCAAGGCTGGCGCGTCTACCGGGGTCCGTCCCATCTCTTCGGCTCCGGAAGCCACGGCCGGTGCGCCGGCGGCGGTGTCGCTGCTGATGTTGACATACACCGAGGGCACGCCGGTATGCGCCTGCACTTTGGCGTGTGCCTCAGGAAGATCGATGCTTTGCTTGGAGCCCGACAGCGGATTGATGGCTGCCCGCAGAATATTCGATTTCGTGCTGCGATTCACGTCGCTGCCGGCCTGTTGAATCTCCACCAGCGCCGGTTCATTCTGAAAAGTGTCGAGCAGATATGCCCCACCCTCATCGGAAAGCCGCAGTCCGGGCGCCACTTCGGGCGAGCGCTCCAGCGCGGTTTTGCGCTCTGCCTCAATTTCCTTGTCGAGTTCGGCAGCCTCGGGGACGGGTCCACCCGTCAGGCGGCCTTCCTCGTATTTCTTCGTGGCATCCCAATCCACCATCGCGTTCGGAACCTCTTCCCACTCGCCCCGCTCGGCGCTGAAGTAGCGGACGCGTTCGCCTTGGACCTCATATTTCGTGACGGATTGGTAGGTGCCGTCTTTCAGGATGAGGCGGCTGGCAAGGGTTTGGGCGGAGAGAGATGGCAATGCAGCGACAGCAAGGAGTACTACTGTGGCAATAATCACGAGGATTCTGGCCGCGGATTTCATGCCTACTTATTATCGCCCTTTCAGAGGAGCTCTAGAAGTGTGATGCATGATGAGGTTGCGGAATCAGCATATTGCAAGCTTGTTGGGAAAGCGGTTTTACTGGGAACTGCCAACTGAAAACTCCCCTTTTTTCCACATTCCCATCCCGAAAATCTTCTGGCATAATTGATCGTGCACGCCAACCTGCACAATCTTTCAAAAACAATTCAAGCGAGGAAAAGATGTCGGCAAAGTACATCTTTGTGACGGGCGGAGTTGTGTCTTCTTTGGGCAAGGGACTGGCCGCGGCCTCCATCGGATGCCTGCTTGAGAGCCGCGGCCTCAAAGTCAACATCATGAAGTTCGATCCTTACCTCAATGTCGATCCGGGCACCATGTCGCCCTTCCAGCACGGCGAGGTATTCGTCACGGACGACGGCGCCGAGACCGACCTTGACCTCGGCCACTACGAGCGCTTCACCCACTCCAAGCTCTCTCGCGATAACAACTGGACCACCGGGCGCCTCTACGAGCAGATCATTGCCAAGGAGCGCCGCGGCGACTACCTGGGCAAAACCGTGCAGGTCATTCCGCACGTCACCAACGAAATTAAAGCCGCCGCCAAAAAATGCGCGCAGGATGTCGACGTACTGCTCGTGGAAATCGGCGGCACCGTTGGCGACATCGAGTCGCTGCCCTTCATCGAAGCCATCCGACAGATGCGCCAGGAACTCGGCCGCGAGCGCACGCTCTTTGTGCACGTTACCCTTGTGCCGTTCATCGCCGCCGCGCAGGAATTGAAGACCAAGCCCACCCAGCACTCGGTTAAAGAGTTGCTCAGCGTCGGAATTCAGCCTGACATCCTGCTCTGCCGTACCGACCGCTTCCTTTCCAAGGACATCAAAGGGAAGATCGCCCTGTTCTGCAACGTGGAAGAAGAAGCGGTCATCACCGCGAAAGACGTTGCTTCGATCTACGAGGTGCCGGTTTGTTTTGCGAATGAGAATGTCGATACGCTGGTGATGAAGTACCTGCACATCGAGGCAAAAGACCGCGACCTTACAAAATGGCATGACCTGGTGCATCGCGTTTACAACCCGAAAGATGTGGTCAGAATCGGCATCGTCGGCAAGTATGTCGAATACGAAGACTCCTACAAATCGCTGAAAGAAGCACTGGTGCACGGCGCGCTCGCGCACAACTTGAAACTCGAAGTGAACTGGATTGAGGCCGAGGGACTCGAGACCGCCGACCCGAACGACAAGAGCTACGAGTCACAACTCGAAGACTATGACGGACTGCTCGTCCCCGGCGGCTTTGGCAAGCGCGGGATCGAAGGCATGCTGAAGGCGATCCAGTACGCCCGAGAAAAGCACGTACCGTATTTCGGAATCTGCCTCGGCATGCAGACAGCGTGCATCGAATTCGCCCGCAATGTCTGCGGGCTGGCCGATGCCAATTCCAGCGAGTTCGACCCGGCGACGCCACACCGAGTCATCTATAAATTGCGCGAATTGCGCGGTGTGGAAGAACTCGGCGGCACCATGCGTCTTGGCGCGTGGCCGTGCAAAATCGAGCCCGGGAACGCTGGCGCACAATATTTACGGTCAGGACGAAATCAGCGAGCGCCACCGCCATCGCTATGAGTTCAACCGCGAATACGAAGACACGATGGTCGCCGGCGGCCTGAAGATTTCCGGCTCGACGCCGGACGGCACCTACGTCGAGATCGTCGAAATTCCCGAGCATCCGTATTTCATCGGCTGCCAGTTCCATCCCGAGTTCAAGTCCAAGCCGCTCGAGCCGCATCCGCTGTTCAAATCGTTCATCGGGGCGTCCTACGCGCACGGCCAAAAGCGCAAGGACCACAAAGAAGCGACGGAAGTGGAGATGTTTTTGCGGCCTCAGAAGGTTGCGGGCAGATAACAAAGATTGTGTAATTGAGTAATCGGGTAATTGAGTAATTTGCAACAGTACGAACCCGATATGCGCCAAAAGGGTTTAAATTACTCAATTACCAACTTTCCCAGTCTTCTAGCTTATGTCCTCCTCTTTCCAAATCGATAACGTCCGCATCGGTTCGGGCGACCTCTTTCTGATCGCGGGTCCCTGTGTGATCGAGAGCGAAGATCATGCTCTCCGCATGGCTGAGATCATTAAAGGCGTCACCCGTTCGCTGAATTTTCCGTTCATCTTTAAAGCCTCCTACGACAAGGCAAATCGGACCTCCATCCGCAGCTTTCGCGGTCCGGGCATGAAAGAGGGCCTGCGTGTCCTGAAAAAAGTAAAAGATGAGGTTCACATCCCGGTCCTCACCGACGTGCACCAGGTCGCGGATGTAGCCGCGGTGGCCGAGGTTGTCGACGTGCTGCAAATTCCCGCTTTCCTGTGCCGCCAGACCGACCTCATCGTCGCCGCCGCGCTCAGCGGACGTCCGGTCAACATTAAGAAAGGCCAGTTCGTCTCGCCCTGGGACATGAAGCACGCCGTCGAAAAGTGTCGTGATGCCGGCAACACGCAGGTCTTTGTCACCGAACGTGGCTCGAGTTTCGGCTACAACAATCTGGTCGTCGACATGCGCTCGCTGGCTATCATGCGCAAATTTGCGCCAGTGGTCTTTGACGCGACGCACTCCGTGCAACTCCCGTCGGCCTCCCATGGAGACGAGGATGGTCCCACCACCAGCGGAGGCCAGCCCGAATTTATTCCGGTGCTTTCGCGTGCCGCAGTAGCTGCCGGGGTTGACGGCGTCTTCATGGAAGTTCACGACAATCCCAAAGAAGCCAAGAGCGACGGGCCGAACGCGCTCGACTCCCGCAACCTGCGGGTCGTGCTGAAAGAACTTCAGGCTGTGCGTCACGCGATTGACGCTGCCCACGCCACGCCGTGAAGGGGGAATATCTGCGGTTTTCGCTGACGGCTGAGAGCGGACGGCTGACGACTGCTGGCTTGGCCTGCTGAATCTGTTACCATCTCCGCCACATCTGATTCTCATCGCATATGCACGTGTGGGCCTCGATTGCCGGCGCTTTTCTCGTCTTCACCATTCTGCTCGACGCTTTTGAAACGGTCGTGCTGCCCCGGCGTATCCAGCGCCACTTTCGCTTTACCGTCCTGTTTTTCCGGACCACATGGCCGCGCTGGACGGGCATCGCCCGCCACATCAAGTCGACTTCGCGCCGCGAAGGTTTTCTTGCGTACTACGGTCCGCTGTCCCTAATCTTTCTGCTTGGCTTCTGGGCCCTCGGACTGATCTTCGGCTTCTCCTGCGTGCAGTATGGACTGGGCGAGCATTTGGCACTCAGCGGCGAGAAGATCACCTTCGGTAGGGTTCTCTATCACAGCGGCCAAACGTTCTTCACGCTCGGCTATGGCGATATCGTGCCCACTAACACTGCGGCCCGCATCCTGGCCGTCATGGAAGGAGGCATGGGTTTCGCTTTTCTTGGTGTGGTCGTCGGCTACCTGCCCGTCATCTACAACTCGTTTGCGATGCGCGAAATTGAAATCTCGCTACTCGATGCGCGCGCCGGTTCGCCGCCGACGGCCACAGAATTTCTCGGCCGCCTCGGTTGCTGTCCCGATCAGCAGGTGCTCGATGACATTTTTCGCGACTGGGAGCGCTGGTGTGCCGATCTTTTATCGAGCCAGATTTCCTATCCGGTGCTCTCTTACTTCCGTTCGCAGCACAGCAATCAATCATGGCTGGCGGCATTGACCGTGATGCTCGACGTCACGTCTCTGGTGATGACCGGCGTCGATGGCATCCACGCCGACCAGGCCAAGCTCACCTTTGCTATGGCGCGCCATGCCGCCGTCGATCTGGCGCAGGTCGTGAATTCCAGATACAGCGCGCTCGATCCCAACCGGCTTATCCCGGAAGATCGAGACCGCGTACGCACCGAACTCGCCATGCGCGGCGTGACCATCAACGATAATCCGGGTGCAGCGGAGAAATTGGCACAGCTTCGCGAAGTTTACGAGCCATATCTTCACGGCCTGAGCCGCCGCTTGCACATGTCGCTCCCTCCTTGGATTCACGAGGGCCGCGTGAAGGATAACTGGCAGGGCGGCCCGTGGGACCGGGCCATTCAGGCGCAGGCGCTCGAGCATCCCGTTCGCCGGGCGGACGATCACTTCTGAGGTCGTCTACCGTAGAAACATTGGCTCCGGGCGCCGTCTTGGTGCTTCTCTTGTTCTCCGTTTGTCTGCCGATCTGAGCTGCTGGTTTAACTCCGCCAAAGACTAACGTTCACAAATACGCGCGCCCGAGACTCTCATGACGCCGGGTCACCTATTCATGTATTCCGGCAATTTATTTCACGTTACTTTCAGTAAACATTAGAACCTTAAGAAATTGAGCGTAATAGCCGATAAATCCGAAGATGGGACGTGTAGCGAACTCGCGGCTGTTGGCTTTCCTACTGATCGCGTTCGCGTCGCTATCGGCCCAGGAATTCAGCTTCCGCACGTTCGGCAACGCCGAGGGGCTCACCAATCTCGCAGTTCGGCAGATTTACGAAGACCGTGCGGGATTCATCTGGGTGAGCACTGAAAACGGTATCTTCCGATATGACGGAGACCGCTTCGAGGCTTTTGGCCCGGCCCAGGGACTTCCGGAAACATCCGCCGCCGCGTTTGGCGAAGCCCCAGACGGATCGCTGCTCGCAGGTGGAAGCTTCGGGTTGTACCACCTTCGCGGCAATCGCTTCGAAAAACTTACCGTCCCATTCAAGACGGTCAGCTGGGCGCAAGGCATCCAGTCGGATGGAAACGGCCATACGTTCATCGGCACGGAAGACGGTTTGATGGAACTAGTTTCCGAATCCGGCCATGATGGATTCACGGTCCATAGTTTCGAGCCTGTTGCCGGAACGTCCGGGCCGGGGGTCGAGGCAGTCCTCCTGGATGGCGACGTTCTCTGGTATGGATGCGGACATGAACTCTGCCGCAAGGACGCGAAGGGAACTCAGGTCTTCGGCCGGGAAAGTGGACTTCCGGATCGTGCGTTGCTGGTGATTCGCAAGGATCGCAATGGTGCTTTTTGGGTGCGCGCGAAAAATGAAAGTGTCTTCGTATTGCCCGCTGGCCAAACCAGATTCCGCCGGCCGGATATACCAATTTCCGAAAACGCCATGGTGGGCTCTCCCAATGTCGATGTCGATGGGCGAATCCTTCTGCCCACGCCCGATGGCCTGGTAATCCGGGATGACAAAGGGTGGCGAAAAATCGATCGCTCCGTCGGCCTTCGTGGAACCGTCTATTCCACCTTTGAAGATCGTCAGCAATCGTTATGGATCGGTTTGGCTGGCCGCGGTCTCGCCCAGTGGCGCGGCTATCATCAATGGCAGAATTATTCGAGTGCCAGCGGTCTGTCGAGCGATATCGTCTACGAAATTCTGCCGGAGACTGGCGGCAAATTGTGGGTTGGCACGGAGGGTGGCCTCGTGCTTGGAGAGCGCGGCCCCACTGGTATTCGCTGGGAAAAAGTCGCCGCACTGAATGGCTTCCCAGTTCACGGAATCGTCAAGGATTCCAAGGGCGATCTTTGGCTGGGCACCGAGTCTCACGGTGCTGCCCATCTGAACGTGAAGTCCGGCATCGTGGATTGGCTTGGCGAAGAGGAGGGACTGCTTGGCAAGTTAGCCTACACCTTGCGATTTGATCACCACCAGCGGCTTTGGGCCGTGACCGACGCCGGGCTGTTCGTCGCTAGCCCTCCGTATCAACATTTTTCCCCAATCCCGGGACTGCCCGCCACTCGCTTTTGGGCGATTGCTCAGGGAACCGATGGCACCTTGTGGGCCGGAGGCGTCGACGGGCTCTTCTATTATGCAGGCGGACACTGGGTTAACTTCACGCGCGATCACACCCTCAGTAATCGGGAAGTGCTCACACTCGGGCCAGGCGCGAACGGTACGATGTGGGTCGGATACCGTTTCGGAGGCGGCATCGACCGCATCGATCCGCAATCCGGTGGCTGGGTCGTTCACAAAGGCGTCCAGAGACTCGGGACTACCGGAATCGTCTACTTTCTGAAACTCGACGCGTCAGGTCGATTGTGGGCCGGCACGGAGCGGGGAGTCGACATGTGGGACGGCTCCCGTTGGACGCACTACGACACGAGTGACGGATTGGCTTGGAACGACTGTGACCTGAACGCCTTCGCCGCCGAACCCGACGGTACAGTCTGGATCGGCACCAGCGGCGGACTATCGCAGTTCAAGCCGCGTCCCCACGTCCTCCGCGAAGGACCGCTCGCTGTTGTTTTTACCAAACTCCTGATGGGGCAAAAGGAGGTCTCGGGACAGAGCAATCCAGCTTCTCAAATCCCGCTGAACTCGCTCACGGTCAGATACTCGGCTCTCAACGGACCCAGAGATAACGGCGTTCTGTTTCGCTACCGCCTTGGCGGTACAAATCCTACCTGGACTGAAACCACTCAAAGAGAGCTCCAACTCGCGGAACTGGCGCCGGGAAACTACCGGTTGGAGGTCGAGGCTCAGGACGAAGATGGAGTTTGGAGCGAGCACAAGGCGGAATTCCCCTTTCGTATCCTCACCCCGTGGTATCAATCATGGTGGTTCATGGCACTCTGCGTTCTGCTGCCACTATCCGTGCTCGCCGGCGTGGTTCGATTCCGAATGCTGAGCGCGCGCCGAAAGGAACGTGAACTCCAGCGTCTCAAGGAGGCTCACGATGAAATTCGCAATCTGGCTTTCTTCGATCCTCTCACTGGCCTTCCCAATCGCCGTCTCCTGCTGGATCGCTTGCGGCAAACTCTGGCCTCCAGCACCCGAAGCAAGCACAAGCGCGCTCTGTTGTTCGTCGATCTCGACAATTTCAAAACCCTGAACGATACCCTCGGTCACCACGTCGGCGACCTTCTGCTTCAGGATGTTGCGCGCCGTATTACCGCTTGTATTCGCGAGAGCGACACCGTCGCGCGTCTTGGAGGCGATGAGTTTGTAGTTATGCTTAACGGCCTGAGCGGCCATGCCGAGGATGCGGCGACGCAGGCCAAGCTCCTTGCTGAGAAAATCCTGACGGCGATCGACAGGCCCTTCGCGCTGAATGGCCACGAATGCCGCAGTAGCGCCAGCGTCGGCATCACGATCTTTGGCGATCCGCACGACAGCACGAATGAAGTATTGCAACAGGCGGATCTGGCTATGTATCAGGCTAAAGCGGACGGTCGTAACACCATACGTTTCTTCGCTCCCGCCCTGCAGGCCGCCGTCAATGCCCGCGCGGCCATGGAAGGCGAACTCCGCCGTGGCATCAAGACCAATGAGTTCCTGCTCTACTACCAATCTCAAGTTGATCATGGCAACCTGGTGGGCGCCGAGGCCTTAGTTCGCTGGAGGCATCCCGTTCGCGGCATCCTTGCTCCCGGTGCATTCATTTCTCTGGCGGAAGAGACTGGATTGATTCTGCCCCTTGGAGATTGGGTAATGCAGACCGCCTGCCAGCAGATTGCTGCGTGGGCCGGTCGAAAAGGTCAGCAGGAAATCACCGTCTCGGTGAATATCAGTGCCCGGCAGCTCCGCAATCCAGACTTTGTGGGAAACGTGCTCGACACGCTCGATCGCACCGGCGCCGACCCGCGCAACCTCAAACTGGAACTTACCGAGAGCATGTTGGTGGACAATATCGAAGAAGTCATCGGCAAAATGACCGACCTCAAGTCGCACGGGTTGAGTTTTTCTCTGGACGATTTTGGCACCGGATATTCCTCGCTCGCCTATCTGCGACGCTTGCCGCTGGATCAACTCAAGATTGACCAGGCCTTTGTCCGCGACATTCTCAAGGATGCCAGTTGCGGAGCCATTGCCCAGAGCATCATCTCTTTGAGCAAGGCGATGGGATTGTCGGTCATCGCCGAAGGGGTGGAGACCGAAGAACAACGCGATTTCCTCACCCGTCTCGGCTGCCACTCCTTCCAGGGTTACCTGTTCAGCCGCCCGGTCCCGCTGGAAGAGTTCAGTCAGTTATTGCCCGAGCGCAACGCGAACGCTGCGGGCTTTGGCCAATAGGCGAGCCCGAGTCCACTCAACCTCTGTGCACGAGCAATATTCCATGCCCTCCCCGTTCTGCTAACATTCCTCCTTCATGAAACACACCGGAGAGAATGTTGTGCGCATCGAAGCCGAAGCGCTGCGTGCGCTGGCCGATCGTCTGGCTGGGCCGATGGCCGCCGATTTCGACCGCGCTCTGGATCTCATGTTCCACTGCCAGGGACGCATCGTCGTCTCCGGCATGGGCAAGAGCGGGCTGATCGCGCGCAAGATTGCCGCCACGCTCAGTTCCACCGGTTCACCCGCGCTCTACCTCCATCCCGTAGAGGCTTTGCATGGCGATCTCGGCATGATCGTCCGCGGCGATGTGGTACTTGCGCTTTCGGCCAGCGGCGAGACGGAAGAAATCCTGCAACTGCTCGCCACCATCAAGCGACTCCAGGTTCCTCTAATCACCATGACCTGCGATGAACTTGGGCTACGGACGCGAGCCGATGAGACCGGCGCCACGCGACTCTGCTTCTGCCAGAACTTCCACTCTCGCCGCTGCGGCCGAAGTTGCCCTCGACTGCTCGATCTCACAGGAAGCCTGCTCGCTTGGCCTCGCTCCCACCGCGTCGACCACCACTATGCTTGCGCTCGGCGATGCGCTCGCGGTCGCGCTATCAGAGAAGCGTGGTTTCAAGGAAGAGGATTTTGCCAGCCTCCATCCCGGCGGCAAACTAGGCAAACGCCTCGCCCGCGTAGAATCGCTGATGCACTCGGGCGACGCCGTCCCGCGCGTCGCGCCGCACACAAAAATGCCCGACGTAATCTACGAGATGTCGCGCAAAAAGCTGGGCGTAACCGCGGTCGTCGATGGCGATCGCCTGCTGGGCGTAATCAGCGATGGCGACCTCCGCCGCTTGCTCGAACAGCGAGGTAAGGACACGCTCGATCTATCCGCTCAGGATTGCATGACCCTCACGCCAAAGATGATCGGTCCGCGTGAATTTGCCGCGACCGCTCTCGCTCGCATGGAGGAAATGAAGATCACATCGCTGATGGTGGTTGACGGTGACCAATGCCTGCGCGGCATCGTACATCTGCATGATCTGTGGGGCACGGAAATGGTCTGACCAAATTGGCGTGAGGAAGAAGAAGGTGTCGAAGACGGGGTTGCGAGAAGAGGGGAATTGGGACGCCAGCGGGCCCAGGAGGAAGGCTAACGCCCGCCGGCGTCCAAAGTGTTAATTGCTGTAAGCCTGCTCGAACTGGCGCGCTTCATACCACAGTGCCAATTCGACCCGGTTCCACAGGCCCAACTTGTCGTAGATCAGGCGCAGGTCGTTCTTTACGACGTGCTCGGTCGTCCCCAGCACATTGGCGATTTCGCTGTTCTTGCAACCCTCGGCTACGCGTTGAATGATGATGTGTTCGCGCTCGCTGGGGCCGCGGAGGATCCCCGTCTCTCCTGCCATAACTGTCTCCTATAGAGTAAAGTTGCGAGTTTTACCCGCTTGATGCCACCCTTGATTCCAAAACGGACGAAGAGGCGATTGAAATAAGCTTTGACCGTGCGCTCGGCCATGTTCAGGTCGCGCGCAATCTCAGAGTTGTCACATCCCTGGAGCAGTAGATCAACGATCTGCCGTTCCCGGGTTCCCATCTGGTCGAATTTCTCGTCCATTCGCTGCACCTCGGATGCGCACCGCACACGGAAGGTAGGGCATCCAACCAGACCAGACGCGGGCACATCAGCATTTCAGTTTCGTTGCAATAATAGTCAGCATGCACCCGGCCAAATTACGGTCTGAGCATTAACTAAATGTGAGATCTCATAACGAATATGATTTTTTGCGTCAATACGCCGAAAACTGCCCGAATTTGCTTGTTGCTCTACCGTATTCACCTGAGATTGAGGCCGGGAGTTTCCAATGCCACTAAGGTGAAACCCTTAGCACAAAGTTCCGGAAGCTACATTGTCACGGGCGAAATTACACACTAGTGCTATACAAATCGTGCGCGGCAGCGTCGTTTTAACGTTCTGTGAACGACGCTCGTGGTCTCGCGCTTATAATTAAAATCACAGTGGATTTCCGCCTCATCAGCACCTACAAGCCCCAGGGAGATCAGCGGTCGGCGATCGACGCGCTTACCCGCGGTGTCTTCGACCGCGAGCAGCACCAGGTTCTGCTCGGCGTCACCGGTTCGGGCAAAACCTACACCATGGCCAAGGTGATCGAGGCCGCTAACCGCCCGACCATCGTGATGGCGCACAACAAAACTCTTGCCGCGCAGCTCTATCACGAATTCAAGAACTTTTTCCCGCAGAATGCGGTCGAGTACTTCGTCTCCTATTACGACTTTTACCAGCCCGAAGCCTACGTCCCCGCCGCCGACCTCTACATCGAAAAAGAGTCGACTATCAATGACGAACTGGACAAGCTCCGGCTCTCCGCCACCCGCTCTTTGTTCGAGCGCCGCGATTGCCTGATCGTCGCCTCCGTCAGCTGCATCTACGGACTCGGCTCGCCCGAAGCCTATTACGGCATGATGCTCTTCGTCGAAAAAGGACAGAAGATCAAGCGCGGCGACATCACCCGCAAGCTGGTCGATATCCTCTACGAGCGCAGCGAGACCGACTTCCGCCGTGGCACCTTCCGCGTGCGCGGCGACGTCATCGAAATCTATCCCACCTACGATGACATGGCCTACCGCATCGAGATGTTCGGCGACGAGATCGAATCGCTCTCACAGATCGATCCGCTCTTCGGCACGGTCAAGCAGCGCTACATGCGTCTGCCCATTTATCCGAAGACGCACTACGTGATGAAGGACGAGACGAAAGCCTCGGCCGTCGAGTCCATCAAGAAAGAACTGGCCTGGTGGGAGGTCGAACTCGAAAAGCAGGGCCGCGCGGTAGAGGCGCAACGCGTTCACCAGCGCGTGATGTACGACCTCGAAATGATCAAGGCCATGGGCTACTGCCACGGCATCGAAAACTATTCGCGGCACTTCACGGGCCGCCTGCCCGGCGAGCCGCCACCCACGCTGCTGGATTATTTTCCGCGTGACTTCCTGATGTTCATCGACGAGTCGCACCAGACCGTCCCGCAGCTCCACGCCATGTATCACGGCGACCGCTCGCGCAAGCAAGTCTTAGTCGAGTACGGATTCCGCCTGCCCTCGGCGCTCGACAACCGTCCGCTGACCTTTGAAGAGTTCGAGCACCGTACCAATCAGCTGGTCTATGTTTCGGCGACGCCCGGTCCGTATGAGCTGACCAAATCCGCCGGTGTAGTAGTCGAGCAGATCATCCGGCCGACCGGCCTGATCGATCCGCCGGTCGAAATCCGCCCGGTGAAAGGCCAGATCGACGACCTGCTGCACATGATCCGCGATCGAGTCTCGCGCAACGAGCGAGTGCTGGTAACGACGCTAACCAAGCGCATGTCCGAAGACCTGGCCGAATATTACGGCGAAGTAGGCGTGAAGTGCCGCTACATGCACTCCGAAATCGAGACGCTGGAGCGCGTGAAAATTCTGCGCGACCTGCGTAAAGGCGAGTTCGATGTATTGATCGGCATCAATCTTCTGCGCGAAGGCCTCGACCTGCCCGAGGTCTCACTGGTGGCAATCCTCGACGCCGACAAGGAAGGCTTCCTGCGCTCCAGCGGTTCGCTCATCCAGACCATCGGCCGCTGCGCACGCAACCTGAATGGCCGCGCCATCCTCTACGCCGACCGCATGACCGACTCGATGAAAAAGGCACTGGACGAGACCGACCGCCGCCGCGCCATCCAGCAGGCCTACAACGAAGCCAACGGGATCACGCCCGAATCGATCATCCGTCCGCTCGACATGACGCTGGCCGCGATAGTAGCAGCCGACTACACCGACCTGACCAGCCCCGAAGCCGACGGCATCCCCGACTTCAAGTCGCAGGAAGAGCTGGACGGCTACATAGCCAAGTTGGAAAGCGACATGCGCGAAGCCGCCAAGCGCTTCGAATTCGAGAAGGCGGCCAAGCTCCGCGACACAATAAAAGAACTAAGAACCAAAGAATTCCTCTTCGCATAAATCCGAAATGCTTCGCGTGGGACGAATCCACGTGGGGACAGCCGCCCCCGGCTGTCCAGCCTAGCTCGGCTCGGCTTCTCGGATTTGTCCGACAAACGGTCTGCCCGCTGGATTCGTCAGGTTACGGAGCTGAAGATTATCGCAGTGAAGTAGATCGAACGCGGCGTTCGCCGCAGGCGCGCTCTAGCTATTCCCCAGCACCGACCAGACATCGCCCTTCTGAAACTCCCGCATCTTCTCCGACCCATGCGCCGAGTACCAGTTCCGCCACTGTGCCGCATCGTTCCCCATGTTCACGCCCGTAATTTCGCGCAAAGCCTGATAAATCCAGTTGCGCGTCGTAGCGTCGAGCGCCGGATCGTCGCTAAAGCCCAATCAATCCCGGCACGGCCTTCATGCGCTGCTCGCGCGTCATCATGCCCGACTTCGCCAGGCTGCACCCCGCGCGCTCCCGTACCTCGAGCGATGGATCGTTGCGAAACACATCCAGAAAATTCTTGATCGTGTCATCGGTGCCGAGGTGCGCCAGCCCTTCCACCGCCCAGAACCGCACCTGCTGGTTCGGATCATGAATCCATTCGGCCAGCAGTTCATGAATTTGCGCCGTCCTGACCCCACGATTAGCAAGCATTCCCAGCTCCCACGCAAAATAGGGACGGCTGTCCGGAAGCTTGCGCGCCGTTTCGATCAGTTGGTCCGCCTCGTCGTCAGTCTTAGGAATGCTCCGCACCGCCAGATTGATCTCAATCGCCGCCGCCCGCACGCGCAGATCATTCGAATAAAGCGCGGTGTCCTGCAAGGTCTCCCACCGTTCTGTAGCTTTCAGTTTCCCGCGCCAGCCTTCGACCATGCCGGCAATCAAGTTAGTCGCGCCGATATCATGATTCACCGCCGCGCCCAGCAGAAATTCCATCTGCACCTGCGGAGGCTGCGTCGCTACCCATTCAATATTGTGTTCGGATAAGTTACCGCGATCGGCAGGCACAGGTCGTCCCGGCACGGCAATATCCTGTCCCGAACGCGGCTTCGGTGCGGGTCCGGCAGGCGTAACTTGCGACGTCGCGAAACGGGGGCAAAGAAAAGAACAGAAGAACGCGCCAAATAGAGCGCAAAGTAAAATGACCAGGTCCGCGCGCCCCGCTTTCCGCGCGCCCACTGTCCTCTGCCATACCGGTAAATACTGCCGATTCCCCATGCCAGTAAGTCTAGGTCGACGGTGAGAATCGGCAAGTTACCAGGGTGCCCTGGTCTTTATCGTGCCCTAAGACATTACGCCCTAAGACGAAAGCGGGACTCCTCTCCTCCCTCAAATATTCGCCCGGCCAATCGTGCACGTCGGTCCCGGATTGTTGCGTGTGCCGCGATTCCCATCGACTGGAGGAATGCAACTTCACTATTGCCTAATGAGTAATCAGGGCTGTTCGGCGAATCTGATTAGACAAACCACCGGCTCCAAATTGTGGCAAGCTAGACAAATGGCGAAGGCTTACAGAACCGACGCACTCAACAAAAGAAAGTTTCAAGAGGAAGTTCAGCAGCGCGGGAACCGCGCTCAAACCTGAGCGTGTGTCATGCCCGCTCCCTGGTTGCGAGTGTACCTATGACATGTACGGCTGCAAGCCCGCGAATTTAGTGGAATATACAAAGATCCTCCAGGACCGGGTCCAGCGGGAACATCCCGGTCATACCAGCGAGGTGCTGTCCGTGAATGAATTTCGCAAAGTGCCGAGGTGAGGAGTACTGGAGAGTACTTAGGCGTTTTCGGGCGCTGGCGTAACCTGTCGCCCTCGTCAATTTGACGAGAATCAGCCGCGCCGCCCGCATAAAGATGGACGTGTTCCTCGAAGAGCACTATTGCGACTTTTGTGTTGTCAGGGAACTTACGGAACGCAGGCCTGCCGCAGCGCCGGCTCGAACCGGTCCAACTGGGCGTCGTGCTGCGTAGTGTAATAGCCGCCCGACGACTTGCCATAAAGGTCGTCGCCAGGGCAGTAGTAAAGCGCGGCGTGCGTATCGACCCAGACCTTAATGTTCGGGTCGCCGCTGTAGTGCACCTCGGCCTGGGACGATGGCGCCTCCGCAATCCCGATCGCGACCAGAACCCGCTCCCATGGCCGCAACTCGTTGCGCCCGCTCGATGCCGCCGGCCAGAACAAGGCCACCAGGGCGACAAGGATCGCCAGGCCCAGATACAAGTCGGCGCGCCGGAATCGCAGCGTGAGGCTCCGCGCCTGAGGATCCGGCACGACTGCCGCCGCAACTACATCCGCCGGCAGGATGCGAAGCGATTCCTCGTCACTCGTTACCCCGTCACTCTTCGCGTCGTGACTCGTCGCGTCGTGGAAAACGAGATTGCCGGTCGCTTCCTTGATCGTCCCGGAGTCGCCGTTAGGCGCCGCTTCTGGGGTTTGGGACTTGACTAGCGAATTCGGTCCAGCAGATGATCCCTGTTCCTTCTCCTGGCTGATCGACCACATAGTGGCCCAAGTGCGCTGAAGGCGCTCGCCAGGGCGGAAGGTTTCCGCTTCGCAAACCGAACAAGAGTCTCCCCAAGGCAGTAGCGCAGACCCACAACGTTCGGGCAGAGATGTGACCGAGGGCTCGGCCGGAGTCTGTTCCTCGCGCTCTCTTTCAACCGTTCCGGTGGCGTGAGCCGCGCCGCCATTTTTCGGAGCCGGGGCCGCTGCGCCGAGCGTCGCGTTCAACTCCGCCGAAAGGGCAGCATCAATGCCACCTTCACGCTGGTTGTACTGCTGGATAGTGAAGGCAGCCGCCAGCAGGCCCTGAAAGGACTCCTCATCAAGGATCAGCTTGGGTCGGGTCGAAGGCATAACTTCCGGAGGGAGGATTCTACCCCAATTGTAGTGCAACTTTGCGCCAACCGAACCAAGAAAAAACCATGGCCGACCGGCCTTTCGCATGGCTCGTTCGTGCGGGGGGAGGGGCCGGCGTGGCAACCCAGGCTCCCGAAACGGGATGTCAAAGTGGGAATGGCCTCATGAGAACCGCCTCAGCGGCGTGGGAGTAGGACCAAGAATAGTGCGCATAATATTGAAAACAAGAGGCTTGTATTTAAGGCGAAAAATTGGCGAAGGAGTTGCTACAGGGAGGGTGGGTCGCGACCGATAGAGTAAACGGAAGGAGCCGACAAAACAGGCCATGATCAACCTCAGTGAGATCAAGATTACCCCGCGTGATGAGCAGGTGTTGCATCTGCTCGTGCAGGGGTGCAGCAACAAGGAAATCGCGAGTCATTTAAACATCAGCCCGCGAACCGTGAAACAGCACCTGCGCACGTTATTTCTGCGCGCAGGTATCAAGGAAGGGCGCAAACGCGTAAAGCTTGCGACCGCCATGTTCATCAAGGAGCAGGTGCAGCCATGCAGCCCCGTGACCGATTGACCATCAAGGAAATTCAAGTAGCGTCGCTGGTGTGGCAAGGTCTCACCAACAAAGACATTGCATCAGTGCTCGGCACAAGCGAGCAGGTAGTAAAGAACTATCTGCGCACCACCTTCGACAAACTCGGCGTGTGGACGCGTCTCGAACTCGCGCTCTACGTAGCCAGTCACGGAGGCGCAACCTGGCAGCTCCAACTCGGGCGCGGGGCAGCAACGCCGCAGCCCGGATGGAATGCGGCCGTGGGCGAAGAGGTCGTGCCCTTTACCCAGGATTTGGCCAAGGCAGCCCTAGCGACCTCGGGAGGCACGCGCTAACCGGAGGGACAACCGTGGTTCGTGATCGAACCTTCGCTCCCACCAATCAATTCATTCGCGGGGGTACCCCATTCAATCGATGCGGCGAAGGGGTGCCCCATTCAATCGCGTTTTTTGCGATGGAGCGGGCGCTGGCAAGCCCCCGTGCTGCATCTTCATGCCAACCCTGTCATCCTGAGCGGAGCGGGGTAAGCGAAGCGCAGCCCCGCGCAGTCGAAGGCCCCCTGCACTCTTCACCGCAGCTGGACCGCAGCAGGGAATTCTCTGAACGTACTTCGCGCGGGGTGCCCCATGTCTCGCGGTTTTCGAGACGTGGGTACCGCGACAGCCAGCGCCATAGGCTTTAGGCCGCGGTAGCTTGAATCTTCAGCGTCAGGATTTCCCAACTGTCAGTGCAAGGTTGAACAGGTGTGGACGACTGGTCGAGGCGACCGACCCTAGTCCAGCCACCGTGCTCCATCTCCATCCAACCCTGTCATCCTGAGCGGAGCGGGGTAAACGAAGCGCAGCCCCGCGCAGTCGAAGGACCCCTACAATCTTCACCGCGACCGAACCGCGGCAGGGAATTCTCTGAATGTACCTCGCGCGGGGTGCCCATATCTCGCGGTTTTCGAGACGTGGGTGGACAACCGTCAGAGCCGCAAACTATAGATCATCACCGCCGAGCCTTGGGTGCACCCAAGGCTGCTCGGTCGTCTGGAACTGACACGGTTATCCAATCAGCCTATTCAGTGCTGTTGTCGTCGTGGGCAGGGATTTTGTCGCCCATTCCGGAAGTCGTGTAGACCCGCACGAATGTCGAGGCTTCGGATTTGTCTGAGGAAGATATTGATATACCAACATCATCGGCTATTGGCCTGAAGCCAAAACCTATCTCCGTATGCCAGCCGTGTCCCTGGTTCAGAACTATCGGGTCTGGGCTTATCTTGTCCAACTTCACCACACACGTTCTATCTCCGACGTTGTCGATTCGGTACCCCATGTACCAGATGCCATTTGCCGTACGTTTGTAAAACGAAGCTATCTTAATCTTGCACCCGACCAGGTTGAATTTCGTCACTTGGTCGCCCAGTGTGTCAGCGTTGCTTTCTTCTTGCTTTTTCACCCGCCATTCTAGTATTTGTGCGCTCAATGATGCAGCGAAGAGAAAAATAGCCAAATATAGCAGTGTCTTTGGTATCCATGGGTCCAAAGGCAGCTCACCTATCACCCGCTTGATAATGATGCCTTCACTCTTGTACAAGGAAGCCTCAAAGTCTCCCGATGACGGATTAACCGCCCTGAAAGTAAACTCTACTGAATCCCCTGATGGGAGATGCGGGATGCTCCACCTAAAAGCCTTCTTCCATGGCCCAGTAGCTTTAGCGTCTACCTCAAGTAGGGCCGTCTTGCTCATTGTCGGTCGCGAAGCCCACGCCTGCACGTCGTCCGCAGGAAATTCGAACTGAATCTCAGCGTCTTTCAAGTGAACACGGCTAGTGTTGCGTAACGTTAGCTGATATTCCCGTAGGTTCTCCAACTCCTCGAGCCGCGGATTATCTGGCGTTCCGGCTCTTCGAGCTAACGTAATGTCCTGAAGTTCGGGGCTTAGAAGTCGGTTGACTCGTTCAATGAGCGGTATAGCTCGGACTTTCGACCGTCTACGCCGAAACCATTCGGTGAGGAGCGCACCTGCGGCTCCGCCTCCTAGAAAGCCTGCAACAATCTTAGTAATCTCCAGCAGTGAAGTTTCCGAGAATGGCGATGTGGGTGGATGAACCATCACGGCATTCTACTACCGCGAAAGTTGGTTCTATGTCCGAAAAGTGGAGAACAAAAATGCTGGGTGCCCCCATCGCGCGTCTTGTGACGAGTCGGCGGGAACTTCTCCATCGCGGCCACCAACTAGACGTAAACACGTTCGGAGAATCCCATCGATTCACAAAGAACGAGAATGAGTTGGCCCTCTGCCCGTAGTGCTATCATCCGCGGATGATCTCGCCGATAACGATCCCATGCCTATCCTGCGGTAAACCGATAAACCTACAGGTCGTGGGAAGTCAACTGCCGGAGCGTGCTGACTGCCCCGCATGCAAAAAATCGATATATCTAGTTCATCCGTTAGGCGATATACCGGCAATGCTAATTATGGAGCGCGCGAAATGGGAACTAAACAACAAAGACATAACTATGGCTGTTTTGCTAAGCGCAATGGCCGTCGAAGCACGGATGTCATGGCTATTCTTTAAGTGGCGGGGGATCGACGACGGACTATTACCCCATGAACAGACTCAGGCGCACAAGGAGAAGTGGGAAAAAGAATGGACCGATATGCAAACGGTTAGTAAACGATCGGACGAGTTGGCGCGGCTGCTAACAGGTAAGGAATTTGACAAGTTCGCACAGCAGAATATGGTATGGCTGAAACCCCAGCTTGCCAAATTTGATTCCGCCACCTCGGTTAAGGACTTTTTTCAGGACCGGCTTTTCAAGAAGCGTAACCAGGTTGTTCACTATGGCAGTATTGATTTTGAGGAAGGGGATGGACTGTCATGTGTTTCATTGGCATCGACCTTACTTCGAGTTCTAAAAGCAATGGATACGGAACGCATCAAAAAGATGGACGAAGATCATAAAAGGTCCAGCGAGTAGCCAAGGCGGGTGCTCATGCTTTTGACTTCCTCCCTGCCAACTACACAGTGGTGCCCCGTTCTTCGCGCACTTTGCGAAGGGCGGGTATTCGCGAAGGGGGACGCTATGAGCCTTATCTTCTCGGTCCCGTAATTCTCTCGACCTGCCGAGTGTCATTCCCAACGTGCCCGTCACTACCCTCACGGGTGCTCCATGCCCGCCGCGCACTCCGCAAAATGCACGTGCAATCGTGGGTGACCTGCACACCCTGTCAACTTGACAGAAATCACCCCGCGCCCACCTCCATAAAACGGCCGGCGAACGAGTAAGTCCTTATTCCCCAATAAGTCGATCTAAGTCCTTTGCCTACAGAGACCGACCTGAGACCGACCGAAGGCCGACCCAAGCCCGGACAAGAACTCCCCGCCAACCCCATGATCCTGATAGGTTAAGAAAAGCCCAAGACAAGCCCAGGAAAAGCTCAGGGAAGGGTTCCCCCAGTACCAGAGAGTAAACATCGGGCCAGCGAAAAATTCCGAATTCGGCACTTTTTCGCCGGCCCGAAAATCAGATTTATTTTGTTCCCGTTTTCTTCGCCAAATCCCGCAATAGTGTACGTACAAGAATGTCAACTATTGCTCCACGTGGAGCATTTTCAGGAATGTTCCACCGATCCGGCCGGTTGGCGAAGCTAGGCTCGCTTGATCAGGCGGGTGATGCCGACCAGAATGACCGCCCCCACGAAGGCCACGATGATGGCGCCGATGAGTCCGCCGCCGGGCCAAATCCCCAAAGCATTGAAAACCCAGCCGCCTACCACGCCGCCGAGGATGCCGAGGATGATGTCAACGAGGACGCCGTAGCCGCCGCCCTTCATGACTTGGCCGGCCAGCCAGCCGGCGATCAGGCCTACCAGAATCCAGGTGATGAATCCCATGGTGTGCTCTCCTCCAAGTTCGGTTTTGACAGAGCGGTGATTGTACCTTAAGACAGATCATTCATTACCCGCAGAGGCAAGGGATTTCACACTGCGCCAGGTGGTTGGTTTCGACGGGCGTTGGTGACGAAGTCACACGGCCCGGCTAAGTCGCGGATTGTCATTGGGATAAGCTGGGTTGCCGGTGGCCCGCATGAGGCACTCGGCAGACCTCGCGCCGCAGCTCTCCCGGTCATTGAATTGCTCGATTGTTCACGGGACTGCCTGCTTTTGTCGCCACTTTGCGGGCGCGGGAATCGGATGGAGCACAAAGACGTTTTCTGGATGGCTTGCGACTCAACGGAACAGCTTCGGGCGGAGTATGGGCCGTTTCATACACGCGAGGAGGCCGAACGCGAGGCGCGCAAGCTGGGCTTCGGATACCTGCTGCGCTACGAGCACATTCTCGGCGAGGATGAAGAGATCGAAGAGGTGCGCTGCGTCTTCGTCGAACTCCAGGACTCGCACGGCAAGAAGCCCGGGGTGACCTTTCATACGCGCTGCGCGTCATGCGGCGAGTCAGCGACGCATGAGATGGGCTGGCAGGCGGAGGTGTGGGCGGACATTCATGAGTTCGAACATACCCGGCACAAGGTGAGATTATTTGAGCACTCGCGCGGTGAAGGATTGCGCGAGATCGCGGACTGGCGAAGCGCGGCGTAGGTCTTCTGCCGTGCTGAGTAAGTCAACTTCATTGGCCGCGGATTCCCGCGGATCTTCACGGATACTTCTTGCGGGTGGTGCGCTTGGTTTGTCGCACCGGCAGTGGGCACTCTTCACGTCTCGCTTCGGCAAGTGACTGCCGCTGTTATTCGCGAGTTAGCTTTGCGGCGGCTGATTCGTCTAGCATCCAGAGCAGTTGGCCGTTCGTGGGCTGGACTTGCTGGGCTGGAAATGGCGGTGTGGGCTTGGTCTCGAGAATTTTATGGACCATCTCTGCTTTGTCGGGGCCGCTGGCCAGGAAGATGACCTCTCCCGCGTCATTCAAGACTGGAAACGTGAAGCTGATGCGATGAGTTTTGAATTTTTCCACCCAGTTGGCGATCACCAGCTTCGACGTTTCTTTAAGACCTTCGGAACCGGGGAAGAGCGAGGCGGTATGACCGTCGGGGCCCATGCCCAGGAAGATCAGGTCGAAGCGGGGAAACTGCGTCGGCTTGAGCTCGAAGAACTTTCTCATTTGCGCTTCGTAGTCCATGGCGGCGAATGAGGCGTCGGGAACCTCGGCTTTGACTCGAAAGACGTTTTGCGCGGGGATGGCAATTTTTGTGAGCAGGGCTTCGTTCACCATGCGGTAGTTGCTCTCGGGGTCGGTGGGCGGGACGTGGCGTTCGTCACCGAAGAAGAGGTAGGTGCGGGCCCATGGGAAGTCGGGATAACTCGAGGCAAGCAGGGAATAGAGACTCTTGGGCGTAGAGCCGCCGGAGAGCGCGACGGCAAAACGGCCTTGCGCGCCGATGGCTTGGCGGCCGACTTTGACAAATTCCTCGGCGGCCGCGTGGAAGAGGTCGGCGGCGGTCGGGAGGATCTCGATCTGGCGGGCTGGCGGCATTCTCTACTTGGATAATTCTACTTGATGCGACTCTAACGCTCGATGATGACGGGCACACAGGGAAACCGGTTCGGTGGCGCTTCTCAACTGCAGATTCCTCGCGGTGCTCGGAATGACAATTCCCCTTTTATTTTTCGAAGTTTCGCCAGCGGCGGCCGTCGCGCTCCATTAGTTCTTCCGATTCTTTTGGGCCCCAGCTGCCGGAGGCGTAGTTGGGGAAATTTCTTGGCGGCAGCGCTTTCCAGACATCGAGGACTGGATTGACGATGCTCCAGCCGGCTTCGACCATGTCGGCGCGCTGGAAGAGCGTGGCGTCACCGATCATGCAGTCGTGCAGGAGGCGTTCGTAGCCGGTGGACGGCGTCTGGCCGAAGTAGTCGGAGTATTCAAAGTCCATGTTGACCTCGCCTAGTTGCATGGCGGGGCCGGGAGTTTTGGCGGCGAAACGGAGCGAGATGCCTTCCTCGGGTTGAATGTGCAGGACGAGTTGGTTGGGCATCATGTTCTCGACTGGCGTTTCACGGAAGAGCTGGAAGGGCGCGCGGCGGAATTGAATTACGACGTGCGTGTTGCGTCCGCCGAGGCGCTTGCCGGTGCGAAGGTAGAAGGGAACGCCCGCCCAGCGCCAGTTGTCGATGAGAAGGCGCATGGCGACGAAGGTCTCGGTGCGCGAATCGGGTGGAACACCTTCCTCGCTGCGGTAGGCGGGCACGCGCTCGCCATCGATCGTGCCCTCGCCGTACTGGCCGCGAACGGTTTTGCTGAGCACATCCTCATTGCTGTAGGGCGAAATGGCGTGAAGGGTTTTGGCTTGCTCGTCGCGGACGGCGTTGGCCTCGAAGGAAATGGGGGGCTCCATCGCGGTGAGCGTGATGAGTTGCATGATGTGGTTGGGAACCATGTCACGGAGCGCACCGGCATTGTCGTAGTAGCCACCGCGGCTTTCGACGCCAACAGTTTCGACTACAGAAATCTGCACGTGGTCGATGTAGCGGCGATTCCAGATGGGCTCAAAGATTCCGTTGGCGAAGCGGAGGGCCATGATGTTCTGGACGGTTTCTTTGCCGAGGTAATGGTCGATACGGTAGATCTGGCATTCGGACGCGACTTTGAGGAGTTGCTTATTGAGAGCCTTGGCGGATTCAAGATCGTGGCCGAATGGCTTTTCGACGATGACGCGGCGCCAGTGGCCGTTTTCTTCGTGCATGAGGCCGACATTGGCGAGGCGCTCGACGATGTCGCCGAAGAAGTTGGGCGCGGTGGCCATGTAGAAAAAATAGTTGCCGTGATTGCCGTGCTCGCTATCAACCTTGCTGAGAACGTCCTTGAGATTGTTGTAGGTGTTGGGATCGTCGAAGTCGCCGGAGATGTAGTGGATGCGCTGGACGAAATCGTTCCAGATTTTGTCGTCGATGGGAACGTCGGCGAACTTCTTGAAGTCTTCGGTCGCTTTTTTGCGCGCGTCTTCATCGCTCATGGGGCTGCGGCCGAGGCCAATGATGGCGAAGTCCGGCGAAAGCAGTTGCTGGCTGGCGAGATTGTAGAGGGCGGGAATAAGCTTGCGGCGCGTGAGGTCGCCGGAGGCTCCGAAGATGACCATGATGCAGGGGTCAGCGACGCGCGCGGTGCGGGTTTTGGTGGGAGCAGACTTGACGTCGGTGAAGGCCATTGGTTTTTCTGTTCCTCTGTAAGGTCGATTCGAGTTACACGGTGCGGGCTTCGAGCGACTTGGCTACTAGCTACTAGCAAACCAAGATCGAAGACTCCGCAATCTCTTTACGACAGCTGGCTAACTTTTCCCCGCGGGCTTTTGCTCAATGTGGCCGCCGAACTTCTGGCGCATGGCTGAAAGCATCTTGTCCGCAAAGGTGTGTTCCTGGCGCGATCGGAAACGGGCATAAAGCGCGGCCGTCAGCACTTCGGCCGGAACCGCCTCTTCGATCGCGGCGTTGATGGTCCAGCGGCCTTCGCCGGAATCCTGCACGAAGCCGCTGTACTCGGAGAGCGCAGGATTTTCCACCAGCGCCATCGAAGTGAGATCAAGCAGCCATGAACTGATGACGCTGCCACGACGCCAGACTTCGGCGATGTCAGGCAGATTGAGATCGTAGCGGATGTTGGCCGGCAGATCTTTGCTGGTGGCATTTTTGAAAATGTCGAAGCCCTCGGCGTAGGCCTGCATGATTCCGTACTCGATGCCGTTATGGACCATTTTGACGAAGTGGCCGGAACCGCTGGGGCCGCAGTGGATGTAGCCATTCTCGGCCGTCGAGCCCTCATTGGTGCGCTTGTCGAAGCCGGGGGTGCGTGGAATGTCTCCGCGGCCGGGAGCGAGCGTTTTGAAGATCGGGTCGAGGCGCTGGACGGCCTCTTTGGGGCCACCGATCATCATGCAGTAGCCGCGCTCGAGTCCCCAGACGCCGCCGCTGGTGCCGACGTCGACGTAGTGAACGCCTTTGGCGGCGCACATTTCGGAACGGCGGACGTCATCTTTGAAAAAGCTGTTGCCGCCGTCAATGATGGTGTCGCCTTTTTCCATGCGGGCGAGGAGAGTTTGCACGGTTTTTTCGGTGGCGTCGCCGGAGGGAACCATGACCCAGGCGGCGCGGGGCGCAGTGAGTTTGGTGACGAGATCGTCGAGCGAGGTCGAGCCGGTGGCGCCTTCTCCGGCAAGTTGCTTGACGGCGTCGGGACTGAGGTCGGAAACGACGAGTTGATGTCCGCCGCGCATGAGTCGGCGCGTCATGTTCGCGCCCATGCGGCCCAGGCCTACCATTGCGAGTTGCATTGTTGCTCCTTTAGTGCTGGTGCTTGTTTCTCATTCTGTGACGAATGCTGCATCGCGACCTTGAGCTGGAAGCTATTAGCTCTCTAGCTATTAGCTAATAGTTTTGCCGCCGCTTCGCGGCTTATCTTTTGCGCTGGCGCACCAGTGCCTGACAGCGCGAATGCATTCGTTAAATCGACTCGTTTATCAGCGCCGACAGCTTCTTCAGGCCCGCACTTACGTCGGGGCCGATATGCACGCGCAGGGCTCGACGGTTGCGTTCTGCCAGCACGGCGAAATCGCCTCTTGCTTGGGCCGCTTTTACTACTCCGAAAGTGTATTTCTGCTGCGGGACGGGCAAGTCATTGGCGTCGTCGCAGGTAATTTGCAGGAAGACTCCGCTGTTGGGGCCTCCTTTGTAGGCCTGGCCGGTCGAGTGCAGGAAGCGCGGGCCGAAGCCGAGGCAAGTGGCTACATGCTTCTTGTCACGGACGCTCATGCGGAGGGCTTGCAGCAGGGCTTCGTGTTCGGCATTCATTTCGAGGTAGCCGAGAACGGCGAAATAGTCGTTGGCGCAGAGGCGCGCGAGATGGGCGTGGAGATAGCTCTTCAAGGAGCGATTATTGCCGACGCCCTTTGCCAGGTCGGCGGCGTTCTTTTCGTCGGTGAAGAGCTTGAAGCCTTCATCTTCGAAAATGGGTTGTTCAGCGGGCAGGGAGCCCTTACTCTCGTATTCGCTAGTCAGCTTCTTCGTTTCGATTTTGCTGGCTTCGACATCGGGCTGATTGAAGGCGTTGATGCCGATGATTGATCCGGCTACAGCCGTTGCGATCTCCCAGCGGAAAAATTCCTGGCCCAGGTTGTAGATGTCAGGGAGGACAATGCGAATTACTGGCTGGCCCGCTTTTTCGAGCGCGGCAACTTTTGCGTCTTGATCCGCGTCGCTTTCGGACTGAAGGCGAATGTAGGCGAAGATGCGGTCGTTGCCGTAGACATCGGGCGCACCCAATGTTTCGCGATCGACGGGAATGATGCCTTTGCCGATTTTCCCGGTAGATTCGGCGATGAGCTGTTCGAGCCATGCGCCGAGGTCGTGAATGCCGGGCGAGGTGATAAGCGTGATTTTGTCACGGCCCTGGTTGGCGGCCGAGCCGAGGATGATGCCGAGCATGGCGCCCGGATTTTCGGCGACGGGAACTGCAGCCATGCAGGCCTCGACCATCTGTTTCGTGCGGTCGAGGAATTTCTTGACGTCCATGCCCATGGCGGCGGCGGGAACCATGCCGAAATTCGAGAGCGCGGAGTAGCGGCCCCCAATAGAAGGCAGCCCATAGAAAATGTGGCGGAAGCGGTCGCGCTCGGCGACGCCTTGCATCTTGGAGCCAGGGTCAGTGACGGCGATGAAATGGCTGCTGGCTTTGTCGCCAACCGTCTGTCGCATGCGCTCGAAGAAATATTGCTTGTAGATGTTCGGTTCAAGCGTGCTGCCGGATTTGCTGGAGACGATGAAAAAAGTTTTCGCGAGGTCGATTTTCTCTTCGGTGTGTTTGATCTGAGCCGGGTCGGTGGAATCGAGGATGTGCAGGCGCGGGAACCCGGGAGTTTGCGGGAAGGTCAGCGCGAACACTTCGGGACAAAGACTCGATCCGCCCATCCCTAACAGAAGAATGTCGGAAAACCCGCCGGCTTTGACGTCGGCGGCGAGGTCCGTAAGTTTGGCGACGTTCGAGAGCTGATCGTCGACGATGTTGAGCCAGCCGAGCCAGGAACACTCGTCTTCATTGGTCCAGAGCGAAGCATCGTGCTGCCAGAGACGCCTTACTTTTCCGGTGGCGCGCCAGTCGTTAAGGTTTTTTTTTACGGTGCCGTCCAGGTCAGCGGGCAGTTTGGCAGATTGGGCGTTGAGTTGCGGCTGGGACGCGCGGTGCGTGTTTTTCTCGACCGCTTCGAGGAGTTTGTCGAAGGCGTCGGCGAAGAGCTTGACGCCGTCGGCGGTCAGCTTGTCGGTCACTTCTTTCATCGAGATGCCGGCTGAGGCCAGGTCGGACATGATTTTGCGCGCGCCATCGAGATCTTCGGTGAGGCTCTGGCGCGGCTTGCCGTGATCGCGGAAGGCTTCCAGCGTGGCAGGCGGAAGCGTATTGACCGTGTCCGGACCGATCAGTTCTTCGACATAGATCACGTCGCGATAATTCTTGTTCTTGGTGCTGGTGCTGGCCCAGAGGACGCGCTGCGTTTGTGCACCTTTGGCGGCGAGTGCCTTCCAGCGCGGAGTAGAGAAGATTTGCTGGTAGGACTCGTAAGTGAGCTTGCCGTTGGCGATGGCAACTTTGCCCTGGATACTTTGCAGCTTGGCTTTGCGCGCGGGATCGGATTCGGTCTTGAGTTTGTCGGCGGCCATCGAATCGATGAGGGTGTCGATGCGGCTAATGAAGAAGCTGGCGACGCTGGCGATTTTTCCGACATCGCCACCGGTGGCGGCAAAACGTTCGACGCCGTCGACGTAGGCGGCGGCAACCTGTTCGTAGACATCCTGTGCGAAGAGGAGCGTCACGTTGACGTTGATGCCCTCGCTGATGAGCTGCCGGAACGCGGGAATACCCGCGGGCGTGCCAGGCACCTTGATCATGACGTTATCGCGGGCGACTGCGGCCCAGAGGCGGCGGGCTTCTTCGAGCGTGCCTTCGGTGTCATTGGCGAGATAGGGCGAGACTTCAAGGCTGACGTACCCGTCGCGGCGCTTGGTGCTCTTGTAGACAGGCTTGAGGAGATCGGCGGCGTCCTGAATGTCGCGAATGGCGAGGAGTTCGTAGCGGCCCTTGGCGTCAAGGTCGGCGCGATTGGCGAAGGTGTCGAGGAAATCCTGGTAGAGGTTCGAGTCGCCGATGGCCTTTTCGAAGATGGAGGGATTGGAGGTCATGCCGCGGAGGCCATCTTCGTCGATGAGGCGCTGGAGTTCGCCGCCTTTGAGGAGGTCGCGGCGGATGTAATCGAGCCAGATGGATTGGCCGAAGGGGATGAGTTGCTTTAGCGGATTTACTGCTTTGGCGGTTTCGAGGGTGTCGACGGGATTCATGAGTGCGTCTCCTTGCGGCCAGATTAATGATCTGACGTTAACAATGCGTTACCGCGGAGGTGGGTCGTCCCTCCGGAACTTCATCTATATTCTCTGCCTACCCAGCGCTGAAGCGCTGGGCTAAGCTGTGTCGCCCCTTTGGGGCTCGTTTTTGTTTCCAAGCAACTTTGTTTTCCACCGTTCGTTTTCCACCAACTTTGTTTTCCGCCCTTTGTTTTAGAACAGCTCTGTTTTCCAACCTCGTGTTTTCCAAGCAACTTTGTTTTCCAACCAACCCCGCTGGTTACTTCCCGATCAGCTCTCGCGCCTTCTGCACGACGGCCTCGACGGTGAAGCCGAACTTCTTTTGCAGGTCTTTCAGGGGCGCGGAGGCTCCAAAGCTGGACATCGCTATGATGCAGCCTTTGCTTCCAGTGTAGTGTGCCCAGCCCAGGCTGGCAGCCTGTTCGACTGCGACGCGCGCGGTGATCTCGGGCGGCAAAACCTGATTGCGATAACTTTCATCCTGACGCTGAAAGAGTTCCCAGCAGGGAAGACTAACCACCCTGGCGCGAATGCCAGATTGTTTGAGGGTTTCATAGGCGTTGATGCAGAGGCTTACTTCGCTGCCTGTGGCAATGAGAATTACCTCGGGCTTACCGCCTTCGGCGTCGGCGAGGATGTAGCCGCCGCGCGCCACGCCTGCGGCGGAGGCATATTTTGTGCGGTCGAGCGTGGGCAGAGCCTGGCGGGTCAAGATGAGCGCGACCGGCTCCGTTTTTTGTTGCATGGTTACTTTCCACGCCTCGACTACTTCATTGGCGTCGGCCGGGCGGATCGTCAGCAGGCCGGGGGTGGCACGCAGAGTTGCGAGTTGTTCGATGGGCTGATGCGTCGGGCCATCTTCGCCGACTCCGATGGAATCATGGGTGTAGATCCAGATGGACGGAATCTCCATGATCGCCGAGAGACGGATGGCGGGCTTCATGTAATCGGAGAAGATGAGGAACGTCGAGCCGTAACTACGCAGAAATGAGAGCGTCATGCCGTTGACGATCGCGCCCATGCTGTGTTCGCGGATGCCGAAGTGGAAGTTGCGGGCGTTGTAATCGTTGGCTTCGAAGTCGCCTGCGCCGTCGAAAGTGAGGCGCGTTTTGGTCGAAGGGTAAAGGTCGGCCGAGCCTCCCATCAGCCAGGGATCGTTCTTGGCGATGGCGTTGAGGACCTTGGCGGACGAATCGCGGGTGGCGAGACCCTTGGCGTCGGCGGGGAAAGTTGGCAGCTCTTTGTCCCAGCCATCGGGAAGTTCGCGCTTGCGCATGCGCTCGTACTGGCCGGCCAGATCGGAATTCTGGGCCGAATATTGATCCCACAGCTTGTTCCAGGTGGCGCTCAACTGATGTCCCCGCTTGCCCATTCCGTCGCGGAAATTTTCGCGAACGCCATCGGGAACCAGAAACTTGGCGTCTTCGGGCCAGCCGTAGAAGCGTTTGGTGAGCTTAACTTCTTCTTCGCCCAGCGGCTCGCCGTGAGCTTCCTTCGTATCGTGCTTGTTCGGAGAGCCGTAGGCAATGTGGCTGTCAAGAACGATGAGCTTGGGACGATCGGTGACGCTGAGTGCCCAGCGGTAGGTGCCGGCAATGACATCGAGGTCGTTGGCGTCATGAACGTGATTGACGGCCCATCCGTAGGCTTTGAAGCGTGCGGCAACATCTTCGTCGAAGGCAAGATCGGTTTTGCCCTCGATGGTGATGTGATTGTTGTCGTAGATCCAGCAGAGATTCGAGAGACGTAGATGGCCGGCGACAGATGCAGCTTCCCCGGAGATACCTTCCATCATGTCGCCATCACCGCAGAAGGTCCAGATGTTGTAGTTAAAAAGCTCGAAGCCCGGACGGTTGAAGTGCGTGGCGAGCCAGCGCTCGGCGATAGCCATGCCGACGCTGTTGGCAACCCCCTGGCCCAGCGGCCCGGTGGTGGTCTCGACGCCGGTGGTCAGGCTGGACTCGGGATGGCCGGGAGTTTTGCTGTTGAGCTGACGAAAATTCTTGATGTCATCGAGGGAAACCGCGGGAGTGGAAAGAATATTGCCTTGTCTATCGACCTCACGAACGCCTGCCAGGTGGAGCAGAGAATAAAGGAGCATGGAGGCGTGGCCGTTGGAGAGGACAAAGCGGTCGCGATTGGGCCAGTGGGGGTCCTGCGGGTCGTAGCGCAGGAATTGTTGCCAGAGAACATAGGCGGCGGGGGCAAGAGCCATCGGGGCGCCGGGATGGCCGGAATTGGCTTTTTGCACCGCGTCGATCGAAAGCGTGCGAATCGTGTTAATGCAGAGTTGATCGAGTTGCTTACCAGTGACGACTGCCTGGTCACTCACCGCCATTAACGCCCTCCTTGCAAGTCAGTGCAATTTGCTTCTTTAGATGAAGTCGGCGCCGATTTGATGCGGCGGTTAGACAAAGACGTTTCCCCGGGAGTCTGGGTTTGATTTTACACCGAGGCGGATTCAGTCGGCTGAGTGCCAAAATGGTCGGGGCCAGTACGTTAGAGTCGAGAGGGTAAAGCTATGTCAGGAAGGCGCGGGCCTTGTGGGTCCGGTGTTGGAGCGTGGAAGCCAGGGCGTCGATGTCGGTGGGTGAGACGTTGACCAGACCGGAGCCGAGTATAGGAAGACGATTGCTGCCTACGGCGTCGCGACGCACTTGAATCAGCAGAGCTTGTAGGGCCTGCGGATCGTACTTTTCGGGCGTCATGCGAATTAACTCTTGGAGGGCGGTACCGACGGACATGCGGGCGCGGTACGGGCGTTCTGTAGTCATGGCGTCGAAGGCGTCGGCGAGCGCGATGATGCGGACCGCACGAGGCATTTCGTCTCCGCGGAGACCGTCGGGATAACCCGAGCCATCGGCGCGCTCGTGGTGCCAGCGGACGATCTCGGGAATTTGCGGCCAGGGAAATTGCACTTCGCTGACAATCTGATGGCCGACTATCGTGTGATCTCGCATGGCACGGGCTTCGTCGTCGTCGAGCGAAGTGGGCTTGGCGAAGAGGCGCGTGTCGACCGCAACTTTGCCGATGTCGTGCAGGTAACCCGCCGAACGAAGCGGCGCGACTTCACCGGGCTCCATGCCGAGAGCTTCGCCGATGGCTTGTGCATAACGGCCGACGCGCAGGGAATGTCCGTGAATGTTGACGTGCTTGACGTCGATGGCGGTGGCAAAGGCTTCGAGCGCATTGTCGTAGAAGCCATGGAGCGAGGCCAGCAGGCGAAGATTTTCTGACACGCGCTGCGCCAGCGTTTGCGTAAGGGTGTGATTCTGAATGGCGAGCGCCACGTAGCTGGCAATCATTTCGAGCGCATTGAGGGCATCCTCTTCGTAGAGGGCATCACCGGCGCGGCGTCCCAATGCGATTGCTCCCACCAGCTTGCCGCGAACTCTTAAAGCACAAATGCAACGAAAGAGTTCTGGGGCGACGTTGCCGTTCGAACTCAGGTAGACGTCCGTGGTGGTGCTGTTGAGAACGACCGCCCCGCTGGCCGCGGTGAGCATGTGGATGTGGCGGGGAAGCAGGGGGATGACGGCCGGGTCGGGGATGAGCGCGAAGCCCTGCGCGTCAAGCGAGGTCAGCATGGACGGCCGTTCGCCGAATGCGAACAGAACGGCCTCACGCGCGCCCGAGGCCTCCATAACGACAGAGAGGATGGTGTGCGTGGTTTGGCGGAAGTCGCGGTCCGCCGTGAGCTGCGGCCCAAGGTCGGCCAGAGCTTCGACCGTGCGTAAAAGCTTTTTTAAATTGGATCCCAGCAATGCCGTAGCGCGAAGCCTTGCTGAAACCAGAGCGTTATCAGCGTAGCACGCTGGGAAGCGTGGGGAAGGTGGTTAGTTTGATGCCAAACCTTTGTGCTATGTAGCGAAATGGAGGGGGCGGTTTTCAGCGAATATGTTTGGATGATTTGCATGCCGGCATTCGCCGAGACTCGAGTCGAGGGATAGACGGATAGAACGCCCTGCGTCGATGTACACAGCTATCCAGTTACATGGGGTTTTTGGGCTTCGTTCGGCTTCCGCGTCACTCCGCTTCTGATGACAGCGTGCATTATCGCGGTGATTCGGGGAAGTCATAGGGGACTGAGTTTCCTTGACAGTCGCGGGAAGTTAGCTCATACTCCCGTTCAATCACCACCCTCGCCACTTGCGTTTGGGCTTAGTCCGGCCAATTTCAATGAATTGAGAGCATAGCCGTGGCAGTAACACAGGCGAAATACAGTCCCTCCGAGAAAAGCTCAGAAAGCGATAGCCGGAGTGCGGCGGTTGCCACGCCTTGGCGGCGTGATGGCGATCCGGACGAGCCGAGGGTTCTTTCGACGCTACGCGAACTGGTGGCGGCGGGAGAGCATCGGCTGGATCCAATTCTGGCGGCGATTGCCGATGCAGCGTTGCTTCTGACCAGCGCCAGCGGCGTGGCTCTGGCCATGTGGAAGGATGGCGCGATGGTTTGCCGCGCGCGCTGCGGAGAGACGGCTCCGCCACTGGGCGCACGTCTGAGCGCTGACACCGGAATTTCGGGCGAGTGCCTTCGAACCGGTAAGACGCAACATTGCGTCGATACGGAGAAAAACAGGCTGGTGGATAGGGAAGTGTGCCGGACGCTGGGGCTGCGATCGATTGCAGTGCTGCCGATTCAGGGCGAACACGGGAACAATGGAATCCTGGAAGCGTTTTCGACCGAGCCGGGCGCTTTTACGCCACATCACCTGGCGGTTCTGGAGCATCTGGCTGGACTTGCGGAGCGGGCGCGGGCAGCCAAACCGGTAGGAGCATCTCCGGTGGCTCCTCCCATGGTTGTTAAGGCTCCATTGGAAAAGCCGGCGTCTTCAGGGCTCTTGCCGGCCTCCGATCGCTTTGTTGATTTTGTGCGGGCGCTGGTGGGACGTCGGCCTTTGGTAGCTGGCGCGGTGGGCTTGGGCATGGTTTTACTGCTTGGCCTGGCGATCTGGCTGGGCTGGCGCGAGGCCGATGGAAGCGAGAGCAGGGCTCGGGCCGCCGCGCCTGCATCTCTCGCGGCAAATGCTGTATCGGGAGGTGTGCAGGACGCGAAGCTTTCGAATCCGGGCATCGCCGGACAGCGCGTTCCCGACAATGATGCCGTGTGGAAACCGAATCCCGGAGGACAGTTACTGGCATCGAGCGGAAAGCCTTCGGCGGTGCGGACCGTGAAGACTGCGACGGAGCTGGATGCGGCCGCGGCTAAGAAGAATAAGGGGACAGCGTCCTTGGCCGGGGCCTCGACCCGCCCGGCTACGGAATCGGAGGGCGATGCTTCGGTGGTATCTCAGAATGCGAGTCCCGGGAGCGCGAATCTCCATCTTTCCACGGCGAAAAGTAAGGATGAGACGGCGGCGCTCGAACCTCCTCCATTGGTTGTCGATCAGGCTTCTCAAAATCTTAAGGGAGTGCTTTCTTCGCAGGCGCTGGTGCCTACGCTTTCGCACCCGAACGTTTCGCGAGGCGTTTCGGGGGGCCAGTTGATCCACCGCGTTCCGCCCGTCTATCCGGTGCAAGCCAAGTCACTGCGAATCGAGGGCAAGGTTGTGCTGGATGCGATGGTGATGGAAGACGGGACGGTAAACGGGTTGAAAGTTGTGGAGGGACCGCCGGTGTTTGTCCCGTCGGCCCTCGATGCGGTGAAACGATGGCGTTACAAGCCGTTCGTGCTCGATGGAAAAGTGGTGAAGAGTCCGATGCGGATTACGGTGGACTTTAAGTTGCCGAGATGAGATTCGAATTATTGAGTCATTGAGGTATTGAGTGATTGGAAGAGCGATCAGGGCAGTGCAGGGGGTACTTCAGTGATTCAATACCTCAATGACTCAATGATCCAATTATCACTAAACTCCCACCGGGAATGGCTTGGTGTGCGCGTCTGAACCTACTTGTAATCCTCCCATGCGGCCCTGTAGTAACGACATCAATCCTGTACACCAGTAGCCGATGACGAACAACAGCAGGAAGGGAACGGTAAAGTAGTTCTCGTTGTCGATCGCATAGTAGACGGTGAGGGCGAAGTAGCAGCCGATTGCGATCTCAATCCACGGAATCCAGCCCAGGCGCTTTCGGTACTTGGTCGCGCCCACTTTATCCTTCTTTGATTCGACGCGGTATTTGGGCGTGCGCACGAAAGAGGTTTGCTTGCCGACCAGCGCTTCCAGGACAGCTCGGGTATTGGTTATGGTGAGGCCGATGCCGAGAGCCATTAGGAGGGGCAAGAAGAGCAGGGACCGAAACCAGCTTTTGGGGAACAGCTCTTTTTGCGAGACGAGATAGAAGCTGGAGATGGAGAATGTCGACGCCATGAAAAGCGGCAGGTCGATGTAAAGCATCTGAAACCATCCCTGATAAAAGCGGATGACCATAGCCGGAAGTAGAAGGACGGAGAGCACGATCATCAGCGGATAGCTGAGGTTTGCCGTCAGGTGATACCAGGCCTCGACTTTCTGGTGGCGCGAGGCATTGCTGGAAAAAACCTGCGGTAGAATCTTCTTTGAAACCTGAATCAGCCCTTTCGCCCAGCGCGCCTGTTGCGTCTTGAAGGCGGTCATCTCGACGGGAAGTTCGGCGGGGCACTCGACGTCCTGAAGGTAGAGGAACTTCCATCCCTTGAGTTGCGCACGGTAGGAGAGATCGGTGTCTTCGGTGAGGGTGTCGTGTTCCCAACCGCCGGCTTCGTCGATGGCTTTACGACGCCACATTCCGGCGGTGCCGTTGAAGTTGAAGAAGACGCCGCTGCGGGCGCGTCCGGAGTGCTCGAGCACGAAGTGTCCGTCGAGGAGGATGGCCTCGACCTCGGTCAGGAGCGAGTAGTTGCGATTGATGTGCGTCCAGCGGGTTTGCACCATTCCGATTTTCGGGTCGGTAAAGTGGTGGATGCACTTGAGCAGGAAGTCGGGCGGCGGGACGAAGTCGGCGTCGAATATGGCGACGAACTCGCCCTGGGAGGACTTCAGGCCGTTCTCGAGCGCCCCGGCTTTGAAGCCATGCCGATTCTCGCGGTGAATGTAGGTGACTGGATTGCCCAGCTTCTTATAGCGCTCGACCAAACCGCGGGCGACATCAACAGTCTCGTCGGTGGAGTCGTCGAGCAGCTGGATGTCGAGCTTTTCGCGCGGGTAGTCGAGGCGGCAGATGGCATCGAGGAGCCTCTCGACTACGTATTGCTCGTTAAAGATTGGGAGCTGCACGGTGACGCGCGGCAGGTCTTCGAAGTGAGCCGGCGGCTCGGTCGTTTTGTTCTTCTTGTGCTTGTAATAAAGATAAACGAGCCAGTAGCGATGGCCGCCATAGGCCGCGAGGATGATGAGGACGATGAAGTAGGGGATGAGGAGAGCGAGGTCGAAGGCATTGACCTGATAGAGGCCCTGGAAGGTCTTGTCTAGAAAGTGCTGGCGGAGATAGGGGCCCAAGCCTTTGGAGGCCAGGAACATGCCCAGCGGCTGGAGGCGAAGGTAGGTTGCGAACAATGCCATTACGTTCGGAAGCTCGGATGCGTGGAACTGTGATTCTGATCAGGGGCCTGCAAAAAGATCGAACCACAGAGGGCACGGGGGACCACTGAGGAACCCCAAAAACTAAATGAGAATGTCTTTTGCATTGTAGCTGATCGAATAGAACGTCCGTCAGTGAGCGCCGTTACGTCAATTTAAGAAATATTGCCGGTAGAGCGTGTCGCGCTGGGCGGGACGGAAGCCGGCGTCGCGAATGATGCGGCGCAACTCTTCCTCAGTGGTGCAGTTGGTAACGCCGGCGGCGCGCACCACATTTTCTTCAAGCATCACTGAGCCCACGTCGTTGCCACCGAAGCGCAGGCCCATCTGGCAGACCTTCAGTCCTTGCGTTACCCAGCTGGATTGCACGTTCAAGAAATTGGAAAGATACAGGCGCGAAATGGCGAGAACTTTCAGATATTCGACGGCGGTGGCCTCGTCCCACTTGCGGCCGCCAAGCGCTGTGTTGGCGGGCTGGAAGCTCCAGGGGATGAAGGCGGTGAAGCCGCCCGTCTCTTCCTGAAGGCGATAGATAGCGTCGAAATGATTAACGCGGTGTTCGAGGGTCTCGCCGACGCCGAACATCATGGTGGCGGTCGTGCGCATGCCGAGTTGGTGCGCGGTGCGATGGACTTCCAGCCAGTCGGCGGTCAGGCACTTCAGGCGCGCGATTTTGTAGCGCACTTCGTCATCCAAAATTTCGGCGCCGCCGCCGGGGATAGAGTCAAGTCCGGCATCACGGAGGCGCGCAATGGTGTCGCGCACACTGAGATTGCTGTATTCGGCGATGGCCAGTATTTCGGAGGCGGAGTAGCAGTGCAGGTGAATCTTCGGGAAGCGCTGCTTGATGCCGCTGAGCATCTTCTCGTGCCAGTCGATTTTGAGGTCGGGATGGAGGCCGCCCTGCATGAGGACGCCGGTGCCGCCGAGTTCGACGGTTTCGCGGATTTTCTCGTAAATGGTATCGAAATCTAGGATGTAGCCTTCTTTGGCGGCTGGGCCTTTCAGCGGGCGATAGAAGGCGCAGAAGGTGCAATATTCGGTGCAGAAGTTCGTGTAATTAATGTTGCGATCGATGATGTACGTGACGGTGCCCTCTGGATGGAGGCGGCGGCGGACCGCGTCGGCTTCCATGCCGATACCGATGAGGTCATCGGAGTGGAACAGGTCGAGGGCTTGCTGTTTGGTCAGAGACATTCTCACCCCAGGTTACGCAATTATTCTATCTGGGAAAAGCCGCCTGAGGCGAGTCTTCATGCCACGCGGCGCGCCGGTCTTCGAGGCGGGTTTACTTCATGATGTTCCGGCTTCTGCCGCCGTTTGTATTCGTACAGGCCATACAACGCTGCGGCGACGGATCCGGCGATCAGAATGACGAGCGTGGGCATGTAGTACTGCGAGAAAAAACTGATGATGCCATGTCCATAGTGGGCGCCGAGGTAGGCAATGATGGCGTATCGGAGGCCTCGCCCTACGGTCAACGCGCCCAAGAATTTCTTTGTGGGGTATTGCAGTGCGCCGGCGGCCAGGAGCATGGGGACGATCGGGAAGGGCGGGGGTAGGAGCGCGGGGATGGCGACTGAGGCGAACCCCCAGCGCTCGAATACGGAATAGATTTTTGCGGCCTTCTTCCTCGAAAAACGTTTTTCGAGAGCCTCCTTGCCCCCCTTGCGGGCCATTCGGTATGTAATGTAGCCGCCCAGCACCGCTCCCGCAGTGGCCATGATTGCGTAATAGAACCAGGGTTCGCGGCGGTGCGCGGCGAGAACGATGGTGATGACGTCCATGCTGCCGGGGAGCGGAATGACAGAGTTGTCGAGGATACCCAGGAGGATCAGGCCTGGCCCGCCGAGATGAATCAGCCAGCGCAACATGGCATCTTTTTTTGAGTGAGCGGCGAAGAGCGCAAGCGCGGGCAACGGCGTCATGGTACTTAGAAGCAGGAATGGGTCAGGCAGATGCAACGGGATTTGTAATCCTGTGTAATGCGTTCGATGGTCGGGAGGAGCGGTGGGTGCGATACGTACTGCAATGAATGGCGCGCACGCAGCGACCTAACCCGTGTCCAGATTCTCAGTGTTTGGAGAATAGTCCGCTTGACTCTGCTTTCATCGGCCTGTACGGTGCTTTAGCATTCTCTGTGGGGCATTGCATCCAAGGAGGAAATGGTGGGTCGACGATGCGGATTTTTGTCTTTGTTTCTTTTCGTGCTGGTAGTGACGGCTTCTTTTTTCGGGCAGAACAAGGTCGAGGGGCAAGACTTCGATGTCAAAGAGCACTACACGAAGTATGAATACCGTATCGCGATGCGCGACGGAGTCCACCTCTTCACCGCCGTTTATGTCCCTAAGGACAGTTCGCACGCCTATCCTTTTCTGATCGAGCGCACGCCGTACAGCGTCGGGCCCTATGGGGTGGACCAGTATCGAACGCGGCTTGGACCTTCGCCGGACTTTGACAAAGCGGGATACATCTTCGTTTTTCAGGATGTGCGCGGCCGGTATATGTCTGAGGGCAAGTTTGTCGAGATGACTCCTCATATCGACAGTAAGAAATCGAAGCAGGATGTGGACGAATCGAGCGACCTTTATGACACCATCGACTGGCTGCTGAAGAATGTTCCGAACAATAACGGCAAGGCGGGAATCTGGGGGATTTCCTATTCCGGGTTTTACGCGGCGGCGAGCATGATCGACGCCCACCCGGCGCTCAAGGCGGCTTCGCCCCAGGCGCCGATGGTTGACTTATTTATGGGGGACGACGCTTATCATGGCGGCGCCTTCATGCTGGCGGCGAACTTCGGATTCTATGTGTACTTCTCTCCGCAGAAGAATCCTCAGCTTCCGTCCAAGAACGAGTGGGAGTTTGACTACGGCACGACGGACAGCTACGACTTTTATCTGAAAGCCGGATCGCTTTCAAACCTGCGGTCCTATATGAAAGGTGACACTTCCCTATGGGACGACCAGGTCAAGCACGATACGTATGACGATTACTGGAAGGTGCGCAATCTGGCTCCGCATTTTAGGAACGTCCACTGCGCCGTGCTGACCGTAGGCGGGTGGTTTGACGCGGAGGATCTGCAAGGACCGCTCACTACTTCTCAAACTGTCGGGAAGAACAACCCCACAACGCCGACCGCGCTGGTGATGGGCCCGTGGGTGCATGGCGGGTGGTATCGCTTGAACGGGAAGCGGCTGGGGCATGCTGAGTTCGCTTCGGACACAGGCGATTACTACCGCAAGAACATTCTGTTTCCGTTTTTCGAACAGTATCTGAAGGACATCGGCGATGCGAAGTTGCCGAGGGCTTATGTGTTTGAGACGGGAACGAATGTGTGGCGGCAGTATTCGGCGTGGCCGCCGGAGCAGGCGCGGGCTCGAACCCTTTACTTCCATGCCAACGGAGTGCTGTCGTTTGACACACCAGGAACCGAGGCTGCGGCCTTCGATGAGTATGTGAGCGACCCGGCGAAGCCGGTGCCGTATATCAACTATCCGGCGCAGGATGTGCCACAGGAGTACATGGTTTCAGACCAGCGCTTCGCAGACAGCCGGACCGATGTTTTGACTTACGAGAGCGCTGTGTTACAGAAGGATGTGACGATCGCCGGGCCGGTTTCGCCGCGGCTGTTTGTTTCGACCAGCGGCACGGATTCGGATTTCGATGTGAAGCTGATCGATGTGTACCCGACGGATTATCCGGAGAGCAAGGATGCAGCCAAGTCTGGCGACGAAGATCGTCCGCTGGATGTGCATCCGCCCAAATTTGCGGTTGGCGATTATCAACAACTGGTGCGCGGCGAACCGTTCCGCGGAAAATTCCGGCACAGCTTTGAAAAGCCGGAGCCGTTTACTCCGGGCAAGGTTGAAGAGGTCGATTTCACGATGCCGGATGTGAACCACACGTTCCGGCGCGGACACCGGATTATGGTGCAGGTGCAGAGTTCGTGGTTTCCGCTAACGGATCGGAATCCGCAGACGTTTGTAGATATTCCCGAGGCCAAGCCTGCGGATTTTGTGAAGGCTACGGAACGGGTTTATCACAGTGGCGGGCAGGCTTCCGGTGTGGTGGTGGAGGTTCTGGAGGAAGCCGGACAACAAGCGCCTAAATGAAGCAGGTGAGCGGCGCTGGGTGGTTGGTCTCGATACGCGGCGAGACAGCGGCGCTACGGTCGACGGGCGTGGTCTACAGAAACTCCAGCTTTGGCGCGGGAGGTAGCGCGCCGATTTCCGCGCCCCGGCGATAGAAGAGATTCAGACCTTCGATGCACGGCGGGTCAAGATAGTAATGAATGTTGTGGGCGAAGTAAGTTCGAACTGCTTCGAACGTCAAGCCTAGACGTGGCGCCCACTCCTGCGTGATGGCTTCGAGATGACCGGGCTCGAGGCCGTGGTCGCGCGAATTCCTGAAGATCCTGGCAATAGCATCAGGATTGTGATCTTTGAGGGCCGCGCGCCGAATCGCCCAGAATGCGAAGACGAACGATTTGCCGGTACGGGCGTGCCATTCTTCCGCCAGATCGAGCGTGACGTAGCGCTTGCGATCGACCTGCAAGGCGGGGTCTCCGATGAGCAGCGCAGCATCGCACGTGTCGAGCATGGAGTCGAGATCTGGAGCCATCACGGAGTAGATCCGGGGTCCTCCCAGCCAGGTTGCGAACAGAATCTTGGCGAGTGCGACGGAGGTCATGGAAGAAGTATCGAGGGCGACGGTGCGGGCGCGATCAAGGGGCATCCGGCTCACCAGCAGGATTGAGCGGACGGCGTTGCGCGCGGCGATGGCAACGTCGGGAATAATGACGAGATCGGGGATGGTGGTGTAGGCGGCCGCGGGAATAATTCCGATATCAGCCGTGCCCTCGGCCAATGCCCTCGCGCAGGCGGACGGAATTGTGTAGGAAATGTCGAAGTCGGCCGCAGTTTCCTCGACCGCGACCGAGGTGGCGGCTCCGTAAGACGAGTTAGCGCGAGTTGCGGAGGCGATGGCGGATGAGGCTAGTCCTGAATTCCCGCGCTCAAAATCCCACATGAGCGGAGCCGTATTGAGATAGGAAATCGCGGAGATCCTTAAGCGGCTCATCACTTTGCGAATTCTACCAAAAGTGGTGTGTGCGCCATCATTGACAGAGGAGTCGGCCGCGGCTAGGGTCAGGCTCGATGCCCGACTCTTCGCACGAAACTCTACCCGGAACTCTGCCCGGAAATTTTCCCGGAACTCTCCCCGACAGTCCGCTTGAAACCCGACCATCCAGTCCGCCCGCTGCGGCAAGCGCAACTCTTGCCGCGGTTCCAGCGCGTGGTGGAACCCTTTGCTCCAACGAAACGCTTTGCTGGCTGGCGCTCGCGCTGACGGAAGGGCTGGGGCCGTCACGGATTCGAAAACTCGTGGAACACTTCGGAACCGCCGATCGGATTTTGCAAGCGAGCCTAACGGAACTTGAAGCGACCGGAATGCGCGCGGTTTCGGCGCAGTCACTGGCGACGGGCAAATCCATGGAACTGGCACAGGATGAGCTGGCTCGAGCGGCACAGGGGGGTGGGGTAGTCATCTCTTTGAGTGCCGGGGAGTACCCGGCGCGTTTGAAAGAGATCTACGATCCGCCGGTGGTGCTGTTCGTAAAGGGGAGTATCGAACTTTTGTCGAAGCCGGGGATCGCGATGGTGGGAACGCGGCATCCGACCCCTTACGGCAGCGGCATGGCGGAGAGGCTGGCGACCGATCTTGCGACGCGCGGACTGGTGATTATCAGCGGAATGGCGCGAGGCATCGATACGGCGTCGCATCGCGGAGCGATCGCCGCCAAGGGCAAAACTATTGCCGTACTTGGTACCGGCATTGACGTTCTATACCCGAAGGAGAATACGCGGCTCGCGGAGCAGATCCTTGCGCTAGGGGGGACGGTTATCTCCGAGTTTCCCATGGGGACGTCGCCGCAGCCGCAGAATTTTCCGATACGCAACCGCATTATCAGCGGCATGTCAGCGGGGGTGCTGGTCGTGGAGGCGGCGGAATATAGCGGGACCCGCATTACCTCGCGGTGCGCGCTCGAACAGAACCGAGACGTGTATGCGGTGCCGGGGAACGTGACCAACAAAAACTCGTGGGGTCCAAACACGCTGATCAAGCAGGGCGCGAAGCTGGTGGCTACCTGGGAAGACGTTTGGGAAGAGTTACCTGCGGACGTGCAGGTTGCTCTCAGCGCGTTGCAGAATGAATCCCCGGCCCCCGCGAACGCATCTCTATTTCCCGATGATGCTCCTTCGCCTCACGAACAGAAGCTCCTCAGGCTGCTGAAGCAGGATCAGTCGACGCACATCGACGAGCTGGTCGAAATGCTGGAACACGAAATCTCCTCCTCGGAAATCTTTGCTGCGCTGTTTGAGCTGGAGCTGAGTGGGAAGATACGGCAGCTACCGGGGAAGAATTTTGTAAAGAGCTTTTAGCTACTAGCTTTTGGCTGTTAGCCCAATCGTGCGGAGGCGTGATGAGGAATTACCGGGATCTGTTGGTTTGGGAGAAAGCACACCATCTGACATTGGCGATTTACAAGAAGACCGCAACATTCCCCAGCGAAGAGCGATTCGGACTTGTCAGTCAAACGCGCCGAGCCGCGGCGTCGATTGCAGCGAATCTCGCGGAAGGCTGTGGAAGAAGATCTGACGGAGAAATGGCCCGGTTCATCCAGATTGCAATGGGATCGGGTGCTGAATTGTCCTACCACCTTTTGCTTGCGAGGGACTTGAATTTCCTGAATTCGAAGACGCATGAGGTGCTTGACGCGGACCTGGGAGTGGTCATGCGCATGATGTCGTCATTGTCTCAAAAGATCAGAGTGGGACGTGCGGAGCCTGAAATTTGTGTTGTCCCGATAAAGGGCCAAGGCCAAGAGCCAAAAGCCAATAGCTAAGAGCTGGAGCGTTCCCGCAGTTGTTGCATTCCCATGCTTCGTGCTAGTTTCAAGTTCACCATCTCCGAATAGAGGAACCATTGTCTAAAGGTCTTGTCATTGTCGAATCGCCGGCTAAGGCGAAAACTATTCAGAAATATCTGGGTAAGGGTTTTACCGTTGATGCTTCCTTCGGGCACGTGAAAGATCTGCCCAAGAGCAGCCTTGGTGTCGACGTCGAGGATAGTTTCGAAACCGAGTACGTCGTCATTCCTGGCAAAGAGAAGGTCCTGGCCAAGCTGAAAAAGCTGGCTCTGGCGGCTGACAAGATCTACCTGGCGCCTGACCCGGACCGCGAAGGCGAAGCAATTGCCGCCCACCTGGCCGACGAACTCGGAGACGACGGCAAGAAAACGAAAAAAGCCAAGGCCACCAAGAAGAAAAAAGAAAAGGAAGAGGATGGCGACGGCCCGCGGATCCAGCGGGTAACTTTCAATGAGATCACGCAGCGCGCGGTGAAGGCGGCGTTTGAGCATCCTCGCAATATCGATCAGAACCTGGTCGATGCGCAGCAGGCTCGGCGCGTGCTCGACCGTCTTGTGGGGTATCAGGTTTCGCCGCTGTTGTGGGACAAGGTTCGGCGCGGGCTTTCCGCCGGGCGGGTGCAGACCGTGGCCCTGCGATTGATCGTCGATCGCGAGCGCGAGATCAAGGCGTTTGAGAAGAAAGAATATTGGACGATTGACGCGAATCTGGCGGCAGGCAAGCCTCCCGCATTTGACGCGCGCTTTCTCGGCAAGGGCGAAGAGAAGGTTGAGGTTACAAACGGCGAGGACGCGGAGAAAATCCGGCTGGCTCTGGAGAAAGCCGATTGGGTTGTTCGCTCGGTGGAGAAAAAAGAGCGGAGGCGCAACGCGACTCCGCCGTTCACCACCAGCAAATTGCAGCAGGACGCGTCGCGCAAGCTGCGCTTCAGCGTGAAGCGCGCCATGATGATCGCGCAGCGGCTGTATGAAGGCGTCGAACTTGGCGAAGAGGGCCTGGTCGGCCTGATCACCTACATGCGAACCGATTCGACGCGGGTCTCTCCCGAGGCGATCGCCGAGGTGCGCGAGTACATTGGCGGCGAATATGGCGCTCAGTATCTGCCCGAATCTCCCAATACATATAAGGAGAAGAAAGACGCGCAGGGCGCGCACGAGGCGATTCGTCCAACCTCGGCGACGCGGCATCCCGACCAGGTCAAACAGTATTTGCAGGAAGATGAGTTCAAGGTCTACAAGCTGATCTGGCAGCGCTTTGTGGCTTCGCAGATGAATCCGGCGGTATTCGATCAGACGACGGTCGACATCGATGCGAAGTCGGCAAACGAAATCTTCTGGTTCCGTGTAACCGGATCGGTAATGAAGTTCGACGGCTTCCTCAAGGTCTATGAAGAGTCCAAGGATTCTAAAGATGAGGAAGATGAAGAGCTGAAACATAAGCTGCCGGCGCTGGAAGCGGGACAGAAGCTGACGCTCAAGGCCTTGAAGCCGGAGCAGCATTTCACTGAGCCGCCTCCGCGATACAACGAAGCATCGCTGGTCAAAGAGCTTGAGGAGCGTGGTATTGGGCGGCCGTCGACCTACGCGACCATTCTGAGCACCATTCAGGAGCGGCAGTACGCGCAGAAGATCGGGGGCAAGTTCACGCCCACGGAGATTGGGCTGGTGGTAACCGATCTGCTGGTCGACAACTTCAAGGATATTTTCGATTTCCAGTACACGGCGCGGCTGGAAGAAGAACTCGACGAAATCGAAGAAGGCAAAGAAAAGTGGACCGATGCGCTGGCCGACTTCTACAAAAAATTCGCCAAGGATCTCAAATACGCCGAGAAGCACATGGAAAACATCAAGCGTATGGAGAAGCCGACGGACGAGAAGTGCGAGCGTTGCGGGTCGCCGCTGGTCATCAAGTGGGGCAAGCACGGATCGTTCTATGCGTGCAGCACCTACGACAAAGAAGATCCGAACTCCTGCACCTTCACCAAAGAGAATCCGATCAACCTGCCGGATCTGGATTCGGCCGACATGCAGGAGACGGCGCAGGAAGAATACTGCGAGAACTGCGGTCGCGTGATGGTGCTGAAACGTGGGCGTTTCGGGCAGTTCATGGCTTGTACGGGCTATCCGGATTGCAAGACCACGCGGCGGCTCGATCAGGGCAAGCGCGTGCCGGATATTCCGCTCGACGAGATATGTCCGGAGTGCAAGACCCGCAACCTCATCATCCGCCATGGACGCTATGGCGAGTTCACTTCGTGCAGTGGATATCCCGACTGCAAGTACGTGAAGCAGAATTTTATCGGGGTGAAGTGTCCGCTGTGCGGAGAAGGCGAACTTGTTGAGAAACGGGCACGCAAGGGCAACACGTTTTATGGATGCTCGAAGTACCCGAAGTGCAAATTTACATCTGCCGCTAAGCCGATCGCCGAGAAGTGCCCGAAATGCGGGCACGATTATCTGGTCGAGCGCATGCGCAAAGACGGCACCGTCATCGCCTGTCCGAACAAGGAGTGCGATTTTGAGCGCGAGGCGGTGGGTGGGGATGTGGGCAAGGCTGGTTGAGTTTCCCCTGCAGTCTACGGAAAAGAACGATCCGACGCGTGACATTTCTGTTTCTTATTCTTGATTCAAAGAGGGCGACTTCATGGCAAAGAAAGCTACTGCACACGATGGGCAGTTGATGCTGCAACTCTACGATCTGCGCCGCGAGGCGGAGATGCGCAAGGCGAGAAACTGGTTTTTGACGGACTTCTGGCCGCTCAGCGGCGACGACTTCGTGAAGGTGGCGAACGCGTTTCCGAGCCAGGAAAACAACTGGATGCGGCAGGTCGGCGGCTACTGGGACATGGCGGCTTCACTGGTGCTCCAAGGTGCGCTGCACGAAGAACTCTTCCTCCAGCCCGGTTGCAGCGGCGAGATGTTCTTCTTCTTCGCCAAGGTGCAGCCATTCCTCAAAGAGATACGGCAAAAGATGGGCAATCCCGATGTTTGGGGCAACATTGAGAAGGTGGCGACCGGCTCGAAACTGGCACGCAAACGCCTCGAACGCGTCTCCGCGAATGTTGAGAAGCGCCGCGCTGCGCTGGCCAAAGGAAAGAAGTAGGGGGTTCCATGTCACGGACGATTGCCGCGAGTCTGCTATCCTAGTGCGTTGTGCGGATGCTCTGGTGGTTTTTAATTCTGGGAGTCAGTCTGGTGCTGGTCGTGTCAGTAGCGGTTTCGCTGTATATGCGCGTGCGCAGGCAGATGAGCGATTCGGCGGCGCTGAAGGCGAATCCGGACGGGCGGGCGGACGGCTCCGGGCATAGCGGAGACGTGCCGCCAGAGCTGTGAGCTGCAACCTCGAAAGGAAGATCATGCCAAGAATTGCAACCGACCCCACCGTTTCTCGTGCCGTCGGCGAGACTTTGCCCCAACATTCGCGGTCGCTGGAATTCGCCAAGCAGGCCGGAATTGTTATTGGAGCGAGTCTGTTTGTCGCGCTCTGCGCGCGTGTGACCGTGCCCTTGCCGGGTAATCCCGTGCCGCTGACGTTGCAGAACTTTGGCGTGCTGGCGGTGGCGCTAATGCTGGGATCGCGTCGCGGCTTTGCGGCTCTTGCGCTTTACCTTGCCGAGGGCGCGGCGGGATTGCCGGTGTTTAATCCGGCGGGTCCTGGCGGAATCCTGCAACTGATGGGCGCAACCGGCGGCTTTCTCATGGCATATCCTTTTGTCGCGTTTGTTGCTGGGTGGATTTACGAGCGCACCTCGCGACGATTTGGATGGGCCGCTCTGGCGGGTTTGGCCGGAGAAATCGTGCTCTTCGCCGGAGGGTTGGGATGGCTGTTTGTGCTGACGCATTCCTTCGCGCAGGCGTTGAAATGGGGTCTGTACTGGTTCCTCTTTGCGGAAGTGATCAAGATCATGCTGGCTGCCGGCGTCGCGAGTGGATGGAGCCGGCGATTTAATAGAGCGGACTGAGGCGCGGGCAGAACAGATTTTTATTGGAGTCGAAAGCTGAATTTATGAGTACTGTTTCTATCCCAGTTCGGGAAATCACCGTGGCCCACAGCCCGGATTCTGACGATGCATTCATGTTTTATGGACTGGCCACGAACAAGGTTCGCGTGCCCGGCCTGCGCTTTAATCACACGCTGTGCGATATCGAGACCTTGAATCGCGACGCGCAGCAGGGCGTCTACGATGTGACGGCCATCTCGTTCCACGCTTACCCCTACATTCAGAAGGACTATGCGTTAATGTCTTGCGGCGGCAGCGTGGGCGATGGCTACGGGCCGATGCTGGTCTCTACGCGTTCTTTTACGACGACGGAAATCAAGAACAAGAAGATTGCTGTACCGGGCAAGCTGACGACCGCCTACCTGGCGCTGGAGCTTTTCGCGCCCGGGATCGATGTTGAGGTCGTGCCGTTTGATCAGATCATCCCGCAAATACTGGAAGGGAAGTACGAGGCGGGTTTGATTATCCATGAAGGCCAGCTTACTTACGACAAATCTGGCCTGCATCGCGTCGTCGATCTTGGCAAGTGGTGGCTGAAAGTGACTGGCTTGCCGCTGCCGCTGGGAGGAAATGCTATTCGACGCTCTCTGGGGCCGGAGATGATGACGAGCGTCACGCAGGCGCTGCGGGAGAGCATTCAATACGCAATCGATCATCGCGATGAAGCGCTTGCCTATGCCATGCAGTTTGCGCGCGATCTCGATACGCAACTGGCCGACAAATTCGTTGGCATGTACGTGAATGAACGCACGCTCGACTACGGCGACGATGGACGGGAAGCGGTACGACGCCTTCTCGACATGGGCCACAAGGCAGGGATCATCCCGCAAGAGCCTAGAGTCGAATGGGTGTAATGCAGATGAGCTTCTAGCTTCTGGCTGGCGGCAATTCTTGCTTCCTCTTTTGCTTCAAACGCACGATTCCGAGTAGCACCAGCTCCCACCAGGTCAGTGCAACTCCGGCCACGACTACGGGAACCATAAAATGCAGAACATCCATGAAACTTCTTGGAGTGGTGGTTGTCGTGAGCGATATCCAGACTGCCCCCATCCCCGCAATGGCAACGATCGCAACTAGAGTGCCGATCTTTCGTGCCGGCCATGCGCTGCCAGATTGCGCCGGAGGCAAAGCGTTAAGGGGGACGCTTCGATACCACACCACCAGCCAGATCAACAGAAACGCACAACCAAAAACCGTACTGGCATTCTGAAGAAGCTTAAAGAGTGTGCTTGCGCCTATGAAAGGCAAACGGACTCTTTCCTGTAGAGTTTGCCAATGAAGCACGGACCATCCATTGGGATGCGTGAAAGAATCCCACACAAGATGCGTCGCCACTCCCACCATGATCGACGCGATAATCAGCAGGAACCGGGCCGGGCCTCCGAAGCGGAACTCGCCGGTGTAAGGGATGAGCCTGCGTTGAAGGCACTCCGGCATCAGTTCCACAAAGGCTGCCTTCACGAATTTGTGGAAGATCCAAAGCGTAATGAGCGCAAGGGGCAGCGTAAGCACCAGAATGCCGGGCATGGTGTGTCCGTGCCGTCCCTCCGGCGTGAAGCGCAGAAAGTACTCGAAGTCGGGAGCCATGGTGCCAACGATCAGCGCAGACCACAGTAGCCTCGTGCGTCGGAAGGGGAAGGCTGCGGCTACATGAGCGGGCGTGAAGGGCATGAGTCAGTTCTTGGCAGAGACTCTATTTTACGGTGTTCGGGAAAGAGAACACTGGATCGATGTCGAGAGGAACCTCGGCGGCGGAATTGAGAGTTCGCGCCATGTCATCGCGCAGCACGCCATATCTTGCAAACCATTTTTCGGCGCGCGCGCGATCTCCGGTAGCCTCGATTTCGAGCAGTTCCCGGGAGAGATCCGCCAGAGCGGCAGGCAACTTCTCGTAATCGATCGCATAGCGGCCCCGTGCGTCTCGAAGAAGCGCGCTGCGCTCCAGCAGATAATTCACTTCCATAATCTCGGCCAGTCCGTGGGCCTCGCCGGCGCCAAAGCGCGCACTGCGGAAGAGGTCGCCGACGTAGGATGCATAGTATTCTTCAAGGTTCTTTCTGGGCAGGACATCATGGTCGACCAGCCAGCGGACCGCGAACATGCCGGTTACGTCGGCTTTCGCTTCCTCAAGGCTGCTATGCAGGGGGCCGATCGCCTGCGAGATGTCGGCCTTGCCGGTCGCGGTTCGTGCGAATGCCGGGCCGAGTCCGTGGCAGATCTCGTGCAATACCGTTCCCACCATGTAGCCGTCGCCGGTAACTTTTGCCGCCTGCTCCGGTTCCATCACTTTACGCGCCAGCGGCACAATGACGTATTGCACACGCGCATCCATGAAGTTCCGGAAGAAGATTCTCTTGCTGCCCGCTTGTTCCAGGACGCGCGGGTCGTTCGGAAGATTGTCAGCGACAGCCTGGTAGCCGTGCGTCAGGTCGCCTGAACGAAACGGGGCATCGACCACCTCCATGGGAGCTTCGAGCCCTTGCTTCGACGGGCGGTCTTGCGCCGGCAGGGGAAGCGAATCCTGGATCTCGGGTACGTACCTGGCGAACACGTCGAGCTTCTTGCTGTCGCGCTCATTTCGCACGAGGATACCCGCGCCGTACGATCCTTTCACGCCGAGCAGACCATCCATGTAGGTTTCGTAGGGGGCGAAAATAACGTCAACTTTGGGATTCTTGAGCTGTAGCCATGCGAGGTCGCTGGCGAAGTAATCATCGCTGAGAAGCGCATCGGCGCGAAGGCGCAGAAATTTCGCGAACGAGGCATCACTGCTGAGCGCGGCCGCAGCGCGCAAGGCTCGTGCGGCCGGTTCCAGAAATGTGCGGTACGCGATGCGGTAGGGAACCGTTTCCAGTTCTCCACCATGCCAGCGCACGATGGTGGACTGACTGTAGATCGCCGCCTTCTGCTGAGGATGGGTCTGTACGTACTGTTCAATCTGCGGACGAGTCACATTGGGTGGATAGAAAGCGCGGCCGGGCGGCATCGTGCCCGTTCCCACGAAGGGCTGATTGCCGTGAATCAAGTCGAAGCGCGACGCGTTAATCCAGAGATAACGCCGCACCTGAATGTCCCGTGGATTCCTGCTGGACCCGAGAGACTGGTAAAGCGTTAGCGCTTCAGGATCGCTCTGCCGCCAATAGATGCTTTCAAGGTAGCCGCAGGCCTCCATGAGCTTGCGAATCATCTGCTGCTCGCGGGCGCTCAATCCGGCGGCGTGAAACGGCATCTGGACGCGCCGGAATCTCGAGACTCGTTCAGCAATGTCGGGAACGACTCGCAGATTGGCCGGCATGCCGCTTTTCGCCGCCGTGCCCGTCATGACGCGAGGCTTGCCGGTCGCGGCCGCTTGTGAAATGGAAACTAAAATCGCGAGGAAGAGAACGAAGCGGCGAATGCTCATTGCATGATCAAGTCTATCAAAGGCTGATGCGGTGCTTTGCAGACGGTATCATGGTAGTCATGTTGGATGGCAATGACTCCCAGACACTGCTGATCGATGCCGATGACACGCTTTGGGAAAATAACATCTATTTCGAGCGCGCCATCGGCAAATTCATCTCGCTCCTGAATCATCAGGAATACACGCCGGAGCAAGTGCGCCTGGTGCTGAACGACGTGGAGCGCGACTCAATTGTGAAGCATGGCTACGGATTGCACAGCTTCGCGCATTCGCTGGTGACGACATTTGAAAAGCTGTCCGTCGATCCGGTGACGCCTGAGCTGCATGAACGCATTCACAGCTTCGCCCATCAAATTGCCGATCATCCGGTTGAAATTATTGCGGGAGTCCCGGAAACGCTGGCCTATCTGAACCAGAGGCATCACCTGATTCTCATGACGAAGGGGCATCCCGCCGAGCAAGCCGGGAAAGTGGAGCGCTCAGGCCTGAAAGAATATTTTGCCGCAGTAGAGATCGTTGCCGAGAAAGACGAGGCTACCTACCGCTCCGCGATCGCGAAGTATGGGCTGGAGCCTGACTTTACGTGGATGGTCGGGAACAGTCCGAAATCGGACATCAATCCGGCACTCTCGGCCGGGCTGCACGCGGTGTTCGTGCCCCACGACAACACGTGGATTCTGGAGCACGAGGAACTGTGCTATGCGCCCCCCCGCCACAGCAGTTGCTGATGGTGGAACGCTTTGCCGACCTCCGCACTCATTTCTAGAAGCTGCGAGCGCTGCCCAGCTAGTAAAGAAAACTGCCCTTGCATCTCGCTAACGGCTGAGATGCAAGGGCGGTGATAGACAGTGAAGTCTATGTAACTAGATCTTACTGCACAGTAATGCTAACTGGCGCGGATGGAATGCCATTCGCGATGACCACTAATGTGCTCGCGCCGGTTTCGATCGTGGCCGGCACGTCGAAGTTGGTGGAAACGATCGCCGAGCCAGTGGCCACGCCCATGCGTGCTGTGGCCGTGGGTTCTGGCGTAGAAGACGTGGTGCGGTGCTGCTATTGGTGATTTGTACCAGAGGATAGTTCGTCGCCGTCTGGAACTCGTCTCCGAAGGAATTGGCCTGCGACAATCCGTTAAACTGAGTGCCGGAGATCTCAGTAAGTCGATCCATGAGATACAGTAGATCGGATAACTAGAAATCGTGGGCTGCCAGGAGCTTTGATAAGTCCCGCTCGAGGTATAAACCTCCGTTGTTCCGCCACCGACCAGTACTTGGCCGTTGGGTAGAACCATCAGAGCTTCCGGGAACGTGCTTCGCTGAGGCGTCAGGGTTAGTTCCATCCAAGATATAGCCTTCTCCGAATCGCCTTCTACCAGCACGTTGCCATTGGTCAAGAGGACGGCGAACGAATCGCCCGCATTGTCTCCATTCGGAAAGTCGGGACCAACTGTCCAGCCACGAGCCACACTGTCGTAGATCGGCTGTGTGTCCCGCGCCGCTTCCCGTGCTCGTGTAGGAGCCGGCGACAAACACGGTGCCGTCCGGACGAAGGATTGCCGGCCCGATCTCTCCAGGCGGGTAATAGCAAAGCTTGCTGCTGGGCCCATAGTGCAGGCAACCGAACGGTGACGGGGAGTGTAGGTCGACAATGGTGCTTCCGGCCGTCGTCCAATCTGGTTTTTTCAGCGGTCGCATCATAGATCTCGGAATTGGGAGCGTTTTTGCACATCCGCCGTCAAGACCGAGCCGTTCGCGAGCAGGGTCCAGCCCTCTTCGGCGTTGAAATCGGATTTGCCCTTCGACTTCGCCGACCTTCCAGGTCATCGTCTTGGGGTCGAGGATCGCCATTTTGGTGGTCAATTTGTTGCCGATCAAAAATTCGCCATTGGCCAGGACCGTCGAAGGCGAATCACCAATGTATTTCCACCCTTTGGGCGGCGGCACGTCGTCCACGTATTCGCCACCGGATCGTAAATGGCTCCTTGATTGGTCAGCGTAAAAGTACCGCCGCAATCGCTGTATTCGCCACCCTCGAGCAACAGGCGCCCATCGGCCAGCACCGCGGAAGAGGTTGCGTCGGGCGCAGTATCCTGGGGCAGGCTGGCAACCTGAGTCCACGTTCCGTTCACGTAGCTGCCGGTGTTGTCAGGCGTAAGCTTCCAAAAGTCGGAGCAGTTGTACCCTTGAACCAGCACAGTGCCGTCGGTCAATTGGAACGAGTAAACGACTCCGTCGGGTGGTTGGTTCTTGAGGTTTGTTATCGACTGTGCAGAAGCGCTGGAAATCAGCAAAACAAATACAGCAAAGACACCTAACACTCTGAGTGAACTGCTACGTGCAATAGGCACACTAGTATCCTCTTGACTTGAGATTGGAATCATCCTCACCCTCCCTGGGGACTACGGCTTGCGCGCAGAGCGCGGGGGTGACCATGCTACCAGAGTTTCAAGAGGTTGGGTAGCAGTGAAAAGCGCGTTGGATGGGCGGTTTCGCGGGTCGTCTGAGCGTGCGTGCAACGATTTGCCGTAGTAGACACAGGCTGGAGAGCCGGAATTTCTTCCGGCTCCAGCCCGCGCTTCCATCAACTTGTGAAGTGTTCTTAGTGGCTTGGGGCAGCGTCGGCTGAAGTGGTTGCGGGCGCTGTCGTCTGATTGGCTGCGGTCGTTGCCGGTGCAGTATTTCCCGTTGGCGCGGTAGCGTTGTAGCGCGTCAAGCGCGGGAAGAATGGCGTCACCTCAAACGGCATCTTGTCGCGCGCCGAGGTGATCGCAACCGGCTGCGCTTTCACCATCTCAACTTTATTGTCCCAGGGGTTTAACTTGACGCGTCCGCCGAGCGGGAGCGCGGCGATCTGATCGAGTTTGTTCCAATCGAGCGCCGGGGCACTCGTCTCAAGAGCAGCCATACGGGTTACGGTGCCGTTCTCGACGATGTCATTGCCGAGGTGAGCTTGCAGGAGCGCCGACAACTGCGGCGCACGCGTCTGGAGCGCCTTCAGGAAGAGGCCGGCCGTTTCGAGCTTCTGTGCGTAGGGAGAAGCCTTCAGCATGTCGACCGCTTTCTTGTCGGCAGCGGTTTCTTCTTCAGGAATATGTTTGAAGCCTAGATTGTGGAAGGTGCCTTCGTCGGAGAACAGCATGCGATCGTTGAAGGCGTACTGGCTGCCGAGGTTGTGGCCGAGCACGATGTGGGCGAGTTCGTGCGAGAGCACCATCGCGAGGCTGCCCTCATCGGGAAGCACATCAATGAGGCCGCGGCTCACGATGATGGTGTTGCCGACGCTGAAGGTTTCCAGCGGCGAGGTGGTCAGCACGCGCGTGCGTACGGGGCGGGGAAGCTCGACGTTGTTGGTGATGAGGAGGTTATTGACGACGGTCTGGAGAACTTTGTCGACGTCGCCGTCGGGCGCGAGCAGCCCGGAACGTTCCAGACGCTCGATGACATTGTCTTCCGCCTGCTGCTGCCATTCGCGTTCGGCGGCCAGTGGCGAGGCATCCTGCGCGTCGGGCGAGTCGTCCTTCACGCTATCGACACGGATCTGCGTGAGTTCATCATCGGCTTTGGTGGATTTCAGGTTGTAACCCCAGAGGCGCGTCTGGGCTTTGAAGGCAAGCTTGTTCTTCGCGCCGGCGGTGAAGTTTCCTTCTTCGCTGTAGATGTAAGAAGGCAGCCAGTAGCCGGGAATCAGGTTCAGCCGCCAGCTGTCCATGTGGAAGTAGTAAGTGTTGCGCGACGGATGGCTGTAGGTGCCGTTCAAGCGAACGATGTTGAAGTCCTGGTCCTCGACCCAGACGCGTCCGACAAAGCGTCCGTGGCCGGCGTCTTTCTTCGGCGTGACGTCGAAAACGAGGCAGCGCACATCGCCGAGGAACTCGCGGCGTGCATAGTGAAAATCATAGTGCTGGCGATCGAAATCGTTCCGGTCGGCATAGATCATCCACGAAAAGCCCAGCGCCTGGTACTGGAACTTGAATTTGTTGGTCAGGCCGCCGAGCAGGCGTTTTTCCATGCTCTCGTCTTTATCCTTGTCCTTGTCTTTGAGGTAGTCGGAGCGATCGATGGAATCGCTCAGGTCCATGCGGCCAAGGAAGTAGTGGTCGTCCTGCGGAATGGGCCCGAGCTGCGGGTCCTGCTGGAGGTTCTGGAGATAGGTTTCGACCACCGGCGTCCGGGGCGCGAGGAACTTGATGAGATCCTTCTCGCGCGCGATGGCCCGGTCAACGACCTGATCCATGGTGGTCGGTGGCGCCATCGTGCTCTGCCCCTGAGGCGCGGTTTGGGCCGAGGTGGCGGCCGAAGTCTGTGGCGCGGACGCCGATTGTGCCACTGCCGTCATCGCGACAGCCAGCAGAGCAAGAACCATCAAGTTTCTGGTGCGCATAACCTCATCTCCCCGTTTTAGTACGCCAGTTGAAATACCACGTGCACAATTGCTGTTGAATCCACGGCCTGCCCGCTGTGGGTCGCCGGTTTGTACCGCATCTTTTTGGCGGCCGCGACAGCGGCCTCATCGAGTCCATGTCCAAGTCCGCGCACTACGCGGTTTACCTGTAGATGGCCGCTCGCGGAAAACAAAACTTCCAGGAGAACTTCGCCCTCGATCTTGAGTTCGCGGGCTTCCGCGGTGTAGACGGGATTCGGCTTGTCGGTAATCTCGACCGCGGTGGAGCTTGGCCCGGTATCCATCCGCTGCGCGTGACCCGTGTTCTGTGCTACTTCCTGAGTTCCAAATCCTGAGGTCTGCACGGCGTGGCCCTGTCCGCCGCTGCGTCCATCGCCACGGCCGGGAGTTGCGATACCGTCGCCGAAATTCGCGCTCGCCACTGTTCCCTTGATGCCCTTTGCGCCGCCGGAGCCGTTGCCCTGGCCTGGTCCCATGGGCATGTCAAATGAGCCCGCGGCGGAAGCCACGAGCTTCGCTCCAGGCTTTCCGTTTTCGCTCGGCTTCAATCCATTGGGATCGCCAAAGCCGCCGGTCTGTACTTTCTGAATCGGTGCATTCACCGTGGGCGTAACTGAACTTCCCTGAAACTCTCCCGTGTGAATCAGCATCGGTCGGGCACCGCCGGAAGTGGTCTTGAGGGCGGCGGGCATGAAATTGTTCATGACAACTTTGGGCGCCTCGATCTCCTGCGGCTTAACCTTCGGCGCGAGGGCTTCACGCGGAACGACAATCTTCGGAGCCTTGAACACGGGATCGGGCGGCAGGAGCTTGGCCTGCACCTTTGGCGGCATCTTGCGGATTTTCTCCGGCCTCAACGCGGGGCGCGGCACCAGTTCGGTCACGTGGTAATTCATCGCGACCTTAATCGTGTCGGGCATGAGGATCCCGAAAAAGCAGAGAACGGCCGCGCATGCCGTCACAAACCCGTAACTGGCGGCAAAAGTGCGCCAATCCCACTTTTTTTCGGGCAGTATTCCGAGTTGGAACTCGCGATTGACCGTAGGCATCCCTTGACTCCAATGGAGGATCCGCAAGCCGGGGAGATGGCTTAGGGCTTGGAGTCTTCACCTTATGAGAGTTTCACGAGGGGGTAAACGTGTCGCCTGCGCCTGTCCTTTGGTAACCGCCTTTAAGGGTGGTGGCGGTTACCTCATTACGATAGTGTTCTCGCGCGTTTCCCTTTGAAAAAGTAGAAGATCGGGACGCCTGCCAGAATGGCAATGCAGCCCTCCACCGAATAGCGCAGGTTGTCAGTGAACGTGTAATAAAGAAGGACCCCAGAAACCAGCACGAAAACGGCGGGAACGACGGGATATCCGAGCACGCGATAGGGGCGGAGCGCGTTCGGTTCGCGGCGGCGGAAGACGAAAACAGTGCTGCCGGCGATCATGTAGAAAAGCCATTCGGCGAAGATCGCCAGTGAGAAAAACTGGCGAAAATTTCCTCCACCAAGCAACAGGATGATCGACAGGGCACACTGCACAAGCAAAGAAACTGACGGCGTGTGGAAACGCGGATGCACGGTCGCGATGCTCTGGAAGAAATAGCCGTCACGCGACATGGCGAAGGGGACACGCGCGCCGCTCATGGTCGTGCCGTTCAACGTTACAAACATCGAAACGGCAATGCCGATTGATACCAGGCTGCCTCCCCAGTGTCCGAGGACAAGAGTGACAGTGTCCGCCGCGGGACGGGCCGAAGCCGCGATCGCCGACGCCGGCATAGCATACTGCACCGCCGCATTAACCAGCACGTAGAGAAGGCCGACGGTCGCGACTCCCCAAATCAGCGAGAGCGGAATATTCCGTTGCGGGTTGCGAATTTCACCGGCAACCATGTTGAGATCGTTCCAGCCGTCGTAGGCCCAGAGCGCGGCGACCAGTGCGGCGAAGAAGCCGGCTATGCTGCCTTTGGCGCCCGCGAATTCGGTCGAGAAGTTTGCCCAGGTGCCTCTGTTGTAGGCGAAGCCCACGGCCACGATCGCGAGGATAATCGCGACCTTCAGCAATGTGAAGAGAAACTGAAACTCGCCCGCCTTGCGAACTCCGATGTAGTTCAGCCAGGTCATGGCAATGGCGGCGCTGATGGCCACGAGTTGGCCATACGTGACCGTGAATGAACCGGTAGAAGTTGACAGGCAGGTTTGCGAGAAGAAGTGGAGAGCCGGAAAGGTGGCGAGCGTACGAACGAGGCCGGTGGTAACAGTGGCGATCGAGGCAGGCTTGGCGATCAGAAACCACGTCCATCCGTATAAGAATCCTGCGAGCGGGCCGTATGCGTCACGCACGTAAACATACTCGCCACCCGCCTGCGGCTTCATGGCCCCAAGCTCGGCATAAGTAAGCGCGCCGAAAAAAGAAAGAACGCCTCCTACTACCCACGCGAGATAGACGATGCGCGCCGAGCCGACCGCCTGCATCATCTCTTGCGGAACCAGAAAAATTCCGCTGCCGATGATCGTGCCGACGACGATCGCACCCGCGTGCGACAGTTTGAGATCGCGAGCGAGTTCGGGGCGGCCCGAATGCCCGTCTGCGTATTCTGTGGTTTTCGAACTCATTCGGTTTTCAAAGCGAGACTAGCCAGATATCCCGTCAGGAAGGTCACGCAGGTCCCAATCGCTACCCACCACGTAAAGGCCACTTGCGTCATCCTCCATAGATACAGTTCGGTCGCGAGCCCGCAAACCATGCCCGCAATCGCCCCATTCTGATTGGCGCGCCGTGTCAGAACACCTAATAGGAACACGCCAAGCAGCGCGCCATAGGCGATCGACGCAATCTGCAATCCTACTTCAACGACCCGTCCGCCGTGGTGAAGCGCGAGCACTGCCAGCCCGAACAGTACCAGCGCCCAGATCACAGTCGCAGCGCGCGCCAGTCGCAGACGCATTGCGTCACTCATCGCCGGACGAAAACGGAAGTAGAAATCCATCATCGAACTCGAAGAAAGGGAATTTAGCGCTGCACTGAGGTTCGACATAGCGGCAGCCAGAATTGCGGCAATGAGAAGGCCGGAGATGCCATGCGGCATTCGGCTGACGATGAAGGTCGGGTAAATTCTGTCCGGCGCGCCCAAACGTGGCGGACGGCACGAGGTAGTAGGCAAAGAGCATCACGCCGACAAAAAGAAATAACGCGAACTGAAACAAAATTGCTACCCCGCTCGAAAGCAGCGCCAGCGCTGATTGTCGCTGATTGCGGGCCGCCAGCAGCCTTTGCACGATGAGTTGGTCGGTTCCGTGGCTCGCCGTGGTGAGGAACGCGCCGCCGATGATTCCAGCCCAGATTGTGTAAGGCTTAGCGAGATAGGCGTACTGCCAGTCCCACCAGACTGGACCGAGACGACGGAAGGGGAATGGTCCGAGAAGCTTGAAATCGAAAATCTGAAACTTGTGGAGGCCCGACGCAACGGCATGCGCCGAAGCCCATCCGCCGGGAACGAGATGAAGAATCGTAACCAGCCCGACCAGCGTTCCTCCGATATAAATAAACGTCTGTATCACATCGGTCCAGATGACCGCCGCCAGTCCGCCCTCGAACGTATAAATCAAGGTCAGTATCGTAATGATGGCGATGGAAGCGATCTCGCCGGTTCCGAGCGCGATCGAGACTACGATGGAGACGGCGTAGACACGCACGCCCTCAGCTGCCGCCCTGGTCACTAGAAAAAGCCCGGCCGTCACGCTGCGGAGCACCGGTCCAAAGCGTCGCTCGATCAACTGGTAAGCGGTGAAGAGATCTCCTCGAAAGTATTGTGGCAGCAGCACGAAGCTGATAATGACGCGTCCCACGACGTAGCCCATCACGAGCTGCAAGAAAGTGAGATTGGAATCGTAGGCGAGGCCGGGAATGCTGATGATCGTCAGGGTGCTGGTCTCGGCGGCAACAATCGAGAGCGAGATCGCCCACCACGGAATGTCGCGGTCGGCGAGGAAATAATCACGCATAGTGCGCTGGCGTTTGCGGAAGCGCAAGCCGAACAGAGTGATCCCGGCGAGGTAGGCCGCGATGATCAGCAGATCGATTCGATTCAGTCCCAACGACATTCCTTGCTTCCGGATGAGGCGTGCCGGTTAGATTGTCGAGCATTGCACAAGCATGTTCCACAACGAAACTTCCAGTGAACCTGTGTTAGAACTACCGCGATGGGTCTGTTTCTCGGCATTGACGGCGGCGGCACGAAAACACGTGCTGTTCTGGGCGATGAGACGGCCGTACTGGCGACGGCCTTGTCCGGAGGAAGCAACATTGTTCGCCTCGGAGAGGCGCAGGCACGCGAATCGATTCATGCGGCCATCCGGCAGGTCTGTGGGGCTGCCAAGATATCCATCGATCGCATCGAAGCGGTCTGCATCGGCGCCGCGGGGGCTGCGCGGCCGGAGATCGCCGTCAAGCTGCGTGGCATCCTTAACGAACTCGTTCCCCAAGCTTGCCGACCGCGCCCAGGTCGTCGGCGATGCTGTTATCGCGCTCGAGGCTGCCTTCGGCCCGGGGCCGGGCGTCATAGCGATCTCTGGAACGGGTTCGATGATCTACGGGCGCGATGCAAAGGGTCTCACCGCCCGGGCCGGCGGTTGGGGTTTCGCGGTTTCCGATGAAGGGTCCGGGCACTGGATCGGTCAGAAGGCGATCTCGTCAATCCTGCGTGCCCGCGACGCGGGCCGTGAGACCTCGCTCGACCGCGCTCATTTTGGACGCCTGGCACCTTGATAGTATCGACGCACTGATTCAACGAGCGAATGCCACTCCGCCTCCGGAGTTCCCGCGCCTATTTCGCGTGGTCGTGCAGGCGGCGGAAAAAGGCGACCAGATCGCAAGTGACCTGCTGGTTCGCGCCGGCAGTGAACTCGCGGACCTTGCCGCTATCGTCCTTCAGCGCGTCTCGACTTCTCCTCCCTATGTACCAGTGGCCACCACGGGCAGCGTCTTTCGACAGTCGGAGGAGGTGCGTCAGGTTTTCTACAATCAACTACAGAGCAGGTTCCCCGGAATTAATGTGCGGGAGGATTTTGTCGAGCCGGTGATGGGAGCGCTGGAAATGGCCAGACGCGCGGGCCGGGCGAGGACGGCGAAATAAATCCCATCGGGAGCCAATCGTAAGCGCTGCTTTGGGCATCTCGGCGGAGCGCAGCGACTTGACTCAGGAATTTCGTCGTATGTCGGAACACGCAACCCAATCCGGTGCCGCGCAAGAGTCCGAGTTCGTATCGGCCATCGCCGGCGAATTCGGAGCACGGATCATGAAGACTGGCTGCGCGCTGCATCCAATCCAAATCTCACCGCGGATCAGGCGCTGGCGTTGCTTGACCGGCCCGAACTGCCGGGCGACGTCATTGAGCTGTTAGCGAAGAACCGTTCGATTCTCTCGCAACGCAAGGTGAAACTGGCAGTTGCTTGCCACGCGCACACGCCGCGCCATGTGTCAGTGCCGCTGATGCGCCAGTTCTACACTTTCGATCTGATGAAAGTGGCGCTCTCGGCAACGGTCCCTACGGACGTGAAAGTGAGTGCCGACCAAACGCTGATTGCACGCCTCAAGACCATCACGCTCGGCGAACGACTGACGCTGGCGCGGCGCGCGTCAGGAAAGATCGCGGGCGCTTTACTCGGCGATGCCAACGAACGCGTTATGCGTACGGCTCTCGAAAACGCGCGACTTACCGAAGCCCTCGTCGTAGAGGCAGTGCTTAAAGCGGAGGCCAGCCCGGCGCTTGTGCAGGCGACGTCGCAGCATCCCAAGTGGTCATTCAGGAAAGATGTGCAGGCCGCTTTGTTGCGAACAGAATATCTTTCGCTGGCCCGCGCGCTGGCGTTCGCGCGCGAAATATCGCCCGGGCGGCTGCACGATATTCTGCGAACTTCGCGCCTGCCAGAAAAAATCAGGCACCAGTTGCTGCACGAAACACCAGCCAAAAAGGCTGTACCGTCGTCCGAGTAGGCCTTAAGTCTTTGATCTGACTTCTTCCGTCTGAGAGTTCTATCTTTCGATTATCATTCCACCCAATCGGCAATAAATACGTTCGTCTCATGGGCTGACTTGCCGTTGCGATGCGAAATCCAAACGAGTTGTTTCCCATCCGGGCTGAACATCGGGAAGCCGTCAAACCCGTCGCTGAAGGTAATCCGCTCCAGCCCGGTGCCGTCCACCTTGATGGTGTAGAGTTCAAAGTTTCCCATCCCGCCGGTCGAGCCCATGTTGGTGGCAAAAATAATCCGTTTCCCATCCGGAAAAAACGAGGGTGCGAAACTCGCGGCGTTTAGCGTCGTAAGCTGCCGCTTGCCACTGCCGTCCGCTTTCATCAGGAAAATTTCCAGCGTCGTCGGACGAATCTGGTTCTGCTTCAGCAGTTCTTTGTATTCGGTAATCTCCGACTCCGTTTTCGGATGGTAGGCGCGGTACACGATCCACTTGCGATCTTTCGAATAGAACGGTCCTCCGTCGTATCCGAGTTCATGCGTGAGTTGCTTGACGTTCTTGCCATCCGCATCCATTGAATAAATATCGAGATCGCCGTTGCGCATGGAGGTGAAGACAATCTTCTTTCCATCCTCGGAGATGGTCGACTCGGCGTCATAGCCGGGCGTGGTCGTGAGCTGTTTCAAATCGGAGCCGTCGAGTTTAGCCGTAAAAATATCAAAGCTCGGATACACGGCCCATACATATCCCTTGGAGTAGTCGGGGCGAGGGGGACAAGCGGCGTCAGCGAGGTGCGTCGAGGAATAAAGGATCCTGTCGTTGTGCGGATAAATGTAGCTGCACGTGGTTCGGCCCTTGCCGGTTGAAACCATCCTTTGATCGCTTCCATCCGCATTCATAATGAAAATCTGGTCACATTGCAGATCGCCACGTGTCGACTGGAAGATAATCCTTCGGCCATCTGCCGAAAAATAGGCTTCAGCGTTCGAGCCGCCGAACGTAAGCTGACGCACGTTGCGAAGATGCTTCTCTTCCGGCGCATGAAGGCCGGTCTGATTTGCGACAGCGGGAGCGCCATTCTGCGTTTGCGCGAAGTACACGCCCGCCAGGCAGATGCCAAAGAGAAGAAATGAGGACCAGAGGATGACGCGGATTTTCATGTCGGGAAGTTTAGCAGGAACGAGAGCTCCAGGTTGCTGCCGCTGGAGGGCGGCTAGCGAATATCCAAGTCATTTCGACAGTCTTTCTTGTGCCAGATTCCCGATTCGCTCAACGACTTCGTCCTCGCTGAGGTGAGTCGAGTCAAGGACGACGGCATCGTCCGCGGCGACCAGCGGCGACGCTGCCCGGGTGCGGTCGCGCAAATCCCTTTCCCGAAGGTCGGCGGCGATCGATTCAGCCGGGGCTCCCTTAATGCGCTGCTGATCGCGGCGGCGTTGCTCGCGAACTACAGGATCGGCGTCGAGAAAAATCTTGAGGTCGGCGGCCGGAAAAACCTTCGTCCCAATGTCGCGGCCTTCCATGACCACGCCGCCGTCTGTTCCCATTTCACGTTGCCGTGCGACCATCCATTCGCGTACTCGCGGATGCACGGACACCCTCGATGCCGCCTCGGTTACATCACGTTCGCGAATGCGCGCCGAAACGTCGCGCTCATCGAGCAGTACGCGGTTGCCGGTGAGGGTCGGTTCCAGTGCAATATGTGACGCCTGCGCCAGTTTCACCAATGCGGGCTCGTCGTCGAATGATGTGTCGGTCTCAATCGCCTTAAGCGCCAGTGCGCGATACATAGCGCCACTCTCAAGGTTCACGTATCCGAATCTGCGCGCAACCCGAGCCGCCACGGTGCTCTTTCCGGCGCCGGCAGGCCCGTCGATGGCGATAATTAATTTTCTGGAAGGACGGTCCGTCATTATTGAGAAGGGCGATTTTACACGCTTCGTCTGTCGAAAACTATGAGATGTTCCAAGGCACGATCATGGTTCGTGAGGCTCTTTACCGCGCCCTTTCTGCCCGCGGCCGCAACACGAACGGCTCGCGCCGTGGCGCAATCTGCAACAAGGTTTTACTGCCCGAGTGCAGATAGCTAAACTCGCGTGCCGCCAGCAGCGCCTTGATCGCATCCCGCACCTTGGAGCGCGCCACGAAGATCGAGAAGAAGTTCTCCACTTCCTCCTGCTCCGCGGCCACCACGCAATCCATATACTTTGAGAGCAGTGCCGAGAGCGACTGCGCCATTGATGCGCTGATTCCTTCCCAGACTTTATCGGGCGCCCAGCGTGTCATTTCGTCCCAGACGGAGCCGTCTTCCTCGGTGTAGTCGACGCGCGTGATGCGCAGTTTGGCCCATAGTTCGCCCAAGGCGCGATCCAGTCCGGCGGCCGAAAGGCCCTTTCCCAGCATCTCTCCGAGCACTCTTTTCGAGATCGGCCCGTGCTTTCGAATTGCCTGAAAAGCATCGCAGGCGAGCTGCGAATATTCGGAGCGCGGCCCAGGCTTGGGAGGCAACTTCGGATTGCGCTCGCCTGCCAGCGCATAAAAAAAGGGAAACGTAGCGGGCGAGACGAGAAACGGATTGTTCTGGTCGATCAGAGGTGCTTCGAAAGCCGCCTTGGCGCGCAATCCTCGCACCATCAACTGCATCGCTTCTTGCGCGCGAGGATCGGAGAACGCATGCTGCTGCAAAGGCAGACGATCGTTCTCGCCGACCCACGCCCCAATAAATGTTGGCACCAGCACGCTGGGCCGCGCGGGATACATCAGGCAGAATCCCACCGAGTCAAGAAAGGTACGGGCGTCATCGAGCGTACGCACGGGATGCCCGTCCAGACGCCACTTTGCCGCCCTTGCCTGCTGTAATTCTTCTTCGGTCATTGAGGTCGATTAGAACATATCGAGCGTCCTGTCCGGCTTCCTAGCGAGCCGGTGCGGGCGCTGGCGTTTGGGTCGGGGGAGCTTGAGTCGCCGGCGTCGTTCCGAAGTTCACCTTTGGCGCGTCGCGCGAGCCTTCCGCGGCCTTGAAGTACGCATCGTTTGGTTTGAAGCCGGCGAATCCCGCAAACATACTCGCAGGGAACTGAAGCACATAAGTGTTGTAATCCTGAAGGGTATCGTTGTAGCGCTTACGCTCGACCGCGATGCGATTTTCGGTCCCCGCCAGTTCGTCCTGGAGGCGCATGAAATTCTCGTTCGACTTGAGCTGAGGATAGTTCTCCACTACCAGCAGGAGCCGCCCTAGCGCGCCATCGAGCTGGTTGTTCGCGGCAATCTTGTCCGAGGGCGTGCCGGCGGAAAGCAGCGCCGACCGTGCCTTTGCGATGTCGCCGAACACAGTCACTTCCTGCTGCGCGTAGCCTTTCACGGTTTCGACCAGGTTCGGAATCAAGTCCGCACGTCGCTGGAGCACGATGTCAACCTGCGACCACGCGGCCTTCACCGCTTGATCTTTTGCCACCAGCGTATTCTTCACGCCGATGTACTGGCCGAACCCGATCAGTACGATCAACACCAGCACTACCACCACAATTAGAGATTTCATCTCACTCTCCTAGGAATCACAATTCACCAGCGACTTCAATCCTGCCCGCTTTACATCCGCAATCTAACCTTTAAGCATCACGACTGGCTTCAGTCCAGCATCGAGTCAACCGCCGCCGTCAGTTGTTCCACCGCTTTCAGATACCGGGCGAATAGCTCATGGAGATCGACACTCTTCCGGTCCGCTTTCTTTTCACGCAGGTCAAATAGTTGCAAAAACGCGCTGAGGTCAAGCCCGGACTTCGCCGCCAGTCGTTGTACCGCATCGCGTTTCGAGGCCGCTTGTGACTCGCCCAATGCAATCAGCGCATGACGCGCCAGGGTCGCAAAGGCCGGAACCGAGCCCAAGAGGAGATCCCATTTTTTGTCCTTGTCTCCCGCCACCGCCAGCAATCTCTGCCGTAAGAGAATCGTCTTCTCGCGCAGTTCGTATTCGACCTGCGCCCGGTGCAGCGTCATCGGAATTTCCAGCGATTTCAGCACGTCCTCGCCGCGCAGGACGCGGTAGTGGCGCTTCATATCCAGAAATTCGATTGAGAAAACGTCCGCTCCGCGCTGCAACTCCTCGTTCGTCATTAAGAGCGGCGCACGATGCTTCTGTTTTTCCCACCACCCCACCACCGGGGACAGAGCGGTGATCGTGCCATAGGAGGTCTCGCCAAGCACGCATAACAGGTTGACGTCAGAATAGTCTGCGACGTAATCGCCCGCCGCCGCCGACCCGTACAGGACCACGGACTTCAGGTTCGCGCCGGCTGCGGCCTGTAACCGCTCAACGAAATCACCGATCAATTTTTCCGGTACCATCGCATCTCACTCCGTTCTCACCAGCTGCCACCGGCCCCGCCGCCGCCGGTGCTGCCGCCGCCAAAACCGCCAAATCCACCGCCGCCACCACCACCGAACCCGCCGCCAAAGCCGCCACCACCCCAGCTACCTCCGCCACCGCGGCCGCTATTCATCAGCATTCCCAGGAGCAGGCCGGACCAGAATCCTCCGCCCCCGCCACCGGGCCGACTCCCTCCACCACCGCCGCGCGCGATCGCCCAAATGACAAGAATGACGATTGCGATCACAACGAAAACAACGAACGCGGCGGGTGCCTCAGGGCGGGGAGAATTTCCCGGTGGAGGCTGCGGCTGAGCGCCCTCCAGCGTGACGCCCGCATCCTGGGCGATCACGTTGGCTACCCGCGACGTCATCAGCGTGACCGCGCCCCCATAATCTCCGGCTCGCAGGAGGGGCACCGCCTCGCGTCCGAAGCCGCCCACCTTACCGTCCGGAAGAATTCCCTCCAGCCCGTAGCCGGTATGAATCCAATACTTGTGATCCTGCGTAGCCAGCAGGATCAGCACACCGCGGTCGGTTCCTTTTTTGCCGACGCCCCATGCCTGGTAGAGCGCCACCCCATAGTCGAGAATTTCCTGTCCGTCAGTCGACTTGATCAGCACTACCGCAATCTGGGCCTTTGCCTTCTCGTCTACCTGCCGGCAAAGATCGTTTAACCGCGCTTCGGTGCCGCCATCGAGCACGCCGGCAAAATCATTTACATAGTTCGACGGATGCAGAGACGAGATGGGCTCGGCGTGGACGCAGAGCGCCGCCAGCACAACCAGAATCGCAAGCCTGAGTATGGATTTCACGAGACAGAAAATTGTACAGGAGGAAGCCCCGCGCGGAAGCCGGTATCCCATATCCAGCTTCCGGGCAGGTACCGAATTGATAGGCAGGGCACCTCTGCAATCTGGCCGCTGCTTCCAACCGTTTCGTTATTGTCCTGCAATATATCGACCAACCTCTTCGTCCAGCAGTTCGAGCGGTAGAGATCCATCGCGCAACAACGCATCATGGAAATCACGAACATCAAACTTTGGTCCAAGCTGCGCCTCGGCCTTTTTTCGCAGTTCCACGATTCTTAGCTGCCCCATCTTGTAGGAGAGCGCCTGGGCCGGCCATGAAATATAGCGATCAACCTCTTCGATTGCCTGGGTGGGCGCATGCGCCCGCAAGTAATCCTGGGCCTGCTCGCGCGTCCATCCCATGGAGTGAATTCCGGTGTCGATCACCAGGCGCGCCGCGCGGAAGCGTTCGCTCGCCAGTTGCCCGAACTTGTTCAGTGGATCCTTGAACACGCCGAGCTGAGATCCGAGCGACTCCGCATAGAGCGCCCAGCCCTCGGCATATGCGCTGTTGCCGTAGAACTTGCGAAACTCCGGCAAACCTTTCAGTGACCGCGCCAGCGATCCCTGAAAAATGTGGCCCGGAATTGCCTCATGCAGCACGAGCGACTCCTTGTCATACTTCACTTGCTTCTCCGGCTGATACGCCCGAAGATTGAACCATCCCGGCGCGCTTCCATCCGGCGCCGGAGCTTGCGCGTTTGAAGCCTGCGCCTGCTCGCGATCTTCAGGAATCGCGCGGATTCCAAACAGCAACATCGGAATATGCTTGAACTGGTTGGGCAGTTCGGGCTCGATCAGCATGGCGGCATTGCGGCAATACTCCAGCATCTCTTCCTTCGAATGAAACTTCTGTGCCGGATCATTTTCCAGCTTTGCCTGGAACTCGCTGACCGACCCCTGAAACCCGGTCTGACGTGCGATGGCCAGCATCTCGGCTTCAATCCGGTCGACCTCGGCCAGACCAATCTTGTGAATTTCCTCGGGCGTCGCGTCGGTCGTCGTGAGCCGCCGGATCAGGATGCGATAAGCTTCCACGCCGCCCGGCATCGACGAAATGCCGACCCCTGAGCGAACCTTGGGCGCGTATGTTGTTTGCATGTACTCGAGCGCCTTGCGCCAAGCCGGTCGAAAATCATTGTCAAACGCCGCCGTCGCTTCCCGGCGCAAGCGCTCCTGCTCGGCCCGGGGAATATTTGCCGGCATCTTCTTCAAAAACGCCAGGAGGGGAGTCGTCGCAGCATCTTGCCCAACTTGAGCCGTCAGCTGTGCAATTACCAGGTCGGAAACGATCTTTGGCTGGGTCCATCCGCGCGCGATGGCCTCATTCAGGATTACGAGATTTTGATCCACATACGCCGGCACAGCGCGCAGGCGGGCAATGATGTTTTCGCAGTCCTTGACGGTGAAGGCCGGCATGCGGTCAATGACGTTGTAGACGCTGTTATGAAACCCGGTCATTTGCCCGACGCGGAGCAGGTAGGTCTCAAGGTCAAGCGCATCAAGCTGCGTGCGCAGGTCGAAGCGAAGGAGTTCGACGCTCAGCCGGTCCTGATCGGAGAACGAAGCCCGACGGGCAAAAAACTTGTCGTCCGTCGCCAAAGCTTGCTCCAGATGAGCCCGTCGTTGGGCTCGCCCTTCTTTTGAGAGGTCTGACCATCGGTCGTCATACTCATGCCGGCCCACATTGGTAGCGAACTCAGGCGAATCGCGAAGACGTTCCTCAAAGTAGTCGGCAAAAAATTTGGCGAGTTCTGGCGATGAATCCTGATCTGAAGCCGAGGTAGTCGGTTTGGGAGACGAATGTGCTGGCTTCGGAGCCGGGCCGTTCGGTGTTTTCTGCGCGAGAAGAGGGCTCGATGCGACTAACACGCCAATCAGGACAAAGGGCAGGAGAGATCCGTGTTTCATATCTTTACTTTCCCCCAAGGGGAGGAATTGTATAACGCTCGGTGTCGGATGAGGACGACGGGGCGGGCCCCTGGTCTTGGGGTATCGGAAATTCGCGCAGCCCAACACGAACGCTGCAGTTCAGCTTCCGATAACTTGGCAAGTGATATGGGAGCCGGAAGCAGAATCTAATTCGTTTTGAGGATCATCTGCATTCCACCTTCGAGTTTTACGTTTTTTTTCTTAGAAGTCAGAATCGAATCCTGGGCAGCTCCCTGTGTGAGCGTGACTCCGGACATGCCAATGACACCAACTGCGTTATAAGGAAGCTTGGCATCGGGATTTGAGCCGCCGCCCATCGGCATCCGTCCTCCTCCATACATCGCCGGATTGCCTCCGCCTGCGCTCGGCTGCCCGCCCATCACGGTGTCCTGGCCAGGGCCGCCCGGGCCGCCCCCCATGGCGTTGATCTGCTCCGAATTCGTGGCAGGATTGAATTCTTCAACAAAGCCAACCGCCTTGATGAACGCGGGCAATGCCATCGCATTCCCGTTCTTCAAGATCATCTTGTCAAAAACAATGCGCAGCGTTGAGGGCGAGTCGCCCTGATGCTGCTTAACTTCAACCACGTGGCCGATAATGTCGCAGCCTTTCAGAGCAAGGCCGGGCGGGGTTGATTTCAAATCATCCAAAGTCTTAGCGACGACTGGGTCTCCCACTTGTGCTTTCTTGGCATCAATCGTCTTATCAAGCTTCACGCGAAGCAAAGTCCCGGGAGTGAACTGCATGACCAATGGCGCAACTGTTGATCCTGCTGGTGCTTGACTCTGTGCTGCACCCCGCGACGTGGCGATTCCAGTTAACAATAAGGCCGAAGCTAACATCGATACTATCTTCATGATCGCTACCTCCGACGGAAGTATATAACTGCTTCTCCGCCGGTTCCACTTCGGGTTCCACTGTTTGAACCTGCTCCCCCGAACGTCCGTCATGGTATGTTTCTATTCAAGCTATGATCCGCACTCACAAAGGCATCACCCCCCAGGTTCCCGAGACTAGTTACGTCGACGAATCGGCCCAGATTATCGGCGATGTCATCCTCGGCGAGCACTCCAGCGTCTGGATGAACGCCGTCCTTCGCGGCGATGTACACGAGATTCGCGTCGGCCACTACTCCAATATTCAGGACGGTTCCACGCTCCACGGCATGAAAGAACAATACGGCGTCTACGTCGGCGATTACGTCACCGTCGGCCACAATGTCGTCCTCCACGGATGCCGCATCGAGTCGCGCTGCCTCATCGGCATGGGTTCGATCATCTTGAACGGCGCAGTGATCGGATCTGGTTCGATCATTGCCGCCGGCACGCTCATTCCCGAAAAAACCGTCGTCGAGCCGAATTCGCTCTGGATGGGTTCGCCCGGGAAATTCCGGCGTAAGCTGGAGAAGGCCGACGAAGATATGATTCTGCGCTACGTGGAAAATTACGTCGGATACAAGAAGCAGTATCTGCTGGAGAGGAAGGGTGGCTAGTCCCGAGTTGCCGGTTTTTCCTTTCCAACTCCAACCCTCGGTTCGGATTCACCGTTTACAATTGTCATTCCGAGCAACGCGATGAATTTGCAGTTAATGGGCAGGTACTTGGTGTCCAGCACAGGGTTTAGGTTCGTGGTTCGAAGCTCATAGCTCACTCATGATCAAATCGCCGAGAGGAACCCGCGACCTTCTCCCGCCTGACACCGCTCTGTGGAACTTCGTCGAATCCGCTGTTCGCGACGTGTTTCGCGCCTACAACTTCCACGAAATCCGCACGCCCATCTTCGAGAGCACCGAGCTCTTTGCCCGCGGCGTCGGCGAAGACACCGACATCGTCAGCAAAGAGATGTTCACCTGGGAAGATCGCGGCCGCGCCGAAAGCGATAAAGGCCAATCCCTCACCCTCCGCCCCGAAAACACTGCTGGCGTAGTCCGCGCCTATATCGAGCACAAGCTCTGGGATCGCGGCCTCAATAAGCTTTTCTACATCGGCCCGCAATTCCGCCGCGAGCGTCCGCAAAAAGGACGCTACCGCCAGTTCTATCAAATCGGCGCCGAGGTCATCGGCCCCCCCACTTCTGGCAGCGAGTCGCCCGCCCGCGACGCCGAAATTCTGGAACTTCTCGCCACGCTCCTCGACCGCATCGGCATCAACGGGTGGACACTCGAACTCAACTCTGTTGGGTGCCCCGCCGATCGGGCCCGCTTCAACGAAGCCCTGCGTAAAGCGCTTGAGCCTGTCGTCGACAAAATGTGTGTCGACTGCCAGCGCCGCGCCGTGACCAACCCGCTGCGTGTCCTCGACTGCAAAGTTCCCGAGGACCAGCCGATCATCGAAACACTTCCGCGCATCAGCCAGTTCCTCGACGAAGGCTGCCGCACCCACTTCGAGCAGGTTAAAGAAATTCTGCGAGCCGTCGGTGTCGATTTTGTGGAGAACGACCGCCTCGTCCGCGGCCTCGACTACTACACGCGCACTGCCTTCGAGTTCACCCACGGCGCGCTGGGAGCGCAGAATGCAATTCTCGGTGGCGGACGCTACGACGGACTCTCCGAAGCTCTCGGCGGACCTGCCGCGCCCGGAATCGGCTTTGCGATCGGCGAAGATCGCCTGGTGCTTTCGCTAGCCGCCACTGCCGAGTCGGTCCAGCGCTCGCCCGACGTCTACATTGCCCCGCTGGGCGCTGGTATGAATCGCGAAGCGGCGCGCCTTGCCCGTGAACTCCGCCGCAGCACTCAGGACCTGGTGGTTGAACTCGGCGACGAATCCTTTCGCTTGAAAAAGTCGTTCGAGGCCGCTGACAAGATCAAATCGCGCTATCTCCTGATCGTCGGCGAGAACGAAGTGAAAGCGGATGCTTTTTCCCTCAAGCATCTCGCCTCCGGCGAGCAGGTGACGGTCCCGCGTGCGGACCTGCCGCAACGAATCGCGTATTCTCGCCAAGAGTAGCCAAGAGTAAGCGAAGCATCCTGCCAGCACTGTATCCGTCATTGACATCCCCGGCCGAGCCTCCTAACATCCTTTGCGCGAGCTTCGCCTCGAAAATTTCACACCTAGGAGCTTCTGCCATGAAAGCGACAGCCCTTCTGCTCGGAATCTTTCTTGTTGCCACCACCGCCTTCGCTCAAATGGAAGCGCCTAAGCCTGGCCCGGAGGTCAAGAAGCTGGACTATTTCGTCGGCCACTGGACATCGGAGGGCAATGTGAAACCCGGTCCGATGGGCCCCGGCGGGGTCTTCAAGAGCGACGACAATGCGGAATGGATGGATGGCGGCTTCTTCGTCGTTCTTCATTCCAAATACAGCGGCGGCGGCATGCCTAGCGGTACCGGCACCTCATACATGGGTTACGATCCCAACGACAAGGTCTATACCTACGACGAGTTCAATAGCGCGGGCGAAGCGACGCACTCCAAAGCAACCGTCGAAGGCGACACCTGGACCTGGATCAACGAGATGAAGATGGGAGCGATGACCATGAAAGGTCGCTTCACTATGAAAATCCTGTCTCCCACCGCCTACAGCTACAAATTCGAAGTCTCCGCCGATGGAACAAACTGGATGCTCTTCATGGACGGCAAAGAGACGAAGGTGAAGTAGACGACGTTCGAGGTCGAGCCTGGAGGGTCGGGCCGTCAGTTCATGCCGCCACGCGCTTTCTCGCGTGATTGGACTTCCTGTATTTTCCCGAAGCTTTTCTTTCCCTGTGACCCTAATGGGCGTCTTTTTCGCGCCCAAGGCGAGAACGATCCCCGATCCACCATTTATAATCATCGATTCAGCTTTCATAGCGATTCATTCCAGAAGGCAGAGGCGATTCCGTGCTCGATTTTCTAGGCGATTTAAGGCGAACTCACATGTGCGGGGCATTGCGCCTCGCCGACGCAGGCAAGAAAGCCGTCCTCATGGGATGGGTCAACCGCCGCCGCGATCTTGGCCAGATTATTTTCGTCGACCTCCGCGACCGCACGGGCGTGGCGCAGATCGTCTGCAACGCGGAACTCAATGCCGCTGTCCACAAGAAGGGCGAAGAGCTACGCAACGAATTCGTAGTCGCCGCCATCGGCACGGTCAAAAAGCGCGACGACGACACCATTAATTCAAACATCCCGACCGGCGAGGTAGAGCTCGTTGTCGACGAACTGCGTATCCTGAATGTCTCAAAGCCGCTGCCGTTCTTGCCCTCTGACACGGTGCTGGCGAACGAAGAGATGCGCCTCAAGTACCGCTACATCGATCTGCGCCGCGATGCGATGCAGTTCAACATCGAGTTGCGCCACAAAGTGGCGATCGCGATTCGCGACTATCTCTCGTCACAGGGCTTCTTCGAAATCGAAACTCCGTTCATGACGCGCTCCACGCCCGAGGGCGCGCGTGATTACCTTGTTCCGAGCCGTGTATCACCGGGCTCGTTCTACGCTCTCCCGCAGTCGCCGCAGTTGTTTAAGCAAATTTTGATGATCTCCGGCTTCGATAAGTATTTTCAGATCGTCCGCTGCTTCCGCGATGAGGACCTGCGCGCCGACCGCCAGCCCGAGTTCACCCAGATCGACCTGGAAATGTCTTACCCGCAGCCGGAGCGCGTCTGGGAAACGGTGGAAGGTTTCCTGGCGGCCGCTTTCAAAGCCGCCGGCCACGAAATCAAAACCAGTTTTCCGCGCATGGACTACGACGAGGCCATCCGCCAATACGGCATCGACAAACCCGATCTGCGCTTGCCGGCGTTAACCGACATACGCGATTGCTTCACTCCGGAAGAACTGGAGACGCTGGCGATCAATAAAGACCTGCCCGTGTTAGCAATCCGCACACCGAAGGTAGGAGAGCTGTCGAGAAAAGAGCGCGACGACATCAAGCCGCTTTTCGTTTCCAAGGGCGGCGCACGCGTTTTTGAAGACTTCAAGCGCATTGAGAACAAGCATCCTGAGGCTGCGGCGAAAATCCGTCAGAAGGCCAAGGTCGAGGCGAGCGATCTCGTCGTGCTCGTCGTTGGTTCGGCACAGACCACCGCAGACAAGGACCAGCATCCCGCCAGCAAGCGCAAAGTAACGCCTGCGGAGATGGCCATCTACGCCTCTGCCGGCCTTTTGCGCGTCGCGCTGGCGCAAAAGTATGCCGATCGGCATGGCATCTTCAAAAAGACTGGCGATCCAGCCACGGACTACCGCTTCCTGTGGGTCACGAATTTTCCCATGTTCGAGTACGACGAGACGGACAAGCGATGGATGGCCGCTCACCATCCCTTCACCTCGCCGCACGAAGACGACATGGACAAACTCGAAAGCGACCCCGCGATGGTGCGCGCGCTGGCCTACGACGTGGTTTTGAACGGCACCGAGCTAGGCTCCGGGTCAATTCGTATCCACAGGCAGGACATTCAGAGCCGGATCTTCCACGCCCTGGGCATGACAGACGAAGAGGCCAAGAGCCGCTTCGGATTCTTCCTCGAAGCGCTGGAGTACGGCACACCTCCGCATGGGGGCATCGCACTGGGCCTCGACCGTATCGTCATGATTTTGGCGGGGGCTGAGAGTTTGCGTGAAGTAATTCCATTCCCAAAAACCGCCGCCGCAAAAGATTTGATGATGGAGGCGCCGACGCCGGTAGCAGATAGTCAATTGCGTGAATTGGGCATTGGGATCGTAGTGAAAAAGTAGGAACTGTTCGCCGAAGCACATCGGCCGGCTCCTGCACGGGGCAGAGGCCTCTGCACAACGAGAGTCCCGCAGGGACAAGCTACCTTAGCCCAGCGTCTTGGCGCTGGGTAGGTGTTTCTTCGCAAACTCGACTCTTCCACCCACTCCCGATTTGTGTCCTGACGCCTCTTCGCGTATCTTTCCAATTTCGACTTGAAAACCTTTGCCACAAACAACATGAAACGACTTTTTCTGGTCTCTTGCTCTCTTTTCCTGCTGCTCTCCTGTGCGGCCGCCCAGGACCGTCCCGAAGAAGGCGGTCACGAACTTGAGGTCTGGACTGGTGGCGGCTATTCGGTGCCCGGCGGGACCAAGAGTACCGGCGTCTGGAATGCCGGTGTACGTTATGGCTGGATCCTCACATCGCCGCATGGGCCGGGTTTTTTGAGCGGTCGCTTCGAATACGCCGTCGACGCGATGCCGGCTTTCGTCGTGGTTCAGCCTGCCAATACCGCCTACGGAGCGGGTGTGTTTCCGTTCGCCCTGAAATGGATTTTCGCGACCCGCGGGAGCGCCCAGCCGTATCTGGAACTGAATGGCGGTACTCTGTTTACGAATCATGAAGTTCCGTGGGGAACATCAACCGTTAATTTCACTTCGAGCGCGGCACTGGGAATGCATTTTCTGCGCCGCCAGGCATGGACGGTCGAAGTGCGCTACATGCACATCTCCAATGCCGGCCTGACCACGCCGAATCCCGGTATCAATACCGTTCAACTGAGACTTGGTTTCGGAAAATTCTTCGCGAAAAAATAGTTCTCGATTAGTGTGTGCCGAGCGCAGGGCGGCGCGAACATCGTTTCGAGCGCATTTCGCAGCTTGCGCAGGGCCATCCCCAGCGCCGCAATTCCCGACAGCCAGATTGCGGTTGCTGTTGACACTACCCATGCGGGCACGGCTCCCACCCGCCAAAGCAGGAACGGCAGGAAATTCCAGGTCGTAATGTGGACGTAGTCCCAGCGGTCTTGCGACATGGAGTCGTTATTCAATCCCCACGCCTCCATCTTCCCAAACGCAAACGCCACGATATTCTTCAGGCGCAAGGCAATCACGAATGTCGGATGGCCTAGCGTCTCCATCTGATAGATCTCGAGCGGCACCCAGAAGGCGAGCGATGCCACCTGGATGACGAAACTGGCGCCGATGAAAACGAGACCTGCACGCCACATCCACCGGCCCAGATGTTCGCGATAGCGCAACAGCAACGGCACTGCCAGCAATGCGATGAGTTCGACCGTGGTCGAAACATAACGGTCGCCCCAGGCGAAATCGCCCGCCCAAAACGCGTATCTGGCGTAGAAGCTGATGTACCCTGCGAGCAGCAGCAGGGAAGTGATTGCATAGGCGCGAAGCTCCGCAGGCAGGCGCTTCCACAGGATCGCGACCAGAAACACGCCAGCACAAGCAGAGGATCGAACAGGAAAATAGATTTTTCCGGCGCGAACAGTGCGCCGAATACGCCTTCATGAAAGGGCGTGCTCCACGGGAAATTGGCTGGAAGACTTGGATCCCGTGAGCGGTATTCGCGCGCGAAGTTGGCGACGTAGGTAGTAGTGAACGATTCGAAGCGCCAGTAGTTGTAGGCGCGATCGATAAACAGGAAGAATGCCATAAATCGGAGCCGCAATTTTCGTGATAGCTCCAAAAGCGCTGCCAGAAGATGTCGCGTTCCAACGTGCTTTCAGAACTAAAACAAGCAGCAGAAAAATACCGGCGGCGATCAGATCGAGCCCAGTTGTCAATCGAGTCAAGCAGGTTCAATCCGAGGGCGGCCGAGCCGATGAAAAGCGCGCGCCGGCTGCCCGTCCGCAGCCACTCATATTGAAACGAGAAACCGGTCAGCGTCAGCAGCATGATGTAGTTGTTCTCCTGCATGTTCTGCGTATAGTGCAGGTGCGTAGTGCAGAACAGCAGTGCCAGGACGCCGAGAATGGATTCCTTCACGGAAAAAGAAAACTGGCGCAGAAAGCGGAATGCGATGAGCGCAGTCAGAACGTTAACCAGGATGCTTGTCAGGTAGACAACCACGATGCTGCGCACGGCCGGATCGTCTTCGTAATCGGAGAAAACCGGCAGCCGCGCGATGCCGGTAGCCACCAGGTCCGCGGGCAGCATGAGCAGGCTCTGGCCGATCCCGAACCAGCTGTAGAGCCGCCCGCCGCGGCCAACGAGACCGAACTCGGGATATTCATAGGGAAAGACCTGCGGCTGCGAGGTCCAGAGCCAGTGCGTGGTCTGCAACCGGTGCATGGTATCGGCAGTGCCGAGTTCTCCCGACTGCACAACGAAGGCCAGCAACGCGGAAACCAGGCATAGCAGGAAAATGGGATCGCGGAAGCGTTCAGCGAGGCGCGAGAGCGTTGGGCGAGAAAGCATCGGCTGAATCATATTGCAACAGCAAATTCACTGCGGATGCAAGAGCGCGGCGCGGCGTTTCGGTCCTGCTTTCAATTTCGGTTTTGCTGCCCATGGCCAGAGGAGGCCCGGAAAAGGTGATCGGCGCAGGCGATGGCAGCCGACGATTACTTGAGCAGGATGGAAAGGACCTGGTTAACTGCAAATGCAGCCATGTAGGCAACACCGGTCATGTATAAAAACTGGACAGCGGGCCACTTCCAGCTGTTGGTTTCGCGGCGCACGATGGCAAGGGTCGAGGTGCACTGCATGGCGAAAGCAAAAAAGACGAGCAGCGCCATGGCTCCGGCAAATGTGAGGTCTTGCCTGAGGGCGTTCTGGAGCGTCATCGTGTGCGTCGCCGGGTCGATGCCATAAATCGTGCCCAGGGTTCCGACAATCACTTCGCGTGCGATCACAGACGTCAGCAAGCCGACCCCGATTTTCCAGTTGAAGCCGAGCGGCCGGATCAGTGGTTCAATGCCATGTCCCAGGCGGGCGATAGCGCTCTGCTCCAGGTGCGGAACGGCGCCATTATGCAGGGGAAGATTCGTCAGGACCCAGACCAGCAAGGAGACCACCAGGATAATTGTCCCGGCTTGCCGCAGGAAAACCCGTCCGCGATCCAGCAGGCGAAGACCGATCGACTGCCAGGTGGGCCACCGGTATGCAGGCAGTTCGAGCACGAAGGGAGCGGCAGCCGACTTGAGTACAGACGACTTCAGAAGTTTCGCGGTCGTGATGGCAGCCAGGAACCCAAGCACGTAGAGAGAGAGCATGGCGCACGCGCGCGATCCGAGAAATACGCCGACGACCGGGCGCTCCGGGATAAAGGCGGCGATCAGCAAGGTGTAGATCGGCAGCCGGGCCGAACAGGTCATGAAGGGGGCGACGAGGATGGTGGCAATCCGGTCGCGCTTGTTTTCGATAGTGCGCGTCGCCATGATCGCCGGTACCGCGCACGCATAGGCGGACAGAAGCGGAATGAATGCCTTTCCGTTCAGGCCCACGCTGCGCATGGTGCGGTCGGCAATGAGAGCCGCGCGCGCCAGGTAGCCGGAATCTTCCAGCAGTCCGATAAAGAAGAAGAGCAAGAGGATTTGCGGCAGGAACACCAGCACGGAACTAACGCCCTTCCACAAGCCGTCCAGAAGGAGCGATCGGAGAATTCCGCCGGGGATAAAAGGCGCCGCTTGCAACCCAAGTTTTGTAAGCAGATCCTGAAAGGCATTGCTCATGGGCTGGCCGAGTCCAAAAACGGTTTGGAAAACAGCGCCCACTACCAGCATGAAAATCATCGGCCCCCAGAGCTTGTGGAGACAGATATCGTCGAGCCGGCGGCTCCATTCGCTGGGAAGATGCGGCTGGTAGCCGACCCGCGCCCCGACCTGGCCGGCCCATTTCCGGCACTGGCGAAGGTCTTGAAGAACCGGCAGCAACGCGGAAGGCGATGGATTGTGATCCTGGCGCAGGAAGCGGTCCACGACATCGAGACCGGTTTCGTGTGTGGCGCTCACCATGGCAACCGGGGCGCCCAACTCGCCGGCAAGTTTGACGGCGTCGAGCGAGCCTCCGCCCTTTTCAAAGACGTCCGACATATTCAGAAGGACGAGTGTCGGCAGACCTAAAGCGATCACCGGTGCTGCCAGCACGAGGTGACGGGAGAGATGGGTGATATCGAGCACCAGCAGAACCGCATCGGGGCGGGGCTGGCCGTCCATTTTGCCGGTAAGAACATCGACGGCGACGCGTTCATCGTCCGAATAAGGTGTGAGGCTGTATACCCCGGGGAGATCGATGATCCGGATCGGGTGCTCCGCGCCCGCCAGCAAACCCACCCGCTGCTCGACGGTCACACCGGGGTAGTTCCCGACTTTCTGACGAAGGCGGGTCAGACGATTGAAGAGGGTCGACTTGCCAGAATTGGGCGGGCCAATCAGCGCCACGGTGCGGATTTCGCCGCTCCGAATATCCGGAACGTTATTGCCGATGGCGATCAACGGTTCGGAGGGAGTATCACAGCAGCCGTGGGAGAGGATCGAGGTCACGAAAGGTCCCCCAGCGAGGCGAGTCCATCTGCTTGAACCCCATCTCGCAGAACCATGATGTGACGCGCGGTTTCCGACCGCAAAGCAATCTCGGTGCCGTCCACGGAATAGACGCTGGGGTCGCCCAGCGGTGCGCGTCGGGAGAATCTAATCTGGGCGCCCGGAACAAACCCGATACGCATCAGGAAGTGCTCCTCGGCCGGAGGCAGAGCCAGGTGGTCAATGGTGCCAGCCTCCCCGAGTTCAAGATCGATGAGGGGGACGTCAACGCCTTCGCGGATCGTCATGATGAATGTATGGCGCATGAAGCTGCTAAATGAAAATGAATTTCAATTTCAACAAGATCAGGATACGAGGTGGAGACGGGCCGGGTCAACGCGACGAGTCACCGATGGCTGTGATTTGCATCACACGGGGAAATAAGGCCATTAAATGGAAACTGATGCAGCGCTTTCTCAGATTATCTTCAAGAATTGTCTTGCCGGCCGAAGCTCGGGAAATAGTTCTTCCTCTTGCTGAAATTCCCGCGAATGCACGCACCTCCGGCTTCCGCGCAACTTTACCGGGTGTTTCAGGTGCAGCATCTCGTGGTAGACGATGTACTCCACTACATAACGCGGCACGCGCGCATCGTCGAAGACCCGGCTGATAACGATGGCATTATGGGCGGGATCGTAATGCCCAAGGCGGTTGCGGGCGTGCTCGCGGCTCCACGTGAGTTGCGGACGTCCCATGAGTCCGTGAAAGAACCGGCGATTCAGGTCGTCGAAAATCTCATCGAGATGATAGTGATGGCCGCGCGCCGAGTGAATGTGTTTACGTCCTCGCAGTTGCCGCACCAGCCGAGCCTTGCCGGCCAGTTCGTGACTTCCAACATAGCGCCGGTAACGCGCGCTTTGCGCGCGGTCAATCGGCTTGCGATAGAGCTTTGCCAGCAGGATATGGGCGATCGCATGCAGCACCGGTTCCGGCGCCCCTTCCAGCAGATCGGAGAGCCGAACATAGAGTTCGGACTGGCGTAGCCGAATCGTATTGTTGATCGAGACGAACGGATAAAAGCGAATGTGCATCGGAGGAGCAGGGGCGCGTGGCCGCAATTCGGCGTAAGCTTCATGAAATATTTCGGCAAGACGCGGGGACACGGTGAATGAAGATTAGCATGGAGCTCCCGCGTCAAAGCGCCCCCTCGCATCTGGCCAGGACGTTTGTTTCCGGGCTCTTCGTTTGTACCGCTACCGCCGATAGACGACCTTGCCGTGAACGGGATGAACGCTTCTGCCGATGATTCCTCCGAAGACTGCGCCCAGCCCGCCCAAGAGGAGGGCGCCGCCGACTCGGGCGGGCGCGCCATTGCCCACGGCGGCTCCGAACGCAGCTCCGGCGGCTCCGCCAATGACCACGCCGGTTGCTCCGTTAGTGTTCTCGCCGCGCTCGATGCGCACTTCGCGAATCTTCCTACGCTCGTAGACGAATTCCCGTGACGCGTTCGCTCCCCGTGGGCCGTACATGACGTGCTCGCAGATCAACTCTTTCTCGTCTGCGTGTTCAAAAGTGCAAGGAATATTGGGTGAATGTTCAAGGCGCACCGAGATTTCGATTCCGGGCGGAAGGTCGGTAACTGCCTGCCAGTCGCCCGATTTCGCGAATGCGCTCGGATTGAGGAGAAGAACCAACATGACGGCAGCTGCAAGACTGTTGTTTTCCATGCTGGCAGCCTAGTCGCTCCGAGCAGACTTTTAGGGGAGGGCTGTGACACTCTCCCAAGTGTCACAGCGAACCGAATCAGCGAACAACCTGCTTTACGTTCGCGGAAATCGCTACGTAGAAAGGAGTTCCGGCCGGCACAATTTCCTCCTTGCCGGCGGCCCCATCGCACTTGCCCTCGCCTGACACTGCAATTGCCATAAGCACGATCCACGGGAGCGTCAGGAGAACGAGAGGTGTAATCACGACGACTTTCCCTGTCGTTCCGGCCGCTCTCTGAACTTTTTTCCCGCCGTATCGAGTTCGACTTGATCCACCAGCGTTCCATTGGGTTTGGCCAGATATCCGGGAATGAACTGGAGCATCACCTTTTTGCCACCAGCTATCGACAGGCGGTCGAGTTTCCACCGTACAACTCCAGACTTGCAGTTATATCCCGCTCGCGTGACGCTCGTAAATCGACCGTGAACCAGGGAATCGGCCGGCAACGCCATAACTCCCTCTGTCATTAGCGGCCGTACCACCCGCAGGGCTACCTCCTCGCCTATTCCGCGCGGCTTGAGTCGATTGGAGAGACGAGGGAAAGCTCCACCACACGTCCGCGTTTCACAAGAATGGTTTTGGGTGCTGCGTCACTGACCAGTGCCAGCGGCTGAAGACATAACGCAAACACCAGGGTGATGGAGAGTGCCGTGTGGATGCTCATCTATTGCTGCTTCTGATAGCGGGTCATAATGCATACCCTCCTTCAGAGGCAGACTGAGCGAAGGCAGAGATTGGTGAGTTTCGGTTGTGACAGTTTCGGAAGTGTTACGTCGCGAGCGGGTCTTTGATGAACTCCACGTAGCGACGAAGCTCCGCGAGGGAAGATTCGGATAGCAGCGGGAAGGGAATCGCCCGGCAACCTGCGGGCAATCTAGAGGCAGTCACAACATCGCAGACCACGGCTGCTGTCTGCCGAAGGCCGCGTTCCCAATTCGCAGTGCGCGAGTCGCGAAGGAGCAGCGCGTCAGGATGAAAGCCGGAGGCTTGCAGCATGGTGCGTGCGTTCTTCAGAAAGCCGGGCCAGCTGGAAGCGATCCCAATCAGCAGGCCGGACGGCGCCGGTAGCCAGCTGGCAAGCGACTCGGGAACGGAACGCACCTGCAGCGTGACAACGTCCGCGCCCTCGGGGGCTGCTTGGCGCACTGCTGCCGCGCGATTGGGCAGAACCACGAGAACCGCACCTGCGAAGAGTTCTGGCAAGCCGTCGAGTCCGCAGCTCTGAACAGGAAAGGCGACCGTTCGCCTAATCTCCTCGGTCAGAATCTGCCGAAGCTCTTCGTTTGGTTCGATTAGCAGGAAATGATCCGGCGGTTGCAGTTCCAGCCAATGGCGTAGCCGTGATCGGACCGTTTCGAGAGGCACTCGAAGCTCGCGAGCAGTGGAAAAGAGTTTCGAAATCAATTGGTCAAGCGCCAGCTCGGTGGCAGGAACCGCTTCCGGTTTGCGGTCGCGGACGTACACTCCACTCCCATGCCGGAATTCCACCCAGAGCTCTTTTTCCAGTTGGCGGTATCCGGCGCTGACGGTGTTCGGGTGGAGCCGGAATCGGCGGGCCAACTCGCGTGTGCTCGGGAGGCGCTTTCCGGGCGAGAGCTCGTCGCTGAGAATCGCCAGAATGACTTGCGTGACGAGTTGCTCGCGGATCGTGACCTCGCTTCCGCGCGCGAACCAGAGTTGCATGCGGAGATCCCCTAGTTTTTTTTCTTGTGTTTCATGTACTCCTCGACCTCGGTAAGCGTTTTGCGATGGTCATCTGCACTGGAGTCGACCGTGTCGAGGGCGTCGGTGAGAAGGAACTCAAACTGCCTGGCCTCGGTGGCATTGGTAGCGGCCGAGTTTTTGAGCGCGCGCAGCTTCGCCTGAAATTCCGTGTCCGCTTCAATGACCAGCTTCAGTGGCTTGCGAATGTCATTCTTCCGCCCCGCGTACATGTCGATGTTGTCGTTTAACTCCTCGTACAAGGTGAGGAAGTCCTGCAACATGTCGTGGGTCTGAAGACCGCGCTCAGTGGTCTTGGGATTGCCGCGCATTTCCTCCAGTTTTGCCATTCGATCCCGCGTAAACTTCACGTAAAGCTTTAAGCGAATGTCGGGATCGAGCATGGCATCGCGGAGTTGATCAATCTCCAGCGGATTGAGCGGATCGTTTTTCTTCTGCGCACAGAGCGGCAACACGAGTAAAAACAGCAGACCGATCGCAGGCCGCCACCCCGTCATTTTTGTCCCTTCTTCTTATTGGAAAACATCTCTTGCAGCAGCGCCGTACGAACGGCCTCGATACGCTGGACCGCCTTTTCAACCGGACCTTGATCTTCGAAGGCCAGCGTGCGCTTGATGTCGCGTAGCTTCTCAGAAGCTTTCCTGGCATCGATCTCCACATTCTTGAGATGCGATTTGCTGTCAACCGCGGCGTCGCGGGCCTTCTCAAAGTAAACAGCGACGTCCTCCAGCGCGGTGCGCGCTTCCTCCATGTGGCCCTCGGTGTACAGTTTGTCGGCGGCGCGCACTTGAAGCTGCGCGATACGCGCGCAAATTTCAGGCCGGTCTTCTGGATGCGCGCTTTCGAGACGAGCCTTCAGGTCCGCGACGCTTTCGTCTCGCGCCAGGCACGGTATGGCGAGAGCAAGAAGAATGAAAGAAAAGAAAAGCCGTCGCATGATTCTCATTCCTACCGTCCGATATCTGCCGCGTCAATCGGTCTGTCAGGGTTTCTTGTGCTCAATCGTAACCAGCCGATGCCGCGCCTGCCACTCCTGATCAGGATACTTCCCATTGGCCGCGTCGAGAAATGAATGATAGTCGCTCGAAGCCTGTTTCCAGTCGCCTAAATGATCGTATGCAGAAGCGCGCAGGAAAAAGCAGATTGGGGGCATATCGGCATTCAGGCTGGCGCGGCCATTGAGCGCCCGCACCGTCAGGTCATAGTTCTTGTTCTCACTGGCGGCAAATGCCAGGTCGACATAGACGTCCGGTGAGTCGCGTTTAAGGCGAAGCGCCGCCAGCAACTCCTGCTGCGCCTCTGGAAACTTTTTTTGCAGCAGCAAGGCCCGCCCGAGCGCACGACGCAGTTCCGGATCATTCTGGTGGGCCGAGACCAGCGGCCGGTAAGCGGACTCGGCGAGGTCGTTTTTTCCCGCGCTGGCATACAGGTCGGCAAGGTCGCGCTGGGCTTCGAGATCCTTCGGCGAGAGTTTTAGCGCTGCCTCAAATTCGGCGATGGCGTCATCGTTCTTCTTTTCGGCGGCCAGCACTCTTCCTAGTTGAAGATGAAGGCCGCCATCGTCAGGCCGGTCGCTGGTTAACCGCCGCAACAGAGGCTCGGCCTCCGCCAATCTCCCGGACTTCATATAAATATTTGTCAGTCCAATCGCGGCGTCAGTCGAATGTGCATCGATCTCAAGCACCTTCTTGTATTCGCCTTCAGCAGCCGAGAAATCTTTTTGCCTTTCATCAAGCAGACCCGCCGAGAGGTGCGGCTCCGGGTCGGTGGGAGTCAGTTTCGCCGCTTCGCCATAAGCGAGCAAGGCCTGCGCCGGATCGTGGTTTTCGATCGCTCGGCCGAGCGAAATCCATGCTCGAGCCTGACCCTCTTCCACGTGGGCCGTCGGAATCAGTGTTGTAGCGGCACGCAAATATTTTTCCGCTTCGGGATCGCGCGTGCGCTCCAGCATCAAGCCCAGATTCAGGTTCGATTCGAATACATCGGGCTTCGCGGCAACGGATTTGCGATAAGCGGCGATCGATTCATCGGGGCGGCCGAGGCGATTCAGCACGAATCCCAAATCGAACCATGCCTGGAATGCCCACTTTTCTTTACTGTCAGGATCCCGCGCGACCGCCTTTCTAAGCAGTGCCTCCGCGCCCGGAAAGTCACCTTTCTGAATTGCCTCCTCCGCCTGGGCAATTTCGGCAGGCTGCTCGTCGACTGCTTCACGATGGTGTCGAACGGTAGTGTGACTCTCAATGCTCTGTCCAACCGCTCCGATTGAGAGAAAAGTCGCGAGGAAAACTCCAAGCGGAATCGTGAAGCAGGTTAGCCGAAACGAGTTCGAGAGCCGGAACATGTGGAGGCGCGGGCCGTGACGGTCAGAGACTAGTTTAAATCCACGATTAGTAAGACGCGGAGGGCGAGGTTACGGAAGCCTCGTCCGCGTCAGATTCCAGCAGAGCGTCAACCGCCGGTGCCATTGCGATGCCCGTTGCCGTTCAACACCTGCTTCAGGTATTGGCCCGTGTAGGAATTTTCAAGCTCGGCAATAGCCTCGGGCGTCCCCGCGCCCACCACCCAGCCGCCGCGCTCGCCGCCTTCCGGACCCAGATCGATCACCCAGTCAGCCGTCTTGATCACCTCGAGATTGTGCTCGATAACGATAATCGACCCTCCCGCATCGATCAGGCGGCGGAAGGCAAACAGCAGCTTGCTTACATCGTCGAAGTGCAAACCGGTCGTCGGCTCGTCGAAAATGTACAGCACGCGGCGCTTTCGCCGGGGCGAATCGCCTCCTTCGCCCAAACTGCTTGAGGCTCGTCCACCGCCCTGCAAGTGCGCGGCCAGTTTCATCCGCTGAGCCTCGCCTCCTGAGAGAGTGGTGGCCGACTGTCCAAAGCGCAGGTACCCCAACCCAACCTCATCGAGCACACGCAGTTTTTCGGTGAGCCGAGGAACCTCCGCAAAAAACTTCAGCCCTTCGCGGATGGTCAGGTTGAGCACCTCGTGAATATTTTTGCCTCTGTACCGGACCTCGAGCACCTGCGGTTTGTAGCGCGTGCCTTTGCATTCATCGCAAATAAGCTCGACGTCAGCGAGGAACTGCATCTCAACCGTGACGATGCCGTCGCCCTGGCAATTTTCGCAGCGGCCACCCGGCACATTGAACGAAAAATGCCCCGCCGAAAATCCGCGCTTTTTGGCCTCGGGCAAAGATGCAAAGAGCTCACGGATAATGTCAAAAGCCTTGATATAAGTCACTGGATTCGAACGTGGTGTTCGTCCGATGGGCGATTGGTCGACGAGCACAACCTCGTCAAGGTAATCTTCGCCCTCGATTTCATCCCACAGACGGTGCGGACGGCGTCCCGCCATTCGATTGCCGCTTGGCCGCAGCGAGCCCCTGATAAAGCACGTCGTGCAAGAGAGACGATTTGCCTGATCCAGAGACGCCCGTAATGGCGACCAGCATATCGAGCGGAATCTCCAGGTCGATTCGCTTTAAATTGTGAGCCCGCGCCCCAGTGACACGAATCTTGTGCTTTCCCGGCATGCGGCGCTTAGGGGGAATCTGGATATGCAGTTCATTCGCCAAGTAACGCCCAGTCAATGACTGCGGCATGTTCTTGATTTCGGCGTAGGTCCCAGCCCCGATCACTTTGCCGCCGCTTTCTCCCGCGCCTGGCCCCAGGTCGAGGATACGATCGGCAGCACGCATGATATCGGGGTCATGCTCGACCACCAGAATGGTGTTTCCGAGGTCGCGTAGTCCGTGCAGGATCTTGATAAGCCGAAAGGTGTCACGACTGTGCAATCCAATGGAGGGCTCGTCGAGCACATAGAGCGTGCCGACCAGCCGCGAGCCCAGCGAAGTGGCCAGCTGAATCCGTTGTGCCTCGCCGCCAGAGAGCGTGGATGCGAGCCGATCGAGCGTCAGATATTCCAGTCCGACATCATTCAGAAAACGCAGCCGCTCTTGCAGTTCTATGAGCAGTCTGTCGGCAATCGCCGCGTGCGCTGGAGTCAGCTCAATCTGATCGAAGAAACGAGCAGCCTCCTCCACCGTCATGCTGCATACCTGGCAGATGTTCTTGCCCTCGATCTTGACCTGCCGCGCCTCGGTGCGAAGTCGCGTTCCGCCGCAAGTCGAGCAAAGCGAGTACCCGCGGTACCGGCTGAGAAAGACGCGGACGTGCAGCTTGTACTTTTTGCGTTCCAGATGCTGGAAGAACCCGCGCACTCCCAGGAATCTGCCTTCGCCTTCCGTGATCTGACGCTGCTGCTCGGCATCAAGTTCATACCACGGCACATCCAGCGGGATTGCGGCTTGTTTTGCGAAGCGTTTTAACTCCGTGAACAGCGGCCGGTACTTCGGCTTTGTCCACGGCTCAATCGCTCCCTCATTCAGCGTCTTGCCCTTATCCGGAATGACGAGATCGAGATCGAAGTCAATCGTGTTGCCGAATCCCTGGCAGCGTGGACACGCGCCATAAGGATTGTTGAAAGAGAACAGTCTCGGCTCTGGCTCTTCGTAACGAGTGCCGTCGTTCTTGCATTCGAAGCGCTGGGAAAAACGAAGGCGCTGGCGAGTTTCGCCGTCGCGCGGCGCGGTCTCGAAGATAACCTCGCTTGACTCGCGATATGCGATTTCGACCGCATCCACGATGCGCGAACGCTCGCCTGCCGAAACAGCGAGCCGGTCAACCAGCGCAAACACGGGCTCGGCGAAGTTAATATCAAGCAGCGATTCCGGAGAGGAGAATTCGAAGATCTGTCCGTTCTGAAATAGCCGGTTGAATCCGCGTTTACGCAGCTCAAAGAGCCGAGTCTTGAGAGCTTCCGAGAGGGTAGCGGCGGCATCCTGCCGGCCGTCCTGCGTGCGTCCCGCCCGTAGCTTTTTCCCCGACGTCACCTCGCCGCGCTCGGCCGCAGACTTCTTTCCGCGAGCCTTGCTTTTCCCAGTTGAGTTCTTCTCCTCAACCGTAGCCACGGCCTGTTCCGAGCCCAGCGGGAAAAGCACATTCAGACGCGTGCCTTCCCCGATTGACAGAATGCGCTCCGCCACTTCGTCGACTGTGTCTTTTTTGACTTCGGCACCGCAGATCGCACAATACGTTCGGCCAATGCGCGCAAAAAGCAGCCGGAGATAGTCATAAATCTCGGTAGCAGTCGCGACGGTCGACCGCGGATTCCGGGTGGAATTTTTCTGTTTGATGGCAACGGCGGGCGCAATGCCCTCGATCAGATCGACATCGGGCTTTTCAATCCGTTCCAGAAACTGCCGCGCATACGCGGACAGCGACTCCACATACCGCCGCTGGCCCTCAGCATAGATCGTGTCAAAGGCAAGCGACGATTTGCCGGAACCAGAGACACCGGTGACAACCGTGAGGGCGTTGTTGGGAACTTCAAAGTCGATGTTCTTGAGGTTATGAACCCGTGCCCCGCGAACAATAATGCTATCTGTGGACATCTTCCCCTGGGGATAGCCCAACCGCGCCGCCCGTTGCGGGGCCTCACGGTGGGCCAAAAAAGCTCTAAAGAATCTTTCTATTATAAATGGTGCCGAGGCTGTAAAGCGTGCGCCATCCAAGCTCCGATCTGGGTGAGGATACTCGGAGGATGTTACGCGCACAAATTGCAGACGACTCCTGGCTCGCGTTGACTTGCAGCGACCCGAAATATAAGATGCACCCCAATCTGGCATATCGCATAGGGGGGAGACGATGAATCGAGAAGGCGCGTTGAAGGTCGTGCTGGTCTTGGTGGGGTTGATTTTTTTGCTGGGTGTCTACCCGCTGATGATGTTTCTATGGCCGAGCGGCTGGCGATGGCAGCCTAATCAGCCGGAATACGAGCAGATGATCCTCGGCGTCTATGCCACACTCGGCATTTTCCTCCTGCTCGCATCCCGTAACCCCTCGGCAAATCGCAGTCTGATTGCCTTCACGGCGTGGTCCAGCCTCGTTCATGCAGCCATCATGGCGGTGCAGGCCTTCCACAATGCGAGCGAACACGGACATCTGCTGGGTGACGTACCAGCACTCGTTATTGTCGGCGTTGCACTCATCGCGCTCGCCCCGCGAACGCAATCGGCCTAAAACGGACATTAACGCGCGAAACTCGGGCCGACGGATGTAACCGAGGCGATTTCGCGCATTGACCCTGCGACGGTTCTAATGTGCGACGTAATAGAGCATGAGCAGTCCGCCCGCAATCGCAATCAAGTCTTCGACAACGGCCACGGCAAGGTCCGGCACATGGGCTTTGAGGACCACTAAACGACGGCAGTGATATCCTGCAAACGCTCCGACGATTGCACCTATCGAGGCAAGCAGCACCGAAAAAACGAGGCTGACATCTGCACTGGTGGCAAGCGCCAAACCACAAGCCCCTCCAAAAACAATCCGTGCGGTGAGCCCGAGAGTGGCCGTTCGTGCTGGCGTATTCGGCAGCTTATCTGCAATCAGTTCCACCACTGCCAGCACGGTGAAGACAATCAACGTCGACCGATGGCTGAGGAATGCGAGCCTCGTTCCGGCGAAATGTAACCAACCAAGATACGCGGCCCAGCACACCAATGCCGGGGGTGTCATGGACCGTAGGCCGTCTACGCAGCCAAAAAGAAACGCCAGCAAGAGCGCCATTATCGTTGTCCGGTGAAACCTCAATTTTATGACAAGTGTCTTCAGTAAGCGACGGGACAGAATTGGAATGCCATGGGACGCTGTGCGGCATTCCACACCACATATCACCCTCACAGACCTTGGCGCAGCGGGAGCAGACGCATTTACAATACAGTGGCAGTCGGCATGCCGGTGACGACATCGCAGCGCTACTCCCGCTGCAATTCTCGCTACGGCGAGCAAGCAGTGCTGAATGATGAAGGTTAAGTGATTGATTTGGAATGTGCGAAAGTGGCGGAATTGGCAGACGCACCAGACTTAGGATCTGGCGGGTAAAACCATGGGGGTTCGAGTCCCCCCTTTCGCACCAACTCTTCTTGATTGCCGCATCACTAGTGAAAGTCGTGCGACGGTGTAGTCGCCGCGCTAATTGAAAGCGGTTGAATGCTGCGCGCTTTGAGATGCACAATGTTGTCCTGATTCTGAACGATTCCCGAGACGATCACGAATCGCTCTTTGAGCACCACCATGCGATTCTGATCGTAAAAATCGGGACTGATGATCACGCGTGAAGTTCCCGTTTCATCTTCCAGCGTCATAAAAATGATGCCTTTCGCCGTTCCTGGCCGCTGGCGCGTAATGACGCAGCCGGCAGTTGTCGCCTGCTGGCCATGTGAAAGGCCACGCAATTCGAGCGCGGACCTGACGCCGCGGGCGCGCAGAACTTCGCGGCGATATGCCATCGGATGATGGCCTGTAGTCAATCCTGTGCCGTGATAATCAGCGACTAACCTTTCTTCGACATTCATCCGGCGCAACGGAGATGCCGCGTCTAACTCGGCGATTCCCTCCAGCAGAGGACCGGTTCGCCGCACCGCCTTTTCTACCTGCCACAGAGCATCACGGCGATTTAACTTTGCATCTGCCGAGAGATTGTTCAGCGCACCGATGCTCGCCAGTATGGCCAGATTGTCGCGGCTGAGTTGAGGCACGCGGTGTGCCAGATCTTCGACCGAGGTAAACGGCGCGCGCGATCGTTGTAGTACCAGGGCCTCAGCCGATGCCTGCTGCAATCCGCGCACATAACGAAGCCCAATGCGAAGCGTGTGATTGACAGGACTGCCGGGTTCGCGGTCCTCTGCTTCCAGCATGCACTTCCACTCGGAGCAGGTCACATCCACCGGCTTGACGCGCAAGCCGTGTCGCTGCGCGTCTTTCACAACCGTGGCCGGATGATAAAAACCCATCGGCCAGTTATTCAACAGCGCGGCAGTGAAGGCCGCAAGATATCGAACCTTCAAAAATGCGCTGGCGTATGCAATCAGCGCAAAACTTGCTGCATGGGATTCAGGAAATCCGTAGAGCGCGAACGAACTGATGAATTTGGCAAGCTGATCCTGCGTTTGCGGCGGAATTCCGTTGGCCGTCATGCCCGCCCGAAGCTTGGCGTCGATCTCGCGCATGCGTTGCCTGGATCGTTTGCTGCCCAGCGCCCGCCGCAATTCTTCCGCCTCTCCGCCGCTGAAGTTCGCGCAGATCATTGCCAGCTTGAGCAGTTGCTCCTGAAATAACGGCACGCCCAGCGTGCGCTTCAGCACAGGAATGAGCGATTCATGCGGATACGTGACCGGTTCTTTTCCTTGCCGCCGCTTCAAATATGGACTCGTCATTTCGCCGGTGATCGGGCCGGGGCGAATCAGCGCGACCTGCGTCACCAGGTCATAAAACTTTGTCGGATTATTTCGCGGCAGCGACGCCATCTGTGCGCAACTTTCGATCTGGAACATGCCAATCGTGTCGGCTTTGCGAATCGTGTCATAAACGTCCGGACAGTCCTGCGGAAGGTGCGCCAGATCGACCTCTTCGCCGTAGTGATCCTGAATCAGGCCGATCGAATCTTTGAGCACCGCCATCATTCCCAGCCCGAGCAGATCGACTTTGATGAGCCCGAGATCGGCGCAGTCGTCTTTGTCCCACTGCACCACCACTCGCCCCGGCATAGTGGCAGGTTCGAGTGGCACGACGGAGTCGAGTTGCCCCTGGCAGATGACCATGCCTCCCGAGTGCTGGCTGAGATGGCGCGGCAAATCCTGCACACGCTGGCATAAATCCAGATAGACGGCGATCTGCGGATGGCTGAGATCCAGTCCGGTATTCGTGAATTGCCGCTCCATCGTGTCATTCGGATCGCGCCACTCCCACGTGCCCACAATCGCTGACAAGCGCGCGAGTGTGTCTTCATCGAAGCCGAGTACTTTGCCCATCTCGCGCGCTGCCGAGCGTCCGCGATACGTGCAGACATTCGCGGTCATTGCGGCGCCGCGCCGTCCGTAGCGCTCGTAGACATACTGAATAACTCTCTCGCGTTCATCGCCGCTCGGAAGATCGAGATCGATGTCCGGCCACTCGCCCCGCTCCTCCGACAAAAAACGCTCGAACAGCAGATCCATGCCGATGGGATCGATTGCCGTGATGCCGAGCGAATAGCAAACCGCGCTATTGGCGGCCGATCCGCGGCCCTGCACGAGAATTCCGTTGCGCTCGCAGAAGCAAACCAGATCCCACACGATAAGAAAATATCCGGAGAGTTTGAGCTTTTCGATCAGCGCCAGTTCTTTTTCGAGTTGGGTGCGCACGCGCGCGCTCACGGGACGATAACGGCAGCGCGCCCCCTCCCAAGTACGTTTGTGCAGGAAAGAATCCATCGTCTCGCCCTCAGGCACGGGATAGCGCGGAAACTCATATCCCAGATTCTTAAGCGTGAATTCCAGGCGTGAAGACAATTCCGTGGTATTGGCGATGGCTTCCGGAAGATCGGCAAAGAGCCGGCACATCTCCTCCCCGCCGCGAACGTGGCGCTCGGAATTTTGCGTCAGCAGCCGGCCGGCGGTATCGAGTCGCCGCTTGTTCTTGAGGCAGGTAAAGACATCGGCGATCTCGCGCTCTGCCGGCGTGGCATAGCACACACCGTTTGTGGCCAGCAGGGGCAGATGAAGTTCGCGCGCAAGTTCGATGGCTGCATGGTTACGAGCCTCCTGAAAGCGATCACTATGCCTCTGCAATTCGACATAAACATTTTCGCGGCCAAAAATTGAACTAAGACGTCCAAGTACTTGCCGTCCGCCCTCTATTCCATCTTTGGCCAAAGCCAGCGCCAGTGGCCCATGTTCGTCTCCCGTCAGGCAGATCAATCCTTCGGAATAATTTGGCAGCTCGGCGAGCCACGCGGTCGCGACAGTTTTCTTCGACCCACGAATTTTGGGCGTGCGAAGTTTTGTCGTGGTGATCAGGCGGCAAAGATTCTGATAGCCGGTACGAGTCGCAGCCAGCAGCGGGTAGTATCCGCCCTCAGCCATGCAAACTTCCGCTCCGATGTGCGCTTTGATCTTGCGCGTCTCCGCCGCCATGTGAAAGCGCGGCGCGCCATAAACTCCGTGGCGGTCGAGCAGCGCCATGGCCCCCATCCCACGTTCCGCACCCGCCGCTATGAGCGACTCGGGCAGGGAAGCGCCTTCCAGAAAACTGAAAGCGGAGCGTGTGTGGAGTTCGATGTAGGGCATGGGAATGAAATGAGAATGAAAACCGCAGAGGACACGGAGGACGCAAAAGATCCTGAGGATTCAAATCTTCCGTTTCCTGTGTCGCTAAATTTTGATTTCGATGTTCTATCTGTGCCGTACTAATCGAATACCCCTTCCACGAACCAACGTTCCCGAATCCGGTCCCGATAAATGCGATAGAAGCCCAGCCCGGCTGGGGTTTTCAGCGCCACGTCCCATTCTTCCCGCCACCAGACCGAGGCATTCCACCAATCGCCGGAACTCGACCACGGCCCCGAAGCGGCCAGCACACGGCGATGCCGGCTCCATAGGCGGACAAAATGCGGCTTCGTGCCGTCAAGTTCGACCGACGTCTCCAGCGCGGGCCGGAAAATTCGCAGCGCAATCGCAGGAGTAGGAGCCAAAGTCAAATTCGCGGCCTCGTCCCCGCTTCTATCGATGCTCGAAAAATGCTGCACCGTAAAGCTGCCGGGCTTATGTGTATCCACCAGATACGGCGTGCCGACGCATGCGATTCCACCGTCGTCAGTGCTCCCGACCACTCCGCGTAACCGCTCCAGCGTGATCTCGAGCTTCTCCGCCTCGGGCGACGGCGGCGCAAAAAAATTCTCCTGAGCAACTCTCGGCTTGACCGGAACAACCTCCAGGTTCAACCTGCGCACTGGGGCCGAAAACGTTGTCTTCTCCAGTTGCAGCCGCACCAGGCCCAAAAGCAGATTTTGATCCCGTGTAGGAACCGGCAGCTTCCATTCATGACGGTACTGTTCTCCTTCTTTTCCGTCGCGCTGAAGTTGATGCACTTCCAGATTGACCGTGAGCCGCAGTTCCTGCACCGACATCGCCGAGTTGAGCAGTTTCAGGCAAAGCTCCTGAAGAAGCCGATTCAAAATAAAAAAGATTGACTCCAGCGTTTCCACTGGATCGTCAAACTCAAAACTCGCAATAAATTCCGCTTTCTGATCGATCGTCAGCAGTGGCCGCTCGACCTCGCCCCGCGCCAGTTTTTGCAGATACAAACCTTCCTGGCCCAGTCGCTCGACAATGGCAACCCTTGGCAATGCGGCCAGCGATTGCAATGTCCGAATCCCCCACCCATCCAGGATCGCCAGCATTTCCGGCGAAATCGGCAGCACATTCACCGGCAACGAAGCCAGTCGCCGAGCTTCTTCTCCTGCAGTAATAAAGACGGGCGAAACACTGTTTGCGGAAAAGCCGCGCGCCGCCAGAAACGCCGTGTCAGGATTGGCCGCCAGCGCAAGGTGAAGATCGAATCCAATCTCAGCCGCCTGCGCGATCATGTTGCGCGTGGCAGTTCGCCATGGCCCCAGCAGCTTTTCCGTCCCCGCCAGATCTAGAATCGCCGCCCCTGGACAAGTTGATTCCACCCGTGGCGAAAATGTCTCGGCAAAATCCACCAGCCTGGTTTGCGCCGATTCCTCCTCCGCCACAGAGCGCTTGCGCAGCAGCACGCCGCCATAGGTCTCCACTTGTAGCTTGGTCATACCGCTCTGAATGCCCGCGCGCCGGGCGGCCGCATTTGTGGCGAAGACGCGCGGTAAACTTGCGGGCCCATCCAGAATCGCAAGAGGCGATACCCGCAGTGCAGCCCGTGTTCCCGATGTTTCGGGCAACAAGACCGCCTGCACCACAAAATCCGGAATATAAAAGCACGCAAACACGAGTCATACCTGTGAGCATTCCACGGGTGGCGAACAACGCGGTTCTAATCAGGCTCGCCGTAACGAAAGAGAATTTGCCGAAAGAGAAATACTGGTCCCTTTCAGGAATATTTCTCCACGTTCAGAGCATTTTTCCGAGCAAACTGGTTTCTTATCCTGGGTGCGCACGACCTCAACATTCAGTTTCATTTGTGTCATCAAATTGCCGGAAAATACAGCCGGTTCACTCGCCAGGCGCAACACCAATCCTGCGCAACTCGTGGCATGCGGTTCCTCCGTGACAAAAACCAAAGCGGCGGGAAATTTTTCGATCACGCGGCTAAATCGAAACCACGAACTGAGCGGAACTCGGCGCACTACCTGTTCCGGGATCCCGCACAGATTTACGGCAATCAGGCCGAAGCCGCCACTTTGCAACAGAATGTCGGTAACTTTGAAGGCCTGTTCAAGCGGCGGTAGTTTCATCCGGCTTGTCCCGCACCTGACCCACAGCAGCCGCGGCCAATAAATTCCAGCTGCACCTCCCGAGATCGGATCAAACGAATCCCCAGCATCCACCAGAGCGCAAAAATGTTCGCGCGATGCCTGCGCCAGCAGTGAAGTTAACACCGAGGTTTTGCCCGAAGAAGCCAGATTGCTGCCGCAAATTTCCGTTAAAGCATGCAGCGGAACTCCCTGCACGGCTGCGTCAATCTTCGCCACCCCCGTCGCAATGATGCCTCGCTCCTGCCGCTGGTATACGGTAAAAGCCGAAGGTAGTTTTTCTTCGATTTGCGCTCTCAGATCCCGAGTCTTTAGCAGCATAGCCTTTCGATATTCGCCTTTTATTCGCCAAGTGGAGCTACAGTAGTCCTTCGGTCGAAGCCTGTCAATCCTCCACTCGAGAGGAGGTCTGTGTAACTCATTGAGAAGGCGTAAAATATTTTTTCCGGGCCTGAAAAGAAAAAGGTATCGAACTTTACCCAGTAGGATATCCAACCTTAACCGGCTGTTTAGCGTCTTTGTATAGTTCTGCCGTGAATTCACGCAGCCCGTAGCGCGAGAGATCAGTACCGGGCCAGCGTAGGAAAAGCGGCAAGAGGAACCATGCGCAAGATTCTCTCCCCTCATGTTGTGTTGTTCGCATTCGCCTTATTCGCCATCACCGCGGCAATTTCCACTCCATCCTTCGCCGCCATCGGCATTTCCGTTGGTTTCGCTCCGCCTCCTCTGCCGGTCTACGAACAGCCCATTTGCCCCGGCGACGGTTACCTCTGGACCCCGGGCTATTGGGGCTGGGACGCCGATTTCGATGACTATTACTGGATTCCTGGCACCTGGGTGCTCGCGCCGGAAGACGGTTTCTTCTGGACTCCGCCTTACTGGGCATGGGCCGATGGCGCCTATGTTTTTTATGACGGCTACTGGGGGCCGGAGGTCGGCTTCTATGGCGGGATCGACTACGGATTTGGTTATTTCGGCGTGGGCTTCATCGGTGGCCGATGGGAAGGCGGGCACTTTTTCTACAATCGCGCCGTCATGAACGTGAATGTCGAAAACATCCATAACGTCTATGTCGAGAACGTAAACCGCAATGTCGTCAATCACGTCAGCTACAACGGCGGCGAGGGCGGAATCAACGCGCGTCCCACTCCGCAGGAAGAAGCGGCTGCTCGCCAGCGGCACATAGGACCGGTGGCTGCGCAAATGCAACACATCAATGCAGCCCGCGGAAATCCCGAACTGCGAGCTTCCGCTAATCACGGTAAGCCCGCGATTGCCGCGACTGCTCGTCCAGGAGACTTCAAGAGCGGAGCTATGGCCGCTCGTGAGGCTGGTGGCGAATACAAATCTCATCCGAGTCGGGGCGCAACGGGCGGAATGGCGGGTAATGCTCATGCCAACCATCCCAGCGATCTTCCTCCCATCGAGCGGGCTACTCCCAACACCGGCAACCCCAAGCAGGATCAGAAGTACCAGAAGGAACAGGACAAGCTGATCGCCAAGCAGAATAAAGAACGGCAAAAGCTGCAACAGGAACAGGACAAGGAGCACGCGAAGCTGGCCAAGCAGAATGCCGACGAAGCCAGAAAGCAGCAAATCGAGCAACAGCATCAACAGCAGACCCAGCAGATGATGCAAAGGCATACGGAGCAGCGCCAGCAGTTGCAGCAGCGGTATTCTCCTCCACCAGCTCGTGGAGGTGGAAGGAAGTAATTAAATAGGACCGTTGCGCCGGCGACTCTGCTTTGTTGCCGTACCGAACGATAAAACCAGACCCGCTTCGTCTCATCGCTGAGAGATGGAGCGGGTTTTTGTTTGGGTTCGATTCTGCTTTTCAGCGTAGCTTGTAATTCGCGAATCGATCTGGTGATTGACACTGCCTCTCAAGCCACATACGATTTGCGGCATCATGCGAATTGCTCACCAAGGTCTGCGTATTTCTTTGCCCAACGCTCAACTCGCCCGAAGACTGGCGATATTCTCCTGCATCCTGATGGTTTCCGTTGCGGTTGCAACCACAACGCCGCCCGTTCAGACCGCCGACCCGCACCGCTATCTCGACGACATCAAAGAACTGACGACGCCTCAAATGGAAGGCCGGGGCGCCGGGACCAAGGGAATTACGCGCGCCCGGCATTTGCTCGAAAAGCGATACAAGAGCCTGGGCCTCGAACCCGCCGGTACCAACGGCTACCTTCAGCCGTTTACGGTCATCACGGGAGCGCAGCTTAAAGGAAAAAACGAATTCGTAGTCACAACCGGCGGCCAGAAGCGAGAATTGAAGTCCAAGCAAGACTTTGTTCCGTTCAGCTTCTCTTCATCGGGCTCCGCGCATGGCCCACTCGTCTTCGCCGGCTACGGCGTTACTGCGGACGAGTTTCACTACGACGATTACGCGGGCATCGATGTTAAAGACAAAATCGTCATCGCCCTTCGCTACGAGCCGCCGTCTTTCGCCGAGAAGGCCGGCAAACAGGGAATGACGCGCCACGCGCAGTTGATCACCAAGGCGATCAACGCGCGCAACCATGGGGCAAAAGCGCTGGTCCTGGTGAATGGGAAACTGGGCGACGGCGAAGAGGACCTGCTCACCCGCTTCGGAAGCGTAAGCGGCCCCGAAGATGTCGGCATCATTTTCGCCCAGGTTAAGAATGCAGTCGCCGATGAGTGGCTGAAGTCAGCTGGGAAGTCGTTAGCCGAACTGCAAAATCAGATCAACGCATCTTCAAAGCCGGCATCGTTTGAACTCGGCGCCAATCAAAGCGCATCGCTCACAGTCAGTATCAAAACCACGCGCGCCACCGTCGACAATGTTCTGGCCTATCTTCCCGGCAAAACCGACGAATACGTAATCGTCGGCGCCCATTACGATCACCTCGGGCGCGGGAATTTCGATTCGCTCGCGCCCTCCCAGATTGGACAAATCCATCCCGGCGCTGACGACAATGGTTCGGGCACCGCCGGAGTTCTCGAACTGGCGCGCATGTTTGCGCCGCAGAAAGGCCAACTCCGCCGCGGCATTCTGTTCATGTCTTTCGCGGGCGAAGAACTCGGTCTGCTGGGCTCCGCCGAGTGGGTCAAGAATCCCACCCGCCCGCTCGACAAGGCCGTTGCCATGCTCAACATGGACATGATCGGCCGTATTAAAGATCAGAAAGTCTATATCGGGGGCGTCGGGACCGGTTCCACGCTGAAAGCTGATGTCGAACAGGCCGCGGCGAATTCCGGATTCAAAATCGAGTACTCTCCCGGCGGTTACTCCTCCAGCGATCACACCTCGTTCGTCAGCAAGAAAATTCCCGTCCTCTTCTTTTTCTCCGGCCTGCACTCCGACTATCACAAGCCTTCCGACACCTGGGACAAGATCAACCCTGACTCCGCCGCTCGTCTCGTCGATGTCGTCGGCGCCACGGCGGAGGAACTCGCCAATGCCGACGATCGTCCGACATTTATTACGGTCGCGGAAGAAAAGGCGCCCGGAGGATCCGGCAGCGGCTATGGCCCTTACTTCGGGTCGATTCCAGACTTTGGCCAGGTGGAGAACGGTGTGCGCTTCTCCGATGTAAAGCCCTCATCTCCAGCAGCGAAAGCGGGCCTGAAAGCGGGAGACATTCTGGTCCAGTTCGGCAGCAAGCCAATCAAGAATCTCTATGATTTCACGGACGCGCTCCGCAATAGTAAGGTCGGCGACATCGTGGAAGTAAAAGTCATCCGCGACGGTCAGCCCATTATCGTGCCGGTAAAACTCGAGCAGAGAAAGTAAGTGCAGGAGGGGCAACGGTAACCTAGTGCGCCGGATGCCTTGCGGGTCGGGCTCGTTGGGAGGTTCGAGAAAATTGGCGGGCTTTTTGCTCTGATTGCGGCGCACGCGGTAAACTTGCCCGATATGAATACGCAGAATCAGCCCAATGTAAAGTTTGTCCAAACAGCCGAGTATCGCGAGTCTTACTCCAACAGCGTCCAGATTCGCGTCAACGTCTGGGATTTTTTCCTCGTCTTCGGGACCATGCAGCAGAGTTCAGAAACGCAAGTCGAGCTGCACAATTTTCAGGGAATTTATCTGAGTCCGCAGCAGGCCAAGGCCCTTATGTCCCTCCTGCAACAGAATGTCGTCAACTACGAAGCCGCTTTCGGCGAGATCAAACTTGATCCGCGAGCTCCCGGCGGACCCGTTCATTGATGGCGGCGTGGCGGAAGGCAGCGACCCAAAACCCGCGGTCTTCCAATCCCCAAACTGCATCTGGCCCCGTGCCGATTGGTGCGCCGCAACAGTTTCTTCTGTTCGCTCTATTTTTCGCAGTATTGATGCTTCTGCACTGCGCCGCTGCTGCGCCTGCCCTATTTCTGGGACGAGGCTGGATACTACGTCCCGGCCGCGCGCGACCTGTACTTGACTGGGGCGCTCGTGCCGGTTTCCACCCCTTCGAGTTTGCATCCGCCGCTGGTGATGGCGTGGCTCGCCTTGGCATGGCATGTCGCCGGTTATTCCACGCTCGTCACTCGCACCGCCATGCTGATGGTGTCGGCCTTCTCCCTTCTCGGACTATTTCGGCTGGCGCGTGCCGTGTCCAACACGCGTGTCGCATGGGCGACGACTGTGCTGGCGGCGCTTTACCCGGTCTTCTTCACGCAAAGTTCTCTCGCGCAGGTCGATCTCCCCGCGGCGGGCTTAACCTTCTGGGCGCTGCTTGCTTTTATTGAAGATCGCCCATGGAAGCAGGTCGTGTGGTTTTCGCTGGCAACTATAGCGAAAGAGACCGCGATCGTCGCGCCGTTGGCGCTGTTTGCCTGGCAGTTGATCGCGACTTGGATTGGCACACGCTGGGCCGAATTCGCTCCGCCGGAAAATCGCCGCACCCGTGCTATCCACCTGCTCTTGCCGGTCCTCGCTATTGCCGCCTGGTTTGCCTATCACTATTCGAAAACAGGCTACGTCTTCGGCAGTCCGGGATATTTCCGGTATAACGTCTCCGAAACACTGAGCCCGCTGCGTATTCCACTCGCTTTTGGCTTGCGACTCTGGCAAGTTTGCGGCTACCTCGGTCTTTATTTATTGACGCTGACCGGCGCCTTGGCATTGCTCACGCCCGCCTCAAGTTGAAAACGGACGCCCGCGTCCGCGTATCGCAATCTGGCAGCAGGCTGCCTTCGCCTCGGTGCTTCTGGCCTATCTTCTATTCATGTCGGCGGTCGGTGGTGCGGTGCTCGCGCGTTATCTTTTGCCCGTACTGCCTCTGGTAATTCTGGCATGGGTCTCCACGCTCTGGCGCCGCGTGCGTTACTGGTATGTGATCGTTGGCGCCGTCGCCATCGCGTTTGTCATGGGCCTGTTCGTGAATCCTCCGTATGGTTTTTCCCTCGAAGATAATCTCGCCTATCGCGACTACATTGTCCTGCACGCGGAAGCCGAGCGCTTTCTGGCGTTCCACGCCCCGAACGCACGAGTTCTAACCGCGTGGCCCGCGCTCCGACGAACTCACGCGTCCCTGGCTCGGTTATGTAGCGCGTCCATTTCCCGTTCTTCGGCTCGAGGACTTCACGCCTGCGCAGATCGCTCTCGCTGCCGCGGCCCACGACCAGTTCAACGTAGCCTTGGTTTTCTCCACGAAGTATCAACCGCCCCACCCGCTCCTCGAAGGCTGGACTGCGTGGCAAAGAATTAAGGAGAGATTCTTCGGCTATCACCGGGACATGTCGGCTGAGGAGATCGCCCAGCGCCTCGGCGGAAAAATTGTTTTCCAAAAGAAAGCGGATGGCCAGTGGATCGCTGTCATTGCGGTAGGCCAAAGTTCGGAGCAGGACGCCGACCTTAGATTCCCGAAGAAAAGTAAGTGGTACCGCTCTCCCGAAACTCTACTCCAGCAGCAGATGGCACGAGTGCGTCTTGATTACGACCCAAACTTCCTTTTTTGCTACAAGCCCCAGTGCCTCGCGCGCCGCCAAAGTAAGATGCGTTTCAAACTTTACCCCGTCGCACTCCACAACCGCCGAAATCATGCCTGCCATCTCTGTCACCCTTTGAATCGTCCCCGGCAATATATTTCGTGCGCTCAGCCCGTGCGGCATCTGCGTCGCCAGCATAATGTCGCCTGCGCGAATTCCGATCCTCAAATGCGTACCAGCCTCCGCCTGCACCAGTGGCGTCTCGATCTCCAACTTTCCGCGGCCGACGCGGCAGGTCATCGTTCCACGATCCGCATGCACGCCCGTCACGGTGGCGTCATAAACATTTTCAAAACCCGTCAGCTGCGCCACCGTCTCCATTCGCGGTGAGAGCATCACATCCTTCGGCAGCCCCTGCGCCGCGATCTTCCCCGCGTCGAGCACGATCACTTCCGCTCCCAGCGCAAACACTTCTTCAAGACTATGTGTCACAAAGAGAATCGGAATGCGGTAATTCTGATTCCAGCGCCGCAGGTCGGAAATAATCAGCGATCGTGTCGGACGATCCAGCGCCACCAGCGGCTCATCGAGCAAAAGCGCGCGCGGTTCGGTCACCAGGGTTCTCGCCAGAGCGACGCGTTGCCGCTCGCCTCCTGAGATTTGTGCCGGCCGGCGCTCCCGCAGATGTTCGATGCGAAAAGCACTCAGCATCTCCCGGCTGCGCGCGTGCCTCTCCGCCGCGCCCAGTTGGTGCAGTCCATACTCCACGTTTTCTTCGACGTTCAAATGCGGAAAGAGCGCCAGATCCTGCAAGACATATCCAATCCGCCGCTTCCAGCTTGCCGTTTTTTGCTTGGTCTCCGAGTCGTAGACCGTTTCGCCGCCCAGGGTGATGCGACCGTCGTCAGGATCGATGAGGCCCGCAACGCAATCGAGCAAAGTCGTCTTGCCGGCGCCCGATGCGCCAAAGAGAATAGTGAAACCCGCCAGCGCCCGCAAGTGTACGTTCAGAAGAAAGCTCCCCGCGGGACTCGGATAGCGCTTGCGAATGCGCACCTCAAGTTCGGAAGAGATCGGATTTGCCATCACCGGCGCGCCGCTCGTGGCCTTCACCTCCACTGGCCCACCGCCCAGGCTCGCCGGTTTACTCCATACACGATCGACAAGAGCACGAAAGAAATCACCAGCAGCATCAGCGCTGTGGAGTTTGCGCTGGAATATTGCGCCTCCTGCACGCGGTCATAGATATCGATCGAGATGGTTCGCGTCACCCCGGGAATATTCCCTCCCACCATCAGCACCACGCCAAATTCTCCCAGGGTGTGGGCGAAGCTCAAAGTAAATCCCGTAACGAATCCGGCTTTCGACAGAGGGATGACTACGCGGCGAAATGTTTGCAGAGGAGAATGCCCTAGAGTCGCGGAGGCGTGCAGCAGTTTAGGATCGACCGAGCCGAACGATGCCGCAAAGGGCTGCACTGCGAAGGGCAGGCTATAGAGCAGCGAACCAATCACCAGGCCCTCGAAGGTGAATGCCAGGGTATGCCCGGTAAGCGACTCCCACCAGCGGCCAACCGGACTGCGCGAGCCCAGCGCGATCAGCACGTAAAAGCCGAGCACGGTGGGCGGCAAGATGATTGGCAGGGCGACGGCGGCCTCAACCAGAAATTTCCAGCGCCATCGCGAGTAGGTCAGCCAATACGCGATCGGAATTCCAATCGCCAGCAGCAGAAGAGCGACGATTGTGGCCAGGCGTATGGTGAGCCAGAAGGCCTCCCAGTTCATTTGGGTCGCGTCCCGGCCGGGTGGTTTTCGGGCAGTCTGAAACCATAATTAGCGAGCAGGGAAGCAGCCTCCGCGCTGCGCATATATTCGAGAAAGTCGCGAGCCGCGCTCTGCTCTTTCGATTTTGAAATTACCACCGCCGCCTGATTGAGGATTGGATATGCGTCCAGTGGAACTGCCCAATACCGGCCCTTGTTCTTCATCGCCGGCGCCAAGGCATGAGAGAGTGCAATCAGTCCCGCTTGCGCATTGCCGGATTCCACGAACTGAGCCGCCTGCGAAATGTTCTCGCCAACCACAAGCTTGCTCGACACCTGGTCGTAAATTCCGAAGTGCCGTAATGCGCCTGCTGCCGCACGCCCGTACGGCGCGGTCGTCGGATTTGCGATGGCAATTTTCTTGACGGAAGGGTCGAGCAACGCAGTCATGCCAAGCTTCGACAGATCGAGCGGAGATTCATTCGGTATCCATAGCACGAGTCGCCCGACCGCATAGCGATACAGCGTCGCTCCCTGAGCCAATCCTTCGTCGATCAACTGCCGCGGGAATTCCTCATCGGCGGAAAAGAAGACGTCGAAGGGCGCGCCGTTACGAATCTGATTCGTCAAATTGCCCGAGGAGCCGAAGGACAGCTTCACTGCGTGCCCCGTTTTTTTTGAGTAGGCCGCGACGACCTCGGGCAGGACGGTGCTCATATCGGATGCGGCCGCCACAGTAATTTCCTGCGCGACTGCGGAACCGCACAACAGAAAAATGCACGCAATCCTGAAAAGCAATCGATACCCTCCCAAACAGCCAATCTGTGCGGACATCTAAACGAGCTTAGTCTTTGCCAGTGGCAGCTCGCGGAGACGTTTCCCGGTCGCGGCGAACACCGCGTTGTACAGCGCCGGCGCAAACGGTGGAACGCCCGGTTCGCCTACGCCCGCCGGCGGGGCGTCGCTCTTTACGATCTCAACCGCGACATGCCGCGGAGCCCGATTCATCCGCGTGATCTGATAGCTGTTGAAATTGCTCTGATCGATCGCGCCATTGGTCGCCGTGATCTCGCTGAACAGCGCGAGGCTCGTTCCAAATACCGCAGCGCCTTCAAACTGATTCCGAATATTGTCCGGACTCACAATCGTTCCGGCATCGACCGCCGTCCACACGTTCGGAATGTGCACCTGCCCGTTGTGATCGACCTCGACCTCAACCACGGTCGCGACATAGGTCATGAAGCTGCGGTGCGCGGCAATTCCAAGGCCGCGTCCCTTGCCTGTCGGACGCTTCCCCCAGCCGGAATTGCGTGCTGCGATCTCAATCACACGCCGCAGGCGCGCCGTATCCAGCGGATAGCCTTTGGCGTCTTCCGCCTCATCTCCCTTCAGATCGAGCTGCACAATTCTCCCGGGGCCAATCAACCCCAGAAGGTATTCCACCGAATCCTTATTCGCATGGTGCGCCAGTTCGTCGGCAAAGGAGTGAATCGCAAAGGCGTGATAGATATTCGCGACGCTGCGCAGCCAGCCAATCCGCACGTGATAATCCGCCGGCCCGTTTTCCGCACGGTGATTGGGAATGTCGAAGGGCAGATTGTTCCATCCCAGACCCATCTCGTCGTCAGCGTATGTGGCGCTCGCGTCGAAGGTTGATCCGATGGGCGGATAGACCGTCCGCTGCAACCATGCTGTGGGCTTGCCATCGGCGCCAACCGCGGCCTTCATGTACATCGCGGCGACGGAGTGGAAGTAGTCAAAGCGAATGTCGTCTTCACGCGACCACGTTACCTTGACCGGCTTGCCGAGTTGTTTCGAAAGAACCGCTGCTTCAGCAACCTGGTCCGGTTTTGATTTGCGCCCGAATCCGCCGCCGAGCAAAGTCACGTGGCAGGTCACGTCTTCTTTCTTGATCCCGAGCACGCCGGCGATCGTCTCCTGCACCGCCTGCGGATTCTGCGTCGGCGCCCACGCCAGCACTTTTCCGTCGCGATATTCCGCGACCGCGACCGGTGGTTCCATCGAAGCATGCGCCAGGTGGGGCGTGTAATACTCGGCCTCAACGATTTTCGTTCCGCCTTTGGCAAAGGCAGCGTCCACGTCGCCGACGTTACGCACGACTTTGCCCGGTTGCCGCGATGTCTCCTCCAGGGTCTTGCGATAGGTTGCCGAGTTGTACACCGAGTGTGGACTGCTGTCCCACTCGATCTTCAGCGCGCTGCGGCCTTTAAACGTTGCCCATGTGTTCTCGCCAATGACCGCGACTCCACCCAGGGGCTTAAACAGGTGCGGGGGAGTGACAGTGTCGATAACGATAGTCTTTTGCACCCCCGCGACTTTCAGCGTAGCAGCGTCGTCGAGCGATTTGATCTTCTGTCCCAAAACCGGTGGATGCTCGACCGAGGCGTAGACCATTCCTGGCATCGCGGCGTCCATGCCGAAGACGGCTTTGCCGGTGACGATCTGTGGCAGATCGAAGAGCGCGTTCGATTCCTTGCCGATGTAGCGCCACTCCGACCGCGATTTAAACTTCAAATCTTCTTTCTTTGGAACCGGCAGCTTGGCCGCCGCGGCCGCCAGTTCGCCGTACCCTGATTTTCTTCCGCTGGCGCGATGCAAAACAAAGTGTGGCTCGGTTGAGCACTCTTTCGCCGGAACATTCCACTGTGCGGCCGCAGCCGTAATCAGCATGGCCCGCCCGGTCGCGCCCACCTGGCGCATCAGCTCAAAGTTGCTGCGCACGGAATGCGATCCATCCGTATCCTGCTCGCCATATTTCGGATCGCCAATCGCCTGCTCGATCTTCACGCGCGCCCAGTCAGCATCCAGCTCATCTGCCACTACCAGCGGCAGAGCCGTGCGGCTACCGCATCCCATCTCCGACCGGTGCGCGACGATCGTGACTGTTCCATCCGATGCGATCGACATCCACACCGTGGGATCGAAAGCAGCGGCAGCAGCTTCGCCCTCCGCGGCCCATAACTTTTCGGGTACGAATGTCGCGCTCAGGACGAACACGCCGGAGGCAATTGCGCCCTGCAAGAATCCTCGTCGACTGACATTCTCGATGAGTTTCATGCCAGCTCCTTCGCAGCCTGATGAATAGCCGCTCGAATCCGTTGGTAGGTTCCACACCGGCAAAGATTTCCCGACATCGCCATGTCGATGTCGTCGTCGCTCGGATTCTTATTGTCCTTGAGCATGGCGATCGCCTGCATGATCTGCCCCGTTTGGCAATATCCGCACTGCGGAACGCGAACCTCCATCCATGCCTTCTGCACCGGATGCATCGGTTCGATGCCTTCGATGGTCGTGATCTCGGTGCCCGCTACTTCCTTCATCGAAGTCGAGCAAGAGCGGATAGCCTCGCCATTCTGGTGCACGGTGCAAGCGCCGCACAGCGACATGCCGCAGCCAAATTTGGTCCCTGTCAGTCCGGCCACGTCGCGCAGGTACCAGAGCAGTGGCATGTCAGGATCGCCGTCGAATGTTCTATCTGTTCCGTTCACTTTCAAGCGAATCATGGTCCCTCCGGCTAAAACAGCGTCGAGCTGCAACCGCGTTGGTTGTCAATTTAATCCCATATCCTATGCGCAGAGCGGAAAATGTGGAAGAGGACGGTTTCGTCCTGTGCTCGCCTGAGTACCCCATGGCTGAAGGTCGAAGGGCGCGTCATATAATCGTCTGTCATTCAGGGAGGACATTTGGCCTACGACGATCTGCGCGACTGGATCACTGCCTTAGAGCGCGCCGGAGAACTGAAAAGAATCCGCACCGAAGCTGACCCGATTCTGGAAATCACGGAAATCACCGACCGCGTATCAAAATCGCCCGCGTGGGGACAGCCGACCTCGGCTGTCCAGCGGGGCAAAGCCCCGCAACCCGGCGGCCACGCTCTCCTCTTCGAAAATCTCAAAGGCTATCCCGGCCAGAAACTTCTCATCAACCAGTTCGGCTCAGCCAGCCGCATGCGCCGGGCCCTCGAAGTCGACTCCCTCGACGAGATCGCCGACCGCATTCGGGCCTTCATGGAGGTCAAATCTCCACAGGGATTTCTCGACAAAGTGAAAATGCTTCCCATGCTCGCCGAGATGGGAAAGTTCTTTCCCAAGACCGTCGCGACCGGCCCCTGCAAAGAAGTGATCAAGCGCGACAATTTCTCGCTCCTCGATTTCCCCATCCTGCAATGCTGGCCGAAAGACGGCGGACGCTTCATCACGCTGCCCTGCGTAATCACGCGCGATCCAAAAACCGGCAAGCGCAACGTAGGCATGTACCGCATGCAGGTATACGACGAGCGCAGCACGGGCATGCACTGGCAGCGCCAGAAAGTAGCTGCCGAGCACTACCGCGATCACTTGCGAAAAGGAGCCCGATCCACGTCGGAACAGCCGCCCTCGGCTGTCCAGGCGAGCGAAGCTCGCCAGCGAGATTCCGCCGCCGTCGACATCATGGCCCGCTCTTCAGGCGGCGCCAAACTAGCCGAAGGCGATCGCCCCAGCGGTCGCATGGAAGTGGCCGTAGCCATCGGCACCGAGCCCGCGCTCACGTTCTCCGCCATCGTCCCCGCCCCGCCCGACGTAGAAGAGTTCATCATCGCCGGCTTCCTCCGCCAGAAACCCGTCGAACTGGTGAAGTGTGAAACCGTCGACCTCGAAGTCCCGGCCCATGCCGAGATCATCCTCGAAGGCTACGTCAATCTGGACGAGCTCCGCACCGAAGGCCCCTTCGGCGACCACACCGGCTTCTACTCACTCGAAGACGAATACCCGGTCTTCCACGTCACCTGCGTCACCCACCGGAAAGACCCGATCTATGCGACGACCATCGTCGGCAAGCCCCCGCAAGAAGATGCCTGGATGGGCAAAGCCGTCGAGCGCATCTTCCTCCCGCTCATGCGGCTCACCATCCCCGAGTTAGTCGACATCAATCTCCCGATCGAAGGTGTCTTCCATAACCTGATGATCGTCTCCATCCGCAAGTCCTATCCGGGACAAGCCCGGAAGGTAATGAACGCGATCTGGTCGCTCGGCCAGGCCATGTTCACTAAGTGCATCATGGTGGTGGATGAAGACGTGGATGTGCAGGATATTGGCGACGTGACGCTGAAGGCGCTGAATAACATCGATCCCGAACGCGACATCCAGTTCACGCTAGGACCGGTAGATTCCCTCGACCACGCCGCGCGCCTGCCGGACTTCGGCTCCAAGATGGGGATTGATGCTACGAGAAAGTGGTCTTCTGAGGGCTTTGCGCGGCCTTGGCCGGATGAGATCACGATGGATGCCAGGACACATGCTCTGGTCGATAGCAAGTGGAGGGTGCTGGCGAAGGAGTTGGGAATTGAATAGGACCTCAGCTCTCGCGTTGGGGAACGTCGTGGTTTGTCTGGGGAAGAGTTGCGTGATGCATTCGTCGCGCATCCCCGACGAGTACCGACCACCGCCGGCGACGTGCTGGAAGGGAACTACGCCGGCGACGTTACCAATATGCACTATTTGGTGAACAAGGAGAGCCTTCGTCTGACGGCTCCTCTCCTCGCTTTACTTCTCACACCGCGCCAGTGACATTGATCACTGACAAATAATCCCATTCCTGATAATCAACGACTCGTAATCGAATCTCCAGCGTAGCGCCTTCACCGGCGCATTCTCTTTTCTCCTCGCCTCCCGAAGAGCAGTTGCCCTCAAACGGGATGCATCACCCCTCAGGCGAGCAGCTACTTTGCAAAGTCAAGCGGGCCCTGGCAAGTCCAAGAAAAACCCATGGAGGGTTATATGAAACGCATCAGTTTTCTGATGTTGGTTCTTCTCGCTTGCTTCGTTCTGGTCGCGTGGCCGCAGGCAATGGCGGCCGATAAATACAAGATCACCACCTTCGATCCCGCACCGTCTCCGGGAGGCTGGTCACCCTATCAGGGTGCGCAATCTCTCGCGATCAACTCACAGGGGGCAATTGCGGGTTTTTATTCCGATCCGCTTTTTGTCTATCACAGCTTCGTGCGCGCTCCGGATGGCACGATCACGTTGTTCGACGCACCGGATGCGGGCACCCAAAGTGTGGCCGGGTTCCTGCCGACCCCAATGGGAGTATTAGGCGGACAGGGCACTTATGCGACGGCGATGAATGACACGGGGACCATCGCGGGCCTCTATGTCGACATCATGAACGTCATGCACGGCTTCATTCGCACTCCGGACGGCATCCTTACGGAGTTTCGTATTCCGGGAGCGGGGACGGGCGCCGGCCAAGGCACAAACCCGGGGAATATCAACAATAAGGGAGCCATTGCGGGAGCGTATGTGGACAACAACAACCTTTCGCATGTCTTCCTGCTACCCCCGACTGGCGGACTCACCAAATTTGATGCCCCCGGTGCCGGCACGGGCGCCGGCCAAGGGACGTTTATCGGGTGGGCCTCATGTCTGAGCCAGAATGGCTCGATCACGGGATACTACGTTGATGCAAATAATGTTGCGCACGGCTTTCTGCGCCTGCTTGACGGAACGGTAACCACATTTGACGCTCCGGGCGCAGGGGTGGCCGCGGGTCAGGGTACGTACTCGTGGAGCATCAACGACGATATGCAGGTCACAGCAGCGTTCGTAGACTCATACGGCGTCATGCATGGCTACCTGCGAAATAAGGACGGCAGCTTCCGGGTGTTTGACGTTCGGGGCGCCGGCCGGCACAGCGGGCAGGGCACAGAGCCGGAAGGCATCAATGTGCACGGGGTCATCGTCGGCAACTACGTCAACACGTATGGCGAGAATCGCGGATTCCGTCGCGCCTGGGGCGGCGGCGTTAAGCGCTTCGGCGTAGCGGACGCCGGGACTGGCAGCGGCCAGGGAACCATGCCACTCACCAACAACGCAGCCGGAACCATCACCGGATCGTACTTTGACAGCAACTATGCGATCCATGGCTTCTTGGTGACCTGGTAGTTCATTTGAGGTTGATTGGAGGCCGCCCCCAGCCGGGCGGCCTCTTCTCTGACACCCCTGCCTGGCGGTTCCGTTCCTTGCGAGTCGGCTGCATGGTCCAGCAAGCTTGCAACGCGCCGCTCTAGAGGTTTTCCTGAATGAAGCGAGGACTGAGGTGAACATCGAGTTGTACCAGCGGTGAATCACCAACCACCTTAAAGCTGTGGATCTCGCCGGCCTTGATGACGAAGATGTCTCCGGCCCTGCCCTCGAAGGTCTTGCCGCTTACTGTCCAGACTCCCCGGCCTTCACGAATGAACTGGATCTCATCGTAAGGATGGCGGTGCGGCCCGGGGCCCGATCCGGGCTTCCCGTCGTATAAGAACACCGAGACATTCGTGTCACCATGCTCGGCTCCAACGAACTCATGCGAACTACCGACGAAAGGCAGGTTCTCTTGGCGTACGTGATACATCTTTCGTCATCCTCCTGCCGGAATTTGATGATGGTGGACAGGCTTTAGCTCCGTGACTACCATAATCTTGTCTGAGAGGGGTGGGTTCGCCGGCGGATAGGCCTGCGCTTTTGTTCGCCTACTTCAAGTTAATCAGGCTATCGCGCTTTCCGTGATGTCAGTCACTGCGTATCCCCGCCGGCGGATATAACCTTCAGATGACTTTTCCTTACAGGGTGGGCCAGCGTTAGGCGTCGTACAAGGATGTTTGTAGGAGGTGCGCATGCCTTGCTCCTATGTCATCTACAAGGAACTCCGCCTTGTTATCACCACGGCATGGGGTAACGTGACTATCCATGAGATGCGGACCCATGACGATCAATTGCGCAACGATCCCGACTTCCGTCCCGAGTTCAATCAACTGGTGGATGGAACGCCGATAGTTTCGGTGGAAGCCACCAGCGACCAGATCGCCATGGCGGTTGGCCGTTCGGCCTTCGCGCCCAGTTCACGGCGGGCATACGTTGCGCATAGCCCGTCGGTGTTTGGGATGCAACGAATGATTACAACCCACATTGAGCTATCGAAGACGCCTTCGCAATTGGCCGTATTCAAAGATATTCCTTCCGCTTTGAAATGGCTTGGACTGAAGGCTGATCCGCGATCCACAAAGCGAAATGCACAGGACGATCGTAGTTAAGAAGGCGATGCCATAGGTTGTCGTCTGGTTTTGCTTGGTTTTGGAGAGTCAACGAGTGCTATCGGGAGCGTTTCACACTCACAACCCGAGGCGTGAGCTAAGCTGGCATACACAATGAATCTATATGAGACCGACGATTCGACCGAAGGTGCGTTCAATCGGAGCTGGGACGAGATCGAACGATTCTTCGATATGGTGCTCGAAACGGGTACATGGAAGGATCAAGTCCTGCAGTTTATCTCGCAGCTTCGCCAAGCAGGCTACGACCGGAAGCTGCGAGCAGGACAATCCTTATTTGCGCTTGTTGTTTCCCGCTCACGTCTCCACGGGCTACGTCCGGATCAGCCAAGCGTGTGTTTTGGGCTTCACGACGGAATAATGGATATGCAGGAAAAGAACAACGTTTGCGTTCGCGATACTGAGAGCGCGTTGTCACCTTTGGTTGAAGCGGCACTTGCTCGGCTGCTCACACACCCTATCGATTGAGGACATCTCGGTCGCACTTCCTACATTGCGAGCGGAACACGTTGTTGTCGAAAACAGCGTTATGGCAAGCGTGTGGTTTTGGCGACAGAAGGTAATCCAGGCGCGAAGGGCCTTGCGCTAGACCGACTTGCTAGTCGGTTATCTGCTACCATTCGGGAGATCTCAAAGAGGCCCTTTCTCATGCAAGGTCCGCAGAAAGAACGATGGATGGAACTGTGCGCGCAAGCGGCTGTCGAGAAGAATCCCGACAAGATGTTGGAATTGGTGAGAGAGATTAACAGACTGTTGGAAGAGAAAGAACGCCGCTTGGGCATCACGCCGCCCCCCTCGTCCAACAAATAAGTAGTGTTGAAAAGGAAAGGCAAGAAGAGGCTTGTCGTTATAAGGCATTTCGTTCATACCCTCGCAGTCCCAGCCTGCGTAACCCCTTCCGAACGCGCCCCCCGCCAACCTCGCCGCCTATATCCGCAAGTAGCGTAAACTGGCCTGCTTCGCATGTTCTCCAACCGCACAAACTGGCATCTGGCTCCGAACGCGCTGAGCCGCGTGCTGAAAGACGTTCGCGCCTCGGGTCAGGAGATTTTCGATCTCGCCATCTCGAATCCCACGGAAGCGGGCATTTGCCCAGATGCCGAATCGGTGCTCGGCGCACTCGTCAATCCCGATGCGCTGCACTACGATCCACAACCGCGCGGACTGCTTTCGGCTCGCAACGCTGTTTGCCACTACTATCGTGAAGCCCATCGTGTGTTCGATCTCGATCCGGAAAGAGTCGTTCTCACCACCAGCACCAGCGAAGCCTACTCTTACGTTTTTCGCCTGCTCTGCAATCCCGGCGATGAGATCCTCGTTCCGAAGCCAAGCTATCCGCTCTTCGAGTTCCTAGCCGATCTCTCCGACGTCAAACTCGTGCCCTATCCGCTCCTCTACGATCATGGCTGGCAAATCGACTTCGATTCGCTCTACAAGGCGGCTTCGCCAAGGTCGCGGGCTGTGATCCTCGTCCACCCCAACAACCCCACAGGCTCTTACGTTTCCGAAGTGGAAGCCGCGGCACTCAATAACTTCTGCCGCGATTACGGTACCGCTCTTATCGTCGATGAGGTCTTCCTCGACTATGCGCATGACGGCGAAGCGCGTCCCAGTTTCGGCGCCAACACCGACGCGCTCACGTTCACGCTCAGCGGCATCTCCAAAATCTCCGCTCTGCCGCAGATGAAACTCGCCTGGGTCGTGACCAGCGGGCCGCAGGAAGCCGTCGACCATGCGAGCGGACGCCTTGAGGTCATCGCGGATACATTCCTCTCGATGAATGCGCCCGTACAGTTGGCCGCTCCCGTGTTCCTCGAACTCCGCAGGTCCATTCAACCAATCCTTCTCGATCGTCTGCGCGCCAACCTCGCCGAACTAGATCGCCAACTCATCGCGCATCCAGCCTGCACGCGCCTGCTGGTAGAAGGCGGATGGTACGCAGTTCTGCGCGTCCCCGCCATAGAAAGCGATGAGGATCTGGCGATACGCCTCTTGCGCCATGCGCAGGTCAGTGTGCATCCCGGACACTTCTACGATTTCGCGGCCGACGGTTATCTGGTACTCAGCCTGATTACGGAGCCGGAAGTATTCCGCGCGGGAATTGCGCGGCTGCTCGACTTCGCGGGGAAATAGCCGTCCCTCCATGTTCGTGGTCCGTAAAGCGGTGTGACCTGGACCGGAGAGACATTGGCGCGCGTGGTATGCTTTCTCCGTTTCATCGGTACGGAGCCCTAATGTCGATCACCCGTCGTGGATTTATCGAGTCCGCAGTCGTAACATCGCTCGCCACCAGCCTGAATGCAGCCAACAACGCACCGAATCCGAAGCAGAGCGGAAGTCAGTCCGAAGCTTCGCGTCCCGGCAAGCGCCCCATCATCATCTCCGCGCACAACGGCCTCAACTATCTGGATGATGCTTTCGCCTTCCTGAAAGGCGGCGGGGACACGCTCGATGCCGCGATCCTCGTAGTGAAAGGACCGGAAAACGATCCCAAGGATACGAGCGTCGGCCTCGGCGGCCTGCCCAACGAAGAAGGCGTGGTTGAACTCGATGCCTGCTGTATGCACGGGCCGACGAGACGCGCCGGATCTGTCGGTGGCGTCCGCAATATCAAGAACGTCTCTATGGTGGCCAAAGCCGTCATGGATCACACCGGCCACGTCATGCTCGTCGGCGAGGGCGCGGAACGCTTCGCCGTCGCCATGGGCTTTCCACGCGAGAATCTGCTGACCGAACATTCGCGCAAGGTCTGGCTGCTTTGGAAAGAGAACAACTCGAACCAGGACTGGTGGGGACCTGGCCTCGCCGATCCGAACTGGAAAGGACCCGCAACTTCGCCACAGCCGCAGTCCGAGTTGTGGCGGGAGCGCATCCGCCATCTTGAAGAGCGCGCCGCCGTCATCGGTATTGAGCCGGATCATCGAATGGCCGCGATTCACCAGGTTATCTTTCCGCCTACGGGCACGATTCACTGCTCCGCGTTGAACGAGAAAGGCGACATCTCCGGGATCACCACGACCAGCGGTCTTGCCTTCAAGATGCCGGGTCGAGTCGGGGACTCGCCCATCATCGGCGCGGGCTGCTATACCGACCAGGATGTGGGCTCAGCAGGCGCGACCGGCAGCGGGGAAGAGAATATTAAGGTCGCCGGTGCGCACACTATCGTCGAGAATATGCGCCACGGCATGTCTCCGCACGAGGCTGGTATGGATGCGCTCAAGCGAATCGTCCGCAACTACAACGGCGACATGAAGAAGCTTCAATTTGTCGACATGACTTACTACATCCTGCGCAAGGATGGAGCCTATGCCGGTGTCTCGCTCTGGGAAGGATACGAAAAGGGCAAACCGCACATGATTGCAGTGCACGACGGCACGCGACGTTCAGAAGTGACGACTCCGTTATTCCAAGGCTACTCTCAGGATTTCCCGGCCGTACCCACCTTGCCCGAGGAGGCGGGGATGTAGTCCGGATTCGGGATCTTACGTGCACAACTGGCTACAGCGAGGTTACCTACTTTCGTGGCCCGGTAGTCTGCACGACCGAGTTTTTCCCGCCGCATCCCACCGGGTGTACAATGAACTTGTCAGGATCGCAGCTTCACGGAATCTTCTTCCGCGTTCGAGGCTCGAAACATGAACGTTCACGTTAGTTATAAGCTCCCGAAAACTCCCGACATAGAAAAAGAAATTACTCACCAGGTCGATAAACTTCAGAAACGGCTTCAAGTCTTCCGGCCTGAACTCGTCCATCTCAAGGCGATAATCGATCAAAATTCCGCGCGCGAGGGAACGGAAGTTGCGCTCAATCTGCGGCTTCCCTCGGGACAGTTGGCGGCGGACAAAAAAGCTCCCAGCGCGACTGCGGCCATTAAAGCCGCATTTGACGATCTGACCCAGCAGATTACCCGGCACAAGGAACTTCTGCGCTCCAGCCACCGCTGGCGTCGCTGGCGCGGCGGCGCGCAGAACGTCCAGGAGCCGGGCGTGCCCTTCGAGAAGACCCTGGCGTCTGTCCATGCGCCTACCATTTCCGCCGATGATATTGGGTCTTATGTCAACGCCAACCTTGCCCGCCTGGAGCGGTTCGTGGAGCGCGAACTCTATTTTCGGCAATCGGAAGAAGAGCAACCCGGTGAGGGACTGATGGCGTCAGAGGTGGTCAATGAGGTGATCGCCCGCGCGCTTGGCGACATGGACCGTCCGGAAAAGATGGCCCTCGAGCCGTGGCTCTATCGCCTGGCGCTCGAGGCGATCAACGAGATGACAGCGCGGCTCCACGAACTTGAATCGTCCGTTCATTTGGAAGACAGCCAGCGCAGGCAGAACGTAGAGGCGTCGGATGAGGCCGCGCTGCAATTCCATCAGGCCGATGAAGGCTGGACAGGCGAGAGCGTGATCGCCGACCGCCGAGTCTCAAGTCCGGAACAAGCGAGGTATTCCGTCGAAATGCTAGCGCTCGTGCAAGTCGCGCTTGACGGCGTCGACCGCACCGATCGTGAAGCGTTTCTTCTTTACGGCATGGAAGGATTTTCTCTCGCCGAAACCGCCTCCATCACCGGGCGCCATCCCGAGGCAGTTCGCGAATCGGTACAGCGGGCGCGCGACTGCGTCCGCAACTCTCCCGCGGTGGCCCGGGAATTCGACAAAGACCTGGTTGGCAGTTCCCATAATGCAGGTTCCAGCACTTCCGGATCGCGCAACTCCGCATCGAAATAATCGAGGAGAAATCGCATGATGACACGGGAAGAAATCCGTGAGTTGGCTGCTTTTCAGGCGGACGAATCGAAAGGCGCGTCCGCTCTCACTTTTTACTTTCAGCCAGTTCCTCCGCAGGACCGTTCGCACCGCAGCGAGACCATTGTCGCCAAGGACGCGGTGAAAGAAGCGCTGAAGAGCGCCGCCGCACAGAACAAAAATGGATCGGTGCACGCCGATCTCGATCGCGTGCTCGAATTTGCCACCAACCTGCGGGGGCAGTCGCGTGGCAGGGCGGTCTTTGCCTGCTCGGCGCAGAATATCTGGAAGGAATACGAGCTTCCTCCGCGCCTGGGGACAACTCGAATTTATTTGCAGCCGCGCTTCCAGCTCAAGCCGCTGGCGGCGTTGCTGGGAGCGCAACCGGCACTCTGCGTTGCCGTCGTCGACCGCCAGCGCGCACGCTTCTTCGACCTGCGCCTCGACGATCTGCGCGAGGGCTCGTCCATCGTCCACCTGCTTTCCCGATCTGCCGCGAGCTATGGATACAACGGCTACGAAGCTGGACATGCCGAGCGTCGCGTCGCTGAAGAAGCGTTGCAGCATTTCAAAGCCGTGGCCGAGCGGCTTCGTACCGATTTTGAAAAAGGAGTCTGGGAGCGGCTCATCATCGGCTGCCACGATGTGAATTGGCCGGAGTTCGAGCCGGAACTGCACCCCTACATTAAACAACGGATCATCGGTCGCTTCTCCGCCGACGTGGCCAGCGTTTCCAATGAAGAAATTCGCGATCATGCCAATTTCGAGCTCAACAAGTGGATCGTCGAACGCGGTTCGACACGTGTGAACGAGGCCATCGGTTTTGCCAAAGCGAACAGCCGCGGAGTGACTGGCTTGCGGCGCGTGCTTGCAGGCGCTGGAGGCGGGCGAGGTGCAGAGTCTTTTCATGAACGAAAATTATGCGGCGCATGCCGTCGAGTGCCCGCATTGTGGCCATCTCAACGCGCACCTGGTGCCGACCTGCGTAGCGTGCGGACACGCCACGCGCGAACTCAACGACGTGTGCGACGCCATTATTCCGATGGCTATTCGTCGCGATATCGAACTGTTCTACCTGAAGGACAACGAGGAACTGGATCGCGCCGGGAACATCGCGGCGCTCTTGCGCTTCCGCTCGGATCAGAGCAAGACGGGGAAGATGCTGGCGGCGGGGTAGGGGCAAGTCACAAGGCAAAAGTCAGATTGACGAAGTGAAATCACAGGACTTCAATAGGCTGCTAAAGTCTAAGGCCTTTACTTCTTCAATTTGACTTTTGCCTTTCGACTTCGCACTCCAATTTCGCGTTCGTGTCAGAATTGAGCGAATGATTCACAAAATCCTCCCCGTCGGCTCACTCCAGTGCAACTGCTCCATCATTGGCGACGAAACCACGCACGAAGCCATGGTCATTGATCCGGGCGATGACATCGACGACATCGTCGCCATCATCGACGAGTACAAGTTGCAGGTGAAGCAGATCGTCATCACGCACGCGCATATTGATCATGTAGGCGGGGCCATGAAATTACGGGCCAAGACGGGTGCGCCCATTCTGCTCAATCAGAATGACTATGCGCTGCTGAAGATGCTCGACGTGCAGGCCAGTTGGCTGGGGATGAAGCCGCCGGGGGCCGTCGAGATCGAAGCAGGCCTCTCTCACGATGAGACATTGCAAACTGGCAAGCTGAAGGCAAGCGTCCTGCACACGCCAGGCCATACCGAGGGCAGCGTGTGCTTGTACTTTCCAGCGGAGAAGATGCTGATTGCGGGCGACACACTATTCCAACGCAGCATCGGACGCACGGATCTACCGGGAGGGTCTTTCGAGAAGATCATGCGGTCACTGCACGACCGAGTGCTGGTTCTGCCGGACGAGACAACTGTAATTCCGGGCCACGGGCCAGCTACGACGATTGGGGAAGAACGCGAAGAGAACCCGTTTCTGAAATAGTCGTCAGGTTTCAGTAATTAGTCGTCAGTGAAATCAAAACGATTCAACACGAAAACGGCTTTTACCGAGAACTTAAAGCTGACAACTGAAAACCTATTTCTGCCCGGGCGTCTGATTTGCCGGCACCGCCGGCGGCGTCGAAGCTGGCAGCGACTTCGTCTGGCCCGGCTTTACACCCGAAAACACCGATGATGGTCCGGTTTTCCGCGAGGCGTAAATCGACAGCGTAATCGAGGTCAACATGAAGATGATGGCCGACCAGGTCGTCGCTCGGGAAAGCGCTGAGGCCGCGCCGCGAGGGCCAAAGGCCGTCTGGCTGCCCTGTCCGCCGAACGCAGCGGCCAAGTCGCCGCTCTTGCCGCTTTGCAGCAACACTACCGCAATCAGAAAGAAGCAGACAATGACGTGAATAATCGTGATCAGAATAGTGATCATGCCAAAAAACTCCCTCGTGGCTTTCGCCGCTTATGATCCCGCCTGAATTTCAGTTCCGGGAATTCCGGCAGTCCTGCCGAATGGTAGAACTACTTCCGTAAGGAATAGTGTGTCATCCCGCGCCCAAAGCGGTCAAGGGCGCGAATCGGGAGGATGGCGGGCCCTGCGCGAAGCATGTGCCTCCGCGGAAACCTCGCCATGATAAGATTTTCTAGATTGCGGAAGTGGTGGAACTGGCAGACACACCATCTTGAGGGGGTGGCGCCGAAAGGCATGGGGGTTCAAATCCCCCCTTCCGCACCATATTGGCTTTTCGCTTCTCCCGAAGCGAGAATTTCAAAGACCGACTCGAGCCCGGTAATCCTGAAAACCTCGCGCACCGGCTTGGACGGGTTCGACAGTTGCAGATAAATCCCCGCAGCCTGCAAGGAAAGAAGCGCACCAACCCCTGCCGCATCGATCGTTTCAACCTCTGCCAGATCGAGAATAATGTTCCGTCCAGCGTGCCGGACTGCGGCACACAGAATCGCCGTCTCATGCCCACGAACGATCCTGCCGGCGCAGTGTAGAACGACGTTGCTTCCCAGGTCTTCGATGTTTACATGCAGCATGACGTCCTCCTTCGGACAGAAGCGAATTGTTGTTTGGACGAGCTTCTTATCGACGACGGTGGATCAAGCTCTCGACTCAGCACCGTGCTCATCCGAGCCAAACGACCCACAACGCCCACGCACCGACTGGCGAAACTTCTCGCGCTCCTCGGGAGTCATCTGATCCCATCGTTCCATCATTCGCCGGCGCCAGCGCCAGTCCGAACCGTGACCGCCGCCGCGGATCCCGCCAAACAGAATCTTGCTGAGCGCCAGCACGCCAAGCGCCTGCCAATAGGTGATGACATGCCAGCCAAAGAGCGCGGGCATCAGCCAGTTCCACAGCGCCTGCACCACAAAAGTAAAGATGAAGAAGAAAGCGATTCCGAAAATCGCGTATTTCAAAATCCGCAAAGGTCTGTTTCCTCTCATGTCAATTGCCTCCTCTGAACCATGTCTCTATTACCGTCTTGTAAATTCGTCGTGGATATCCCGCAGCCTCTTGCGCAGGTGCATCACCGCGTAATGCTTTCGTGAAAGCAGCGTGTTCACACTAACGCCGGTCCGTGCCGACAGCTCCTTGAAGCTGTATCCCAGCACTTCGTGAGCGACGAATACCTCGCGTTGCTCTTCCGGCAATTCGTCGAGCGCATCATCCAGCACCTCCGCCAGCGCGCCTCTCGCATAAGCCTCTTCGGGTCCCGCGTCCGAAGAGGGAAGGAATTCATCGAGCAGAAGTGCCTCGCCCTCGTCTGAGACCATGGCGGATTCGTTGCGCAACATCTGCCGGCTCTTGCTGCGAAACATATCCGTGATCCGGTTGCGCGCCACGCGATACAGCCACGCCGTTACCTGCTCGACCGGCTTCATCATCCGGTACGCTTCCACCAGTTCGTAGAAGACGTCCTGGAGAATGTCCTCGGCATCGCCGGGATCGGGCACGCGCCTCCGAATAAAACTGCGGAGTCGTGATTCGTCGCGCGAAACCGCCTCGGAGATGCGTTGATCCTGGTCAACCATCGGCCACTGTTTTCTGAGCGCCGCGTCCATCTATTGCTGAAGACGAATGAGCGACAAAAATATTGTAGGCGGAGGGGGTAACGTCCGGCGCCTTGACATCAACAAACGCCCAACAAACTGTGGCTCAGGCTAACCTGTCCGTGTCAAAGTCGGCGAATATTCTTACTTAATCTCGTTATACAATCCGTGACTGCGTTGCCTGGGCAGCTGACCATATAGCCACGCGAGCTGGGATCCACATGCACACAAATCTTCTCGCCACATTCTTTGGGATTTCCATTACGGTGGTTTCGATGTGCGGCGCCGGCATCCTGCTTTTCCTGGTTGGGCTACGGGCTAGCAAAGACCGACATCGCTCAGGCCCGCGGCCTCGAAAAGATCGTAGCCCTGAGCAATTTGTGTTTCGCCACCCCCCTGGCAGTCTTCGGCGCTCTTCATCTCTCGGGTGTCGAATTAGTTTTGCCCCTGGTGCCGAAGTACATGCCTGGGCGATTGTTTTGGGCGTACTTGTTCGGCTGTGCGCTGCTGGCCATATCTTTAAGCATTGCCACAAGAATTCAGGTGCGTTGGTCCGGCCTGCTTTTCGGGGTCATGATGTTTCTCATTGTGACGATGTTGTTCATCCCTGCCACTCTTGCCAAGCCCACGAGCAGGCTTATGTGGACATTCGTAGCCCGAGAAAGTTCGTTCGCGGCTGGAGGCTGGCTGCTCGCGGGAAACGCCCTGCGCCAGCAAGGCCGTGAACAGGTCGGAAGGATTCTCATCACGATAGGGCACGTGATCATCGCGATCGCCGTTATCTTTTTTGGCATCGAGCATTTTCTGCAACCGCTGAATGTTCCCGGAGTGCCGCTCGAAAAACTGCTGCCATTGTGGATCCCTGCGCGGAAAGGTATTGGCTATCTGACGGGCACCGTTCTTGTGGCAGCGGGCCTGCCAATCCTGCTGGGAAAGAAGACGCGGATGGCGGCGACCTATCTGGGTGCATGGATTCTGCTGCTCGTCTTATTCATCTATGGGCCGATCCTGATCGCGGCGCTGTCTGACCCAAGTACCGGCGCCAAGATTGAGGGGATCAACTACTTCGCGGACACGCTACTGTTTGGCGGAGCCATTCTGGCGCTTGCCAGCGCGATGCCGCGCGAAGATTAGAATGCGGCGAGCCGACTGCCGCCGGATGCTGCTTCATCTGTCCTTTCGGATACCTTATAACGGAGTGGGGGACGACAGATTACGTTGAAAACGAAATTTACCGTCGTGGGCATCGGCGAGGTTCTCTGGGACCTGCTCGACACCGGTCCGCAGATGGGTGGAGCGCCCGCCAACTTCGCCTACCACGCGCACGCGCTTGGCGCTAACAGCCACGCCATCACGAGAGTAGGGAAGGACGATCTGGGGCGCGGAATTCTGAGACGCTTTCGCGAATTGGGTTTGCCCACCTCCGCCGTTCAAGAAGATGAGTCCGCGCCGACGGGAACAGCGAAGGTCAGCCTGTGCGGTGATGGCCTCGCTCACTTCACAATTCAGGAAAATAACGCGTGGGATTACCTGGCCATAACGCCGGAAGCAGAAGCCGCGGCAATGTCGGCCGACGCCATCTGTTTTGGAAGCCTCGCCCAGCGCGGCCAGAAGTCTCGCACGACAATTCAGCGGCTCGTCGGTGCGACGTCGTCTCAGGCTCTGCGCGTTTTCGATATCAACCTGCGTCAGCGCCACTACTCGCGCCAAACGATCGAGCAATCGCTTCGACTCGCGAACGTGCTCAAGCTCAATGACGATGAACTTCCGGTGCTCGTTGAAATGTTCGACTTCTCCGGCTCAATCGAAGATCAAATCGAAAGATTAGCGCACAGGTTGGGTGGGAACCCAGGCGCGTCGTCGAAAGATTGCGCGGTAGTGGCGCTAACGCGCGGCGCACATGGCAGCCTGCTCTATCGCGATGGTCGTTGGTCCGATTGCGCATCGCACCCCGTCGAGGTCGTTGATACCGTCGGCGCGGGGGATTCCTTCACCGCGGCACTCGTCCTTGGCCTGCTTCACAACCTCGACCTGGATAAGATCAACTCCATTGCCAATGACGTCGCACGCTACGTCTGCTCGCAAGCTGGGGCCACGCCAGCAATCCCCGCAAGCTTCGCTGAACAAATTCTGAACTTCACGTATTGCTGGCGCATCAGAGTGACTGCCAGGAACGATGATCAGCATGCCGAGCAAGACAGGAGAGATTTGCGGCCGACAATGAACGCCAAAGATCATCTCCGCATCACCGGTTCCGCTCTGCGCCGCTGGGCAATCGCGCAACTCCAGGACTCGCTCGCGGTCGGCCTCCTCTGGTTCATCGGCCTGAGCATTATCCACGTGCCATGGGCTCCGGTGTGGGCGATCGTTGCCGGAGTATTGCAGATCATCCCGCACTTCGGGCCCATCCTCAGCCTGCTCGGGCCCGTGTTGAGCGCCACAATCGCCTGGCGGGATTGGCGGCATCCGCTGTTTGTCCTGATCCTCTACGCGGTGATCGTAATCATTGATGGCTTTCTACTCCAACCCTATATCATGAGGCGGGTCGCCCGCGTGCCCATTTGGGTATCTATCCTATTTCCCATCGTCCTCGGTTTCATTATTCCGTTTTGGGGCGTACTGCTGGCGCCGCCGCTGCTGGCTATCGTATACGCCTATAGGGCTCGGCGGGAGGTTGATCCTGCCATGAAGGAATAGGGCTGTGCTCCGCGCAGAGCAATGGTTAAATCGTTCATGCACTCACTGAAGCCAAAGACGATGCGAATCTGAGGGAAAAACGGTAAGCGGTCGTAGTCGAAGTAATGAGCCACGCCTTTGATGAGTGCGAAATAATTGAGTATTAAGCCTGATCGACAGGTTGTGACAGCGTTGAGTCGGCGGGTGGCAGCCACAAAAAAAAGCGCGCAGCCTGGTTAGGCTGCGCGCGTGGGTGAGAGGGTATCTGTTTAGTGGCCGGCGGCCATCGCCATCGTCTTCGGCGCCTGCTGTTCGGCTTGTCCCGCATACATCTTGTAGGACTTATAGACTCCGAACAACACAACCATCAGCGTTCCGAGCGTTGCCGCTCCAGTCACTGAACCGAAGAGGGAAGCGAGGGCAGTCAATCCCGCACCGATTACGTAGTTCGGGAACGACCACAGGAAAACCTTGTGCCAGATGGCAACAGGGTTGTGGGCTTCGGTCAGTCCGATGATGCCGGCGACGGGCGCAGTGTTGGCCAGGAAATAGGCCGCCGCTGCTGCCGTCATGGTCATCGCCGCTCCACCGTGCGCCAGCAGGAACTGGCTGTGATACACGGCATAAGCGAGCGCGCAGGCATTCATCAAGGTGCAAACGTTGAACAGGAACTGAACCGGTTTCATTTTGGTTTTGGAAGCAAAGGACTGGGCGATAGCTGCGGTTACGGCTACCAGCAGGCTACCGGCGAATCCTAGCTGCGTGACTCCCAGAAGAATGACGGGCAAGTTGCCGGACATCGTGCTCGTCATACCGGGCAGCTTCACTTTGAGTCGCGAGGTCAGAACCGCGGCGACCATGAGAAGCGCCAACTGGGGCCAGGCTGGCATGTGCCAGTTTGTGACTCCGAACATCAGGAAGCCCAAACTTGCGACAGCTACCATTCCGATCATTACTTTCGCTTTGATTGGCATAGTGTTTGTCATGGGTAATCTCCGAATGATGGTTCCTCGGGTTCTAGTTGTCCCCCGGATCGCCATCGCTAAGAGCCGCGACAGAACTTGGAACCGTCGAAGTCGCGCCCCAGACAACGCTATAGCCGGATAGGGAGGTTGCGCCCCAGACGACGCTGGTGGAACCCCACACTACCGATGTTGACGAAAATGCGTTTGAACCCCAAACCACGGAGTTGCCCCATACCACCGAAGTGGCTCCCCAAACGACGCTGCTGCCGGAGAACGGCGACCCGGAACCGGGCACCGTGTTCTGAACCGTGACAACGCCGTTGTTATTGACTGCGGTCATGGAGAGCGCAACTCCGGAAGCCAGGTCCGTGTTGCCAAGAGCGGCGTCGATATCCAGATAACCAGCGCCGTAAGTGAACAGATCGTATTCGTTGTTGTAGATGTTTCCCCAGAAATCGTGCGAGTACGTGAATTGTCCGATGCCCTTCCATGCTGTCTTCATCAAGCGAGCTTTCACTTGATCGGGGGTCATGGAAGGATTCTGTTGCAGAACAGCGCGACCGCGCCGCTTACGACGGGCGTTGCCATGCTGGTGCCGCTCAGGACGAAGTACTTGGAAGTTCCGCTTGTCGGCGCTAACTTCGTATTGCGGATACGTCGAATCGAGCGTGCTGCCCGCCACGCGCAGGGAAACCTGAGCGTTGCCGGGAGCGACGAGGTCGGGTTTGACGATGTGATCAACCGCCGTCGGGCCCTTGGAACTGTAGCTGGCGACCTTGTCGTCGACCCGCGTGTTGGTCTGTTCGGTCATGGTCGCGCCGACGGTGAGAACGGCGGGATCATTGGCCGGAACGCCAATGGTGCCGAAACCGTTCGTCGCCGCAAAGCGTCCGTTATTGCCGGCGGCGCACACGACAACGATGCCGGCCTTCCAGGCAGCTTCCACGGCCTGGTCAACCGGATCGAGGGTGTAGCTCTCGAACACCGGGCGTCCGAGCGACATGTTGATCACGCGGATGTTGTAGGTGCTCTTGAGTGCGATCGCCTGCTGAATGGCGGCGATCACCTGGCTGTCAGTGCCGGCGCCGTTCTGGTCGAGCACGCGCAGGTTGATGATGTTGACGTTGGGCGCCATCGCCAGCAAAATTGGCTGCATAGCCATTGCCGTTGCCCGAGCCTTTGCCGCTGCCACCGATCAGGCCGGCCACGTGCGTTCCGTGCCCGAACTTGTCGGAGGTTGTCGTATCGCCAGCGACGAAGCTCTGGCTATAGACAACGCGGCTGCCGCCGCTAGCGCCGTGCAGATCGTTATGATCGCGCGACGCCGCTGTCGATCACGGCCACGCCGATGCCGGTGCCGTCCAGCGCATACTGCGACGCCGCGACATCAGCCTCGACTGCGGTAGCGAACTCCTCGGTCGCCGGATTAGACGTCATCGTCATCTGGCGATCGAGCGACATGTAAACGACTGCGGACTCCGATGCCAGTACCGGCAGCATGCTGGCCGGAACGGTCATCGTGGCCGCCTTGATCGTCGGCAGCTTCCAGCGTAACGAAGCGCCGCTGCCCTGCCACGTTCTGAACTTGCCGGTGGCGGGCATAGCTTTGAACTGCACGTTGATGGTTACGTTGCCGGTTGTGCCGACATACGGAGCCAGGTCGGGTGAATACTTGGAAGGCTACTGCTTGGTGGCGGCTAAAGCCGGCATTGCCAAAGCGAGCAGCAATAGCAGGCTAACGCTCGCTGGCCCCAAGTAGCGCCCATCGAAGTGGGTTTGATTGGGTTAGGCATCTTCGTACCGTTTGGGTTCCTCATAAGTTTGTCCGGCGTTCATCGGAAAGACCGCACGTCGCGCCCTTCACGCCTGCCCTTATTGGGCAATCGAGATTCCAATGCTCCTGTTGTAAGGCGCTTGATTTCAGTCACATACGGATTACCATTGAAAGGGGAAACGGGACAGCTTGGCGCAGCGGGCGGGCATTTCTCGGTAAAAAGTGCCTAAGTCATTCAAAATAATGGACGGGCTTAATGAATTGGGAGGATGGGACAAAATGGCGCGAGCGACGGTTCGGGCGTTGTTCTGGGTCCCGAGAAACAGGCCTAGTTACCCGGCCGCGTTCTCACTCATTCAGCCACGGGCACGCCCTTGACCTAGTTTTCTGGGACCTGAGCTTCCGCCTCGTTCGAGTAACTGCTCTGCCCGCCCTCCGGATCGACCGACGTCGTGACGTAGTAATAGGTCACACCATCCTGAACCGTGACGTCACTGTAGTAGGGCGATGCCACCAGAGAGACGTTGATCTGGGTGTAGGGCCCTCCATGAATCGTGCCGCGAAACACGTTGTAGCCCACAATGTCTTCGCCGCCATCGCTCCACTGCAACTGCACGGCATGCGAGGGTTGCGGAGCCTCGATGATCACCACGTAAGGCGCGGTTGAGGTGTGTCCGCCATGTCCTTTGACCGAGATGCTGAAGTCATACGTCCCTGTCGACGAGGGCGTCCCGGAGATAATCGCGGATCGCGTATCTGAAGATGGCGTCAGGCTGAGCCCAGGCGGAAGGGAACCACTTGCTACCATCCAGGCGAATGGAACGGATCCGCCTGTCGTGCTAATGGTCGCCGAGTAGGCTACCCCACTGGTTCCTTGAGGAAGACTGGTGGTTGCGATTTTGACTTCGCCTGCTTCGGCTCTCGCGCAAAGAAAGGCACCGAGCAAGGTGCCAAGGAAAACCGCCATTACGAGGGAAGATGGTGATTTCGCAGTTCTGTACATCGATGCATCTCTTTCGGCGCCGCCGCGAGGACCGGCGGGCAATTCCAGTTTCGACTAGAGAGTGCGAAGAAGAAGTGATATCAGGCGGAAATGCCCAATCGGAAGTGCTTCATGCGTAAGCGAATTCGTCGAAGTGCGCGTGGAGTATTAGTACAGGTAGGCACTGCTCCGGTAACCTAAAGTACCAAGGTCGTATTTGCTTTTCGAATTGGACCAATACCGGCCCGCGAGGTCGCCTTTCGACCGTCGTCAATTCGCACATTCGTAATATTGCCGTAAGTGTGGGGATAGTGCAGCAGGAGGTTATTTAGGCGAGCCCAGGTGCAAAAGAATCTCGCGTAGCCTTTCGTGATGCTGTGTGTGATGCAGGTAGTGCATCTCGTCCGGCTTCGATTTGCTGCGAATTATTTCCACTAACCTCACTTGGTCGTTTCTCGTCCAACCGCGTAGTTCGGGGATATCGCCTAGCGCCAAAGCGAAGTTGTCAAACGCTATTTTTTCCAGCGGTCTCCATGTCGATGTGCCGACGCCCAAACTCCGCTCTAACGCGCTTCTCATTTGGACCTGCATACGTTGGGCGTCGCCGCCAAATTCGCGCGCCATGCGCTGGTTCACCCGCAATCCGATGTTGCGGGTCGAGAATTGATCCCAGGCACCGACCTCGGTTCCCGGCAGGTCGTAGAAGACATGTCCGGCGGCAAGTCGCCGAAGCGTGCGCGCGGGAGTCCGATATTTTTTCACGCCTTCGGCAGCGGCGCTGGCGGCAATCTTCTTTTCTTCGCGTTTTACCAAGTCGAGCAGGTCGGCGCGTCCGGGCCGGAATCCGAGCTTGCGATAGAACCAGAAAGCGCCCGATTCAATCGCTTCGTCATTATCGTGTCCGAGCTGATAGGGATAGATAGAGACGACGGTGGTTCCCATGTAGGCGCAAAGTGAGCGGAGGACCTGCGCATAGATCCATCCGGCTTCGCCGCCGCGGAAGGTATAGAAGGTGTTGAAGCCAACCTCCATCCACTCGCACAGGCCGATCGCTTCAATGTAATTGATGGGCACGCCATTCTTTAGTGTGAAGCCCGCCACGTAGGCACGTAGGGGCAGGCGGCGCTCGGGAGGAGAGACTCCAGAGATAGATTTCGATGCCACGGGTTGAGTCATCGTTGGATCCACCGTTGCCCGCACCGAGTTCGACCCGGACCACAGAGCGCGGGTCGGCGAGGGTCGTGCCGTAGAGTTCACGATAGCGGACCAGCATGACCTCACGAATCATCTCGACGATGCGCTCGCCATCACGCAGCGAGAGGCGCGTGAAGGTTGGCGGGCGCTTAGCGAGTTCGTCGCTCAGTGAAACATGGCTGCGCGTGATCAGCGGTCCATCGTGGTAGAAGACCTTGCGCGGCATTCGCCAATTTCGCGTGCGCGAAAGCGGGCTGTTCTCAAGTTCCCAGCGCAGCGGCAGGCGCAGCGATTCGTAGAGTTCGGCCTTTTGCGGCTCGGGCAGCGGCAGTTTCTCGAAACGGTCGATGAGCCATGTTGGGGATACGAGATCCGCCGGCACCAGATTGTTTTTTGCTGCTGCTCGCGTTTTCCAGCCAGCGGCGCCACGGAGTATCGGCTTCTACGAACGCGTCGTCTTCTAGCAGCGGCATGAAGCGCGGCCCGGTTGTGCCGAGTTCGCGCCCTGGTTCATAGTTGTCCCAGGCAATCTCGACCTGCCCCGGCATTCGCCGCACCAGCCACCGCGCCACGTCAAAGCTGAGCGTGTCTTCCATGGCGGTGCCCGCGATCCCCGAGTGCTCGTAGGTGTCGAAATCCGACATGTCAGCGCCTGATCCACGCAGAGCCACCACCTTTTTATGAAAGCCAGTCAACACCCGCTCGACGCCTCGCAACACCGCGGCGCTCTGCGGAAAAGCTCGCAGAAACAGCAGGGCCTCATGGAAGCGGATCAGGGAGCGCGGGTCCACAAGAACAGCGCGATCGAGGGCCCGGATCAGTTTGAGGATGCGCGTGGCCGAGCCCGTAGAAAAATTGTCCCGGGCGGCTTCGAGTTCTGAGAGTTGGCGGTCGATGGAATCGGTCGGCATTTTGAGACAGACCAGCCTACAGCATCCGGTCAAATCGGGTAGTTTCGATCGAAGGTACTCTTATCGGCAGACCCCTCTGCGCCAAATTCAGGCTGGCGTGCGCGGCGGTGCCAGCGCAAGCCTCAAGCGGTTCAATAAGCCCGTAGAACCCTTGGGCGCTCTCGGGACCATGCTATAATCTTGATTCGCCTGAGGGTTTTACCGTCGAGGCTATCCTGATGATTTCCTCCGTGGGCGAGTTCATAGTTCAGAGAAACGCTCTAAGAATCAGCGCAATTTAACATCTATCGATCCGAGGTATTCCCATGTCCGGCCACTCAAAATGGGCAACAATCAAACATAAAAAGGGCGCGCTTGACGCGAAGCGGGGCAAGATTTTCACCCGTCTGATTAAGGAAATTTCCATGGCTGCCAAGAGCGGCGGCGACCCCGATATGAACCCGCGACTGCGCACTGCGATTCTGGCGGCGAAGTCGGAGAACATGCCCGCCGACAACATCAAGCGGGCGATCCAGCGCGGTACCGGCGAATTGCCCGGCCTCACGTATGAGGAATTTGTGCTCGAGGGTTATGGCCCCGGCGGCGTGGCTCTGCTGGCGGAGATTTCCACCGACAATCGCAACCGCACGGTCAGCGAGATCCGGCACGTATTTGGGAAGAACAATGGGAACATGGCATCCGCGGGCGCCGTCGCGTATATGTTCCACAAGAAGGGCGACATCATCATTGCGAAGTCGGCCGCCAAGGAAGACGATTTGATGAACATCATCCTGGAGGCGGGCGGCGAAGACCTGAAGGATGATGGCGAAAACTGGGAGATCATTACTGAGCCTTCCGCTTATGAAGGAGTTTTGGAGGCTGTAAAGAAAGCGGGCATCACCCCGGTGTCCTCCAGCATGGCGATGGTTCCGGATACCTATATCAAGCTGGAAGGGCAGCAGGCGGCGCAGATGATCCGCTTGATGGAAGCTCTGGAAGATAGCGAAGACGTACAGAACGTCCATGCTAATTTCGATATCGATCAGAAGACGCTCGAAGAGGTGGCTGCGGAATAGGTTCCAGAACAGAATCCTGGTTTATTTATGAGAAGCCGCCGGTTGAGGCGGCTTTTTTATGCGGCTGGAAAAAGCTGCTCGTCGTGACCGCTCGCACCATTGCGGCAAGAGGTCCTTGTGAACGATGAAGGACGGACAGCGGCGTAAAGTTTGGGAATGGTGAGCCGTCTGAAAAGTTTTCAACACGACTGCGGAAAAGTTTGTGGAAAAGTGGGAAGTTACTCTTGTAACCTCCTGTTAACGAATCGCTTCTACTGTCTGCACTGTATGGGGTGCTTGCCGCATCGTGTCAGATTCGCATTTCGTTTTCTGTAGCGGGGATGCATCCGCTGAAGGCCACTTTGAAGACGCGGCTCGACAAACTGCTGGTGGATCGTGGGCTGACTCCTTCGCGTGAGCGGGCGCAGGCTCTGATTCTCGCGGGCAAGGTGCTGGTCAATCAACAGAAGATCGAGAAGGCTGGCGCCGCGGTGGATGGCGCCGCCGAAGATTCGTCTTCTCGGCGATGATTTGCGCTATGTGAGCCGAGGCGGACTCAAACTCGAAAAAGCGCTGGAGCACTGGCAGATCGATTTACGCGGCGCCGATTCGCGAGGAAGAGTTTGCATGGATATCGGCGCATCAACCGGCGGCTTCAGCGATTGCATGCTCCAGCACGGCGCAGCCAAGGTGATTGCCGTCGACACCGGGTACGGGCAGATGGACTATGCCCTGCGCAATGATCCACGGATCGCACTCCTCGAGAAAACCAACGCACGCTACCTGACGCGAGACGACGTGAGCAAGTTTGCTGTAGGGCCGATTGAGTTCATCGCCATGGATGTCTCTTTCATCTCAGCGACACTGGTATTGCCGGCGGTGGTGGCGGCAGCGTTTGGCGAGTCGAAGAAGGAGACAGACAGCAGACGCGAAATCGTAGTCCTGGTCAAACCGCAATTTGAAGTGGGCAGGGAACTGGTCGGCAAAGGAGGAATTGTCCGCGACGCAGCGGCGCAGCAATCGGCCGTGAAGAAAGTGGAGTCAGCACTGCTGGAACTCGGCGCCAGCGAAATCGAATCGATCGAGTCGCCCATTCTCGGTGGAGAAGGGAACCGGGAATTCCTGCTGCATGGGCTTTTTGCTTGAACTCCAACCGCAGACCTCGGCTCACCTCGGCGCTCGCACTTCTGTACAATCAAAACTTTGACCGCCATTATGCCCGACACTTCCCCACGCTCCGCGCGCTCCAAGACGGTTGCCATTCTCTCCAAGCCTGACCGCGCCGAGCTTGCTGAAGTTCTACCGGTGCTCGAAAAATGGCTGCACGCGCGCGAGTACGAGGTCGTCATCGACGAGGAAAGCGCGATCTACTATTCCGCGCCCAAGGTGATTCCGCGTAGCGAACTTGCACAATTTGCGCCCGGACTCGCGCTTGGTTCTCGGAGGGGACGGCACGCTGCTTTCGGCTGCGCGCGCGGTTTCCAGTTGCGGGACGCTGATTCTTGGCATCAACCTGGGCACGCTTGGATTCCTCACTGAAGTGCCACTCTCCGGTCTCTATCCGTCTCTTGAATCGATCGAGCATGGAGACTACATCATCGACAGCCGCTCGATGCTGACCTGTTCACTGATGCGTGCCAGTACGACGCTGGCGACTCACAGTGCGCTCAACGATCTGGTCGTGAGCAAGAGCGCGATCTCGCGCCTGAATCATTTCGAGCTTTATGTTGACGGAGAATTTGTTTCGAGCTACAAGGCCGATGGCTTGATTCTGGCAACCCCAACCGGTTCGACGGCCTACTCACTGGGCGCGGGGGGGCCGATCCTGAAACCTGACGTACAAGCCTTTGTAATAACCCCGGTCTCGCCACACGGATTAACCCATCGCCCAGTGGTGGTGCGGGACACGGTGCAGATCGAAATTCAGGTTAAGACTGGACAGGAAGAAGCATATCTCAGCCTGGATGGCCAGGTTGGAATGCCGCTCCAGGATGGCGATCTGGTGCGCTGCGTGAAGGCGGAGCATCCCGCGAAGCTGCTGCGCTTCCAAAAGACGTTTTTTGAAGTGCTGTCGACCAAGTTGAAGTGGGGAGACCGGTAGGCGGGCTCGCTTGATGGAGCATAAAAATGACCCCTCTGCGCGAGGGGTCATCTTCAGACGAACTCAAGCTATCGCTAGCTTGCGCGTTGCATTGGTTTATCGGTTTTGGAGAAATCCGCGCTCGCCTCGCCCGTGGATGAAATATCTTCAGCACCCGTGCGTTTGAGCAGATCCTTCGCTTTCTTCGTCCACTCGGAGCTGTCGCAGTGCACGGAAAGCAAAATGCCGCCTTCCTTGACGCGGCCTTCGTAACGTTTCGCTTCGTACTCCGGAATGCCCATACCGATAAGAGCGCCGGCGATACCGCCGATGGCGCCACCGACGCCGACACCCGCGAGGGCAGCCATGATTGGCCCGGCTGCGATGAAGGGCCCGACACCGGGAATGGCGAGTGCTCCGATTCCCACGAGCCAACCCAACCCGCCGCCGACAACAGCACCGGTCCCCGCTCCCGCGGCTGTTCCCTCGGGAGCCTTGGTGTGCTTTTCGTGCGCGAAATCTTTGGTGCCTTCGTTTTCTGGAAACAGTACTGAGATGTCAGTATTGCGGAATCCTTCGGCACGCAGAGTGTCCACAGCGTTCTCAACGCCCGCTGCATCCCGGTAGATTCCAAATGCTGCCGTGTTTTTTCCTGCCATGATGAGTCCCCTTTTCTGGTTGCTAGTCGTTATGTGACGTTGATGATCTGTAGAGCGATTGCTGTTGTGCTAACCGTCCCGTTATTTGGCTGCGATTTGTAGTTCGCTGTTCACCTTGTCAGCACCGGCAATCTCCGCGGCTTTTGCTTCGATCTTTTGTTTTTCATCTTCCGACTTCACCGGCCCTTTGAGAGTCACCATGCCGTTCTGAGCGATCACTTTAACGTTGTGAGCGCTGGTGGAAAGTGACTTGTCCTGCATCAGTTCTTTCCGGATCTGCTGCACGAGTTCCCGGTCTGAGCGATTTTCTTTTTGCTGATCGGCGGTCGGCTCGTCTGGATTCCGGTCGCGTTGATTGATCTTGGTGTTATCGGCAGGGACCTGTTCCTGTTGCGCCCAAAGAACGCCCAGGCTGCCCAACAGGACCATCTGCGATGAAAACACTCTTGGCAATAAATCTCTTCATGGATTGACCTCCGTGGTTTGACGGCTGCGTGCCTAGATTCGCCGTCCGGTTGGATTCAGCCCTTGATCAGGCTGGCGGTATCAAGCGGTGCGTGCGCCCATAACAAAGTGCAGGATGAGCGAGATAACGGCAAAAACCAGTAGAAGGTGGATGAGCCCGCCGGCTACGTGGAATACCGTAAAACCGCCGATCCAGGCAATCAGCAGAATCACGAAAAGCACTGTCCAAATACTCACTGATTTCCTCCGAATTGCAGTTTTGACTCTTAAGCGCTCAAGTCTGATGAGATCGTGGGTGCACCAGTTGCTTTTGATCTAGCTTTGTGGGGACAGGGATGCGTGGCACTCGCGCCTTAGTCGCAAGTTTCCTGGATTATTTGGTTCGCAGTGAAGATAGGTGGGCTTAGATTGCGGAGGATTGTCACCGTTCCGGCTTATTGAGGGACTTCCCGGCAGGTTTCGTGAGGGCCGGGCTCTCGCCCGGCCCCGACGATTAGGGCAAAGTGGTTTTACGGCTCTCCGAACAGGTCCGTCATAGCTGCCGTGCTGGCGTCGCAGGCGTGGTTCAAGCAAGGGAGTTTGAATCCGCCTTCGAGGGTCCGGAGGAGGGAGAAGTGAGTGTAGAAGACGTTGCTCTGAAGGTTGTGGAAGCCATAGTTAGTGTCAACGATGGCGGCAACCTGGTTGATCGTGGGAGCGATGCTGTAATCGTCCTCGTCCCAGATGGTGACGATGGCGTTGCGGCCCTTTTTCCAGGCCGGAGACGCGTGGATGGCGGTCACGATCCGCTGCAATGCCTGATCGCCGAGTGCCATCAAGGCCGGGTTCAGTCCATTCTGGGTGCCATTGTCATTCGGATCGTACTGGCAGAATTGGGTGCCGTTGCCGCGCCCGTGCTGGTCATTGCATTGATTCGGCGCGATGAAAGAGTAGTTCGGCACTTTGCCCGACGCCAGGTCGGCATAGAGACCGCTGGGCCCGTCAAATGGAACCATGTTGGCCAGGCTGTTTGCCGGGTTGGAACCTTCTTGCGTGGATTGGAAATAGGCGAACGGATTGTGCTTCACCGCGTAGAGTTGGACAATCTCGCCTGAGTTGAAGGTCGGAGGCGCCTGGACCCAGAGATTGTTGAACAGGGTGAAGTCGGTGAGGTTGGTGAAGTTGCCGTCGCTGTAGTTGATGTTGTCGGCGCCTCCCAGCGGCAGGCTTTCCTGATAGCTCTTCCAGGTCTTTCCGGCGGCGACGAGCTGGTCGGCGATGCTGATACCAAGCGATGTTGGGATCGGCGGCATACGACTTGGTGCCGTCAATGTTGATGGTGGGGTAGCCAGGGTCCTCGTTGACGTAGTCGATGGCCGGCGTGGCCGCGTCGATTCCGCTGGCCGAGATCGGACAAATGGGAGTGGTGGTCGATTCCCAGTTGGTCACGCCCGTGACCAGGTTCGGCTGGCAACTGGCGTTGTGCCAGTCGGGCGAGTTGTCGTCGAGGACTCCGAAGTTCGAGCCGCCATTCGTTCCAGGTAGTTGGTCAAGCTGGGATGGGCGACGGCAAAGTAATTCGTACCGAGGTTGGCGGCGGCGGCGTATTGGGTGGTGAAGGGCGCAGCCGGGTTATTGAGCACTTGGACGAAACCATGATTCTCCATCATGATGACCCAGACGTGGCTCAGCGCGGGAACGCCCTTCGGCACTGGGCCTTGTTGGGCGAACGCAGCGCTTGTAGCCAGGGCCAAAACGACCGCAAGCAACGCTTTTCTTTTCATGAAGCGATCTCCTGAAGGTTCTAAATTTTGTTTAAGAGTCGCTACGACCCGCAGCGACAAATTTCGCCGAGATTAGCAGGCCTTTGTTAGCGTCAGGTGAAGAAGAGGTTAAGGTTGTGTGAATGAAATGTTCGACCGCCGACGCACGGGAAGAAACGGGGAAGGGCGCCGCGCTAGCATTCCAACCGCATTTGTTCGGCCGGAGTCTCGCGTTTCTTAATGAGGCGCGATCTCGAGCCATTCACCAGCACCTCAGCAGCACGCCCACGCGTGTTGTAGTTCGAGCTGAGCGTCGCGCCATACGCACCCGCATCCAGAACGGCGAGTAGATCGCCCTCCCGCAACACCGGCAGTTCGCGATCGCGAGCGAGAAAATCCCCCGTCTCGCAGATAGGGCCGACGACATCGGTTATCTCTTTCTCATCGGAGGAAGAAGTTCGCACGGGCACGATCGCGTGGTGCGCACCGTAGAGCGACGGGCGAAGAAGGTCATTCATGGCGGCGTCGACGATCAGGAAACGCTTGCTGTTATTGGTCTTGCGATAAATGACGCGCGTCGACGAGAATGCCCGCCGGGCCGACGATCGAACGTCCCGGTTCAAGTAGAAGATGAACATCAAGTTTGCGCAGCGGCGCGATCACCGCCTGCGCATAGGCGGCCAGTTGTTTGGCAAACGGCTCGGTCGTCTCCATGCCCATGTAGGGAATCCCGAGGCCTCCCCCGGCGTCGACGTATCGAATGTCATGCCCGGCGCCGCGCAACTCGCGCACGAGTTCGGCGACGCGGGTGAGGGCGTCGGTGAAGGAGGTGAGGTCGGTGATCTGCGATCCGATGTGGACGCTGACGCCCGCCACGCGGAGGTGCGAGGCCTTGGCCGCCTCCGCGTACAAGAGACGCGCCTCGGGAATCGGCACCCCGAACTTGTGCTCGTGTAGCCCAGTCGAAATATAAGGATGAGTTTTCGCGGAGACGTCAGGATTCACGCGCATTGCGATGGAGGCTTTTTTCTTGAGGCGCGCGGCGGTTGCGGCGAGGGCACGCAATTCCGAAGCGCTCTCGACGTTGAACAGAAGGATCCCGGATTTGAGAGCGATTTCGATCTCGGGCACAGTTTTGCCGACGCCCGAGAAAACGACCTTGCCCGCCGATTTCGGAGCCGCGCACCGCACTCGCTCGAGTTCGCCTCCCGAGACGACGTCGAAACCGGATCTTTCGTTGGCGATCAGCCGCAGGATTGCCAGCGTCGAGTTCGCTTTTACCGAATAGCAAATCGTGTGCGGAATCCGACGGAAAGCCTTGTCGAAGGCCCGCAAGCGAGTGCGGATTGTCTCGGCCGAATAAACATAGAGTGGTGTGCCCAGCCTTTCGGCCAGGCGTTGCACACTGACGCCCTCGCAAAAAAGAATTGGCAGAGCTTTGCGGTTCCCGCCCCGGTAAACGAAAGCAGGGGGGCGCACCGGAATACCCTGGAGGTCCCCGCGCTTCACTTGCGTTTGCCTGCGGTGTGCTTCACTTTGATGGCCACCACGGTCTGGTCGTCGAAGGCGTCGACGCCCGCGGCATGCTCAGTTACGGCCTTGAAGATCTCTCGCACAACACAATCGGCCGACTTATCGGCGCAACCGGCGACAATCGCTTCCACTCGCTCGGAGCCGAAGGCATGCCCGTGACGATTGCGCGCATCAAGAATTCCGTCACTGAAGAATACGAATAGATCGCCCGGCTTGGCCTTGAAGTTGATCTCGTCATATTGCGTCTCGTCGAACAGTCCGAGCGGGAGGCCGGTCGCGTCGATCTGCTCGATCTTGCCGTCATGGACATAAAGCGGTCGCGGCAATCCAGAATTCGCAACCAGCAGAGTGCGGCGCTCGTCATCCCAGACGGCGTAGATGATGGAAACAAACTGCGCGGCGATGCGGCGCTCGGCCAGCGATAGATTAATGGCCGAGAGCATTTCGGCGGGACCGGGTTCGATCGGCGCATGCGAGCGCAAGATGCCGCTGACGAGCGCCGCATAGATCGCGGCCGGAGCCCCTTTGCCGCTAACATCTCCGATCGCAATGCCCAGGCGCGAGAGGGAGTAGGGAACGAAGTCGTAAAGATCGCCGCCGATGGCGCGGGCCGGCACGAACTTCGCCTGCACTTCAAGGCTCCGCGTCTTCGGAAGCGAATGCGGAAGCAGGCGAAATTGCAACTCGCGCGCTAGTGCCAGTTCGCGCTCCAGGCGGCTCTCCTGGCGGGCGATCTGCTCGTAAAGACGCGCATTCTCGATGGCAATGGCGAGCTGCGCGGCCAAAGTCGTCATCGTGCGCTTGTGATCTTCGGTGAAGTATCCACGCCGCGTGTGCTCGAGATCGAGCACGCCAATGACTTTTTCCTGATAAATCAGCGGAACGGCCAGTTCCGAGCGAGTCTCGGGATTGGTCGCAATATAACGCTGGCTCTTGGCGACATCGGGAACGAGCACTGCCTCCTTCGCCTGTGCCGCATAGCCGACCACGCCGCGGCCGAGCGGAATGTCATGTTTCAAATGCAGGCGTTCCTCAAAACGCTGCGAGAAACGGTGTTGCAGTTTGTCCCCGGTCGGGTCAACCAGCAGAATGCTGAACATCTGATAGTCGATCAAGCGGCGCAGCAACTCGGCAATGCGCTTAAGCAGTTCGTCGAGATTAAGGATCGAGGTCAGCTCGCGGGCGATTTCGTTCAGCAATAGCAGTGTGCGCGCCTGGCGTGTGATGCGCGTGTGCAGGCGGGCATTTTCGATCCCCACCGCCATGCGCGAGGCGATAAGCGTTAGGAGGCGCTTGTGTTCCTCGGTGAAGTAGCCCTTCTCGCGGGCCTCGATATCGATCACGCCGATCAGGCGGTTCTTCACGATCAAGGGAATGGCAAGTTCAGAATGCACATTCGGCAGCGCCTCAATGTAGAAGTCTTCGCGGGTTGCGTCGGCGACGAGTTGCGCCTGTCGCGTCTCGGCGGCGCGCCCGGTGATGCCCTGGCCAACTTTCACGCGAATGCGCTCGGCCACCTCGGGCGGATAGCCGACCTGAAAACGCACGTAGAGTTCCTGACGCTGTTCGTTAAGCAGGAGAATAGCGAAAATCTCGTAGTCGATAACCTTGCGAACGAGTTCGGCCACGCGGCGCAGGGTGGTTTCGAGATCGAGCGTCGTGTTGACGACGTCGGCCACTTCGAGCAGTAGCGGTTCCTGTTCGTACGGCCGCGCCGTTGAGGTGGGGGTCGTCGGTTGCACAGGTAGCATGATAGCAGCCTGAGAACCGGTAATTGGCAGTTTGTAGTTTGCAATTGCGCGAGGACGCTGCAATCCACCGCGAACTCCAATTGCAAATCGAAAACCGGATTTCTACGGGTTTTCGATAACGCAGATGTCCGGCAGATTGCGATATTTTTCCGCGTAATCAAGTCCGTACCCGACCACGTAGGCGTCCGGGATACTGAAGCCAATGTAGCGAGCCTGGATCGGCAGCTTGCGACGCGACGGCTTGTCGAGCAGCGCCGCGATGCTCAGCGACCGCGGCTGGTGCGCCCGGATGAGCGTGGAAATATAGTTCAACGTCAGACCGGTATCGAGAATATCTTCCACCAGAATGACGTTGCGATCCGCCAGGGATTGATCCATATCTTTTGTAACTCTCACCTCACCGAGCGAATCCCAAGCGGCGTGGCCCGCTGGATCTTCCTTGGCGATGGGGCGATTGCCATAGCTGGAAACGCCGATGAAGTCGAAGGTGGCGTCGAGCGGCACGTGACGCGCGAGATCGCTGAGGAAAATTGCGGCGCCTTTCAGAACGCCAACGAAGATGACCGCTTGTCCTTTAAAGTCGCGGGTGATTTCGGCTCCGAGTTCGGAGACGCGATTAGCAATTTGTTCTCGTGACAGCAAAACCTTTAGATCGGGCATCGGGCAATCTTATACACGAGTTTGAGCGGGAGGGAAATGGCAGAAGATCTGGATTCAACTTGCGTAGCAGCATGGTTGTTTGCGCGCCCTTCAGCGCATCTTTAGAATATGACTTCGCATCAGACCTCCGATCGCCATCGATGGCCGTTATATCTTTGGATTGTGAAAGGGCTTTATGGAACTCAAAGGAATCAAACTTACATGGCTTGGCCATGCAACATTTCGCATTGAAACTCCGGAGGGGAAGACGTTTTACGTCGACCCTTGGGTCGGCGGCAATCCGAGTTGTCCGGCCACGGAAAGGAACGTGCAAAAGGCGGACGTACTCGTGTGCACGCACGGGCATGGCGATCACATTGGAGACGCCGTTGAGATCGGCAAGAAGCATGGCTCGGTCGCCGTGGGAATTTTCGAGCTGTGCACCTGGCTCCAGAAGAAAGGCGTGAAGCAGATCGCGCCCATGAATAAGGGGGGAACGCAGACGGTCGCGAACGTGAAAATCACCATGGTGCATGCGGTGCATTCCTGCGGAATCCAGGATGGCGATCAGGTCATCTATGGCGGCGAGGCTTGCGGGTACGTGCTCGAGTTCTCCAACGGCGTAAAAATCTATCACGCCGGAGATACAAATGTGTTCAGTGATATGGCGATCATCCGCGACCTGTACGCGCCGAAGATCGTGATGCTGCCCATTGGGGACCATTTCACGATGTCGCCCCGGGAAGCGGCGTATGCCTGCAAGTTGCTCAAGCCCGAGATTGTCATTCCGATGCATTTTGGAACTTTCCCGGTGCTGACCGGGCGGCCGAGCGAATTGCAGCAACTCGCACCCGAGGTCAAGGTGTTCGAGATGAAGCCGGGGCAGACTGTTTCGTAGCTGGCCTTCGCTAGGGAGAGAGAGATGGCGGATCAAAAATCGGCGCCCGATTGGCGCATGGGCGGAATTACCGTTCCCGAAGTTGATGATTATCTATACGCGGTGCTACCACCGCGCGATGAAGTCCTGACTGAGATGGAAGAGGAGGCGGCCCGGGAAAAGTTCCCCATCGTCGGGCCCGCCGTGGGGCGCTTCCTATATCAACTGGCGACGATCGCCAAAGCGAAAAAGATCTTTGAAATGGGCTCGTCCATCGGCTATTCGACGGTCTGGTGGGCCCGTGCCGTCGGCGAGGGCGGGCGCGTCGTCTACACTGACGGCGATAAGAAAACTGCCGACAAGGCGCGCAGATATTTCGATCGGGCCGGCGTGAGCGAGCGGATCAGCGTGCGCGTAGGGGATGCTCTCGAAATTCTTTCCGAAGAAAAGCAAGCCTACGATATCGTTTTCATCGATGTTGACAAGCCCGACTACCCGCGCGCCCTTCGCCTCGCACTGCCAAAGCTGAAAAGCGGAGGCCTGCTCGTCGCCGACAACGTGCTTTGGAGTGGCAAACTGCGAAAGCCGAATCCGGATGAATCGACGCGCGCGATTCTGGAATTCAACCGGCTGATTTCTGAGTCAAAAGATTTGTTTACGACGATTCTGCCGCTCCGGGACGGCGTGGCCGTGTGCCTCAAGAGGTAAAGGAGGCACGGGCGCGAGACCCCATATGAGATCGCGAGGAGAACCGTGGAGAGAAGCGTTACGACCTTCCTGCTAGAATAATGAGTTTCTATTCAGTCCGATAAAGGCTCTTATACCCTTGCCCGTAAAACAGAGCTCCGAAATCAAGGTTCCGGAAGGCAAAAGCCCCGACGCTCCAGCATCCGAAGGTCGCGAGCCTGAAACATTGACGCGCTCGCAAGCCCACGCCCGTCCTGAATCGTTTCCCGACGTTGTCGTCATCGGTGCCGGACCCACCGGTCTGGCGTGCGCAATCGAAGCTGAAAAAGCCGGGTTCAAGACGCTCATCATCGACAAAGGATGTCTGGTCAATTCCATCTACCACTATCCGACGAACATGGTCTTTTTCACGACGCCGGAGCTATTGGAGATTGGCGACATTCCCTTTACAACAGCGTCGGCAAAGCCAACCCGCCTGGAGGCCCTCGAATACTACCGCCGGGTGTCGGAACATTACCACCTACACATTCGTCAGTATGAGTGGGTGAAGACCATCATGGGGGAAGATGGCAAGTTTTGCGTCACGACGACTGGGAGGCACGGCGAAATCTATGATTACCGCGCCCGCAAGGTCGTGGTGGCAACCGGCTACTACGACCTGGCCAATAAGCTCAGGGTGCCGGGCGAGGAACTCGACAAAGTCTTCCACTATTACAAGGAGCCGCATCCTTACTACGATATGGACGTAGTGGTGATTGGAGGGAAGAACTCGGCGGCCGAGGCGGCGCTTGACTTATGGCGCCACGGGGCGCGTGTAACGCTGGTTCATCACCAGGGGCAGATGCACCCGCACGTGAAGTACTGGGTGCGGCCCGACATCGAGAACCGCATTAAGGCTGGGGAGATCACTGCATACTTCAACAGCCGGGTGCAGGAGATCGGTGCGGACTGCGTGACAATCAAGACGCCGAACGAGACCGTGCGCCTGAAAAATCATTTCGTCTTTGCTTTGACCGGATACCATCCCGATTACGATTTCCTGCGTAGCATTGGACTCGAACTCTCGCCCGAGCAGCTACGCCCGGTATGTGACCCGGAAACGCTGGAATCGAATGTATCGGGGATCTATGTTGCCGGCGTGATTGTGGCGGGCTCGCGCACGAATGAAATATTCATCGAGAATGGCCGCTTCCATGGCAAGCTGATTGCCGCCAGTTTAAGCGAACGGTTGGGGCGGGGAAATCCGAACTTTCCGCTGGACGCTACCTAGACGCTCTCTCGAAAACCAACATCCCTCCTGCTCATTGGCGTGCTTAGTCTGCACTCGCCAAATTGTTCTCTCTCCGAATTTTTCTCTTGACAAGCCAAATGCGTAACCCTATAGTTACGCATTATGCGGAACCGATCGGTTACATATTCGGCCGAGAGTACCTTTCACGCTCTGGCCGATCCAACGCGCCGGGCGGTGCTTGACCTGCTCCGAACCGGTGCCCAGCCGGCCGGGCGAATCGCCGAATCGTTTCCCGTTTCGAGGCCGGCCATCTCCAAGCATTTGCGCCAGCTCCGCAAGGCGAGGCTGGTGATCGAGCAACGCAGCGGCCGTCATCGTTTTTACCGGCTCAATCCCGAGCCGCTTAAAGCGGTGGATTCATGGCTCGAACGGTACCGCCAGTTCTGGCAAATGAACCTGACGAACCTTAAGAATTTTGTGGAGACCGAGTACGCTCGCGAACAGGGCGCAGCGGACGAAGTTCCACACAAGACCGCGGGCAAGACCAAATAACTCAGGAGGAAGTTAGTTATGAAGACCTTTCGCACCTTTGCTGTCGCCACCGCAGTTTTTGTTGCGATGATGTTTCCCGTTATCGCACATGCCGAAACCGAAGCCGAGAAGTCATTTCACCAGCTTGCTGGACTGGAAGGCGACTGGGTCGGTAAGGGATCCAAGGGCCAGCCAATCGAAGTGACGTTTCGCATGACCGCAGGCGGTTCGGCACTTCTGAGCGAGATTCACGGCCACGGTCCGGAAAATATGATCACTATGTTCCACATGGATGGTGATCGGCTGATCATGACGCACTATTGCGGCGCAGGGAACCAGCCGCGCATGAAGGTCGTATCGGCCGATGCCAAGTCGATCAGCTTCGAGTTTTTCGACGGCACCAACATTGGCCCGGGCGCAGGCCACATGCAGCATGTCACCTTCTCGCAACCGGACGCGAATCACCATACTGAAGACTGGGTGTTTCTCGATCATGGCAAGGAAATGAGAGAGGTCTTCACACTGGAACGCAAATAGACGGGAAGGGGCGCGGGCGGCCGCAAGCGTCCGCCCCTCAATCCTCCGGAGAGCCTTATGACCTACCTTCTCTGTCGCAATCGCGTGAGGGACGTTTCACGGTGGCGAGCCGTCTTCGCTTCGCACGAGACGGCTCATCTCAACGCCGGCCTTCGACTGATGTGGCTGGGTGTGGAAGAGGAAGGCAACGTCTTCTTCATGTTTGAAGTGGCGAGTGTGAAGAAGGCGCTTGAGTTCATCGGCGATCCCAAGGCCCGCGAGTGGGCCGAAGCCTCTGGTGTGATAGACGGCGAATATCATTTCGTCGAAGACGCAGGAGGCTACGGCGGAGGCGGTGCAACGGCGAATCCATTTGGATGTTAAAACGAGAATCTATGCCAAAAGTAGAACCGATGCCAAAAGCAATCGTTACTCCCGATCAAGACTCGATCGTTGCGGAAATTGACATCGCGGCACCGCCCAGCCGCGTCTTCGCCGCGCTGACCGATTCTCGACAGCTCGCAGAATGGTTTGCGGGGGACGAGACTTGCCCAGCCAAGTTCTGGAGGATGGACGCCCGCAAGGCAGGCTCGTATAGCTATGCTACGCAACCGGGCGAAATCTCGGTCATCGGCGTCAACCAGTTCGAGTGTCATGGCGAGATCCTGGAGTTCGATCCGCCACGCGCATTGGCCTATACGTGGATTGCAAACTGGCACGTTAACCAAACAATACAAACGGTAGTGCGATGGGAACTCACGCCAGTTGAGGGTGGCACGCATGTGAAGATGACACATAGCGGACTGGCAACCGAAGAGGCAGCCCGCGAAGATTACCGCGGCGGCTGGCCGGGGGTAGTGCAAAACCTCAAAACATATGTGGAACGTGTCTAAGGGCACAAATATCTCTGAGAATCAGGAAAGGAAGAACTCATGGCAACTATGGCGATTACTCCCGCCCAGGACGAAGTATTTGGAGAAGTTTTTATTGCGGCGCCGCCGGCGCGCGTGTTTGAGGCGATCACTGATCCCGCGCAGGTTCCGCGCTGGTGGGGCCAGCAAGGGATGTATCGCATCACCGAGTGGAAGGCCGACGTGCGCCCGGGCGGGAAGTGGTCGAGCGTTGGCCTGAGTGCGGATGGCACCACCTTCCGCGTGGATGGTGAGTACATCGAGGTCGACCCGCCCCGCCTGCTTGTGCACACCTGGATCGCCAGTTGGAGCGGTAAGCTGGAAACGGTTGTGCGCTGGGAACTGGAGCCGACTGATGTCCACGGCTTGCATCCAAGCGGGCCGCGCCGCGCCGGCACGGGAACCATGTTGAAGATTCGTCAAACCGGATTTGCCGGCGCACCCGAAGCCGCCAAGGGCCATGCCGAGGGATGGAAGCGCGTTCTTGGCTGGATGCAGGCTTACGTGGAGCAGGACGAAACGGTCGACAGCAGGCCTGGCGCGACAAAGTAATCCATCGTCCAGCCCGGAGCAGTTGCTTTAACGGTAGTGCGAGAGAGCCCCGTCCAAGCATCCCTTGGGCGGGGATTAAAAGGGAAGCGTTGGCACGTTTGACATTCTTGTAGTTGAGAATGCCAGGGAAGCACAGTCAACGGCGATGTTAAACTGCAACTTCCTATGCCCTATCGATACACAATTGATGCTGAGCGCAAACTGGTCATCACCACCGGGTGGGGCCAAGTGACGTTTGCGAAGTTGCTGGCGCATCAGGAGCAACTGGCTGGTGATCCGCGCTTCAATCCGGAATTCAACCAACTAGTGGACGCAACCGCGGTTACAGGGTTGGACGTTTCGCTGGAGGAAGCCCGGAAGATCGTGAGCCGACGGGTGTTCTCGCCGGCAGCGCGGCGCGCATTCCTGGGGAGCGGGCTATCCGTGGTGGCGGCAGGACGTTTGATGCAGGCGTTTGCTCAATTTGCCAAGGAACGGGAGCAGATCAGCGTGTTTCACGAAAGGGACGCGGCACTGAAGTGGCTGGGGCTCATGGGCCTTCCGCCGGAGGATTGGAAGAAGGTGGAACAAGGGGCGGGGTAAGGACGACTATGATACGAATTACCGTGCCACATGCTCAGAGTTCTTTCAGCACCGCGCTGCAGCGCTCGCAGACGGTCGGATAGTTCGGGTCGTCGCCGACGTGGGTGGAGTAGTTCCAGCAGCGCTCGCACTTCTGGCCTTCGGCTTTCTTACTTCTACCTTCACGTTGCCGGTATTGCCGTCGAGATGCGGCTTGGCGCAATTCTACGGCTGAGACAATGAAGAGATACCGAAGTTGGCTCTCGTAGCGCTTTAGCAGCGTGTCCAGCGGTTCGGAGGCGGTCAGGATTACCTTGCGCTTCGAGACCGGTGCCGATCAACTTGGCATTGCGGGCTTCTTCGAGGGCCTTCAGAACTTCATCGCGGACGGAGCGAAGCGTGGTCCAGTCCTTATTTTGATTTCGCATCTTGCTCGGCTGCGTCGGCTGCCCAGAATTTCCTTTGCCGCATGGGAAGTGGGCAAGGTGCACACTCTCTTCGCGGCCCTCGACCTTCGGCAGATAGGGCCAGATCTCTTCGCCGGTGAAGCTCATGATGGGTGCGAGCAGGCGCACAAGCGCTTCGCCGATGTGCCAGATCGCAGTTTGTGCCGAGCGGCGAGCCTCGGACTTGGGTGCCGAGATGTAGAGGCGGTCTTTCAGAACGTCGAAATAGAAGGCGCTCAGGTCGACGATGCAGAAGTGATTCACGCGGTGGTAGATCTTGTGGAAGGCGAAGTCGTCGTAGGACTTCTTGACGTCGTCGGCGAAGGCGACGGTTTCGCGCAGCATGTACTGGTCGAGCTCCTCCATCTTCTCGAACGGAACAGCGTCTTTCGTCGGGATCGAAATCGTACAGATTACTGAGTATGTACCGAAACGTATTGCGAATCTTCTTGTAGTTTTCGCCGACACGCTGCATGAGCGCTTCGGAGCCGACTACGTCTTCGCGGAAATCCACGCTGGCGGTCCAGAGGCGGACGATTTCTCCGCCCAGGCGGCTGGCGATGTCGACGGGATCGACGTCGTTGCCGCGCGATTTCGACATAGCCTGGCCTTTCTCGTCGAGCGTCCAGCCTGGCGTGACTACATTTTTGTAGGGTGGCGTGCCATGCGTGCCCATGGCGCAGAGCAGGGAAGACTGGAACCATCCGCGGTACTGGTCTCCGCCTTCGAGGTAGAGGTCGGAGGGCCACGGGATATTCGGGCTCGGCCGCGACGAGAGCGAGATAGCTCGCGCCGGATTCGAGCCAGACGTCAAAGATGTCGGTTTCTTTTTCGAATTTTGTGCCCGGGCAGTGCGGGCACTTGGTTCCGACAGGAACGATGTTGTCGGGCTCGATCGTGAACCACGCGTCGGCGCCCTTACTGGCGAAGAGTTCGATTACCTTCTTGTTGATCGGCGGGTCGTTGAGCGGCTTGCCGCAACTTTCGCAGAGGAACACCGCGATGGGCACGCCCCAGACGCGCTGGCGCGAGATGCACCAGTCGGGGCGAGTCTGGATCATGTTGGAGAGGCGCTCTTCGCCCCAGGCAGGGTCCCACTTTACTTTCTTGATTTCGGTGAGAGTGCGGGTGCGGAGCGTGTCGTCTTTGCCGCGGCCGCCCGGCATCGGCGTTTCCATCGAGATGAACCACTGCTCGGTGGCGCGGAAGATGACTGGATTATGGCAGCGCCAGCAGTGCGGATAGGAGTGCTCGGTCTTTTCGCTGTGCAGCAGCGCGCCCCGGCTTTTAACCAGATCGAGGATGGGCTGATTGGCGTCCCAAACTCGCTTGCCGTCGTATTCGGGCAGGCCGTTGCGCAGGATGCCTTTTTCATCGACGTTGCTGGTCGCGTCGAGTCCGTATTTGACACCGGTCATGAAGTCTTCGGCGCCGTGGGAAGGCGCGGTGTGAACCACGCCGGTGCCGGTGTCCATGGTGACGTAGTCGGCGAGGACGCCGAGGATTTTGCGATCGAGAAACGGGTGCTGGAAGTTGAGGCGCTCGAGCTTGCGGCCGGGGAAGTGGGCTAGCTCGCGCGGATCGGCGAGGCCGCATTTTGCGGCGGCATCGGCCGCCAGCTTTGACGCGACGATGTACACTTCGCCGCCGGATTCCAGCGCCACGTATTCTTCGTCGGGATGGAACGCCACAGCCATGGAGGCGGGCAGCGTCCACGGAGTCGTGGTCCAGATGATGGTGTTAAGTTTCTTGCCCGCCAGCGCGGCATCGATCTTGGTGGGATCGTCGATCAACTTGTACTTCACCCAGACGGTGGGGCTGGTGTGGTTTTCGTATTCGACTTCGGCTTCGGCTAGCGCGGTTTCGTCGTGCATGCACCAATAGACGGCGCGCAGGCCTTTGTAGACGAATCCGTTTTCGTAGAAGGAGAAGAAGGTCTTGAGTACGGTCGACTCGTACTGCGGCGTCATGGTCGCGTAGGGATTGATCGAAACGGCCGAAGACACCGATGCGCTTGAACTGTGTGCGCTGCAAGTCGAGATATTTTTGCGCGTACTTGCGACAGGCGTTGCGCACGGAGAGGGCGGGCATCTGGAGCTTCTTGCCGCCGAGTTCCTTGTCGACTTTGATTTCGATGGGCAGCCCGTGGCAGTCCCAGCCGGGGACGTAGGGCGCGTCGAAGCCGGACATGGTTTTCGACTTGACGATGAAGTCCTTGAGACATTTGTTCATCGCCGTGCCGAGGTGGATGGGGCCGCTGGTGTAGGGCGGGCCGTCGTGGAGGACGTAAACGGGCGAGCCTTTGCGCGCGTGCGCGGATGCGGTCGTAGAGCTTCTCCTGCTCCCAGCGAGCGAGCATTTTGGGCTCGTTCTGGGGCAGATTGGCCTTCATGGGGAAGGCGGTCTTCGGCAGGTTGATGGTAGACTTCAGGTCTTTGAGCTCGGGCGGCACTAGCAGGTTCTCCCAAATGATTGAATCTTTTCATTATAGGGAGGGTGACGGGACGCGTCTATTGGCGTCCAAACCTTTGGACATGAACTCAGAAAGTACTGATGGAAAATTCAAAAAAGTGTACAATTTTTAGCAATCAGGAAAGTGTGGCGGCATCTAATCGAAATACGCGGTGAAAGGATGCCATCTGCTGCGGAGCTATGGAATTACGAAGCGACCGCCAAGGAGGCTGTGAGCATCTAAATCAACGGCTTCCAGATGCGAAATTTGATCGCATCGGAGCTCTCGGGAAAATATGCCAGAACTTACTCCACTGCCGGATAAGCCGAATCTTGGCCCAGAGCCCGAATTACACCTTCTGCTCCACAATGAGACCCTGGACGAGCCAATCTGGAAGTCTCTGTTCCGCAACATCGACGAATTTTTCTTCCCTAAAAAACTTCCTCCCCTAGTGCTGACGTCGAAGCCGGTCCCAGTGCGGGACATTTGGGGCTTCTACAACTACAAGGGGAAGGGCGCGATGGGATCGACCGTCGTGCACATTGTCGCGTTGGCGCTGATTATCATCGGCACCATAATCGGGCAGCGCGCGGTGAAGGAGATCGTCAAACCAAAAGAGACGGTGGAGTTGATTGCGCCGAGCGATATGCCGACGCTTCAGCCGTCAAAGACTGTTTCCGGTGGCGGCGGTGGCGGCGGAGATCGTGACAAGCTACAGGCTTCGCAGGGGCGTTTGCCGCGGCAGTCGATGCAACAGTTGACGCCGCCCGTAGTCGTGGTGCGGAACGACCACCCTAAGCTCGCAGTGGAGCCGACCGTGGTGATTCCGCCGCAGGTTCACATTGCGCAGCCGGATCTTCCGAACTTGGGCGATCCGCTCTCCCATATGCCGGCTTCGGTGCCTTCGAATGGAACCGGATCGGGCGGAGGAATTGGATCAGGTAACGGCGGCGGAGTGGGAAGTGGGGAAGGTCCGGGATTTGGACCAGGGCATGGCGGGGGCACCGGTGGCGGAGCATTCCGCGTTGGCGGAGGCGTATCGGCGCCCAAAGCGATCTACTCGCCCGATCCCGAATATTCGGAAGAGGCGCGCAAAGCAAAGTTCCAGGGGACATGTGTTCTGTGGCTGGTTGTGGGTGCCGACGGAAGGCCGAAGGACATTCGGGTGCAACGCACCCTGGGACTTGGGCTTGGATGAGAAGGCGATCGAAGCCGTGAAGACTTGGCGGTTTGATCCGGCTCTGCAAAGATGGCAAGCCGGTGGCTGTGCAGATCAACGTCGAAGTCAGCTTCCGGTTGTATTGATCTCGAGAGATTAAGGTTAGGAGCCCAGAGGACGGCCGCGCAAGCGGCCGTTTTTATTTGGGGCTGAGCATTCGATCTAAAACAAATTCAATGGGGCGAGGCGTCCGTAGAACACCTGAGGCGCGGCGCTACTCTTGCATGTCCACGTGAACTACGTCTTCCACGGGATGGCCCAGGAATCGGCTGCCCATTTTCTTGAACTTTTCCGCTGAGTCGGTGGCGAAGAACTTCAGACGCGGCGCAGATCGGCGCTCGGGCGGCCGGTTCGTAATCAGGGGTTCTATTTTAAGTTCGCGGGCTACGTCGTGCGCCGTGGATTCCGCCGAGTCGACGATCGTGACATGAGCGGGCGCGGTTCGCGCCAACAGCGGCTTGATGAGCGGATAGTGGGTGCAGCCCAACACTAAGACGTCGGCGTCATGCTCATTGCCGGAGAAGGCTTCGTCAAGATAAATTCTCGCGACCTGCTCGGTTACAGTGGTGCTCGATCCATCCTTCTTCGACCAGCGGAACAAAAAGAGGGCAGGCTTTTTCTTTCACCGCGACGCCGCGGGTTTCCAGAGCGCGCCGGTAGGCATGACTGGCAACCGTGGCCTCGGTGCCGATGACCACAACTTTGCGTGCACGGCTGGCCTCGGCTGCGGCGCGGGCTCCGGGCTCGACTACGCCGATGACCTTAACCTGCGAGGCAGCTTTGATTTCGTCAAAGGCAAGAGCAGTGGCAGTGTTGCAGGCGATGACCAGGAGTTCGGCTCCTTGCGATTGAAGGTGCCGAACAGCTCCGACGGCGTAGTGGGCGACCGTGGCGGCGGATTTGGAGCCGTAAGGCAGGCGGGCGGTGTCTCCGAAGTAAAGATAGTTAGCGTCCGGAATATGGCGCAGCAGCGCGGAAAGCACGGTGAGGCCGCCGACCCCGGAATCGAAGACGCCGATGGTGGGCCGACGTAAATCTTCGCTTGAAGTGGACACGTTGCTTGCGCTCAGCCTTCCGCCGTTGTCGGGCTAATAACGGAGCGAACAGTAGAGATGCGATTGGCAGGGAACCCGCCTTGGCGCGCGTGCTCTTTTACAGCCTCCTCGTTCGGTGCAATGTAGATGCAATAAATCTTGTCGTCGGTGACGAAGCTTTCGAGCCATTGCACCTGGGGGCCAAGATTGCGCAGGACGCCGCAAGATTTCTGCGAGATGGCCTGGAGGTCCTGCGGAGAGAGTTTGCCGGCATTGGGAATATCGCGCTCGATTACGTATTTTGGCATGGCGACGATTCTAGCATTCTGCGCAGGTGCGACGTGCCTTCGTCACTGATACTTTGTGTCGTCGACTTTGAGGGGATGGACGCTACCGGTCTCGCCGGCGCGTCTTCAAACGAAAATGCGATCGATACATTGGGATACTCCTTACCGGCCACTTCGACGTAAGGATAGACGAAGTAATTGAGCGGCAGGCCGTCCTGCGCGGGGGTAAGTTCAAGATCGCGGCCCTGCGTGAACTGGAACCGGTTCACATCGTGCGCACCGAAAAAGTAGTCGCGCTTTTCCTGATGCTTCCAGGCCTCCGAGATGTCGACAGGAACCCAGCCGATGGAGTCGATGTAGAACTCGGCCCAGCAGTGGTAGCCCGGGATCTCGCCGGAAGTTTTGTCGGCGGGAAGAGGAAATCCGATCTGGAAGCGAGCGGGAATTTTCTGCGAACGCGCCATCGCGATAAAGACGGAGTGGAAGTCGGTGCAATTGCCATGCTTGGAATCGCAGGCCCATAGCGTGTCGCCGTGTCCCCAGCCGGTGCCGGATTTATCGTACTTCATGGTGCGAAAAACGTACTCGTAGATGTCTTTCGCCTTTTCAAGCTGGGTGGTCGCCCCTTTTGTCTGCTCGATGGCCAGATCGGCGGGCACTCCGGTGATAGGTACGAGGCGATCGGGTTCGAGGAAACGCGCGAGTTCGAGCTTGGGTGAGGAGTGGCGGGGTAGCAAGCCGGGCGCGGGCTTTCCATCAGCCAGGACAATATGCTCACGGCGCACGACATCGTAATCGACCGAGAACTTGTATTCGTTTTTGTCTGCTTTCGCGGATTCGGCATAGAGAACCTCGTTGCCGTATTCCGGTTGCTCGAATGACTTGAGCGCGAGATCGCCCGATTTTGCCGTGACTTTCACATCCTGAAACTGATCAGAGTGCGCCAGGGGAATCCAGACGCGAACGCGCTGGCCGGGCGTGATGTTTTTGACCGTAAACGCGTAATGGAAGCTGAAGTGGCGGCTGTTCGTGGCGGAGTTCGCATGGACGATGACTGGATGGCTGCCGGTGAGAGCGAAAAACAGAGAGGCGACACTGGCATAGAAAAAGCGACGCGACATGACTGCATCCTTTCTGGGCAATGAACTTTAGCGATGGGAACGGCCGACGGACGTTGCAGGGAACTACAGTCAGGTGAAGCCACGGCCGGAAAGGCGGGGCGCGGGTCGCATGGTTTCGGCAGTGTAAATGGATTCGGCGTGCGAATTCAAATGGTTGGTAGGGAACCTTGCACAGTAGATTTCTCCGTGTCACTCCAGAAAATAATTCGTGCTTGGGAGCGTAGGACTACGAATAAATCGTGACGATTGGCGCAGGTGCATGCGGAACATTTTGCTTCTCCGCCGGTCATCCTTGCTCGGGGTGAAATGCGTCGCGGATGCGAGGCGAAGTGTTTTCAATCACTTAACATGTGCTCTCGGTGGCAGTGGAGTTGCACCTTCCTAAGCTAGTAAAAGTGTGGGGTTTTCCCGAGCGAGGGTGCGATGAAAGAGTGGGGCACCAATCAAAGTGTATTTGTTGTACGAATTCTGATTGCGATAGCGATTGGGATCGGACTCCTTGTTGCGAGTCCGAAACTGCGCGGGCAGAATGTGTCCAACCATTTTCAGGCGTCGACTTCTCGACCGCGAAATCAAGACACTAATCCTCCAAACCAGACCTCCGTCCATCCTACCGGGCGCACGATATTCACCGGCGTCATTTCGCGATCGGGCGACAAGTTTGTGCTGACCGATCCGCTTACGAGGACCAGCTATCAACTTGACGATCAGCGTAAGGCACAGGAAATGGTGAACAAGAACGTGAAGGTGGCAGGCGTGCTCGATCCGTCCACTGGAACTATTCGGGTTACCGCGATCGAACCGTACTGACTCCGAAAATGGCGCCACTCGATTAGCGCAGAATGTCCCGTCGTGATGCCTACATTCATGAGGCATTTAGCTTTCACGGGGCTAACGCACGCAAACCGCTCCACATCTAAGAGATGCCCATGAGATTGTTAAGCGTTCGATTGATTGTGTCGCTTATCGTCGGGATAACGCTGGTGTCTTCGGCGTTTTCCTACTATGGGGTAGTGCGCGAGAAGCAGGCGCTCCGAGTCGATCTTCAGCATCGGGCGCAGATACTTTCGGAAAGTCTCGTCGGCAACGTGGAGCGCTCCTGGAATCACGGCTCCAACAAGGACAAAGAGCTTCAGCAGCTTGTTCAGCGTTTCAGCAATCGCGAGCATTTGTTGGGCGTCGCCATCTACGACGAGAACGGAGCGCTGGTCGCGATCACGCCTGACCTGCGCAAGACGCTGACGCAAACGCCCGCGACCGTGACCCAGGCGATCAGCGACGGCCACGAAGAGAGCGCATTTGTGCGGATCGGAGGGCAGCCATTGCAGATTCTGGCTGCTCCGGTTCATCATGACGACCAAATTGTTGGCAGCCTGGCAGTGGTGCATGACGCCGGCTACATTCGCACGCAAATATTGCAGGTGTGGAGGCAGTCATTCCTCGGGGTGCTGGCGCAGGTTGTTCTGATCGTGCTGATCACTTTGTTGATCATCCGGTGGAGCATCGCTGGCCCGATTGCGCGGGCGGCGCTCTGGATGCGCGCTCTGAGGACAGGGAAAGTATTTCGACACGACGGGCTTGATCTTGAAATCTTCCGCCCACTGGCGCGTGAAGTGGCAACGATCGCCCAAAGCTTAAACCAGGCGCGCAACGCAGCGGAGAACGAAGCTCGCCTGCGCGATGCCGCAGAATCACAGTGGACAGCCGACCGGCTTTCGGTGCAAGTACGCACTCGCCTCAATGGAAGCCATCTGTTTGTCGTGTCGAATCGGGAGCCTTATATGCACCGCCGGGATGGGAAAGAGATTGAGGTGGTCGTCCCCCCGAGCGGCCTGGTCACCGCACTTGAGCCAATTCTTAACGCGTGCGATGGAACCTGGATCGCCCATGCCAGCGGTAATGCTGACGGCGAAGTGGTGGACGGACACAACCGGCTGCGCGTGCCGCCGGATGATCCGCGCTACACGTTGCGGCGGGTGTGGCTAACGAAGGAGGAAGAAGAAGGCTACTACTACGGCTTCGCCAACGAAGGGCTCTGGCCGCTGTGCCACATCGCGCATACGCGGCCACTATTTCGCGCCTCTGATTGGCAGTACTACCAGGAAGTCAATGCCAAGTTCACAGCCGCGCTACTCGAAGAGATCGAAGGCGACGAAAACCCGGTTGTGCTGGTTCAGGATTATCACTTCGCGCTGGTGCCGCAGATGATCAAAGAGAAGCGGCCGGATGCTCGTGTGGCTATCTTCTGGCATATTCCGTGGCCGAATCCGGAGGCATTTGGTATCTGCCCGTGGCAGCGGCAGCTCGTCGACGGGCTGCTGGGCGCCGATCTGATCGGCTTTCATGTGCAGTCGCACTGCAACAATTTTCTGCAGACCGTGGATCAGACCATGGAATCCCGGATCGACAGGGAGCACGTCTCCGTACTGCGCCATGGGCATAGCACGCTGGTGCGGTCGTTTCCGATCAGCGTAGCGTTCAGCGATGACGATCTGACGGATAAGGATCAGGACGATCCGTTGTTCTGGTATGACGAGCGCGCCTCGCTGCTGCGCGGTCTCGCACTCGAGGCGACTTACTTCGGCGTGGGAGTAGATCGCGTCGACTACACGAAAGGAATTCTCGAGCGCTTCCTGGCGATTGAGCGTTTTCTGGAAAAGTACCCTGGCTACCAGGGTAAATTCAGCTTCGTGCAGATTGGCGCTCCGAGCCGCACGCACATCAAGCGTTATCACGATCTGCTGGCCGAAGTAGAAGCTGAGGCCGAGCGGATCAACTGGCGTTTTCAGGCAGGGAAGTGGAAGCCGATCATTTTTCAGGCGCGGCAGCACAGCCACAAGGAGATCGAGCCCTACTACCGGACAGCCGATCTGTGCCTGGTAACGTCATTGCACGACGGGATGAATCTGGTGGCTAAGGAATTTCTCGCTGCGCGAAAAGACGAACGGGGCGTTTTGATCCTCAGCCAGTTCACCGGGGCCGCGCGCGAACTGCGCGATGCTCTGCTCGTCAATCCTTACGATATCGAACAATGCGCGGAGGCAATCCGGGTGGCCCTGGAGATGGCGCCGGAGGAAAAGCGGCTGCGGGTGCAGCGCATGCGGCGGACGATCAAAGAAAACAACATTTATCGCTGGGCCGGGAATCTGATTACGGAACTGTGCGAAGTGCGATTGGATAAGCCGGCGTCAGACGAGCAGCCTGATCAGCATAATGGGCCGGGGGATGCTCAGCCGAAGAAGGTCCCTGCCAGCGCCAGCGCGGCGTGAGGGAGAGGGACAACTGAGTTTGGGATCGTATGAACGCACAGATCGAGTGATGCGCAACACGACCAGAAGAAACAGGGACTAGGAGCCATGCGGTGAGATCGGAGGTGCGAACTCAACTTGAACCGTTTCTCCGCTCCGTTGCGCAATCGTCAGAGTCGGCGCTCCTGCTCGATTATGACGGAACGCTCGCGCCGTTCCAGACACGGCGGGACCAGGCATTTCCTTATCCCGGGGTGGCTTTGCTATTGCAAGAGATTGTGCGCAACTCCTGCTCGCGCGTAGTGGTGATCTCTGGCAGGGAAGTCACGGACCTTCTTCCCCTCCTCAATATCCATCCGCGGCCGGAGATTTGGGGCATTCACGGTCTGCAGCGTTTGCGAATCGATGGCACCACCGAAATGCCACATCTTGATGACCAGACGCTTAAGGGGCTGTCGGATGCCGAGCGCTGGTTGAGCTACAAGCATCTGCGGCATCGCGCCGAGTTCAAGCCTGGTGGGATTGCCGTGCACTGGCGTGGGTTGCCTTCTTTGGATGCGGCCGATTTGCGGGCGCGTGTGCTCTTGGGATGGCGGCCGATCGTGGCGGAGCATGGACTCGATCTGCTCGACTTCGACGGCGGAATCGAGATCCGCGCGCGCAAGGCGAATAAGGGCGATGCCGTCCGCGATTTTCTCGATGAGATCAATCCGAATACGCCCGTCGCTTACCTTGGAGATGACACGACCGACGAGCAAGCTTTTCATGCGATGGGCGACCGTGGAATCAGCGTGCTGGTGCGACCGGAGTGGCGGGAAAGCTCGGCGCGGTTGTGGTTGCAGCCGCCAGAGGATCTGATCGACTTTCTTCAGTTGTGGCTGAAGAGCTGTAACGCGGCTCAGAGTGGCGGCCTCGGGGGAGGGGCGAAGGTGGCGAACCTGTGAGGGTTCTTGGCCGAGGGCGGCGTGGATAGCTTTTATATGTAATGTCCGATAACAGGTATTATGTAAATAACGCCTGAAGCTGAAATCTGGCCAATCCGTCTCGCCGTTAGCAGATGGCTACGGATGCAGAATGGCCGTTAAATCAGCCCGGAATCTATTCAGAATCTCAATTTTCTCTTCGGTGGCGTCCACAGATCTCCAGTTTCGCCTGGAAGACCTTGCGGCCTTGAATTTCAGTGAGCACGCCCATCACTTCGCCCATCCGCCAGCCTGGGGTGCCGAGGATTTGGAAACCGTCAACGCCCGGCACGAGCAAGGCTACGCAATTTTCGCGGACTACGCCTACACACTTCGGGTAGCGTTCGAAGGTTTGCAGATCGAATCCCGCCATGTAGATGCGTTGAAGTTGTTCGGCGGGATCCATCTACATCTTGTACTTGCCGAGGTCGTCGTCGCCGAGGCCTTCGAGCCATTTGCGCAGCTCGTCGCTGGAGACGCGGTCGGCGGGATTGGCGGTCTGCTTCGAGTTTTTCAGAACCTCATCCTCAACGAAGATGGGGCAATCCATGCGCAGGGCTAACGCCAGCGCATCGGAGGGACGGGAATCGATGCTTACGACGCGGCCTTCCCTTTCCAGCCAAATTACGGCGTAGAAGGTATCGTCTTTGAGTTCGGTGACGACAACTTTATGAACGAGCGTATCGAGTCCGGTGAGAACATTCTTGATGAGGTCGTGCGTCATGGGACGCGGCGTGCTGACTTTTTCAATCTCTAGAGCGATGGCATTGGCCTCGTAGACGCCTACCCATATGGGCAGCACGGTATCACTGCCGACATCTTTGAGCAGGACGATCGGCATGTTCGATACCGGGTCCATCATCAGGCCGCGAATTTTCATTTCGACTTCCATTGGAAACCCCAGAATCATTGAAACATTGAATCATTTAGTCACTGAGTCATTGAATTAATGACTGAATGTCTCAATGCACTCAATTCCTCATCTCTCCCACCAGGCTATTCGGAAAACTCGTGTTTACAAGCACGTTCACGTAGCTTCCGGTGTTCAGCACCGTGCCCTCGGGGGCGGTAAAATTCAGCACCTTGATCTGTGATGTCCGTCCCACCCACTGGCTGCGGGCCATATTCTTCCCTTCGACCATTACTTCAAGAATCTGCCCCAGATGTCTCTGGTTACGATGCAACGACAGCTGTCGCTGTTTCTCGTTGACCAGAGCGAGGCGGCGAGCTTTTTCCTCATCCGGAATGGCATCGTCGAGTTGCAGCGCCGGCGTATTGGGTCGGGGCGAATACTTGAACGTAAACGCGCTGTCATAGCCGACGGATTCGAGCAGTGAGAGCGTGTCTTCGAGGTCGCGTTCGCTTTCGCCAGGAAAGCCGACGATGATATCCGTCGTGATTGAAATGTCCCGTCTGGCCGCCTGGATCCAGGCAATCCGTTCTAAATATTCGTCGCGCGTGTAGAGGCGCTGCATGGCATCAAGGACGCGCGTTGAGCCGCTTTGCACCGGAAGATGGACGTGGTCGCAAAGTGTCGGAACCGCATCGATGACTTCTACGATATCGTGCCCGAAGTCGCGCGGGTGCGAGGTCGTGAACCGGACACGACGAATGCCAGCGACCTCGCCAACCGAGGCAAGCAGTTCCGCAAAGCTCTTCTTTCCATCAGGATCGCGGTAGGAGTTCACGTTCTGCCCGAGGAGTTGAATTTCCGTGTAACCGAGATCGACAAGCTGCCGCGCCTCGGCTAAAACCGAGTCTGACGTCCGGCTGCGCTCCTTGCCGCGCGTGTAAGGAACGACGCAGTAGGCGCAGAATTTATCGCAACCTTCAATTATCGTGATGTACCCACGGTGTGGATTGGTACGGGCCGTGTATTCAGTCTCGAAGCAGTGGTCCGTTTGACGATCATCGAGGCCTGTAGTGCGGTTCCCTTCCTCGATTTGTACCAGCATTTGCGGCAAGTTGCGGTACGATGCCGAGCCACACACCAGATCGACGTGCGGCGCTTTTTCGAAAATACTGCCGCCCTCCTGCTGTGCGACACAGCCGAGCACGCCAAACTTCTTGCCCTGCTTGCGCAGTTTCTTGTAATCATTCAGGCGGTTGAAGACTTTCTGTTCGGCTTTGTCGCGGATCGAGCAGGTATTGTAGAGGATGAGTCCTGCCTCATCGACGGTCTCCACCTGGCGATAGCCTTGCTGCACGAGCGTGCCGATCACCTTTTCGGAGTCGTGCACGTTCATCTGGCAGCCAAAGGTTTCGAGGTAAAACGTCTTTTCAGCGGACCCCGACATTGGTTCAGTATAAACCAGCAAGTCAGCGGCGATGCCGTTGAATGCGCACTCGCCGCGCAGTTGTCGCGTGGGACGGTCAGAATCCGATCTACTTTGTTGTACACTTTCACGCTTCAGAGGTCTTCCACTGGGTGCAGGGGGACCCGTTCAACCGTTGAGCGAGGACCTTCCAAACTGGGAGAACCGTCCTTCTAAACCACCTTGCCCCGCCACCTTGAAAACGCGATAATCTGATTAAAGAAGCAGCCGCTTCCTCATAATGCGAAAATACTTCTTCCTGATTGCCGCGCTGGTCGTTGCCCTTGATCGATACACTAAATGGCTCATCGCACACCGCCTGACCATGCACGACAGCATCACCGTCATCCCCGGTTTCTTCCGCATCATCCACACGGAAAACCCCGGCGCCGCCTTCGGCCTCTTCGCCGACTCCCCTTCGCAATGGAAAGTCGCGCTGTTGATTGCTTTTTCACTGATAGCGCTTGCGGTTGTTTCGGCCCTGCTCTGGAGAAGCAGCCATCGCCTGACCTCAACCGGAATCGGACTGTCGCTAATTCTGGGAGGCGCCATTGGAAATCTATGGGACCGGATCGTAAGCCGCCACGTAGTGGATTTTCTGCTCTTTTACATCAAGCGCTACCAGTGGCCTGCCTTCAATGTGGCCGATAGCGCGATCATAGTGGGAGCGTGCCTCTTGGTATTCGAAATTCTGTTCACGAAATCGGCCAACCAGCAGCCAGCCTGAATCCTATCGAAGACGGATTTCGGATGACCCGTTAGTCCGATCACGCGATCGCCAATATGGCGTCTGATACAGCTGCCGGTAAACGCTCGCGTTGCGCAGGATCGCCTGCACGTACTCGCGCGTCTCGGTAAACGGAATCGACTCGACAAACTCTTGGGGATCGCGATAATGCCCTTCGCCCAGCCAATCGGAGACGCGGTCCGTCCCGGCGTTGTAAGCGGCTAACGCGTACTCAAATTGCCCGTTGTATTTGTCCACCATGTCTTTAAAGTAGCGCGTACCGAGCTGCAAGTTGACCGCCGGCGTGTAAAGCTGCGGAGCCTTGTAGCCCTTCAGCTTCACCTGCTTCGCGACGCTCTTGCCTGTCTTCGGAAGAAGTTGCATCAGGCCAACCGCATTGGCGTGCGAGATCGCTCCGGCATTGAACTCCGATTCCTGCCGGATCAGCGAGGCCACCAGAAACGGATCCAGTCCGTTGGCCACCGAATATTTGCGCACATCACTCCAATAAGGCCGTGGAAAAAGTGCTTCCCAATAAGGACGTGGCAAGTCCGGAAGGTCGACCGCAAAGTAATTGGGGGTCATGCGCTTCATGATTTCGATGCCACGATCGTATCGCCCGCCATCCTGATAAACGCGCGCCATCTCGGGAGGAGCCCAGCTCCCACCTTCCTGGGTCGCCGCGGCTTGCAATTCGCGCACCGCCATGTCCGCGAGCGCGCCATTCGAAAGCAATCGCGCCCGGGCCACGCGCAGGTTGTCTTCGGGAGCTTCAGCTTCAGGGATCTTCAGCGCGCCCGGCAGAGGAGCAATGTGGTCGAGTAGCGCATAGTGAACCACGTCGGGAGAGGACGGATCGACTTTTCCGGACAGGCTCTTCAAACGCTGGCGAGCGAGCGCGGCATAGTAGTAGTTGCGGTAACGGTCGGCCAGCTTTTGATAGAAAGCAGCTGCCATTGCAGGATTGTTTTCTTCCTCCGCGATGCGCCCGCGCCAGTACAGCGCCGCGGGAATTTCGGCGGAGTCCGGATAGAGCGCGATCTGGTTCTCAAAGCCCTTACGCGCGTCCTCCGTTCTTCCCTGCCTGAAGTTCAGCCACGCAGCTTTCCAGTGAGCGTACGAGGCGCGATTGCCATGCGGAAAACGCTCCTGCAATTCGCGAAAATAGTCGATGGCGTGATCGTAGTCCTTCTTCAGCAGGTACATGTTGCCGGCGGAAAGCAAAGCCTGTTCGAGCCATGGACTAGCGGGTCCGAACTGCCGCAACTGACCAATCGTCTCGATCACAGAATTCTCATCACTCGACGAGCGCGCCGTCTCACTGAGAAGGTAAAGCCGTTGCGCTTCGTTGTCGCCCTGCTGCGCGCCCATGGCTACCAGCAGGCGACGCGAATCCTGGCTACGTCCGGATTTCTCGAGAGAGGTCGCCAGCGCCAATTGAATTGGGATTCGTTCCGCACCCGCAGCTTCATTCGCAAGAGTTCGGTACTCGTCCGCGGCATCGCTGTAATGCTTGCTCTTGAAAAGCAGGTCTGCACGAGTGCGGCGCTCCGCCAGGCGAACCTGAAATCCCCAATTTGCGCAGTTCCGCTCCCGCGGCATCGGCCTCGAAACTATTCGGCATGTTGAAGTAGACGTTGCGGAAGGCGTCAGCGGCTTTTGGCTTATCTCCCGCCAATTCATATGCACGGCCGATCTGGAGTTCAATGTCGCTGCGCACCGGAAGGCGGTCTTTCTCGAGCAGCGCTGCAGCTTCCTGTGCTCGACCCTCGTCGAACAGCACGCTGGCGTAGACCAGATGCGCATCGCGGATCAGGAGCGAATCGGGATAGTTCGTGCTGAATTCGGCCAGCGTCGCGAGCGCCTCCGCATTGTGGCCCGTCTTCATGTAGGCGTCGCCGAGATAATAGGCAACGTAGTCCCCAAGTTCGCTGGCCCCGGCCTTGGCGCGATTCAGCGGATCAATCGCTTTGGCATAGTCATGATCGAGCGTGTGAGCGTATCCGACTACGAGCCACGCCAAAGCTCCGGCGTCTTCCTTGGCATGCCGGCGAGCGTAGGCCTCCACACCCGCATACGCGGTCGGCGTCCGGTCTTGAAGCAACTGTTGTGCCATCACCCGCAAATTGGCCGAGGCGACGAATGCAGCCCGCGCGCGCCGAACGCGCGGCGAAACCGGCTTGCGGTGTTTCTTCGCCGTGGTCTTCTGGGCGGGGGTTTTGCGGGAACTGTTACTTTGAGCGCTTGCTTTTGTCGAGGTTGTCTTCTTGGTGCCGGTTTTCGGCGCCAAGCTCTTGTGTGCCGGCGCCTTCGACGACTTATCTGTTGATGCAGTTGCGGATTTGTCAGGAAGGCGACGCGGGAGAAGAGGATTGCGCGCGGGCGCGAAACTGCGCGGGCGCAAAAAGAAGAAATGTTAACGCAACCACCGAAACCGCAAACTTGCGCACCGCACCACCTACACCTGAAAGTTGGGACCCATCACGCTTAAATCGTCTTCTGCGAGACTTCGTTTCATCTCATCTTCAAAGTAATTCCCGGAAGCTGCAACCGTCGACCCGTAACGTTTCTGGTACGTTGCCCGGCTCTTGTCGATTGGATCCTTCAACACGTCGTAGAGATTCTTGTTGCTGCGGCCTTCGGCGAGTTTGGACTTGTTATAAAGCTTGATCTCATCCACCAGTAAGCGCGCAAAGCGTTTGGCCTTGCGGTGAAGCTCTTCGTCCTCCGGCGACATGGGAGGGCCGGAAGGTATTTCTGGCGCCGACGCGACCTGAACCTGGCCAACCGCCAGCGGTTCGGCCGGGGCTGGGGCGGCTTCTGCCACTGCCGCCGACTGAACTTCTGTTACCGCGCTAAGGCCCGCAGCGTCGGGCGCAGGATGGTTCACCGGAATCTCGGCAGCACGCCCAGGCGCATCCCCTGAAGCAGCCGCTGCCATGGCAAAGGCCGGCGAATGTGCGGCAAACGGATCATTGAAAGCCGGTGCCGGCGCGGCTACCGAAGCCCTTGCCGGCGCCTCATGCGCTTCGGCCTGCACCGCCGATGGATCCTTATGTGCCTGCTTGCGCAGCGAATTCACTTCCAGCCACGAACCGGTTGCGAGCACAAGTACATCGAGCGCGCCCGTGTCCAAGGCCTTATCCTCTACGCCGCCATCGGCGTAAACCAGGGCTGCGACCTTGTCCTTCAAAATGAGCGGCAATAACCTTACGTTCGATGCAGTTCCGAACTGCTCCACAAAGCGCGGGTCAAACTCGCCGTCGCCAACCCGTACGCTCACACGCTCAGTCAGAGCGCGAACCACAGCACTAACCTGCGAAGAGAGTGGGAAATCCTTCAACGCGTCGTTGGCGGCAAAACCCCGAGCCTGCCATCCGGTTGCATTGCTTCCCTTCACGACAAAGAGAGCGACGCGCGTGGCATAACGGGAACTGGTGTCGAGCAATGCGCGCAGGATTTCCTTCTGCGAATTGCAAAGCTGGATTTCCGTGATCGCGCGGGCCAGATCCGCAGACGTCGAAGAGAAGGCGCTCGAAGGCTGTGCGGCGATCTCGTCCGCGACGCGACGTGTGATCTCGCTACGCAGTTGGACAAGCTGAGTCTGGAAAACCTTGTCGACAACCCGTTCCACAATTGGTTCCACCCAATTGCGTTCTACACCGCGTTCTGCCATTCGCGCCCCGCCTGATGGTCTTTTTGGAAGACCGCTGATTGACCTTCTAACCCCTTATTGTAGGACCGTTTGGCCCAGCTTCCATGGCACCTTGGTACGAGCCCTGAACGTATCGAAAGTAAGGATGCCGCACCCCGCGCTAGCGCCATGTCGAGCTTTTTTACTCAAATCGGCACGGCAAAAAACGGCCACAACCGTTACAATAGCAGCGGGGTTTCTGCTGGAAGCGCAGAAAAATCTGCATCAAGTTACCAATGAGTGCAATCCAACCAAACGTACAGCAGCCACAGCCGGTCAGCGAAGAGATGGAGCTGGTCCGGCGGGCCAAGCGCGGCGACGATTCGGCGTTTGAAGAATTGGTGCGGCGGTACGACCGGAATGTTTTCCGGATCGCGCAGCACATCACGCAGAATCGCGAAGACGCAGAAGACGTCGTTCAGGATGCGTTCCTGAAGGCGTATGGAAACCTGGCCCAGTTCCAGGAGCAATCCAAGTTTTACACCTGGTTGGTGCGGATTGCGGTCAATGAAGCTCTGATGCGGTTACGCCGGAGACGGCCGGAACGTATGGTCTCTCTGGACGAAGAAGTAAAAACGGAAGACGACTCCCTTCCCCGCGAGGTTGCGGACTGGAGTCCGAATCCGGAACAGATGTATAACCAGTCGGAATTGCGTGACATTCTGACGCGCACGATTCAGGGTTTGCCGCCCGGGTTCCGGACGGTTTTTGTGCTGCGAGATGTCGAGGGTCTGTCTACCGAAGAGACAGCCCAGGCATTGGAATTAAGCATTCCGGCCGTGAAGTCGCGTCTACTGCGGGCACGTTTGCAGTTGCGTGAACGGCTCAGCCGTTTTTTTCAGAAGAGGGCGAATGGAAACGGCGAAAAATCCAGTGGAGATGGCGACCAGTGAAGTGTACTGAGTTTCTCAACGAGTTAACCAATTACCTCGATGGCGTCATCGACGCCCAGACGAAGGCCGAACTTGACGACCATCTGGCCTGGTGTCACAACTGCTACGTGGTGTGCGACACCACCCGCAAGACGATTGAGATCTACCGCAACCAGGAGCTTTACGAGTTGCCTGATGATCTCCGGGGACGTCTTCAGACCGCCATTATGAGCAAGTGCACGGCGCACAAGAAGCAGGGGCCGCAAAAGGTCTGAGGTTCACCCTCCTCCGCCTCCGTCATCGATGCGTCGATGTTCGCTCGCATAGTCCCTTGAGATTTCCCTCCCGCAGTTTCGCATTCTTTTCTGGCCACGGGTCAAGATAGGTTCCCGACAACCTTTGTGACCGTTGGCGAATCGAGTCTCGAACACTCGGCCCGAACCTTTTCCACGCGACACGAATCTAAGTAGTAGATAACCGAATAAGAGGTTGGATAAGGCCCCGATGATTTTCGAGAACTCCATCGGGTGAGGGTGATTCGATGCTTACGAAAGTGATGAACGCGGTTTTCGGTTGTAGACACTCCCGTTACAGTTTCCCGATCACGATGCGAGCGAGCACTCGACGGGCGACTGTTGCGCGTACTGGAACGTACGTGGTCTGCCTGGATTGTGGCAAGGAGTTCGCCTATGACTGGCAGGAGATGCGAGTAGCCGAGTTACAGTCCCCGAAGACCGGGCGCTCACTTGTCACCAAAGAGGCTGCCTGATCAATCTGCGGGAGTATCCCTACTAAAACCATCGTCCTCCAGAAAGCCATCGCTATCCTGGCCTCGCGTTTTCGCATACCGGCAGGCGAATATCCGCTGACGCCATTAAGTTCAGAATTCACTCACGCATCAAGCGTCTGGGGGAGGATAATAGTGTCACGCGGATGAGCAGGCGTGTTCGGCGGAGCATGCTTTCGAATCGGCTTCCTTGCCAACCAGAAGGCACTCCAACCTGCGCTTCGGCGGGGAGGTTTTATGCCTCTTTCCAAGCTCCGGGAATTTCTGGATCGCAATCAAATTCAATACCTGGTGATTTCGCACTCGGTGGCCTACACGGCCCAGGGAATCGCCGCGCTTACGCATATCAAAGGGAAAGAACTCGCCAAAACCGTGATGGTCATGGTGGATGGCCGGCTGGCTATGGCCGTTGTGCCGGCTTCCTTCCGTGTCGATCTGCACAGACTCAAGAAATATCTTGGTGCCGAGACGGTGGAGCTGGCCACCGAACGCGAGTTCCGCGACCGCTTCCCCGATTGCGAAACCGGCTCCATGCCGCCTTTTGGCAATCTGTACGGCATGGACGTTTTCGCCGATGAGTCGCTGGCCGAGGACAAGGAAATCGCGTTCAACGCCGGTACGCACCGCGAGCTCGTCCGCATGCGCTTCGAGGATTTCGAAAGGCTGGCTAAGCCCTTCGTCCTCCCGATCGCAGCTGGCCGGACCGCCGCGCACGTGGCCTGACCGCAAGGTGCGGCGAGGGGAGAGACGCGGTTTTTCGCCTCCCTGCCTTTGCCACGGATCGTCAAATGTTTGTGCCGGAGGAGATTTCTGTCATTTTTCATACTAAGTTCATAAACGGCTGTGTTAGATTTTTCCAAGTCAACCCGACAATTTGCGGAGGAAAATGAATTGGGCAAGGACATGGTTCCGAAGAAGATTTTCTTCACCAAGGGTGTTGGAAAACATCGCGAACGTTTGACCTCATTCGAACTTGCCTTGCGCGACGCCGGTATTGCAGCCCAGAACCTGGTTCGCGTTTCGTCGATCTTTCCGCCGCAATGCAAACTGATCCCACGCTCGCAGGGACTCAAGTACCTGCATCCCGGCGAAGTTGTATTTGCAGTGGTCGCTGAGAATTCGACGCACGAGCCGCACCGCCTGCTGGCCTCCTCGATCGGCGTGGCCATTCCTGCCGATCGCAACACCTACGGATACCTGAGCGAGCACCACTCGTTCGGCGAGACCGAAGATGCCGCCGGAGACTATGCCGAAGAATTGGCGGCCGAGATGCTCGCCACCACGCTCGACGTGGAGTTCGACCCGGACCGTTCCTGGGACGAAAAGAAGGAGATTTACCGCATCTCGAACAAGATCGTCCGCACGGCGAACGTCACGCAATCAGCAGTAGGCGACAAGCGCGGCCTCTGGACGACGGTGATTGCTTCGGCAGTAACCATTTTCGACTAGCCAATGGCTGACGGCTATTTCTGGCTCTTATCGAAGCGCATTCGCGCTAGCGAGTCCACCTCATCGTCTAGTTCTTTTTGCGATGTTGCGCCCGCTTTGATCGCCAGGACTCTGCGGTCGGAGAGTGTAATCACGATGGACGCGTTGTAGCGCGGCACTTGATCTGGAGCGGAATAATCGAGCCGCCAATAATCATAGGTTGGCTCGGAAACTTTGGTTGGCCCATCCATCTTCACGTCTTTCACACCCAGCCATTGCTGTTTAATCTCTCCGATATAGGCCAGGGAAATTGTGTCGCGCGTACGGTCGCTGCTCCGCTGCTTGGTGTCGTAAAGAAAAGCTATTCTGAGTCGCACCACCGCGCTGCGGTGAATCCCAGAGGGTCAAAATGAAACGTTCGCGTCCACGAGCGTCGCGGAAGGGTTTGGGCATTTCGTCGCCGACCTTGGGGGTTAATTCCTTGGGAAACTCGTACGTCAGTCCCATGGTCGCTTCACGGAATACGTTTCCGTGAACGATCCCATTCGTTTGGCCCGGACACATCGCGCACAAAAACACCAGGCACATCAATACCGGCAATGTGATCGTCCGGCTCATCGCGTCCCTCTTTTTACCGCGCTCTCGCCAGCGACTTCTTCCCTGCCGGTTTTTTCTTCAGTCGCTCCAGGACAGCGGCGACTATCAACGGTAAGCCAACGGTCGCGTCCACAAAGACCTCGCCAAACTTTCCGCCTTCCGCCGGCGGCACGAATTTTCCCCATGACACGGCTTCGCTGTAGGGACTGCCCGAAAGTCCGCCCCAGTACACCGGTTCAGGGCAGATGCGCAGGCCGTAGTGATAGCGCTTGAGCGGCAGGTCTTCCCCTCCCCGCCGATGCCGCAACTCGATGAAGGGTCCAAACTGCTGCGACCAGTTGCGCGGCACCCCTCCGCCAATGGTGAAGATTCCGAGCCGCTTCTGCGCGAGCAGCGTCGCCGCGAAGTGTTCCAGATCGAGAAAGGGATCGAAGCGGAAACGCGGCTTGCCCTGCTTATCGCGCTCGCGGTTGGTGAGCGCGTAGTCAAGGCCCAACTCGGAGTCCGAAAATGCCGGCACAAATACCGGCACATCATTCTCGTAAGCAGACTTAAGAATTCCGCGCTGCCCCTTGGCGGTCTTCGACAAGATGCGCGCCGATGGCCCGGTTCAGCTTGTATGAGCACATCACGTCGTCGGCGTCCCACGCCGAAAATACGGCATGCATTACGCGCTCGACGTCGTCCAGGTTCTGCTCGGGCTCAAGCGTGTCATAAACACGGTTGTAGCCAGCTTCATACAACTCTTCATCGCTGAGGTCGGGATTGTGGCGAAAATGGGCTCGTCCTGTCGCTTCGACCAAGCCATGCGCCATCAGCGCGCCGGTCGAAACGATGGCATTCACGATGCCGTGCTCGACAAGATCGGAGATGATCAGGCCCTGCTTGGCCACGGTCATCGCACCTGCGAGCGTCATCACGATGAACGCATCCTTGTCGCGCGCCATCGCCTCGAGCACGTCAGCTGCTTCGCCGAGCTGGCGTCCCGTAAACGCAGTCTTTGCCATCGCGCGCACAAGTCCGTCGATTGAATCGATTGCGCGCAGGTCGAGCGGCGCGAGCGGGATCAGTCGGTCCGCAACCGGATCGTGGAGCTTGCGGTCGATACCGGCGCCCTCCTGATGCTCGTCCTGCTGCTGATGGCCGTGCTGCGGACCTGCCTGACCACTCTTCTTCTGAGCTTTATTCTGAACATTCTTTTGAACCAAGGAATCAGCCCTCCAAGTATGCAATACGTTTGAGCGAAGAACCAATTTACTAGAACTGCGAGAAATGCGGCGACTCGCTTTTGTTAAAGAACTGTGACAGGTAGCCCTTACCGTCGTTTGATATTCTAGACACGCACCGGAAACTGATTGGTGAGACGCGGATTCTCGCGTCTTGCTCCGCGAGGAAGAAGGCTCTTGCTCGACAAATTTAACGTAGCTCTCATCCAGATGTCGTGCGGTCCCGAACCTGCCGACAACATGGCCAAGGCGCTCGAACGTGTGGCCGATGCAGCCAAGCAGGGCGCGCACGTCGTCTGCCTGCCCGAGCTTTTCCAGACGCAGTATTTCTGCCAGCGCGAAGATGCGGCGTTGTTTGACCTGGCCGAACCGATTCCCGGCCCAGGCTCGCAAAAACTTGCGGCTGCCGCGAAGCAGAGTAAGGTCGTCCTGATCGCTTCGCTCTTCGAGAAGCGTGCGCCCGGCCTTTATCACAATACCGCGGCCATATTCGATTCGGATGGCGCGCTGCGCGGCATCTATCGCAAGATGCACATTCCCGACGATCCGCTCTACTACGAGAAGTACTATTTCACGCCCGGCGATCTCGGCTATCGAGCTCTCGACACGAGTGCAGGAAAGATCGGGACGCTCGTCTGCTGGGACCAGTGGTATCCCGAAGGCGCGCGGCTGACCGCCCTCCAAGGCGCGAGTATTCTTGTTCTATCCGACCGCCATCGGATGGCATCCCGACGAGAAGGCGGAGTTTGGAGTTGCGCAGCACGACGCGTGGCGAACGATTCAGCGGGCGCACGCGATCGCCAATGGCGTCTACGTTGGCGTTGTCAATCGCGTCGGCTTTGAGACCGGCAACATTCGCGGCAATTCCGCGCCTGGCAAAGGGCTTGAATTTTGGGGCGGGTCATTTCTTGCCGATCCGTTTGGGCGAGTACTGGCCGAAGCGTCGCATGACAAAGAGGAGATACTCCTTGGAGAAATCGATCTCAAACTGATCGAAGACACACGCCGCAACTGGCCCTTCCTGCGCGATCGCCGCATCGACAGTTATGCGCCTATCACCAGCCGAATGATTGACGGAAAGTAATCGACGAGAAACGACTGACGAAAAATGAAGCGTCCTTCCAAACTTCCCGCCGAGCGCGGTTACCGGATGCCCGCTGAATGGGAGCCGCACGCTTCCACCTGGCTCGCATGGCCACACTTCCGTGGAGACTGGCCGGGAAAATTCGATCCGATTCCGTGGGTCTATGCCGAGATCATCCGCAATCTTGCGCGGCATGAGCGCGTCGACCTGATCGTCAAGAGTGAGAAGGCGGAGCGGAAGGCGCGCGCGGTGCTGGAGAAGGCCGAGGCGCTCTCGGACAACGTCGTGTTTCACATTTGGCGGACGGATCGTGTTTGGACGCGCGACTCAGGCTGCATTTTTCTCACTCCGTCCGAGGAAGGCAAGAGCGATGCTCCACCGATTGCGCTGCATTTTAAATTCAACGCCTGGGCAAAATACGACAACTACAAGCTCGACGCGAAGATAGGCGCGCGCATGGCAAAGGCGGCGGGAGCCGAGATCGTGCGTCCCCGATTCGGTTATTCAAAAGCGACCGAGTATCCCATCGTGCTCGAAGGGGGCTCGATTGACGTGAATGGCCGAGGGACTGCTGCATCACGACCGAAGAGTGCCTGCTCTCGACCACGCAGCAGCGCAATCCATCGATGAATCGCGCCGCCTACGAGCAGATGTTTGCCGACTATTTCGGGATCCGGTCGGTCATCTGGCTCGGCGAGGGTATCGAAGGCGACGACACGCACGGACATGTCGACGATCTGACCCGCTTCGTCGCGCCCGACACAGTGGTCACAATGGTCGAACCCAACGAGCGCGACGAGAACTATTCGGCGCTGCATCACAATCTGGGACGCCTGCGCGCCGCGCGCGATCCGGATGGACAGAGACTGAATATCGTGGAAATTCCCATGCCGCGCCCGGTCGTGTTCGAAGGAAGGCGACTGCCCGCCAGCTATGCGAATTTCTACATTGCCAACGGCATGGTGCTGGTTCCGGTCTTCAACGATCCGAACGATCGTGTTGCGCTGAATACACTTGCCGCAGTTGTTCCCTGCCCGCGAGATCGTGCCGATTTATTCCGGCGACCTGATCTGGGGCTTTGGGGCGCTGCACTGCATGACGCAGCAAGAACCGATCGAGCGCCGGTTAGAGGTGAGCTTCGCTCGCCGGAGAGCCCAGGGCGGCTGTGCCCAGGTAAGGTGTTTAGCTTGCTTCCTACCCGTTCGCGCCGGCTGCCGCCGACTTCCGCCGGCCTTCAATCGCCGCCGTCGCTTCCCTTCTTCCGGCTTCGATCGCCGGCTCCAGATCAAGGTGCGGCACCTTCGACTGCGCAGCAGCCTGGTAGAACTTGAGCGCATCCTCCGGCCGGCCCAGCTTGAGGGAAATTCGCGCCGATGCCATCTGCGCCATCAGAGACTGACGCTCGTCAGGATGGGCCTTGATCAGGTTTTCCAGTTCACTGAGCGCGCGGTCGTAGTTCTGCTGCTCTTCGAGGAGACGGCAGATTCCCAGCCATGGGACGGCCGGCAACTTCTCTCCACCGGAATTTCGGAAGTCCTCGTAGTCCTGCCATGCGCCTTCGGGATTCTTCGCCTGCAAATGCAGCTCGCACGTCTTGGCGGTGGCTTCGTGATAGGCCGGAAGTTCCTGCTTGCGCCAGTACGCTTGCCGCAAGAAGGTTCCAGCCATCGATGGAATTCGGCTTGGCTGGAGACGTACTGCTTTGGTGACGGCGACCGCCTCGTCGAACTGTCCTGACTCCATGAGTTGGTTGGCGCGCTCCATTTCCGGGTCGCAGCTCCAACTGATTTCCTTTTCGACTTTTTCGTTTACGCGGCCTTCCAGGCCCGCCTTATCGATGACGAACGCTCCCAGCGCTCCGAAGATAAAGCCGCCGACGTGCGCCCAATGCGCGACGCCGCTGGTCTTGCCGAAGAGCGCTCCGTAGAAGACCTCCGACAGCAGCCACAGCGGCAGCAGCCAGTAGGCCGACGCCTGAAAGCGATAGGTGCGGAAGAAGCCGAAGATCCACATCATCTCGATCTTCAGCTTTGGAAAGCGCGTGAGGAAGGCGCCCATGAGCGCGGCCACAGCGCCCGAAGCGCCGACGCACGGAACGATGCTGTTCGGGTCGCTGAAGGCGTGAAGTTGCAGCGCGACGGCGCCGCCGACTAGATAGAACGCCAGATAGAGAGGCCGGCCCCAGACGTCTTCGAGGACAAATCCCGCCAGCCACAGGAACCACATGTTACCGATCAGGTGCAGCCAGCCGCCGTGCAGGAAATTTGCCGTCAGATAGGTGATCGGCCGCTTGTGCGCCGGAGTGAATGCGTAGCGCTCGATGATGGACACGCTGGCCAACTCGGAATACTTTGTGCCCAGCGAATCCATGTCGGCCTGAAGATCCTTGGGATCTTCTTTCAGACGCATCTTCGCGTCCCAACCGTCGACCAGGTCATGCATTGGGCTTTGCAGGTGCTCCCATTCGGTGGGATTTTCGGTCTTGAAATTCTCGACTAATTCTCGCTCCTGGTCGGACATGTTGAGTTCAGGATGCGCGGCGGCGAGCAGGATGATGTGGGCCTTGGTGCTGCCGAGTTCGGGAGATTCCTTATCCATCGTCGTGCTGGTGATGAGGAAGATGATGGTGTTGAGGACGATGAGCCCGAGGGTGATAACGGGCCAGCGACGAGCCTCCATATTCTCGTGACGGATGGGAATGAGCATTGCAGCGATCTCCTTCAAGTCGAGCGAATTCGCTTGCGGGAGGGGAGAGCCCACTTCAGCATACGCAAAGGATTGGCGGGCGGGGAGATATCGATAGCATTGGACTTAGGTAACGGTAGAAGTTAGAACTTGCCTGCGAGTCATCCCTGCCGCCGAAGGCGGCCATGCCGGGTCAACATCATTTACACTTTTCCCCGTGAATGCCGAGATCATCGCCGTTGGATCGGAGATGCTGACGCCTCACCGCCAGGACACGAACTCGCTCTTTCTCACCGAGAAACTGAACGATCTTGGCGTGGAGGTGCGCTTCAAGTGCATCGTGGGGACGACCGCGAAAACCTGGTGGCGGCGGCCAAACTGGCCATGCGGCGGTCGGACATCATTCTTTTCTCAGGCGGTCTGGGGCCGACTGAGGACGACCTGACGCGCGAATCCGTCGCCGAGGCGCTGGGTCTGACACTCACCCGCGACCCCGAAATCCTCAAGCCGACTTGAAGAACGTTTCGCCAAGCGCGGCTACAAGTTTCCTCCGAACAATGCCAAGCAGGCCGACGTGATCGCCAATGCGCTCGTGCTTCCCGAACACATGGGTACCGCGCCCGGCCAGTGGATCAGCGGAAAATACGATGGGCAGGAACGGATTCTGATGCTGCTGCCGGGGCCGCCTTACGAACTCCGGCCCATGTTCGAGGGCGAATGTATTCCGCGGCTGCGCGCAGAAGTTCCCGAGCAGCACATCGCGACGCGCACGCTGAAGATGGCGCTGATTCCGGAGTCGCAGGTGGATGCGCGCGTCTCGCCGATCTACAAGACCTACGCCGATATTGAAACCACGATTCTCGCCGGCGGCGGCGAGATTCAGCTCCACCTGCGCTGCCGCGAAGGATTCGCAGCCGAAGCCGAGGCGCGGGTGGAAGAACTGGCCTCGAAGATCGAAGACGAGATGGGCGACGCTATCTTCTCGCGCAAGGGCGAGACCATTGAGCAGATCGTCAGCTATCTGCTCCAGATGCGCGGCATGACGCTGGCCACGGCTGAGTCGTGTACTGGCGGGTTGTTGGCAGAGCGGATTACTTCGCTGAGCGGGAGCTCGCGCTATTTTCTTGGCGGCGCAGTGGTTTACTCGAACGAACTGAAGACGCAGTTCGCTGGCGTTCCGAAGGCGCTGATCGACAAACACGGCGCGGTCAGCCGCGAAGTGGCGCAGGCGTTGGCCGAAGGAATTCGCAAGCGCTGCCTGTCGAGCTATGGAGTTGGCATTACCGGCGTGGCCGGCCCGACGGGCGGCACGGAGCAGAAGCCGGTGGGACTGGTCTACATTGCGCTCGCGGGCGAAGAAGGGACGCAGGTCGTGGAACGAAATTTCCCCGGCGACCGGCGGCGCATTCGGGAATTCTCCACGCAGCAGGCGCTGGAGATGATTCGGCGGGCGCTGCTGTGAGGTCGCTAACTGCAGTGAAGTCGCGAATGATATCGAGCAAGCTCCATATTTTGTCCTTCCGAGCGCGGCGAGGAACCTGCATTGGTAGTGCACTGCAGATCTCGCTTCGCTCGGGATGAAAGTTTCGAAAGAAGAATTCCCTGATTCGCGTTTTATTGTCTTTTTGAAAATCGTGCGAATTTTCATCGGCATCGATCTCGACGACAGATATCCGCAGCAAGATTGCGCGCTTTCTTGAGGGCGTGAGCCCATTCGCTCCCGAGGCGCGATGGGTGCGGCCGGAGTCGCTCCACATCACTTTGAAATTTATTGGCGAGCAGAAGCCGGAACAGGTCGAAGCGATCACACAGAAGCTGCGCCGCATCGAGGGCGACCGTTTGAAATCCGCGTGTCGGGATACGGCTTCTTTCCGACCGCGAAGGCGCCGCGCGTCTTCTGGATTGGAATTCATGCTGGACCGGAGCTTGGCGCGAGCTCGCCCGCGAAGATTGACTGCGGCGATGGCTGAACTCGGCATTCCCCGCGAGGAGCGAGCTTTCAGTCCGCACCTGACGCTGGCGCGCGGCGCCGGACGCTCCGGCGATCCGAAGTGGCGCAAGGGTGACGCGCCCAATTCGTGTTCGCGACGCTGCAGAAGCGTCTGGCGGCGATGGGCGAGCCTGACTCCGATACACTTATCGGAACTAATTTCGGCAGCATGACGGCCGACAAGTTTATTCTCTACCAGAGCCAGCTTTCGCCCGCGGGATCGAAGTACACGAAGCTGGAGCGCTTTCCCATGCGAGCGGCCGAAGGCCACTGACGTACCGATGAATCCAATTCCGTTTCTGATCACCGCCGCCGTCAGCTACCTCTGGGATCGATTCCCTTCGGCTATCTGCTGGTGCGCATCTGTCACCGGCGAAGATGTGCGCGCCAGCGGGAGCGGCAACATCGGGGCGACGAATGTCGCGCGCAAGTCTCCCGCGCTGGGAATCGCGACACTGGTTCTGGATGCGGCCAAAGGCATGGCGGCCGTGTATTTTGCCGGATGGCTTTCGGCGGAATCGCATCGCCATCTGCTCATGTCGACCGCCGCGTTCTTCGCGGTGTGCGGCCACCTTTTCCCGGTCTGGCTCAAGTTTCACGGCGGCAAAGGCGTTGCCACCAGCCTGGGAGCGTTTGTATTCCTCACCCCCAAATCGATACTCTGCATGGTCGTGCTCTTTATGGTGCTGGCCGTCGCATTTCGCTATGTGTCGCTCGGGTCGATTGCAGTCGCTGCGGCGTTTCCACTGCTGGCGTGGGCGCTTGATGAGTATCGCGAGCCGCTCGAGTTGCTGATCATCGCGATCGTCTCTGGGCTGGTGATCTGGAAGCACCGGCAGAATATCAACCGGCTGGCTTCCGGAACCGAATCCCGGATCGGGCAGAAACTCGACGCAAATCGTCGGCCGATTCAGGAAGGCGCCAATGAGCCGCATGGCAGTCATCGGGGCGGCGCGTGGGGCACGGCCTTGGCGATCGCGCTCGGGCGCAAAGGTGGGCACACCATCCGCCTCTGGGCCAACGAGCCCGAGGTGGTGGAGAGTATTGCAACACGTCGCGTCAATGAGCGATTCCTTCCGGGATTCGAAATGCCTTCGTCAATCGAGCCAACGCATGACCTGAAATCGGCGCTAGAGGGTGCGGAAATCGTCGTCAGCGTCATGCCTTCGCAACATTGCCGCGCGCTGTTTGAGCGCATGGCGCCGGACTCGGCCCGGAGACCCTGCTGGTCAGTTGCACCAAGGGACTGGAGAACGGAACGCTGCTTCGGATGAGCGAGGTGATCGCGGATGTCTTGCGCGTTCGCAAGTTCACGCCACAGGGTGGGCGCGCTCAGCGGGCCTTCGTTCGCCAAGGAGGTGGCGCGCGGCGATCCGACCGCGGTGACCGTGGCGTCGGTTGACAGCGAACTGGCGCGAGCTAGTGCAGAAAGCCTTCAACGGCTCGCGTTTTCGCGTTTATACCAACGACGATGTGATTGGCGTCGAACTCGGCGGGGCCCTCAAGAACGTTATCGCCATTGCGGCCGGCGTGTGCGACGGCCTTGGGCTCGGGCATAACTCGGTCGCAGCCCTCATTACGCGCGGGCTGGCGGAAATCGCGCGGTTGGTGGTGGCTTGCGGTGGCCGTCTCGAAACGATGGCAGGACTGGCCGGGCTGGGCGACCTGGTTCTAACCTGCACCGGCGATCTCTCGCGCAATCGCAGCGTGGGCGTGGAACTCGGCAAGGGGCGCAAGCTTCCTGACATCATCGCCGGCATGCACGGTGCCGTCGCCGAGGGCGTTTTCACCACCAAGGCCGCCGTCGGCCTCGCCGCAGAAGAATGTCGAGATGCCGATCACCGAGCAGATGTTCGCCATCCTCGAACAAGGCAAGGCGCCGCAGCAGGCGATTGAAGAGTTGATGACGCGCGCGGCCCGGGCGCGAAATCTACTAAATAACGCGACTGCGGCTTCCGCCCATCGCTTGCTTCCTCCTGCCAGACTGCTATTTTCATTGGGCCGCCCGCTCGCCTGGGCGGGCACGACAATCTAAAGCTCATTCTGAGACGTACTTTAGGAGGAACAGTTCGCGGTGCCGAGTACTGACACCAACGCGGCGATCTCGGACCTGGCGCTGGTGACGGCGATCCGGTCGGGCGATCAGGGCGCCATGGCGGCGCTCTATGATCGCTATTCGTCGATTGTGTATTCGGTCGCGTTGCGCGTGTTGCAGGACACCGGGGCGGCCGAGGACGTGCTTGCAGGACATCTTCATGCAGCTGTGGCGCAATCCCGGAGCCTTCGACGCTAGCCGCGGCAACATGGCGGCATGGCTGGCAGTGATCGCGCGGCACCGGGCGATTGATGCCCTGCGGCGGCGCAAGCCCGAAGACGATTTTGAGAACGTAGTCGTTTCGGTTGAGCCCGATCTTGCCTCGGATGCCGACCGGTCGCGAGCGATGGCCAAGGTGCGCGAAGCATTCGAATCGATGGCGCGCGCCGCAGCGCTCGGCCATCGAGATGGCGTATTTTGAAGGGTTGACGCACGCCGAAATTGCCGAGAAAACCGGCGAGCCGCTGGGCACGATCAAGACCCGAATTCGCACGGGCCTGTTGTCGTTGCGGAAAGTGTTGGCCGCATGAGCGTACACGAACAATTCGCGGAAGACCTCGGCGCTCTACGCGCTCGGCACGCTTTCCGGCGACGAGCGTTCTGCGCTCGAGAAGCATCTGGAGACGTGTGCCTCCTGCCGGCGCGAACTGGAAGTGCTGCGCGGCGATCTTGCTGTGATTGCACTGAGCGCGAGCGGGCCCAAGCCGCCGGCGCGTTCCCGCGAGCGGTTGATGAGCGCGATCGCGAGGGAGCCGCGCCTGCCGGAATCGAGATCAGTGGCGGGGCAACGCTCCAAGGCGCCACGACGGTTATTTGCGTGGTGGGGAGCTTTGGGCTGGGCCGCTGCGCTTGGGTTGTTTCTGGTTGCGATTGCCTTGATGCGACAGAACTCGGCGTTCGAGCGTCATATTGCGTCGCTGGAAACTCAGCTTGGAGAGCAGCAGAGCCAACTCCAGGCAAGCGAATGACATCGTTGCCGCGCTGGTTGATCCCGAGTCGCAGAAGATTGAACTGGTGGCGGCAGGAAGCAAGCCGCAGCCCCGCGGAAAGGCAATTTATCAGCGGCGCAATCGCAGCTTGATTTTCTTTGCCAGCAATCTGCCGCCGCTGCCGGCCGAGAAGATTTATGAGCTGTGGCTCTTCCCTGCCAATGGCGGAGCACCGATTGCCGCCGGCTTGTTCAAGCCCGACTCGCACGGCAGCGCGACCGTAGTAAATCCTCCGCTTCCCGACGGAGTGGCGGCCAAGAATTTTGTCGGTCACGCTTGAACCTGAGAGCGGTTCGCACGAAGCGCCCCGCGGAACTCCGGTGATCGTGGGCGTCGGGGAATAAATAGAAACGGCCGCCGAGACATAGAGATCGTACATAAGCTTCCGCAACACAAGCCGGGATTAGGCTATAAGGAGCCCGCGCCTGCGCCAGAATTCGCTCGCTATGTCTCGGTGGCCGTTTTTGCGGCTTCCGTAACCTTCCTATTCGGGCGTTATCCTTCCATCGTCGAAACGTCGCCTGCGTCCACTCCCAATTCCTTCGCTTTCAGGAATCGTCGCAGAATCTTGCCCGATCTCGTCTTGGGAAGTCCTGCCACAAACTCGATCGCCGAAGGCGTGGCGATAGGCCCAAGTTCGCGCCGGACGTGATCGGTTAGGGCCGCGGCCAGCGACTCCGATGGAGTATGGCCCGCGCGGCATTGCACGAAACACTTGATGACTTCGCCTTTCATCTTGTCAGGGACGCCGATGGCGGCCGCCTCGGCGACGGCAGGGTGCGAGACGAGAGCGCTCTCCACTTCCGCGGTGCCGATGCGATGGCCGGCAACATTGAGCACGTCGTCGGCGCGGCCAAGAACCGTGATGTAGCCGTCCTTGTCTTTCAGTGCAACATCGCCCGTAACGTAGCTGCCGGGAATCATCTGCCAGTCGCGCTCGTAGCGGGCAGCGTTGCCCCACACCGTGCGCAACATGTAAGGAAACGGGCGCTTCAGTACCAGCCGTCCGCCGACTCCAGGCGGCACCGGCTTTCCTTCCTCGTCGACGACGTCAGCTTCCGAACCGGGCACCGAAACGCCGCACTTTCCCGGCCGCATCGGATAGGTTGGCGGCGTGCCAATCGCGGGTCCGCCGAGCTCGGTCTGCCACCAGTTGTCGACCACGTATCCCCATTTGCCGTCGCCGGCGAGATAGGTTTGCGCCCAGCGCCAGGCCTCGGGATTCAGCGGCTCGCCAGCGCAGGCGATCAGGCGCAGCGAGGTCAGGTCGTATTTCTGCGGATACTGCTCGCCGAAACGCATGAACATGCGCAGCGCGGTCGGCGCGGTGAACATCTTGCTCACGCCATAGCGTTCGACGATCTCCCAGGCGATCCCGGGATTCGGATAGTCGATTGCGCCTTCGCGGAAGAGCGTGGTCGCGCCTGCGCAGAGCGGGCCATAAACGATGTAGGAATGGCCGACGACCCAGCCGATATCCGAGGTGCACCAGAAGACATCGCGGTCGCCCACATCAAAATAACTCTTGAGATGATAGGTGATGCCGACCATGTAGCCGCCATGCACGTGCAGCACGCCCTTCGGCTTGCCGGTCGAGCCCGAGGTGTAGAGCAGATACAGCGGATCTTCCGAATCCATCTCTTCGGCCGGGCACTCGGGCGGAAACTTCATCAGGTCGGCGAAATTGATTTCGCGCTCGCGCAACTCTGTGGGTTGGCGCGAGAAGACAACGATCTTTTCCACGAATTCGACTCCATCCAGCGCTTCGTCGACGATCGGCTTCAGCGGCACTGTCTTGCCGCGGCGGAAGCCGACATCGCCGGCAATCACGACCTTGGCTTGCGCGTCGTTGATCCGGTCGCGAAGCGCGGTGTGGCCGAGGCCGGCATAGACCACCGAATGAATGGCGCCAATGCGGGCACACGCCAGCATGGAGATGACGCCTTCCATGGTGAGCGGCATATAAATGACGACGCGGTCGCCTTTGCCGACGCCAAGCGACTTGAGCCCGTTGGCGAAGCGGCAAACCTGGCGGTAGAGCTGACCGTAGGTGACGATTTTTTCCGTTCCATCTTCGCCCAGCCAGATGAAGGCGGCGCGATTGCGGCGGTCGGATTGGGCGTGGCGATCGAGCGCATTGATGGTGATGTTCGTCTTGGCGCCGACGAACCACTTGTGATGGACGCCGTCCCAATCGAGAACCTTGGTCCACGGCTTCGTCCATGAAAACTTGAGCGCCTCGTCTTCCCAGAAACCTTCAGGATCCTTGACCGAGCGATCAAAGTCAGCCTTCCAGTTCTTGTTCTGCACTTGATCGACGACGATCTGCGGCGCGGGATATTCTTCTTCGGCGGAAAGCAGATTGGAGATGTTGTTCGGAATTACGGTCGCGGCCATAAGAGCTCCTGGGCGAACACGGTGTCCGGCACCCTGCCGGAGATTGCGGCGATTCTCATATGGGTAGACACGTCAAGCAGTGACCGGGATCACACATGCGTGTTCGGATGACGGCGCCAGTCAGGAATCGCTGGGGGATCGAACACGCAGGCGGCGAGCCAATCAAGCCTGGTGCCCGGAGACGGAATCGAACCGTCACGTCCTGTTAGGGACCCGGGATTTTAAGTCCCGTGCGTCTGCCAGTTTCGCCATCCGGGCTTGAGGAGGAGAAACAACTGAATTCTACAGCACCCGGGAACGCTGACGGTTCAATCCACTTCTGCCTCTAGAGGAGGCTTAAAAGGCTGCCACCAAGTCCAAGTAGCTTAGACCGTCTTGTGCTTCCGCGATGCCAGTAACCGTCGGCGGTTACAGCGGTAATCATGCATTCCCATGCCAGCATTCAGGTCCGGCATTATTGTTCCGATATTGATATGCCACGAACCGGTCTCGTTGCTTATGGAGTCGGAACGAGCTCAAACGCACCGGAGTTTTAGGAGGTGGCGCATGGCAGCGCCAGGTGTTCAATTCAATTCCGAAATGCAACTCACGTACTTCCAGCCAACGGTGGATCAATACGTGAAGCGAGCTCAATCGCACCGGAGTTTCAGGAGGTGGCGCATGGCAGCGCCAAGTGTCCAATTCAATTCCGAAACGCAACTCACGTACTTCCAGCCAACGGTGGATCAATACGTGAAAAAACTCGAGCAGGCGTTGGCGTCCGGTGATGTTGCCGCTGCTCAGCAGGCTCTTGCCAAACTCGAAAAAACAGTCGCCGCTGCGCCCTTGTCGTCAGGGGCTGGATCGGAAACGCAGGGCTCTCTACCTGCGAGCGTCACTTTGCAGAACATTGGCGCCGCTCTGTCAAACGGAGATCTCTCGTCCGCCGCTGATGCCCTGAGCGTACTCCGCCAGGGATCTTCAAGCCCAAACGTCGTCGCACCGGATAACAACAGCTATGCTGACCAGTCTTCTGCAACTCCGGCAGATGTAGAAGATCCATCCGAGGTGGGCCCGGACGACACGGCGAGAAAACTCGACCTGAGAGTTTGAGCTCGACCGATACCGAGACCGTTAGGCGAGCAGAAATGCGGCCGCCAGTAGAACTCCGAAGGCGACTCCCTGTCTCATCTCCGACCAGCCCAATTGTTTTACGTTGAGAGGTCGTGGCCCCCGAAAAAACCACAGCGTTCCGCGAAACAAAGCCGGGATAAATGCAACGATGACGAGTGCCGGAATAAGCCGGTACAACAACGCCACCACCAGTGACAATATCAGTACAGCCTGCGCGCCGAAGAAGTACTTGCCCTTTGCGAACTTTTCGGTGAACGACCCTGCTCGTGCCGCATGGATGCGCAACTGAACAAAATGGATCTGGTTCCACGCGAAAAGCCAGTTTGCGATCCACAAAATCAGAGCTCGCGCGCCAAGGCGTCCGCTGCCCAGGTAGTAGGCTGCCGGAGCCGTGGCAGTGAGAGCGATTGCTCCGACCAGTTGCGATGGCATCCGCATCACGTGGCCAAGGCGTCGTAGCGCAGTTTGGACAGCCAGCGCGACCCCGGCGACTAGGCCGATGGGCACCAGTTGTGAGTTCCGCCCTCCCCATAACAACGTGGCAAGACATGCCGCCGAGGCCGCCGCCAATAAGCCCGACGCTATCAGAGCGGTCCGGCGCTCGCGCGTTGTGTGTGCGCTGATCACCCCCGAGCCGAGCAGGCTTTCAATCGGCGTGCGCAACCAGAAAAGGAAGAGTGCCGCGGCCGTGAACAGGATCAGTAGGCCGACATGGTACGCAGGAGCAATACCGGCCGCAACGCCCGTAGCCAGAGGCACAAAGAGTAATCCCCACGCGCCATGCTCACGCGGCACGATGAGGGCGCGGGTGCGTTCTCGCTGAGCGGTGACCACTCGCATAGCTGACTCCCTCATTGTCCCTTCAAGCCTACGGCTCCCGCCCTCTTTATAGCCGACTCGCATGAGTTGCAATGACATTCCCAATAGCTCCTACCTGGGAAAAGAGTAATCGCGTCGACTGCGGCAGGGATGCGACTTTTGTCACGCGAATACAGAAACTGATCAACCCGCGTCTGAAAGTCATTCCCGGGGGTGCTCTCGATACAACTTTTCGCGGCTTTTCGGGTTCCTTATACTTAAGGTTGAATATCGGGAGGAAATCTTGGAGAAATCTCGCTTTTCCTGCAACTTAGGGCGCTCCGGCTGGGCCGGGAAAGCCGCCCTCATGTTTTCGCTGCTCTTCGCTCTGGGCGGCGTTGGCTGGCGCTCAGAACGGTGCCATGTCTCCCAATCAGGACGAATCGGATGGCGTCAACGCCGGTGGAAACTGGCTGGAATTCCACTCCACCGACAAGATGACGGGCCACAAGAAGGCTCGGTTTGAGCTGCAATCAAACAACTATTTCCGCGAGGATAACGAATACAAGCCGCGCGTCAACCTGATTTGCGATAACGGCAAGTTGAAGCTCGCCGACTTTAACCCCGGCTTCAGACTGCCTCCGCCAAACCGCCCTGGCTGGTGGGGACAACCCCAGATCGAGGTCGAAGTCCGCGTCGATGGCACCCACTACTTCAAAGGCTGGAACTGGCTGCGTGGACGCTTCCTCTCCATGGATAAGGAGACCGTCCGCGGCATGCTTGGCGCGCAGGTCTTCAACATTGCCCTGCCAATGAGGAACGGCCGGGAAATCGCCGAATTCTCACCTGCCGGGCTCGACCTGGGCCGCGTCCGGGAAGCCTGCGATCTCAAGCCCAAGAAGCCAAGCCGCGACTAAACATCCTGTTTAGCGCCAATTTGTGCCCCAGGTTCGCGCCCGTTTTGCGGGCGCTAACCTGGGACTCAACAGACCACCCAGCCCGGATTTGACTTCCCTACCCTGCATCCCCCACCATTCTGACGAATCAAATAGCAAGCCTCGGGAGTGTGCATGAAGGTCGGCATCACCTGTTATCCAACCTACGGCGGGAGCGGAATCGTCGCCACCGAACTGGGCCTCGAACTCGCGCGCCGCGGGCACGAAATCCATTTCATTACCTACTCCCAGCCAATCCGCCTGACCGGTCCTGAGCCCAATATTCACTACCACGAGGTTGAGGTCACTCGTTACCCTCTCTTCGAGTACCCTCCTTACGACCTCGCGCTAGCCACCCGCATGGCCGAGGTTTCGCAACTCTATGAACTCGACCTGTTGCACGTCCATTACGCCATTCCGCATTCGGTGAGCGCCATGCTGGCCCGGCAAATGCTGGCCGCAACTCCCCCTCGCCGCCATTTGCCGTTCGTCACCACGCTTCACGGGACGGATATCACCCTGGTCGGCCTCGACCGCTCCTATCTGCCGATCACCCGCTTCTCCATCCAACAGAGCGATGGCGTCACGGCCGTATCGCAATATCTGCGCAACCGCACGCTCAACGTGTTTGACATCAAGAACGGCATCGAAGTCATCCCCAACTTCGTAAACTGCGACGAATACCTGCGCAAGCCCGAATGGTATGCCAACCGCATCGAATACGCTTCCGAAAACGAACGCTTGCTGGTTCATCTTTCGAACTTCCGGCCAGTGAAGCGCGTGCTCGACGTTATCGAGATCTTTGACCGCGTGCGAAAGAAGATTCCATCCAAGCTGCTGCTGATCGGCGACGGCCCGGACCGTTCTCAAGCCGAGTGGCTAGCCGTACAAAAAGGGATTCACGAGCATGTGTTCTTTCTCGGCAAGCAGGACAACATCCGCGAAAAACTGGCCATGTGCGACATCCTGCTCATGCCGAGCGAACTGGAATCGTTCGGACTCGCAGCGCTCGAAGGGATGGCATGTGAGGTGGTTCCGATTGCGACCCGCTCGGGCGGCGTGCCCGAAGTGATCGACCACGGCGTAACCGGCTTTATGGCTGATGTGGGTGACGTGGAGACGATGGCGCGCTATGCCATCGACCTGCTCTCCGACGAGGCTGGCCTGCGAGCCATGGGTAAACGCGCCCGCGCCGTCTGCCAGGCGAAATACTGCACCACCAGGATTATTCCTCTTTACGAAGACTTTTACCGGAGGGTGCTGGAGAAAGCGCCGCAGCCGCCAGTTCTCCAGGATGCTCTAAGATAGGCAGCCGGATCCGAATCAGCGTGCCGCCGCCCTCGCGCGCCTGAATCATCATCTTTGCCGCGTCGCCATAAAGAACCTTCAGCCGCTCCCCAACGTTCGCCATGCCGATGCCCGCTCCGCCCGTCCCATCGACCGGAACCGCCGCTCCACCCCCGGCGAGCAAGGCCGCATCCATTCCCACCCCATCGTCTTCCACTTCAATCACCAGCCTCGATTTGATCATCCGGCTGCGCAGCGTGATGCTGCCGCCCTCGACTTTGGGGGCCAGGCCATGTTTGATCGAGTTCTCGACCAGCGGCTGGAGAATCATACTCGGCACCATGGTCTCGAGCGACGCCGGATCCAGTTCCTTGATCACCCGCAGCTTGTCGCGCCCGAAGCGCACGACTTCAATGTCGAGATAATGATCGATGAACTCGACTTCCTCTCGCAACGAAACGAACGAATCCGTGCTGTTGGTCAGGCGGCGAAGAATCGTCGCCAATTTCAGGATCATTTCGCGCGCCGTGTCGGGATCGAATCGCACCAGCGACGAAATCGAATTCAGCGTGTTGAAGAGGAAATGCGGGTTGATCTGGTTTTGCAGTGCCGCCATGCGCGCTTGCAACAGGAGCCGCTCCTGTTCCTCCAGCTTCAACTCGATGCGCACGTTATTGAAGATCTTGAGTTCCGTGCCCACAACGGTCGCAGCCGTCATGTAGATCGCCGCCTCCACCCACAGATTCGAACTTTCCAGGCTGAAAATCGCGGTGGGAAAGGTGCGCCAGATCTCGGTTTGCAGGAAGCGCACGCCGATGATCGTCACGAAAAACGTGACCTGCCAATCGAACAGGCGGGGTCGTGGCAGGTTGCGGCGAATCCAGCGGAAAATCGTAAGATCCACAAACGGCGAGAAGGACCAGATGTCTTCCTGCTCGGGCGCGAAACGCCGCAGTTGTCCGGCCACGATGCCGGCGAGCGTATAAACAGGCATACTCGCCCATTCGTGGTGGAAAGCAGCCGGCAGGGCCATCAGCGCGCCCCCGACGCCGCCGGAGACCCGCCCGCCGATCACACCCAGCAATAATGCCGTTTCCAGCGCCAGGTCACCCGAGATAAAGCTCGTCACATTGAAGCGGATCCAGACGCCCAGCGCGATCGGCAGTCCCATCCAGAGCGCGAGATAAATCTTTTCCCGAGTCGAGCGGCCTTCACGGAAGAGAAGTTTTCTGAATTCCTTCGACCGCCCCAGAACCGTCGACACCGTGACCGCAACGCCCAGCTTGATGAGCAGATGGATGAGAATCAGTCGCGGTTCCAGCATAAGCAGTTCTCGGTGTCAGTCGTCAGTTGTCAGGCAAAGCTGAGGATCGGGAATCGTTTGAAAACTGACGATGGCCACTGACAAAGGTCACGTCGCTCTAGATTCTAGTGGCTGCCTCGTTCAATAGCTTCTCGACGTCGACTCCGGCGGGAACTCCGCCCTGCGCAAAATCGCGACTGCCGCCGCCGCGTCCGCCGACCGCTGCCAGCACCTGCTTCAACATCGCACCCATATCCGCGCTTCCGCCGGGACTCTGTGCAAAGACGATTCCCGGCGGGCTTATCGTACTTCCAATCAGAGCAACCACTCCTGACGCCGTGCGAACCGCTTTTTGCGCGAAAAGCTTTGCGAATGCCGCGTCGTACTCCGCGAATACGCGAACGATGACCCGCCGAGCAGCCGAATCAATCGGAGCGGGCTCCAATGACCCACTCGACGACCCGGCTGAAGACGGCCTGATGGTGATCTCCCTAAGCGCGGCCTCGGCCATCGCGCTTGCCAGTTGATCCAGCGCCTCTTCTTTTTCTTTGCGCGCGGCCTTCACGTCATCGAAGGTCTTACGAATTTGGTTTGGCAAATCCCAAATCTGCGCGGAATACAAGCCAGCAGACTCAACCAGTGCCGCATAATCGCGCCGTGCGGTCCGCACCGCGCGTCCTCCGCAGACGAATTCCACCCGCATTCCCTGCCGCGTTTTTTCCACCTTGCGCAGCAGAATCGAGCCGACCTGACCGGTGGAAAAGACGTGCGTACCTCCACAGGCGGACAGATCGAAACCCGCGATTTCGATTAAACGCAGTTCATCGCGCTCGGCGGGCGGCAACTTTCTCAGGCCGAGCTTTTCCGCCTCCGCACGGGAGACGTATCGAACCATGACCCCGCGGTTCTCGAACATGATTTCATTGGCTCGTTTTTCCGCGCCGACCACCTGCTGCGGCGTCAACACCGGCGTCGCTAAATCGATCGAACAGTAGTCGTCGCCCATGTGAAAAGAGACGGTCGGAAATTGGTAAAGCTCGATGAATGCCGCCGAAAGAACATGCTGCCCGGTATGCTGCTGCATGTGGTCGCGGCGGCGCTCGGCATCAATCGTGCCGTGAACACGCGCGCCGGCGGCGGGAGGCTCAGTGGGAGCCTCGAGGTAATGCACAACCCGCCCATCTTCAGAATCGACTACTTCGGCAACCTTCAGGCGGTTGCCGCCCTCGATCGTGAGCCAACCTGTGTCATGGATCTGCCCGCCGCTGGTGGGATAAAACGCGCTCTCGCGCAGTGTGAACGAGTGCCGCGTCTCGCTGCCCGCAGGCGGTTTAACGTCGTCCACAATCGGAATCAAATTCCAGCAGGTCGGGCTGATCGTAGTAAAGGCGTTTGGTCATGATGAAAGGCTAAGGTGACTGCTGCGGGCGGGGGCGGCTGTAAGACCTTGGATCGCACGATGGCCCGATCAACCGATGACCCGATCAAAAAAAAGCCAGGCACCGGCGACCACTGCACACGAAAGAGCCCGTTACCGTTGCTTCCTTCCGGACCTGGCGGGGTTGGCGGGAAAACGTCGCGCGGAACCAGTGCCTGACCCTCTATAGTATCAAGAGATCGCCAACTGTAACCGCGCGAATTCGCATCTATGCCCGATTCTGAATGCCCCGCCTACAAGGAACTGAAAGAGCGCGAGGCTCGCGCTCACGACGCGTGGACTTCGTATCTCTACCGCAACGAAGTCAAGCCGAGGCCCTCGGAGAAGACCAAGCGCAAACATCAAAAAGAAGAAATGGAAGCGTATGAGCAAGCTCGGAAAGCGCGCCTGGCTCACGAGAAGACGTGCCCGAAATGCGCGTCTAAGTCGCTCTGACTACCGTACCACCAGCACTTCGCGAATATTATCCCGCGCCAGGAAGAACTTGATCGACGCGAAGTCGTGAAAGAGATTCTCAATGTGTCGGTTGTTGAAGACGCGCTGTAGACGCGGCGATTGTTTATCCGAGGACGATCGTCCCGGCAGCGCAAACTTCACCGGTTGCATCTCCAGCATGTCAGTACCGGTCACGTGGTAGCGGTAGCAGGTTGAATCCGGCCCGGCGTCGCGCGTATGGAAAAACGCGAGCAGCAATCCTCCCGGCTTCAATTGCGACCATAGCCGGTCGATGGTCGGCTTCACCAGGCTCTCTTCCATGTAGTCGGCCAGATTCCACAGCAGCACAATGTCAAACTGGCCATTCTGGTAGACGAGATTTTCGTCCAGAAATTTCTTGCAGTCCACGGTGGAGGTGCCCGCGCTATCCTGGGTGCGAAGCGCGGGATCGAGCGATGCGCGCAGCAAATCTTCGCTGTAGTTCTTGTGCCCGTTGTCGGTGAAGTAGCGAATATTGTTCGCCGACGTTGCCCCCACATCGAGCACGCACAGGCCCTCCTGCGAGTTCAGGACACGCGAGATTTCTCCCACACCGCTCGAACGGCGGCTCAATTTCAGTGGTTCCACCGATTGAGAAGTCTGGTCCGAAGAGCTCCGAAAAAATTTCATCACACGATTTGCAACAGCTTCCATTCGTCGCTACGCCTCGTCTCAATTCCCTACGAAGTCGCAGTACCCTTCCCTGCTTCTTTCTGAATATCGACCGAGCCTTTCAGGAACGCGCCCTCTTCGATCGAGATCCGCTGGGTGGTAACGTCACCGGTCACGATCGCGGACTTGCGTAGATCCAGCCGGTCCGAGGCCGTAATCCGCCCGTCCACCTTGCCCTGCACCACGATCGCTTTCGCGCTTATGCTTGCCTTCACTTTGCCGTTCGGTCCAATCGTCACACTATGATTGCGCAGATCGATGCTGCCTTCCACTTCGCCGTCGATGTACAGGTCCTCGGAGCCCGAAACTTCTCCCTTAATCAAGACCGACTTGCCGAGTTTGGCAATTTCATTTTGCGGAGCATCCATGTTGGACCTCGTTCCTCGCGCGCGAAAAAGGCGCAATCATGCGCGAATCTTTGATTGTAAATCATGCGGCCGATCGGCGAGCCTTCACCAGCGATCGAACTGGTGTTTTAACCATCGTACCTACGAAAGTTCGGCACACCCTCGAAAAGCAACGTCCCTCTTGCTACCATCGTCTAAACGCGATGAACTCCTCCCGCCCCATTCCTTGGCCCGCGAGTAGTTGGTCGCCCGCACGCGCGCGGATGAGACGTTTCAGCTCAATATTGCTGGCTGGAATGACGCTAGGGACCTTTGCACTTGCTCAGACGGCTCCCGCTCCCCCGGCTACCCCGACATTTCGCCGTGATCCCGGCGAACTTATCCGCAAGGCGGTTCGAAACGAAATCAAGGCCAACCAGGGTGTCGCTGAGCACTTCATGTTTCGTGGCGTCAAGACGACGTCAAAGGGGTCGACCACAAAGCTCTACGCCGAGACTCGGGAAGGCAGCGCCGGCCTGGTAATCGCCTATGACGGCAAGCCCTTGACGCCCGACCAGCAAAAGGGGGAACAGGCACGCCTCGAACGCTTCCTCAACAATCCCGAGGAGTTGCGCAAGAAACGGGCGCAGGAGCGTGAAGACGCGGACCGGACAATGCGCATCATGCGTGCCCTGCCCGATGCGTTTCTCTATGAAGAGGACGGCGAGGCAACCGGATCGGACGGCATCGGCCGCCCCGGCGATCCGCTCGCAAAACTCAAGTTTCGTCCCAATCCCAACTACCAGCCGCCCTCACGCGTGGAGGAAGTGCTGACCGGAATGCAAGGCCACATTCTGGTCGACGCCGTTCATTACCGCATCGCCAGCATCGATGGCACGCTTTTTAAGCAGGTCGGCTTTGGCTGGGGAATTCTCGGACATCTCGACAAAGGCGGCCACTTCATCGTTCATCAGCAGGATGTCGATGGCGTCTGGGAGATTTCGAGCATGACTGTGAACTTTACGGGGAAAATCCTGCTGTTCAAGAACTTGAATATTGAATCGACCGAAGTCTACAGCCATTTTAAGAAAGATCTCGAACGACCTGACCTTCGCGCAGGCAGTCGACCTCTTGAAGAAGGAAGAAGCGGCGCTTGCCGAAAATCGATCATCCGCGAATCTGGCGGAATCGCAAAAACGGTAGAGTCCGTCGGCCCGGTGAGCTATGCCTTCCCCGCGCGGAACGTCTCTTCCCTCACCGTAAATTTCCGCACCAGATCCTCGCGCACCTGGTATCCGGTTCCCACCGCGTCGCTGACATTAATCATGCCGTCCGCGCGAACTTCCACCTCCGGTTCGATAATGTCTTCCTTCCAGTACCTCTTCGAGGCGGAAACGTCTCCCGGCAGGCGAAAATTGTCCAGCGTCGAAAGCGCGACGTTGTGCGCCCTCCCAACCCCCGACTCAAGCATCCCGCCGCACCACACCGGCACGTTATGCCGTTGCGCCACCTCGTGAATCTTGATGGCTTCCGTAAAACCGCCAACCCGCCCTACCTTGATGTTTATGATCCGGCAAGCTCCGATTTCGAGCGCAAAATCAGCCGTGCGCGCGTGATGAATCGACTCGTCCAGACAGATTGATGTGTCAATGGCCTTCTGTAACCGCGCATGCAGGTAGATCTCGTCATCCCACAAGGGCTGCTCGATCATCAACAGTTTGAAAGCGTCGAACTTGCGCAGGTGCTCGACCTTGTCGAGCGTGTAAGCCGAATTTGCGTCAACGCTAAGAAGGATGTCTGCCCAGCGGCTACGCACCTTCTCCAGAATGTTGAGATCCCACCCCGGCTTCACCTTGAGCTTGATGCGGCGATATCCGGCCGCCAGTTCGGTCGCGATCTTATCCAGAAGCTGTTCCGGCGAATCCTGAATGCCGATCGAAACTCCGCAGGCGATTTCGCGCCTCGTGCCGCCCAGCAACTTCCAGAGCGGCATCTGCTTTTGACGAGCCTCGGCGTCCCACACAGCATTCTCCAGCGCCGCCTTCGCCATGCGGTGCCCACGCACTCGTGCAAAGAGCGCCGCGCAATCTCGCCCGGAATGTACTCGGGCCGTGCAGCAACGCGGGCGCCAGGTATTGCGTAATGGTCGGCCACGCACTCTCGATCCACTCGGAACTGTAAAACGGATCTTCTCCCGCCACGCACTCGCCCCAGCCGCGAACGCCATCCGCTTCAATGCTCACCAGCAAAATTCGCCGGCTGTAAACGCGCCCAAAGCTTGTTTCAAAAAAATGCACGAGCGGCATGTGGATCTCGCGGAGGGTAAGCGATTCAATTTTCATGTTGTGAGTGGATTTCTTTCAGAGGCTCGGCCAGAGCGGGAGAAGTATAGGAGCATGAACAGGTAATCTGCAAGCAAAACTCAATATCGCAGTGCTTCGTCCCACTCCCCAAGCAGGAAACGGCCGTCTCCGCGCTCGTTCCGCTGGTAGCCAATAACCGAGAGTCCCTCCGCAAAGCCCTTGATAAAGAGTTCGCGATTTTGCTCCTGCACCACCAGAGCATTGGTGCGAGTCGCCTCCGCTGCCTTCCACTGATAAATCTCCGCGGGCACGTCGATCTGCGGTTCTCGCTACACCCGAAGGACGTCGGCCTGACGCAAGCGTCGTTTTGACACGTTCGGAGTTCATCCACCACTCCGCCACCAAACGATCCGTTGGCAATCCGCCCTGGAGCGGCGAAGACGTAACGCCATACTGGTTGACGTTGTACCGCCGCGCAATAGCCCCAAGTTTTTCGATATTCAAGTAAGCGTTCTTGATTTCGAGCGGGTCGAACGTCCACTCCATCAGCTCAATGCCGCGCGACAAAGCCTCCTCGCGCTGAAACAGCTTCAACCGCCGGCCCACTCCCGCATTGCGATATTGCTGCCGAACCGCCAGCATTTGGGAGTGCAAATAGAGATGCCCATTTCGCGTGGCAGGCAGGGCGAGCGCGAAACCGGCGAGTTCCTTCCCGTCGAATGCGCCCATCACCTGGCCGCCGATCTTCGACGCCACCACGAAGAGTCGCACCGGAATCAGGTCCGCATCCGAATAGCTCCACACCTCGCGGTGCAGCGCGAAGCACGCCTGCATCTCTTCCAGCGACGTGCATTGGCGAATAGTCAGACCGGTCGGATTTTTCCGAGAGTGAAACGGCGGCCTCAGATGTAGCGCGCCGGCCGCAGCGGGATCGGCATCCCTCACGCTGATTTCTCCAGCCGCTTCGATTCCTGCCAGAGTCCCTCAAGCTCCTCCATCGAAGCTTGGTGAGCGCCGCGCCCACTGGCGCGAAGCTGCTCTTCCATCCACTGAAAGCGACGCTTGAATTTGCGGTTCGTCTTGCGTAGCGCCGATTCCGGATCAAGCGCCAGATAGCGAGCGATGTTAACGAGCACAAAGAAAAGATCGCCTACTTCGTCCTCCAGTCGCTCCCGCTGTTCGGTAGAAATTCGTGGCTTGCCCGAACTGGCGATCTCTTTACCCGGTGGCCCCGTGATCGGCACCGCCTTTAATTCTTCGCGCAGTTCGGCGGTCTCCTCGGCCAGCTTTTCGAAAAGTCCCTCGATCTCCGGCCAATCAAAGCCAACGCGGGCCGCCCGCGAGCTGAGTTTGAGCGCCTCCATCAGCGCCGGTACGCGCGACGAAACGCCGGCCAGCACCGAGCCATTTCCTTCCATCTTGCGCCGCACTCGGCTCAGAGGTCTCCCCGCCCCGCGCCTCCAGCCGCTTTTTCTTTTCCTCGGCCTTCAGCGCCTCCCAGTTACGCAGCACCTCGGCCGAGGTATCCGCCTTCACATCTCCAAACACATGCGGATGCCGGTCGACCAGCTTGTTCGAGAGCCGATCCAGCACATCGTCAATGGAGAAATGTCCGGCCTCGCGTGCCATTTCCGAATAGAAAAGCACCTGGAGCAGCAAGTCCCCGAGTTCGCCCGTCAACTCAGGCCAATCGCGGTCGTCGATCGCTTCGAGCACCTCATAGGCCTCTTCCAACGTGTAAGGCTTGATGGAATCAAAGGTCTGTTCGCGGTCCCATGGGCATCCGCCGGGAGCACGCAGGCGCGCCATGATCTGAACCGCTCGTTCGAAACGTTCGCCGGTAGTGGACATGAATGACCAGAGTAAATGACGCGGGATTTTAAGAGCAATGGGAGAAGAAAGTCACGTTGCTAACGAAGAGTGCGCACCAGCAATTCCGTGTCGTCGGAAATAATCCCATCCACGCCCCAGTCTGCAAACCGGCTGCATATCGTCAGCGCGGTTCACGGTCCACGTCACGATCTTCCGGCCCGAACCATGAGCCTCTTCCACAAGTTCGCGGCTCAATAGCGTGAAATGCGGAATGAGATACGCGAGCGGAAAAGTGCACGGCACGGCTGGCTGTCGCCGCTCGTACAGAAACCCGAGCGGAATGCTGGAGTCCAGGATGTGGACTGCCTCAAGGGCTTCCGGCAAGAACGAAGAAACCACGTAGCCCCTCTGCGGAGCATGCTCCCGCAGAGCATCGATGAGCTCGCGTTCAGCGCCCTTCACTTTAAGCTCGATATCAAGAAATGCCCGTGTGGAGAATTCCCGCAGCACTTCGTCAAGCGTCGGCAGCACGAGGTCCCCGGCTACACTCGCGGCAATTTCCACTCCGGCAATCACCGGATCGTGGCCGATCACAGCTACACCATCCCCCGAGCAGCGGACATCAAACTCAAACCCATCGCAGCCGTGCGCAAGGCACAGCTCGAAAGAGTCCAGAGTATTTTCGGAATATGCCGGGAAGCGCGAGCCCCGCGATGGCCGAGAAGGAGCATCCTGAGAGATCAGTCTTCAGTTCCACCCGTTCAGTCCGAGATCCCGGTTTACTGAGAACTGAGAACTGACGACTGAAAACTAATCCAGTTCGAAATCGCGGATCGGCTTGCCAGTATCCGGCGTCTCTTTCGCCTTCTTCAATGCTTCCTGGAATTTCTTTTCCAGCAATTCGGAAGCATGCTTCTGCGCCTCCACCGACTGCCGGAAGATGGAATCGCGGCGGCCATCCTGCTCCTTCATGGCTTTCGCCGCCTCTTCCATGTCCTGAAACATCTTCGGCTTAACCGGAGCGACATGCGAAATCACGCCGCGCGTCGCGCTGTCAATCTTCAACACCGCCCCACAGCAAGGGCACGTCACATCGAAATTGGAATCGCGTTTGGCCACAGGCGAATCATACCCCATCCGCGTCAGCGCGGCGAAAGGCGAATCGGCAAAATATGGAAGACGTAAAGCATCTCCCATCCCAGCAGCACAATCGATATCACCACGATCAGAATCGCAAGCACTTCGCCAAAACTCAACCCGCGTTTGTGCGTCTCAAAACGCCGCGCCCCCAGGCTCAGGATGTTGAGGGTGGCAAATCCGAATACCAGCACCCACAGGATGTTGTAAACCTCATCGCGGGTGTCGAGCAGAAAAACTGCGGCCGGGGCTAGGGCCGCCAGCGCATCGATCGGACGGGGACCGCTCAGCGCCCAGCCTTGCGCCCGCCCCATGGCCAACAAGAGCGAGCAACAGCTTCGCGGCACTGCGCGCAATAGACCAGTAGGATCCATGTTTTCTGGCTCAGCACGGCTTCCAGGCTGAAGATTGAGTTTACCGATTTTATCCGCGCCCGTCAGTGCAGTCGTGCCCTTCCGGTAATTCGCGGGCATTACAATGCAGTGGGGATCCAGAAAATGCATTCGCAGATCAAGACCATCTTTTTTGACGTCGGCAATACCCTGCTCTTCCCAAATCGAGAGCGGATTCACGCGCCGCTCTCTGAGCGCGGCACCGTTTGCGACCCAAACGCAGCTCCGCCAGCTCGAATGCCGCATCAAGAACGAGTTCGACGAGCGAATGGTCAACGATGGCAACCACGATCACAGTTTCTGGCTGATGTTTTACACGCAGTTGTTCGCCGACCTCGGCCTCCATGACGATTCTTTGCGCGACCGACTGGTGAAAAACATTCGCGACTCGGGCAATTGGGATCAGATTCTTCCCGGCACACGTGAACATCTGTTGGGCATTGCGGAGCGCTTCCAGATCGGTGTGATTTCCAATGCCGACGGCCGCATTGAAGCCGTGCTCCAGCGCTGCGGCATTGCCGATTGCTTCCGAACCATCACCGATTCCGGCCTCGTGGGACACGAGAAGCCTCACCCGGAAATTTTCCGTCAGGCGCTCGCAGAGCCTGAACGCGCGTCCGGAAGAGAGTCTCTACGTCGGCGACGTGTATTCGGTCGATTACCTCGGCGCGACCGGCGCGGGCATGCAAGCCGTGTTAATGGATGTCCCCGGAGCCTACCGGGACAAAGCGAGTCGCGCGTGTGGAATCGCTTACTGAGTTGCGCGATCGGCTTCAATCGAATTAGCAACCGTGATTTCAGACAAAGGAATTCGCACCCATGTTTGATTCGGCCCGCTTCCTCATTTTTCTGGGCGCTGCTGTTCTGCTCGCCATCGCCCCCGGTCCCGGGATGTTATACGTTCTGGCCCGTTCTCTTGCAGGCGGACGCCGTGAAGGTTTGCTCTCGGCGCTCGGCACATTTTTCGGGGGATGGTTCACGTCCTCGCCGCCGCGGCCGGCATTTCCATTGTCCTGGCAAGATCAGCGGCCGCCTTTGCCGCCGTCAAATATCTGGGTGCGGCCTACCTCTGTTTTATCGGAATTCGCATGATTCTCGACGCGAGAAAAGACGATCCCATCACTTTGGCTGCGTTGCCCGGCCGCCGCAGTCCCCTCTGGCAGGGTGTCATGACAGAGGTCCTCAATCCGAAGACGGCGTTATTTTTTCTTTCCTTCATTCCGCAATTTGTAGATCGCCATGCCGGGCACATTTTTCTGCAATTCATTCTGCTCGGGACGATCTCCGTGACCCTGAACACGACTGCCGACATCGTCGTGACCATGCTCGCAGGCCCGATCGGGCAGCGCATCCGCGAGTCGGCTCGCTTTCGGCGGCGCCAGCGCACCGTGACGGGCGCGGTCATGATCGGACTAGGCACCTATCTGGCTCTAGGGGAATCAAAATAAGGATTGGGAACGTTACTAGATCGTGATTACCTGATGATCGTGGCAATCGGTGTGGATGGCTTCATACAATTTCCCGAGCAGTCCCGGCCCATATCTCCCCACAAAGCTCGCACCAGCGACCTCGCGTTCCTGAAGAACCTTGTTCGGAAACAGCGCGTCTGACAGCGCGTCGGCATGGCGCGCGATGACTTCATTTCGCTCGATCTCTGCCCGCGCAGCCTGCCGCTGCAGACGGTTCACCTGATACCACATCCTCATCCGCGCCCGGTCCGCGGCGCCCACCAGCGTCGTATCCAGCTTCCCAATCGATTCGCGAAGAGTCGTCATCGCCCTCTCCACGCTCGCGTAAGCTTCTTCAAAGCGCGTTTGCAGATCCGGCGGCAGCGACTGCGCCGCGATCTTCTCGCGCACATTTTCGGGACCGTTAAAAACATCTGGAAGCGTCAACTTATAACGATTCAAAATTCGCTCCGCTTTCGGTTCCAGCAATGTCGCTGAAAATCGCGGCAGAACCGGCGTCACGCGACCTAGCAGTTTCTCGTAAACCACTCCCACCTGCGCGAAGTAAGCGACCTCCGCCGCACCCCCGGTATAAGCGAGCGTCGGCAACAGGTAGTCCTGCACCACAGGACGGAAAAGAACATTGGGATTAAAGTTCTCAGGCGCGTTATCGATGCGCTCGAGCAGTTGCTGCGTCGAGAGTTTTTCGTGCCCTGAAACAAACTCCGCCCCGTTCCCGTTGCCCTTCCGCCGAATCGCGGTGCGCGCGCCGTTCTTCACTTCAAACAGCAGCGTGGTCGCCGCCGTCACCTTCACCTGCTGGTGATAGCCCGCCACCTCAATCGCCTTGCCTCGCTCCAGCAGCGCTTCGTCAAGTTCCGGAGCCCGTTCGATCGCGTCGCGAAATAGCGGCTTGGCCAGGACATGAAACTCCTTGTCCGCGGGATCAAGCAGAATAATGCCCCACTCCGCGAAGAGCCGCGCAAACAACCGCGCAAATCCACTGCCCAAAGTCTCCCCGGGACGATAAGACTCGCGCAGCCACGCCGAGATCTCAGAATCTCCAAGCAGTGCCGCAGCCCGCTCAACCAACGGCCTGATCTCCGGCCCAAACGCAATCGTGCCCACCGGCGCATCCGTTACGCCATGGGTCTCCACCGCGAGTCGCTCCGGAGCACCCCGCCCCGCAAGCAGCGACACGTGATTCACCTCGGCCAGATCATGGTCCTCGGTAGCCAGCCAAAACACGGGAACGCAATCGACGCCCGCCGCGGTCGCCTCGGCCGCGAGCTTCACCGCTGTCAGCGCCTTCAAGATCGAAAACAGCGGCCCGCCAAACAAAGTTACCTGCTGTCCCGTCACCGCCGCCAGCGCGCCTCGCCTCAGCCGCTCGACATTGGCTAGCGTGCGCTCGGAAGCTCCCCACCCGCGATTTTGCCGCGCCAGAATTTCGCTGACTTTTTCGCGGCGCTGCGCGTCGTACTTAACGCGCGTCGGCTTCATCTTTCATCCACTGAGAAAAATCTGGGGACCGCGGATAGAACTTCTGAACTTGAGGCGTGTAGGAAAGGTAGTCGAGAAAAAGCCGCGTGCTATGCGGGATCAGACGGAACGGCACGCATTGTCCGCTCACCGGCATGTCCCCTGACATCGTGCTGCATTTTCGATCCGCATACTCGTATGGATTCTATTGCAAGCCGACAATTGGAGCCCGAAGCCGCGTGCACTCGCTCCCCGAAAGTCGCAGTACATCAGATGATTTCCCCCACCCGGGGTTGCAGAGATTATTAAGGCGATCCGTCCTATCTTCTCTCGTATACGACCGCGACCTTGTCTTCATACGCCACACCCCACTCCCGCGGAAGTTCGCGCAGCAAATTGGCCAGCGTCGAGTCGCGCGATAAGACAACAGTTTGTATATGCCATTTTTCAAGGGTGTCGCGCCAGCCCGGCTCGCCTTGCATGAGAACTAACATGTCACGCACGCGGTCCGAACCGTACAGATCATGACGGTCATCCACGACCACCTGCCGCGATGGATACAGCCGGTAAATAACGTAGCCTCCCCATGAGTCGGTCGAGAAAATAGGCTCGCCGCTGGACTCGTGCTTGAGGAAATCAACGGCGGCCGCCGGGACCTTCGTCGTATCGAAATGCGCATCAATCAGCCGGTGCGAGCCCAGCATTCCCCCGTGCAGGCAGATCACGAACGTCCCAACCGCAAAGGCGACCGCCCACAAATGCCCTCGTAGATTCAGCTCCTGAGCTCCCATCCGGTCGGAAAATCGCCACCACTCGGCGGATCGTAGTCCGCACCGGATTCCATGCGCCCGGCCGACCCGTTAAGCCGACCAACCTCGACCACAGCAGCGGCCCAATAATAAGCACCAGCAAAATCGACGAAACCGGAAGATTGCGCGACGACAGAAGCCCCGCGTACACCGCAAGAAGCGCAACCAGAAGATTGCTGAGCCGGATCTTGCGCCGATACCCGGCGAACGCTACCAACGTCAGCAGAAAGATCATCACAAAGCAGCGCTGCGCCCAGCCATGAAAATCGGGCGAGCGAAACTCCGAGATCCGATTCATCAGGTACCGGTCGCCCAGATATTGGTAGATGTGCGCGTGAAGATGCCACCCAAAAGGATTGACGAAAGTAGCCAGCGCCGAAGCCCCTCCCGCCACGGCCATCCCGCGAGCCCGCTGCGACGCCTGTAGCGCCACAAACGGATCGGCTGCTCGCAGGCTCGCGACGATTGCCGCCACAAAATAAATTGCCAGCAATGCGAATCCAAGCAGCCACTCCCCATGCAGATTTACCCACAACAGAGTCGTCACCGGAAAAAACCAGGGCAGCCATCGCGGAACGTCGCCGCTCTCCCATCGCTCAAGCGCCACAAACCAGGCAAGCGTAAAGAGCCAGCTCACAATGTGCGGTCGCGCAAACAGATGGATCGTCGCCGCTGCTTCCGCCAGCAGCATGAGCGCAACGGCCAGCAGCAGCCCGGTTCCCCTCCGAAGCAGTTGCGAAAGCAAAAACGCAAACGTTGCCGCCACGATTACCGCGCAAAGCCAGACCACGCCGTTAAGCCCACAGGCGCGATGCAGAACTCCAAGCAAGACGTCATAGAGCCACTCCCACGCAAACCACGTCTGCCCATGCATGGTCGACGAGAAGGGATCGGTTCGAGGGAGGGAATGAGTCGCGAGCATCAACTCGCCCGTGCGAATGTGCCATCCGATATCAGGGTCGGCGAGCGGGCGGCTTGCGAGCGCCCCCGCCAGCAAGGACCACATCAGGAAAATAAAAATGATGTCCCGGACCGACGGAACAAGAAATTGCAATGGCGAGGGCGAGACAGCGGCCGTCGACGCATCTCCCGCAGCCTCAACTGATACCGCGACCATGCGCGGCTCCCGCACCTCCTTGGAGACAGCCGGCTCAAAATTCATTTCGACTTCCTGTCCATTGCCGGAATCTATAGTAGCGAATGGCAGGCAGACCCAAGGTTGTCATTATCGGCGCTGGCTTTGGCGGTCTAACCGCGGCCCAGCAGGTCGCCCGTTTGCCGGTCGACGTTACGGTCATCGATCGCAGGAACCATCACACGTTTCAACCCCTGCTCTACCAGGTGGCCACCGCCGGACTGTCGCCCGGAGAGATTGCTGCGCCCATACGATGGATTCTGCGCAACCGTCCCAATATTGAAGTAATACTTGAAGAAATAGTCGACTTCGACCTCGCGCAAAAGCGTGTTATCGCGGCCGAGCAATCGATCCCCTATGACTACCTGATCATCGCCTCCGGCGCCACTCACGCCTATTTCGGGCACGAAGAATGGGAACCCCTCGCGCCCGGCCTGAAGACGATCGAAGACGCTCTTGAGATCCGCCGCCGCGTTCTGCTGGCGTTCGAACTCGCCGAGCGCGACGGCGTTGAAAGTCCCGCCGCGCCGCAATTGCAGTTCGTGGTCGTAGGAGGCGGGCCCACCGGCGTCGAACTGGCCGGCACCCTCGCCGAAATCGCGCACCATGCCATGACTGACCAGTTCCGCCAGATCAAGCCCGAGCAAAGCCGCATCATCCTGATTGAAGGCGGCCCACGCGTTCTTCCGGCATATTCCGAGCATCTTTCGCGCAAGGCCGAAGAACAACTGCGTCATCTCGGCGTGGAAGTGCGCACTTCGCAAATCGTCACCCGTGTCGCGCCCGGCGCGGTCTGGGTCGGCGATCAGGAGACGCCTGCCTCGGTTGTGCTTTGGGCGGCCGGCGTTGCAGCCTCGCCACTCGGCCGAAAATTAGGCGCCCCGGTCGATAAAGCTGGCCGCGTCCTCGTTCAGCCGGACCTCAGCATCCCCGGGAATCGCGAAGTATTCGTCATCGGAGACCTGGCCGCCCTCGCCGACGAGAAAGGAAAAATGCTCCCCGGCGTGGCGCAGGTGGCGATTCAGCAGGGAAAGTGGGCTGCGGAAATGATTGCTCACGACCTCGCCAATCAGCCGCGTGATTCACTTCCATTACCGCGACAAGGGTAGCCTCGCGACTATCGGACGCGCCGCCGCTGTTGCCCAGATTTTCGGCGTCGAACTATCCGGATACTTCGCCTGGCTGGCGTGGCTGTTCATTCACATTCTCTTCCTCATCGGCTTCCGCAACCGCCTGGTGGTGATGATCAACTGGGCGTGGGCCTATCTCACCTACGAGAGGGGCGCGCGCCTCATTACAGGTCGCGACGATCTACCGGGCTGGAAGTCCGTGCATCCCTCCATTCACAACGAAGAAGCCCATGACGGAGCTGTAATTTCGCGCAGTAGCCGTAGCGCTTGAACAATCGGTGTTACCGCTTCCCTTCCCGATATAATCAAATTGCCGTGAAACTCGTCGCCCGCCTGTCGTTCTTCTCTTTGCTGGTCGTCGTTTCGCTGGCTGCGCAACAGAATTCGGTCACTGGTCGCACGCTTGTAGTGATTCCTTTTGAAAATACTTCCCCCACCCCGGGCCTCGAATGGCTGGGCGAATCGTTTCCTGTCACCTTTCGCTCGCAACTCGATTCCCCCGTTCTCTACGTGGTTACGCGCGACGAGCGACTGCGCGCCTACGATCGTCAGGGCGTTCCCGCCGGAGTGCATCCCTCGCGCGCCACCATTTACCGCTTAGCCGAGCAGATGGACGTCGACTACGCCGTGCTAGGAACCTACAGCTATGATGGCTCCCGTCTGACTGCGACTGCGCAGCTCCTCGACATGCGCGCCCAAAAACTCCTGCCGGCCGCCACTGAATCCGCTCCGCTTGGCGATCTCGGAAATCTCCAGTCCTCGCTTGCCTGGGATCTCGTCCGCTTGATCCATCCGAACTTCGGCGTCCCCAAAGACCGCTATATTGCAAGCGTTCCGCCCATGCGCCTCGACGCGCTCGAAAACTACGTGCGCGGAACAGTTTCCGCGACCGCCGACGAGAAGATTCAGGACTATCGTGAAGCCGTGCGCGTCAACCCTGCCTTCCCCGAAGCCTGGCTCGAGTTGGGCAAGACTTATTACGCGCAGCACCAGTACGAGCAGGCGATCGCAGCTCTCCAGAAGGTTTCAGAGTCCGACAAGGGAGCGCGCGAGGCCAACTTCTACCTCGGCCTCAGCAGTTACGCGCACGGCGATTATGACAGGGCCGATCGCGCCTTCGAGTTCGTGGCTGCGCGTCTGCCGCTCGCCGAGGTCTATAACGATCTCGGCGTGGTCGCCGCGCGTCGCGGCCAGAAAAGGGCGGCCGACGATTTCGAACGCGCCATTTCGAACGACCCGAGCGATCCTGATTATCACTTCAATCTCGCTGTAGCGCTCAGCCGCAGCGGCGACAAGGCCCGTGCAGTTCGCGAGCTACGCACCACGCTCGATCAGAAGCCGAATGATCCGGAGGCCAAAGCGCTCCTCGATTCTCTGCAAGCCTCCGCCAATGCCAGGCACGACCAACGCCGCACCGAAGCTTCCAGCAGAGCGTCTCAATCGCAACTACGAGGAAAACGCCTTCCGCCAGATGACCACGCAGATGCAAAGCTGGGCCGAGGAACGCTTTGCTCGCTCCGATCCGCATGCCCACGCCCGCTATCACGTCGAACTGGGAAAGGAATTGCTCGCGCACGGATTTACGGCCGAAGCGGAAGCCGAATTTCGCCACGCCTCTACCATCGATCCATCCAGCCCAATTCCCCTGGCAGCGCTAGCCGATGTCTACGACGCCCGCGGCGACTCCGCCCAGGCCCGCGCCGAAGCTGAAGCCTCGTTGCGCCTGCACGAGTCCGTCGACGCATATCTGGTTTTAGCGCGTCTCGATCTGCGTGAGAATCGCAACGATGCGGCCGCCGAAACGGTTAATCGAGCTCTGCAACTCGAGCCGCGCAACGCCATTGCTCAGGATCTAAAACGTACGCTAGCAGCCAAGCTCGCGGAGAAAGCGCAGCCGCTGCCACAAGAATGAACCCCGTTCTCAGTTCTCGGTTCTCAGTTCTCAGTTGGTCGGTCACCGGTCACCGGTCACCGGTCGCCGCTTTTGTCCGCCAGCGGCTATCGGCTCTCCTGGTCGCACTGTTCGGTGTGCTCTTCGCGGCGCTCGTTCTCGCTACCTCCGCCCACGCCGAAGTCCTCAAGGTCGTAGTCGACGATGCCATACAGCCCGTCACTGCCGAATACATCGGTCGCGCCCTCGAAGCCGCCGCCGCCAATCATGACGACGCCGTCCTCATCGAACTCAACACACCCGGCGGTCTCGTCGACTCCACCCGCGACATCATCGAAAAGCTCTCATCGTCCGCGGTGCCGGTAATCGTCTATGTCACTCCAACGGGTGCCCGCGCCGGCTCAGCCGGAATCTTCATTCTCGAAGCCGCCGACATCGCTGCCATGGCTCCCGGCACAAACGCCGGAGCCGCCCACCCCGTCACTCTCTTCGGTAAGCCCGACGAGACCATGATGAAAAAAATTGAGAACGATGCGGCTGCCCTCATGCGCTCCGTCGCCAGCAAACACGGCCGCAACGTGGAACTAGCCGAGAGCGCCGTGCGCGAATCCAAGTCCTTCACTGAACAGGAATCGCTCGACAAAAAGCTGATCGAATACATCTCCCCAAATGAGCAGGATCTTCTTCGCCAGGTCAGCGGAAAAAGCTTTAAACGTTTCAACGGCGCGACCATCACGCTCAACCTCGCCGGCCAGCCTATTCGCGACTATCCCATGACCCTCAAGCAGCGCGTCCTGACCTACATCATGGACCCGAACGTAGCCTTCATCATCCTGGCCATCGGCGCGCTCGCCCTCTACATGGAATTCAATCATCCCGGCGCAGTCATCCCCGGAACAGTCGGCGTGGTTTTCCTGATGCTTGCGGCCTTCTCGCTGAATCTGCCTTCCCATCCGCTACGCCGCATTAGTGTTGATCCTCGGCTCCTTCGTCCTCTTTGCCCTCGAAGCCAAATTCGCTAGTCACGGCGTGCTCACCATCGGAGGCATCGCCCTCCTCGTAATCGGCGGCCTGTTGTTGGTCGACGGTCCCATCCCCGAGATGCGCGTGCGCTTAGTAACTGCTCTGGCCGTCGCGATTCCGCTAGGCCTGATCACCACATTCCTCATGAGCATCGCCCTCCGAGCCCGCCGCAACAAAGTGGTAACCGGTCAGCAGGGACTTGTAGGAGAAATCGGCATCGCCGAAACCGCATTGTCGCCCAGCGGCAAAGTCTTCATCCACGGCGAGCTCTGGGACGCGGTCTCCACGCTACACGTCCCCGCGGGAGAACGCGTTATTGTTCGACAGGTAGACGGACTAACTCTAAGAGTAGACCCAGTAACCGTTACTCGCCCAGTAATGGCATAAAGTTAGCTCTCTCGGTACGGCGTAGATACAAGCTTCCAGAAGGCACCTTAGTCTCGGTCCATTCGACCGGCACAACCTGACCTTTGCTGACGATCGTGCTGTACTGCGGTTCGTAGACTTTTATCCCGCCCTGCGCAAATATCACAGTGAATCAGCACCTGGTCCTCTGAGAAATCACACTGACAACAAACGCTAGAGGGTTCTTTGTACAAGAAGTTGAATCCGAAAGGAGTCTTTGTGAAAAAAATCAGTCTTCTCGCTGCCATTCTCGTGACTTGTCTCGCCTCCTCCGCTTGGGCCGGGCAACAGTGCGATAACTGCAAATCTACCGCGCAAAATCAACCGACGGTCACGACCGTCGCCGCAACGGTTGGCACCGGATGCAATAAAATCCAGGCGACCAATGACGGCCTCGATCAGATCGGTGACAACTACTGCGTCGACGCGAACAGCCCCCAATGTGCGGGTACCTGCAACAACCAGAACTTCGCCTGCCAGGCCACCGCCACTCCCACCGACGTCGGCCCAACCACATTCCAGAAGATCACTGTGCAGGGATGCAAGAACAATATGGGCCAGCAAGCCACAATTCCCGCCGGCATCTTCACTTGCTACTGCAAGTGCAGGCAGCCCGGAGGACGGGGCACCGTGCCACAATTCAAAGGCATCGACTAACGGTTACTCTTCTGCCGTCCAACGTGCAACGTTCTTGAGGCTTCGGGGTAGTCAGCGGCTCACCGTCCCAACCACGGCTGATCCAACTACCCCGAAATGTCCTCCGCCGAACCATCGGCTGCCTTCGCGCTTCCCAGAGACCTCATACACTCTGCGGGTCGCCTCAGCTGTTGAAGAGCCTCCCTTCCTGAGGACTCTAATTGAGAACTCATCTCGGAGAGCCGGGATACCCTATCTGCGCTACAATCCGCTCATAGCCAAATTGCAATCGTCGGAGGCACTTATGCCGGATCTCGGGTTCCCCATCTTCGCAGTGGTGGTCGTCATTTTCATCATCTACCTTCTAAGTTCCATCAAGATTCTCGCCGAGTACGAACGCGGCGTCATCTTCCGCCTCGGCCGCCTCCTCGGCACCGCCAAAGGTCCCGGCGTCATTTTCGTATTCGCACCGATCGACCGAATCGTCCGCGTCTCCCTCCGCCAGGAAGCTCTCGAAGTTCCGCCCCAGGACATCATCACCCGAGACAACGTCACCCTGAAAGTGAACGCCGTCATCTTTCTCCGCGTCATCGATCCCAACAAGGCCGTCGTCGAAGTCTCCAACTACGTCTACCAAACATCACAGTTCGCCCAGACCACCCTGCGTTCCGTGCTCGGCGAGCAGGAACTCGACGAACTTCTCGCCCATCGCGAAAAAATCAATCTGCGCCTGCAAAGCATTCTCGACACTCACACCGCTCCCTGGGGCGTGAAAGTCGCCAATGTCGAGGTCAAACAGGTGGACATGCCCGAGTCCATGCTGCGCGCCATGGCCAAGCAAGCCGAAGCTGAGCGCGAGAAGCGGTCCAAGATCATCCATGCCGAGGGCGAATTCTCCGCCGCGCAGCGCCTCGTTGACGCCGCGCATCTGCTCTCAACCGAGCCCGTCAGCGTGCAACTGCGCTATCTTCAAACGCTCACCGAAATTGGCGTCGAAAAAAATACCACGGTCGTTTTCCCGGTGCCGGTCGATTTCTATTCCGGCATCCAAAAATTGCTGGCGGCTGTGCCCGATCCGGCAAAAAGCTAGAGGTCGAAACAATAATCCATGCCCACTTCGTCACAGGACACGGAAATTACACTCGGTACTGGCCGCATGCTGGCCCTGTTTTTCACGTTCGTGCTGGTCTGCGCGGTCTTCTTTGCCATCGGCTTTTCGCTCGGACGCAAGACCAGTATCGTCAGCGCGGGCAATTCGCTGAACAGCGCTCCTGCAACGCCCGCCACGGTGGTTCGCCCGACTGCGGCCAAAGAAAATTCACCGCCGCAGCCAGCCGCGCAACCCACCGATTTCAGCTTTTACAAATCGGTGAGTGCAAAGACCGCCGATACCGACCTCAAGCCTTCCGAGTCGCAATCGGCGCCGGCCGCGACATCCGCTCCCTCATCCACCACGGCCGACCAATCCAAGACTCCAACACCAGTCTCTACTCCGGTGGTCTCCACTCCCGCCGTCGGCAACTGGTAGCTACTTCGTGCAGGTAGCCGCCGTTACCCGGCGTGAAGATGCCGATGCTCTCGTCGAGGCCCTGAAGAAAAAGCAGTATCCCGCATTTACGGCAAACAACGGAGCTGCCGACAAGTTTTTCCACGTGCAGGTCGGCCCCTACGCGGAACTGAAGGATGCTGAGGCCATGAAGGCCCGCCTTGTCTCCGACGGCTACAACCCGATACTGAAGAAATGAGCCATGAATTCCGAGCCGCGAGCTGCGCCAGACCGGTCGCTCGCGCCTCTAAGCTCGCAGATCACCAATGTCTCGCTCTGACCCCGATCTCGACCGCTTCCTCCATGCCATCGCCGATCCCACGCGCCGCCGAATCCTGCGCGCACTGACCGAGAAGGGCGGCGCCTCCATCGATAAAGAAACCGGTCTTTGTTCGTCTGATATCGAGGAGCAGGATAAAACTGGCGCAGCCTACCATCTCCCATCACATGCGCATCCTGGAAAAGGCCGGCATCGTCGAAGCCAAGCGCGAGGGCCATTGGCGCTGGTACCGCCGAAATGAAAAGTTGATTGCCGAAATGATGAAGGGATTAAAGAGCCAGCTCTAGATTGGTCTCGTCTGATAGGCCGTAAAACTGTGCTAGATCCCGGCTTCCGCCGAAAGTGATTTTTCTCTCGCCGTCACCCCTGCTCTTCTGTGCCAGCGTGCGTACCTGAGTGATCAGGTCTCCCACCTCGAATGGCTTCGAGAGCATCGGCACGCCGTGTTCATGCAGGAAGCCCCGAGCCTGCTCGTCAACGATGCTCGAAAACGTAAACAGAATTTTCTTCTCCATGCCCGCGCAATTCGCGGCAATCCACTCGTAAGTTTCCTGCGCGCCGGAACCTCCAGGCATGCGCCCATTCATCACGATCACATCGAAATTCCCGGTTCGCAAGCGCTCGCGTGAATCTTCCAGGCTCATCGACGTTGAGACCTCGGCTCCCGCGCCCGCCAGCACATCGCGCTCGAACTCCAGCACTGCTTCTTCGTCTTCCACCAGCAGCACCCGCTCGGCGAGAACCAACTCGCGCCGCGTCGAACCTGTCGATTCAGCGGAGGCAGGCAGCGCGCTGACCGGCAGTTTGACCTCGATCGTCGCACCGCCCTCCGCGCGATTGCGGGCGACAATCTCGCCCATATGTTCCTTGATGATTCCGTAGCAGATGCTGAGCCCAAGACCCGTGCCTTTGCCGAGGGACTTCGTCGTATAGAACGGATCGAAAATCTTTCCCGGTTCCTTGATCCCCGGCCCATTGTCGTCGAACTCGACGCACACGAAGGACTCTCTTTGCACCACGCGTACTTTTAGAGAGCCCCGACCGGGCCCATCTTCCATCGCGTCAAGCGCGTTGTTGATGATATTCAGGAAGACCTGCTCCAACTGGTGCGGATCGGCGACGACCAGCGGCACGTTTTTCGGAATCTCCCGCTCCAGCGCCACGTTGTTGACCTTCAGGTCGTATTCGCTGAGCGTAAGCGTCTCTTCCAGCACCTTCCGCAGATCGACATTTTCTTTTTGCGGCTTGTGCTGGCGCGCGAAAGACAGCAAATTCTGCACCACCCGATGCGTCCTCTGCGCCTGCTTGAACAACTTCGTCACATATTCCGATGACCGGTCGTCCAGCCGCGCTCCTTGCAGCAATTGCGCGTAGCCGAGAATGGCAGTCAGCGGATTGTTCAACTCGTGCGCCACACCGGAAATCAGCTGCCCGATCGCCGACATCTTCTCGCTCTGCAACAGCTGCTCCTGCGTCTTGCGCAGGTCTTCGTAGGCCCGACACGTCTCCTCGTAGAGGAGAACTTTCTCGACCGTGGTCGCAAGCTGCCGGCTGATGGCAACCAGCAGGTTCTCGTCATTGCTGGAATAATGACGGTCTTCCTTGCTCGCCAGCCCCATGATGCCGATCGGCTTATCCTTGCTCCAGAGCAGAACCCAGATCCAGTAGGGCAAGCGGTCGGCGCAGACAAACTCAACCACCGCCGGCGGAAGGTGCGGCAAAAAATCCTGTGTGACAACTTCCGCGCGTGAGCGCATCACCAGTTCGCCCATGCCGTCCGGGAACACGACTTCCGACATCCGAACCCGCGCTTCGCTCCGCGGACCCCAACCAGCGCGCCGCCGATAAGTCCCTTCCGGCTCCGCCGCCAGATAAACCGATCCAGTCTCGGCGCCGAACAGCGAGACCACCTGCCGCAATGTCAGGTTCAGAATCTCGTCTAAATCGAATGACTGCGTCGCGATTACCGCCATCGCGTTCAGCGCGTTCAACTCACGATTGCGCCGTCGCATTTCGTCTTCCGAACGCTTTTTTTCCGTGTTGTCGAGAACGAATCCCTGGTAGCGCGCAATGCGCCCTTCCGAATCCCGCGTGGCAAAGCAACTCAAAGCGGCCGTCAGCGGAGCCCCATCCTTGCGCCGGACGGTCATCTCAAAATTGCGTACGTAGTTGTGCGCTTCAATTTCATTGCGGAACGATTCCCGCTCTTCGCTGGTTGCGCCCAGCACGCTCGTGAGGTCCAGCGTGATCAGTTCGTCACGGCTCCCATAGCCAAGCATGGTCACGAACGCATCGTTGCAATCGAGCAGGTCCCCCTCCAGCGTCGCCACAAAGACGCCTTCCTGTGCCTGTTCGAACAGCATGCGGTATTTCTCTTCCGCCGCCTGCCGGTCCGTCGCATCGTGAATAACGTGGATTGTCCCCTTCTGTTGCCCCTGCTCCGCATACGACGCCGTCGATACAACCGACTGCCCCCCAAAGCACGGATCGAGCCCTTCTGTCAGCCCCTCGCCGCGTTCGCAGTAGGGGCATCCGCGCCAGGACTGCGCCTTCGGCAGCGCATCCTCGCAGGTATACCCGACAATTTCCGAGGGAGATTGTTCCAGGCGCTCCAGTAGCGCCTGGTTCGCGCGCAAAATCTTGAACTCCGCGTCGTGCGCCAGAATCAGATCCTGGATCGAATCGAAGGTATTCACCCATTGCCGCTGCGAACGCAGCACTTGCTCGGAGAGCTTCAGATTCTCCGCGGCAATGCCGAGCTTCTGAGCGGCCGTCTCCAGGAACTCAAGTTCTTCCGGACTGGAATGCCGCCGGCTGCGGCAGCCGAACGCAATCACTCCAATCGCAGATTCCTTGCCCACCGCCGGTACCAGCACAACCTCACGAATGCCGCGCTCCGCCAATACCTGCTGAGCCTCTTCCGTCATCGCAGCAATCGTTATCTCGATGGCGCGAGTCTCCGCCAGGGCCAGCGCCAGTTTGTCTTCGATCGCCGCCTGCCCTAAGACCCGTAGCGCTTCGGGAGACAAACCCACGTGCTGTGTAGGCGTCAACTGGGTTCCGTCATATACGTGGAACCACGCGGCCTTCGCGCCAATCGCGGACGAGAGCTTCCCCAGCGCTGTCTGCAACATGGTGGCATGGCTCGAACCGCGCGCGATGGTCGCCGACAACTCGGTAAGAACGGCAAGCCGCCGCGTTCGTACCCGCGACTCGTCGAGCACGACCAGCAGCATGCTCGAACCAAAAAGAATTTCCGCCAACAGGTACCCTTCGGCTGGAATCGCCGCGGTGTAGGGCTGCCAGGTGAGGTTCAGTGTAAGCAGGCCCGCGCCAAACAGGACCTGCCCCAATCCGATGTGCCCGGGCCGCGATAGAAAGAACTTAATGGCTACCGCCGCCCCCAGCACTCGGCATGCAACTTCGAGGCTTACCTGTGCGGAGGCGGACTGCGGAAAATAAATCGGCCGCATGGCTGCGCAGACGAGTACCACCCACCCCACGGCGACGAAGGCCATTAACCCGCCCCGGGATTGCGAGCAGACCAATGCCGCTGTCGCAAATAGTCCGAAGGCCAAAACGAAGTCAGCCTGGGCATACGCGGTGAGCGCCGTCGAGCCCGGGTGCCAGGCGTTGACGCGCTCCAGAAACAGCAGCGCTGTGTAGGCCATCCAGCCCGCAGCCCAAACCAGCAGATACGCGCTTCCGAAACGCCCGGAAGAAAAGCAGGCTCACCACTACCAGGATCAACGCGGTCGTCTCCCGCACCGTCAGCCAGACAGCCAACACGCTGACAGATTGCGCGAGCGGCCCGGTAGGGCCCGTCAATAGGCGCACGAGTTCCAAGCTCTCTTAGTATCGGGCTCAGCGGGTCTCCGGCTATCTGTTTTCCGCGTCCAATTGGTTACTTTCGGAATGTGTCACACCAGCCTAGAATGTCCATACCATTTGGTCACGGCCATGCCTTACGATCGCATTCTTGTTGTTGATGACGAGGAAACAATTCGCGAAATTGTCTCGTCAATGCTAAAAGGTGCCAACTTTCAGACGCGTCAGGCTTCGAGTGGGGTCGAAGCGCTGTCGGTCCTGGAATCCGGCGATGAATTTGACCTCGTTCTCTCCGACCTGATGATGGCCGAGATGGACGGGATCGCCTTGCTCGAACATTCCAAGGAACGCTATCCTGACATGCCGTTCGTCATGGTCACCGCCATGAACGACATTTCAGTCGCGCTCCAGGCCCTGCGCAATGGCGCCTACGATTACCTCCTCAAACCCTTCGAACGCGAGCAATTGCTGGCCACTGTACGTCGCGCCCTCGAAAACCGCCGCCTGAAGCGGGAGAACGACGCGTACCGTACAAACCTGGAAGCGCTGGTGACAGCCCGCACGCAGCAATGGAAGACGGCTCTCGCGAATCTCGAAAAATCCTACGACATCACGCTTGAAGCCCTGGGCGACGCGCTCGATCTGAGAGATGCCGAAACCGAAGGCCACTCCAGGCGCGTCACCGCCTACACCATAGCGATCGCCCGCAAAATGGGATTGCAAAGAGAAGAAATCAGCGTCATCGCCCGCGGAGCTTTTCTGCATGACATTGGCAAGATGGCGATCCCGGACCACATTCTGCGCAAGCCCGGCAAACTGACCGAAGAAGAAACCGCGATCATGCGCGAGCACGCCTACGCAGGCTACAAACTGCTGAAGAACATTCCCTTCCTGGTCGAGGCATCGGAAATTGTTTACTCGCACCAGGAGCGCTATGACGGCTTGGGTTATCCGCGCGGCCTGAAGGGCGACGAGATTCCGCTCGGCGCGCGCATCTTTTCCATTGCTGACACGCTCGACGCCATGACCTCCGACCGCATCTATCGCCCCGCGCAGTCATTCTCCGCTGCCCGCAAGGAGATCCTTGACTGGTCCGGGCGCCAGTTTGATCCCGATGTCGTGAAGGTTTTTCTCGAAATGCCCGACAAAATCTGGGAAGACCTGCGTAAAGACATCAACGGACCCGAGCGCCCATCGCCCACAAAGATGTGACCCGGCGCGATCGCTTCTTCCTGGCCGCCGGCGCTTCCAGAATCACACGCAATTTAGCGGTCTTCGTTCGTTCTAGAAACAGGTATAAAGTGATACTTGCGATTCGACGATGCGATTGCCGGAGAAATCTGATGAGAACTGCCGTTCTGCTTTTATCCAGCGTTTTGTTTTTGAGCGTACTCTTGCCCGCCCAGACTCCCACCGTCACGGCCATGCCCGACACGATTTACGTCGGAGCCGACGGCAAATTTGAGACTGCGCCCGATACAGCAATCATCCAGTTCAACATCTCTGCCCAGGGCAGCACCGCCAAAGAGGCAAACGCCGAAGCCGAAAAGCAGGCCGAATCCACCCGCCAGATTCTGCGCGCCAATGGCATCGACCCCAAGCAGGCGGAGATCGGTTTCTATTCCGTGAACCCGCGCTATGACTATCGCGACCAGAAGCAGAAGCTGATCGGCTACCAGGTAACAACCAGCGCCACGCTGAAGCTCAAGGATTTCTCGAAGATCGGCCCCATCACGCAGCAACTCGCCGATGCCAGCGTCGGCCAAAGCCAGTCCCTCAGCTACACCCTGGATGCTCCAGACGAGGCCAAACGTAAAGCGGTAGCCGACGCCTACCGCCGAGCCCGCGCATCCGCCGAAGCGCTGGCCACCGCCAGCGGACGCGCACTCGGCCAACTCTCGTACGCTTCCGTCGATACACAGGAGAACATCCGGGTCTTTGCCCCGTTAGCGCGTCGCGCCATGGCAATGAGTCCTTCTGCAGCGCAGATGCCCGCGCCAACCGAAGAATTCACCCCGCAAAATGTGACGGTCACCGCGCACGTGAACGCGGTATTTACGTTGAAGTAATTTAAGGTACGAGCCCTCAGCAATCCGATCACCGGTGAGCGGTCATCGCCTTCCTGTTCTTGCTAAGAGCTAAAGGCTAAGAGCTTGTCTCAGTCTCTCGTCGAAGCCGCGGCCTTGATACGATTCGGGTCCACCGCAATCTCGCGCTGAATCTCCATCTCGAGAGACGTTCCGGGTTCCAGCCGCACGTCCGCTCCGCGCGACAGCATGGCGATCGCCAGCCCGGCAACTCCACCAGCTCCTGCTCCTATGCCCGCGCCTTTTCCTCCGCCGGTTATGCCCCCAATGACCGCCCCGGTCGTCGCCCCTCCAGCAGCCTCTTTCGCCTTCCGCCCCGCGTCGCTATCCTGCCGGATCGTTCCCTCCTGATCCTTCATCGAGGTTTTTTCCGCCCCGGGCGCGTTCTCGATATTGCCCGCCCAACATCACGGTATATCCGCTCGGATAGATTAACGACGTGAAGTGAATCAGCAACTCAGCGCGTCCTTTGACGTGTCCCCCGCGCTGCGTGCGCATGATCTTCCCCTGAACGTAAGTTCCAGCCGGAATCATCACGCGTTCGTTCACCAGGAACGGAAAGGCAGTTTGGGCGTAGACGGGATCGCCCTCGCGCGCCGTCTTGGTTGAAATGGCTTGCTTCAGCTCCAGCGGGACCTTCGAGCCTGCCGGAATCGTCACCAGCTTTACTTCTGCCGCGGGAGCGGATGCAGCAGCGGCAGCCCCAGCCGGAGCTGGCGAGGCCGTACTCTGTCGCCATCGCCATTCCGCCAAGCAGCAATAGTCCAAGCGTCTTCATGGACAACCTACCTTTTCCGGAATACGGGTGACCTATGCAATCTCAGATGCGTGCGCAGGAACGCGGAGTTAGCTGGCCTATCATCCTTCGCGCACGCGCGGCCGGTTTGCCAGCACATTCCCCATGAATTGCGATTGCAGCTTCTGCGCGCAACCCTCGCCACAAACATGCAGCGCACCCTCCTGCACCGCCAGCCTTTCATCCCAGGGCGCGAGGTGCATCAGGGGAATCTGCCGCTCTCCGAGAGAGCTCCACATGACCCACCATCGGTCGCTAACGCCTTTCAAGACGCCGCAGTTCGGGCCGGCACAGCGGTAAAAGGCGCTTGGAAGAGGCACTACGTTGTCTGACATTTTTATTTCCGTAGTCCACATTTTAACGCACCACGGTCGATCGGGAGTGTCCCAAGAACCTGCCAGCCTGTGGATTTCATGCACAGAAATGCATGCCGAAGTTGCTGACAAAGAATTGCTTACAAAGGTCGGGTCGCTCGCAGCAGATGATCGCAGATGATGAGTTCTGAAATTGTTTACGGAAGCTTCTTACGGGTGATGCCCATTACTTGTACAACAAGTACTTCTCGCGCATCGCGATGAATTTCCCAAGCTGCTCCTGCCAGTCGCTCACGACGCGCCGCGGATCCTCGCCCGACGCAATCGCCTGTAACACGGAATCATTCACCAGCAAATCCGCCATCTTCTCCAGTTTGAAGTCCTTCGGATAAAGCCTATGCAACGCCGACGCCAACTCAACGCCAAGTTCCGTCGCATCCAGCAGATTGCGGTCCAGCACCACCAGGTTCACTCCCTCGCACCGCTCCCCAGCGTAGTTGCTCGACGAAGGCGTGAAGCTCACAGGGACAAAGCGCACGCTCTGAATTGACCGCGCGTTTAAGTAGGCCGCGAACTCTCGGCCCTTGATCCAAGGCGCACCTACAACTTCAAATGGCGTATCCGTCCCGCGCCCCACCGACACATTGGCGCCCTCAATCATGCCCACACCGGGATAAAGCGTGGCCTCATTCAGATCGCGCAAGTTGGGTGAAGGATCAACCCATGCCACACCAGTCGAATCGAACCAATCTCCGCGCTGCCAACCCTCCATCGGAATCACCGTCAGGCGCGCGCCAATTTGCCGCTCTGCATTGAACATCCTCGCCAGTTCGCCCATCGTCATTCCGTGACGCACCGGCTCCGGGAAATAGTTCGTGAAACTCTCCCGTCCCTCGTCCGAAACCGGACCCTCCACCAACGACCCGGTAATGGGATTCGGCCGGTCCAGCACCACAACTTCAATCCCCGCCTTCGCCGCCGCCTCCAGAAAATATCCCAGCGTGGTTTCGTAGGTGTAGAAGCGCACGCCAGCATCCGCCAGATCGATCACCACCGCGTCCAGCCGTTTGAGAATGTCCAGAGGCGGGCGTCTCGCCGAGTCTTTCCCGCCATAAACGCTGTAGACCGTAATCCCCGTCGCTTGGTCCTTCACGTTCTTGACGTCCGTTGTATCCAGCGTTCCGGTCACACCATGCTCGGGACTGAAAATCGCATCCAGAGAAATTCCCGGCACGCCCGCCAGCACGTCGATCGTCCTCCGTCCCTCGGCATCGAGACCGGTTTGGTTGGTCAGCAAGCCGATACTCCGCGGCCCTCCGCCTTTCCCCGGATGCAGCGCCCCAAAATGCGTAGCTTCCAACACGTCAATCCCAGTCTTCACCGTTCCATTCCGCACCGCGACCTTGCGCGCTGCACTCTGCATTTCGTTGTACCCGGTCACCGACGCCGCCCGCATCTTCTCGGCCTCCGCCGGCTCCAGCGCCAATGCCACCGCGACCGCAGTCGCCACCTTGGTGCGCAAAGCGATGGCGCTTCCCTTTTCATGTCCCGGAATCGCGTTCATGTGCACGGCATTCGTCAGCAGCACAATGTAAGTCTGAGTCGTGGGATCGATCCACAGCGACGTTCCTGTGAAGCCCGTATGACCAAAGCTCCCCACCGGCAAAAGCTCTCCCCGATTCGAAGACAATGGAGAATCGATATCCCAGCCAAATCCACGCAGCGCAGTCCCGTTCACGGGCTGCTGCGGCGCCGTCATTTTGGCTATCGTTGCCGAACCCAGTACGCCGCGTCCACCATCGAGCAACGCCTGCGCAAACGTCGCCAGGTCGTCAGCAGTAGAGAACATCCCCGCATGTCCGGCCACGCCACCCATCCGGCGAGCCGTCGGGTCATGCACTACTCCATGCAGCAAACGGTGATTCTCATCCTCCTCAGTCGGCGCAATGCGCGGCAGCCACGAAGCCGGAGGCAGAAAGCGCGTCTCCTTCATTCCCAGAGGCCCAAAGATGTGCCGCGCCGCATACTCATCCAGCGATTCACCCGACAGCCGCTCCACCAAGGCTCCCAGCACAATGAAGTTGGGGTCGCTGTACACGAAGCGTGACCCCGGAGGCTCCTCCGGCGCCACCTCAAACGCCATGCGATACGCGGTATTTTTCCCTTCCCACTTCCTGACCAGATCAAGGTCCTGCGGCAGCCCCGAATAATGCACCAGCAACTGCCGAATCGTAATGTCCTGCTTGCCATTCTGCGCAAACTCCGGCAGATACTTTGCCACCGGATCGGTTGTGCGAAACTTCCCCTGCTCCCACAGTTGCATCACGGCAGTCGTAGTGACCACCACCTTGGTAAGCGACGCACAGTCGAAGATCGTGTCCAGCATCATCGGCTCGCGCCGCGGAACAATAGCGCGGCTGCCGTAAGCCTTGCGGTAAACAATCTGCCCATTGTGTCCAACGATGAGGACTGCGCCAGGAATCTGCTGTTGGTCGATGGCGTCTTTAACAATTGGATCGAGTACGCCGAGGCGGGCATCGAGCGGCGGCTGAGCGAGGACAAGGTTCGAGCACACAAGGACGCAGATCAGTCCCGCAATGAACCGACAAGCCGCTGGAAATTTCATGATTAGGCTGACTGTACACGACCCTCAAGACCCTACTCAAGCCACACCAACTCCGATGCACTCTCTTGGTAACTTGGCAGGACAACACGAGCGCCCGAAAATGCAATAGCGCCCCGAGCAGCCGCACCGTGACGGTCGAACGGTAACGTTGGCGCGGCGCTACACTTGGATTGTCTGATGTCAGCTTCCACTTCACAGCCCGGATTCTCTTTCCTGATAAACAATACGGTCGCCCAGGAGAACCAATTTCGCGATGCTTTCGGCATACTCACGTCAGGCCATCGCCGCCCGTGCCTTCCCTGCCTGTTCACTCGCCGTAACTCATCGCGGAGAACTCGTCGCCCACAAGGCTCTCGGCCGCTTCACCTACGATTCCACTTCGCCCGAGGTGACCCCGGCCACGATCTTCGACCTCGCCTCGGTAACCAAAGCCGTCGCCACTACCACCATGGCAATGCTCCTCTACGAACGAGGCATCCTCGATCTCGAAGCCCCCGTCACAGCCATCATTCCCGAATTCGCTGGCGCCGATCCTCGCCGTGCCGAAGTCACCCTCCGTATGCTGCTCGCACACAGCTCCGGCCTTCCCGCCTACGAGAAGCTATTTCTCCACAATAAAACTCGCGACGATCTTCTTCACGCCGCCTTCACCACCGAACTCGCCGCCGATCCCGGCACGCAAGCCGAGTACAGCGACATCGGCTTCATCATCCTCGGCATCGCCCTCGAGCGCCTGGCCGACGAACCCCTCGACACATTCTGCCAGCGCGAAGTCTTCGGCCCGCTCGCCATGTCGCACACAACGTTCAATCCTGCCAAAGCACTCCGCGACAGAATCCCTCCCACCGCCGACGACCGCACTTTCCGGCACCGCATCATCCAGGGCGAAGTGCAGGACGAGAACGCCAGCGTTCTCGGCGGCGTAGCAGGACACGCCGGGCTATTTTCGACCGCCGGCGACCTTGCCCTCTTTGCCCATGCCATGCTGAACGGCGGCTATCCAATCCTTCGTCCCGAAACCGTCAACCTGTTCACGCGCCGCGAATCCGCGCCCAGAAGGCACCTCTCGCGCGCTCGGATGGGACACTCCCTCGAATCCCTCGCAATCCGGAAAATATTTCGGCCCGCGCTCTTTCGGACACCTCGGCTACACCGGGACCTCGCTCTGGATCGATCCCGACCGGCAACTTTCCATCACTTTGCTCACGAACCGCACCTGGCCTGACTGTCAGAACCAGGCCATCAAGCAGGTACGGCCCGCATTTCACGATGCCGTCGTGCAGGCTCTGGACACAAACACCGAATCTTCAGACAGCGTGCAGAAAAGATGAAGTCGCCAACACCGAAGCGGAGCAGGGGCCAAGGTGCCAGCCTCGAGTGGCTTGCCACCGAGAAGTCGAACGCCGCATCCACCGGCCTCGACAGCAAATCGTCGCTCGAGATAGCGCGCATCATCAACCGCGAAGACGCCAAAGTGGCCGCGGCGGTCGCTCGGGTATTACCCCAGATCGCAAAAGTGATCGATTGGATCGCCGACGCGCTCTCAGACGGCGGACGCCTCATCTATGTGGGCACAGGCACCAGCGGCCGCATCGCCGCGCTCGACGCCGCCGAGTGCCCTCCAACCTTCAACACCAATCGCAAGATGGTGCAGTTCATCATCGCCGGCGGCACCAAGGCCCTCGCCGACGCAACCGAAGCCAGCGAGGATTCCCGTACGCTCGGCCGCCAGGAAATGGCCAAAAAGAAGCCGCTGCCGCAATGACGTAGTCATAGGCGTAGCCGCCAGCGGGCGAACGCCTTTCACCATCGCAGCCATCGAATATGCCCGCTCCCACGGTGCAAAAACCGTCGCTGTCACCTGCAATCGCAATTCGCCGCTGGAAAAAGCCGCACACACGGCGATCGTTGCCGAAGTCGGTCCGGAGGTCGTGGCTGGCTCAACCCGCATGAAAGCCGGCACCGCGCAAAAGATGATCCTGAACATGCTGACGACCGGCGCCATGACGCGCCTCGGTTATGTCTACGGCAACCTGATGGTCAACCTCCATCCGAAGAACGAAAAATTGGCGGAGCGCGGCATCGGCATTCTCCAGAAAGCCACCGGCCTCCCGCGAGAACAGGCGCGAAAACTGCTCAAGGCCGCCCATCACAGCATCCCAGTCGCCCTGGTAATGGCGAAAGCAAACGGTAGGGCCGCACCCAAGCCGCAAGCGCTCTAGCAAAATCATGCGGTCACGTTCGTAAAGCGATAGCTCTGGCGCAGTCCGGATAGCCGCCTGCCAGAATCAAGGCAACACCTACTCTGCCCAATGCGTCCCCGCTAAAATGAACTGAGCGTTTAAATCTCATGGACAAACTAATCATCCGCGGCGGCAATCCACTCCTCGGCACCGTTCGCATCAGCGGCGCAAAGAATGCCGCCCTTCCCTGCATGGCCGCGGCTTTGCTCACCGAAGAGCCGGTCATCCTCGAAAACATTCCGCAGGTGCGCGACATCGAAACCACGCGCAAGCTCCTCGCCGCCATGGGAGCCGAAGTTGAACTCGGCTACGGCCGCGCCCACCATCGCACCACGATCTGCGCCAAAACTCTCGCCGCCCCGGAAGCCTCCTACGAACTGGTCAAAACCATGCGCGCCTCAACCCTCGTGCTCGGGCCTCTGGTCGCCCGCTGCGGACGCGCTCGCGTTTCCCTTCCCGGCGGCTGCGCCATCGGTGCGCGCCCCATCGACCTGCACATCAAAGGTCTCGAGCGCCTGGGCGCAAAAATCACACAGGAGCACGGCTACGTCGAAGCCACCGCCGACCGCCTGCGCGGCGCCGAAATCGTCTTCGACAAGATCACCGTCACCGGCACAGAAGATCTGCTCATGGCCGCCACGCTCGCCGACGGCGAAACCATCATGCAGAATTGCGCGCGCGAGCCCGAAGTCGCCGACCTCGCTGCCCTGCTCAACGCCATGGGCGCGAAAATCCAGGGCGCGGGCACTCCCACCATTCGCATCAAAGGCGTCAGCAAACTGCACGGCGCCAAGCATCGCATCATTCCTGACCGCGTCGAAGCCGGAACTTTCATCATTGCCGGCGCCCTCACCGGCGGAGACCTGAACGTCACCGGATGCGACCCGCACCACCTCACCGCCATCGTTCAAAAGCTCGCGGAGACAGGTGTAAAGACCGCTGTGAAAGAAGACTCCATTCGCGTCATGGGCGACCATCCGCTCAAAGCCGCCGACATGAATACCGAGGAATATCCCGGCTTCCCGACCGACATGCAGGCCCAATACATGGCGCTGGCAACGCAGGCCGAAGGCACATCAATCGTGGTCGAAAATATCTTCGAGAATCGCTTCATGCACGCGCAGGAACTCGTCCGCATGGGCGCGAATATCAAAATTGAAGGCCGTCGCGCCATCGTTCGCGGCAAGACGCCGCTGAGCGCCGCCGCCGTTCTCGCCTCCGATCTTCGCGCCTCCGCCTCCCTCGTGCTCGCCGCCCTCGTAGCCGATGGCGAGACCATCATCGACCGCGTCTACCACATCGATCGCGGTTACGAGAACATCGAAGAAAAGCTCAAAGGAGTTGGCGCGGAAATCCGCCGCGTAGGCGACATCTTCCCCAAGAAGAAGGCGCAGAGTATTTAGCGCACATCCTGGTCGGCACTTCCACAACCACGACATCGAACCCCGCGGCCCGCTGCGTGCGCCATCATCTGGTAACGATCGTAACCTGCCTAACTCAACTTCCCACAGTTATGATCCCAACTGCTGATCACGCAATGCGCTTCGTCATTCGTGTGCTCTCGCGACCGCCCAACGATTTTGAGCGCCATGTCCACGCCTCCACAGCTCCGGACCACTCCCGCGACCCTCATGCGCTTCCTCGCGGTCGGAGCCTGCAATACGATCTTTGGCTATGGCTGCTTCGCGTTCTTCACCATGTTGCTCATGCCCGTGATCGCGTATGGCTACGTCGTGGCCAGCCTGCTCTCCAATCTGATCGCCATCACGTTCTCTTTTCTCGGATATAAGTGGTTTGTTTTCAAAACCCACGGCCACTATCTCCGCGAATGGATCCGCTGCATCGCCGTATACGCCGGCAGCATGCTGCTCTCGGCCGCAGCGCTTCCGTTCATAGTTCCAGTTGTCCGCCGGCAAACCGGCAACGCACGCACCGCGCCTTATATCGGCGGGGCGATCGTCTTGGTCTTCTCCGTCATCTTCAGCTTCTTCGGCCATCGTCATTTTTCCTTCGGTGAATCAAAGCCCTCGCCAGAAATTGCCCGCTAACTTGCTGGTTTTTCTCCTCTAGCTTCGCCTCAGCGTGACTCCAGTAATCTTTCGTAACGCGTCGCGCATGGGATAACTAAATCGTAGGTTGCATAGCTTTAAGCGCCCACTCAGGCGCTCGACCCGTTAACGCGAAACTCGTATTCGCCGAACTTGGTTCCAGGGACCCAGCTATGAAAGTCGTCGTTCTGTGTGGTGGATTAGGCACCCGTCTTCGGGAAGAGACCGAATTTCGCCCCAAGCCCATGGTCGAAATTGGCGGCCGCCCCATCCTCTGGCACATCATGAAAATGTATGCCCACTACGGCATGCGCGAGTTCGTCCTCTGCCTCGGCTACCGCGGCAACATGATCAAGGATTACTTCCTGAATTACGAAGCCATGAACAATGACTTCCGTATTTCTCTCGGCTGTAAGTCGCACATCGAATTCATGGGCGCTCATCAGGAGCAGGACTTCACCGTCACGCTCGCCGACACCGGCCTCGAAACCATGACGGGCGGCCGATTACAACGTGTAGCGCGCTATGTCGCGGACGACGAAACCTTCCTTTTGACCTACGGTGACGGCCTTAGTGACGTGCATATTCCCAGCCTCATCGACTTTCACAAGAAGCACGGCAAGATTGCCACCGTCACCTCCGTTCCTCCGATCTCGCGCTTTGGCGTGCTGGAAGCCGATACCCAGGGCAAGGTCGTGCGTTTCGCGGAGAAACCGCAAGCCAACGGCCTGATCAGCGCAGGCTTCTTCGTTCTCAATCGTCGCGTCTTCGACTACCTCACCGGTCCCGAATGCGTCTTCGAGCGCGAACCGCTCGAGCGCCTCGCGCGCGATGGCCAGCTCATGGCCTACCGCCACGACGGCTTCTTCTTCGCCATGGATACCTTCCGCGAATACCAGTACCTCAACGAACTCTGGAATAGCGAGAAAACGCCGTGGAAGGTCTGGTCCGATGCGCCTGACCGCGCCAAGAGCAAAGCAGCAGCTAAGAAAGCAGGAGTGTAATGAATTCGTTTTGGAGAGATCGTTCCGTCTTCGTCACCGGTGGCACCGGGCTGCTCGGATCCTGGCTTGTCTCCGGGCTGATGGAAGCAGGCGCGAACGTAGTTTGTCTTGTACGCGATTGGGTTCCGCAGAGTGAACTGGTCCGCACGCGTCGCATCGAGCAGGTCAAGACCGTGCGCGGCGACGTTTGCGATCTCGCCTTGCTCGAACGCGCCCTCGGCGAATACGAAGTTGAAGTCGTCTTCCACGTCGCCGCACAAGCCATCGTCGGCATCGCCAACCGCAATCCAATCTCGACCTTCGACACCAACATCGGCGGAACCTGGAACGTGCTCGAAGCCTGTCGCCGCTCGCCCAAAGTTTCGTCCATCGTAGTCGCGTCTTCCGACAAGGCCTACGGAGACCAGGAGCATCTTCCCTATAACGAAGCCATGCCGCTCCTCGGCCGTCATCCTTACGATGTAAGTAAGTCGTGCGCCGACATGATTGCGCAGACCTATGCCAACACTTATAACCTCCCCGTCGCCATCACCCGCTGCGGCAATTTCTACGGCGGCGGTGACCTGAACTGGAACCGCGTCGTCCCCGGTACCGTACGCTCCATGCTGCGCGGCGAGCGCCCGGTCATTCGCTCTGACGGCCAGTTTGTCCGCGACTATTTCTACATTCAGGACGGCGCTGCTGCCTACATGCTCCTCGCCGAGCGGCTAGCCGCGAACCTGGCCCTACGCGGCCACGCCTTCAACTTCTCCAACGAAAGCCAGATCAGCGTTCTCGAACTGGTCAACCTCATTCTGCGAAAAATGAATTCGTCTCTTCAGCCCGAGGTGCTGAACCAGGCGAGCAACGAGATTCGTCATCAATACCTGAGCGCAGAGCGCGCCCGCACCATGCTCAATTGGAAGCCCCAATTCACGCTCGACGAGGGCCTCGACCGCACCATCGCCTGGTATCGCGAGTTTCTCGGCGTGCCAGCCGCCATGACGAAATCGGCAGGCAGATAGCACACAAATGCTTAAATCTCCCCAACAGTTGCGCGCAGAAATTGGCGCCCTCGTTCGGCAATACTATGACGTGGCACTCACCCCGCCGCCCTTCATGCCCGGCGAAAGTGCCGTTCCGGTTTCAGGCAAAGTCCTCGACGCGAACGACATCGAGCATCTCGTAGAATGCTCGCTTGACGCCTGGCTCACCACGGGCCGCTTCGCCGCCGAGTTTGAGCGCGATTTCGCAGCCTTCATGGGAGTCCGCTGTGCCTCCCTCGTCAACTCCGGCTCATCCGCGAATCTGGTCGCGCTCTCGTGCCTGACGTCGCCTTCGCTCGGCGACCGCCGCCTGCGTCCCGGCGACGAAGTAATTACTCTGGCCGCGGGCTTCCCCACGACAGTAAATCCAATCATCCAAAACGGTCTCGTCCCCGTCTTCGTCGACGTTCAACTTCCCACTTACAACGTGGATACAACGCAACTCGAGGCCGCTGTCTCCGACCGCACTAAGGCCGTCATCTTCGCGCACACCTTGGGAAATCCCTTCGACCTCGACGCCGTAATGGCTTTCGCCAACAAACACAACCTCTGGGTGATCGAGGATTGTTGCGACGCGGTCGGCTCAACATACAAAGGCCGTTCCGTTGGCGCGTTCGGCAATCTGGCAACGACCAGCTTCTATCCCGCCCACCACATCACCATGGGCGAAGGCGGATGCGTCCTCACTCAGTCTCCCGCGCTCAAGAAACTGGCCGAATCGTTTCGCGATTGGGGTCGCGACTGCTGGTGCGATCCCGGCAAGTCAAACACCTGCGGCTGCCGTTTCGAATGGAAATTCGGCACCCTGCCCGAGGGCTACGACCACAAATATATCTATAGCCACATCGGATACAACCTCAAGGCCACTGACATGCAGGCCGCGGTCGGCGTATCGCAGCTCAAGAAGCTGCCCGCCTTCATGGCCGCGCGCCGCGAAAACTTCGCAAAGCTTCACGCCGCGCTCAAAGATCTCGACGACATTTTCCTTCTGCCCGAAGCCACACCGAATTCCAATCCATGCTGGTTCGGTTTCCCGCTGGCCGTGCGAAAAGACGCCCCGGTCTCGCGCAACCACGTCGTGCAGTTCCTGGAGTCGCGCAAGATCGCGACCCGTCTCTTATTCGGAGGCAATCTCCTGCGCCAGCCCGCATATCGCGACATTCGCCACCGCAAGATCGGCGACCTCGCCAATACCGACTTCGTGATGAACAACGTCTTCTGGGTCGGCCTCTATCCCGGCATTACCGACTCAATGATCGACTACATGTCCCATACGTTCCATCAGATTCGCCAAGCGGCAGCGACGGGAGCATAGCCAACAAGCTCACTATGACAAATCGACTGGCCACCGATCTCGACAACATCCTCGCCCGCACCGAGGCGCTCTGGAGCGACCTGCGCGGCGAGCGCATCCTCATCACCGGCGCGACCGGTTTTTTCGGATGCTGGCTGCTCGAGAGCTTCGCCTGGGCAAACCGCCGCCTCGATCTGCGGCGCGCACGCCGTCGCGCTCTCCCGTCAACCCGACGCCCTCGCCGGCAAAGCACCCCATCTGGCGGCCGATCCCGCCATCAAATTGCACGCTGCGGATATTCTCCGCGACAGCTTTCCCGAAGGTCAGTTCTCGCACGTAATTCACGCGGCCACCGAAGCCAGCGCACGCCTCAATACGCGAATCACCGCAAGTGATGTTTGACACTATCGTCGAAGGCACTCGCCGGGCTCTCGGCTTTGCCAAGCTGCACTCCGTGCGCAGATTCCTCTTCGTCAGTTCCGGCGCCGTCTACGGAACTCAGCCGCTCTCACATGACGCACCTCACGCGAATCTTTCGAGGGCGGCCCCAATCCCCTTGATCGCGCCAACGCCTATGCCGAAGGCAAGCGTGCCGCCGAATTCCTGTGCGCCCTCGCCGCCAGCCCCACGCTCGAAATTCCGATCGCTCGCTGCTTCGCCTTCGTCGGCCCTCACATGCCGCTCGACACGCACTTCGCGATCGGCAACTTCATCTCCAATGCGCTGCGTGGCGGACCGATCCAGGTCAAGGGTGACGGCTCCGCGATTCGTTCCTATCTCTACGCGTCCGACCTCGCTGTCTGGCTCTGGACAATGCTCTTCAAGGGACAATCCGCCCGCGCCTACAACGTGGGCTCCGAGGACGCCCTCAACATCGCCGCTCTCGCTCACGAAGTTGCCGCAGCGTCCCCAACAAAAGTCGGCGTCAAGATCGGATCGGCTCCGCAGCCCGGCGCAACGCCGCACCGCTACGTGCCCTCGACTGCGCGTGCGCGTGAGGAACTGGGCCTTCAGGTAGAGGTGCCGCTTCGCGAAGCCATTCGTCGAACTCAGGCGTGGTTCGCAGCGGAAACCTCCACGGCTCAGGCGCATCAGCACCAAGTCCTCTCTACCAGAGGAGCCCATGCCTAGCGCAGCGACCACGATCGCTCAGCCCACTCGATGTTCGCGGCGATTCACCAAACCGCCGGGGAGCGCCGCCCATGAAGCTCTCCGATTACATCGCCCGCCAGCTTGCGGATTGGGGCGTGCGCCACGTCTTTCTCGTGACCGGCGGCGGAGCCATGCACCTCAACGACTCGATCGGCCACGAGTCGCGCATCCAGTACGTCTGCAATCACCACGAGCAGGCCTCTGCCATGGCTGCCGAAGCCTACGCGCGCATCAGCGGCCAAACCGGCGTCGTCAATGTAACCACCGGTCCCGGCGGCATCAACGCGCTCAACGGCGTCTTCGGCGCCTGGACCGACTCCGTCCCCATGCTCGTTATCTCCGGCCAGGTCAAGCGTGAGACCTGCATGCGCGCGCTCGGCATCACCGGCCTTCGCCAACTCGGCGATCAGGAAGCCGACATCATTCAGATGGTAGACGGCATCACCAAGTACGCCGCCTTCATCGACGATCCGAACTCGATCCGCTATCACCTGGAGCGTGCCTGGCATCTTGCGCAGGCGGGACGTCCCGGGCCCCTGCTGGCTCGACATTCCGGTTGACGTGCAGGCCGCCCAGATCGATCCGGAAAAGCTACCGGCCTACAATCCCGCCGAGGACGAACACCGAAATTCGATGATTCGCAGCTCGCCGCCCAGTGCCGCGAAATCATCGAGCGCATTCGCACCGCCAAGCGCCCCGTAATTCTGGCAGGTACCGGCGTACGCGCGGCCCAGGCCACGCCTGAATTCGACGCTCTGATCCGCCGTCTCGGTATACCCGTAGCCACCGCCTGGACCCACGACGTCATCGCTACGGACGATCCGCTCTTCTGCGGACGCCAGGGCACCATCGGCGACCGCGCCGGCAATTTCACAGTTCAGAGCGCCGACTTACTGCTCATCTTGGGCTCCCGTCTCAACATCCGCCAGACCAGTTATAACTGGCAATCGTTCGCGCGCAACGCTTTCAAGATCCAGGTAGACATCGATCCCGCTGAGTTTCAGAAGCCCACCGTCAAACCAGATCATGCCCGTCCTGTGCGACCTCAAGTGCTTTCTAACGGCCATGCTCCGCGAATGCGACGCCCTCCGGTATCGGCCGGGAATTCACAATCAGTGGCTCGACTGGTGTCGCGAACGCGTGCGGCGATATCCCGTCGTGCAAGCCGCTCAGCGCCAGCCCGGGCCGCCCCTTAATCCTTACTACTTTCTCGAGCAGTTGTCCGCCCGTCTATCCGAGAACGACGTCGTCGTTTGCGGCAATGCGACCGCCTGCATCGTCCCGTTCCAGACTATGCGCCTCAAGCGCGGTCAGCGGATGATCTCAAACTCCGGCTCCGCCTCCATGGGCTACGACCTGCCCGCCGCCATTGGCGCGGCTTTTGCTGATCCAACCCGCCGCGTCATTTGCCTGGCTGGCGACGGCAGCATCCAGATGAACATCCAGGAACTCCAGACGATCGTTCACCACCACTTACCCGTCAAGATCTTCATCCTGAATAACTCAGGCTATCTCTCCATGCGCATGACGCAGTCCGGCTTCTTCGGCCGCCTGACCGGAGAAAGCGCACCCAGCGGCGCCTCCTTCCCCAACATGGTCAAGGTCGGCTGCGCTTATGGAATTCCCTCGGTCCGCATCGACCGCGAGTCACAGCTTTCACAAATTGACCAGGCGCTCTCTGCGCAAGGCCCGGCCCTCGTGGATGTGGCCCTTGATCCCGCTCAGGAGTTCGAGCCGCGTTCGAAGGCGCGCCAACTGCCCGACGGACGAATCGTCTCCCCCAATCTAGAGGACATGTACCCATTCCTGGATCAGACTGAACTAATGGACAACGTCATCGAGGAATAAGGACATTATCATTCTTATAAACAGCACTGCATATCGACGAGGAATCACAGCTTAGGCGGCTATCATGACGGGCAACGACATTTTCGACGAGTTATTTGTACTTGAGATGGCCAATAACCACCTCGGTGACGTTCAACGCGGTCTTAAGATCATCGCTAACTACGCTCAGGTTGTGCGCTTCAATAACGTTCGCGCCGCCATCAAGCTTCAACTCCGCGACGTCGATACCTTCATCCACCGGGACTTTCGCCAACGCGATGACATTCGGTATATCAAGAAAACCATCGACACCCGCCTCAGGTCTGACGATTTTGCCACGCTGGTCCGCGCCATCCGCGACGCCGGTTGCATCCCGATGGCCACGCCCTTCGATGAAACGTCCGTCGATGCTTGCTGTGAACTTGGCATTTCGATTCTGAAAATCGCCAGCTCCGACTGCAATGATTGGATCCTGATCGAGAAAATTGCCAAGACGAAAAAGCCCGCAATCGTCTCCACCGGGGGCTCCTCTCTCAAAGATATCGACGACTTAGTCACCTTCTTCTCCAATCGCCATATTCCGCTCGCCATCAATCATTGCGTTTCGCTGTATCCCTCGGAGGACTCCGAGATCGAACTCAACCAGATCGATTTTCTCCGCAGCCGCTACCCGAACCACACCATCGGATTCTCCACTCACGAGTATCATGATTGGTCGTCCTCCATGATGATGGCGTATGCAAAGGGTGCGCGAACTTTCGAACGCCACGTCGACATCCAAACCGATGGCATGACCGTGTCGCCCTACTGCTCGCTGCCCGAGCAGATCGACACCTGGTTCAAGGCCTTTCACCGCGCCAAGCGCATGTGCGGCGCTCCCGGCACCCAGAAGCGCCTGCCGCCGCAAAAAGAAATCTCCTACCTCGATTCGCTCGTGCGCGGCGTTTATGCCCGTCATGATCTCCCCCTCGGCCATGTGCTCCAGGAAGCCGATGTTTATCTCGCCATCCCTTTACAACAGGGGCAGATTTCGTGCCGCGAACTGATGCGCGGCGAGGTAATCCGCAAGGCTGTGATTAAGGACCAGCCGATCATGATCGACGCCATCGACAGCCCCTACGCCAGTATTCCATCGCTTACGGAGCTGATTTACCACCGAGGACTCCCTGCAAAGCCGGCTGCTCTTTCGGCAAAGGCAGGCGCCAGCCAATGACACCAACCCCGGCGATAAAAACCATCAGCGTGGTCACGCCTTGTTACAACGAGGAAGGCAACGTCCGCGAGGTCTATGAACGTGTTCGCGCGCTGATGTTGAAACTCGGCCGCTACCGCTATGAGCACATCTTCATTGACAACGCCTCCCGTGACAATACCTTCGCCATTCTCCAGGAAATCGCTTGCTCCGATCCGAATGTCAAACTCATCCGCAACGCGCGGAACTTCGGACACATCCGTTCTCCCATGCACGCCATGTTTCAGGCGCGCGGCGACGCCGTCATTGAGCTCATGGCCGATCTCCAGGATCCGCCCGAAGTCCTCGTTCAATTGATTGAACAATGGGAAAACGGTGTGCCCATCGTAATTGCGGTCAAGCGCCAAAGCCGTGAAGCCGCTCCCATGTTCCTGGCCCGCACGTTGTTTTACCGGTTGGTCAATCGTCTTTCCGACGATATTGAAACCTACGAGAATTTCACGGGTTTCGGCCTCTATGACCGCCAGGTCATCGATCTGGTTCGACAGTTTGGCGACCCCTACCCGTACTTCCGCGGGATGATTGCGGAAATCGGCCTGCCCCATGCCGAGGTCGAATACGTACAACAACGCCGCAAACACGGCAAGACCAAGAACAATTTTTACACCCTCTACGATATCGCCATGTTGGGTATCACCAAGTTATCGAAGGTGCCACTTCGTCTCGTGACCTTCGCCGGATTTGCCGGATCGCTCTTCTCGATGCTTGGTGGTATCGCGTATTTCGCCTACAAATTGCTGTTCTGGCACGAGTTCTCCCTGGGGATCGCACCTATCGCCATCGGCATGTTTTTCCTCGGCTCGCTCCAGCTTCTTTTCATGGGAGTCATTGGCGAGTACGTAGGCAACATCCATACACAAGTACACAACCGCCCGCTAGTTGTCGAGCGGGAGAGATTCAATTTTCAGTACGAGCCTGGAGATCCCATTCCGCAGGGCACCCGCACCTTGGGTGGTGCCGCGGGCCAGTGAAGATGCTGCGCAAGGTGGCCTTCGACCGCGCTGGACCGTGACCCGGGTACGCCTCGCGATCCCAGGTAGCACGCAATCATCTACGGGAGATATCAATGACGCAATCGATAACGCCGCCCTCCACTCCGTATTCGTCACTTCGCGGCCTCGCCCGACTTGACCTGGCGAAAGCGATCCCCTTGTCCGGTCCGTTAACCATCTATGTTGAGCCTACAAACATCTGCAATTTCAAATGCGTCTACTGCCCGGAATCGTTTCATAACTACAAGGAAACCGCGGGCGGCCACTTTCAGCTATCCCTCGAGGATTTCAACCACGTGGCAAGTCAGATAAAAGCTCTTGGAACGGTCAAGACACTCAATTTCTATATGATGGGTGAGCCGTTCGTTAACAAACGATTGACCCAGTTCATCTCAATTGCAAAGAGCGAAAGTATCGCCGAAAGAGTGATCGTGACCTCTAACGGGACGCTCGTGAAGCCGCATCTCTATCAGGCTATCTGCGACAGCCGTCTCGATTACTTACGTGTATCCATCTACGGCGGCAATGAAATCGCCCATGCGTCCAATACGCAAAGCGCCCTTCGGCTCTCAACCATCAAAGACAACATCGTTGGATTAAAACGGTTTCGAGACTCCCGTAATCAGCGCCATCCTTTCATCTACGTGAAGATGATCGAATCCCCAAATGACTCTGAAAATCGGGAATTCTCAGAGCTCTTTCACGATGCCGCGGACGAGCTCTTTATCGAGCCAGTCATGAACTGGAATGATCCCGACGAAGGCAACCTGTCTGGCCAATCTAAAGATGCGCCCAGGAGCCAGAAATATTTCGCAGCCACGAAGGCTGTCTGTCCTTTCCCGTTCTACACACTGGTCATTCACTCTGATCTTAGGGTAAGCGTCTGCTGCGTCGATTGGAACAAGCAGGCCGTTGTCGGAGACCTCCGAAATGAGACCCTCGCCGATGTCTGGAAGGGCGAGGCACTAAGAACGTTTCAGTTGCGCCACCTGCAAAGACGGCGGCATGAGCTTGCAGGCTGCAAGAAGTGTACCTACTTGCACACTGCGCCCGACAACATAGATACCTTAAATGAGAGCGCACTCCTCAAACGACACGCGGTGACTAACACAGGCGCATCGTAACATCTGGCTGAGTCCTAAGAGACCGGTTGTGAGGCGAATCGCCCCGCGCCATCTGAAAGGGCTTGCCTCAAGTCGCTACTCGATTTCTTCCGCAGAGCAGTGTCACGCGACCACGAAGTTTGTGTGCCTTCGTTACCGTCCCGACTGGCGCCTCCGCTCAGACTCAGTATCGCCTGAAGTCGACTCAAGCCGTGGGAGAGCATCTTCCAGCGATTTCAGGTATTTCTTTCTCCCCGCTTCCTCGCGTAACGGATCCTGCAGCAACAACTCCCGCGCCTTGTAACATTCCGGTAACGCCTGATCAGTTCGAGCGGTCGCCAGGAAAATACACAGATCCCCGTGTTCTATCGCAGAATCTGGAGCCAGTTCCATCGCAACCCGCCCATGCTCGACCGCCGCTTCCACTTGGCCGCTGTTGAATGCCGCAGCCGCCAGGTTGCGCTCGCTGATCGCCGCGTTGAGCCTTGTATCGAATTCGCCTTCATAGACCAGCAGTGCGCTACCTCCCAGGTAGGCCTTTGGGGCCATTCCGCGAAACGCATGCGCCAGTCCCTGTTCAGAGAGTCGGACATCCGAAAGTAATGTACTGCTGACAATTACCGTGCCCTGCACCCGCGCTGGAATCCGATGAGAAAAATATAAGCCGGCCGTCTGGCACGGCAGATCATAAAGGCCCGGGTCCCACTGCCAGGCCGTGACCAGCCAGCAGTTAGTAGAGGGGTGATCGCTCAGATAGGTCTTTGCCTCGTTGTAACTCTGCCCCACATCAACCCACGGCTCATATTTGTAGGCTTGCGACGGCCCTCCCCACATCTCGTTTGCATAAGACAAGTAGTCAGGATAAGCATGGAGCGAGGAAAGGCCGTGGACAAGTAAGAGCCCGGCAACGATGTAACCTAGCCATCGAACGCGCCTCGCCATCTCAACGCACCCCGCGGCTATGCCCACCAACAGAAATGGAACCATCGGCAGAAGGTAACGCATGCTCACGTTGCTGCTCGCATGAAGGCAGACTCCCAGGTATACGCTGGCTGGAACTAGCATGAACAGCAATTCACGAGGGCGGGCCCGGAATGTGGTGGCGAGTCCCAAGACACTCAACGCCATCAGCGCGAACATGCCGAGCGTGCTTCGAATCATAAAATTGAATGGAGTCGAAAACCATGGCGCGCGCGGATAGATCTTGCCTGCCACAAACGCCATGTCGGAACCACCGTGCGACAGCATCATCGCTCCACCCAGCCCCTCAAGATAGGCTAGTGGCAGAATGCGCAGGTCTTCCAGTTTGCGCAGAACGCGCGCACTGTCGAAGGCGTCCGGAGAGGGTTGCTCTTGGACGTACGAGCGGGTCGAGTACGGCGCGAACCGCATCCCATAGCCGAGCCACACTACGAGAAACGCTGAACAACAGATTATTGCCGCGGCGCCCAGGTTGCGAATAGCCACCTTCCATTTCTCCGGCTGCTTTTCCGTCAGCGCCCCTGCGACCGCCAATACCGCAAGGACAGGTATCACAACTAATCCCGACTGCTTTGCCAGTAACGTCATTCCAGCCGCGACTATCGCGAGTACACAAGAGATCGCTTTGGGGCGCACGGTCCAGAAGTAGAACGCCACCACACTACACAACAGCATGCAGGTTACCGGAACATCGGTGAGAACCAGCGAGCCGTAGGCGAGCACGTTCGGCTCGAAAATGAGCAGTAAGCTCGCAACCAGCGCTGTCCAAAAACCAAACATCCGCCGAGCTGCAATCCAGAGAACCACGAAGAGTCCGATTGTGAAAAGACAAGCGGCCGCTCGCGCACGTGCCAATACGATCGGCCAGTTCAGTGTATAAAACCAATTCTGGGCCGCGAACGCCTGATAAAGACCATCGTCTTTACTGGGCCGGCAATCCACCGATATATTCATTGCGAGCAGCGGAGCTGCCGCAACGATCTTTGCCAGCGGCGGATGCTCCGAACTTACCGTTAGATCTCCGCATTTCAAGTATCGGTAGCCAGCGTAAAGGTGCGTCGCCTCATCCGCCGTCTGCGACAGTCGAGCGCTGGTCAAGAACAGTTCACCCACCAGAATCGCACAAAGAAGCAGCGGAATCAGCCACTCCAGCCTGGAATATCTCACGATGACGGTAGCGAAGAGCCCAACCGGTTCTCGCCGGGCATCGTCACTCATGGCGTTTTGTTTCTCGTTCTGCAATGGTTTTCGGAGCGTCCACTGTGACTAGATAGGGTGACGGAACGATCAATCTCTCCAGAACACCTGAAAGATCCACGCCGGCGCATGATGAGGGAATTGTTGTTCCACCGCCGCTCTCACTTCGGCGTTCATCCGCGCTCCGGGGAAAAACGGAGCTTCATTAATGACCACCACCTTCACGTCGGTCGATCTCAGGGCGCGAAAGACTTCCTCCGCCGGCGCACCCGCATCGTCTCGCGTCACGTTCTTGAGTCCCGACAAGAAGTACAGCTCCGGACAGTCGTTTCCCGCATACATCAATCCGTTTGGAGCATGCGCTTGCAGGAAGTGACTAATCTCCTCGAAAGCCTGAGCGTTTTCGATCTGTAAGCCGCCCCGCGCCAGTTTAAGCTCATCCATGCGGCTCACCTTGTGCGTTAACTCAGCAATCTGCATGGGAACCAGTGACACGACTCCAAACCCCAGATAGAGTCCTGCGAGCGAAATCAATACGTATGTCCCACGCTCCCGCCTTGCCGAGGAGACGATCGCCACGAGTGCAAGCAGCGTTAACGGAAGTGCATAACATAAGTAGATTGGAGCCGCGAATGGGTACTGCACCAGGCTACATGTGGCAGCCAGCGCAATCAGTAGCATGAGTTGCTGCCTTCTAAGTTGTGCAACGCCGGCCTGTTTTCTCAGTACGAACGATCGCGGCGGCACCTCCCATCACTACGACCGGTGTCAGCATGACGGCCGAAAACCACACGCCGGAAAGAACGCTCGCTGACTGTGTCGCGCGTACAACGACCACTGCCGCCCCCAAGCCCAGCGCGGCGCCAACCGCCCTTCCTTGGAACTTGTCCCAGTACATCGCAGCCGCAAGCAGCACCACCAGCGGCACGACAAACACGACATACTGCGGTGGAGCGGGCCGTATTACAGCCAGATCCCTCGCCCGGGCCACTGCGCTCGATAAGACGCCGCTCACAACGCTGCCAAGAGCTCCCGAAACAACATATGGCGTAAGAAAAATGACGATAGGAAGCAAGACGCCGCTGCCAAACGGAACGCCCAGATGCAACAACGAGCGGAAGCGCTCCCGTGTTCCAGCACCTGCCGCTCGCTCACCGACCAGAATCATCGCCACTAACACACTGGATGGCAACACGAAGTGATACGTTTCCGTCAACGAGAGGCGGGCGTGCATCACATAGATCAGAGTCCCGATAAAAGCCAGCAAGCCGCAAGCGCTGAATACGCGATACCCCAGGCTGTTCCTGTGCTCGCTATCGCTCCTGCTCTCACTCTGCTCCAGAAATATAAGAAACAGTAGCGCGCCGGCAACATAGTAAGCGCCGATGATTTTGACCAGGATCGACGCGCCCCCGCAGAGCCCCGCGACAAACAACCATCGTCTCTTCCTATTGTCGAGAAAACGCAACAACGCCGCCGCTCCGAACGTCGCGAGAAACAGGTTGTACCAGGAGGGCATGGCCGCCGGATAATTCGGAAAACTCCATGCCACACTCACCAGCGTCGTCAAACCCGCACCCAACGGCGAGGTGAAGCGAAGAGCAATGTAGTAGACGGCTGGTAGCCACATCAGAAAGAACGCAAATACACAAATTCTCAGCGACATCAGATTCACGCCCAGCGCCCGAAACGCTAGTGCATGAAGCATGCTCAGGCCGCCTGTATAGATCTCGACGAAGTCCCGGTGTGGTAGCTGTCCTTGCAAAACCCGAACCGCGCTCTGGCCCAGCGTTCCATCGTCGGCCGGGACCCACCCTTTCCCGATTCGCGGACCCACATACAGTCCCGCGATCAGTAAGACGGCGCCGAGAACAGCCCAACGAATCGTCGACTCGCTGCCCATAACAAAGCGTGCCGCCTGCCCCCCATCGCTGGACGGAGCCTCCACATCCGCCTCGCGCACTCGTACCTCAACCCTCAACCCCTCGTCCGTCCGAGCAGAATCGCGTCGTACGATCGCTACCTCGCCAGCATTCTCGTTCTCGCCGATCACTTGGCCTCCAGCGCGGCCAGCCGCATCTTCGCCTCTTTACTCTCCTGATTCAGCCCTAACGCCTGTTGATACTCCATACGCGCCCCCGCCATGTCCCCGCTCTTTTCGAGCGCACACCCCCAGCCAATAGTGGTAGTCCCAGACACTCGCATCGGCCTCAACCGCTTGTCGCAGATATCGTTGTGCCTCGGCATTTCGGCCTTCTCCAAGCAGCGCCCGCCCCAAAAAATGCTTCGGCCCTGGATCTTCCGGAGACAACATCACCGCCCGCGACAGCAATCGTTCAGCCTCCGCGAACTGCCCATCCATCAACTCGATGTTTCCGCAGTTATACAGCGCGGAATAAAGGTCAGGCTCCTTCTCCAGAATTTCGGAACAGAGCGCCAGCGCCTTGTCAAAATCGCCCATGCGCCCATAGAGTCCCGCGAACGAGGCCATCCCGATCTCTGACTTCACATATTCCGGGCTGACTCTTTGCAGCCAATACCGGCCCTCTGTGAACCTTCCTGCGCTGATGTAGTTCTCGGCCAATGCCAGCGGCGCATAACTCAAATCGGGATGTGCCCGCGCCGCCGACTCCGCCAGTTCTATCGCTCGCCCGTGCGCCCCCCGCTTGCTGTACTCCGCCGCCAGTCCCACCGCCGCGTACGGATTCTCTGGATACAGCGACTCTCCGCGCGCCCAGACCAACAGATCGCTCGCCCAGTACACTTGCTGCGAGAGCGACGCCACGACATACGCGGCGCACAGCGTGCAAACCACCGTTATCTGCACCGTCTTCGAACTCCATGCTTCGGACCGAAGGCAGCCGTCGCAGCGCCATCGCCAGCAACATGGCAAAGCCGATCGACGGCAGATAGATATATCGGTCCCTCACAAAGTCGCCATTCCCAAAGTTCCGCAGATACAAGGCAGGCGCTAACCCCACCAGCATCCAGATACCGGCGAACGCGACTCGTGAATCTCCCTCCCGTCGATTCCAGTACCAGAGCCCAACCGTACCACGAGCCGAGCACAAGCATGGGTATTACTACCTTGGCTGATATGGCATGGGCGATGTAAGGCGTGTAATACAGTCCGGTGAGTCCAAGCGGGATAAGTAATTTATCGAGATAGAACGTCAGGACGAACGGCAACGTCCGTAGCATGTCCACCACGCCATGCGCGGGGTCGAACTGCCCCGTCGCATGCGGAAGCGCATGTCTCCGCAAGAGAGCATAAGCAATCGTCACCAGCGCGTATGGCGCCGCATCCCCAATCGCCGCAAGAATTCTCTTCCCCTGTGCCTTGTTCGCCTCCCTCGGATGCAGCCACGAGTAGAACCCAAACCAGCACCGGGAAGATGACCGCCATTTCCTTCGTTAACAGCGCCGACGCAAGTAAGACCAGCGATGCTACCCACCATGCGCCTCGTCGCGGCTGGCTCCGATCCCGCCAGCTAAGGAAAGCTACAAAGGCAAGAGCCGCAAACATCGCCACCATGCTGTCCGAAGCGGCGGAGATCCAGACGGTAGGCTCAATGTGAATCGGGTGCAGAGCGAAGATTGCCGTGGCAATTGCAGCGGTCCAATATTCGAGTCCTAATTTCCGTGCCAGCCAGAAGACTGCCGCCGTGGCGAGCACATGCGCGAGTATCGCCCCAAGGTGCCAGCCCCACGCCCGCAATCCGAACACCGAGTAATTCAACATCGACCAAGCCACAAAAAGCGGCCGGTAATAAACCTGATGCCGCGCCATGTGATACCAAAGGTCGCTTCCAAACGCTCGCGGTAAGTTGCTCCAGCTCCGAATGAGCGGATTGTTGACAATTTGTGGCCAGTCATCCCAGACGAAATCGAAGAAGAGCGCGCTGCTATAGAGCACTATCGTCGTCAGGCCTAGCAGCGTCAGCAGCCACACCGGTCGCCGCAGATATTCGCTCAACACTTCCAGCGCGCCGGGCCCCAGCTCCTGCTCTCGTTCGTCCAGCATCTGCCGCAAAGGTGAATGTCCTTTCGTAACCGATCTTGCGAGTGCCTATCTTGTTCCCCGATGGCTCATACTAACCTCGCCGGGACCCCGTGGCATGTTACTCAGGTTACCGGCGTACCTCGTTTGTTCGCCCCGTTCCCAGGCGCTTTTGCGACCATCGTTTTATGGGTTCGGCCGCCGGTACTCAAGCCGCCAGAGAGTTATCGCCAGTCCTCTGTGTCGATCTGGACGGCACGCTCATCCGCGGCAATCTCGTCTGGGAGTGCGTCGTCTCCATACTCAAGACCCGGCCAGCTACGCTCCTTCTGCTACCCTTCTGGCTCCTCCACGGAAAGGCCTTCGCCAAGCGCGAACTTGCTCGCCGCGTTCAACTCGATCCCTCTCGCCTGCCCTATCGGAAACAAATCCTCGATCTTCTCCAGCAAGAGCGACTCAAGGGACGCCGAATTGCCCTTGTCACCGCAGCTGACACGACTTTGGCGCAGCCCCTCGCCGATCATCTCGGCCTCTTCGACGAAGTCCATGCCAGCGATGGCCTGCGCAATCTGAAGGGAGCAGCCAAAGGCGCATTTCTGCAGGAGCATTTTGCCCAGACTGGCTTCGATTACATCGGAGACTCAGCGGCCGACCTGAGAGTCTGGCGCCACGCCCGCGCAGCCTACGTAGTAGGAACGCAGGCGCGCGCCGCGCAAGCTGCCGCGCTGACCGAGGTCAAGGCGATCATCGCCGATCCGCGGCCCTCGATCCGCACCTGGGTCAATGCCCTTCGCGGACATCACTGGGCAAAGAACCTGCTTCTTTTCTTGCCGCTCCTGCTCTCGCACAACCTTACCGTCGAGCCGCTCCTGCGTACCGCCGCAGGCTTCGTGCTATATGGCTTGTGCGCCTCCGGGCTCTACATTCTCAACGATCTACTCGACCTTCATTCCGACCGAGAGCATCCCTGGAAGAAACAACGTCCTTTCGCAGCCGGCGAACTGTCCATCGCCCAGGGCCTGTTCGTCTCCTTCGCGCTTACTTACCGCCGCCTTAGGACTGGGCTCCCTCATCGATCTCCCCTTCTGCCTGGCTCTGGTCGGCTATGCCGCGCTCACGATGCTTTACTCGCTCTATCTCAAGAAAGTTGCCTTGCTCGACGTTTTCGTTCTTTCCAGCTTCTATAGTTTCCGTATTCTCGCAGGCGCCTTAATCTCCGCGACTCCGCTCTCGCAATGGTTTCTGGCGTTTTCCATGTTCTTCTTCCTGAGCCTCGCCATGGCGAAACGTTATTCCGAATTGCTGCACGCCAACGACCTCGTCGCCTCCGGAAATTCCGGCCGCGGATATCACCTTCATGACCGCGAACTTCTCCTTGCGTTCGGCGTGGGCAGCAGTTTCTCGGCCGTAGTAATTCTCACTCTTTACGTTCATAGCCAGGACGTGCTCGCACTTTACACGTCTCCAGAATGGCTTCTCTTGCTTTGTCCGATTGTTCTCTATTGGCTCGGCCGAACCTGGCTGCTAGCTCATCGCGGCGAACTGAAAGAAGATCCGGTCACCCTCGCCATTCGCGATCGCGTCAGCTACGCCGTTGCCGTCGCCGCCGCGATCGTCATCGCCGCCAGCATGATTCACGTGAACTTCTAACATGGCCTCGCAATCGGCAGCCTCGCTCAAACGAAAATCCGTAGCGCCGCTCGCCTACCCGCAACTATTTCTCATGGGGGCGCTACCCCGCGGCCGCTCACGCCCACGTCTTCAAGCCTGCTTGGGATGACCAGGTTCCCGACATTCTCGGGACCGCATCCTCCGCCTCGCTTCTCCCGTTTGGTCTGGGCCGCAGTTACGGCGATTCCTGCCTCAATGCCGGTCGCTCCCTTGTCGACTGCCGCCGTCTCAACCACATCCTCGGCTTCGATGCAATCTACCGGCATACTCCGCTGTGAAAGCGGCGTGACCTTGGCGGACATCATCGAGGTATTTCTTCCCAAAGGCTGGTTCCTGCCGGTCACTCCCGGCACGCGCTTCGTCACCCTGGGCGGCGCTATTGCCAATGACGTTCACGGCAAAAACCACCACTGCGCCGGAACCTTCGGCTCGCACGTCCTCCAGTTAGGCCTGCATCGCTCGGACCATGGTGTGGTGATTTGCAGTCCCGAACTGAACGCTGACATGTTTCGCGCGACCATCGGCGGCCTCGGCCTCACCGGCGTAATCGCCTGGGCCGACATTCAACTGCGTCCCGTCGCCGGCCCCTGGATCGATGCCGAACTGACCCCGTTCCACTCGCTCCAGTCATTTCTCGATCTCAGCCGCGACAGCGATGGCCGCTTCGAGTACACCGTCGCCTGGCTCGATTGCTTCGCCGGCAAGAATCCGCGCGGCATCTTTTTCCGCGGCAATCACTCCACCACGAGCGGCAAAACATTTCGTCAAAAGCAAGGTCCGAAGCTGCCCTTCGCCCTTCCCCGATGGTGTCTCAATCGTTACGCGGTGAAGGCCTTCAACACGGCCTACTTTCATCTCCATGCCGCGAAGGCAGCAGGAGCGAAGCAGGGCGCCTCGACTCATGCCCTACGATTCGTTCTTCTATCCCCTCGATTCCATTCGCCAGTGGAACCTTCTCTACGGCAAACAAGGTTTCCTGCAATATCAGTGCGTCATTCCGGAAACCAATCTCGACGCCTTTGAGGAACTCCTCGACCGCATCGCCCGTTCCGGCATGGGTTCGTTCCTTGGAGTTCTGAAGAAATTCGGCGACGCGCCCTCAGCCGGAATGCTCTCATTCCCGCGCCCCGGCCTGACTCTGGCGCTCGACTTCGCCATGCGTGGCGAGCGCACCCTGCAACTCATGCGCTCGCTCGACGAAGTTGTCCAGCAGAGCGGCGGCGCGCTCTACCCCGCAAAGGATGCCCGCATGACCCCGGCCATGTTCGAGTCTTCTTTCCCGCATTGGCGCACCTTTGTGCCCTACATCGACCCGAAAATGTCCTCTTCGTTCTGGCGCCGTGTAACGGAGGGATCCACAGCATGACCGCGCGCCCCACAAGTCTGTTCATGCAGAAGGTCGTGATCCTCGGCGCCACCTCGGGCATCGCCGTCGAAGTCCAGCGTCAGTTGGCCCGCCGCGGCTGCGAACTGCTCCTCGTCGCGCGCTCCTCCGAACGCCTCACCGCCCTGCAATCTGATCTGCTGGCTCGCGGAGCCCGCCAGGTACTTGTCTGCCCCGCGGACTTGGCCTCGCTCGACCAGCAGGCAGGAATCTTCGACTACATCCGCCGCACCATGCCGGCATTTGACACCGTCTTGCTCGCATACGGCAGCATGCAGCCCCAGAAAGATGCCGAGGTTTCCGTCGATGTTCTGCTCGACGAACTCAACGTAAACTTTGTAAGCGCATCGGCGATCCTCGCCCGCTTCGCCGCTGACCTTGAGCAGCGCCGCACCGGCTGCATCGCGGCCATCACCTCGGTCGCCGGAGATCGAGGCCGTCGCTCCAATTACGTTTACGGCTCAGCGAAAGGCGCTCTCTCGCTCTTCTTGCAGGGTCTCCGCAGCCGTCTCCATCCTGCCGGAGTGAAGGTAATCACCATCAAGCCCGGCCCGGTTCGGACCTCGATGACCGACCATCTACCCAATGCCAGCCGATTCGCAGATCCGGAACTCGTCGCCGCCGACATCGTCCGCGCCCTCGACCGTCGCAGCCCCGACGTCCTCTACACTCCCAAGATCTGGCGTTACATCATGACTGCCGTCGAACACATTCCAGAGAGCATTTTCAAGCGATTATCTTTCTAGCCGTTCACTAGGGACAATAAAAAGGGCCGCAATCGCTGCGGCCCTTCGTCTTACTGAGAACTAGTACTGAGAACTGGCAATCGGCAACTGCTCTTACCGCCGGAAGCGTCCACCACCGCCGCCGCCGGAGTGTCCGCCACCGCCACCATGCCCACTGCCGCCACCGGGACCCCGTCCGCCACGTCCACGCCGCCGCCGGTTCCGGTCGCGATCTCCGCCGCCTCCGCGCGAGTCGCGTCCACCTTCGGTGCGTGCCGCCGCAGGCTCTGCCAGATTACCGGCAGCATCCACGCGGTTAAAGTTCGGCTCATCATCGGCATCAAAATCCGCCCCGCCTTCGATCACCGCGGTTGGCGAACCTTGCGACGCGCTTATGCCGGCAACTGGACTGGAAACCGGACTAGCTTCCTGCCCACCGTCACCCTCGGGCGGCGGAGCCCCGCCACCCATCTTGGCGCGCTGCTCTTTCAGAATCGCCTTGCGTGATAGCTTGATGCGGTTGCCTTCAACCGCCAGCACCTTCACCAGCACCTGATCGCCTTCTTTCAGCTCATCGCGTACATCTTTGATTCTGTGTTCCGCGACTTCGCTGATGTGCAGCAATCCATCAAGTCCCGGCAGAATCTCAACAAACGCGCCGAAATCCGCCAGCCGGCTCACCTTGCCAAGATAGGTCTTCCCCACCTCGGCCGAAGCCGTCAGGTCGCGAATAATCTGCAACGCCTTGTTCGCCGAAACTTCGTCGTTCGAGGCAACATTCACCTTGCCCGAATCCTCGACGTCGATCTTCACACCTGTCTGCTCGATGATGCTGCGAATCATCTTGCCGCCGGGCCCAATCACGTCGCGAATCTTGTCGACCGGAATCTGCAACGTGTAAATTCGCGGCGCGTACGCCGAAACCTTCACGCGCTGCTCGCTCAATACCTCGTCCATTTTTTCGAGGAGGAACAACCGGCCGCGCTGTGCCTGTGCCAGCGCCTCGCGCATGATCTGCGCTGTGATGCCGCCGACTTTAATATCCATTTGCAGCGCGGTGATCCCATCTTTCGTTCCGGCAACTTTGAAGTCCATATCGCCGTAGTGATCTTCCGCACCCGCGATGTCGGTCAGGATGGCGTACTGCTCGCCTTCTTTCACCAGTCCCATCGCCACGCCCGCCACCGGAGCCTTCAACGGCACGCCCGCATCCATCAATGAAAGTGACGCTCCGCAAATCGTCGCCATTGACGACGACCCGTTCGACTCCAGAATGTCCGACACGACGCGCATCGCATAAGGCCAGTCATCTTCGGTCGGAAGTACCGCCGAAACAGCCCGCTCCGCCAGCGCCCCGTGCCCAATCTCGCGCCGTCCCGCTCCACGCAGGAAAGCAACTTCACCCACCGAGAACGGCGGGAAATTGTAGTGCAGCATGAAGCGCTTCTTGGCCTCGCCCTCGAAGCCCTCCAGTCGCTGCATGTCATCGCTCGTGCCGAGCGTGGTCGTAACCAGCGCCTGAGTTTCGCCGCGCGTGAAGATTGCGCTGCCGTGCGCCCGCGGCAGTACGCCCAACTTCAATCCAGATCTCGCGAATCTGGTCGAACGCGCGTCCATCCGGACGATGCTTCTTGTTAATGACCTGGTCGCGGAAGATGCGCTCCCGCAGAGTCTCGTAATACTCTTTCAGTTTCGCCTTGGCCGCATCATCCTCTTCCGGAATCGCAGCCACCAATTCTTTTTCCAGCGTCCGCACCAGCTCGTAGCTCTCCGCCTTCGGATGCTTCGCCGTATCCAGCGCGTCCGTCAGCCGCCCGCCAATCTTCTTTTGCAGATCGTTGTAATAAGCCTGATCGAACTCCGGCGGCGTCACCGCCCGCTTCTTCTTCCCTGCCTTGCTCCGCAGCTCTTCAATCGCCGCGCAAATCTTCTTGATCTCGGTGTGCGCAAATTCAATCGCATCCACCACCGTCTCTTCTTTTACTTCCTTCGCGCCCGACTCAATCATCAGGATCGCTTCAGCCGTCCCGACCACCATGATGTTCAGCAGGCCCTCGCGCATTTCCGTGTAGGTAGGGTTGGCGATAAACCGTCCATCCACCAGTCCAACGCGCACCGCGCCAATCGGCCCCAGGAATGGAATGTCGGAAACAGTAAGCGCCGCCGACGCGGCATTGATGCCCACCACATCCGGGTCATTCTCAGTATCCGCGGACAAAACAAAAGCAATCACCTGCGTCTCGCACTTGAATCCTTCAGCAAACATCGGCCGGATCGGCCGGTCAATCTGCCGGCTCGTCAGCACTTCGCGCTCGCTCATGCGCCCTTCGCGCTTGATAAATCCGCCGGGAATGCGTCCGCCGGCATACGTGTATTCGCGGTAGTCAACCGTCAGCGGGAAAAAGTCGATCCCCGTGCGCGGCTCCGGATTCGCGGTGGCAGTGGCGAGCACCGTGTTCTCACCCAAGCGCACCACGCATGAACCGTGTGCCTGCTTGGCCAATTTTCCAGTTTCAAAAGAAAGAGTTTTTCCGCCGGCAATTTCGACGGAAACAATAGTTGCTTCAGGCTTCATAGTTCATCCTTTTTTGGGGCAGGAGCGCTGGTCCGAGAACGGATACCGCGCCAATGCGGGCTTCGCATCACAAGCGAATGCATGGTAGGCAATAAACAGATAGGCGAATGCCAGTGGCGATCGCAGTTGGGAAACGCACTTTGCTCGGGCTTCCAGCTCAGACTCGGGGTTCAAGCCGGCCCCCAGTGGGCCGGACACATTATTTGCGGATGCCGAGCTTCGTGATCACCGTCTTATAACGCTCCGAGTCGTACTTCTTCAGATAGTCAAGCAGGCGACGCCGCCGGCTCACCATCATCAGAAGTCCGCGGCGCGAGCCGTGATCCTTCTGGTGCGCTTTGAAGTGCTCCGTGAGTTGACCGATGCGCTCGCTTAGCAGCGCGATTTGAACTTCCGGACTCCCTGTATCGGTGGGATGCGTGCGATACGTGTCAACGACGGTTTGCTTTTGCTGTCTGGCTAGCACTAACCTATTGCACTCCTGTCTCTTATCGTTTTCGTAACGGAAGTAAGAATAACACACGCCCAACAAAACCCGCCACTCCCTCTTTTGAATGACCCATTGCTCGGACTCGCGCAGCCAATTCATCGCGATATTGTGCCGACTAATCATTGCGATAAGCGCGCGCGATTTCGAAGATCGCACTGTGTTTTTGCGTAGCCCGGCGCTTTGCATAGCCCGGCATTTTGGATAGCGCGGCGCTTTTGGGTGGCGCACGCGCTTCGGCTCTGCGATAAAGGCCGCAACTCAGAATGCGGATCGACTGAGGTTGCGCCAGCGTTCTCAAATCCTAAGCAACTTCCCAATTTGCCGCTAAACCGCTCGCCAGCTTATCATCCCGAACAATGACAAAACGAAGTCGTTCTTGTTCTGCTCCTCGTCGCAGCCTACTCCCCCGCTCAAACCGCGCCCCACTCCAAAGAAGTCGAGTCCGTCTACCCCGCCGCCCACGAACTCTACCTCGATCTCCACGAGCATCCCGAACTCTCCTCGCACGAAACACAAACCGCCGCCAAGCTAGCCGATCGCCTGCGCAACCTCGGCTACGAAGTCACCGAGCACGTAGGAGGCACCGGCATCGTCGCCATCATGAAAAACGGCTCCGGCCCAACCATCATGCTGCGCACCGAACTCGACGCTCTTCCGGTAGAAGAAAAAACCGGCCTACCCTACGCCAGCAAAGTCCATACCAAAGACGACTCCGGCCGCGAAGTCCCCGTCATGCACGCCTGCGGACACGACCTGCACATGGCCGCCCTCTTCGGCACTGCCGAAATCATGGCCCACAGCAAAGACACCTGGCACGGCACCCTCATGCTCATCGGCCAGCCCGCCGAGGAGACCATCACCGGCGCGAAAGCCATGATCGCCGACGGCTTCGCCACCCGCTTTCCCAAGCCCGACTTCGGCCTCGCCCTCCACGTCGGCAACGAAGAACCCGCCGGCACCATCGCCATCACGCCCGGAATCTACGACAGCAACGCCGACTCCCTCCGCGTCACCATCTACGGCAAAGGTGGGCACGGCTCCGCACCGCACACCGCCGTCGATCCCATCGTCATCGCCGCCAAAACAATTCTTTCGCTCCAGACCATCGTCTCGCGCGAGGTCAAGCCCGGCGAATTCGCGGTCATCACCGTTGGCTACATCCGCGCCGGAACCAAGAACAACATCATCCCCGACCAGGCCGAGATGGGCCTCACCATCCGCACCTACAAGCCCGAAATCCGCAAGCAGGTCCTCGCCGCCATCAATCGCGTAGTTAAAGGAGAATCCGCAGGCGGGAGGTGCAACCCGCGAGCCGTTAATCGAGCACTACGAATTCACTGACTCCGTCTACAACGATGCCGCCCTCGCCAATCGCCTGCGTAGCGTTCTCGAATCCGCCCTCGGAAAAGACAACGTAGTTACAGCCGGACCCGTCACCGCCTCCGAAGACTATTCCGCCTTCGTCGAGATGGGCATCCCGTCCCTCTACTTCAGCCTCGGCGGGGCCGATCCCGAAAAACTGGCCGAAGCCCACAAAGCAGGCACAACGCTACCATCAAATCATTCAGCCCTATTCGCGCCCGACGTAGACCCTGCTCTGCACACCGCCATAGCCGCGGAAGTAGCTGCCTTAAGAAACCTATTGCATGGAAAATGACATGTGGCTAGCCGATGAGTTCTTTAGAAGCGCACTCCGAAACCCGATATCAGCTGGATCGTGTGCCGGATGTCGCCCGGCGCAACCACGTTTTGTTGGTATAGGCCGATCAGTTCCCTCGGTCCGATTCTCCAAATCGTGTCACCCATGTCAAATCTCAGCGTGGTGCGCCTCGTAGGATAGACCTCGACTACACCACCGACGTCGAAGACGAAATGGGTGATTCCAACGTAGGGCAAATGCTGGGGCGGTTGCTCGTAACTAAAGAAGCGGGCTAGTGCCCCGTCAAAGCGGAGGAACCCGGGACGCGCCTTCGCAAAATATCCAACCTTTCCCCGTTTCCACCCCGCTTTTAATCCAAAGAGTCCTTCGAGCGCATTTCCGCCTGATTGGAAACTGACCAGGAAACCTTGATTGTTCGGGAAGTACATCACTGTCGAATCGAGACCAATCATCGAGCGAAGTTGATACGTGAACCAGCCCCCTCCACCAATGGAGGTGTTCAGCTGATTTCCGGTACTTGAGAAGAATAGCGAATTGCCCTTGGTCAGACTCCCAATCTGACCGCCTGATTCAAAGCGGCCGCCTTCTGTTTTCGCGACCCTGGTTGTTCCCTCTTCACCGCGGAGTTTCCCAAGTCGGTAACTGATCCCAATCGATGTATGCGTCGAGGGTTGCATACCGCCAATGAGGATCTCAGTTAAGTAGGCATGAGGATTGAGTTGAAGGGTCGCCGAGCGGTCGTGCATCGCGATCACCCCCTCCTGCCAATCCACACGCAAGACCCACCGCCTTGCGGGATAAGCCTCGAGCCCACCTCCCATATACAGAGCGAAGCTCGAAACCGGACCGAATCTGCACCCGAGCCCCGAAGGCGGAATGACAATCGGAACACATTCATGGCTGGAACGAACCATCGTCGGTAGCAGATCTCCGAAAAGGCTCCAGCGTCTCTTGCGGAGGATAGATATCTTCGGACCGAGCTGAACCTGAAAGCGTTCTGCCCCCTTCCTGTCCGTAATTGGGCAAGAGATGCCGAGGATACCAATCGACTTTCCCCTCCGCGGCCAGATCCCGCGTCAAATTCCAGTCCCAGTACCCGCCAAAACCGAATATTGTTTCGTAATCGGAGCGCAAAGGAGGCACCGTCGCCGTAACATCCGAGGGCGTTGAAAATTGAAGAAGCGAGCTCTGGACTCCCGCCTCGAACCTGCTCGATATGGTCTGGCCATAGGTTTCTGCGCACATCCCCGAAATTTGAAGGAGAAATAGGAAAAGCAATCTGCCAAGCACCAGACTTCGATCCATGACCATCATGTAGCGGTATCCTTCGCGGAAATCCCGTCTCCCGATACTTCAAGAACGCATACCGATTTGGAAGTTGCGCTCCGCGACGCAGGTGCACCTGTGCATCAAGACAAAGAGGGCGCAAAAGAATCCCCACGCGTCGCGTCATTCGCGAGTGCGTGGGGCTTGTGTTTTTACTTCTTCAATCCGACTTCTGCCTTCTGACTTCGAACGCCTACTCTCCCACCAATTCCATCGGTTTCGGAGCCAAAGACGGCCAAGTAGTCAGATCATTCTCCTGCGCATCCACAACCGCTAACGCCGCAACGTTGACGATTTCTTCCACTTCCGTGTCCCGTGGCACGAGATGCACCGGCTTGCTCATGCCCATGAGGATCGGTCCCAGCGTCTGTCCGCCACCGAGCTTCGAAAGCAGCTTATAAGCGATATTTGCCGACGCTAGGTCCGGGAAGATCAGGACATTCGCCCCGCCCTTCAGCGAGCTGAACGGATAGTTCTTCTCCAGCAGTTCGGCCGACACCGCCACGTCCGCCATCACCTCTCCGTCCACAATCAAAGTCGGATCGGCTTTGTGCAGCAGTTCTACCGCCTTCCGCACCTTCGTGCTCTGCGGATGCTTCGTGCTTCCAAACGACGAGAACGACAACATCGCCACCCGAGGCGTCAAATCGAACCGACGCGCCGTCTGGGCCGCGCACAACGCGATTTCAACCAGGTCCTCCGCCGTCGGATCGATGTTCACGCTACAGTCCGCCAGCAGATACAGCTTCCCCGACCGCGTAATCATCAGGTAGCAGCCCGAAACCTTTCGCAATCCCTCCCGCGTCCCGATAATCTGGAGCGCCGGACGAATCGTGTCCGGGAAATGTTGGCTCACGCCCGACACCAGCGCGTCCGCATCTCCCATTCGCAGCATCATCGAGCCAAACACGTTGGGATCTTTCATCAGCCCGCGCGACTCGCTCAACGTGACGCCCCGCCGCTGCCGCAACCGGAACAGCTCCTTAATATAGGGTTCGGCCAAGGTCGAGAGCGCCGGATCCACAATCTTCGCGCCCGTCAGTTGCAGGTCCAGTTCCTTCGCCCGTGCGTCGATCACTTCGCGATTGCCCAACAAAATCGGCGTCGCGATCTTTTCGTCCAGCAGATGATGCGCCGTCCGCAGGATCTTCTCGTGCTCGCCCTCCGGAAATACCACTTCCTTCGGCCGAGTCTGCGCCTTCTGGATCAGCATGTGCGCGATCTCGTGCGCCTTGCCCAGTCGCCGTTCCAGTTGATCGCGATAGGCATCGAGCGCGATCGGAGTCCGAGCCACGCCCGACTTCATCGCAGCATCCGCCACCGCCGTCGCCTCCCACAGCAGCACCCGCGGATCGAACGGCTTCGGAATCAGATAATCCGCGCCAAAGTGCAGCCGCTCCACGCCATACGCGCGGCATACCGAATCCGGCACATCTTCCTTCGCCAGATTCGCCAGCGCCCGCGTCGCCGCCAGCTTCATCTCTTCATTGATCGCCGTTGCATGAACGTCCAGCGCCCCGCGGAATATAAACGGGAACCCCAGCACGTTATTAACCTGGTTCGGATAATCGGAGCGCCCGGTCGCAATGATCACATCGCTCCGGCAAGCCTTCGCGTCTTCGTAAGTAATTTCCGGATCGGGATTCGCCATCGCAAACACGATCGGCTTCGCGGCCATCGACCGCACCATATCCTGCGTGATCGCGCCCTTCACCGAGCAGCCCACCAGCACGTCCGCGTCCTTCGCGGCGTCGGCCAGCGTCCGCATCTTCGTTTCGTGCGCGAACCGCTCCTTGTAAGGATTCATCCCCTTCGTGCGCCCCGTATAAATCACACCGCCCGTATCGCACAGAGTAATGTTCTCGCGCTTCACGCCCAGCCGAACATAGTGCTCCGCGCACGCGATCCCCGAAGCTCCCGCGCCGTTGAACACCACCCGCACCTCGTCAATCTTCTTCCCTACCACTTCCAGCGCATTCAGCAACGCCGCGCCCGAAATAATCGCCGTCCCATGCTGATCGTCATGGAACACCGGAATCTTCATCGTCTTCTTCAACGTCTCTTCGATGTAGAAGCACTCCGGCGCCTTAATGTCCTCCAGGTTGATGCCGCCAAACGTCGGCTCCAGCAGTTGGCAAACCTTGATAATTTCATCCGGATTGTGGCTGTCGAGCTCGATATCGAACACATCCACATCCGCGAATCTTTTGAACAGAACCCCTTTGCCTTCCATCACCGGCTTGCCCGCCAGCGCGCCAATATCGCCCAGCCCGAGCACCGCCGTCCCATTGCTGATCACGGCCACCAGGTTCCCCTTCGCCGTGTATTTATAAGCATCCTGCGGATTCTTGTGGATCTCCAGGCAAGGCTCAGCCACGCCCGGCGTATAAGCCAGACTTAGATCGCGCTGCGTACGGCAAGGCTTGGTAGATGTGACCTCAATCTTCCCCGGACGAGCCCCGAAATGATAGTCAAGGGCCTGTTGCTTTGTGACCGCCATAATCCCTCCTCTTCCCAGAAGCTGAAACGAGTTTCCAACCTGAACCAGGTAATGAACCGGAAAGAACGCTCCGGCAATGAAGGGTCGTTTCGCACACAGCCCGGTCGCGGCCCCTGTGAGTAATTGTTCTACTTCCCTCACCAAGTCCGATGTGATCGCCGACACTCCACAACTGTGATTTCCGACGCACACCGGTCATGCCCGCCCGCTCTCAACTCCCTCTAGATCTGCCAGTTCCGGAGGACGGCCGAGGTGGCCCAGCGCTTCAGCACTGGTTAGACTGAGACGTGCCCGCACCCGCAAACGCGCCCCGTAAGACCCCGCCCCGTCCGCACTCCCTCCTTTCCGCCGTTCGATGGCTGCTCATCGGCGTTCTCCTGCTCTGGTCGCTAGCCGCACTACTCCTCGCGTCCCTCCGCTGGATCGACCCGCCCACCACCGCAGTCCACATGCAGCGGCGCATGCAGGCCTGGATGAACCACAAGCCCTATCACAAGCGATACAAATTCATTCCGCTCAGCCAGATCTCGCCCGACCTCCAGCACGCCGTAGTCGCCGCCGAAGACGCCCACTTCTACCAGCACCATGGATTCGATTGGCACGAGATTCAAATCGCCGCCGAAGACGATCTCGAAGGCGAGCGCACCCGCGGAGCCTCCACCATCACGCAGCAACTCGTAAAAAATCTCTTCTTCGGAACCGGCCGCTCCATCATCCGCAAGGGCGCGGAAGCCACGCTGGTGCCGGTAGCCGAACTGGTCCTCGGCAAGAAACGCATCCTGGAGCTCTACCTCAATGTGGTCGAATGGGGCCCGGGCATCTACGGCGCAGAAGAATCCTGCCGCTACCACGATCAAACCTCAGCCCGTACCATCGGACGCCAACCAGCCGCCCGCCTGGCCGCAATTTTGCCCGCTCCACTAAGGCGCCGCCCCGAGCGCATGAATAACTACAGCGCGATCATCCTCAAGCGGATGGACCAGATGGGTTGGTAAGCAATGCGTACAAAGGGCTGTCATCCGAACGAAGATCTGCAGTTCTCCCCAAGCGCGATCACCGCTCGGAACATCGACAGTGTCATCCTGAGCGCAGTAGCCGTTTCGCGAAGCGAAGCGGCTACGGAGTCGAAGGACCCCTACTGTTCCACTGCTTCCTGTGCAGCGGGTACCAAGCCTTTCGGCTCCGCGACGAACTAAGCAAATGCAACCGTCGGTGGCAAACGGGTAATAAAGCGCTGGTGATGAGGCCCTACATCCAACTATCTATGTAATCCGCCTTGGCTGCGGGGTTTGCAAGCCACCACATTTGAGATTTCTCCCCGCTCATGCTATCTCTAACCACTGTCAATCACCCATACGCGATCCGATGAAAACAAAACGAATCTGCATCCTCCTCCTGCTCGTCGCCACCGCCGCCGCCCAGACCCGCCGCAAAATCATCATCGACCAGGACGCCGCCGGCCCCGCCGGCAGCGACCAGCAAGCCATCCTCCTCCTCATCCAGTCTCCGCAAACCGAAGTCCTCGGTATCACCATCGTTACCGGCGACGCATGGCTCACCGAAGAGGTCGCCCACACCCTCCGCACCCTCGAACTCATCGGTCGAACTGACATCCCGGTAGTCCCCGGCGCCGAATATCCTCTGGTAAGAACCCGCGAGGAAACCCTCGCGGACGAGCAGCGTTACGGCAACATCGAATGGCTCGGCGCATGGACGCCCAAGTATTACCACTCGCCCCGCGATCTTGGCTCCATGCCCGAAGGCCTGCCCACCACGAAAGCCGCCAACGAAGACGCCGTTCATTTCCTCATCCGCATGGTCCACAAATACCCGCACGAGGTCACCATCGAAGCAGTCGGCCCTATGACCAATCTCGCCCTCGCCATCACCATCGATCCTGAATTCGCCAGCCTCGCGAAAGAACTGGTCTTCATGGGCGGAAGCCTCAACCCGCGCACTGATGATCCCGAATTCATCAACAACCCGCGTCACGAATTCAATCTCTGGTTCGATCCCGAAGCGGCCCACATAGTCCTCCGCGCTCCCTGGAAAAAAATCGTCTGCACCACCGTAGACATCTCTCTGAAGACCAGTCTGACCCAGGACCTGATCGACAAAGTGAAAGCAGGAAAGACGCCGGTAGCGAAATACATAGGCGCCTATGCTCACCTCCGCGGCCCCTACAACTACCTTTGGGACGAACTAACCTCGGCAGCCTGGCTCGACCCAACCATAATCACCAAAACCGAAACCCGATACATGGACGTCAACCTCGACAGAGGCGCAAGCTACGGCGACACTCTGACCTGGAGCGAAAGCGACAAGCCCAAAAGAAACGACCTGCAAAAAGTAGAGATCCAGGATGATCTCAACCTCACTCGTTTTTACAAGATGTTCGTGGACTCACTCACCGCCGAAACTCCAAAACCCTAAGCACGTGCGGCCGGAGCCGAACATCCCAGACCCGGGAGCAAATGCTCCACGCCCGGAAAACCCGATCCACGGAAACACCCAACCCATTCTCAGGAAAGGAGTTAACGGTAATTGTACATACAAATATGTCAACTATTGCTCCACGTGGAGCATTTCGATTGCTCCCTACGGAGCGCCGACCTCGGAGAGCATCTGGCGGGCGGCGGGATGGTTGGGGTGGCGGGCGAGGAGGCGTTGGAGGATGGCCCGGGCCGCCTCCTTGTCCCCCTCGATGACGTGGACGCGGGCGAGGTTCAGGTAAGGCTGATCGAAGTCGGGCGCGACCTCGATGGCCTTCTCGAAGCTCGCCACCGCCTCGTCCCTGCGTTGGGTGCGGAGGTAGAGGATTCCCAGATTGTTCAGCGCTTCGGGATAATCCGGCCTTGCCTCCAAAGCCCGCGCCAGTAGCTCGAAGGCGCGGGTCGTGTCTTCGAGCTGCGCGTAAACCATGCCCAGGCCATAGTTCGAGTCAGGGTCGTTGGCGTTCAGAGGCCAACGCGCGCTCGTATGTTTTCTTTGCCTGCTCCCAATTTTTTTCCTGGCGGTAGGCTCCGCCGAGATTGTTCAGGGCGATGCGATGGTCGGGGCTCAGGCGCAGGGCTTCCAGGAAATAAGCGACGGCGTCATCGACGCGTCCTTCGCGGCCCGCGATGAGCCCGAGGTTGTTCCATGAATTGGCGAGCGTATCGGGATAGGACGCGCGCATCTTTAGCGCACGCTCAAAATATTTTCGGGCTTCGGAATTGTTTCCTTGATTGAGATAGACGCTGCCGATGCCATAGGCGGCTTCGGCGCTTTCGGGATCGTCACGCAGCGCGATCTCGAAGGCGCCGGCGGCTTCGGCGAAATATCCACGCTGAAAAAAGACCGAGCCGAACGATAAATAGTTACGCCCGAACTCGACAACTTCCGTCACTCCCTGAAATGGAAGGGCTCGAAACAGGCGTTCGGCGGGCGTTTTGGGGATGCTGCGGAAATCCTGCTCGACGTGGGCGGGATCGACTGCGCCCTGATAGATCTTGACGATCTCCCCTTTGCCGTCGATCAGGAAGGACGCAGGCAGCGACAGGTCGCGATGGCGATCGAAGATATATCGGAACACGATATTATAGACAGCCGCGACATCTTCATTGCCCTGAAGGACGGAGAAGGAAAGCTTATGATCTCGAAGGAAGTCGCGAAGATTTTCTTCCGTGTCGAGGTTGACGGCCTGGAGATGCAGGCCGCGTTGTGCCCATGACGCCGCTCGATTGCTGAGCGCGAGCCAATTTTGGCGGGACGCGGCATCGCCGGCTGCGCCGAAGACGAGGAGAACCGGATTGCCCCGCAGAGCCGACAGCGCAGCTACTCCGCCGCCGGAGAATTCTGGAGCGGAAACGGTTGCCAGGAGCCAGGTTTCGGCGACCTCGGGCAGGATTTCCGCGGGTTGCGGCGAGATATTTGAAGCGCTGTCCGTTGCCGCGCTCGCGTCGCGCGACGGGGTTCGAAAGGGTTCGATGCGCTTCGGGTCTTTGCTCTCTTCCTCTATCCAGATGCGATGGTTGACCGGCAGGTCGTGGAATTCCTGCACCGTCCCGCTCGGCCAGCAGACGGTGGCGCTTACCGTCTCTACTTTGGATTCTCCCAGACCGAAGAAGCATTCTTTGCTGTGCTGCGATAGAAAACCCGAGCCTGCCTGCACACTTCGCCTCTGGCTTCCCTTCCCGGTTCTGACTTCGATCACTGCGCCTATCGCGTCGCGATTGCTTTTTGTTCCTTGCAGACGGAAGGAGATCGAGGGCGGCAACTGCGGCAGAACATTTTTCAGAATTCTCAGTTGGGGTGCGTTGCGATTCTTCAGGAAGATTTCCTGGCGGCCATCGCTGATCGAAGTCGCAGACGGCGAAGGCCCGGCCGTCTTCCACGAAGTCGAGATCGACGACGCCAGAGATATCGGAGAAGGTATCGTCGCCATTATTGGCGTAGAAGATATTGCGTTCGTAGCCACTCCAGGTGCGGTCGGCGCGAATGAGTTCGTTGACGGCGGCCCAGCCTTGTTCGTAGTCGTGGTTGGGCCGGGGCTCGTCGGGCGATTTGGCTACTACCTGACGCCAGAAGAAGCTGTTGAGGTCCTCGGAATTTCGGTTCGGGGCGCTCACCATGCCGTTGGTGATGTAGAGATCGGGATGGGTGTCGTGGTCGAAGTCGAAGACGTCGCTGGACCATGCCCAGCGGCCGACGCGGGTTTGGGAGACATCTGTTACATCGGACAATCTCGGGATCGCCTCTTGAGTTGATGGGATTGGCGAGTTCGAGAGCAACACCTTGAACCACAGGGGACGCAGAGGACACGGAGGAATTCAAGAAGAGCGAGTTGCCCATGGCGTGCTTGTGGTATTGGGCTTTTACTTCTGGCGGCGAATTTCTCTTGAATTGGTCCTGCATGGTGATTCGCTCGCCGGCGGCGGTCCACATGTTGGCTACATAAAGATCGCTATCGACGGCTCGGTGGTTTACCAACTTACTATCATCAGAGTTGTTATCACTCTGGTTCGCGTCGTTGAACCATGCCACGCTCATGCCCGCGCCTATGTCTTCCACTCCGGCTTCGGCGGCGACGTCGGTGAAGGTTCCGTTGCCGTTGTTGCGATAGAGATTCTTGCGGCCGAAATCATTGACTACGTATAGGTCGGGCCAGCCGTCTCCGTTGAAGTCGTTCCAGGCGCAGCAGAAGCTGTAGCGGGTGTTGTTCTGGTTCATGCCGGTTTCGGCGGTCACGTCACGGAAGGTGCCGTTGCGGTTGTTGCGCATCAGAAAATTCGGCGGGCCGTTGTTGGCGTCGTGATAGGGACTGGGATATTTGTACTGGCTGGTGCCTTGATAGAAGACGTAGAGACAGAAATAGATGTCGAGCCAGCCGTCGCGATCGTAGTCGGCTACGGCTGCGCCGGTGAAGGTGCCTTGCGGCGGCGTGGCGAAGTTGAAGGCGTTTGGCTGCTGGTGAAATTTTCCGTTGCCGTCGTTCAGGAAGAGCAGCGGGCCGTTGGCGCGGACTACGATGAGGTCCTGGCGGCCGTCATTGTTAATGTCGACGAAGAGGGCGCAGGCGGTGTTTTCGATTACGCCTACGCCGCTGGCTTGCGTGATGTCTTCGAAGGTGCCGTCGCCGCGATTGCGGTAGAGGCGGTTGGGCAGGCCTCCGGGCTGGCAGATGTAGAGATCGTCGAAGCCGTCATTGTCGATGTCGCCGACGGAGACGCCGTTGTGTCCGTAGATGTCGATGCCGCAGGCAGCGTCGAGGACGGTGCGCCAGTAGTCGGTGCCGTGCTGGAGTTGGGCAGCGTAGGAGGCGTTGCTGCCAAGCGCGGGGGCCGTGATGTCGGCATAGACGCGGGTGGTGGAGCGGCTTTGGGTTTCCTGTTTTGTCTGCCAGCTCAGGAGGCGGAAGTCTCCGGCCGGAGTGGATTTCCAGGTCAGATCGGCGTATCCGACTCGCTGCTCGCGGTGGATGTCCGGAGCGGTGGCGACGATTTCATAGCGAATGCGGGTGTGGAGTTGCTCGGGAGTCTGGCGGCGAAGCTTGGATGGGCGCGGACTGCGGTCGATCCGTCTCGGTTTGTATGTTTGTTATCTGAAAGTCGGCGGTCAGGATTTCGGAGAACGGGGCCAGAGAATCGCGAAGCCCCGTCAGAAACTCTTCCCTGCTCTTCGTGAGCGACTGCTCGAACTGGTTCTCCCGTATTTCTATTGGCGGGCCCGGGCGGACTACTCGCGCCTCTGACGGCGCAAACGGGGCAGCGAGGAAGTTTGCGTCCAACACTTTTTCAATCGGTTGGAGGTCGTGCGCCGAGCGAAGCAGGCTCGCGCTCCAGCCGTGGAGGATGGTGGAGATTTGTGCCGCGTATTTTTCGTTGACGAATTCGTCTTGCCCGGGCTCGGTTTGAAGCAGAAGCGCATCGAGCGGCATGGGCATGCGATAGTGCGGATGGAGGTGAAAAGGGCTCTGGGCGGGCGGTTCCGGAGGGTTGAAAAATGGAAAGCCTCGCAGATGCGGGGCGATTACCGTGGCGGACAGTGCCTGAGAAGAGCGAACCAGGAAGTCGCGGCGGGTGGGGCAGGGCTTCGGGATTTGATTTTTGGTCCGGCGACTCAGAGCGGGTCTCCTATTGCGTTTGGGGTGACGTTAGCAGCCGTGCCGCGGAGCGTCAACCGTGCAGCATGAGCTGCAGAGGCTACTAGGTCTAACTGCGTGGCGGCAACGAGGGAATGACATTCGATATGGGAATGCCTTGCCTCAGCAGTGGGAGTGATGAGGGAGTAGGGGTCCTTCGACTCGTTCGGCTCGCTTTGCTCACCTCACTTCGCTCAGGATGACAGCTATTATTGGTCCCGTGTTTTCCCGTGAGGGGATGAGTTCAAGAGTCCTATACGAAATTGCGGGTCGCTATAATCATTCTCGTTCAGGAGCCCTCGAGTGAAACGTACGACGGTTTTTCTATTTGCTGTTCTTTTGTTTTCTATCTGCGCATATTCACAGGCGCGCCGCAAAGTGATTCTTGACCAGGATGGACGCGGCCCGGCTACTACGGATCAGCAGTCGATGCTGATGGTGTTGCAGGCGCCGGGGATTGAGACGCTGGGGATCACGATTGTCAGCGGCGACCAGTGGCGCGATGAAGAAGTGGCACACACTCTGCGAATGCTGGAATTGACGGGGCATTCGGATATCAAGGTCTATCCGGGCGCGGTATTTCCTTTGATCAACAGCAAGGAGGAGATTGCGCGCTGGCAGAAACTTTATGGCGTGGTGAGCTACCAGGGGGCGTGGAACGAGCACAAGATCAAGGCGACGGTGGGCACAAATAATAAGGGCGCGTGGAACTCGGGTATTTATCACGGGCCGTTTGAAGTGCCCAATCCCTTGCCCGAGGGGAATCCTACGCTGAAGGCGGAGACGGAGGATGCGGCGCACTTCATGATTCGGATGGTGCATCAGTATCCGCATGAGGTGACGATCTATGCGGGCGGGCCGCTGACGAACCTGGCGCAGGCGGTGAGCATCGACCCGCATTTTGCGGAACTGGCACAGGAGTTGGTGGTGATGGGTGGAAGCATCGTGCCGGTGGTTCCGATGGAGTGGGGGCAGGCGAACCGGCGGGAGTTTAATTTCTGGTGGGATCCGGAGGCGGTGCATATTGTGCTGCGCGCGCCGTGGAAGAAGATTACGGTGACTACCGTCGACATTTCGGTGAAGACCCATTTTACGCAGGCCATGATCGATGAGATCGCCAAGGCGGGGACGCCGGCGGCGAAGTATATCGAGAAGTGGGCCGACGACGAGCTTTTGTGGGATGAGTTGGCGGCGGCGGCCTGGATCGATCCTTCGATTATTACCAAGGAAGAGATGCTGGCGATGGATATCGATATCTCGCATGGAGCGGGGTATGGGAATACGCTGGTTTGGCTGCCGGGGAGTGCTCCGGGGCTGGGAGAGCAGGTCGTGCATGTGCAGACGGAGCTGAATGTGGAGAAGTTTAACAGGATGGTGATTGAACTTTTGTCGCGTGGGCCGAAGTAGGGTCGCCTTCGAGAGGGCCGGGCTTTGCCCGGCTGGACAGCCGAGGGCGGCTGTCCCCACGCGTGCGGATCAGACTGCCAAGGTTAAAGCACTAGAATTCTGCTGCGTTGATTGGCGCACGGGTTACAATTCGTGCCATCTTTCTTTTCTACACAGATTATGGCCAAGGCTAAGTTGAGTGCGGGGACTCGTGCGCGGTTGGTGCGGGCGGCACGCGCCGCCATGAAAAACGCTTACGCTCCCTTTTCCCATTTCAAGGTGGGAGCAGCGATTCTTACTGCGCGTGGGGAGATTTTTTCGGGATGCAACGTGGAGAATTCTTCCTATGGGCTGACGAACTGCGCGGAGCGCACGGCAATTTTTTCGGCCGTGGCCGCGTCTGGGCCTGGTCTTGAAATTGTTGCCGTCGCGGTGACGAACGCGCAGGGCGTGCCGTGCTCTCCGTGCGGAGCCTGCCGGCAGGTGATTTATGAGTTTGGGCCGGAGGCGGTGGTGTTTTATCAGGGCGCGGATGGGGATACGTCGAGTCTGATCACGGAATTACTGCCGGAGGGCTTTCGACTGCGGTGACTTCGCCTGGCGAATGCGGCTCCCACATTTCGCGTGATTGATCTCATCCGCAGGAAGCGCGATGGTGGCGCGCTTTCTTCCGCGGAGATTGAATACATTGTTTCGGCTTATACGGCCGGGAACATTCCTGATTATCAGATTGCGGCTTGGTTGATGGCCGTGTTGCTGCGCGGGATGAACGGCGCGGAACTGGCCGCGCTGACGAATGCGATGCTGCATTCGGGCGAGGTTCTGGACCTTGGCTTCTTGCCGGCTGCGAAAGTCGACAAGCATTCGACCGGCGGAGTGGGCGATAAGACTTCGCTGGTGCTGGCGCCGCTGGTGGCGGCGGGCGGGCTTTATGTGCCGATGATCAGCGGGCGCGGGCTGGGACATACGGGCGGCACGCTCGACAAGCTGGAGGCGATTCCGGGATTTCGCGTGGGCTTGTCGGTGCCGGAGTTTCATCGCGTGCTGAAGGCTTGCGGGACGGCGATGATCGGGCAGACGGAGAAGATCGCTCCGGCGGATCGCAAGCTTTATGCGCTGCGCGATGTGACGGGGACGGTGGAAAGTCCGAACCTGATTTGCGCTTCGATCATGAGCAAGAAACTGGCGGAGGGAACGGATGCGCTGGTGCTCGACGTGAAGACGGGGTCGGGCGCGTTCATGAAGAAAGAGGCGGATGCGGTGCATCTCGCGGAGTTGATGGTCGAGACCGGCGAGCGCATGGGCAAGAAGATGGTGGCGCTGATTACGAATATGGATCAGCCGCTGGGGCGCATGGTGGGGAACGCGATGGAGGTGGCGGAGTGCATCGAGGTGCTGCGCGGCGGCGGGCCGGAGGATTTGCGCGAGCTTGTGTTTGCATCTGGCGGCGTGGATGTTTTATCTGGGCGGCGCGGCTGGGACGGTGGCGGAGGGGAAGGTGCGGGCTTCGTCAATCGTCGCTTCGGGCGCGGCTTTTGAGCGGTTTCGACAGATGGTGGAGTTGCAGGGCGGGGATGTTGGCGCGATTGATGATCCGGCGCGGCTGCCTTCGGCGGAGTGTCGCGTGGAGGTGCGGAGCGCGGCGGCGGGATTTGTTTCGGCGATTGCCTGCGAGGATATCGGGACGGCTTGCGTGATTCTGGGCGGCGGGCGCGAGAAGAAGGAAGATGCGGTGGATCCGGCGGTGGGGATCGTGGTGCATAAGAAAATTGGGGATCGGGTGGCGGCGGGCGAGGCCTTGTGCACGATTCATTGCCACTCGGAGGCTTCGGCGGAGCGGGCGCGGAAGTTGATTGCGGGGAGTTATACGATTTCGGCGGCGGCGCCGGCGCTGCGGCCGGCGTTGATTCATCGGGTGATTTATCGAGGAGAATCGGGGTCCCCATCAAGCCCGCGTTTGGCTTGAAGGGATGAAGGAGCATTGATGGGACGATTCACGGGCATTCTTGGATTGATTACGATGCTGGGGCTTGCCTACATTTTCTCCACGAACCGAAGAGCGATTCGGTTGAAGACGGTGGCTTGGGGATTGGGCTTGCAGTTTGCGTTTGCCGTGTTTGTTTTGAAGATGGAGGTGGGACGCAGCGCTGTTTCAGAAGGCTGGGGACGCGGTGAACAAGCTGCTTAGCTATGCGTTTGTCGGATCGCAATTTGTGTTTGGGGATCTGGGAAAGCAGGGATCACATTTTGGATTTTATTTTGCGTTTCAGGTTTTGCCGACGGTCATATTTATTTGCGCGCTGTTTGCGGTGCTTTATTACTTCGGCGTGATGCAGGTTGTGATTCGCGTGGCGGCTTGGTTGATGACCCGGCTGATGGGCGTTAGCGGAGCTGAGTCTTTGAATGTGGCGGCCAGCATCTTTATGGGGCAGACGGAGGCTCCGCAGACGATTCGGCCTTTCTTGCCGGATTTGACGCGGTCGGAATTGATGACCGTCATGACGAGCGGCATGGCGCATGTGTCGGGCGGGATCATGGCGGCTTACATCGCGTTTGGGATTGAGCCGAAGCATCTGCTGAGCGCGGTGATCATGACGGCTCCGGGGACGCTGCTTGATGGCGAAGATGCTGGTGCCGGAGACGGAGGTTCCGAAGACGGCGGGGCGCGTGGTGATGAGCGACGGAGGAGACGGAGAAAGAGAAGAAAGAAAATTTGCTGGGAGCGATCGCGCGCGGGACGACCGACGGGCTGGGAATGGCGCTGAATATCGCGGCGATGCTGATTTCTTTTTTGGCTTTGATTGCCTTGCTGGATGGATTGATGGGCGGGATTCATGCGCATCTGGGGTGGTTCCCGGCTAGCCTGGAATCGGTGCTGGGCTGGATGTTTGCGCCGATTGCGTGGGTGATTGGGATTCCGTGGCATGACTGCACCGCGATTGGGAATCTGCTGGGCGTGCGCATGGTGCTGAATGAGCTGGTGGCTTACTCGATGCTGGGGGCGCAGAAGTCGGGGCTCGATCCGCGGTCGGTTACGATTGCTACTTTTGCTTTGTGCGGGTTCGCTAATTTCAGCTCGATTGGAATTCAGATGGGCGGGATTGGGGCGCTGGCTCCGAATCAGAAATCGCAACTGGCCCGGCTGGGATTGCGGGCTATGCTGGCTGGGACTATGGCGAATCTAATGTCAGCTTCGATTGCCGGGATGCTGCTTTGATCACAGCCCCTTGTGCGCTGGGAGAATGCCTTGCGGCGGCCGTGGCTGATTATGCTGTGTTGGGGTCCTTCGACTGCGCTGCGCTGGCTTTCTCACGCGGCTCAGCTCAGGATGACAGAGTTGGGGTGATGGATAGTTCTTTTATTACTTCGGCGGTCGTTACCAGGCGCGCGCCCATTTGCTGAAAATCTGATTCGCACTTCTTCCCTGCTTCCGCTGACAGGGTTTCGATTGCGTCCTGCACTACCGCTACTCTTCGCTTGCGCGCTATCAGACCTTTGACGGCGCAGGCTACGCAGTATTCTGTGACTACCCCGAAGACCACAAATTCCGGTTTTGTGCCGAGGCGCGCTACTAATTCGTCGGCGTGCCGGGATTGGAATACGTCGAGGGTTTGCTTTTCCAGGATGATCTGCTGGTAGGCGTGGAGATCGGCGGGGAGCTTGGCTTCGGGCGTGTTTTCGATTTGGATTACTTTGTCGGCGCGGGCCTCGGGGAGCAACTCGGCCCCGGGCGTGCCTTTCATGCAGTGCGGCGGAAATTGCTGGAACTCGGGGTCGTTGGTGGGGTGGAAGTCTCCGCTGGAGATTAGTAGAGCTTCGTTGCGGCGGGCGGCGTCGGTTAGTTTCTGGATGTTGGGGATGATTCTCTCGGCGCCTTCGACGTAGAGCGCGCCTCCCTTGAGCATGAAGTCGCGTTGGACATCCACTTCCCAGAGGATGACGTTCGGGTTTTGCATTCTTTATTGTATCAATCGTGGAGTGCGGGACGGTTCGTGGGGGCTTCCCGAATCAGACGCCTCGGCGCGGGGAGAATGCCTTGCGGCGGCCGTGGTGGCGTATGCGCTTGCAGAGGTCCTTCGACTGCGCGGGGCTCGCTTCGCTCACCCCGCTCCGCTCAGGATGACACGACTGGAAGGATGGCGATCTATTGCATGTCTAGCGACTCGGCTACTTTTTTGCCGTATTCGTTGGCTTTCTTGATGGCGGCTTCTTCGTCTACCGTCAGGAGTTTGTGATCCTGCATGACTATTGTGGCCGCCGATAATCACGGTTTCTACGTCGCTGGCTTTCAGGGCGTAGGCTATTTGCGCGTAGATGTCGTAGACCGGGACTGCGTTGGGCTCATCGAGACTGATTACGATCAGATCGGCTTTTTTGCCTTTCTCCAGCGAGCCGATTTCGTTTTCCATGTGGATGGCCCGGGCCCCGTCGATGGTGGCCATTTCTACTACTGCCTTGGCGTTCAGGGCTAACGGGCTCATCTTTGTTATCTTGGCTAGCTTCGCCGCGAGGTCCATTTCTTCCATCAGATCTAGATCGTTGTTGCTGCCGGCTGGGCCGTCTGTGCCCAGGCCTACGGCTATTCCGGCGGCTCGCTCTTCGGGGACTGGAGCTACTCCGCTGGCCAGCATCATGTTGCTGGAGGGATTGTGGACGCAGCCTACCTGATGGGCGGCGAGAATCTTGCGGTCGGTTTCGTCTACGTAGATGCAATGCGCGGCGACAACGTCGGGGCCAAGGATGCCCAGTCGCTCCAGATATTGGACTGGCGTGGTGCCGTTATTCTTCAGGCTGTCGTCCAATTCTTTTTTCATCTCGGCGACGTGAATCAGGATAGGCGCATGGTATTTGCGGGCCAGTGCGGCCGACTCCTGCAAGGTTTGCTGCGAGCAGGTATAGATGGAATGCGGCGCAACCGACGCGTGAATGAGGGGATCGCCCTGCCACTTCTGGAGGAATTTTTCGGTATAGGCGCGCATGGCGGCGCGGTCTTTGTTGTCGGGCGTCGGGAAATCGATCCAGGTTTCGCCCAGCAGGCCCCGCATGCCAGCCTTTTTTGTCTCCTCGGCAATGGCGTCTTCGAAGTAGTACATGTCGGCGAAGGTGGTAATGCCGGAGCGGATCTGCTCGGCGGCGGCGAGGCGCGTGCCCCAGCGCACGAAATCCTCGGTCACATTCTTCTTCTCTGCCGGGAAAATATATTTGTAGAGCCAGTCGTTGAGGGTGACGTCGTCGTGCAGGCCGCGGAAGAGAGTCATGGGGACGTGGGTGTGTCCGTTGATGAAGCCGGGGAGGATTAGCTTGCCGCGGGCGTCAATGGTCTTGGCGGCCTGATAGTGAGCTTCGATTTCGGCACGCGGGCCTACCGCCTGAATGGTGTCGCCCGCGATGGCGATGGCGCCGTCGTTGTAGATGGTGCGAGCGGCGTCCATGGAGACGACTGTGCCGGTGATGATGGTTTCGGCGGTCTGCCTGTTTTGGGCCTGGAGGGAGATGGGGACGAGACAGAGCAGGAGAACGATTCTTGTTTTCATTCTTGAGTACCGGTCGATTGAGACACTATTTGATCGAAAGGGCGAGAATTTGTACAGCGAAGGTCGATCCAATTTTCATGCAGAATGGCCGGAGGATAAGGGGAACGCCCACGGAACAAATAGCAGGCTGTGGAAAAAAGTCGCCTCTAGCCAGAAAGCGTCCCCGCAGCGGCTAAAGCCGGATTTTAAAACAAAGCTGTCATCGCAGCGCTGAAGCGCTGCGCCACCCAAAATCAAGCAGTCATCGCGGCGCGGAAGCGCTGCGCCACCAAAGTCAACGGCGAAATGTGAGTTTCCGCAGGCTGCTAGAAGTTTCCGCAGCCTTCCCAAACATCGATGTGTGACGCACGTCACGGACTGCATGTTCGGGATGGCGATAAAAGTACGGGACACTGGGGGAAAAGGCAATGGGTGGTGAGGCCCTAAGAACTCTGGTAGTTTCACCGGCGCTGCGCGAGGAATTTTTGCGGTTGTCTACTTCGATCTCCCGTGAACCAAGCGGGAAAATTCTTTTTCAATGCGGCGACACGCCGCGCGGGCTCTACCTGGTCTGTAGCGGCAAGGTTAGCCTGATGCTGGAGACGGGAAACATTGCGTTTCCGCCTCGCATTGCCGGGCCAGGGGCGGTGGTGGGATTGCCGGCGACGATGGCGGGGTCTCCTTATAGCCTGACCGCCGAAGTGATTGAGGAGGCGGAAGTAGCGTTCGTTTCCGCGCGAAGCTACGCTCAGCTTGCCTGGCATCGAATTCGGAGCTTTGTTTTGAGGTGATGCAGTTGTTAAGCGGCGAGATTTCCCGGACGCGGGCCGCGCTTAAGCAGCGGAAGGTGCCGCCGCATCGGGCATGATAAGCAGGTTCCCTCGGGTTCCCCAGCAACGTCGGATCTTCTACCGTTCGCCGCACGAGTTTCCCGCGGGATTGGCCGCTCGCGAAACTTTCCCGGAATCCCCAGCCTTTTCACGAATCCCTTCCGTAACCCCCGGCTGACTCCGGAGCTGCGATTTTTGTTTGCCCCGCCAAGTCAGGCTATGTAATTCTGTTTCCGCAAAATAGAACGCTAATCTAAGGAGGATCTTTAAATGCGCACGAAGCTTGTACTTGGATTCATCCTTCTGTTCCCGCTCGCGGCTTTGGCCGGGGATATGTTCAATGCCAAGGAAGGTCTGTGGGAGATGACGGTGATCACCGGCGGCAGCGGGATGCCAGGAATGAATGCCGACCAGTTTGCGAAAATGCCCCCCGAGCAGCGCGCCATGGTGGAGCAGATGATGAAGCAAAGAGGCATCAGCATGAACGGGAACTCGATCACGGTGAAGAGTTGCGTAACGAAGGACAAGATTGCCAAGGGCGAAGCTTTTGCCGACGCACGGAAGGATAGCGGGGATTGCACGCGCACGGTGACCAAGCAGACGGCGACCCATTTCGAGGCGAAGTTTCACTGCAACGGGAAGAAAGGCGATGTCACAGATGGGACGGTGAATGTCGACATCGTGGGCGACGGCGTCAAGGGAATGACGCATATGACTAACACGAGCGACGGGAACACCCGGACGTTCGACTCGAACTTTACCTCGAAGTATCTGGGCCCGAACTGCGGCGACGTGAAGTAGCGCGGGGCGCGTGTTATATCATCGGCGTCGGGATAGCCGCATGATAAGAGTCCGCCGCGCGTTTCTGTTTTTTCTTGTGCTTCTGGGGATGCCTGCGTCAGGTCGGGCGCAGAATGGCTCGATTGAGCCCGGGAAACGTCAGGAGATGGAGGCGGCCATTGCGAAGTTCATGGGCGCCAATCACATTCCGGGGATTTCGGTAGCGCTGGTTGAGAACGGCGCCGAAGATTGGTCGGCAGGGTTCGGGAAAGCGGACCTGGAGAACTCGGTCCCAGCAACCGCGCAAACGCTTTTCCGGCTGGCATCAATTTCGAAGTCGATTACCGGGACGGCGGCGATGCTGCTCTGGCAGCAGGGGAAGCTGGATCTGGACGCGCCGGTGCAGAAATATTGCCCGGCATTCCCGCAGAAAGACGCGCCGATCACCACACGCGAAGTGCTGGGACACCTGGCGGGGATTCGGGCTTACAAATCGTGGACGCAGGATGATGTCGAGTACGGAAACACACGGCATTTTGCGGACACGGTGCAGAGCGGGCTGGATTTCTTCAAGAACGATCCGCTGATCTCCAAACCGGGCACGGAATTTCATTACACAACCGAGGGATTTACTTTGGCCGGGTGCGTGATTGAGGGCGCGTCCGGGGAGAAGTATGTCGAATATGTGCGCTCGCACGTGCTTCTGACCCGCGGGGATGACGCACACAGTGCCGGATGACCGGTTCGCGATTATTCCGCTGCGGGCGCGGTTCTACAGCAAGGACAAGGCAGGCGCGGTCATCAATGCCGATTTCCTTGATTCCAGTTACAAGATTCCGGGCGGGGGATGGCTGTCATCGGCGGATGATGTGGCGGCGTTTGAAGTGGCGATGCTGAGCGACCGCATTTTGACGAAGGCGACGCGCGAGCTGATGTGGACTCCGCTGAAGACGGCGGACGGGAAGACACATGATTATGCGCTGGGCTGGGGCACCGGAGATGAATCCGGGGTGCGCGACGTAGGGCATGCCGGCGGACAGCAGGGGACGAGTACGTTTTTCATGATTGTGCCGGAGCGGCGGGCGGGCGTGGTGGTGCTCATCAATATGGACGAAGCGGATGCCCGTGGACTGGGGATTGCGCTGATGAAAATTGCATTTTCCCGCGATGCCGCGAAGCCGTAAATGAAAATGCCCCGCCGGAGCGGGGCTGAGTGTTGGAGAGAGATTGGTTGCTTAGTTTGGCATCACGACACTGTCGATGACGTGGATGACGCCGTTGGATTGAAATACGTTGGCGATAGTGACCGTCGCCATGCCGCCTTTTTCGTCTTTCAGGACGATCTTCTTGCCATCTTCCATGGCCCAGAGTTTGCCGCCTTCGACGGTCGTGAGTTCGGCTTTGCCCTTGCCGTCCTTGATCATCTTCATCAGGTCGTGCGCGCTCAGGCGGCCGGCGACGACGTGATAGGTAAGAACCTTGGTCAGCGTGGCTTTGTTCTCCGGCTTCAGGAGCGTGTCGACGGTGCCGGCGGGCAGCTTGTTGAAGGCTTCATTGGTGGGCGCGAAAACGGTGAATGGGCCGGGGCCTTCGAGAGTTTCGACCAGGCCGGCCGCTTTTACTGCGGCGACCAGCGTGGTGTGATCGGCGGAGTTGACGGCATTTTCGATGATGTTCTTGGTCGGGTACATTTCCTGTCCGCCGACTACCGGGTTGCTTCCGCCGGCGAAGGCCGCAATGGCCAGGGCGGCTACAGAGAGGGCTGCGAAGAGCTTGCGGTTCATATTGGAAAATCCTTTCGGGTTGAATTGTGTTTCGCGTTAGGTACGCGGCGGAGAGAGATTTGGATTGCGGGGTCCCTCGGCGGCTAAAGCCGCTCTTTCAAGGGCAGTCTCGATCGCAGCGCTGAAGCGCTGCGCCACCCAAAGTGCGTTTGGTCGGGATTGAGACGCAGCAGACTGCGGAACTGGTTTGCTTTTCTGGCGAGGGTTGTTGAGGATAGTAGCGAATGATCATCAACTTCGCTGAGCGGGCTCATAACCATAACTGGGGGCTGGATCCGATTATCCGGTCGCTGCTGGATACGGATTTCTACAAGCTGCTGATGCTCCAGTTCATCTGGAAGAATTTTCCGAAGACGCGCGTTTCTTTTGCCGTGATCAATCGCAGCGGGGCGGCGCGGCTGGCGGATATGTTTTCGCGCGAAGAACTTTCCCATCAGATGGAGCATGTGCGGCGGCTTCAGTTCCGTCGGTCGGAACTGGTTTGGCTGGCGGGCAATACTTTTTATGGACGGCGCGGAATTTTTGAGCCGGCGTTTCTGGAGTGGCTGGAGCGCGATTTCCGGCTATCGGATTACGAGATTTCGGTCGAGGATGGGCAATACCATTTAACTTTTGATGGCTTATGGACCGAGACGACCATGTGGGAGCTTTATGCGCTCCCCATCATGAGCGAGTTGAAGACGCGCGCGAGTTTGAAAACCCTGCGCGAATTCGGGCTGGACATTCTGTATGCGCGGGCGAAGACGAAGTTGTGGAGCAAGATCGAGCGGCTGCGGGGCGTGCCGGACCTGAGCGTGGCGGATTTTGGGACGCGACGGCGGCATAGTTTTTTGTGGCAGGAATATGTGGTCGGCGCGATGGCGGCGAATCTGGGGGCGGCGTTTATTGGGACGTCGAATGCGTTTTTGGCGCACAAGCATGACCTGGAGGCGATCGGCACGAACGCGCACGAACTCGCCATGGTGATGGCGGCGCTCGCTCCCAATGACGAGGCATTGAAAGAGTCGCAATATCGTGTGCTCGAGTTGTGGCAGGAAACCTATGTCGGAGCGCTGCGCGTGATGCTGCCGGATACGTTTGGCACTACGCAATTTTTGGCGAATGCTCCGGAGTGGACGGCGGATTGGCGGGGGCAGCGCGTGGACAGCAAGAATCCATATATTGCGGGGGACGAATATATTCAGCTGGCTGGAGGGGCGCGGGCGGAATCCGCGGGAGAAGTTGCTGATTCCGTCGGATGCGCTGGATGTGAACGACATTCTGGGGCTGCACGCTTATTTTGATGGAACGATTGCGCCGGGACTGCGCGCCGTCGGATTTTCAGTCGGCGGCGGATTTTCTGGATCGCGCGAAGTGGACGCCCGGGCGGCGGATTCGGATCAGTCATGGATGGGGGACGCTGCTGACGAACGATTTTCGGGATTGCGATCCGGCGGGCGGGAATGGCTTCGATCCGGTGAGCCTGATCTGCAAAGTAACAACCGCGGACAGGCAGCCGGCGGTGAAGCTCTCCGACAACTATGCCAAGGCGGTGGGGACACCGGCGGAGATTGAGCGGTATCGGCGCGTGTTTGGGACGGCCGGGAGTTAGCGATGTGCCAGTGATTGCTTAGAGGCGCGAAACTTGATCTGTGACGGGCGGGAGAGGGCGCCCATCGCTCTAATTGCAAATTCAGCCCGCCAGCGATTCGATGGCTGCTACCGCCTCGGGCGGGAGTACGACTTCAAGGCTGGCGAGATCCTGTTGCATGTGAGCGGTGTTGGATGTGCCAGTCAGCGGCAGGATGCCGATGGCGCGGGCGAAGGCAAAGATAATCTGCGGCGGCGTGGCGTTCAGGCTCGTGGCCAGAGAGCGGACGAGCGCGTGGTGAACGATGTCGATGTTGGCGGTCAGCAGCGAGAAGCCCTGATAGACGATGCCGTGTTCGCGGCAGAAGTGGCGAATCTCACGATCCCATCCCATGCTGGCATAGCAGCGATTCTGCACAAATGAGGGATTTTCTGCGCCGGCGGCGGCCATCTGCTCGAGATGTTCCAGCGAGACGTTGCTGACACCGATGAGGCGGGTATGGCCGGCGTCGCGCTGGCGGCGCATCGCTTCCCAGACTTCGGCGTCGAGCTCAGTCCAGTCGTAATTCGAAGCTGGACCATGCAGGATGAAACTGTCGACATGGTCGCAGTGCAGGTGGTCGAGCGAACTGGCCAGCGATTGTTCGACCTGCGCTGAGGGACTCGCCGCCGGATCGTAGGGGAGGCGATGATCCTGGCCGCGCTGGTAGGTGAACTTGGTTTGGAGAAAGAGGTCGGCGCGGGTCACGATCCCGGCGTCATAGGCGGCACGCAATGCGTCGCCGACGGCGGCCTCGAAGTAATGGCGGCGCTGGTTGGCGGTATCGATGGCGCGAAAACCGGCGCGGAGAGCAAGCTCCACGAGGGCCGCGGTGCGGCCTTCCTTCCAGGCGGTGCCGTAGATGAAAGACGGAATCGGCAGTGAACCTGGCTGGGGCATGAGCGGCTGGTGGGTGTAGATTAGCAGACCGGCTCATGGTCGCGCGGAAGCCAGAATACGTCGCGACCGCTTCTGAGGGCGGCATTCTCGGCCAAGGCACACATTCGCCAGGACGAAAAGTTAAACCGAGGCCGCCAACGAATTAGAAACGGGCGGATTTGAACTACTTGGAATCGATGCCGAGCGCGCCGTCGAAGGCCGAGTCAAGAACGCCCGTTAAATTCTGGTGATCCTGATCGCCCAGCGCGACGAAGCGAAAGGGCTGAAGGCAGGCGCTCTTGGTCTTGGACTTGCGCACCGGCCGCAGCATCTCCGCCATGGCGTGGATAGGTCCGGAGCGGGTCTGAAAGGCAATTTCCACGAAGTCGCCGGTGGAGAGCTCGCTCTGCATCTGGAGCAGGCCGCCGGTGATAGAAATGGATTGAAGTTGTGCGCGCGCGCGGCCGCCGCCTTCGACTTGGATGGCAGCAGCAATGGATCCGTTGAGCTGGATTCTAGGCGCACGCCGGGAGGCGTCGGGTTGGGGGAAGTGGGTCATAGCCAAAGGCACTATGACACCCTCCGGGAGGCTGGGGCAGATTACCAAAGCTCGGGGCTGGGGCGTATGCTGGGGCATGCCCGAACCGGGGCTTGGCAAGTCGCCTCGCGGGTGAGCGGGTTTGCGATAATAAACGGCAGTAACTTTTCCGCGGGAATGCCCTAAGGTTAGGTTAATACGATGCGGGCATTGATCATAAAAGGCATTGATCATAAGAAAATTTGAACAGGCGAGAGGCTGGGCCATGCAAGTGAGCAAGGGTTGGCGTTTTCGGTGTGCGGTGGTGGCGGTGTGCGCGGTGGTGGCGATGCTGGCGGGCTGCTCGCGCGACCCGAACGTGCGCAAGCAAAAATACCTGGAGAGCGGCGAGCGCTACTACGACAAAGGGCAATACCGGGAAGCGGCGATCCAGTTCCAGAATGCGATCCAGGTGGACCAGAACTTTGCCGAGGCTCACTTCCGGCTGGGGCAAACGGCGGCGAAGCTCCAGCAATGGCCGGCGGCGGCGCAGGAGTTCGAAAGGGCGATTGCCGGCAATCCGGAGCACGCGGGCGCGCACCTCGCGATGGCCAATTTGTTTCTCGACCATAGCACTCAGTTCGCCGACGCCAAGGTACAGATCGACTGGCTGCTCCAGAATCAGCCGAATAATGCAGACGTATACCTGGCGCTGGCCAAGTACGATGACGCCACGAAGGATATCAGTGGAGCGTTGACCGCGCTGGGAGAAGCGCTGAAACGCGACCCGAACCGCTCCGAATTTCACATGGCGCGCGGGATCATTTACGCGGAAGGCCAACAGTGGGACAAGGCGCAGGAGGACCTCAAACTGGCGGTCGCCCTCGATCCAAAATCGGTGGAAGCCAATCTGAAGCTGGGGAACTTCTACCAGAGTCGGGGACAATTTCCCGAAGCTGACGAATATTACCGCAAGGCCATTCAAGCCGCTCCTGGAGATCCGAATCCCAGAATGGCGATGGGCAATTTGCTGCTCTCGGAGGGCAAGCCGCAGGAGGTCGAAAATTTTCTGCGCGACGCGAAGAAAGACTTCGCCAACAACTCCGTCGGCTATTGCATGCTGGGCAACTACTATATTGCGACCAACCAGATCGACAAGGCTTTGACCGAATTTGGCTCGCTTCATCAGGAGCATCCCAAAGATCCGATCCTAAAGAAGAATTACACCCAGCTGCTCATCATGCGGGACCGGTTGGATGATGCGCGCAAGCTGAATGACGAAGTTCTAAAAGCGCAGCCGGGCGATGAGGACGCGGAGGTTTACAAGGGGGAGATTGAACTACGAAGCGGAAAGGCGAACACGGCTGTCGATACGCTACAGAACGTGCTGAAAAACGATCCGGACAACGCGGTGGCGCATTTCCAACTGGGGATGGCATTTGACCAAATGGGCAACGCCGATCGGGCGGAAGCGGAATGGCGCAACGCGGTGCGATTGCGTCCCGATCTGCTGGAGGTACACGGCGCCCTGGCGAAGTCGGCTGTCCGGCGTAACGACGCATCCGCATTAGCGGTGGAGGGCGACCAGTTGATAGCGCTCCAGCCAAGGGCCGCACAGGGATATTTGTGGCGGGGGATGGCGGAGGCGATGCGCAAACAATATCCGGCGGCGGATCGTTACCTGAGCCAGGCCGTTGAACGAGACCCAGACAATTCGGAAGCGTATGTGGAACTCGGGAATTTGCGGGTAATCGAGAAGCAGCCGGACCAGGCGCAAAAAGACTACCAGAAGGCTCTCGATCTGGATCCCGGCTCGGTCCGCGCTCTAGGCGGCCTGGTGGGCGTCGATGGTCTACAGAATCAACCGGACCGGGCGATCGCCAGAGTCAAGGCGCAGTTGGTGAAATATCCGAACAATTCCGAGTTCCATGTGCTGCTCGGGGACCTGTTGCAGTTCGACAAGAAGGACAACGAAGGCGCGCAGGCGGAGTACAAACAGGCTGCGACGATCAACAAGAATAATGTTGATGCGGTCACCAAGCTGGCTCTCTTGCAGATTGACCGCGGTGCGAGCGACACAGCGTTACAGACCTTTCTCGAAGGGATACGGAACAATCCGGGCGAGATCACGTTCTACCGGGGCGCGGGCCAGATCTACCAGGGCGAAAAGAACTGGGATCAGGCGAAGCAGATGTACCAGAAAGCGCTGGCGATCCAGCCTGATGACGCGATGTCTTCGAACAACTTAGCCTTTGTGATGCTGCAAGAGGGCGGCAATCTGGACGTGGCGTTTTCGATGGCGCAGACGGCGCGCCGGCAACTTCCGGATAGTCCCGCCTCGGCGGACACGCTGGGCTGGGCGTTTTACCAGCGGCACGTTTACAGTTCGGCGATTGGACTGTTTGAGGAAGCGCGGAAAAAAGAACCGGAAAATCTGACCTACAACTACCACCTCGGGCTGGCCTATGCGAAGAACGGCCAACCGGCGCAGGCCCGGCAGCAGCTGGAACGGGTGGTGAAGATCAAGCCGAACAGCACGGAAGCGGAAGATTTGCGGCGCGAGGGGTAGCGGCGTTGAAGGGGTAATAGAATCGGGCCGTGGCGTTTTGCGGATTCATGTTGGGAGATTGATTTCGAATAAGTCTTGCAGCGTGGCACGCCATTCCTCTTCGCCTCGGAGCACCCGCTCCTCGCGGTGTCCGTCGATCGTTTCGATCAGCTTCAAATCCGAGAGTGTGATCCTTCCGCGCGGCGTGGCTCGCGAGCAGATTCGCTGTTTCGTGAAGTACGATTCCGGTGAAGTCTGCTGGTATTCGCATATCGCAGCGAAGTCGCCAATCTGGCGTGGCTGCAACGTAAACGAGTACTGTTTTATCCATTCGGCGTTCGGCCCTCCCTTGAGGGACTCGACGCGCAATCCTTCCCTCCCCTTCCGTTAAGCGATAGACCCGTCCAATCTGGGGCTGCTCAAGTCCGGGATCGAGGCGCAGCGGTTCAAGAAAGCTGTCGCCGAAACCAACGTCGGCCAGCCATGAACTATCTCCGGCAACTCCCGGAACGTTGACGCGCAGCGCAAGGTGATCAAACTCCGGCCCGTAGGTGCCGTCGGGACGGGCAACGCGCGCTGACAGAAGCGCTCACGCCAAACCCAAGCGCAGTCAGCAAGGCGGCGAAAGCACCGTTCAGCTCGTAGCAGAACCCGCCCCGCCGCGGTTGACGATCTTTTGAAGAAAACGGTCTACGTCGCAAAGGATCGGGCGGCCGAGGAGGATGTCAAGATTCTCGAACGGAACGGCGAACATGTGGGCGCGATGAAGGGCGCGCGGGTCTCCGCCGCGGGCGCGGTGGGACCGCGATAGTCGATGCGCTCGAGGTAGGCGGGAAGGTCGAGCATGAATTCTATTGTATGGGCGGCGAGCGAGACCATCGGAGAGCTATGCCTTCGCATCCTAGATCGGACGGGCAACCGATAGTGCGGTCTCGACGCATAACTTGTTAGGCGCCGTGCTTTCATTCGCATGAACAGAAGGAGTTTCGTAAACCAGCGAACGCAACGGGGCATTTGTCCGGAACACTTCGTCGCAAGGAGAACAGAATGACCGTAGGAAGAGTTCACAAGGCGAGCCTTACGTTGGCCCTGGCGACGAGCCTCTGCGCTTTCGCGGGGTCCGCGGCGGCCCAAACCTCAACTGCGAAGCGGCCTGCCAGCAAGGCGGGCGCTCAACAGAATGTGCCGGAGGAATACAGGCTGGAATCAAGCAGCTGCGAGTGGCGGATATCTGGAGAAAGCCGGAGACAAGGGGGTGGTTATCGCGTGAAAGGCATCGCGTCGGTCGACCAGGCCTTCAAGGCGCTAGGCGGAGCGCAGGTCTACGCCGGATGAAATGCAGTCGGGCGATGTGGACGAGCCGGGCATGATGAATAACGCAATCGCCTGTCTGGAGAAGGCTAAGGCAGACTTCGGGAATGCCGGGAACGGCTGGGGTGGGCGAAAAGCGACTGCGGTTCGGCGGATCACCATGCGCTGGGCGATCTTCAAACCGGGATTGACTGGGCCAAGGGTCACAACATGACAGAGCAAACTGGCTACGCCGAATCCGTCTGGTTCCACACGGGTGTGACAGCCCTTCGGCGAGACGTCAGCTGTCTTTGCGGTAGAGAAGGTCGCGCATGGCCTGACGGCGAGCGGCGTTCATCTCGCTGTTGACGGCGTCCTTGTCGCGCGCAGCCGCGGCCTCATCGGACTCAGGCTCGCTGCACTCGGGACAGCGGTTGGCAAAACCCGGCTTGCCGGGCTTCAGTTCAAACTCCTCTCCACAGACAACGCAGACTTTGATCGGAAAAGCCATGCAGACTCCAACTGAAATGGTTCTAGACCGGCAACTCTTCCTGCATCCATCCGCCGGCAGACTTCTATTTTAGTTTCCCCTCCGGCGAGGTCAAGAATGAGTTTTTCGAGGATCAGGCGCTTGCCTGGCGGATTGGAGCGCAGGGCAAGATCGGCTTTCGCCACGAGGCGAATGGAGCGCGTGAGCTCGCGCTTGGATTTGTAGCGGCGAGCCTGGCGGATGATGTCGTCGGCCGCGAAGGGCGGGACGCGGAAGCCTTGCCAGAGCGCGGCCCAGAGCATGCGCTGGTCGCGGACGTTGCGCTCGAGGATGACCAGCATCTGGCGGAAGGTTTTCGCCAGCATATAAAGTGGCCGATGGCGGCTTCTTCGCCGTCTCCGGTGGAGAGCAGGGCGTCGAGGATGGAGAGCGCGCGGACACGATCTTTGGCAGAGATGGCGTCGGTCAGTTCGTAGAGCGAGCGCTGCTTGGCGGCAAGCACCATGGTCTCAACGTCGCCGAGCGTGATCTTCTTTCTTTTCGCCGACGTAGAGGATCAGTTTCTCGAGTTCGTTCGAGACCATCATCATGTCGCCGCCCAGAGCGTCGACCAGTTCGCGGGCGCCGTCGGGATCGATCTTCACCTCGCGGGTCGCGCAGTATTCGCCGATCCAGCGGACGGCTTCGCCTTCTTCAACGCGGGATAGTTCGACGATGCCGCAGAACGGGCCGAGATCTTCGCGGATTTTCTGGTAGCGATCCTTGTCGGTCATCTCCATGCGGCGAACATCGGCGGGAATGCTGATGTGGTCGGCGACGAAGACGAGCAGCGCGTCTGGATTTGGGTTTTTGCAGTACTCCGCGATGGCGCCGATTTTTTCTTCGTTCGAGCCGCGCCCGAACAGCGTCTTCACGCCGCGCACGAAGAAGACCTGGAAAGGCGCCATGAGCGACGGCGTGCGGGCGCGGTCCAGAACTTCGCTGAGCGAGGTCTCGCCCAGATCATACTCGAAGACGCTGAAGTCGCGCGAATCGGGAGCGACCAGGTGTTCGAGAATAGCGTCGCGGCACCGCTTGCGGAAAAATGCTTCATCGCCGACGAGTACATAGGCCGGGCGCAGCTGGCGCGAGACGAGCTTCGGAGAGGAAGCGGTCGGCTTGGCTGAAGGCGCGCATCAGTGTTAATCAGTAAGCCTCCAGTATATTGGCGACCAGAGTGCGCGCGAAATCTCGGGACAGGCGGTCGACAGCCGGAGAATCCTCTTCAAAAAACCGAGGCAGGTCGGCGGAGATTTCGTACTGATCGTGGAAAAGATAAGCAGGGTTCTGGAAAACGACCTTGCCTTTGCTGTCGGTGAGTGTGACCTGCACGCTCACCGTGACCAGAGCGCTGACAGCGCGTCCGGTTTGCGCATCGTAGGCGAGCGGGGCGGCGCGTCGCCGAGAGGACAGTTCCCTTCAGCACGGCATCAGCGTCCTGGTGAGATATCGTGGATGACTTTGAATTGGGTACGCGTAGTTGAATTCGCGGACGACAGCGTCGGTGAGAAGTTGCTCGATGCGGAAAGTCTGGCTGTGGCTGGAGAAGGCCGGGATTGCGATCGTGCGAATAGTCGGAGGCAGAGCGTTGGCGTGGCCGACGTCGTGATAGCCGCAACTGGCATGGCGAGAACAGCTGACGGCAACGCAGGAACGCGAGAACGCTGATTGCCGCCAGCCTGCCTCATTGAATCTGCCCCCTCGGGCGGGAGGCGGTCAAGGTCTCGGCGCATTCGACGGCGGTGACGGCCGAGACTCGCAGGTTGTCGATGGCGGCCCAGAGCCAGACGCCATTTTTTCGACTGGCATCGGCACGAAGCGAGACCAGGATGTCTTCCTGACCGGCGGCGCTGACGTTATTCGGCGTATCGCCAGCGCCGGCGATGACCACGTGCTCGCCGGCCAGAGGCATCGGCAAAATTCTTGATCGCGACCGGCTTGTCAGTTTCGAGATATATGGAGAAGGCATGGCCGTGGAAGACCGGGGCGTGCCTGGATAACCTGCATCGACGGCTCGAATCGCGCGGGCGCCATCGTGCGATAGTGCTTAAGAATGCGCTGCGAAATCTTGTCGAGCGAGTAAATGCGACTGCGCTCCCATAGCGCGCGACCATGTTGAAGGCCACCTGCACATCAAAAACATTCTTGGGTAGCTCTTGAAACGAGAGCAGGTTGACGGTCTGCTCGTGCAGTTCGTCCATGCCGCTGCTGTCCGTACTGCGGATGCGGGCTCGAAGACGGTGGCGATCATGCGTTCGATCTTTGCCGAACTTTTCGGCGCGCAGAGCGAGCAGCGCCAGAGCGGTGGCGGCGGGATGCGCGACCGTACAACCGGATCGGGCTGCAATTGCGGCGGCAGGGACAGGCGGTCCGCGCTCGATCATTTCCCGTTCGATCCAGGGCGAGCGGATGGTCGCGCCGGGGGCGTCTTCGAGCGCGCCCGAGAAATCGATGATGGTGTTGCCGAGATCGCGCGCGATCTCCCACTTGGCTTTCGTGGCGCGGCGGATCGGCGGCGAAGAAGGTGAAATCGACGTGCTCGAACTGCTCGGGGCGAATGCTCTGGATGAAAGTCATCTCGTCGCCGACGGCTTCGAGGCGGCCCAGAGACTCATCGTCATCAAGCAGGCGAATATCCACTGCCGGGAAATTGCGGTCGCGCAGGACCTCGGCAATTTCTTTTCCCATGAGCGAGGCGGCGCCGACGATGGCGACGCGATAGAGAGTGACGCCGCGAAGGTCGGCGGGCGACGGCAGCGGTTTTGGAAACAGGAGTCATGGAGTAACAGATGCCTCATGCGAGGGCGGAGGTGCAGGGGAGGTCTTGCGGCGGAAGATCCATAGCAAACGCCAGAGAATGCCGGAGGCCATGTAGAAGATGGCAATTACAAAGAGCGCCGGGCCGGAAAAGAACCAGATGAAGCACCGACGATGGCCAGAATGACGATCAGCCGGAAAGGGCGGCGGGAGCGAAAGTCGATGTCCTTAAAGCTGTAAAAGCGCCAGGTGCTGACCATCAGGTAGCCGACCACGATCACCATGAGCAGCCAGCTTACCGATGTGCGCCAGGAAACGAGCGGTTCGCCGCCGAGAAAGTGCACGACGGCGGCAATCACTCCGGCACCGGCGGGAATGGGCATGCCGACAAAATATTTCTTGCCGGGGCGGCCGGGATTTGAGGGCTGAGGATTGCACAGCAATGTTGAAGCGCGCCAGGCGACTGGCACCCGCCACCAGAAATGCAAAGCAGGCGATGGTTCCCACCTGGATCACCTTGATCCGCAGAGCCGGCGCCATGGTCGAGTGGAAGTAAATGAAAGCCCCACATCCAGGCGAGCAGCGCGGGAGCGACGCCGAATGTGATCACGTCGGCTAGCGAATCCAGTTCCCTTCCAAAATCGCTTTCCGTGTGCGTCATGCGGGCGATACGTCCGTCGAGACCGTCGAAAAACACGGCAAATCCGATTGCCTTGGCGGCGAAATCGAGATGCCACGGTTCGGCCACCTGCCGCGAGTCGTTTCCAGAATTGCGTAAAACCCAGCCGCGATATTGGCAGTGGTGAATACCGAAGGCAGAATATACATGCCCTTGCGCATACGTCCTCGGGGACGGTCGGTGTCGCGACGGCGAGGGCTTAACCCTTCCATGAGGAGACCTCTCGTTCGTGCATTGATAGCGCTGGACTTCGCGCCCTGGTATTTATCCGGGCGGCGGCGGGAGCACGGCAAGAACCGTCGCTCCGCCCTTGACGTGATCGCCGGGCTTGACCTGGATCGGCGGCGTCGGAATCGAAAACCACGTCGACGCGCGAGCCGAATTTGATGAGGCCGACGCGCTGGCCGCGGGCGACTGTGTCTCCCGACTTTGAGGTTAAAGACGATGCGGCGCGCGATGAGACCGGCGATTTGCTTGAAGACTACGGTGCGGCCTTCGCCTTCGACGGTGACGATGTTCTGCTCGTTTTCGTCCGCCGAATTGGGGCCCATGGCGTTCAGAAACTTGCCGCGCTGGTAGCGGACGTCGCGGATGACTCCGGCAATCGGGGAGCGATTGACGTGCACGTTGAAGACGTTGAGGAAGATACTGATGCGAGTCTGCGGGATTAGCGCTCGGGTTGATGATGGAGACATCGGTGACTTTGCCGTCGCCGGGAGAGACGATGGCGCCGGGATGGCTGGGGATCTGGCGCTCGGGGTCGCGGAAGAACCAGAGGCAAAAGACTCCGAGGAGGAGGACGGGGATGACGAATGGCAGGGCGCGAGGCCAGCCTGCGAGCCAGATGATCAAGGCAGTGGCGATGGCGCTGCCGATACCGTAGTAGTAGCCGTCACGAACCATGGGAAGTTGGGATCATTATATGGTGTCGAAGGGTTGGGTTTGTTGCCGGTCGTTGGTCGCTGCTGTTCGTTCGTGGTATTGTCCACGTTCACTTCGCGCCCGTCAATGTTGCTGCGTAACGAGTCGATCCAGTGACGCTGTTCAGATGTTTCGGGGATTTCCACACCGCGGGCCGCGCTCAGGCCGTCAATCGCAGCTCCCGGAGCTGAGGCCTTTGGTGATCAGCAGGCATGCGGCGACGAGGCCGCTACGGCCAATTCCCTGCCGGCAATGAATGACGACATTCTTTCCGGACGAAAGGTCCGCATCGATTTTCTCCACGGCTGCCCTAACCTGGGATTCGACGCGAGGAACGTCGCGATCGGGAATTGGCAAGGACAAGAAACTCATTCGTTGTTGTTTGACCTCGCGCGCTTCATTCTTGAGATCGAGTTCCTGCTCCTCTTCGGGAGTGAGCAGCGAAAGGACGGTGTCGATACCAGCTTTTCGCCATGCGGTGATTTCATCTTCGAGCCAGTCGCCACCGCGGGGGCGGGCCGCGAGAGCCAGTTTTCCGGACCAGGGTCCATCGGCCCAATAAAGTCTTGTCGACATGCTCAACTATTCCTTCTCGATGATGTCTCTGGGCAGTTCATCCACATTGACGCCGCGCTTCCGGAGCACGTACAGGCGATGATGTCCGTCGAGTATAGTGCCATCACGCCGGGTCTTGAGGCAGTCTTTTTGCCCGGGTGCCAGCGAGAGGATCAGTTCCTCTGTGGACTTGCGGTCCATCTCTATAAGCTTGAGTCGAATCAAGACAGAATCGGGGTGAAGGGACTTCAACGGCGGAATTTGGTTCGCATCGGTCAGAGCCAGGTCCGGCAGGAGCAGGTCAATCGAAGAACACCGGCCTCCGCCTTCATTCTATATAACTGCAATAAAAAAAGGCGCTTACCTGCGCCTTGATTGCACACATAGTACCGCTATGGTTAATTTGAGTCGGGATCAACGACCCCGAGGAAGAAAAATTAGGCCGTGGCGCGCTGCGACTGCCGCTCCATGTTCAGCATTTGATCTTTAAGGCGAAGCTTTAGCTTTTTCAGTCGCACTTCTTCTAATTTTTCGTCATCGGTGAGATAGCGCTTCTGGGTGAGGGATTCCAGTCTTTGGGAGTATTGCGAGTGCTCCTGAACCAGTCGCTGGAATTCTTCGTGACCGGTCAGGAGAGAGTCTCTCGGAGTGAGCATCCTTGACGGACCTCCTGATTTATTACTGTGCGGTTAAAAAGTAGCACAGGTCGAGGTGGGGATTCAATCGGGAATTGGGGGCAAGTCTTATCAGATTGAGGTCTGGCGGATTGCACCAAGACCGGTGCAAATTGTGGGAAAGAAGCAGGTTAGAAATTTTTCTTTGCAAATGCTTCATTCCACGGGAGAGAGGCCCGACCACGATGAGGAGAAAGTCTGTCAAATGCGCAACCGGCACTGGATTTCAGGGCTTGATGCTTTTGGCGAGCGGCGTCGAGTCGTCCGCCCGACGATCGAGCGTATAAAGAACTGCGTCTTCCTGTGGATTGCGGTAGTACGCCGGGCGGCGGCCAACCTCGCGGAATCCGTGACGCTCATAGAGGGATCGGGCGGCGTGGTTTGACTCGCGCACTTCGAGAAGCAGCGCGGTAGCCGCTGCGGCTTGCCATTTTTCGATCAGCGATTGCAGGAGTTGTGCGCCAATGCCTTGGCGACGCGATGCTGCGTGGACGGCGACATTCTCGATCTCCCATTCGCCGACGACGAGGCGGGCACAGAGGAACCCGCGAAACTGGGGCGTGTTTTCGGCGTCGCAAGACTCGGCTACCAGAACGCATGCCTCGGTTCGGCTGGCTCTGGATGCGACTCCGATAGTGGTCGGCGCTCCAGTGGGCGGCCGAAGGCAGGGACTGCTCGAGGCCGAGGATCGCGGGCAGATCGTTGAGATCGGCGACGCGAACGGTTACGGGATGTCGGCGCGAGGGTTGCTGCGAATCAGGCTTCGAAGATCTGCGCCATTCTCTTACCTAACGCCGGGGCTGCGAGAAGATTTCCGCGTCGGAGCGGCGAATGTAGTTGGCCTCAAGCTCTTCCGGGCGGACCGTTTGGCCGCGTTGAATGTGCTGCCAGCCGAGACGGGCGATGCATTCGCTGCCGGGGTATGGGACTTGTTCGGCTGAAACGCCAGCGGCTTGCAGAATCCCGACGAGAGCGGCATCGGGAGTGACTACCGGCTTCTGGTTTGCGTTCGCTTCGGCGATGAAGTCGTCACGTGTAAGGAGGCGTTCGCTGCGCATGATTGGAAAAGCCGCGAGTTCGTAATCGCCGACGTAGACCTCGGCGCGGCCAGCATCCAGGGCGGACAGGATTAGTCCTCGTGTACCTCTGGCGGTTGCGACCGCCTCAAGCAAAGACACGGCGGCAATGGGCTTTTCCAAGACCTCTGCCATGGCCTTGATCGCGGCCAAGCCCACGCGCAGTCCGGTGAACGATCCCGGACCGGAGACCACGGCGAAGGCGGCCAGGTCTATTTTGTTGTATCCATGCTTGGCGAGCAGCGCTGCGATCTGGGGCACCAGTTGCGCGGAGAACGTGCCGCCGGCCAGCGGCACGCTTTCTACGATCATGGCCTCGGGCTTCCCTTCTTCTACGAGGGCCAGCGCGAGGCTGCTGTGTCTGCCGGAGGTGTCGACTGCCAGGAGAAGCATTTGTAATTTTGCTTCGTGTAATTCTGTATTTTGAACCCAGATTCGATTGTGGAATTACCCGAGTACACAATTACCAGATTGACGATCAATGTCCGCCGTCGACCAGTTCCAGCAGGACTCCACCCGCGCTCTGCGGATGAATGAAGATATAGCGATGACCTCCAGCGCCGGTTTTGATTTCATCGGAGACGAGGCGAACGCCGTCGCGCTTCAGCTTGGCGGCCGCGGCCTCGAGATCGGGAACACGCATGCAGACGTGATGCAGGCCTTCGCCGCGCTTGGCGATAAATCTGGCGATGGTGGAGTCGTCGGAGGTGGCTTCGAGGAGTTCGAGGCGGGTGTCGCCGACGGGAACCATGACGACGCGGACTTTTTCCTGGGCGACCGTCTCTTCGGGCGAGATGGCTAGGCCGAGCTTTTCGTAGATTCCCTTTGCGGATGCCAGAGACTTTACCGCGATGCCGAGATGATCGATGCTGAACTCCATACCTATTTCTCCGTGACGATTCTCGAAAAGAGACCGGAGCGAGCCCCGTCCCTACCCTGCGTTCACAATTTCTTCCACCAGCGAATACGGGTCGCGTTTGTGCTCGGCTACTTCGGCGGCGTAGCGGGCCAGCGTCGCGTCGTCGATTTTGCGCGCGCGCTTTTTCCAGCATGGCGTCGCGCAGCATTTCTACCAGGCGGTCGCGCCAGTTCTCCACATTCTTCTGCAACAGCAAATTCTTGTTCTTCAGGTATTGCTCGTAGTCAGCGATGGCTTCCGCCAGCTCCTTCGTCCCCGTGCCATCGCTGGCGACGGTCTTTACGATCGGCGGAGTCCAGCCATCTTTGCGGATATCGAGCGACTGCATGGCGCGAATTTCTCGCTCGACTCGTTCGGCGCCTTCGCGGTCGCTTTTGTTGATCACGAAAATATCGGCGATCTCCATGATGCCAGCCTTGATGGTTTGGACGTCGTCGCCCATGCCGGGGACGAGGATCACGACGGTGATGTCGGCTAGGCGGACGATGTCGACTTCATCCTGGCCCACGCCGACGGTTTCGATGAGGATGCGGTCGCGGCCGGAGGCGTCGAGGACCGTAGTAACGTCGGCGGTGGCGCGGGCCAGTCCACCGAGCGAGCCGCGGGTGGCCATGCTGCGAATAAAGATGCCGGGATCGGCGTAGTGGTCCTGCATGCGGATGCGGTCGCCGAGAATTGCGCCGCCGGTGTACGGGCTGGTCGGGTCGACGGCGATGATGCCGACGGTTTGATTTTCTTTGCGATAGTGCTTGGCAAGCTGGTCAACCAGCGTGCTCTTCCCGGCTCCGGGCGCGCCGGTCAGGCCAATGACGCGGGCGTGACCGGTGTGCGGAAAAAGGGCTTTCAGAAGATTGGCGGAATCGGGTCGCCGATTTTCGACGACCGAGATGGCTCGCGCGAGCGAACGCGGGTCGCCGCCACGCAGGAGGGCAATCGATGGCTGAATGGCAGAAGTCAAACTTAGAGTCTAAACAATCTGGCAGCCTGAGCGGAGCGAAATCATACGACATGAATTTTGGCGGTGGCGGCGATTGGACGGTCGCCCGGGCGGGGTAAACTCGGGTTCTACCGGCGTCCGATCGCGACCGGGTGTTTGGGCTGATAGAGGCCGATTTTGCCGCCTCCGGGGAGGGAGATGGTTGCTTCACACTCTCCACCGAGCCGACTCTTTTTCGCTGTACCGGGCCGCAGCCGGCACGTTTTTTGATCAGCCAGCCGTGGCCGGCATCAACGGCGGAAAAATTCAGAATGTCGCGAAAGAACTTGCGGTCGGCTTCGGGGTCTTTGCTGTAGACGATGATGTGGGCGCCGGTAATCATGGTCGGCCTCCTTGAGTTACGATCTCGACGCGACGCCCCACAGTCACTTTAGTCCTGCCAGTGCAAGCACGCGACAGTGCCTGCGAGGGCGAAGGTCGAAGATAGCTTTTGACCTCGGTCGTTTAAACCCTTACGATTAAATCATGGCGAACATGGATATGGTTCCACTTAAGCCGGAACGCAGGGCGCAACTGGAAGAGTACGCCAAGCGCCGTGGACAGGACCCAGCAGCAGCCCTCGACGATGCTCTGGCCACCTATCTCGAGTGGGAGCGCCAGGACTTCATGGACGCCTCCGATGGCATCCGGCGCGGCTATGAAGATGTAAAAGCCGGACGCACCAGACCCGCCGAGGCGTTTCTCGCCGACATGCGACGTAAGCATGACCTTCCAAGTTGAGACTACGGCTGAAGCCGAGCAAGACGCGGACACAATCCTTGAGTGGCTGATTTCCCAACATGCCGGAGACACCGGCCTGCGCTGGTTTCTGACTCTACAAGACACTATCTCATCACTTGCCGAGTTTCCCGAGCGGTGTCCGCTTGCCCCAGAGAGTACGACCTTCCCTTTTGAAGTGCGGCAGCTTCTCTACGGCAACCCGCCGCACGTCTATCGAATACTTTTCACCATTGGTGAACAGAAGGTGTATGTCCTTCATATACGCCATGGTCGGCGTCGGCCACTTACGCAGTAAGCAGTTCTAATCCTTCAGCAACTGCCGGGCGATCACCAGTCGCTGAATTTCGCTGGTACCTTCGCCGATCGTGCAGAGCTTTACGTCGCGATAAAACTTTTCGGCGGGATAGTCTTTGATATAGCCATAGCCGCCGTGGATCTGCACGCCTTCATTGGCGCACCGTACCGCAACTTCGCTGGCGTAGAGCTTAGCCATGGAGGATTCCTGCGTGGTTTTCATGCCGGCATCCTTCATCGAGGCAGCCTGGAACGTGAGCAACTTCGCGGCTTCAATCTCGGTGGCCATGTCGGCCAGCTTCCATTGGATGGCCTGGAATTCGCTAATGGCCTTGCCGAACTGATGGCGCTCTTTGGAATATTTGAGCGCGGCCTCGTAGGCGCCTTCGGCCATGCCGAGCGAGAGCGCGGCGATCGAGATGCGGCCTCCGTCGAGCACGCGCATGGCGTCGATGAAGCCATTGCCTTCTCCGCCGAGCAGGTTTTCCGCTGGAACGAAGCAGTCTTCAAAGATCAACTCGGAGGTGTCACTGGCGCGGAGGCCAAGTTTGTTTTCTTTCTTACCGGCGCGGAAGCCCTTGGTGTCTTTCTCGACCACGAATGCCGAGAGGCCGTGCGTATGTGCGGCGCGATCGGTTACCGCCAGCACGACGGCAACATCGGCATAGCGGCCATTGGTGATGAACGTCTTGGTGCCGTTCAAAACCCATCCACCTTTGGCGCGGGTCGCGGTCATGCGGGCGCTGCCGGCATCGGACCCGGAAGACGGTTCAGTCAATCCCCAGGCGCCGATGAACTCACCAGTCGCCAGCTTGGAGACATACTTCTTCTTTTGCGCTTCATTGCCGGCGAGGAAAATGTGATTCGTACAGAGCGAGGTGTGGGCGGCAACGATGATGCCGACCGAACCGTCGACGCGAGAGAGTTCCTCGATGGCGGTCACGTACTCGACATAGCCCATGCCGGCGCCGCCGTATTCCGGCGGGAAAATCGCGCCCATGAGGCCGAGTTTGCCCAGCTCTTTGATGGTTGCGAGCGGAAATTCTCCGGCTTCATCCCATTGCATGACGTGGGGAGCGATCTCGCGGCCGGCAAATTCACGGACGCTCTTCTTGAGGTGAAGCTGTTCGTCGTTCAGTTGAAAATCCAAAGATCCTCCATCAAGAATGCATGTTCTTTAGTCTGCGCATCGCGGACGATCTCTAAGCGCGAGGGACGCCAGAGCGCAGAAAAGAGACGCAGATTCAATTGTGCTTGGATGCCGCGCGCGGGGATGACGCAAAACACTGGCGCCCAACTTTCAATTTAAGCATGATGACACGAGATCAGCGAAATTCTCTTACCGACCGGTTGGATTGCGAGCGCGCAAGAGTCGTGTATCGAGTGGGGATCTAACTGTCCTTTAGAAGTTGTTGGGTAGTTAGTTCGCTTCCACCACCACATTAACGTCCGTTCCCTTCCCGACACCGAGTAATTGGAAGGCCGAGCCGCGGTTGGTCGCGATCTCCAGAAAGCCCATGCTGCCTAAGATGCCGAACGCCTCACCCGGCCCGCCCTCTGCGTAGTTCGAGCAGAGGCGCGTGACCTGGCCCTTCCCAATGGCGATCTTGAAGGGCGAGCGATCTTCCTGGAACACTTTGGGAAGATCCTGCGGAGTGATGTTGGTGATTAGATTGCCGAAACGATCGACCTTCAATACCACGCCACGCAGTGTCCGCTCATCGACCGGTTTGGGACGCGGCGCCGCGAAACGAACATAGTCCGTGATCTCTTCTCCGAAGCGGTTGGGATCGACTCTCTTGGCTAGATAGGCCGCTACCGGAGAGAAGATATCGCGGCCATGAAACGTGTTACTGGGAGGCTGCTGAAAGTAATGGTCGGCGGTAACATGGCGAACCGAGAGCCGCTCTTCCCGCGCATAGACGAGCGACAGAACGCCGTTGTCGGGAGCGACAAAGAGATGGCGGTCGCCGGTCAGGATAATCGGCCGCCGTGCCGTGCCCACTCCCGGATCGACAATCACCACGTGCACCGTTCCCGAAGGAAAGTAAGAATAGGCCTGCGAAATCGTCAGCGCGCCATCCAGAATGTCGAAAGGCTGCACGGCGTGGCTGATGTCGACGATCTGGGCGTCCGGCGCAATCTCCAGCATGACGCCTTTCATGGCACCCACAAAATGATCGTTGAGTCCGAAATCGGTGGTCAGAGTGATAATCGGTGGCAATCCAGCACCTCGCCTTTTTCTTAAGAATTTGCAGAATCCGCAGGAGTCAAACGAAGTATCAGGTGTGGCGTGATGGCGCGTCAAGGTAACCAGAGGAATTCAAACTCAGGCACCGGCCCATCGGAAGGCCGCAACCGGATTGCGAGTGCGCGAGCGGTTGAAGGAGTCTGTCAAGAAGAAAAATAGGAGGCGTCTCAGTCTGGATCACTGAGGCGCCTCACCCGAAACACGCTGGTTCTCACTCGAACTATTCGACCGAAATGTCGCCTGATCCGGTGTGCACCGAGACCGTCGGCCCACCTCCGCGCACCTTGCCAACGACGCTCTTGCGCGACTCCGACACGTGGCCCTGAATGGTTGCGGTGACGGGATGTCCCATGGTCACCGAACCGGAGCTTGACGAAACGTCCACGTCAAAGGCCGCATCGGACGGCACGCGCAGTCCGACGTTCCCAGAACCGGTGCGGATGCTCCAGAGATTCTTCGGCATTCCCTCGCCGTGAATATCGCCGCTACCGGCCTCGGCATGGAAGCCGCCATTGATGCCCTTTACCGTGATGTTGCCGGAACCCGTGCGAATATCGATGTCGCCTTCGCCGGTCTCCTCGATGTCAATGTCGCCACTTCCCGCCTTCATCCGCGCCGGGCCAGAGAGTTCACGGCCCCGCACATTTCCCGAACCGGTGGAAAAGTGCATGTCGCCGGTTAGCCTGGCCAGCTTCAGATCGCCGGAGCCGCTCTCCAGGTCAACGCGTCCGCGGACACCCTCGACATTCTGATCACCGCTGCCGGTATGCGAGCGAACCGCGGTATCTTCGGGAACGGTAATCTCGTAGTCGATGGAAATGTTATTGACGTTGATGTAATCGACACGAATACTGTTTCCGTTCTGGCGGATTGGCGGGTTGTTCTGGATCCCCTGCACATCGGCCCGGCGATCGCCGCCAAACCAGGAGTTGCCAACCTGTATCTTGCCGTGAATGGAAACGGTCCCTGACGGGCCGGTATGAATCGTAATGTCGCCGGACCGGCTTAGGACTTCGAGATCGACCGACCCGCTCACCTGAAACGACCGATCAAACGTTCCGGCCACCGAAGCGAACGCGGGAAGAGCGAAAGCCACGGCAACCGCCAGCACACCGATCACGCGAACCGCAGAATTCTTATTCATAAAGATCGCCTCCATAAGCTAGTGGCTAGCAGCTCAAAGCTGCTCTACTGCAGCACGACCTGATCGCCTTCCTTCAATCCCTTCAGCAACTCGGTCTTGGCGCCGTTCGAGATGCCGATGTTGACGGCCACCTTGCGCTTGCCATCTTTGCCCTTGGGATCGGGCACTTCGACCGAGGCATTCTTGTCCTTGTCGTAAATGATCGCGCCCTCCGGGATCTGGAGCACGCCTTTGTGTTCGTCGAGGATGATCTCAGCATTGGCCGTCATCATCGCTTTCAGCATGCCCTCGGGGTTGTTGATGGAGACGCGTACCTCGAAGGTGGTGACGTTATCTTTCTCCACGCCCATGGGTGAAATTTTCGTCACCTTGCCGGTAAAAGTCTTGTCTTTGAAGGATTCCACTTTGATTCGCGCCGGCTGCCCGAGGTAAACCTTGCCGATATCGCTCTCGTCAACCTTGCCCTTGACGTAAACCTCGCTCGTGTCGCCGAGAGTCATGACCAGCGTGGCGGTCGAACCGAGGACGAGAATGGAGCTGACCGCGTCGCCAATTTCCACGTCGCGCGAGAGCACGATGCCGTCCAGCGGCGATTCTATAGTCGTGTAACCGAGTTGTTCTTCAAGCTGCTTCAGGTTGGCGCGGTCCTGCGAAACCTGGCCCTGCGCCTGCCCGATCTTGGCCTGTAAAACCTGCAACTGCGCCTTGGCGACGTTCTGCTTGTTCAGCGCCATCTCGTAATTCTTTTGCGCATCATCAAGAGCTGAGGCGGAAACAACTCCCTCTTTCGCCATGCCCTGTGAACGTTCGTAAGCGCGCTTCAGCAACGGAACATCCGGGCCTTCGGCATCGACCCTGGCGCGCACCAGGTCCGCGCGCGTTCCATTCAGACTTGCTTCCGAGGCCTCCAGTTGGGCCCGCGCCTGATCCACCCGCGCCTGAATTTCTTCCTTGTCGAGTTCGGCCAGAATCTCGCCCTTCTTCACTTTGTCGCCGTACTCCACATAGAGCTTTTTCACGATGCCGCTGGCCTTCGACTTGACCTCGACCTTGGTGATCGGCTCGATTTTGCCGGTGGCAACGACGCTTTTTGCCAGATCTCCCTTTTCGACCTTGGCCAGCTTCGAAGGATCGATCTTGGTCCCGCCGGACGACGCAATAAGCACGCCAGTCACGACCAGAATTAAAAGCACCACCCCGACCGAACTCCAGATGATGATTTTTTTGCGACGTTTCTTCGCCTTGCCGTTGCCGTTAGAGATACCGTTCACGACTGCCTCCTGCCGAGATTGAAACTGTAGAACTGGCATTCACCTTCTTATTACGCTGGTGGTCGAGGAATAGTTCCCGGAAAGTCCCGACCTGGCCTGCGTGGAACGCTCGCCCCTATGGTCGCGCATCTGGCGCCCCAAGGGCAGGCCAATGCGATAGTCTCGTACACTGCTTTAGACCGTTTACCTCTTAAAAGGAAAGCGATGGATACCGACGAATGTCAGAGCTAACTTTATGATTGTAACGTCTGGATCCGCCAATGCTTGTGATCCCTGGCCACCAGGATGTGTAGCAACCGGGTGCGGCTCGCGGGCGGTAACTTCCCCTAACAAAACAGTTTGATTGGAATGCTAGAATTGAGCTTCCATGATTGCATTGGTGCTGCTGCGGGTGTTTGTGATCCTGCTTCTGGTTGCGGCCAATGCCTTTTTTGCGGCGGCCGAATTCGCCCTGGTCAGCGTGCGCGAGACGCGCATACTCCAGATGATCGAAAACCGGCGGGTGGGCGCGCGCATTGTCCTCAAGCTCCACCAGCAACTTCCGCGGGTCGTAAACGGCGTGCAACTGGGAATTACCGTGGCCAGCCTGGCCCTCGGTTGGCTGGGCGAACCGGTTCTGGCCCGCATCGTGGAAAGCTGGATCGGCATGATCCCGCACGCTATCTTCTACTCGCATGCCGTCGCGGTGGCTTTTGCCTTTGTACTGATCACTGCGCTGCATGTGACGCTCGGCGAACTGGTTCCCAAATCGCTGGCCCTGCAACGAGCTGAGCGCGTCGCCTTGGCGGTCGCCGCGCCCATGGATTTCTTCCTGACGGTAACCGGCCCGCTGACCGCGCTGATGAGCCGCGCCGCGGGTTTCGTGCTTCGCTCTTTTGGAACGACCGAGATTCGCCACGGGTCCGTTCACTCGCCCGACGAGCTTCGCCTGATCGTGAGCGCCGCGCGAAGTTCAGGGCAGCTTTCCGGCGAACAGGAGGAAATGCTGCTCAACGCGCTCGAACTCGACAACATTACGGCCCGACAGGTCATGGTGCCGCGCACGCGCATCTTCTCCCTGGCTGCCGATCTCACGCTGGAAGAGGCGCTGGCTCGCGTGGTGGACGAGCAGCACTCGCGCATCCCGATTTATGATCCGGCGCGCGGCCCGGAACACATTATTGGCGTGCTCTATGCCAAAGACCTGATGCGCTGGATGCGGCTCCGCCTGACGCAAACCCTTCCCGCCGCCGTCGCCCGCATTTCGCAGATGAAGGTCCACCAGATCATGCACGACGTGCTGGTTGTGCCGGAGACCAAGTCCCTGTTCGAGTTGCTGGTGGAATTCCAGACACGCAAGCGCCACCTCGCCATGGTGGTCGACGAATTCGGCTCGACCGCCGGTGTGATCAGCGTCGAAGACGTTCTGGAGCAACTGGTGGGAGAACTGGAAGACGAGTTCGATGTGGCGACGGCGCAGCCGGAAGTTGATGCCAATGCGCCTCTCGTGCTGGATGGCGCCGTCAATATTCGCGATCTTGAGAGCCAGTACGATTTAGTGCTTCCGCAGGATGAAGGCTTTGAAACACTGGCCGGCTTCGTGCTGTCGCGCCTGCAAAAAATGCCCACGGGAGGCGAGTCGTTTGAATATCAGGGACGGCGGTTCGTAGTCGATAAAATGGATGGCCACCGGGTGGCGCTGGTGCGGATTGAGCCGCTAAAAACCGAGGCGCCGGCGCTAACTTCGGCAGTTCCGGAAACCGTGCAAGGACGGAGGCTATGAGCGTAGCGCCGGCGTCTCGCGGGCTGTCGCAGGGGCGTCCCACCCCCGCACCGCGAGCAACGATCGGCTTCCCAATCGCTATACTCTGGTCGCGACCGACAACGGATCACTGACAACCGTGCCTCGCCAACTCCTCCAACGCGTGCTTTATACCCTCCCGGTAATCTGGCTGGTCGTCTCGACCGTCTTTCTGCTGATCCACTTCGTTCCCGGAGACCCTATCCAACAAATGCTAGGCGAAGGCGCCGCGGCCGGAGACATCCAAGCCATGCGCCACGCCTACGGACTCGACGTCCCCATTGGCCAGCAATATCTGAATTACTGGCGAGGCGTGCTGCACGGAGACCTCGGCAAATCGCTCCGCTTCAATACCAGCGTGACGGGATTGATCGCCCAGCGCTATCCTTTCACTCTGCAACTGACGCTTGCATCTTTGTTCGTAGCGATTGCGCTGGCGATTCCCGCCGGCGTCCGCTCGGCGCAGCGCCGCAACCAATGGGACGACCGCGCGCTCAGCGTAGTCAGCCTCTTCGGCCTGTCATTTCCAAACTTCGCTCTGGGTCCGATTCTGATCCTATTCTTCGCGGTCAAGTTAGGATGGCTGCCCGTCTCCGGCTCGGGAACCTTCGCCCACTTAGTCCTGCCCTCCATCACGATGGGCAGCGCGCTGGCCGCGATCCTGACCCGCATGGTGCGCACCTCGATGCTGGAAGAGCTGGGCCAGGACTACATCCGCACCGCCCGCGCCAAAGGTCTGTCCGAACGCGCGGTAGTCTATCGCCACGCCCTGCGCAACGCCATGATCCCCATCATCACAGTGCTCGGCTTGCAATTTGGAGCTTTGCTGGCTGGCGCCATTGTCACCGAAACCATCTTCTCGTGGCCCGGGATTGGACGACTTACTATCCAGGCGATCGGGAATCGCGATTACTACCTTGTGCAGGGATGCATTTTGGCGATTGGGTTGACTTATGTCGCGGTGAACTTTCTTACGGACCTTCTTTATTCGGCGGTGAACCCGAGGATTCGGCAGTAGATGGGGACCCATGCCTGGTCGCAACCAATAGGTCTGATGCGAGGGGGTCCTTATTTAACCTTCAAGAGAGTCGTCCAGTTTCGGCTCAAACTTCCCTGTGCAACCATCGACATTTGACTACACGCTGTATACGTGCTACACGTATAGTACGTGATGTGGCCATATGACAAAGCAGAATATAACCCTTAGCCTCCCCCAGCAGATTCTTCGTAAGGCCAAGATTCTGGCCGCGCGCCGAGGTTTTTCTATTAGCGGCCTGCTCGCCGAGCAGATCGAGATTCTAGTCGGCGAAAACGAGGCTTATGAACGCGCCGAGCGGCAGGCGGCGGCATTGCTCGAGCAGGGCTTTCACATGGGTGGGGTGATTACCTCAACCCGGGACGAGTGGCATGAGCGCTAGGATATTCGTCGACACCAACGTCCTGGTCTATGCCCACGACGTGGATGCAAAAGCAAAACACGATGCGGCCAAGGGCGTTCTACTTGAGCTGTGGAGCCAGCGGACGGGCGTTCTCAGCATGCAGGTGCTCCAGGAGTTTTATGTGAATGTCACCCGGAAGATTACGTCTACACTCCCCAAAAACGTGGCGCGCCAGGTGGTGAATACTTACTCCGTATGGTGCGTTGAAACCACTCCCACGGAAATTGCAGCCGCCTTTCGTATTGAAGACGAATCTGGCATTGGTTTTTGGGACGCCCTGATCGTCGCCGCCGCCGCCAAGTCGGGAGCCACGCATATCCTATCTGAAGATCTGAATGCCGGGCAGATGATCGCCGGGGTCCGCGTTGAAAACCCGTTCGCCCAACTGCGATAAAATCTGTGAAAAGAACCTGACTTAATTAGGATAAGAGGACGACGCTGCATTAGATCCCGCGGCACCCTCAACCGCGATGGCAACCACCTCACAACTGACCACCGGGAACTGGCAACCAGCCAGCAGCGGTACCCGCCTGGCCCGGCATAATCCCCTCGCGGCCATCGGGGTCGCGCTTGTCATGCTCTTTGTCCTCTGCGCTATCTTTGCGCCGTGGCTTTCTCCGCAGGACCCTGCTTACATTGACCTCCCCAATCGCCTTCAGCCGCCATCGGTTCATCACCTTTGCGGCACCGATGAACTTGGACGCGACATTCTCTCGCGCCTTATCTGGGGCGCGCGCATTTCGATGTTCGTCGGATCGAGCGTGGTCGCTTGTTCCCTGCTCCTCGGCCTGATCATCGGATCATTCGCCGGATATTACGGCGGACGCATCGATCGCTTCGTCAACATCGTGCTGATGAACGCGTTTCTTTCCTTCCCGGGGATTCTGATCGCGATTGCATTTGTCGCTTTTCGCGGGCCGGGAGTTTTTAATCTTGTGCTGGCGCTGTCGCTCGGAGGTTGGGTGGGCTACGCGCGACTCGTACGAGGCCAAGTGCTAGCGGTTCGCGAGCGGGAATTTGTCGAAGCTGCGCGGGCACTCGGCGCGAGCGACCTGCGCATTGTACTGAGCCACATTTTGCCGAACATTATTCAGCCTGTGATCGTGCAAGCCGCCATCGGCATGGCTGGCGCGGTGCTCGCCGAAGCGACCATGAGCTTTCTCGGGCTTGGCGTTCCTCCACCGACCGCCAGTTGGGGTTCGATGCTGAACGATGCGCGCTCGCATTTATTCGACGCGCCCCATCTCGTACTCTTTCCAGCGGTGACCGTCATGCTCGCGGTGCTCGCATTCAATTTCATCGGTGACGCGCTGCGCGATTTTCTCGATCCGCGATCGCGCCTTGAGGCGGGACTATAAATCATCGCGACGAGTACGGCAGCAAAACCCTTACCTGGCAGCCTCCGCTTCCGTTGCGGTTCGCGAGCTCAATCGATCCGCCATGGGCTTCGGCGATCTGGCGCGAGAGAGCGAGGCCGATGCCGCTGCCCGCGGGCTTAGTCGTATAAAAGGGCACGAAGGCGTTGCTGGGATTGAGCAGCCCCGGTCCGTTGTCGTCGATGTTGAGCACAATATTTGACTCTTCCAGTTTCCAGCCGAGCGTTACTTGCGCCTTCGGGATGGCCTCGGAGACTTTTGGATCGTCAACGTGCGCGTGCGTGCGGCTTATCTCAAGAGCGGCTTCGACCGCATTGCGCACGAGATTGATCAGCATCTGCTCAATTTGATCGGGGTCGACCATCAACGTCACGTCGGGCCCGCGGGTCATCGACACCGGAAGGCGAGTTTCCAGAAACACCACTCGCTCCACGATCGGCCGGAGCGCGACTCTTCTGATTACCGGAGGAGGCATCTGCGCCAAGGTTCGATAGGCCTGGAGAAAGCGATTGAGCGAAGCGGAGCGCGCTTCAATGATCTCGAGTCCGCGCTCGAAGTCCTGCCGCTGTTCGGGATTCATTCCAGCCTCCGCGAGGCGAGTGCTGAGACTGCCCGCGATGGACTTGATGGGAGTCAGCGAGTTATTCAATTCGTGGCCCAGAACTCGAATGAGCTTCTTCCATGCGCTGCGCTCCTCCTCGCGAAGCGCGCGGCTTACGTCGAGTAACACGACCAGGGTGTGCGGAACGCCTCTCTCCCGAAACTTGCTTTGGCGAACGAGCCAGCGGGTGGTTGAATTGTTGGCGGCCAATTGCACGAGCGCCTCGTTCTCAACCTTGAGGCAATCGGCCAATCCGATTTCGTCCGCGGTAAGCCCAAGAATGCGAATCGCGGCTTGTTGAACAAGTCTTTCGCCCGCGGGATTGACCAGACGAAGGATGCGATCCGGGTCGAAGGCAAACAGCGGTGCGTCGATCTCTTCGACTACCCTGCGCAGGAGCGCAGTCGCTTCAATGGCGCGCATGCGCTGGTCGGCGAGCAGGTCGGCAAGCGCATTGACTTCGAGCGATAGCTCGCCGAGCGCGTCGTCCGTGGTCGCACCGCGGGCACGAAAGGAATAGTCCTCTTCGCGCAGCGAGGCGACTACATTGGCCAATGTCTGGAGTGGACGAACGGTTTGCTCGTGCAGAGCCATGGCCAAAAGCCAGGACGCAAACACCACCGCGAATGAGAGCGCGATCTTCGATTCTCTTGTCCAGGATTGCTGCCAAAGCAGAAAGCCGCCCACCAGGATTCCAGGTAAGGCGACTAGCAGCGAGTAGAGGCTGATGCGGTGCTCGTAGAGGAGACGGACTCGTTTGCGGGGACCTTTGCGTGACTGTGCCTTGCCGCTCGATGGCGAGCTAGAGGCCATATTTCTCCATGCGCCGGTAGAGCGCGCCACGGCTCAGGCCTAACGCTTCGGCGGCCTGGCTGATGTTGCCCTGAAAGCGTTGCAGCGCTTTCTTGATCAGCAGAGCTTCGACCGCCTCGAGGCTGAGTTCTTCGAGATTCTGCGCCTGCGGACGCTGCATGTTCAAGCCCAGGTCGCCAGGCTGAATCTCGCGGCCGCGGCACATCAGAACGGCGCGCTCCAGCGTGTGGTCGAGTTCTCGTACATTGCCGGGCCAGGCATACTGCGCCATGGCCTGGAGCGCGGAATTCTCGAATCCGTCGATTTCGCGGCGGTAACGCGAAGCATAGCGGCGGAGAAAATGGATGGCGAGGGCGGGAATATCCTCGCGGCGTTCACGCAGCGGCGGAATGTGAATTTCGACGGTATTGAGACGGAAGAGCAGGTCTTCGCGGAACTGGCCCGAGCTGCACGCGGCCTGGAGGTCGGTATTCGTCGCGGAGATCACGCGGACGTCGACCTTGCGCGATCGCGACGAGCCGAGGCGCTCGATCTCCCCGGACTCGAGCACGCGGAGAAGTTTGGCCTGCTGACGAATGGGGACATTGCCGATCTCGTCGAGAAAGATCGTGCCATTGTCAGCAAGTTCAAAGCGGCCGATGCGATCGGTGCGGGCGTCGGTGAAGGCGCCTTTTACGTGGCCGAAGAGTTCGCTTTCGAAGAGGCCTTCGGCGAGCGCGCCGGTGTTGACAGCTACCAGCGGGCGCGAGGCGCGGAGAGACAGGGCGTGCAGGGTTTGCGCGACGACCTCTTTACCGCTGCCATGCTCGCCGGTGATGAGGACATTGGCGTCGGATGGACCGACGCGAGCGATGGCCTCTAAGACGGGCTGCATCGATGCGGCCTTGGCGATGAATTCGGGGCGGCCTTGGGCTTGAAGAAGGCGATTTTCGGCGGCCAGACGCTCGGCCTGCTGGAGTGCACGATGCAGTTCGATCTGGGTGCGAAGAATGGCGAGCAGGCGCTCATTCTCCCAGGGCTTCTGGATGAAGTCGCGGGCACCGCGGCGCATGGCTTCGACCGCGAGTTCCACATTGCCCCATGCGGTCATGACGATGACCGGCAGATTGCTGTCGAGGGCAACGATCTCGGAGAGAAGATCGAGACCCTCCTGTCCGGAGGTCGTGTCGCGCGTGTAATTGAGGTCGATTAGCAGAGCGTCGTAGGAATCGAGGTGCAGCGCCTCGCGGACCTGGGCTGGGCGAGGTGGCTTTATCCATGCGATAGCCGTGGGGATCCAGCAGCAGTTGGAGGGCATCCAGAATGTGCGGCTGGTCGTCGGCGGCGAGCACGCGCGGCTTCGGATTCTGCTGAAGACGCACGGGCGCGACAGCGCGAACATCTTGCGGCTTGGCCGAAGTAGGCATGAGTCTTACGGAGCGGTCACAGTTCCGGTGACCGCGTCTTGAATCAGCACTCCATTATGTTCCAAAGTGTCGCCCGTCGAGCGATCAAGTTCTACTTTGGCTTTCTGGTAGGTGGTCATGGCGGTGACCAGAGCCAGTTCGGCGACGGAAAGGTCACGTTGCGCGGTCATGGTCTGGTAGGTTGAGCCCGCTCCGAGATCCTGCTCTTTCCTGGTGATTTCGAAGGTGCGCTGGGCCAGGTCTCTGGCCTTGCGAGCCGATTGGACGCGGGCGCGGGTTTGCTCGAGAGCGTATTGGGCGTTGCGGATCTCGATGCGAATCTGTTTGCGCAGTTGTTCCTTACGCAGGCTGGCCTGGCGATACTCGAGCTCGGAGCGATACTGATCGGCCTTGGCGGCGCGGTTGCGGAACGGGATATTCAGATTGAGTCCGACGTAATAGTCAGGCGCGGAATTGTTGAAGGTATTTTGCCATGTGCCCGGGAGATCGGCCGGGGTGTCGGAGGTGTTGCCGGGCGTTACGAGGCCTCCCAGGCCGCTGCCGCCGTAGAATCCCACCAGCGAGAGCGAGGGCAAGAGGGCGTTGCGCGCGGCCTGGCGGCTGATTTGACGGTTGGTGAGATCGATGTCGGTTTCGAGCAGTTCGGGGCGATTCTTGAGGCCTTCGGTCATGAGGTCGGCGATCGGTTCAGTGTTAGCCGGGCCGAGATCGGCGTCCTGCATGCGGTCGGTCGGAATTACCGGCATCTCCTGAAGAGTGGGATCGTCGAGGCTCTTGGTGAGCGCGTTTTTCATCAAGGATTCCTGGAGCTGGAGGTTGGTACGAGCGACAGTTAGATCCTGATCGCGCTGCGAGACTTCAGCCTCCGCCTTCATGACGTCCATTTCCGGGAGCGCTTCGAGCTTGAGCTGCTTCTTGTCGTTCTCGAAGGTCTGGTTGGCGAAGTCGAGTGACTGCTCGTTGACGCGCGCCTGCTCGTAGGCGCTGACGAGGTCCCAATAGATGTTTTCGATCTGTGTGACGGTGGCGATGACCTGGTCTTTGAAGGCGATGTCGGAGATCCTCTTGTTATTTTTCGCGATACGCAGATAGCGCCGGTTGGGGCCGAAGCCGAAGCCGGCGAGCAGCTGCTGCTGGATGGTGAAGCGGTAGTAGGAATTTAGAGCCGGCGACAAGACAAAATCGGGGCTGTTTGTCGTGCTGCGACTGTTGGTCGAACATGAAAGAAATCGAGGTGCCGGAGGAGAAGGCCTGCGTGAATGTGGCGTTGACCTGCGTCGTATTCAGCTGGAGCGGGGTAATACCGTAGGTGGCTTTATTCGATTGCGGCAGCGTTAAGTGCTCAACTCCGCCGTTCACATTGAGTTCGGGATCGTACGAGGACACTGGCGTTCCGACACCGAGGGTGGATTGCACGAGGCCGGACGCGCCTGCGCCTGCGCCGCCCGCACCGCTGGTCGTGCCACCCGCGCCCGCGCCGGGAGCGCCCGCGCCGAAGCCGCCTACGCCTCCGCCGGGAGTTCCCTGCACTACGCCGGTGTTGACGCCGCGGAAACTGGCGCCGGCTTCGGTGCGGAGGACATCCGTATCGGCGATGGGCAGGTTATAGCGGGCGATGGCCAGGTCGAGATTATTTTCGAGGGCGAGATCGATCGCGTCCTTCAGTGACAAGTAGAGCTTGCCGTCGTGAATCAGGCGCTCCAGGCGTTGCGAGTTTGTCAGCGCCGGCTCTCGCACTTCATCACCGATGTATGGTGCGAGGGGATTGTGCTCGTGCGGCATCCGGAGTTCAGCCGGTGTTTGCACCTGAGCTGCGGCAAGAGTTGCTAAGGAGGGAGGGCCGGCGGAGAGAGTTGCGATTAGCAGCAGGGATGCGGCCGTTCGTAAAGCTTCCCCACAGATTTTCTGAAGGCCCGTGCTCATCGATTCACCGCCAAATCGGTATGGGCCGCAATTTGTAAATCTGGATTGGAGGTGTCACCGACCAGCCAGCCGTCGCGCAACTGGATAGTGCGACTGCCGTAGGCGGCGTTTGCTTCAGAGTGAGTGACCTGAACGATGGTCGTTCCCTGTTTATTTAATTCGCGAAAGAGTTCCATGATCTCCCTGGCCTGGTCGGAATGTAAGTTGCCGGTGGGCTCGTCGGCGAGGAGTAGTGCCGGCTTGTGAATGACGGCGCGTGCGATACCGACTAACTGCTGCTGGCCGCCGGAAAGCTGGCTGGGATAGAGGTCTTTTTTGGCGACGATCCGAAAACGGTCGAGAGTGTCGGCGACGAGTCCCTGGCGCTGCTGGCGTGGAATGTCTTTGTAGGAGAGCGGCAGGTCGATGTTTTCGAGGACGGTGAGATCGTCGAGCAGGTGATAGCTCTGGAAGACCATGCCGACATTCTTCTTGGCCAGTTCGGCGCGTTCCTTGCGCTTCATGGCGTGCGCGGCCTGGTCGCGGAACCAATATTCGCCCCGCCATTGATCGTCAAGGAAGGCGAGGACGTTCAGCAGCGACGACTTCCCCGCCCCTGATGGCCCCATGACGGTGATGAACTCGCCGGGCTGAATATCAAGGTTGACGCGGCGGAGAACCCAGGTTTCACCGGCTCCGGTCTTGTAACTGCGCTCAATATTTTTCAGTTGGATCATAGTTTGGTTCCTACTTCGCGATTTAATCTTCCCGCAGGGTGCGCATCGGTTCGAGCGCGGCAGCGCGCCGAGCCGGTACGTAGCAGGCAAACAGAACGGTGGACGCCAAAAGGACAGCGGTCACGAACAACGTGAGCGGATTCAGGAGGCTCACGCGATAGAGCAGGCTGGATAAAACTCTGCCGACAGCGAAAGTGACTACCAGCCCAAGGACGAGCCCGACGCCGGCGAGTTGCATTCCGGTGCCGAGGATCATGCGCAGGATGTCGGTACGTTGGGCGCCGAGGGCCATACGAATACCGAGTTCACGCGTGCGCATGCGTACGGAATAGCTGATGACTCCGTAAAGTCCGACAGCAGCCAGCAACAGGGCGACACCCGCGAAGACTGACAGCAAGACGACAAGGAAGCGGCGGCCGGTGAGGGATGCATCGACGCGCTCTTCCATGGTTTTTAGGTCATACAAAGGCTCGTTGGCATCGACGGCGCTAACGGCCGCGCGCATCGAGGCAACGGCGGCTTCGGGCCGCGAACTTTCGGTGCGCACGACGATGGAGGCCATGGCTCTGCGGCGATTGAGCCATCGACAGGTAGAAAAAGCCCTCCGTGTTGTCGGCCTCGAGCGAGGATGTCTTCGCGTGCTTGACCAGGCCGACGATGGTCTTCCAGGGTCATTGCCGCCGAAGTTGATGTGCTGCCCGATGGGATCTTCGTTCGGCCAATACTCGTGCGCCAGAGTTTCGTCGATGATCGCGACTTGCTCGGTCTTCAGGCGATCCTGCGGCGTGAAGAAACGTCCGCGCACGAGGGGAATGCCGAGCGTCGCGAAATAGTCGGACGAAATCGAATGAATGTTGCCGTGGGGACCGGGATCGTTCGGAGCGACGGCCCTGCCTTTGATACTGAAAGAAGACGATCCACCGCCGTTGCTGAAGGGCAGCGAATCGGCAAGGCCGCGCTTTGGATCCCGGAGGAGATTTTTCAATTGATCTTCGACCGCGGCGAAGAAGGCTGCCTGCTGCTCGTCGCTCTTGTAGATCGTCGGCGGCAAAGAAAGAGAGGCGGACATCAGGCGACTGGGATTGAAGCCGGTTTCGAGTTGCTGGACCTGCTGCAGGCTGCGCACCAGCAAGCCCGCTCCGACGAGGAGACACATGGCGACGGCAATTTCCGTGATCACGAGTCCGGAGCGGAGGCGCTGCCGGGTGCGGCTGGAGGTTTCTGAACGGCCGCTTTCCTGCAAGGCCTGGAACCAGCGCGAGTGCGTCATCTGCCAGGCGGGGGCGACTCCGCAGAGGAGGACGCAGGCTACGCCAACAGCGGCCAGGAAAGAAAGAATCGGCCAGCCAAAGTGAACTGTGATGTTCTGCGCGAGCGTGGTTGGGGCTAGCAGAAGCAGTAGAGGAATCGAGGCCCACGCGATTAGCAGGCCAAGCGTCACTCCGCCAAGTGCAAGAAGGAGACTTTCGAGGAAGGCGCTGCGAATCAGGCGGGAACGGGTCACACCGAGCGCGATCTGAATGGAGACTTCCCGCTGCTTTCCCGAGGCGCGCGCGAGTTGCAGGCCGGCAATGTTCGCGCAGGCAATCAACAGGACTGACATGACGGCGGCGAGCAGAAGAAACAGAGGCTTGCGCAGATCGCCGGCGACGAAATCGACGAGCGGCATGCTGAACATACCCCAACCGGCAGCCCGCCCAAAGCCGTTGTCGCCTTCGGCGGCGACGAGTTGAGAAGATTTCAGCGCGAGGAAGGAGTTGGCTTGCTCGCTTGTCACTCCCGGGCGCAAGCGAGCTACGGAAAAAAGAAATTCGTTGTAGCGATTCTTATTATCGAAAAATGCGCTGGTGGTAGAGCGAGCGGAACCCAGAGCTCAGCCTGATTCGGCCAGTCGAAATCAGGGGCCGCGACCCCGATGACCTGATAGGACTCCTGATTCAGAAGAAGCGTGCGGCCGATGATGCCGGGGTCGCCGCCGAAGCGCTTTTCCAGGTGGGATAGGAGAGGACGGCCTCGTGATTGGCGCCGGGCTGATCTTCCTCGGGACGAAAGACGCGTCCGAGATATGGGCGAGCCCAGAAGACATCAAACCACTGCCACGAAACCGCTGCGCCCATTAGGCGCTCCGGCGTGGTGCCGCTGGCGGTGTAGTTGAAGTTTGCTCTCCTCATTACGGCCGCCGAGGTGAAAATGTTTTTTGCCACCACCGCGTCGCCAAAGTCGGTAGGAGAGATGGAAATGTTCTTGAGGTCTCCGACGCTGTAGTTCGCGCGCACGGCAACAATCTGGTCGGGGTGAGGAACGCCGCTCGGGTTCAGCAAAGTGGCATTGATCACGCAGAAGACGGCGATGTTCGCGCCAATACCAAGCGCCAGCGTCAGTATCGCGGTGGAGGTGAAGCCGGGGCTCTTGATGAGCTGCCGCAGGGAGTAACGCAGATCCTGAATGATGTTGTCCATGATTCCTCACTCGTATCGTAGCGACGTCATGGGGTCGACTTTAGTGGCGCGTCGAGCGGGCAGATAGCTCGCGGCCAGGGCCACCGACACAGTGGCATCTGCATGCAGGGGATATGGAACTGCCTCCACTTCCCCCCTCTCCTCCGCTCTGGCTTGCTCTCGTGGAGCGTGACGAGTTGCGGGGCTGCGGATACGGCAACGGATTGAGCAGGACGCCATTGACTACTGAGAAGAGGGCGGTGTTCTCCCGCGCCAAGCGCGATCGTGATGATGACGATCGCCGTGACACCGGGCGTCTTGACGAACTGGCGCATTGCCGAACGAAGATCCTGTAGCCATCCATTCATAGTTCGAACTCCCTCCATGTAACCCCTACTCGTAACGAAGCGCGCGCATCGGCTCCACTTTGGCCGCTCGTCTTGCCGGCAACATCGCGGAGCCGAGCGCGACGACGATCACCAACAAGGTCATCAGGCACAAGGTGAGCGGGTCGCTGCTTGAAATGCCGTAGAGCTGGCTGCGCACCGTCGTCATCAACAACAACGACAGCGGCATCGTGACGGCGATACTGATTCCCGCCAGCCATACAACTTCAAAGACCACCATCCTCACGACCGATATGCGGGTCGCTCCAAGCGCCATGCGAATGCCGATCTCGCTGGTTCGCTGCGCGGTCGAGTAGGCGAGGACCCCGTACAAGCCGACAGCCGCCATGAGCGCCGCCAGAATGCCGAAGGCAGTTGCCAGCAGGGCGATGACGCGCTCGGCAACCAGGCTGTTGTCGATCTGCGCGCCCATGGTGCGGAAATTGTCGAGCACGAGGCTGGAGTCGAGCGTCTGCATGGCGCGACGGATGGCGCCACCGGCGCTTTCCGGATCCTGCCAGGTGCGAACGTAGAAGGTCATGGCGTGCGGCTCGGGTGCTTGCAGATAGGGTACGAAGATCGTGCGCGTAACGGGCTCGCGGAGCGAGCTGTGCTTGGCGTCTTTGACGACGCCAACGATTTCGATATCTGTTTTTACCCCGGTGCCGCCGCCGTTGCCGATGGAATGTCCGATGGCCTGTGCGGGGTCGCCGAAGAAATGACGCGCGAACATTTCATTCACTACCGTCACCTTCTGCGAGGCGAGGGAATCCTGCTCGGTAAAAGGGCGGCCGGCGAGAAGAGGCATTTGCAGCGCTGTGAAGTAGTCGGTACTCACATTCGACTGCTCAACGTTCATGTCCTCGTCTTGCTTTTGGGGGTAGCCCGCGACCGTGATATTTCCGCTCTCGTTGTCGCCCGCCAATTCAGGATCGTTAGTGGCGCCGACGGCGCGAACGCCGGGCAACGCCCGCAGCGTGTCAAAGACCCGCTGGTAGAGGGCGAAGGTGCGGGCAGGTTCGTAGCCGGCCAGATTCGGATCGATGCCGAAGGTCAGAAGATGGTCGGTGGCAAATCCGGCGTTGGTATTTTTGAGGTTATGCAGCGTGTGCACAAACAGTCCGGATCCGATGAGCAATATCAGACTCAAACCGATCTGCACTGCCACGGAGATGCGACGAAAACGCAGCGGGCTGCTGCGCGCCGTCATGCCCTGTTGCTTGAGGGAAGGCGCAAGGTCGGGACGCCAGAATTGCATGGCGGGAGCAAGACTGAACAGGATGCTGGCGACCAGAGCGAGCCCACAGTTGAAGAGCAGAATGCGGAGATCGGGCGTTGCGGTGAACGGAAGATCGCCGGGCGAACTGCTCCAGATCATCTTGATGAGCAGGGCGGTGACGCGCGGTGCAAGCAGCATTCCGAACAAGCCGCCAGCCAAGCCGAGAAGAAGGCCCTCCACCATCAGTTGCTGAATGACGCGGCGACGTTTTGCGCCGAGAGCGTAGCGCACTGACATTTCGCGAATGCGTGCTGCGCCGCGGACGAGCAGCAGGCTGCCGACATTGGCACAGGCCATGAGCGCCACGAGGACGACCATGCCCATGATGATCAGCAGCGGCGTCTGAATGTCGCTGCGGAGCGGGGAGAATCCGCGTGCGCCGTCGAGCAAAAGTAGATGTGACTTGGCGACGAAGCGTTCGCGAAAGTTCTGCGACCCGCCTTTGATCTCTTTCAGTTCTTCCGAGCGGATTGAGGACCACAGCGGATTGATGCCGGCTTCCGCCTGCTGACGGGTGATTCCGGGTTTGAGTTTGGCCACAATGTTCAGCCATGACGAACGGCGGCTTTCCAGGTCATGCTTACCGGGCATGACTTCGGCTTTCATCATCATGGGAACGAATACGTCAGGCCGGTCTCCCATGACGACACTGTGGAATTCGGGCGGAGCGACACCCACGACAGTGAACGGATGGCCATTGATTTGGATGCTGTCATTCAAAATTCGCGGGTCCAGACCGAAGCGACGCCGCCAATAGCTGAAGCTGAGAACGACCACGGGGTTGGCATCGGGCGCAACATCGTCGGACTGAAGGAACAGACGGCCCGCCGCCGGGCTGACGCCCAGCACGTCGAAATAGTTACCGGTGACGAGTTCCGCTCCGACGAGGTCGGGCTGTTTGTGCCACTGCACTCCAACCTCGGTGAAGTCAGTGGCAATCACCCCGCTGAATACCGAACTGCGATCGCGCAGATCGCGGTACATGGGATAAGAAAAATAAAACTTACCGTCAGAGCGGGACTCGAGGTTCCCAGTGTTGCTACCGTCATATTTCAGGATTACGAGGCGATCGACATCTTTAACCGGAAGACTGCGGAGGAGGGCCTGATCGAGCAGGCTGAAAATCGCTGTGTTCGCACCGATGCCGAGCGCCAGCGTGATGATGGCCACGGCTGCGAAGCCGGGCGACTTCCGCAACTGGCGGACGGCGTAGCGAAGATCCTGAAATAGTCCGTTCATGCGCTCTCCTTATTCATAGGCGGCTCACTCATAGCGAAGGGCCACCATGGGATCGATCCTGGCAGCATGCAAGGCAGGCACTGCTGCGGCGGCGAAGGCTACCATCCCGAGGACGGCGACGGCAGCCAGTATCGTCAGCGTGTCGGCAGGTGCGACACCGAACAATAGGCTGCGCATCGCTTGCGCTGCCGCTATCGCCCCTGCCACCCCGACGACTGTGCCGATTGCCATAAGGCGGAGAGCATGTGAAATGACAAGGCGAAAAATGCCCGCCCGCTTCGCGCCCATGGCCATGCGGATTCCGATCTCGGGAGTGCGCCGTCCTACCAGAAACGCCATCAACCCGTAGATCCCAATTGCTGCCAGCAGTAGTCCCAGTCCGCCCATTGTGCCGATCAATTCCGCCATGACCCGATCCTCGTAGAGCGCCTCCCGCATGTGCTCCCGCAGGGTCACCATGGAAATAACCGGCACCTGCTGGTTCAGTTCACGCAAAACCTTCCGCACCGACGGGGAGACCGCTCCCGGATCGACATTCGTCTTCACTGCGAGGGCAAGTTCTCCGTACTCCCCAGTTCTCATGGGCATATACAGATAAGGCATACGAACTTCGCGCACATCGTTATATTTGCCATCCTCAGCGATTCCGACGATTTCGTACTCGTCACCATCGATGCGTTCGAGGTGAACTCGCTGGCCTATTCCATCGCCATTTGGCCAGAAACGGTTGGCCATGGTTTCGTTGACCACCACCACATGCGCATTCGTATCCAAATCATGCTGGTCGATAGCCCGACCGCGCAGCATTCGTACACCGAGAACCGAAAAGTATCCTTCCCCCACGGGATCGAAATTGATGGTCACGCCTTCGGTGCCGATGTTCGCGGCATTTGCCAAGGGAAATACTTTGCGCGTGGCACCGCTGCCGCTCATCCCAAAAGGAAAACGCATCGCGGTGGTCGTAGCGGTTACGCCCGGCAGAGCTTCAAGCCTTTGGCGCGCTTCCCGCACAAATGCCATGCTGGCCTCGTCGCTCTTGGTGCCGAACGCGGGCACGAGTTCCATGATGAGCATGCTCTGGTGGGCGTTGAAGCCGGGATTGAGAGCTAACGCCTCGACGACGGACCGCGCCAGCAAGCCACTGCAAACCACCATCACGAGGGAAAGAGCGACCTGCGAAATCACCAGGAGATTTCGCAGCGTCCGGCGGGGAGTGGAGGTGCGGCTGTCAGCCTGTTTGAGCGCGGTGCCAGCATCGATTTTGGTGGCTTGCCAGATGGGAACCAGTCCAAAAACAAAAATAGAGGCAAGCGCGGTGATCGCCGCAAAGACTAAGGCTCGCCAGTTCAGATGCGGATCCACACCAGTGGAAAAGCCGGTTTGCGGCATGAAGTTTGGCAACTGATCGAGGACAACGTTTCCCAATAACACCGCCCCCACCAGGGCAAGAGCTGCCAGCAGAGCGGTCTCGGTTAAAAGCTGGCGTACGAGATCGGCGCGCGAGCCGCCCAAAGCCATTCGCGTCGCCATTTCTTTGCGCCGGTATTCCGCGCGGGCAATCAACAAACCGGCTACATTGGCGCAGGCGATCAACACGACCAGTCCCGCTATACCGAGCAAAATGAGGCTGACGTTTGCCAGTTCGCCGCGCGTCTCCGATTCCGCGGCGATGGTCATCCTGGATCCAGTGTTGCTTGCGGGGTAGAAGGTAGCCATGGCCGCAGCCAGGGTTCCGATTTCGGCTTTTGCCTGTGGCAGGCTCACGCCGTCTTTCAGCCGTCCGAAGAGTTCGTACTCGCGGTGTTCTCGGCTCCTTTGTTTCTCCCGCTCGCCAGTGAGCTGTTGCCACGTGGACAAGGGAATCCAGAGATTGGGCACACCGACCGGGTTGGAACCTCGGAAGCCACGGGGAAGAACTCCGAGCACGTTCACGGGCTGGCTGTCGACAACGATCGTATGTCCCGGCAGGGCAGGATCGCCGTTAAATTGCTCCCGCCAGAACGGATAACTGATGACTGCCGCGAGCGGAGGTGAATTTTGGAATTCCGCTTCCGAGAACATGCGACCCTGTGCCGCTGCAGGCTGGAGCACATCGAAGAAGTTCTCCGAGACCACCGCAGCCGTCACCAACTTGCTTTGCGTACCGTCGTCGAGTTGGGCGCCCCGGTTGTCCAAGGCCGCCACTCCGGCGAGTGTCTTTGTGCTGGTGCGCAGATCCTGAAAGTCGGGATAAGAACTGTAGCCACGTTCGATCTCTCCGTGGCTGCTGGGATTGCTGGTAAATATGCGGACGATGCGATTCGGATCCTTCACCGGCAGGGAATGCAGCCAGAGTTCATCGACGAAACTGAAGGTGGCAACATTTACGCCGATCCCCAGCGCCAGGGTGACAAGAGCCACGACGGTGAAGCCGGGGTTCTTGCGCAGCTGGCGAAATCCGTAGCGGAGATCCTGAATTAGTCCGTTCATGCGCGCTCCTTGTTCAATAGCTCTTCATTCATAACGAAGGGCCACCATGGGATCGACAGAAGCCGCTCTCTTTGCGGGAAGCAGCACGGCCAGCAATCCCACTGTCAGCATCCCCGCAGCCAACGCCGCAATCACGGGCACGTCCTTCGCTGCATGGATGACCACCATTGAGGCGACAAGTTTCTGTGCCGCCCCCGCGAGAAGCAAGCCAACAGCAACACCGGTGAACAGCATCAGCGCAACGCGCCGGTAAACAGCCGCCAGCACGCTCATTGGCGTCGATCCCAGGGCCATACGCACCCCGATGTCGTGAGTCGAAAGCTCAACCTCGTGGCTGATGAGCGCATACAGACCAACAATCGCGAGCAAGGCCGCAAAAGCAGCAAAGGTCCCAAAGAGCCAGTTTTCCAAACGTTCAAAAACCAGGACGTCAGAAATAATGTCGCCCATGGTCAAGGGCTGCCGGAATGGCAGCGCCGGATCGACATCGTGCAACGCGTGGCGAAGGCTCGAAACAACGGGTTCGGTTTCCCCGGCCGACCGCACGACCAGTTGCATGCTACCCAGTTCGGTCATCATGTCTCTGATCGGGATCTGCGAAATAGGAAAATCGATCTCGGCCATCGGCGGCTCCGTGATGTCCTGGCGGATGGGACCGACGACGCCGACGATCGTCACCTCCCGTCCCTCAAGGCGCGCGCCGATCGGATCTTCATCCCTGGAAAAGAATTTTTCGACGAAAGCTTTATTCACCACGACCACGTGCGCCGAGGTGAGCGTATCCAGGTTCTCGTCAAGCATTCGACCCCGGAGCAGGGGGATGCCCATCGTCCGAAAATAGGATGGAGTTACGGCGCGAAGTTCGGCGAGGCGTTCCTGGTTGGGCGGGTCGGGAGGATGTCCGGCAATATGGATGTCTCCGTTCATACCGGAGTCCTGGATGGGCATCATCTGGATCAGTCCCGCTTCCTTCACTCCGGGTAGAGCGCGAGACCCTCTGCACCAAAGGCTCGTAGAAGGCGGTGACAATATCTCGGCCGACATAATTTCCCTTGGATAAATCGATTTCAGTCGCCAGCAGGCCTCGCGGTTCAAAGCCCAAGTCGGTCCCGCGCAGCCCTACAAGAGCGCGCAACAGCAATCCAGAGATCACCACCAGCACCAGCGACAGGGCGATCTGAGTAACGATAAACGCAGCTCGCAAACGATGTTGTCCGCGGCTGGATCCCGACCTCAAGGTTGCCTTGAGCGCAAGGGACGGCGCGGCGCCGGAGAGCCGCAAGGCAGGCACGAGTCCCGCGGCTAGGCTGGTAACAACGGCGAGGGCGAGCGCGACCAGCAAGGCCATTCCATTGACGCTCACATCCGCTCCACGTGCCAAAGCAGTCATCAGCAATTTTCGCGTCAGCTCAATGAGGCCATAGGCGAGACCAATTCCGGCCGTCGCCCCCGCAACCGCTAACAGGAGCGACTCGATCAGCATCTGGCGAATGATGCGCCAGCGCCCAGCGCCAACGGCGGAGCGCAGGGCCATTTCGCGCTCGCGCTTTACACCTCGCGCCAACAACAGACCCGCCACATTCACACAGCCAATCGCCAGCAGAGCAAGCACCGCGAAAACCAGAACATTGAGCGGTTTCTGCCCATCGCCAATAGACTTGGACTTGATCTCGATTAACTCGCACCGGCGGCCCTGTGAATCCGGATAGGCGCGGCCAATGCCCTCGATCACCTGATTCATGTTGGCCTGGGCTTGGGGCCTCGTCACTCCGGGCTTCAGTCGGGCAAGCGTGGGCAACCAGTGGGTTCCGCGCGACTCGGCCAACTCCTTAGAAACATGCAAAGGCGTGTAGATGGCACCGCGCATGCGCAGGGGGTAGCGGAACCCCGCCGGCATCACTCCGATGACCGTATAAGCTTCCCCATTCAGCTTGATGGTCTGCCCGAGAGCAGATGCTTTCCCGCCAAACGCCTGTTGCCACAGCTCATAACTCAAAACCGTCACACCATTTTTGCCGGGTTGATCTTCTTCCGGGGCAAACGTTCGCCCGAGAATGGGCTGCACCCCGAAAACATCGAAGAAGTTGTCGGTGGAGGAAACGCTCTGCAAAGCTACCGGCCCGGCTGGTCCCTCGAAGTTCGCGCTTCCGTAGGAGTAACCCGCCAGCGCCGAGAACACTTGATTCTCTTTTCGCCAATCGAGGTATTCCGGATAGGATGCCGGTTGCAGGTATCCCTGCGGAGAGTTGGTCTGTAGATAGAAAATTTCTTCCGGATGATCGAACGGCAGAGGGCGAATCATCACGGCATCGATGACGGTGAACACGGCTGTGGTTACGCCGATGGCTAGCGCCAGCGTCACGATTGCCGTCGCCGCAAATCCGGGAACCTTGTACAACTGACGGAATGCGTAGCGCAGATCCTGCAACAAGCCGTTCATGCGCGCTCCTTGTTCAATAGCTCTTCATTCATAACGCAGTGCCACCATGGGATCGACGGAAGCCGCCCGCCGGGCCGGGAGATAGTTCGCGACGAAGGCCACCAGCGCAAGCAGCGCAGCGACGCCGATAAAGGTCAGGGGGTCGGTTGCCGTGATCCCAAACAGCAGGCCCGACATCAGCCGCGCCGACGCAAGGGAAAGCACAATGCCGCACGCAATTCCGATGAGGACGAGCGCCATTCCGCGCTTGACGATCAGCGCGAGCACGTCGGGACGCCGGGCGCCGAGTGCCATGCGGACGCCGATCTCCCGGGTGCGCTGAGCGACGGAGTACGACATGACACCGTAGAGACCGATCGCAGCCAGCAGCATCGCGGTCGCGGCAAAGATCGTGAGCAGCAGCATGCTGAACTTTCTCCGCTGCACGGAGTTGGCGATGAGGTCCTGCATGGTGCGAATGTTCGCGAGCGGGACGTCTTTATTGATGTCCCAAACTACTTTCTGCGCCGCTGAGGTAAGGCTGGTCGGGTCAGAGGTTGCGCTGCGTATCGCGAAGTACATCGAGGGCCACTGCGCCTGCCCGAGCAACTGGTAGATCTCAGGATTAGGCGCGGTATCGAGACCAACATGGCGGACGTTGCCGACAACACCGATGATCTGTAGCGTGATGTTGTCCGGGCCGAAGCTGGTTAGCTGCTTGCCGATAGGGTCTTGTCCGGGAAAAACGGTGCGGACGAGAGCATCGTTGACGATCGCGAGATTCAGCTGATTGGTCGCGGTCGCTATCGGTGAACGTCCGGCCTTTGAGGAGCGGAATTCCCATCGTGCGGAAATAGTCCGGCGTGCTGATGCGAATGTCGGCGCTGTAGCCCGTGGAATCTCCCGGAGTCATGAAGCTGCGTCCACTGTTGCCCCCGGCCAAGGGCAGCCTGCTGACGGCTCCAACGGACTGCACGCTGGGCAGCGCTTGCAGGCCTTGGACAACCTGCTGGTAAAAGGCGGTTTGACGAGCAGCGTCGGTTGCAGGCGGAAGGCCGAGGTTGAAGGTCAGAAGATGATCGGTATCGAAGCCAGGATTGACATTCATCAGCCGCGAGAAGCTTTTGACGAGCAGGCCTGCGCCGACGAGCAGAGATAAGGACAATCCGACTTCGGCGATCACCAGCGCGGAGCGAGTACGGCTGCGACCGGCGGTGCTGCCCCGTTCACCTTCCTTGAGGAACTGATTGGGATTGGAGCGCGATGCCTGGAGCGCAGGAATCAGGCCAAAGATCATTCCGCAGACCACCGAGACCAGAAAACTGAAGGCGAGTACTTCCCGGTTGATCCCGATTTCTTTGAACTCGCGAATATCCGGCGGGCTGAGGGCGAGGAGTGACGGGACGGCTAAGACTGCGAGCGCTAGTCCGAGGATTCCTCCAAGCAACGCGAGCAAGATGCTTTCGGTGAGCAGTTGGCGAAGCAGGCGCGTGCGGCTGGCGCCCATGGTTGTGCGGATGGAAATCTCACGGGCTCGTACGGTGGCGCGCGCGAGCAGAAGATTCGCCAGGTTCGCGCAGGCGATCAGCAGCACAACTACAACCGCACCAAGCAGGACCAGCAATACAGGACGAATGTCGCCGACAATGTACTCGTGCAGAGGAAGAAAGCTGACGCCAATGCCCTGATTTGCATTCGGGTATTGCTTCTCCAGTCGGCTCCCGATGGTATCGAGTTCCGCGTGAGCTTGCTGCGCCGTTACTCCCGGCTTCAGCCGCGCCCAGACATCGAGATAATTTCGATCGCGGAACTGGCGTGGATCTTTGTCAGGCGCGAGCGGATGACTGGGCACCTCCCAGGGAGAAGGCAGCCAAAATTCGCCGTATTCGTCGGGCGAGAAATTCGGCGGCATGACGCCGACAACTGCGTACTTTTCGCCATTGAGTTGGATGTCGCGTCCGACGATGGTGCGATCAGCGGCGAAGTCGCGCTGCCATAGGCCGTAGCCGAGCACAACCACATGATCGTTCCCCGGCGTGGCGTCGCTCGCGACCAGAGCGCGCCCAAGGACTGGATTGATTCCAAAGAGCGGGAAGAAACTTGGCGTGGCCATCGTGCCTCTGACCCGCTCCGGGCGATTTCCCGCGGTCAGACTTCCCTGCCATCCGCGAGACGCAGCCATCTGCTCGAAGACATGATTCTGCGCGACCCAATCGACATAGTTCGCCGGAGAGGCGTCGTCGGTCATCTTGCCCTGGAAGGTCTGGGAGACTCTTACGATCTGGTCCGAATCCGGATAAGGAAGCGGGTGCAAGAGGACTTGATCGACAACGCTGAAGATCGCGGTTGTGCTGCCGATGCCCAGCGCCAGAGCGATCGTGGCGATAGCCGTGAAACCGGGATTCCTGGCAAGCTGACGAAACGCGTAACGAATATCCTGCAAAAGGCCAGTCATGCACTCGTCTCCTGCAGGAGCTTCTTAAGCTCTTCTTCGGCCACGACTTTGCCGTCGAAGAGGTGAACCTCACGCTGGGCGTGCTTGGCGAAGCGCGGGTCATGGGTCACCATGCAGATGGTGGCGCCCTCGCGGTGCAGTTCCTGCAAGAGTTCCATGACGGCCTCGCCGTTACGCGAATCCAGGTTTCCGGTGGGCTCGTCGGCGAGCAGGATGGATGGCTTGCCTCCAAGAGCGCGCGCTACAGCGACGCGCTGCTGCTGACCTCCGGAAAGCTGCGACGGATAGTGCCGCACGCGGTGCGCCATGCCGACTCGCTCGAGCGCTTCCATAACGCGGGCTTTGCGATCCGCAGCCGGCATTTTCTGGCGGTAGGTGAGCGGCAGTTCGACGTTTTCGTAGACGGTCAAATCGCCGATCAGGTTAAAACTCTGGAAGATGAAGCCGATTTCCTGGTTGCGAATGCGGGAGCGCTCGGCGAAATCCAGATTCTCGACCGTCTTGCCGTTGAGCGAGTAGCGCCCCGCCGTGGGCGTATCCAGCAGGCCGATGATCGACAGCAGCGTGGATTTTCCGCAGCCTGACGGCCCGGACATGGCGACGTACTCTCCCTTGGCGATCGAGAGGTGAATGCCGGAGAGCGCGTGCGTCTCGATCTCATCGGTGTAGAAGACTTTGGTCAGATCCTGAATCTGGATGAGTGGCTGTCCTGCTTCGGTCATTGATCTTTTCCTCGTGGTTTAAGTTGGCCCATTGCCCTGGCGATTTGAATTTCGGTCCTTCTGAACCCAGTTGCTGGTTACGCGATGGCGTGTTGCCAGGTTCCGCTATTCGAGCCGCACACGGTCGGTATTGTCCCAGCGCGACATATCGGACAGAATCACCGTGTCTCCCTCATGCAGCCCTTCAATCACCTGAATCGAATTCACCGAGGCGCGGCCGACTTTGACGGGAACGCGCAGAGCGGTGGCATTGTCAGGGCTGAGCTTGAAGAGGCTGATGGTGCTGTTCTCCTGTCCGAAGGCCGGACGCCCGACGTAGAGCACGTTGTCCATGCGCTCCAGGTCGATCGTGCCGTCTACACTCAGGTCAGGGCGGGCGCCTTTCGGCAATTCGCCTGTGAGTTTGACGTCGACGGTGACCGTTCCGTTTTGTACCGCCGGGTCGACGCGCATGACCGTGCCTGCAATTACACCGTTGTGCGTGTCAACCGAGGCCGGCTCACCAATCTGTACGTCGCGCGCCTGCGTCTCGGCAATCTTCACGGTGGCCATCAGATGATCGGGCTCGACGACCTTCGCTAGCATCGTGCCCGGCAGGACGTGCTGGCCGACCTGCAACGGCAGATCGACGAGGATTCCGTCAATTCCCGCGCGAACTCTCAAAGCGTCCAATTGTTTTTGTTTGAGCTGCGCGAGCGTGCGCATCTGATCGACCTTGGCCTGCTCTTGCGCCATCTGGGTGGCGATGGCCTGCTCATTGGAGGCCAGCATCTCGTTGGTCAGATTGTTGCGCGTGGTGAGCTCGTCAGCCTTCTCTTTGGAAGCCTTGTAAGCGAGGCCGGAAATGACGCCGAGGTCGTAGAGCGCCTTATCAGTCTGGGCCTGACGCTGTGCGGTCGCGTCATCACCGTGCACGGTGGCAGCGGCGGCCTTCTGACTCTTGAGATCGCTGTCGAGCTTTACGCGTAGGCTTTGATACTCAGCTTCAGCCGCTTTCAATTGAAGTTCGGCGTCGACCGCCGCCTGCTCAGTTTGGGGATTGCTCATTTCGAGAAGAATGGAGTCAGCTTTCACCTGTGAACCGGGCAACATGAGAATGCGCACGACGGTCGCCTCGGTCTCGGCGGGGATCTGGCGAACCGCTTCCTGGCTCGGTACCAGCGACCCGGTGCCGCGCACCTGACGCAGCATGTTGCCGCGCTTGACGGTGTCGGTCCAAACTGTTCCGCGCTCCACGGTTGGCGCGGCAGGCTTTAGTCGAGAAACCCCGTACGATACGGCGGCGACGCCGAGCACGACCACGATCGCAATGATCGTCTGGCGCCGGCGTTTCTGGGCTTTGAATTCGGGTCGAGCGATATCCATCGAATTGCAGAATGGCAACTCGGGTGCCATATTCTGATAGAAGCTAAGTATGCAAGAACATTGCGGATACCATGGATCGTGTCGAAATCCCGCAGCGGGCCTCCACGCCGAAATGGACGATGGTGTCCGGAAGTGGACAGAAACGTAACATACCTCCTTTGTTAGTGTATTTGTTAAGCGGACGATTCGCGTGATGATAGGGCGTCAGACCGGGCAGTGAGTAAAATGTCCGAACTCGCCGCCCTCGGACTCACTGGTCTCAGATGAAGAAACGAGAATGATGGACTTCCGCACTTACCAGACCTGAAAATCGGAATCCATCGCGAACTATTGATGCGCATGGATCTTGAAAAAATAGCGACGCCAGGTGACGAACGGCGCAGCGGCAAGTTTACGCGGATATTCAGGAACTGCTGTCGAATTCGAAGACGCCCCTTAGCTCTCAGGAGAGGGAGCGACTCTCGTTAGAGATTCTGGGCGAGGTATTCCGCCTCGGCCCGCTGGAACCGCTGCTCCAGGATCCAAGCGTCAGCGACATTCTGGTAAACGGCGCCAAAGATGTGTACGTCGAGCGCGCGGGCGTGTTGGAAGAGACAGGTGTCGTGTTCAAGGACAATACCCACCTGATGCAGATCATCGATAAGATCGTTGCCGCGGTCGGGCGGCGGGTGGACGCATCATCGCCCATGGTGGACGCTCGCCTAGCCGACGGGTCGCGTGTAAACGTCATCATTCCTCCGCTGGCGGTCGATGGTCCCCATCTTTCCATCCGGCGCTTCGGTCATATCCGGGTTACCGAACAGGATCTGCTGACCAGCCAGATGCTGAGCCAACCCATGCTGGAGTTGTTGCGCGGCGCCGTAAGAGCTCGCATCAACATCGTGGTCTCCGGAGGCACCGGTGCGGGAAAGACTACGTTGCTGAACGTGCTCTCTGGCTACATCTCAGAGAAGGAACGGATCGTCACGATTGAAGACGCCGCGGAGTTGCAGCTGAAGCAACGGCACGTGGTGCGACTCGAATGCCGTCCGGCCGATGCGGACGGAAAAGGCGGCGTCAAACAACGCCAACTGGTGATCAACAGCTTGCGCATGCGGCCCAATCGCATCATCGTGGGCGAGGTACGCGGCGAAGAAACGCTGGACATGTTGCAGGCCATGAACACCGGCCACGACGGTTCGCTGACCACCGTCCATGCCAACAGCCCGCGAGATGCGGTCGCGCGCCTGGAGACAATGGTCCAGATGGCGAACCTGAATTTGCCCGAGAGAGCAATTCGCAAACAGATCGTCTCCGCGGTGACGCTGGTGCTACAGGTCGCCCGTTTCAACGATGGCACGCGGCGTGTGACGCACATCAGCGAGATCACCGGAATGGAAGGCGACGTCGTCCTAATGCAGGATGTGTTTGTGTTCGAGAAGCTGGGAATTTCTCCAGAAGGCCGTGTGATGGGGACCTTCACGGCAACCGGTGTCCGGCCGAGGTTTGAAGACAAACTCAGAGCGTCGGGAATTGCGCTGCCCGCGAACTTTTTCGATCCGGCGGTGTCGTATCAGCGGCGGCAGAGATAAGACAAAAGCCAGAAGTCGGCGAGCGTTGAACTTACTCGCGACAACGGGCCCAAGCGAATCAGGTGCCGGTGGATTCTGTGCGCTGGGCATCAGCTTGCGCGCTGGCCGCTGCCTGGGCGTGGTGGCGAACGTCGGCGCCCAGCACCCAGAAAATCACGTCCTCGGAGATGTTGGTGGCGTGATCGGCGACGCGCTCAAGGTTACGGGCAACGAGCAGCGCATCGAGCGCTTGCTGCGTGCTTTGCGGCTGTTCGTTCATACTGCGCACGAGCACGATGAAGGCCTCGTCGCGCATGCGGTCGACAACGTGATCCATTTCGAGGACGGCCTGGGCGAGTTCGGCCTTGCCCTCTACAAAAGATTCAAGTGAACGGCGGACCATGGCGCTGACGGCGGTGGCCATGCGGCCGATATCGACCGGCAATTCGACGGCCGGCAGTTCGATCATGTCCATGACGCGCTCGGCGATGTTGACGGCCTGATCGCCCACGCGTTCCAGGTCGGCATTAATCTTGGTGACGGCGAGGATGAAGCGCAGGTCGACGGCGGCCGGCTGCTGGGTGGCCAGAATATCGAAGGCCATTTCGTCGATCTCGCGCTCAGCGGCGTTGATCAGGCTCTCGTTTTCGAGGACGAGCTGGCAGCGGTGCAGATCGCGCTCGGTGTACGCCTGGCATGCGCGGTCGACCGCCAGTTCCGCCATACCGCCCATGCGGAGCAGCTTCTCGCGAAGCTCTTCCATCTGTTGTTGAAAACGGGTTCGCACCATTTATTGTTTGCTCCGTGAAGCCACTACAGGTAAACCGCTTGCCTGACTATGTTTCATCGCAGCGTTTAGGCGCTGCGCCACCCAAAAGCGTTTCGATTTCGCTGGCTGAAAAAACGTGTCAGCCAAAACCGTTTCTATCCGAATCTACCGGTGACGTAATCTTCGGTTCGCTTGTCGGAGGGATTGGTAAACACCTTCTCCGTCTTGTCAAACTCGATCATCTTGCCGAGGAGAAAGAATCCCGTAAACTCGGCGACGCGGGCTGCCTGTTGCATATTATGCGTCACAATGACGATGGTGTATTGCTCTTTTAGCTGAAAAATCAGCTCTTCAATCTTGCCGGTGGAGATCGGGTCGAGGGCCGAGCAGGGCTCGTCCATCAACAGGACCTCCGGTTGGACCGCCAGCGCCCGCGCGATGCAGAGCCGTTGCTGCTGGCCGCCGGAGAGGCCGGCGCCTGATTTCTTGTGCAGGGAGTCCTTCACTTCCTCGAAGAGGGCCGCGCTGCGCAGCGATTTTTCGACGACCTCGTCGAGTTTCTTGCGGCTGCGAAATCCGTTCAGCTTGAGGCCAGCCGCGACGTTGTCATAGATCGACATCGTGGGGAAAGGATTTGGCTTTTGAAATACCATGCCGACGCGGCGGCGCAACTGGGTGGCCGAGGTTCCGTTATAGACGCTGAACTCACCGATCCGCACGGTGCCCTCGACACGCGCTTCGGGAAGCGTCTCATGCATGCGGTTGAGGCAGCGGATGAAGGTCGATTTTCCGCAACCCGAAGGACCGATCAGCGCGGTGGCATGATTGGCCTGCACCGTGATGTTGATATCGAATAATGCCTGGGTCTTGCCATAGAAGGCGTTCAGGCGCTCGACTGTGATTCCGACTCCCATAATTCTAGGCTCCCGCCAAGGTTCCGCGGCGCACGACCAGGCGAACGGCCGCGACCGCGCCGACGATTAGCACGATGAGGACAAATGAACCCGCCCACGCCTGCCGATGCCAGTCATCGAAGGGCGAGAGCGCGTATGTATAAATTTGTAGTGACAGCGCGGCAGTGGGCTGGTTGACTTTCACACTCCAGAACTGATTGCCGAAGGCCGTGAATAACAGCGGCGCCGTCTCTCCGGCGACACGCGCGAAGGCCAGCATGACACCGGTAATGACACCGGAAGTCGCCGTGCGGAGGGTGATGGAAAGCGTGGTGCGCCAACGGGAAACGCCGAGGCCATAGGCTGCCTCGCGAATCGCCTGGGGCACGAGGAGCAGCATCTGTTCGGTGGTGCGGGCGATGGTCGGCACCATCATGATGGCCAGGGCGACGCCGCCCGCCAGCGCGGAGAAATGCTTTTGCCGAATGACAACCAGGCCATAGGCGACGATGCCAATCACGATAGACGGCACGCCATTGAGAACGTCGGAGACGAAGCGCACCGCGTCACCGTAGCGGTTGCGTCCGTACTCGGAGAGGAAGATGCCGGCGCCGATTCCGAAGGGCACGCCCATGAAGCTGGCGATTCCTAGAATGAGCGCGGAACCGACGATGGCGTTCGCCATGCCGCCACCCGCCTCGCCTACCGGTTTCGGAGTCTGCGTGAGGAAAGAGATGTTGATCGAGCCAATGCCCTTGTAGACCAGATACGCGAAGATAGCGAACAGTGGCGCCAGGACCAGGATCACTGTGAGCACCGCGACACCGGTCATCAGATGATCCATGGCGCGACGGTGCCAACTGATGGGCGGGATCTCTATCAGTGTCGAATTTGCGATCATCTCTGCCATGCCTAGTGTCTAGACCTTCTCTTTAACCTATGCTCTACACTACGCCGCGCGCGGGCTGGCCGCGGGTTACGCTCCACACCATCAGGCGTGCGAGCGCGTTCACCACGATCGTCACCAGGAAAAGCGCCAATCCGATTTCGATAAGCGCGGAAAGATAGAGGTCGCCGGTCGCCTCGCTGAATTCGTTCGCCAAAACGCTGGCCATGGTATATCCCGGAGCAAAGAGCGATTTGGCGATCTCGGGACGGTTGCCGATCACCATGGTGACAGCCATGGTTTCTCCGAGAGCGCGACCGAGACCAAGGATAATGGCGCCGACAATTCCGGCGCGCGCGTTGCGCAGCACGCCGACTCGAATCATCTCCCAGCGCGTGGCACCGAGTGCCAGCACGGCTTCGCGCTGATGCTGCGGAACGACGGTCAGCACCTCGCGGGTGATCGAGGAGATGATGGGAATGATCATGATGGCGAGAATGATTCCGGCAGCGAGCATTCCGATGCCGTACGGCGGGCCGGAGAACAGCGTGGTCCAGCCAAGAGTCTTGGCGAGAAACGGCTGCACGTAGGCGCGCAGCACCGGCACCAGCACAAAAATCGCCCACAGGCCATAGACCACGCTGGGGATGGCAGCCAGCAACTCCGTGGTGAAGGAGAGAGCGCCGCGCAAGCCGACCGGGCACATCTCCGTAATAAAAACGGCTACACCGACTGCCAAGGGAACCGCGATGATCAGGGAGAGTAGCGAGGAAACAAGGGTGCCGTAAATAAACGGGAGCGCGCCGTATTGGTCTTCAACCGGATTCCAATCCTGGGTGCCAAAGAACTTCCAGCCAAAGGCGTGCCAGGAGAGCTGGGAGCCAACCAGAAGCTGATAAACGATGAGGCCCAGGAGCCCGACCACGGCCAAGCCGCAAAAGCGCATCGCTCCGGCAAATAGAGCGTCGGGGATTTCACTCACCTTCCCCTGCAACAACGGCGCCGTAGTGGTTTCAGATTTCGGGATAGCTTTCGGTCCTCGCTCCGGCTCAGGAGCCTCAAAACGCGGTCGGGGCAGAGCTGGATTTGCCATTCCGCTTTGAGGCTAACAAAGGGTTGTTACAACCGGGTTAAAAGTTCGGTCGATGGTGCCGAAAAGCGACCATTGTCAATCCGTGGTTCGCACCGGCTCCCGCCATGAGGACGACTGGGCCGCACCCGCCAGTACGATGCCGGCGTGAAAGAGAGTGCCGGCGATGCGAGTGGCAATGGCGATCAGTTCGCGTTGCCCGTAAAAAACCTTTACCAGCGGAGCCCGCGACATCTCGGGCAGGTTCACGGCGCGGCCGGTTCGGATCATGGCGACATTCTCCTCGGTGGCCGTTACGCAGGGCAGTTGCGGCGCCAGCTTGCGCGGATGCACGAAGAGGGACTCGAGCGCGGGTTGGGCGTCTTGGTGGGAATGCTTTTGCGGCATCGCGAGTTCGAGGTCCTCCAAGCGATGCGCGTCTTCAATCACAAATTCGGCGACTGCGGTGCGACGGAGAGCGGCGAGATGGGCGCCGCAGCCAAGCTTCTTTCCGAGGTCGTGCGCTATCGACCGCAAATAGGTGCCGGAGCCGACATGGGCGCGGAATGTGACGCGGTCAACTGCGACGTCGAGAATGGCAAATTCCTTGATCTCCACCGGTACCGGGTGGAGCGGAACCTCCTGCTGTTTGCGGGCAAGTTTGTAAGCGCGGACACCGCCAACTTTCTTGGCTGAAAATGGCGGCGGGAGCTGTTCGATTTTTCCCTGGAATTGTGTGGCCAGGGTCTCGATCTCGGCGCGATCGAGCGTGACATTTTGGGCGGGAGACGTTGGCTCGCCGTCGGCATCGTAGGTATCAGTGGAGAAGCCGAAGCGAATCACGCCCTCGTACGTCTTCTCCGAATGCGCATAGAACTGGGCCAGACGAGTGAAGGAGCCGATGACCAGCGGCAGAACGCCCGTGGCTGCGGGATCGAGGGTCCCGAGGTGGCCGACCGCGCGCTCGCCGAGAATGCGGCGCACTCGGTTGACCACGTCGTGCGAGGTGAGGCCTTGCGGCTTATCGATGATGAGAACGCCGTTCATGAAATTGAGTAATTTGGTAATTTGGTAATTGGGTAATTGGAAAATCAGGCGAAAGCGAACGGGAACCCGCAGTGCACATGGCCGCTCTTAAATTACCCAATTACAAAATTACTAAATCAACCAATCCTAAATGATTCCTCTTCGTGACGATCAGCCGAGCTTCTCGACGCCTTTCATCAACTATTTTCTGATCGGGCTGAACGTGCTGGTTTTTTTGTGGGAAATTTCGGTGGGTCTGAACACGCGCGCCTTCCAGGCCTTTGCCTTCCAGTTTGGCGTGGTGCCACGACACGCACTCGCGGTGGTCACGGGCCATTCCCATGACCCGCTGGCCACGGCGATCCTGCCCGTCTTCACTTCGATGTTTCTGCACGCTTCATTCTTGCACGTCGCGGGCAATATGCTCTTCCTGTGGATCTTCGGCGACAACGTCGAGGACTATCTCGGGCACTTCCCCTACCTCGTGTTCTACCTGCTCAGCGGATGCGCCGCGGCGGTTACTCATGTTTTGCTGAACGCTGAGTTCGCGGGTGCCGATCATCGGGGCCAGCGGGGCGATTGCGGGAGTGATGGGTGCCTACTTCATCCTTTATCCGCGAGCGCGGGTGCTGGTCTGGTTTCCGCCCATTTTTCTGTTTCACGTTCCGGCTTGGCTCATGCTCGGCTACTGGTTCCTGATCAACTTCCTGAGCGGAACGGTGAACTCGGCGGAAGCGACAGCGGCCTCGGGAGGAATTGCGTTCTGGGCGCATGTTGGAGGATTCGTCGCGGGCATACTGATGGTGAAAATCTTTCCGGAACGGCGGGGACGGTATCGGTACGGGACGTGGTGAAGAAGTTGCCAGTTACTGGTTCTCAGTTCCGTGAAACCCCTAAGACTCCGCAGACTGAAAGTTAACGGCTTGGTTCGGGCGCCGGCCCAGGGGGAAGAATCTCCACTTCGCCTTCGCGGACTTGTCTGCGCGTGACGAACCAGACTGCGGCGGTCCAGGTAGGAAAGAGGTCGGCGCCGGGGATCAGTTCGGCAGCCAGCGACGGCAGGAAGGCCCAATGCCATCCGAGCAAGCGGATCAGCGCGAAGGCTACGATCAGGTCGAGAGCGGAATCGGCGGGCGAAGCGCCGCCTTCAGCGAACAGCGGGAACGCGAAAATTTGCAACGCGTCGGCTCCTACTGCAACCAGCCACGCCAGCCGCTGCTCGGGCCTCAATGACTTGAAATATTCGAGGAATGACATGGCCTTGAATCTCGTCTGATTAGATGCCCAAAGCATCGTGGATGCTTCCCGCCGATTGAGTGCCCGGTCTACAGCGTGCCGCCCGGAGGACGAATCACAATTTTTTCTATCACGCTGTCGGGCGGCAGCATGAGGGCGTTGACTGCCGCTTGGGCTACCGTCGCGGCCGACATCATTTTCTTCCTCGGCGCCTTCGGCCACATGGTGTTCCAGATGTCAGTATCGGTTGCGCCGGGGAGCAGAGCGATCACGCGGATGCCTTTCTCTCGGAGTTCCTCACGCAGCGTGTCGGTAAAGCCGAGCGCGCCGTGCTTGGAGGCGCAGTAGGCCGCCGATCCGGGGAAAACGCGTTCGGCCGCGACCGAGAGATTGTTCACGATGACGCTTCCCTTCTTCATAATGGCGAGTCCCGCCTGGGTCATCAAGAACGTGCCGGTGAGATTGGTTTCGATCACGTCACGCCAAATTGGATATGGCAGATCGCTGACATTGCGGGCCGGGTGAGCGATGCCGGCATTGTTGATCAGGAAATCGAGAGGCCGGCGCAAGCGGCGGACCAGTCCGAAAAGATAATCCACCGAGGCAGGATCGCGGATGTCACAAATCTGGGCGAGTACATGCACGCCCAGCTTCTCGATCTGGCGCGCGGTCTGCGCCAGAGACTTGGCGTCGCGCGCGGTGATGACGAGATCACAGCCCTCGCGGGCCAGAGCCGCGGCGATTTCGAATCCGATACCGCGGTTGGCGCCGGTGACGAGCGGCGAGGCGATTTTTCGAGCGAAGATGGTTTTGTTTTCACGTTGGGTAAGCGTAGCGCAGATGGATAGCCTTCGCCAGAGGTTCATCCGCGCCGTCCCTAACATCGCAAACGCGCAGACGTCAGGAGGAGTCGCCCTCGCGATCTGAGCACTCGCTTCGGAGAACCTATCTAGTCCGGAACGGTCTGGTCTACGCGGAGTTCGTGCGCTGGCGGATCAGCGACAGGAACTCCGTGCGCGTCTCTTCTTCGTTGCGGAAGCATCCGAGCATCGACGAGGTGACCGCCGACGAATGCTGCTTCTCGATGCCGCGCATCATCATGCAGAGGTGGCGCGCCTCGATGACGACGCCAACGCCCTGCGGTTCGATCGTCTTCTGAATCGTCTCGGCGATCTGGGTCGTCAGCCGCTCCTGAATCTGGAGGCGGCGGGCGAAGACCTCGATCAGGCGCGGGATCTTGCTCAGCCCGATCACCTTGCCGTTCGGGATGTAGGCGACGTGCACCTTGCCGAAGAACGGCAGCATGTGGTGCTCGCAGAGGCTGAACATTTCGATGTCTTTCACGATCACCATCTCATCGTAAGTCGACCGTGAAAAGCGCATCGCGGAGGAGGGCTTCGGGATCTTCCTGATAGCCCTTGGTGAGATACTGCATGGCTTTGTGGACGCGCGCCGGGGTGCGCTCGAGGCCTTCGCGTTCCGGGTCTTCGCCGAGGCGGACGATCATTTCGCGCACGAGTTCTTCAAAGCTCGCGCTGGTGAGGGAGGTCGGTTCGGTTGTGGATTTCATAGGATCTGTCGTTGCCGTTCGTAGTTCATCGTTGGTCGGTGGGCGAAGCTCACGCGCAAATGACTAACTACCGGCGACTAACGACCATCTTCTCCTGCGTATTCGAACGAGTTCATCATCGTTTCTTCAATGCGTACCTTCTCTAGATGAGCTTTATCGAAGCCGCGTTTCACTATTTCGTAGATCGAGATGCAAAGATTTTCGGTGGTCGGGACGGCCTGCGCAAATTCGGGAAGCAGATTCAGATTCTGATGGTCGAAACGCTCCAGTATTTCGCGCTGCACAAAGCCATCCAGGTCCACCAGATTGCAAACCATGCCTGTATCTTCGTCGACCGGACCGCTCACTGTCACTTCAATATTGTAATTATGCCCATGTCCGTACGGATTATTGCATTTGCCGTAGGTGGCCTGGTTCTCGGCCTCGGACATCTCATCGCTGTGCAGGCGGTGGGAGGCGGAGAACATGTAGCGGCGGGTGAGGTGGGCCTTCATGCGGCTCCGTGGGCCTCTTCGCCATAGAAATCGACGAACAGATCGGGCGTCTCGTACACCCGCACCCGATGCAGTTGCGCCGACTTCAGCTTGGGCGCGAGTCGCTGCCAGATGGCGATGGCGATATTCTCGGTCGTGGGAATGCGCGTCAGGAACTCCGGCACCTCTTTATTCAGGAAGCGATGGTCGAGGGCGTCGAGCACTTCCCGGTTCATGATGTCCTTAAGCTGCTTCAGATCGACGACGAAGCCGGAGCGCGGATCGACCGCGCCCTTCACCGTGACTTCGAGCGTGTAGTTGTGGCCGTGGCCGTTGGGGTTGTTGCATTTGCCAAAGAGGCGCGCGTTCTCCTCCGGCGTGAAGGCCGGGTTGTGGTAGTAGTGCGAGGCGGAGAATTCGGCTTTGCGAGTGAGATAGACCATTAAAACAGTTCTCAGTTGTCGGTTGCTCAGTTCTTTGCTTGCTACGTTGAGCCGCTGTCTCGGTGCATTCGGCTAGTCGCGTACATGCGGCCTTTCCATGATACATTACCGCTTCTGCGTGGGCCCTCGAGCGCAGCAGGAGGTAGGCAAACATCGGGAATCCGCAACGAGCGCCGAGCAAGTCCATGTCGCATGCGAAATTGGCGCGACGAATCGCATCCGCAGAGCAGAACTCAGCAGGGCCACGAAGGAGGTCCACAACCAATCGGCATGGAGAGGCGAGCGATCCAGAAACCAAGCTGCGCACGGCTTGAGCGACTCAACGCGCTCCGCCACAGCGAGCAGGCGACGACCAACGGGCAAAGCAGCGCTGCCCACGGCGAACCCCCGCACGAGCGACCAGGGCGAGTCATGCCGGCGGGAAACAGCAGCGCGAGATTTTTCGTCCAGCCCTCGCGGAGTTGGCAAAAGTTGCGGTACATGCGGGTGCGGACGGCGTCGGCGGCGTAGCGGAAGCGCAGCTTGCGGCCGGAGCGCTTCACGGCTTGCGCCAGCGCAACGTCTTCGAGCAGATCGTCAGCGATGGCGCGGTGTCCGCCTACCGCTTCGTAGGCCTCGCGGCCGAATCAGAATGTATTGGCCGTTGGCGGCCGCGATGGGCGACGCCGGGTCGGAAACTATTTTCGGCGGGTATTCGCAAGCCAATTCCGCGAACACCACGGGCAACACCGCCATCTCCCAGAAGGTGACTGCAATCTGTTCGGGCGAATAGGACAGCATGTCGGCGCCGTGTTCTCTTGCCTCGGCCAGCGGCGCGGGCCAGCGAGCCCGAGACATGCACGGTATCCGCGTCGGTGAAAAGCAGCCACGATCCGCGGGCCGCAGCCGCTCCGGCAATCACCGCGTTGTTCTTTCCGGTCCATCCCGGCGGCAAGGGCGGCGCTGCGAGCACTCGCACGCTTTTGAAGCTTTCAGCAATCTCGCGCGTGCGATCGGTCGAGCCGTCATCGACCACGATGATTTCGTAGCTCACGCCATCCTGGCTCACGAGCGATTGCAGGCAGTCCGCGAGACTCGCCTCCTCATTGCGAGCGGGAAGGATGATGGAGACCTCCGGGGTCCCATTGTCGGATTGTTGCGTTGGCGGCGGCTGCGGCATGGGGCTGGCGGACGACGCTGTCCGCTGAAAGAACCTTCTGACTTTCGCTATTATAAATGGGTGAAACAAACCGCCTTCGCCCTTCGCCTTGGATTGCTGGCCGCGCTGCTTGGATTCCTCTTCGGCTGCTACAGCAGTAACCATCCCGCTCGCATTGGCTCGAACGCGCCTGATTTCACGGTGCAGGACTCCGACCACTCCGTCACGCTCAGCCAATATCGGGGGAAAATAGTGGTGTTGAATTTCTGGGCAACGTGGTGCCCGCCGTGCATCGAGGAGACGCCGGCCATGGTGCGGATGACCTCGCTCATGAAAGACAAGGGAGTGGTGGTACTGGCGGTGAGCATCGACGCGGACGATGCGGCATATCACAAATTCTTGAAAGACTACAGCGTCAACATGGTGACGGTGCGGGACGAAGCGAAGAAAGCGAGTACGCTTTATGGGACGTTTGGATGGCCGGAGACCTACGTCATCGATCGGCAGGGCGTGATCCGGCGGAAGTTTATTGGGCCGGTCGAGTGGACTAGTCCGGAGATTATTGACTACCTGAGCAAGTTGTAAATCCCCTCAAATTTTGCGGCTGAACGGTGTACAAATTGTACAAATGCGCCGGCCGGGTGTCCGGCGGGGAGCACACTCATGGGGAAAACTGGAAAATTACTGTTTGCAGGAATGACTGCCCTGGTCCTGCTGGCGGCGATTGCGATCACTTTTACGATCGGATGGCGTCCGTTCATTGGACCAAAAGCGCGCACGCTCACGAGCCGCAACTTTGAGCGCACGCCGCAGCGCCTGGAGCGCGGACGTTATATCGCTACCGCTCTTAGCGGCTGCCTCTACTGCCATTCGCCACATCAGTGGAACGCTGCGGGAGATCCGATCGTCGCCGGCATGGAAGGCGCCGGAGAGGAGTTGCCCTACGGCGGTTTGCCGGGAAGAATCGTCGCGCCCAATTTGACCCCCGACGCGGCCACCGGCGCCGGCAACTGGAGCGACGATCAACTTGCCCGCGCCATCCGCGAAGGCGTCGGGCACGACGGGCGCGCGCTGTTTCCTATCATGCCGTACGAGCACTACCGCGCGATGTCGGACGAGGACCTCGCATCGGTCGTCGTCTATCTACGCTCGCTGCCCGCGGTGCGGCATGAGTTGCCGAAGAGCGAAATTATCTTTCCGGTCAAATATCTGATCCGCAGCGTTCCGGAGCCGGTCCTGTCGCCGGTCGCTGACGAAAATTCCTCCGATCCGGTGCGACGCGGAGCACATCTCGTCAATCTCGCCGGCTGCATTGATTGCCACACTCCGGAGATCAAAGGGCAGAGTGTTCCCGGGCTCGACTTTGCGGGCGGGGAGATCTTTTCAGGACCATGGCCGACTCTCGCAAGCGCAAACATTACGCCCGATGCTTCGGGCATTTCCTACTACGACGAGGCGCTTTTCCTGGAAGTAATGCGCACCGGTTCGGTACGCGCGCGCAAGTTGAGCGCCGTGATGCCGATTTCCGTCTACAAGAACCTCACCGATGACGACCTGAAGGCGATCTTCGCCTACCTGCGGACGGTGAAGCCGGTGAAGCATCGCGTGGATAACTCGGAGCCGCCTACCGATTGCAAAGTGTGCAAGCAGAAACATGGCGCGGGAGCAAGCAACTAGCCGCTGCTGGACGTGGCTGCCGAGGGCGAGACGCGGTGGGGACAGCCGGCAGGATGCCGGCGCTACTCGTTTAGAGTTTTACGTTTCGCAGGCGCAGCGAATTCGTAATTACCGAGACTGAACTGAAGCTCATGGCGGCCGCTGCCAGAATGGGGCTCAGCAGCAGTCCGAAGAACGGATAGAGCACGCCCGCGGCGATGGGGACTCCGATCGAGTTATAGATAAAGGCGAAGAACAAATTCTGCCGGATGTTGCGCATGGTGGCCTGGCTGAGCTTGCGGGCGCGCAGGATGCCTTCGAGGTCGCCTTTCAGCAGAGTGATGCCGCCGCTCTCCATGGCGATGTCGGTGCCGGTGCCCATGGCGATACCGACATCGGCCTGAGCGAGGGCAGGAGCGTCGTTGATGCCGTCGCCGGCCATGGCGACGACTCGGCCCTGCTTCTGGAGTTCGCTGACGATCTCGGCTTTCTGGCCGGGCAGAACTTCGGCTTCGAAATTCTCGATGCCAAGTTTGCGCGCGACCTGTGACGCGGTGTAGCGGCTGATCGCCGGTGAGCATGGTGACTTTGCCAACGCCTCTTTTTTCAGTTCGTCGAATTGAGGCCTTCGAGCGAAGACTTCAGAGGATCGGCGACGTCAATCCAACCGGCGATACTGCCGTCGAGCGCCACGAAGATGGTTGCCGTCCTGGCCGTCGGCTGAGGCAGGGCTTTGCCCGCAAGACTCCAGTTCTCATTAATGTGGCATTGCCGACGGCCACAGACCTTCCTTCCACGATGCCTTGCACGCCTTTGCCAGTGATGAGACTCAAATTTCTGCGGCTCTGTCGAGAGTGATTTCCGCTCGTCCGTCGCCGCGGCCACAATCGCCGACCCCAATCGGATGTTCGCTGGCCGCTCCAGGCTGGCGGCAAGCCGAAGCAGATCGTCATCTGCGAAGTCCGTTCATTGGCAGCCTGGAACGCCGACCACCCTCGGCTTCCCTTCCGTCAGCGTGCCGGTCTTGTCGAAGACGATGGTGTCGACCTTTTCCAATGTCTCGAGCGCTTCGGCGTTCTTGATGAGGACGCCGGCGTGGGCGGCGCGTCCGGTGCCGACCATGATGGCCATGGGCGTGGCGAGTCCGAGGGCGCAGGGGCAGGCGATGATGAGGACGGCGACGGCGTTGACGATGGCGTGGGCGAAGCGGGGCTCGGGGCCGAAGGCGGCCCATGCGATGAAGGTGATGACAGCGATGGCGATGACGGCGGGTACGAACCATCCGGCGACGCGGTCGGCGAGGCGCTGAATGGGAGCGCGGGTGCGCTGGGCCTGGCTGACCAGCTTGACGATCTGGGCGAGCATGGTTTCGCTGCCGACGCGCTCGGCCTGCATGACCAGAGCGCCGGTGCCGTTGACGGTTGCGCCGATTACGTGGTCGCCCGCTTTCTTCTCGACCGGCATGGATTCGCCGGTGATCATGGATTCGTCTACTGCGCTGGCGCCGTCGAGGACGACGCCATCCACCGGAACTTTTTCGCCGGGGCGAACGCGCAGCTTGTCTCCCGCTTTCACTTGCGCAAGAGAAATGTCGCGTTCCGATCCATCGGGCGCGATCACGCGCGCCATCTTGGGGCTAAGGTCGAGGAGAGCGCGGATGGCGCTGGAAGTGCGGCTGCGGGCGCGGAGTTCGAGAACCTGTCCGAGCAGAACCAGGGTGACGATGGCGGCGGCGGCTTCGAAATAAACGTCGGGCTCGCCCTTCGTCGACATGAGCATGCGCGAGGAAGATTCGAAAGATGCCGGGAAAATTTGCGGGAAGACGGTGGCGACGACGCTGAATAGATACGCCACGCCGGTGCCCATCGCGATCAGCGTGAACATGTTGGTGCTGCGGTTGACGATCGAGGTCCAGCCGCGCTGGAAGAATGGCCAGCCGCACCAGAGGACGACAGGCGTGGCGAGAATCAATTCGAGCCAGCGCAGGATGGAGCCGGCGGTGGCGTGGAGGTGCAGGCCGCCGAAGTCGAAGGCGAGGTCGCCGCCGAAGTGCGCGCTGGGCCAGATCATGCTGCCCATGGCAACGGCGAGGAGCGGAGCGGTAAGGGCAGTGGCGATCCAGAAGCGACGCGTCATGTCGCGGAGTTCAGGATTTTCTTCCTGGGCGACGGCGACGGTGCGAGGCTCCAGGGCCATGCCGCAGATGGGGCAACTGCCGGGCTCCGTTGCGGACGATCTCGGGATGCATCGGGCAGGTGTATTCGGTCTTGGTCGAGTCGAGGACGGGCGACTCGGGATCGAGAGCCATGCCGCATTTGGGACAGGGGCCAGGGCCGATCTGGCGGACTTCGGGGCACATGGGGCAGACGTAGGCGCGGTCGTCTGCGTGAGCGTCGCGTCCGGCGGGAGCGGGGGCCGTGGTGGGGAATGGTATGAGCGCCCGCTGCCCTCGGGGCGACTGGCGCGCCGATCGACACTAATCCGCCGCCCGCGCCGGCTTCGTTCCAGTTCCACCGGACGCCGAACCGATCCCAACCAGGCCGGAGCCCATGGGCTTGGGCGGCGCGGCCAGCACTCCGGCGGGATTCGCCTGAAATTTTGTCATGCAGCCGGCGCAGCAAAAGAAATACTCCTGCCCGGCGTAATTGGACTTGAAGCGTGCGGTGGATCGATCCACCTTCATGCCGCATACGGGGTCGACGGCTGCGCCCGGCTGTTCCACGCTCATCTTCTCAATGTCCCCGGTCCTGGTCACAGCAAATCAATGGAGCCATGACCCGTTTCATAAAGGTTGCTCTTGGAGAAATCCTGTCCTTATTAGATACTCAAAGAGCGATCTCGAATCTTGGCCTCTGTAATCAAGCGCCATTGCTAATTTAAAGTAATTGTTCAGAGATTCGGCGAGCCGCACTGTTCCTTAACGGAGTAAATCAGGAGACCTGCCATGACCTATCTCGAAGCCGCCTTCCGCTACCAGACTACTCCCGGCGAGAACGAACTGCGTGCCATCGATACCGTGCGCGAGGTATATGGCATCCAGTGCGTAAAGTTCAACGAAAAAGAGCGCACCGTGCGGGTGAACTATGACGCGTCGCGGCTCAAGGCCGAGGCCGTGGCGAAACTTCTGCGGCAGGCTGGAATCGATGTGCGGGAGCAACTGGTGCTGGCATGATTTGAGCTTTGGGCTTCGAGCAAAGGGCTGTTAGCTTTGGCGGGAGAACAACAGCACCCCGCTCCGTCCCCGTCAGTTGGATCGTGCATTCCCGGGGGAGGGCTGCCAGAGATCAGAGCGGAGTGCCTTACAAACCATTTACCGAGAGAACCCTAAAGAGAACCCGGAATTGCAAAGGGGCATTCGGAAAGACCTCTGGCCGAAGTATTTTCCGAGATGCCCCGTTGCGCGCCACTTCGTCTGCCCTAAAGAGAAGCAGTTAAACTGCCAATCGTAAGACGTTGCAGGCGCTCACACGGAGAACGCGGAAGCAGGTATCTTTTGCGCCTTGTCCGGAAAACTTTACTCGCCTGGAGTTTGTGGCCGTGGCATTCCTCATACTGCCAGAAGGTACGCCTGAGGCCCCAAGTGAGGCGAAATGGTTTTTCATCCTACGCAATTTCGACTGGGAAATCGGGACGGAGGTTCTGGTCGCGAGTCTTCCGTGAACGAGCGTTTTTTCACCGCCTACGCGGAGAGCGGGCCATGGACAAGTTCGATCGCGCGGCTCACCCAACCAATCAGGAAACGCTTCAAGTCCGGCACGAAACGAATCCGTTTCCGTTATAATGGCACAACGCCATGGCGATGCGGGAAGCCGCAGTTGCAGGCGGGAAGATTTTCCTCAAGCGCTTCATAGTACAATTAATTGCGGGGCCCGTAGCTCAGTTGGATAGAGCACTTCGCTACGAACGAAGGGGTCGGGCGTTCGAATCGCTCCGGGCCCACCATTATCTTCCGAGTCGTGTTCCTCCCTTTCTTCCTCTCTGCGGAGCATAAGCCCATCTTATAGCGTGAAAAGGACTTGCCCAGCGGCCCATCGGAGCCATTCCCAGGGCTCCTGCGCTTGCTTAGTCTAGTCATTACCTATATTGGGAGACGACTCTACGTACAACGCTGTCGCTCGGGATTTTGACCTCGCATCCAGATATTGATGGACCATATCATCCACAACCTGTGGCTTGGCGGACAGAAAGACGCTGACGAACTGATTCGTCGCAATCCGGAGCAGATTACTGCCATCCTCAACGTGCGTGGCGCCGACGCCTATCAGCCTCCCGGACGCGATCAGTCGGCCGAGCACGCAGGGAGAGCCTACAAGTGGATTCCGGCGCCGGACACCGGGCTCATCTCACCGGGACATGTTCGGGAAGCGGTTCGCTTTCTTGAGCAGCAGACTAAGGAGCAGCGGCGGATTCTGGTCCACTGCATGTTTGGCATCTCGCGCTCTCCGGCTTTTCTTGCCGCCTTCATGGTGGAGAGCGGAATCTCTTCGACTCTGGAAGAGGCGAAGGCCACGATCTCGATTCATCGCAACATTCAACCGGCGCAGCAGATTGCCGAACCCACCCGGCGGGTCGTGCTGATCTCGGCGCTTACGGGACTGCCCAACCGTCAGGCATTTGAGGAGGCGCCGGCCAGTCCATTTGTCGCGGTGCTTGATGTCGACTTCATCAAGATTTTTAATGACGTTTACGGGCGCATCGCAGGCGACATGCTTTTGCGCCGCCTCGCCAAGATTCTCCTCAGCGTTGGCCTTGACGCCTACCACAGCCACGAAGATGAATTTTTGTGCCGAGGGCAGTCTCGCGAGGAGTTGGAGAACAAGCTTTCTGCGGCGAGGCGAATGTTCAGGCAGGGATTCGAAGTCTATGCCGACGGCCGAATCCAGACCGTCGAGGGCGCGGATTTTTCCTTCGCCATTGGGACGACATTGGCGGAACAGCAGGCAGCTTTACGCGCCGCCAAGAATGGCCGGGCGCGTGGCGAGGCGCCGGAGTGGCTCCGCCAGATCGTGGCGAGTTCCGGACAGGGGCGAGGCTGGTAGCAGGCAATTCCCTTCTCCATCGCCCGTTTAATCTCCCCTTATTTGATCTTCGTTATTCATCGTCCGTATTCCACACAACTGTCGCCGCACCGTTAGGTGCTTGCACCAGAGTCATTTGCCGCACGGGTCACATTCGGCGTGATGCTATGCCAGGAAGTTGCGGCCGTGGGGGCCGCAAAACTGCGTTCTTCTTCTCCTCCAGCGCAATCTCTTTTTTTAGGGAAGACCTATGAAGCTCGCTCGCGTTCTGCCACGCTCTTTTGCGGTGCTGGCCGCGCTGTTCTGCGCCCAATTCTGCTCCGCCCAAACCTCCTCGTACCAGGTCATCGCGGTAGCGAACGGTGGCACGATCAAGGGCACGGTCAAGTGGCAGGGAGCGATGCCGCATCTTTTCGTTTCCGAGATCAACAAGGATGCGCAAGTCTGCGACCCGCTGGGGCAGAAACACCGTGACCTGGAACGCCTGCTGGTGTCGGCGGATGGCGGTGTGGCGAATACGGTCGTCTTCCTTAAGAATGTCAGTGCGGGAAAGGCGATGGACCTGCCCGCGCCGCGGCGCTTTCTCAACCAAAAGAGCTGTCGATATGAGCCGCACATTCTCCTCGTGCCGCAGCAGGGCACGCTCACGGTCAAGAGCAGCGACCCGCTTCTGCATACCGTGCATATGTCGGGCAGCGCCGATTACAACCTGCCCTTTGTGAACGCGGGGCAGGAGATCAGCCGCCCCATGACACGTGAGGGCGTGGTCGATCTGCGTTGCAACGCGGGCCACGTTTGGATGAACGCGGAGATGATGGTCGCCACCAACCCTTACTATGCGGTCACCGATGATGAGGGCAATTTCGAACTGACCGAAGTTCCTCCCGGCGATTATGAAATCGTGGCCTGGCATGAGGGGTGGCGGATGGTTGGAGAGAGCGCGCTCTATGACGTGATGACGCAGACGCGCGTCAAGCGCCCCATGTTCTCGGCGCCCGTGCTTTGGAGCAAAAAGGTCACGGTTCCAGCCCACGAGACTATAACCGTGAACTTCACGTTAGGCGAAAAGACTCCGCAACTGGCGCAGGGGCACTGAGGGTAAGTGCAGCCAGTTCCCCGACAGCCATCGGGGATAGCGATACATTGGTTCTCCATCATCTTTACTTCCTGGCCGCCACAATCTTTTCGCCACAATCGCCGTCACCACAATCCAACCTTATCAGTCGATTCTCTCTCTAAGTGCGAGCGCGCCCACGGGGCGGAAAACGCCGCCTTATGATCCAACCCTTATGATCCAATCCGTCGCCCTGCAATTCGTCTGGCTCCTCATCCTGGCCATCCCGATCGCCTGCATCTCCTGGACCTCGACTCACGAAGAAGTCTTCCGGGAGCCGCGCGAATACTGCCTGCGGCAATGCCACGAGTCGCGCTCTTTTGCCCGCCGGAAATTCTTCTATTTGTTCACGTGCGAATACTGCTTCAGTCACTACGTCACGATCTTCTTCCTGGTTATTACCCGTTACCAGTTGCTTTACCCGGGATGGCGCGGTTACCTGGTTGGGCTCTTCGCCTTGGTTTGGATCGCGAACCAGTACATGAGCATTTACAACCGGCTGCGCCTCGATATCAAGCATGAAGGCATCGAGATCAAAGCCAAGCAGGAGCAAGTCGAACAGCTCTGACAAGGAACTCACAAAAAAGTGATATGACCTCAGCGCGAACTTTCGAGTACAATCTTCGGAATTCGTATTCGGCCTTGCAGCCATACCCTGTAACTGGCGTGGGTTGCTCGTCAACACCGAATACCGTTGTGGGGTTCTAACGTCACTTCAAGCGGAACCGCGATTCCGGCGCATGGGCAGGCGTCGCGCCGGTGGTTCAGTCTGATTTCAGTTTCATAAGATGGGAACTGAGCAGATAGCTGAGGCGCTTCCGACTTATTGACTGAGATCTTTCTGATCACAGTACGTTGATTGTTTCACTGAATACTTGCTGTCTTAGAGCGCTTATGCCTTGCGACTCCCCTCGCCGCTTCGATCGTGCCGTCACTGCCGCCTTTTGCTCGATCGCGTGCCTTGCTGCATCGGCTGGCACACAGGTCGATGGCGGCCAGAGAGCCATTGATCTTCACTCTCACCTTTACTCTGACCTTCAGCAGGCCGCCGTGATCGCCAGGTCCGCCACGTTTGCGCGCCCCGTGATTTACGGCACGGGCGCAGACTACGCCTCCGCAGTGGCGGTCGGAGATTTGAATGGCGATGGCAAGCCGGATCTGGCCGTGGCCAACTCATGCCAGGCTGAAACCGGCGGAAGTAACTGCGGCACCGGGGGGGTGATCAGCGTGTTGGTCGGCAATGGCGACGGAACATTCCAATCGCCGGTGACTTACAACTCGGGCGGTACAGCCGCCTCATCTATTGCTATCGCCGACGTCAATGGCGATGGCTATCTCGACTTGATCACCGCCAATCAGTGCATCAGTGCGGCTAATTGCTCGGATGGCGCCGTCAGCGTCCTGCTGGGAAATGGCAACGGCACATTCCGTCCCGCGGTTGCCTATCTAGCTGGTTATGGCGCGAATTCGGTGACTGTCGCGGACCTCAACCACGATGGCCACCCCGATCTCATCATTGCCGATGGGTGCCTGAGTGCCAGTTCCTGCAACAACGGGGGCGTAAGCGTTCTTCTCGGCAACGGCAATGGCACGTTCCAAGGCGCGGTTACTTACAGCTCTGGTGGGCAGAATGCTGTGTTCGTTGCTGCGCGTGACTTGAACGAAGACGGCTTCGCGGATGTTGTGGTAATCAACCAGTGCTTCAGCAAATCGAATTGCACAAATGGCGGAGTGGCTGTGCTGCTCGGCAACGGCAACGGCACGCTGCAAGTCGGCCTACAGCTACAGCTCGGGCGGATACTCGGCATTGTCGGTCGCGATCGCCGATGTCAATGGCGACGGGCAACCTGATCTGGTTGCCGTCAGTTTATGCGGCGACAGCAATAATTGTGTGGATGGCGTGGTCGGAATGCTTGCGCGGCAAAGGCGACGGCACGTTCAAACCGCCGGTGACCTACAGCAGCAATGGCTATGGAGCCAGTTCCGTGGCGGTCGTAGACATGAACGGTGACGGCATTCCCGACCTTGTTGTCGACAATATCTGCAAGACGAGCTCGAGCTGCACAAAAGGTGGAATCGCCTTGCTCGCGGGCAATGGCGACGGCACCTTCCAGACGCCGCTCCTCTATAGTTCCGGCGGCAACGATGCGACCGTCCGTGGTCACCGGCGACTTCAACGGCGACCGCAAGCCCGACATCGTGACGGCGAATTATTGCACGACGAAATCCAATTGCAACGGAATCGTGGCCGTCCTTCTCAACAGTTCTCTGCTCAAGACCACGACCACTCTCACTTCCTCGCCAAATCCTTCGCTGGTTGGCCAACCGGTCACGTTGACCGCGACGATGACGTCCGCGTCCTCGATTCCCGACGGCGAAACCGTGTCGTTCTATCACGGCTCGGTTCTGCTCGGCAGCAGCGCGACGAAGAACGGCGCTGCCGATGCTGACGACCTCATTCTCCGCAGTGGGGAGCTTCACGATCAAGGCCAACTATCCGGGCGATGCCTTCCACAAGCCCAGTTCGGGGAAAGTTACGCAGGTAGTGTCGCAATAGCAGTGGCCGCGGCGCATCGTCGCTCCTGTCCTTTGCTAAAATACCGCCAGTCGTGGGGGACCAATGATCCGAAGATCTACAAAAGTGGCGCGTGTTGCTGATCGCTCTTGCCGCCCTGTCGCTGGCTCTGCCGTCGCTGGCTAAACAATCCGCCGATTCACGCCTTAAAGGCTCCTTCCGCGCACCCGTGAAAAATGGCTGGACCTACGTGCGCCTGGAAGGCACGCCCTCCGAAATTGGCTTCCAGAACGGCTACCTGCTGTCCGCTGAAATCGACGACATGCTCAAGGTCTTCACACTGGAGATGACGCGCGACAACAAGAAGGACTGGCAGTTCTTCCGTGACGCCGCGCGCACCATGATGTGGCCGCGCATCGAGCCTGAATACCGCGAGGAGTTGCAAGGCATCGTCGACGGCGCCAATGCCCAAGGCGTAAAGCTCGACGTCTGGGACGTGGTCGCGCTGAACGCATCGATGGAGTGGGAGTATTACGTCAAGGAATACAACAAACAGCATGCGCTCCAGAATGCGGCCTCGCTGGTCGCGCCTGAGCATTGCAGCGCTTTTGTGGCCACGGGCAGCTATACAAAAAATGGCAAGATTGTCATCGCCCACAACAACTGGACCGACTACCTCGACGGCGCGCGCTGGACGATCGTCTTCGACATCGTTCCCGCCCAAGGTCAGCGCATGCTGATGGACGGGCTGCCGGGCTTCATTCATAGTGGCGACGATTTCGTGGTGAATGCTGCCGGCATCGTTATCACCGAAACTACCATTGGCCATTTCAGCGGCTACGATCCGAATGGCATTCCCGAATTCGTGCGCGCCCGCAAAGCGGCGCAGTACGCCAAGTCGATCGACGACTTCGCCCGCATCATGAAAGACGGGAACAACGGCGGCTACGCCAACAACTGGCTGCTCGCCGACATCAAGACCAACGAAATCGCCAGCCTCGAACTCGGCCTCAAGAATGTCACGCTGGAAAAGAAAACAGACGGCTATTTCGTCGGCTCAAATTTTCCGGTCAACGAAAATCTGATCCACGAGGAAACCGACTTTAATCCGAACGACATGAGCCTGAGCGCCAACGCCCGCCACGTGCGCTGGGAGCAACTCATGGCCGAGAACAAAGGCAAGATCGACGTCAGCGCCGCAGAGCGCTTCATGGCCGACCACTACGATACTTTCACTAAAAAGGAAGAGGCCGACGAGCGCACGCTCGACGGCCACATCGATCTCTCGCCGCGCGGCTCGGCGCCCTGGCAGCCGCCCTATGGCAACGCGGGAGCGGTCCAGAACAAAGTTGCGGACGCCGCCATGGTGGCGCATATGTCGTTCGCCGCGCATGCCGGCCACGCCTGCGGAATGAACTTCAAGGCCGACGCTCAGATCAAAGAGCACCCCGAGTTCGGCTGGGAGCAAGGGCGTGCTCCGCGACATGGACGCGTTTCCCTGGACGAAGTTTTCGACGAAAAAGTAAGAGATCTCGGGCGGCAAGCCAAAGCCGATCGCCAGATTGCACTCGCCGAATGCCTACGACGGCCGCTTCGCGCTGCTCTTGTTATGAGCTTTCGCGGTCTGCGAGGCCGAAGCATATTTCACTTTCGCCTGGTGTTGCGAATGCTGAGTCTTAGCGGCTTTCGCTTGCGAAGCATGAGACGCTTCCGCGCTCGACTGGGCCCATGGATTGAACCAGGACGGATCGCACTCCTGCCCGTGGGCCTGCACCATCAAGGTGCCGAACATCATCGCGAATGACATCGTGAGAACTGCCAGGTTTTTGCGTGGGCTGGAAGATTTGGATGTCGTCATTGAATCACCTCCGTCGGACTTGAACAACATGTGCCTGATTCTGCGGGCAAACGCAGGTGAAGTCCATGGAGGGAGCGTGAAGCAGTATGAAGCGATCTGAAGGGGATGCGCCAAAGAAATTGCGATCGGCGTTTGTCAGCTCACCGCTTTATTGCGGAACTGGCGCAGGCCAACAAAGAGCAGCAGAATGTCAAAGAAACTTAAAGCCACCAGAATCCCCGGCAGCCACAGATGCGGAAACTGCGGCACCAGAGTCGCGCGCAAGCCTTCACTGGCGTAAACCAGCGGATTAATCAGCACCAGCCTGGCCAGGATCGGGAACGTCTTCAATGCGCTCCACGGATAGTACGTGCAGCCGAAGAAAATCATGGGCGTCATCACCATGCTGAACATCAGCCCGATATGCTGCTGATTCACGCTACAGCCGAGGGCCAGCCCGCCGCACGACGAGAAGCCCGCAACCAGCAGCGCCATGAAGAGAAAGAGCGCCGGATTGGCAATGTGCAACTCCAGGCCCGGACGCAAGATAATCCAGGCCAGCGGAATCACGGTCAATCCCGCGATCAGCGCCTGAAATAATCCGAAAACAACTTTTTCGACCGCGACCCATGAAATATCGATCGGTGCCAGCAGGCGGTCTTCGATCTCGCGCGTGAATTGAAATTCGGCGATCAGCGGCATGGCCACCGCCCACACGCCCGTGAACACCATGCTGATGGCCATAATCCCCGGCAGCAGCAGACTCTTGTAGGCAGCCGGCATGTAGCCACTGCCCACCATCACGCGCCCGAAGATAAAGACGAACAACAGCGGCTGCAAAAATGTTTGCAGGATGAGCGGGAGAATATTGCGCCGAGCTACGTGGGCGTCGCGCCCGAGCAATGCAAAAAATGCCTTCCAGTTCATTCGCGCAGGCTCCTGCCGGTGTGATGGAGAAACAGATTTTCCAGGCTGGGCTCGGAGATGTGGACATCGGACAATTCCGCGCCAAGAGCGGACGCCGCATTCACGATCTCGGGAATCAGCGAACCGCCGCGCCCGGCGTAAATATCGACGCCGTTTTCGCCCGAGGCGCGCACTTCGGTCACGCTGGCCAGTGTTTTAAGTTTGTCGAGCAGCGCGGGCGGCACCGATCCGAAGCGCACGCGCAGCAAATATCCGCCGGGAATCGAAGTCTTCAATTCCGCGGGCGTTCCCTGCGCGATGATCCTGCCATGATCGATGATCGCGAGTTGTTCGCAGAGCGCGTCGGCTTCTTCCATGTTGTGCGTGGTCAGCAGAATGGTGCGACCCTTCTGGTTGTATTCGCGAATGATCTCCCAGAGCAGCAACCGGGTCTGCGGATCGAGCCCGACGCTTGGCTCGTCGAGAAAAAGAACTTGCGGATCGTGCATCATGGCGCGCGCGATGGACATGCGCTGCATCATCCCGCCGGAAAATCCGCGGACAAGCTGATCGGCGCGGTCGGTCAGCTTAAAGCGGTCGAGCAGAGTTTTTGCGCGTTCCGAGCGCTCGTGCGAACTGAGTCCGAAGTAGGCGCCATGAAAGGTGAGAATCTCGCGGGCAGTCAGCGAAAAATCCAGATTCGGCCGCTGCGCTACCACGCCGATCTGGCGCTTGGCGGCCGTCTGGTCACGCCAGACGTCATGTTCGCCGATCCAGGCCGTGCCGCTGGTCGGGCGCACGCGCGTCGTCAGAATTCCGACCGTAGTCGACTTCCCCGCCCCGTTCGGGCCGAGCAGACCGAAAATCTGGCCGGGCGGAACATCGAGATCGATGCCGTCGAGCGCCTTGATCTCGGGCTTGGGACCCTTGCCTTTCTTGCCCATGCCCGGAGGCGCGCCCCCTGCCGCCGCCGGTGGCGGTGAGTTGTAAACTTTGCGCAGTTCGCGCGTGCGGATTGCAGAATTCATTGCTAGAATTTCCTGCCTGTTTTCCTTCCGGACGCCCCACGCGCCGCATCAAACAAAATTCGTACTGGCAGTATACATAGGGCCGGCAGGCGAATGCATCGCTCGAGGAAAATCGCGAGTCTTCAGCCGCGAGGTCGAGCAATGAAACCCAATTTTGGTCGCCTGGTCGAAGAAGCTTGCCGCGAAGCCGCGAGGCCCGAATTTCGTAGGTCTACCCATTCCGTAACCTCATCCCTCATTACTTACTAACGGCCATTGTCCGAATGGCCGGTGTACCCCGGTACTTTGACGTTACCACCGCATGTTCCTAACATCGACTTACACGACTGTGTATTCCGAGGAGATCCGTGGGGACCTTCCGGAGTTGCGTCGGAGATTTGCAAAACAGGCGCCGCCACATGCGATCAACCATTGCTTTTCGAAATCGGCACAGCACGGCTAGCGGCTTCAGTTTGCTGGAAATTGCGACCGTGCTGGCAATCACTTTGACGGTGAGCACATTTGCGGTCATCAGCCTGGTTCCGGTGATGAACACGCAGCACGTCACCAACGCGTACAACACCACCATCGCGGCTCTGCGGCTGGCACGGGACAACGCGATTTCGCAGCGTACGTCTTATTCGGTCACATTTTCTAACGCCTCGGTTCCGAACACCATCGTGGTCGCCCCTACGAATACAAGTTTCCAGGGCTACATTGCCTACCGCGACTTACCAGCTGCCACATCGATGTCACATTTCAGGTGCAATCGGCGCTGGGCTCGGTCGCCGGCTCCCGATGGCTATGGCAATGGAACGGCGGCCATCGATTTCGGCTATCCCGCTCCGTCGACAACTGTCTCCGGACAGACCGTCGCCTACTTCTGCCCCGATGGCTCGTCCCAGAACAGCACGGGCGCCGGCAATTGTTCGGGTATGAATTATTGGAGCGGCGGCGTAGTTTACCTGGCTCGCGGCACTGATCTGCTCAGCTTCCGGGCTGTGACCCTCTGGGGTGGCACCGGGCGCGTCCGTGGATGGCGCTTGTACAACAAGAGCGGAGGGGGGTACCAATGGGTGCGAAACTAACTGTTCAAAACAATTACGCGCGCTTCTCTCGCCCTACAAGGACCGCACAGTCCGGCTTCTCGCTGATCGAAGTCATGATCTCGATGGTGGTGCTCACGATTGGATTGGTCAGCCTTCTGGGCGTGTTCGGGCTCGCCATGGCCTCTACGCAAACCTCGCAGCAGGACATGATCGCCAAACAACTGGCCGATGAGCAGTACGAAAGCATCGTCACCGCGCGCAATACTACGCAAATCAACTGGGATCAGATCAACAACATTGGCTCCCCAACTGCCCCGTCAGCGGTGCCTCCAGTTGCGGCATTTTTCTGGTCGGGGCGCAACCACTCTACGCGGCGGGAGCGGACGGAATCTATGGGACAGCGGACGATCTAACCTCCGGCCTCCGGCAAACACTGGTGGATCCGGGGCCGGATGGTGTTTTTGGGACCGCCGACGATATCTCGATTCCTCTGACCGGCTACCAGCGCACCATCGCCATCGCGCCGCTGTACGACCAGACGGCGCGGTTATCACTTCGATTCGTAATGTGACCATCACCATACAGTATTCGACCCCCCAGACTCAGCAGAAATCGTACGTCGTGAATTCCTACATTTCACAGTTCAATAAATGAGGGGTGGCATGAGCAATCGTCGAACAACACGCGAGCGTGGATTCAGCCTGATGGAGATGATGGTCTCCATGGCCTTGGGGTCGATCGTGTTGGCCGCCTCGGTGCAGATGTACACCAAGAGTCTGGGCGCCACCTGGCTGGTCGGACAGCGCGCCGAGATGCAGCAGGACTTTCGGGCCGCCTCGAACATGTTGACGAAGGATCTTAGTCTGGCGGGCGCGGGCTTGGTCAACGGCGCGGCGATCGCCCTGCCCTCCGGAACGCACTCCCCAGTATGGCTGCGATCAGACGGGCACGTGCTATATCACCGGGACGGGCGATGCCTATGTAGCCGGAACCTATCCGATACAGGGTGGAACGCCATATCTGTACGGGCTGATTACGGGATATGGCAAGGGGCAGACGCTCAATACCACTTCGGGCGCCACTGATGTGGTCACATCGGTGTACACGGACTCCACCTTCTATTTGAATTGCTACATCCCCACCGTTACTGCCAAGGGTGTAGTGACTTTCTCGCAGCCCTCGGGAGCCACACCCTGGGCCGGCTGTTTGCCCAGCAACGCGACAACGCCGCAACACGTAAACGACGCGGCGGCGGGGCTCACGGCGGGCGATCTTGTGTTGATGACACTGGGTGGCCACACAATCATTGGCGAAGTTACCGGCGCGGTCACAACCGGCACGGACGCGAATGGAAATACCACTTACATTGTTCCGTTCGCTAACAGCGATGCGCTAAAGATGAACCAGACACCCAATGGCGGCGGACTGAACACCGCCGCGGTGGGGAATGCCGGATCCCCCTCACCGGCACCCTGCGGCGGCACTGGGCCGTGCCGCCTTATGGTGATCACTTATTACATCGATTGCGTAGACACAACCGGAGCCATTCAGCCCTGTAACGCCGCCATGCCGCTTACGTCGCGGCTGATGCGGCAAATCAGTGGGCACACCCCCATGCCGGTGGCGGAGAACATTGCCTACTTGAAGTTCAGCTATGACCTTTTCAACGCTTCCACCGGGACGCCGGCGGTGAACCAACCGAACCCGGGCTCCGGCGATGCCAATGATACCGCTTCGAACGGCCTTCTTCCGAACCAGATCACCAAGATCAACATTCTGAACATGGCGATCGATGCCTCTCAGAAGGGCTCTCAATTCGGACAGAATAAGGGCTTTCAAAGTATGGATTTGCAGACATCAGTAAGTGCACGGAACCTGACCTACATCAATACTTATAACAACTAAGGGTGAGGGCGGGTGAAGGGACAAAGTCGATGTGGAGCGAAAATATGGGAATTCATCGCATGAGAACTCAGGGCACGAAAATGGCGCAACGGGGCAGCCAGGGATTCACGCTGGTTGCGGCCCTGCTGATAATGCTGCTGCTCTCAGGGATCGCGATCGGTCTGTTGATGATGGTCAACACCGAAGGCAAGGTGGGCGGAACCGATCTGCAGAATAACCTTGCCTACCACGCTGCCGAGGGTGGCATCGAAAAGATGTCTTCCGACCTGGCTGCGGTGTTCCAGAACGCGCAATCGCCCACGGCAGCCGACATCTGCAGTGCCGGAGGACCGGCCACCGGTGGTTCGGCTTCCAACGAACCGGCGATGGTGGGAGTCACTTGGACCGACTACCAGGTAACGCCGGGACAAGTCGGCTATCCGTGCCCCTCGGTTCTGCCCAAACCAGTGTGGGGACAGATCAGTGGCGGGCCGGAAGCCAATCTGTATGCGCAGGTCATCCCGGTAAACTTGCAAGCCACGGCGGCCATGCTGGGCGGGCAGCAGGTGAGCATGACACGGAGCGCGCAGGTGGCGCTGATTCCGGTATTTCAGTTTGGAGTATTTTGCGAAGCCGATTGCTCTTTCTTCAACAATCCAACCATCGATTTTGCGGGGCGCCTGCACGCCAACGGCGATCTTTACCTCGGCGTCGCGCACAACTACAAGCTGACTTTTCACAACAAACTTGAGGCGTTCGGGAACGTTGTCACCGCCAATCTCCCGAACGGCGTGTCGGCCAGTTCCGTCAGCGACGACGGCGACGTGTACATTCCGACTGCCGAAGGTGATTGTACATATCCCGGTGCTGTATCTGGTACTTGCGTGCTCCTTTCCGGAACCGGCAGCGTCTCTGGGATGGGCGGAGCTCCCCCTGCCTCGAGCTTTAACACTGCCTTTAATATCGCCAGCTATGCTTCGAGCTATAACTCAGCATTCAATACGTTTTCCTCGAATGTGAACCATGAGCTCATCAACGGAGACTACGGCAATAAAACTTCCGGGCAGATCGGGACGGGCGCCAAACTGCTCTCCTTGCCGTTTGTTTCGGGAAGCGTTCACGATTACGAATTGATTCGCCGCCCAACGGCAGGCGTGGCCGACTCGACCTCTCTCGCTCAGTCGCGTGAATACAACATGGCGCAGATTCGCGTGCTGCTGAGTGACGACCCGGCGGACTTGCCGGGTGGAGCATCGGATGTGAACAACGTGCGGCTGGCAAACCTGTCGGCGGCACAGGCGCAGGCAGAGGCAGGCAATTCGACCGCCATCGCCACGAATCAATGGGGAGTCACGATACCCTCGGGCAACTTCTCAACGACCTTCGGGACGCCGGGGAGCGGTAACACCTTTAACCTGTACTTCGCCGCCGCGTCAAACGTAATTCCGACTTCGTCGCAATGCACCACTTCGGCTTCGTGCACCATGGACTGGCCGTTCGGACCTTATATATGGAATAATCCGTCGCTCACGCTCCAGGGACTTCAGCCTGCTAACCCCTCGCCCTTTGCAGTTGGAGCGGTCAATGCTCCCGACTACCAGGTGCCGCCCAGCGGCGCACCCGCATTGCAAACGGGTCTTTGTCCGCCCAATACCTACCCCCTGGGGACAGGTGTTGTCGACCCTACCGGCTGCCCCTCGGCGCCCGCATACCCATATTTCGCGCCCCCGAACCCCGTCGGCCTGACAAACTATAGCTCTGGGTCTACGACATCGTGGAGCCTGATCGATGGCTATCTGCGGGTGGAATACATTGACTCTTCGGGCGTCTGGCACCCTGTCACCAATGAATGGCTGCAACTGGGATTTGCGCGCGGCGTGCAACCACCAACGTCCCCGGGCACGAACCCGGTCACTCCGAACGCGATCATCCTGTTTCAGGAACCGGCAGACCGTGACGCTTCCGGAACGGTTAGTACCCAAATCCGTCGCCCACGCTTCAGGGACTTCAGCCTGCGAACCCCACGCCCACGGCCGCAGGAGCGGTCAATGCTCCCGACTACCAGGCGCCGCCCAGCGGCGCGCCCGCGTTGCAAACGGGTCTTTGTCCGCCCAATACCTACCCCCTGGGGACAGGTGTTGTCGACCCTACGGGTTGCCCCTCGGCGCCCGCATACCCATATTTCGCGCCCCCGAACCCCGTCGGCCTGACAAACTATAGCTCTGGGTCTACGACATCGTGGAGCCTGATCGATGGCTATCTGCGGGTGGAATACATTGACTCTTCGGGCGTCTGGCACCCAGTCACCAATGAATGGCTGCAACTGGGATTTGCGCGCGGTCTGACGCCACCAACCTCCCCGGGCACGAACCCGGTCACTCCGCACGCGATCATCCTGCTCCAGCAACCGGCGGACCGCGATGGTTCCGGGACGGTTAGTACTACCGGCACTGCCCCGGTTTGCACGGCGACAACGGGAAGCGGGTCCAGCACGAAATGCACCGCATGGAGCGGCCACGTGCCGGAGCTAATCGCGGATCTGCCGCAGGTAGCGGCCACGGGAAGCTATGCGGACTGGGCGTTCGGCCTCACCCCTACAACCCCGGTTGTAAGCCCTCAAGCCTCCGCGACACCGCAGAGCCTGACTCAATACAACTGGTATCCCATCAACTTCTACGATGCCCGCGAAGGCGAGCCGCGGGATGTCACGACTCACCAGTCGGACGACACCTGCACGACCCTCGGGGTGATGAATGCCGTCGAAATCGATGTGGGCAACCTGGCAGCATGGCTGAAGGGCACGATCGGCTCCAGCGGCACCAGCGTGGACTATGTTCAGCAGAACGGCTACGTACTGTATTTTTCGGATCGGCGGGGAATGTTGCTGAATCCGCATCCACCCATGACCCCCACAGGTACAGCGCAAAAATCCGGGGACTCGGGATTTGAGGACGTGATCAACCCCAGCAGTTCCTCGAATACTCCCAACGGAACACTGGATACCGCCGAGGACGCCAATGGGAATGGCTACCTGGACAGCTTCGGCACGGCGAACCTGGGATTAGGCCAGTGGAACGACAGCACTCACAATCTAAATCAGCAGACCACAGCCGCGGCTCCGGACAATCCCTACAATCCGCGCATCACCTCATGCGGCACCACCGGACGCAAGAACTGGGTGAGCGGAGCGCGCCACGTTTTGAAACTGGTCGATGGCTCGCTGGGCAATCTGCCGATCAGCCCCGTTCCTGTAGTCGTTAACAGTGTCAACTACTATGGCGGATTCACGGTGGCCTCGGAGAATCCGGTGTACATCCAGGGCGACTACAACAGCAACGCCAACGATACTTTCTTCAAGAACGAAGCCAACGGCATTCCCGGCCCGGACATGACTTCACCGTTGCATTCTCCGGCCTCAATCGTTGCCGACACGGTGACTTTCCTCTCCAACGCATGGAGCGACACGGCCAGCATGGTTCTTCCGCCCTCGCAGCCCGCGAGTGCTAGCGGTAATCCTCCCTATAACCGGGCGGCCTCCGCGAACACGTACTATCGCGCGGCCGTCGCTGCCGGAAAGACTCTGACCTGGCCCCACCCATCATGGGAGTCGGACAATAACAACTATCCCGAGGGTACCGACGGAGGAGTAGGCAACTTCCTGCGTTTCCTGGAAGACTGGCAGGATACCCCCTCCACGATGCATTACGGAGGCTCGATGGTGGAAATGTTCTACAACACCTATAACACCGGGGCGTTCAAGTGCTGCACTTACTCGGTGTATCAGCCACCACACCCCCGTGACTACTATTTCGACCCGGACTTCACCACGCCCTATGGCCTGCCGCCCGGAACGCCGCTATTCAAGGACGTCGAGACGCTGGGCTACCGGCAACTGTTTACGACGCGTACGTATTAGTCAGCCAGATCATTTAGTATTCACTAACCCCGATCCGCGAGGATCGGGGTTTTTATTGATCCCAAAAGCGTGACCGCGATTCGCGTTCCACACATTCGCTGGGAGGCCCGCAGAATCCGCTCTGGCCAAGGCTTCTCCGACGAGGCAACTCTGCCCCGTACTACGATTCCCTATAGTTTGTGCATGATAAGCTGCAAACCCTTTCACTCTACCGCGCGCGGCGATTCCGATGTACACTCGCGCAGCAGACCCGCTCTGTGGTTTCTGGTCTCACGCTCGACCAGAAAAAGACTTCCCCCGGCGGTTGCCACCAATAAATAAAAAGGAGATTTCATGATCCGAAGAGTAAGTGTCCTCTCGCTTACTGTCGTCGCGATTCTGTCAGTCGCCAGCATCATCGCGCAGGCACAATCGACATCGCTGTTAACCCGCCACACCCGCGATGTAGTCGTCAGCGGAGAGGCGCAATCGCTCGGCCGCCTTCCCTCCACCAAAACCCTTCAACTCGACGTGATGCTAAACCTTCGCCATCAGCCCGAACTCGAAAATTTCCTCCAGGAACTCTACGATCCCTCCAGTTCGTCCTATCGGCATTTCCTTACCGTCGAGGAATTCACCGCGCGTTTTGGCCCGAGCCAGGAAGACTATGACGCTGTCGTCCGCTTCGCGAAAGAGAACGGCTTCCAGATCGTGGGCGATCAGGCCCGCAACCGCATGGTCATTTCGATGAAGGGCAGCGTGGCCAACATCGAGAAAGCCTTCCACGTGCAACTTGGCGTCTATCAGCACCCCACGGAAGACCGCACTTTCTACGCTCCCGATCGCGAGCCCTCGGTCGATCTGCCCTTCCAGCTCTGGCACGTGGATGGACTGGAGAACTACTCCATCCCGCGTCCCGCTTTGAAGCGCGCAAACGGGGAAGCTAAATCCAATGCCTCGATTGGCTCCGGCCCGGGCGCATCCTTTCTTGGCAGCGACATGCGCGCCGCCTACTACGGCACCGGATCACTCAACGGCGCAGGCCAGACCCTCGGCTTGTTCGAACTGCTGGGCACCGATTTAGCCGACTTGAACACTTACTACGCGAACGTCCACCAGACCCTCAATGTTCCGATCACGCTGTTCTCCGTGGGCGGCGCAAAGACCAGCTGCGTGGAACCGAGCTGCGATGACACCGAACAAACTCTCGACATGACGCAAGCTCTCGGCATGGCGCCGAATCTCGCCAGCCTGGTCATGTACATCGGAAATACCGAAACTCCCATCTTCAACGCGATGGCTACCGCCAATCCGCTGAACGCGCAGTTGAGCTGCTCCTGGTACTGGAACCCAGCCGATCCCAAGACGCTCGATCCCATCTTCCAGGAATTTGCTGCGCAGGGACAGAACTTGTTCGACGCAGCCGGAGATAGTCATGACTGGCAGCAAAGCGGTTCCATCTGGCCCGCTGACGATGCCAATCTGGTCTCCGTTGGCGGAACGGATTTGGTTACGCAAAGCGCGGGCGGCCCGTGGAAGTCGGAAACCGCCTGGACCGATAGCGGCGGCGGCATTTCGCCGAACAAGATTCCGATTCCCTCGTGGCAGGTCGCCGCCGCTGCCGGTTGCTCGAAGTGTTCGCAAACTCTGCGCAACGGTCCCGACGTTTCGGCCAACTCCAATTTCAGCTTCTACGTTTGCGCCGATCAGACCACCTGCTCAGCCAATTCCTACGGTGGAACCAGCTTCGCCGCTCCCATGTGGGCCGGCTACCTGGCGCTGGCCAATCAACAGGGAGAGGTCGCCGGCAATCCGCCGCTCGGCTTCATCAACCCGGCGCTCTACGCATCGGCTTAAGCGGAAGCTATACCACCGACTTCCACGACATCACCAGTGGCAGCAACGGCTATTCCGCCACGACTGGCTACGATCTGGCAACTGGCTGGGGCAGCCCGAACGGAGCCGCTCTGATCAATGCGTTGACTCGGCCGGTAGGACCGTCCTTCAGTCTGACGGCCAATCCGAACTCCCTCACCATCGCGCCCGGGGCACAGGGCACAAGCACCATTACGGTTGTTCCGGCTGGCGGATTCACCGGCAGCGTCACCCTGAATGCCACCGGTCTGCCAACTGGCGTCACCGCCGGCTTCAGCCCGAATCCGACGAGCACCACCAGCACACTTACGCTGACGGTACAGTCCGGCACAGCTCCGGGCACGTCGACAATCACCATCGGCGGCACCTCGGGCTCTCTGACGGGTTCCACGACCATTCAGCTCACCATCTCGGCGAGCGGCCCGATTGTGAGCCTGAATCCAACTTCACTGACATGGGGCAAAGTCCTCGTGGGTGCCACCGGCTCGGCGAAGAAAGTCACGCTCAGTAACACCGGCGCCTCCGTGCTGAACATCTCGAGCATCGCCACGACGGGCGATTTCGCGCTGGCATCCTTTACCTCGAAGAGCAAGTGCGGCAGCACGCTGGCTGCGGGCAAGAGCTGCATCGTCAAGGTGAATTTCACTCCGACGCAGAAGGGCACCCGCACCGGCAGCTTGAACTTCACCGACAACGCACCTGGCAGTCCGCAGAGCGTAGCTCTGTCAGGAACCGGTAAATAACCTGCTTCAGAGATTCAATTCACGGGCGGGACTTCGGTCCCGCCCTTTTTTTCCTCGAATTGTCATGTGCAAAGCAGTTCATCTCGCGCAAATAAAAGAGGCGGCAGTCGCGGATTTCCACGTGCCTTCCGGGTGATCCAGGAATAAACTAGACGCGCTAGTAGGACCGCGTTCTTTTCGCATTCCCCCAGCGAGATGTTACGGACAAGATCCAACGCACAAATCAGCGTCATTTTATGAGGATAAAAACTATGGTTCGTGGAGCGAAATTAATCCGAACTCTTGTGCTATGCGGCCTGGCATTCACTACGCTGGCCTTCGCCACATCCGGCAGAAAAACAATCGTGACTTATCCTTCCGCCTCCGGTGTCTCGCAACGACTGGGCGACCTTTCTATCGATTATTCGATGTTCCCCACTCACATCGCCCCGGAACCGAAACGCAGCGCCCTCGCAAAACATGCCAAGCCCTTCGCAGGTCCCGATCCGGTGCTTCAAAATGAGGCGTTGCCACAGGTCGGCGCGACACAAGGGGTCAGCTTCGATGGCATCGCGCAGACCGGCTGGATTCCGCCCGACAACAACCTGGCCGTCGGACCGAACCACCTCGTCGAAATCGTGAACACTTCCGTCTCCATCTACACCAAGAACGGCACGCTCCTCACGGGCCCGACCAATCTGCCAGTTTTGTTTGCGCCCATCGGCGGCCTGTGTACGACCTATGTCGTCGATCCCGTCGTGCTCTACGACCGTCCCGCCGATCGCTGGGTCATTTCCGGCATCGGCCTGGATTACGTCAGCAGCTATGGTGAATGCATTGCGGTTTCCACCACCAATGATCCAACTGGCACCTACAGCCTTTACTTCTACAACTTCGGCTCGACGCTGAACGACTATCCGAAACTCAGCACCTGGGCCACCGCCAGCAACAGCGCGTACCTCGTGACCTACAACCTCAACGGCGGCCAGGCTGACATCTGCGGATTGGATCGCACCAAGATGCTGGCCGGAAACGCTAACGCGGCGCAGCTCTGCAAGACCGCTCCCGGAAACGAAAGTAGTTATCTGCCGGGCGACATGGATGGACCTACCGTTCCGGCCGACGGCACGCCAGGTCTGTTCCTGAGCTGGCACGATAACAACCCGGGAGAGTTATACCTGCGCAAGCTCACTCTTAACTTCGCCTCCGGCACCGCTTCGCTCTCCAATCCGACAAACATCAGCGTCGCCAACGACAGCATGGCGTGCTTCAGCAGTTGTGTTCCGCAGCCCGGAACGACGCAAACGCTCGACGTGCTTGGCGATCGATTGATGTATCGTTTCGCCATCCGCCACTTCGCCGACCATGATCGCGCCGTAGTCACTCACGCCGTGCTCAGTGGCAGCCAGGTGGCCTACCGCTGGTACGAGCTTTACGATCCGGCGGGAAGCGTAACCGTCAACCAGCAAGGAACCTTCGTCCCGGATTCCAGCTATCGCTGGATGAGCAGCATGGCCGAAGACCAGAGCGGCGATATCGCTGTTGGATATAGCGTGGCAAGCAGCACTTTGTATCCCGCCATTCGCTTCACCGGGCGTGTTCCATCCGATCCCTTAGGCTCTTTGGAAACCGAGGCCAGCATTCAGGAAGGCTCTGGATCGCAAAGCGGTGGAAGCTCCGCCGATCGCTGGGGCGATTACTCGGCGATGCAGGTTGACCCGGTCGACGATTGCACCTTCTGGTATGTGAACGAGTACGAGAAAGCGACAGGATACGAAAACTGGACGACCCATATCGCCTCGTTCGCATTCCCCGGGTGCGGCGGACAGGGCGGCGGGCCGATCATGAGTCTGAAC
>CAWEAB010000028.1:0-12859 GCA_963806745.1 uncultured Acidobacteriaceae bacterium
TGGTCACGCCGTTCCAGTCTGCCATTTTCAGCGAGGTGAAGAAGGCGTTGTAGTTTCCATGGCCGACACTGGCGTTCATGCCGACACCCGAAGTGAGCTGGCCTTGTCCACCAAAAACCGGCGAGCCCGGAATCGGGGTGTTCATCATGGTGCGGGGGAAAGCAAAAGCGCCGCCAGTACTGCCGTTCACAGGCGCGCATGTCCCGGTGCCGCCGGGGCAGCCGACGCCCTGATCTAGGTCGCTCCAGAGCGTCCAAACCTGCTGAGAAGCAAAGTTGCCGCCTTCGTTCGCAACGACCTGCGCGGTACAGGTTCCAGGCGCGCAGTAACCGGTGCCCGCCAGCGCAGTCTCAAAGAACGCCTGCGGAGTAACGTTGGCAGGATTGGCAGCGCAGCCACCACCAGCCAGTCCTGCGTTGCCGCCGCAGTACTGCGTGACGACGTTGGCATAGGCCTGCGAGAACTGCTGCCCGCCCATGGTCATCATGTACGGGACAGCATTCAGGTTGATAGGGAGGTACTCATGCGTAATTCTGCGCCCAATATACCCGAGTTCCACCGTCATTTTCCGCGTGACCTGGCGTTGGAAAGTCAGATCGAAGGAATCGACGACGTTCGGACGGAAGTGAGGATCGAGAGCTTCACCGGCGCCCGCTGCGATCGCGTTGTAGCCGGGGAAGTCCGGTTGTACCAGCGTCGTACTAGGCTGGATTGATGGATCCGTTTGCAATGGAGCCGTGAGGCCATCGATGCCGATTCGGAAGGCGCTCATCGTAGTCTGAGAACCGGCGGTGCCACAAGTACCATTGGAAGCATTGCCGAAGCACTGCACGGGCTGGATGAGACCGGTGCCGAGGAGCGGAACGAGCACAAGGTCGACGCCGTTGAGACGTCCATATTGCCGGCCGTAGCCCCCGCGCAATACGGACCCATCGCCGCCAAACATCTTACCCATGAAAGTGTCGGTGGAGAAGTGAGGGTTCCAGGCGAGCGCGACGCGCGGACTAAACTCGCCATAGTACGGGTTGTAGGGATATTTGAGCCCCGAACCAGTGTTACCAACGAGAGCGAAACCAACTTCAGGGTTGTATGACTGGCCGGCGAGGGCAGCGCGGCGACGAGCCTCAAGGTAGCTCAACGTGTCAATAGGCTGATCGCTGGCATCGACAAACTCAACCTGCTTTCCAGCCGCTTCGACTGGCGGCATTTCCAGCGCCCAACCGAGGCCGTAGGTGAAGGTTAAGCTCTTCTTCAAGTGCCAGGAATCGCTGAAATAGACGTTGTAATAAGGAATCGTGCTCTGGTCGAAGGCCGGTGTCCCCGGTGGATTCAATGTGAGATCGTTGCCGGAACGGGTGTAGGCAATCTGCGAAATCGAAACGATACCGAGGGCTGCGGCTGCCAAGGCATTGCAGTTAGGGATCGCGGCAGTCTGACAGAACGCAACATCGGTATTAGTCTGCAGGCCGGAACCGCTCGTGCCACGGCCGAGTTCGTATACCGGTTGGTAGTTAATACCGCCGCCGTTATCGGTTCGTTGGTGCCAGTTGAAGTTGTGCTGATACTGACCACCGAACTGGAAGAGGTGATTGCCTCTAAGCCACGAGACGTCATCGCGGATCATCTGATCGTGTCCATCCCAGAAGCGCGTACGCGATTGCTGCGTATTGACATTGTACGGACCGAGGTCTTGCGTGTGGCTTTGACCCGAGAAGATCTCCAAAGCTCCGCCGAGACCGTCTATTTGTGGAACGTCACCCGCGCGCTGCCACTGCCACCAGTTACGCAGGAAGCTGTAGTGGAAGTCGTTGGTCACGTTCGGCGAGATGTTGGTTGTCAAACCCGCGACCCAGAACCAAGCCTGTTGCGGATCACTCGATACCGAGGCAGGCGTTCCTAGTGTGTCACCGGAGAAGAAGCCGCCGATGTCAACCTGATCCTGGGTGGCATCCTTCAGGTTGAAGTAGCGGTAGCTAGTCGTGAAATGCCAGTTCTTCGAAAAGTCATGATCGACGCGGGAGACAGCGAACGTGCTTTTCGTCGGCAGGCTTACGTTCGCGCTGAAGCCTTGGATATTCCCGAAGCCCTGCGCATTGAAATCACAGAGGTTGTTGCTGGTGTTGCATTGAGCATTGGAAGCCGGCTCATAGGTATTCCAGAACGTCTGGATCGTGGGGTCAATACCAATTGACCGTGTATCGTAGGCGGTTCCCGGATAAGTAGTTCCGTTATAGACCACGTCATAGGGATTCAAGTTGTAGTAAGTTCCCGTTGTCGTGTCCTGCAACAGTCCTAGCTCGAGCGCCGGAGACGGAACGTTGCGGTAGATAGTCGCAGAGTTCGGGAAGCGGAAGCCCTCATAGTTGAAAAAGAAGTAGGTTTTGCCGCCCAGAATTTCCTTGGGAATGATGGGCCCGCCGATATTGAATCCAAAACGGCTGTAGTGGAAGTCTGGAGCAGGCGTTGGGGGGCTGTTGAAGTTGTTCTGCCACGAGTTCGTGGACCAATTGTTGTCAAGGTAATACTCATAAGCGGTCCCGTGCCAGGCATTGGTGCCGCGCTTAGTGACGACCTTTACCTCTGCGCCCGAAGAGCTGTTGAAGTCAGCGGTCTGGCCAGCCGTATTGACCTTAAATTCTTCAATACTGTCCTGTGGAGTCGGCATCACACCGGTGGGGTTGGGTGTCAGGTAGAAGGCGTTATTTGAAGCCATGCCACCTGTCGGGTCACCGGCGTAAGTTGAAGTATAGGTCGACATGTTACCGTCCATGTCGTTAGTGTTGTTGCCGCCGTCCAGCGAGAAGAAGCTCTGATCATTCACCGTGCCGGCCACGCTGCCTTCAGGGCTAACCCCAGGCTGCAACTCGACGAACGTACTGACGTCACGCCCGATGCTCGGCAGAGCATCCAGAACCTTGGAGTCAAGTGTGTTGCCGACCGTGGCGTTCATGGTTTGTAGCTCGGTGCCGACGGCGGTCACCTCAACTACCGTGTTGCCGCCGCCGACTTGCATGGACAGGTTCAAAGTGGTCTGAGTACCAACCTTGACCTCGGCCGAAGTTTGGGCGGTAGAGAAGCCCTGCTTGGCAACACTGAGGGTGTAGTGGCCCGGATTCACGTCCACGAAAATGTATCGTCCGGCGGAGTTCGTGTTAACGGTACGAGCACTCTTGGTGGAGGTGTCCGTCAGTGTAACCGCTGCATCCGCTACTACCGCGCCGCTCGCGTCGGTAACGACACCGACGACAGTTCCGCTGTTGGTTGACTGCGCCAACACGGGCAGCCCACTGCCCAGGAAAATTATCAGGAGAAAGACCAGACTTAGCGTTGCGATGCGGGGAGAGATCGAACGAACCTTCAGGCTTCTCATGAACTGCCTCCTCAGACCTGGAATTCTTGGGTTGCAATCGTGCCGCTTATGGAATAAGCCGGTCTTCTAAAAATGAAATTCCTCCGTACTAAACGGGCGATCTTTACTCTATCTAAATGAAAACAAGAACTTAACTACTAAGAATTGGCTGCCGTGACAACTCAGGCTGGAAGAAATTGCGGTCACGGGAGCAATCCCACAAACTGTTTGGGGCCTGTTTCGCATTTCTAGAGCCAAACTTGTCGCCGCCTCTTTTCAGTTAGTTACATAGTCGCCACTTCACAATTTGTATGAAGATTGGAAGTATTCCTAACTGGAGATACGGAATTTAGTATTGACAGCAGTTGTTCAGCAGTGGCTTTCTCGACCCGCTAGGAGCGTGAGATGGATAAGAGAGACTTTGTTCGGTTGTTTGCTTACGACCATTGGGCAAATCAGGAATGCCTGAAGGCTCTGGCTGCGGGCGCGCCAGAAACCTCGACTGTCGGGCGCCTTGCCCATATCCTCTCAGCCGAGAACCTTTGGCTGGAGCGGATTCAAAAGGTTCCGCAGAGTATGGCGGTCTGGCCCGGTCTGTCGCTTGATCAATGCGCTGTTCTAGCAGACGACGTCGCCAGAGCCTGGCGTGACTATCTGGGGACGCTGGCTCCCGATGGATTGCCAGCGACCATCGAATACACGAACAGCAAAGGTGAGACTTGGAAGAGCCGGGTGGAGGATGTGCTGATGCACGTGATTATGCACTCGGCGTATCATCGGGGGCAGATTGCGATGGAGATGCGGGCATCGGGATTGGACCCCGCGTATACAGACTTCATCCAGGCCGCGCGGCAAGGACTTTTAGAGTGATGGAATTGCGCCGCCGCTTCTTCTTAACTGAGAGTCCCGGCCAAAATAGGAAATAAGTTATGGATCGTGGGACGATTTGGCGAGTATGGACGCCGCTGGTTTTGGGGGCGTGGGCAGTGGCCGTCGTTTTCATGAGGGGACCCGGACCTCACGGAACGGTGCGCTGGATCGGGCTGCTGCTGGCAGTGATCGGGTTGAGCGGAGTCATTATGGCGCGCCGAACACTCGGCCAGTCGTTCTCCATCGCGCCGAGGGCTCGCGTCCTGGTCACAACCGGAATCTATTCGAAAATAAGAAATCCGATTTACGTTTTCGCCGCGATCATCTTGATTGGCGTGGCTCTTATGCTGTGGCAGCCTTACTTCTTCTTGTTTTTCTTGGTCATGATTCCGATACAACTTCTGCGCGCCCGCAAAGAAGCGCAGGTGCTGGAAGAGAAGTTCGGCGAGGAATATCGGGCCTATCGGAGGGGAACATGGTTCTAAAACGAGTTTAAGCGTTGAGCTGCGAGGCATAAGCTGTGAGCAATCCTTCTCTTCGCCGTTATAGCGCCACAGTCACGCGCTGCTATCATTTCAGGCAATGAGACCCAATCTTCAAGTCACTCCCACATTTGTCAATGCCGCGCGTTGGACAATTATCCTCTGTCTTCTTCTCTTCTTTCCGTGCGGGCTGCGCTCGGCGGACCTGAAGCTTCCGGCCATGCCGGCTCCCATTTCCGACAGTGCCGTGGCAACCTCTTATTCCGGAGAAGTTGGGCAGAAGATGTTCTCCTTTATGGGGATGGGCCCGAAGAAGACATGGGACGCGGTGACAGCCAGGGCTTATGAGCTGGACCTGAAAACGGGCAAATGGTCGGAAAAGCGCCCGGTGCCCGGGGTGGCGGGGCGACTGGCGGCTTCTGCGGTCGCCATCAGCGGTCAGGTCTTTATCTTCGGCGGCTATATCTTAGATAACGACGGCCATGAAACCACGCTCTCGGATTTGAATGTCTATGTGCCCTTTGAGGATCGATACTATCGCGGTAAGGATATTCCAGTTCCAGTCGATGACGCTGTGGTTGGATTGTTTCGCGATCGCTACATCTATCTGATTGGCGGACGATCCAAAGGCGAGGCCGTCCGTAACGTTCAGATTTACGATACAGAGAACGATCAGTGGATGCAGGCGACCCCACTTCCGGGAACTCCGGTGTTTGGGCACGCGGGGGCAATCGAAGGCGACAGCATCATCTACGTCGATGGGGCATACAAGAATCCCGAGACCAGTGGGCCGAAGTACGTGGCTTCCAGCGAGTGCTGGATGGGAAAACTGCCGACGGGGAAAAAGGCGGATATCACCAAAATCGAGTGGACCAAGCTGCCGCCTCACCCCGGGAACGCGCGCTTTCGAATCGCGGCAGGCGCCGCCCGAACCGAGAAAAAAGGCGGCAAGATCTATTTTTCGGGCGGAAGCGACCATCCTTACGACTACGACGGGATTGGATATGACGGGAAGCCCAGCGAGCCCTCTCCGATGACGTTTGCGTTTGATCTCAAACGGGGAGATTGGGAGATGATTGAGGAGAATACACCCGACGCCACCATGGATAACCGCGGGCTGGCGGTTTCGAATCGCGAGTTGGTAATCGTGGGGGGAATGGAAAAGGGGCAGAAGGTTACCGGGAAGGTTACGGTTGTCAACGCGAAGGGTAAGAAGTAACCTTGCAGATCGGCAGGCGGGAATGCCCGTAACTGCCGTCGCCACAGTGGTTAGCGGCCAGACGTGACAGGCGTTTCAAGTGCTTTCCGAGGGGCCACGTGTTGATCGCACAGACTGCGCGCCCGATCGTCACGAATTCGGGTGATACGAATCACGGCAGAGCGTCCCCTGCGGGCATTGAATAGGTGAGGCCGCAATTCTCGCGGCGTTTGGTTCAAGATCGTTCGTGCTTCACGTCGTTCCTGGGCCACGTTGTTCTCGGTTTTATCTACGACAAATCGTCGACCAATCCGTTCAGTTCTAAATAACTCGGAGGCTATTTCTATGACTGCAGTGATGGAACCGCCCAAGAAGCATGCCGCGGCGGACTATATCTCACAAATCCTCAACCTCGTAAAAGCCAAAAATCCGGCTGAGCCGGAATTCCACCAGGCCGTGCTCGAAGTTCTCGAGTCCTTGCGGCTCGTGTTGGAGCGCCACCCCGAATATCAGGAAGCAAAAATTCTCGAACGCATCACCGAGCCCGAAAGAGTATTGATGTTCCGTGTGCCCTGGTTTGACGACAAGGGCAAAGTACAGGTCAATCGCGGCTTCCGCATTGAGATGAACAGCGCGATCGGACCGTACAAGGGCGGTTTGCGATTCCACCCATCGGTGAATTTGGGCATCCTGAAATTCCTGGCGTTCGAACAGGTGTTCAAGAACTCGCTGACGACGCTGCCCATGGGCGGCGGCAAAGGCGGAAGCGATTTCGATCCCAAAGGCAAGAGCGACAACGAAGTCATGCGGTTCTGCCAGAGCTTTATGACCGAGCTGTGCCGGCACATCGGACCGGACACGGACGTACCGGCCGGCGACATCGGCGTGGGCGGACGCGAAATCGGCTTCCTGTTTGGACAATATAAGCGGCTGCGTAACGAATTCACCGGCGTCCTCACAGGCAAGGGCCTGGGCTGGGGCGGCTCGCTGATTCGTCCGGAAGCCACCGGATACGGCTGCGTGTATTTCGCGCAGGAAATGCTGAAGACGAAGAAAGACAAGCTGGAAGGCAAAGTTTGTCTGGTTTCGGGCAGCGGCAACGTGTCGCAATACACGGTCGAGAAACTGCTCGATCTGGGCGCGAAGCCGGTGACCTGGTCTGATTCCGACGGCGCCATCTATGACGCCGAAGGCATCGATCGCGAGAAACTGGCCTATGTAATCGACCTCAAGAACAATCGCCGCGGCCGCATCAAGGAGTACGCGGATAAGTTCAAGAAGGCCGTGTACAACCCAGTCGACCGGAAGCTCGACCACAATTGGCTCTGGAACATCAAGGCCGATTGCGCATTCCCGAGCGCCACGCAAAATGAGATCAACGCGAAGGACGCGGCCAATCTCATTAAGAATGGCGTGAAGGTTGTCAGCGAAGGCGCGAATATGCCGAGCACGCTGGACGCGACCAAGCTGTTCCTGGAGCACAAGATCCTCTATGGACCAGCCAAGGCTGCCAATGCGGGCGGCGTAGCGACATCAGGTCTGGAAATGGCGCAGAACAGCGCGCGCATTTCGTGGACACGCGAAGAGGTCGATGATCGGCTGCACAAGATCATGATCTCGATTCACAAGAGCTGTCTCGAAGCGGCCGAGAAATACGGCACTCCGGGCAACTATGTCAATGGCGCCAACATTGCCGGCTTCCTGAAGGTCGCCAATGCGATGCTGGATCAGGGGCTTGTCTAAACAGATTGCGCGGACAGCCGCCTCGGCTGTCCGGCGGAGCGAAGCTCCGCAGCAAGGCGAATCACAGCGCGGGAGGGAGTGATCCCTCCCGCGTTTTTTGTCAGCTCTACAAGAATTGTCCGTAAGACAGCAGCGGCTTTCGCTTGGCTGGCTCTAATGGGTAGAATGATTTAGCGTAATAGCGGGGTTCGGAACCGGCGCCCAGATTCAGCCGCGCCGCGTTGAATATGTTCCCGTCGGGCTTGGCCATTGTTCTGCCAGGCAGCCCGGCTGAATCCGATTACACAACATAAGAGGAAGAACGGAATGACAAATTCTCAATCGAAGTGTGCGGCATTGTTCGTGGGATTTCTACTGGTGTGTCTGGTATCGGCGCAATCTTTGTGGGCTGATGAAGGAATGTGGACGTTCGATAATTTTCCGTCCAAGACAGTGGCCGCGAAATACGGTTTCTCGCCATCACAGGCGTGGCTGGACCACGTGAGACTGTCGTCACTGCGCATTGCGGGAGGGTGCTCTGCCTCTTTTATTTCTCCGCAAGGCCTGGTGATGACCAATCACCATTGCGTGATCGAATGCGTGGAAGCGCTTTCCTCGGAGCAGCACAATTTCTCGGAGGACGGATTTGTGGCGAGGACGGCAGCCGAGGAGAAAAAGTGCCCGGCTTTTGAGCTCGATCAGTTGGTGGAAATTCGCGATGTGACAACGGAAATTCAGAGTGCAACCATGGGCAAGACGGGCGATGCCGCCAACAAGGCCATGCACGCCAAAGAAGCGGAACTCCAGCAAGGCTGCGGTGCAGATCCGAGCGTGCGCTGCGATGTGGTTCCGCTTTATCACGGCGGCATCTACGACTTGTATCGCTACAAGCGATATACGGACGTGCGGCTCGTATTTGCGCCCGAGTTTGGGGTCGCACAATTTGGCGGCGATCCCGACAACTTTAATTTTCCTCGCTTCGACTTCGATATCGGACTGGTGCGTGCCTACGAAAACGACAAGCCGGAGGCGACTCCGGATTACCTGAAGTGGAGCGCCGACGGATCGAAGGACGGAGAACTGGTTTTCGTAGCCGGAGATCCGGGCGGCACAAGCCGCGAGCTGACGATGTCGCAGCTTGACTACCTGCGCGATACGTCGTTGCCCCTGACGCTCACCGAATACGCGGAGTATCGCGGTCAACTCGAGCAATTCGAAACGCGCGGGCCCGAGCAGTCTCGGGAAGCGAACGAAGACCTATTCATTATCGAGAATTCGTTCAAAGCGATTTTTGGGCGGCAGGCCGCATTGCTCGATCCTGAGTTCATGGCAGGCAAGGAAAAAGAAGAGCAGAAATTGCGGGCCGCGGTCACGGCTGATCCGAAAATGGCCGCGTACGCTTCGGCATGGGACGATATAGCCCAGATACAGAAAGTTCGCGCCCATCTCTTCCACCGGGCCTCGATAGTGAACAGCCGTTTCTTGCGCAATGGATTGCTGGAGTACGCGGTGCTGCTGGTGCGGGCATCGGAGGAGCGCTCGAAGCCGAACGCTGACCGGTTGCCCGAATTCCGGGATCAGGCGCTCGTGCATGTGCAGCAGGTGATCTCGTCCCCTGTCCCAATTTATAAGGATATGGAAGAGCTAGATGTCGCCTTTTTCCTTACTCTCATCCGGCGCGATCTGGGAACCGACGATCCGTTTGTGAAGAAAGTGCTGGGAAAAGAGTCGCCCGAAGAACTGGCGCACAAACTGGTAACCGGCACACATCTGGAAGACGCGAAGCTGCGCGAGGAGCTGTACAAAGGCGGCGCAAATGCAGTAGCCGCGTCGCAGGATCCGATGATTCGCTTTATCGCCTCGATCAACGATGACCTGCTCGCGGCGCGCAAAGAGTACGAATCCCGCGTCGATGCTCCCACGCGTGCGGCGGCAGAAAAAATTGCCAAAGCACGATTCGCGGTCTACGGAACAAGCGTTGATCCCGACGCGACCTTCACGCCGCGCTTGAGCTACGGCGAGGTAAAGGGCTTCGACAACGACGAGGGGAAGTTTGTTACGCCCTACACCACCATTGGCGGTTTGTTCGACCGGGCGACCGGAGCGGTCCCCTATAAGCTGCCGCCCACCTGGCTCAACGCGAAGAGTATGTTGAACCTGTCGCTACCCATGAACGTTTCGACGAACAACGATGTGATTGGCGGAAATTCCGGGAGTCCGCTGATTAATAAAGACGCGCGGGTGGTAGGGCTGATCTTTGACGGAAACATCTACTCTCTGGGTGGCGACTACGGATATGACGCTAAACAGAATCGCTCGATAGCGGTAGATAGCCAGGCGCTCCTCGAGGGAATGAAGAAGGTCTACCACCTTGATCGTGTGGTGGAAGAGATCGAAGCCGGAAGGAAATAGCTGATTCGAGCAAAAAGGGCGGGCCGGTTAGCCCGCCCCGAGGCTCGGTCAAACAAAATGACCGTGCCGTAATCACGTTGAAAGCTTCTTCTCACCCTCGCTGCGCTACTTATTCCTTGGGGCTTCGGCGCCAGATCGCGAGTTCTGGATTCCAGGTGTGCACTACTTTTTGAAAATCCAGAACCTTTGCCTTGCTTCCCTCGGAACTGCATATCTCCGCAATTTCCGTGATTCTGGCATCGAGCCGTTCGCGGAGTTCGGGTTTCAGAAATCGGTCGACGACGGCCTGAGGCGTCAGCGCCCCCTGTCCTTCGCAAAGTGGACACCTTACCATTGCATCTTCAGCCATGACAGAAATCCCTCGTGCGGTGACGCACGTTTTCCGGGATTGATTAGAGTCCAAAGTTAGAATCGCGGCAGTGATCGGCGGACCTTCTAGCGGTGAGTTTTGTCACGCCGGGGTGTGTCAGCGCGCGCGAGCCAACACCAGCGTGACATCGTCGGGTTGCTCCATGTCGCCGATCCACTCGTCGACGGCGGCGGTGACGATCTCCGTGATGCGCGTGAGAGGCAGGTGCCGATTCTCGCGGATAATCTGGATCAGGCGTTCCTCACCGAATTCACCATAGTCGCTCTCCGGTTCGGTCACTCCGTCGCTATAAGCTACGAGAAGATCGCCGGGCCGCAACTGCACGGTCGCTTCGCGAAAGTCCAGATTGTCGAGCAGACCGACCACCGATCCTCCGCAATCCAGAAGTCGGGTCGAGCCGTCTTCGGAAAGAAGAATTGGAGGCAGGTGGCCGCCATTGCAATAGGTAATGCGCCGGCTTTCGGACTCGTAAATGCCTAGAAAAAGCGTGGCATATTTTGAATCGGGTGTGCTCTCATACAGTTGATGGTTGAGTAACCCGATTAGCACGGCCGGGGAAACTTCCGCTCCCGGAGCATCGCTGGCGACGATAGTGCCACGTCCGCCGCCAATGATCGACGAGTCTTCGCACTGGCGGGCAACCACCGCGTCCGCCGCCATCGCAGACTGGCGCAGTAGCGGAATCCCCTCGATGCTATACGCGCGCACGGCGGAGTGAATCGTCGCCATCATCAGCGCCGACGAAATTCCCTTTCCGCTGATGTCGCCCACCGCGAGTATCATCTTGCCGGAATTCAGCGTGAGGAAGTCGTAATAATCGCCGCTGACAGTCCGCGCCGGACGGCAGAAGCCGTGTACCTCCAGCGATTCGAGCTGCGAAATTTCTTTCGGGAAGAGCTGCGCCTGCACCTCCTGCGCGATCGCCAGTTCGTTCTCCAGTCGCTGCTTTTCCTTCTGCTCCTGCACCAGTCGCTCGATGGAAGTCGTCATCGAATTAAAAGAAGTGGCGAGCGCGGCGAGTTGGTCATTCGACTTCACTGCGATCCGATGGCTGAAATCGCCGCGATTGACATGGGTTGTCGCTCCATAGAGATCAGCGACCGACGAGGTAATACTGCGCGTGAGCTTGGTGCCGATCCAAAGGGCCAGAATTTCGATGATTGCGAAGACGATGGCGATTGAGAGGAGGATGGACTCGATCCCTTTAGCGTAATCGCCAAGCGCTCCGAAAAGGCGATCATAAAGAACGGATGGCCTAGTTTCAACACGGGCCAAACCGCCTTCGCGTTGGCGCTCGCCTGTGGCCCGAATCGACAACCTGAATGGGCACGGGAAACACAATTTGCAGGTCCGTCGCACCGCTGGCCGGTGGAATCCGCCCGGCGGAAAACGGCGCGGCGTTCGCGGTATTCGAATTTTGAGTATCAGGCGAAAAGGTAACTTGGCCCAGATCGCCAGCAATCTCCCCAATCAAATTCTTGCTGATCGGTTCGCTCGTGACCACTCGCAGCGACGCGGGCTCTGCCGTCACGGTAGCAACGCGCAGGTAAAGGCCGCCCCGGTCGCGCACGATATCGGCGAAGTCTCCCGTGACGAATGATGGAAACGCAAAAGGAGATGCGCCCTCGGGGCCAACGCAATTGGGTTGCGACTGGTCGCGATACCAGACACACACCTCGCGGTGCGTCCACTCGGGACGACGCGGGCGAATGGGAGCGACAAGAGACGCGTCGGATTTCCCGGCGCGCTCGAACTGATTGATGAGTGAGCGCGAAATAGCGTGGTTCGAAGCTTCCATGCTGTGCAGGTGAGTGGCAATATCGGAGGTGACGACAAAACCCGCGAATTGGCGCGCAAACAGGTAGAGCGAGGTCAGGGAAATGACCAGCAGCAGGAAAACCGGAATCACCCCTATAAAAATGTAGGTGACGATCAGTCGATTGCGCAGTCGCCAGAGCATGTGCGACCGCATCCACCGAAAGCCCAGGATGACCAGCAAAACGATCGCGACAGCGCTGAGAAAAATGATCCATCCCCCCAGGCTCGCCGAGATGCCGGGCCTTATGCGCCGGGTAGCGACCTGGACCGCGAACAGAAGCAGATCGAGTGCGACAACGTAGATCGACGCCCACGCGACCCGGGTCTCAGGCCAGAGACCACTGTTGCGAACCTTGCTCTCGAGTTCGAGAGAAATCAATCTCATGTGGATGCCGATGCGACACTAGGCGAACGCCGCTGCGCAAACGAACTCTTCATACAATGCCCCTTTTGCAATTCGATGGCGCTGACCCACGACAGGTAGCGGTGCAATCTCAGATTTCAGGATAGAAATCGAAAAACGCCGAGAGGCTTGTCTTGAGTTGCTTTTCAATCTCTTCTTTGCCGCCCTCGAGAATATGCATGGTGACGCGCGCCTCGCGGCCATTCTTCAGCTTGAGGGTAGCGTCCCCGACCTC
>CAWEAB010000029.1:0-83398 GCA_963806745.1 uncultured Acidobacteriaceae bacterium
GGCAGGAACATCTCTCTCTGGCGGCGCTCTGCCGGCTGGCGACGCAGTCGTCATCGGCCTTTCGCGCATGAATCGGGTTCTCGATGTGAATTTCCTTGACCGGACAGCAACTGTCGAGGCTGGTATAACAAATCTCGGCATCTCGAACGCGGTTGCTCATGCGCGGTTTTTCTACGCCCCCGACCCGTCGAGCCAGCTTGCATGCACGATAGGCGGTAATATCGCTACGAATTCAGGCGGCGCGCACTGCCTGAAGTATGGGGTGACAACCAATAACGTCCTGAAAGTCAGGATGGTTTTAATGAACGGCGAGGTCGTTGAACTCGGCGGCGACTACCTCGATCCGCAAGGCTACGATCTGCTCGGGCTTGTCATCGGCTCCGAAGGCCAGTTCGGCATCGTGACAGAGGTGACCGTGCGTATCCTGCGGCAACCGGAAGGCGCGCGCCCGATCCTCATCGGCTTTCCGTCCACCAAATCGGCAGGAAGCTGCGTGGCGGCGATCATCGCCGACGAACTCATCCCCGTGGCGATCGAGTTCATGGATAAGCCCGCTATCCACGTTTGCGAGACCTTCGCGAAGGCTGGATATCCGATGGATGCCGAGGCGATGCTGATCGTCGAAGTGGAAGGCTCTGAAAGCGAAATCGAGGATCAGATCGGCCGAATCACAGAAATTGCGAGCCAGTTCGATCCGATGACGCTGCGCGTAAGCCAGAGCGAAGAGGAGGCCGCCGCGATCTGGAAGGGCCGCAAGTCCGCGTTCGGCGCTTTTGGGCGCATTTCGGATTACTACTGCATGGATGGCGTGATCCCGCTCGGCAATCTGGCGGCAGTGCTCAAACAGGTTCAGGACGTCGGAGAGAAATACAAACTCAAGGTCGCGAACATCTTTCATGCAGGGGATGGGAATTTGCACCCGATGATCCTTTACAACGCCAACGACGAGCGCGAAAAAGCGACCGCCGAGCAATGCGGTGCAGACCTTCTCAAGCTGTGCGTAGACGCGGGCGGCTGCCTTACGGGCGAACATGGCGTTGGAATCGAGAAACGGGATCTCATGCGCTATCAATATTCGGAAGCGGACCTCGTCCAACAGATGCGCGTGAAAGCCGCCTTCGATCCACGGTGGCTTCTGAACTTCGGGAAAGTGTTTCCGCTGGATCTCCAAGCCCGTTTCGCTGCGGAGGCCGCGAAAAGTCATGGCTGACATCTATATGCCAGGCGATGAGGCGGAGCTTGCCGGCTTCGTCGAGGCCGCGAAGGCTGGCAGCTATCCGCTCGAGGTCTGCGGCTTTCGCTCGAAGCGGGAGGCGGGGCGCCCCCTCAACCCGGCAGCGGTTGTGTCCACGGCAAAGCTGTCCGGCATTACTTTTTACGAACCCGGCGAGCTTGTGATTTCTGCTAAGGCCGGGACGCCGCTTCACGAGGTCGAAGCCGCGCTTGCGAGAAAAAACCAGGAGCTTCCATTCGAACCGGCGGACTTCAGCCGCATCTATGGACCGGACCCTTTGGCTGCGAGCCTCGGCTCGGTCGCCGCCATGAACATTTCCGGCCCGAGGCGCATCCTGCGCGGTGCCGCGCGCGATTATCTGCTCGGCATTCGGGCGGTTAATGGCGAGGGTGTGGCCATAAAGTCCGGCGGCCGCGTGATGAAGAATGTGACGGGCGTCGATCTGGTTAAAGGTTTGTGCGGCTCCTGGGGCACGCTCGCCGTATTGACCGAACTCACCTTCAAAGTGCTGCCCAAGGCCCCTGACACTCTAACACTCGTCTTTCTCGGCCTCCCGGATGAGTCCGGCGTCGGTGTCATGAGCGAAGCCATGGGAACGCCCTACGAGGTGTCCGGCACGATTCATTTGCATCGTTCGCTCGTCAGCAGGCTGAGCGACCCGGAAATCGCCTCAGCGAACATGGCCTTGACGGCCCTTCGGCTGGAGGGCGCCCCTCAAAGCGTCGCCTATAGGATGGAGAAGCTCCGGCGCGAACTGTCGCCCTTCGGCGAGACCTACGTGCTCGATCGCCAGAAATCGCGCAGCTTCTGGGCCGCCATCCGCTCGCTTGCTTTTCTGTCCGCAAACTTCGACAGGCCCCTATGGCGGATCACCGTCGGGCCATCGAAGGCCGCGCAGATCGTGCGCGCTCTCTCCGCCTTTTTCGACCTCAGCGCCGCCTATGAATGGTCCGGCGGCCTCATCTGGCTGGAAACGCCGACATCGTCGGAGGCAAGTGTCACGGAATTGCGCCGCGTGCTCGCGGAGTTCGAGGCGGATTCGATGCTCATGCGTGCGCCACGGTCCGTGCGCTCCAGCATCGAGGTGTTTCATCCGCTGCCGCTCACAAAAATGAAGCTGGTTCAGGCCATCAAGGAAGCCTTCGATCCGGTTGGTGTGCTCAATCCCGGACGCATGTATGCAGGGGTCTGAAAACCATGGAAACGCACTTCACGCTCGCACAGCTCCGCAATTCTCGCGTCAAGGAAGCCTACGACATCTTGAGGCGCTGCGTGCATTGCGGCTTCTGTATCGCTACATGCCCGACCTACCTTCTGCTCGGAGACGAGCGCGACAGCCCAAGGGGCCGGATATATCTCATCAAGTCGATGCTTGAGGGGAAGGCGGCGCCGAGACAGGTCCGCCCGCATCTCGACCGCTGCCTGTCGTGCTACTCCTGCATGACGACATGCCCGAGCGGCGTCGATTACATGCATCTGTCGGATTACGCGCGCCAGCTGATCGAGAAATCGAGCATGCGCGCGCCGAACGACGAGTCGCGGCGCAAGCTTCTCCGCAGCGTTTTGCCTCACCCGAAGCAATTCAGGTTTGCGCTTCTCGCCTTGTTGGCGGCCCGGCCTTTCCGCAAACTGCTTAGCCGCACGCGATCGAAGATGCTTCGGACAATTCTCGAACTGGCTCCGAAAAGCCCTCTCAAGACCGGGACTTACACATCGCCGCAGACGGTGAAGACGGACAGAATGAGAAGAGGCCGCGTCGCTTTTCTGAGCGGATGCGTTCAGAGGGTGCTGCGCCCGGAACTCAACGACGCCACCATCCGTTTCCTCAACCGTCTCGGTTATGACGTCACGCTTTCGGAAGGCGAGGGCTGCTGCGGAGCGTTGACCCTGCATATGGGAAAAGAGGCCAGCGCCAAGGCCTTCGCAAAGCGGAACATCGACGCGTGGTATGGCGAGCGCGACAAGGGCGGCCCGCTGGATGCGATCATCATCAATACGTCGGGGTGCGGCACCGCCGTAAAGGACTATGCTCATCTCTTTGCCGGCGATCCGGCCTATGCCGAGAAGGCCAGATATGTCTCGTCGCTTGCCAGGGACATCAGCGAGTTCGCAGCCCAGCAAAAACTCGACGCGCCCGTCGGCTGGAGCGACATTCGCGTCGCGTATCATTCGGCGTGCTCGCTGCAACATGGCCAAAGGATCATAGACGAACCGCGCCAACTCCTGCGCAATGCGGGCTTCACCGTTCTTGAGATCCCGGAAGGCCATATCTGCTGTGGCTCGGCGGGAACCTACAACATCCTCCAGCCTGACCTTGCGAAGGAGCTTCGGGAGCGCAAGCTGCAAGCCATCAACAGCGTGAAGCCCGACTGTGTCGCATCGGGGAGTATCGGCTGCCTCAACCAATTGTCGGCGGGGCCTTTTCCGGTCGTGCACACCGTGGAGCTGTTGGATTGGGCTTATGGCGGGCCGTGCCCGGAGACGCTTAAGCATCTGGAGGGGCGCATTCGCCCGCTTCCGCGCGAGGGTGAGACGGTTGAGGAAGGCTACGAGCTGGCTTAGAGCCTATCCGCTTTTGATGGAATCAAAAGTGGGCTCTAAGGTTTTGTTTTATCGTGCGTCTTATCGGAAAACCGCTTCGCACTTTTCCGGACGCACTCTTCTGTAACGGACCTTTGTCAACCCGGCTGCTAAGTCCCTTTGCCGGCTCACTCTTCTGTCCGTGGTCAGCGTGCTGCCGCCACCTGATAGGATCTGAGGAACGAGGCCGGCCAATCTAACTGCACGTGATCAATCATGAGTTTATGTGTGTCAAGTTATGCAAAATGGCTGGGCCATAGCTGCAGTGATGTTTCTTTGTTCGGCTGGGAGCCGTTTCTCCGTCCCAGCCTGATGTCCGTAAAGCGCCGCGCGCAGTGGCGGTCAACACTGGCCGCAGGCGGCGCGAAGCGGCGTTGAGGGCTGTCGCGGCGGACCTCGGCCAGTTCGCGCCGGTTGTAGAGCCAGCGCAGCTCGCGCAGGCAGTCGTCATCCACCTTGCGGGGAACGTAATCGAGCGCGTTCCTGAGGAAGTGCACGGAACAGCGCTGCCAGACGGCTTCCGGCAGCACTTCGCGGATCGCGGCTTTGAGGCCGGCGTGATCGTCCGAGACCACGAACTCGACGCCGGTGAGCCCGCGTTTTCTCAGGCCTAGAAGAAAGTCGCGCCAGCTCGACCGGCTTTCGTGGTTGGTGAGTTCGACGGCGAGGATCCAGCGCCGGCCTTCGCAGTCCACGGCGACCGCGATCAGCACGGCTTGGTTCGTGATGACTCCGCCCTCGGGGATGTGCTCGTAACGGGCATCGAGGATGAGATAAGGATACGTGTCGGACAGGCGGCGTTCCGAGAAAGCCTTCAGGCTCTCGTCGAGCGTCTTGTTGATGGCGCTGATCGAGCTTGCGAAAAGCTGTGGCCGCACAGCGCCTCCGTCACAGCCTTCACTTTGCGCGTCGAAACGCCCTGCACATACATCTCCGCCAACGTGCCCACCAAAGCTTTCTCCGAGCGCTGATATCGCTCGAACAGCTCCGTCGAGAACCGTCCCGCACGATCCTGCGGGACCCGAAGTCCAACGTCCCGGCCCGCGTAATTAAAGCGCGGGAATAGTAGCCGCTGCGGTAGCCAAGCCGCTCCTCGGTGCGCACACCGCCGACGCCATCCCGGAAAGGCGGAGCCATATCCGGGATCATAACACATTCAAGCGCCTACCTTTTTACAATCCCGGCTCGCGCTTCGCTTGGCCGGGATGACGGCGGCGGCGACCCGTTGGTGCGTCCGGCAAATTGTGCTTAACCGCGTCCGCGACCGCTCGTGCGAGCTCGGCAGCTCGAAACGGCTTTGCAAGCACGGGCAGCGAGGTTGCGTCTGGATCGATCGCGTCGGTGTAGCCGGTAATCAGGATTGCCGGAAGGTCAGGTCGCATGAATCGTGCACGCCGGATGAGATCGACCCCCGTCATGCACGGCATTCTTTGATCGGTGACAAGCACGTCGAAGAGTTCAACGGAGGCGAGTTGATCGAGCGCGTGCTTGGCGGAAGACGCCTGCACAACCGTATGCCCGAACGCCTCCAGCATCACCGCAGCGCCCGTCCGTACAAGATCGTCGTCATCCACAAGCAAGACAGACAAGGGCCGCGCCAGGACCTCGGTTTCATTGGCTGCAGCCGGGCTTTCGACCCGCGAATGATCAACCGCAGGCAGCCACAAAGTTGCCGCTGTCTCTTTCCCGAGGGTGCTTTCAAGCGTCAATTGCCCACCGGATTGGGCGGCCAGGCCATGAACCATGGAAAGCCCGAGACCCGTTCCCTTGCCGATGGCCTTGGTCGTAAAGAAAGGTTCCACCGCCCGCGCCAGCGTTTCCGGCGTCATCCCGATCCCGTTATCCGTGACGGACAGACAGATATATCTGCCCGGTGCAAGGCCTTGCACCTCGCCTCCCACGTCCGCGATTCTGGCCGAGATGGAGATGAGGCCGCCTTCTGGCATGGCGTCGCGGGCATTCACGGCCAGGTTGAGCAAGGCCACCTCAAGCTGATTCGGATCGACGCGCGCGGCAGGCAGATCCGCCGTCATGTCAACGCGGACCTCGATGCGCGGTCCAAGCGACCGTCCGATCAGATCGAGCATGCCGCGGACGAGCTGCTCGAGGTCTACCGCGCGGGCTTCCAAATGCTGGCGGCGCGCGAAAGCGAGAAGGCGTTGAACGAGAAGACGCGCACGCTCGGCGGATTGCAGCACGCCCGAGATCAGACGCAAGGCTTGCGGATCGTCGCGGCACTTTCGCTGCAAGAGGTCGAAGCTCCCCACAATCGGGGTCAGGAGATTGTTGAAATCGTGAGCGATGCCGCCGGTAAGCTGGCCGATAGCCTCGAGTTTTTGACTCTGCCTGAGCGCTTCCTCCGCCTGCCGCCTAGCGGTGATGTCGGCGGCTTCCGGCACAATCGCCACAACATCGCCCCGCGCATCCCGGATCGGGCGCATCGTGAAGTCGAAACAGCGCAGCCCGATTGGCAGGTTCACCAGAATTTCCTGCCGGACAGTTTCTCCTTTTGTCGCCGCTTCCCATGCAGCCCGTACCTTCTCAGGCATTCCGGGTGTCGCCGTGAACCAGGGCGTGTCCCAAAAAGGTCTGCCGACGACCTCTGCCAAACTGGCATTGATGCCTCGCAGCGATGTTGGATTCGCGTCGACGAGCTTCCCATCGAGCGCAACGATGCCTTTGTACTGATAACTTGTCTGGAAGATTGCCCGGAAGCGCGATTCCGACCGCTCGAATGCCTCGGCGGCCGCCCTTTCGGCGGTCACGTCGCGTCCATTGGCGTAGATGAGGCCGCGTTCCGGCGCCGCGACCCACGAGATCCAGCGATACGAGCCGTCCTTATGCAGCATTCGGATTTCATGGCCCTTGAGTTCCCGGCCCATCGTGGTGGCGAGGGCCGCTGCGCTCGAAGTGCGGTCGTCGCCGTGGATGAAATCGAGATATCCCCGGCCAATGACCTCCTCCGGTCTCCATCCTAGGATCGCCGTCCACGCCGGATTTGCAGCACGAAAGATGCCCATAGCATCGGTAACGAGCAAGAGATCGCGGGCATTGTTCCAAGTGCGGTCACGTTCGGTTATCGCCGATTCAACACGCTGCTCCAGGGTGGCTGTCAGGTCGCGCAAAGCCCGCTCATTGGCGCGCACTTCCGTAATATCGGTGTGGACTCCGACCCATTCGCAAAGTGTTCCGTCGGCATCGAAGGTGGGAACGGCGCGAACCGAAAAGAGACGCCATTGGCCATCTCGGCGGCGCACACGATGCTCGAAAACGAAAGTGCGCCGCTCGGCGACGGCGGCTTTCCAGGCGTCGATGGTTGGCTGCGTATCATCAGGATGTACGGCTTTTGACCACCCATACCCCTGATACTCATCGTAGGTCTGTCCCGTCAGCGACGCCCAACCCGGCTGCTCGCCCGTCATCTCGCCGGCCGCATTATTGGTCCAGAGAATGCCTTCAACGGCATCGATGGCCGCGCGGAACCTCTGCTCGCTTTCGCGGAGGCGCTCTTTGTCCGTTATGGAGATCGCGGCTCCGGATTGTGCGAGGATTGCGTCCCGTTCCCCCTCGCGGTCAGGCCGTTGAGTCAGGGCCATGTCGCTCGTTCCCAACTTCAAATCCTTCTATTGTTCCGGCCCGATTATGTTTAGAGCGCTTGCGTCGATTCGGCGTACCTGCTCCCACGGGGAGAAGGACAGGATGAGGGGGTGTTAACTTGCGTTTTTAAGCACTTACCCCTCACCCGGATCGCAAGCGATCCGACCTCTCCCAATGGGAGAGGTGACGCTGCAATTCAATATATCACCGGGCCTAATCTATAAAAGGGGGCTCAGCGAGAGCTCGCAGATGCAATTCTGGGCGGTTCAGGGGGAGTAACCTAAACTCGGCTTTCCAGTTCCCGGTCATGCTGAAGTTGTTGGATGAGGAAATTCAACTTACGCGAGAACAGAATGTGAACATGTCAACGTGGATTGACATTTGTAGAACGTTTTAGGAACAGCCTGCCGAATGGCAACCGGATCACGGCGGAGGATGCGTTTCACAAGATACCAAAGAAACTTTCTTGAAGACGATTTGTTGAAAAAACAGTCAATTCACGGAGGAGAACAATGATCAAATCCTGCATAGCGGCGATGGGTGCCCTCACAGTACTGTCGGCCCCCGCATTCGCGGATTACTACATCGTGCACGGACCCGACCGGCATTGCCGTGTTGTTGAGCGTGTCCCGGAGGGCGGCGATTTTGTCCGTGTCGGCCCGCTTCACTTCGGAACGCGGGAAGAGGCCGAAGGTCAGGTCCGCGTCGTCTGCCACGACAACGGCTACTATCGTGGCGAGGCGCGCCGCGGTGAAATGCGTGAGCACGAAGAATATAGGGAAGAACGCCGCTGACGCTCAGAGCTTTCGCTACGCTTGTTTAATGAGAAGGCCCGCGGTTTCTGCGGGCCTTCAGGCTGTTGACTTTCCCCGGCCGCGTCCTCCGAGTTAAAGATTAACCCGCAATCAGCCGAGTATTAAGCGCCCCAACTCTACTGTCCGGGGACATGCAATTGCTGCACGCCCGTGCACAGGAGCAAGTATCACAAGATAGCTGGCTTTAATTATAAGTATTTATCCAGTCTATGATGTTGAAGGGCGACGGCGTTTCTGGTCCCTGCCGTGCTAACGCAGCGCTGGCGGCGATAATCGCGCATGACCCGATGCGGCCATAATAAAGAGTTAAAGCGAAAAGAGATATTAGCTTATTAGATAAGCCCGAATGAGGTTCTGATGAAAGCGCATCTTATCGGTGGGGGCATTGGTTCGCTGGCCGCTGCTGCCTTTATGGTCCGGGACGCGGGAATTCCAGGCCGCGATATTACGATCTATGAAAAGCTGAGCGTTCTGGGGGGCAGCCTCGATGGAGCCCGCCAGCCAGATGGAGCTTACGTGGTGCGAGGCGGCCGAATGCTGACCTTCGGCCATTATGAATGCACTTGGGATCTGTTCGACATGATCCCGTCCCTTGAGCATCCCGGCAAGACGGTGCGGCAGGACACAGAAGCCTTCAATGAAGAATTCCAGTCGCATTCGCAGGCGCGCCTCGTCGACCGGAACAGGCACAAAGTCGACGTATCCGCGATGGGCTTCACCATGGCTGACCGTGCGGAACTGCTTGCGCTGACCGAAGCTTCCGAAGAGACGCTAGGCGCGGACCGCATCACCGATTGGCTTTCGCCCCGATTTTTCGAGAATAACTTCTGGCATTTGTGGCAGACGACTTTCGCCTTCCAACCTTGGCACAGCGCTGTCGAACTCAAGCGGTATCTGCATCGGTTCATGAATGAATTCCCGCGTATCGATACGCTCGCTGGCGTGAGGCGCACGGTTTACAATCAGTATGACGCGATGGTTCGCCCCCTGGCCGTGTGGCTTGAGAAACAGGGCGTGCAGTTTATTTCCGGCGCGGAAGTGGTTGACATTGGCGTCGTTGAAGACGGTGGCCTCGTTCGCGTGAACGAACTCAAAGTGCGCGAAGGTGCCGATCTTACAACTGTTGCAATCTCGGAAGACGATCTGGTTTTTCTCCAGAATGCGTCGATGACCGATGCGTCAAGTCTTGGCTCGATGACTACTCCGCCTCAGCATTTGACCAAGGCCGATAGCCAGGGCTGGGTACTTTGGGAGAAGCTTGCGAAGGGGCGGCCGGAATTCGGCAACCCCGCTGCCTTCAACTCAAGCATCCCTAGTCCTGGTGGGAATCCTTCACCGTGACCTGCCCAACGACAACCTTCTTCGACCAGATGGAGGCATTCAGCGGAAATGTCGCGGGAACCGGCGGGCTTGTGACATTCAAGGATTCGAACTGGCTCATGTCCGTGGTGCTTTGCCACCAGCCGCATTTTCCCGGCCAGCCCGCAGATCTGCAGGTTTTTTGGGGATATGCCTTGCACCCGGACCGTATCGGCAATTTCGTCGCCAAGCCGATGACAGACTGCACGGGCGCGGAAATCCTCACCGAGATCTGCGGCCATCTCAATTTCGACCGCAACGTCTTTGACCGCGCGATCTGCATTCCCTGCCGTATGCCGTATATCACCTCCATGTTCATGCCGCGCGAAAAGTCGGACAGGCCCCTGCCAGTGCCGAAAAACTCCAAGAATCTCGCTTTTGTCAGCCAGTTCGTCGAGATCCCGGAAGACGTCGTGTTTACTGTTGAATATTCGGTGAGGGCCGCGCAGATGGCTGTCTACCAGCTCTTAGGGGTTACTTCGCCCGGCCCGGGCAGCAGGAAGAACGGAGAAGGTGCGAAGGTCCGATGATTACTCCAGTCGCCATAATCCTTGCGCGTGTACTTATAGGAATAGTGAAATGGTTCGTCAGTGTTCTCGGACGAACCGGCGCTCACTTCGCTGACCTCGCCGCCGAATCCCATAGCCGACGAGATACCCTGCCCGAGTTCCTTCCATTGCTGAACCGCAACCATCCGAAATGCCGCGCGCATGCGATACTCGGCATCCCCTCGGGCCGAGATATCAACGTGTCCTTCGAGCACTCCTGAGTCGTTCAGCTTGGCCTCCATGTTGAATTTCTGGTAGGCGGTAAATGGCATGGCTTCCGGCGTTATGACCAGTTCGGCCTTGTCTTTCCAGATCGCGAGCGCGTGCTTATTCCGCAACTGCGGAAGCAAGTACCGGTACGGCCCGACTTCAGTCGTCGTATCCAGCCAGATCAGATCGGCTCCTCTCGGCACTACGGTGATGACGTGATCAAATTGCCCCGGAGAGGGCAGGTCCGCGTCCACCTCCCGGCTGCTGCCGATCAGGACAGGATAGGCAGGGATACCAGCCGCCGCGAGCAGCGAGGCAAGCAACGTGTGTTTATCCTTGCAATCCCCGTATTGGTTCTCCAGAACGGTCTCTGCCGCGTGCGGCTGATAACGCCCAATACCGAAAGCGACTCCGATGTAATGCAGTTGAGTGCTCACGTACACATACAGTGCGCGTATCTTTTCGTCATCGCTCTTCGCACCCTTGGTCAACTCCGCGGCCTTTGCCGTCACTTCAGCGGTCGGTTTCACCCTTTCTTCTTGCAGATCGCCGTACCATCGGCCGACCTCCGACCAGTTGGCGAAGCTGCTGATCTGCACATCCGGGGCGGGAAGACGCCCCTCGGCCTGCTCCCAGAGTTGCTTAGTCGCGTCTCTCTTCTCGTTCGCTTCGTCCTTATGTTTGAGGTTCTGACTATGCCACGCATACAGCCGGTAGCCACCCGATTCGCTGACCTGAGGTTGTACGCTTTCGCTCTTGATCTTGACCGCCCGATCGTGCGGAACCCTGACCTCCAGTTGCTCGTCCATCACAATCTGGTCATGCGTGAAAGGTAACTCGTCCAGAATTGGCCCGGAGCGAGAGGCTTAGTAGTGTGTTCCAGAACTTGATATTCGAGAATATCTCCGACTCCCAGCCCTTTCACGGCGATATGCTTCTCGTGCAGGTCGCTGTAAAACGGCGCCTGACGTGTGATCTGCGCCGCCATATCCTGCACGCTTTCCGGCGGTGTTTCAATCACCGTCCCATCCGGCTTGCGCACGCGCACATATCCGATCTCGAACGTCCCGGTTCCGCTTGCATAGGAGAATGTCAGTACCCCGTAAGCCTGAACTCCCGCCTCGGATTGAATCCGTACTCGTGCGGTGTCCTCGCGATCGGAGTTCCCATTGTTCTCGAACGTTTCTTTCCGCGTGAATTTCTCGATGACGAGTGCTTCCTTGGAATGCTCGTCCATGGCGGCAACGGGCTTCGATGGGGCGGACTGCGCGACAACAGCGGGAGTAACAGCGAGAACCAGTAATAAGAGGGTAAGTGGCCGCAGGGGAGCACCTGATTGGGAGCACCATGATTGGCAAACATTTATGCAGCTTCGCGAAAAAAAGGCAAGGAGATAGCGCATGTAATCTTTTGCAAGGTGTAACTTTGCTGTCTTCGCCGATGCAATTTTGGATCGAGCGGCATGAAAGGCTTGCCGGCAGCCTTTCACGGTATTGACTCCGAACGAGCGACTTCTGCCCACGCGATCCGTCGCATATCCACGGACGCGTCCGCGCTCTCCAAGCCGCGAGGCCAGAAGAATGCCATACGATCCTCTATGATCTGACGCGTGAGCAGAGTAGAATTCCGTTTTCCGTCCTACGAAAGCGAGAAACTCGTTTGCCATCCTTTGGCGAAAAACTGAGGCTTGAACGCGAGAAGCGCAAAATCTCGCTCGACCAGATTTCGTCCTCCACCAAGATCGGCACGCGCATGCTCCAGGCGCTGGAAGAAGACAAGTTCAACCAGTTGCCGGGCGGCATCTTCAATAAAGGATTCGTGCGCGCCTACGCGCGTGTGGTTGGACTCGACGAGGACCAGACCGTCGCCGACTACCTGCTAGCCTCGGGCGAGGGTCCGCGTCCCGAATCGTTGACGCGCGACGGTGGCCCACGTGACGCGGCGGCGGAAGAAACCGCTTCACGCAACGCGGCCGCGCGGAATAGCGCCGCCCGCAACGAAGAGAATCGCATCCGGCTCCTGGAAGCCACCTCCGATGAGCCTTCTCGCCCCCTGCCGTGGGGCGTGTTTGCCGTCGTCCTGCTCATCATCGCGCTCGCGCTTTCTCTCTGGAGCCATCGTCGCCGCGAGCAGGAGCGGTTGTCCCAGCATCCTACTGTCAAGACCACCGAACCATCGTCGCCGCCTGCTTCACAGAATGCGACGCCGAGTGAATCCGCATCGCCCCCTGCGGGCTTGGCTCCGGCCGCGTCCGGAACAGCGACAAACTTGCCCGCTGGTTCGAGCACGACCGGGGCGGCCGGATCGGGCGTTGCTCCTTCACTGGTGCTCAACGAAAAACCGCCGTCAGGCGCGCCCCAAACCGTGCCCAAGCCAGGCCAGGCTCCGGCACAAGCTTCTCCACCTTTGACGCAGACTTCATCCCCCGCCTCGTCTGACGAATTCCAGGTTCTCGTTCACGCGCGGGAGCAGAGCTGGGTCTCGGTCTCCGTCGACGGCAAATTCACCGGCTCCGAACTCCTTGAGCCCGGCAACGATCGCACCTTCCACGCCCGGAACCGGGTCTTCGTGAAAGCCGGAAATTCGGGCGCTCTGGACTTCCAGCTCAACGGAAAGAAGCTCGACGTCGGCGGTGAATACGGCGAGGTCAAATCCGTTACCATTGGACATGCCGGAGTGATCCCAACCCCGGCCGAGCCCCCCGCCAATCCCTGACTTAAGGCTTTCTGTTTCTGACGTTTATCCCCCGCGGTCGGGCCAGATTTCCCGTTCAATGCGTCCATCCTCCGCTCAATGTCTGTCACCTCCCCTTCACCCAATTTCGTTGCGCTGGCTAGCCATCTCTGGTAACTTTTTTAAGATAGCTTCAAACCCAAACCGGTCGCGAGCCTGTGGCGCAAATGATCCCCCCTTACCGAACCTGACGGTCGGGCTAGTAGTCGAAACCCAGAGGTCAGCTGAAGGCTCAAAGTCACCTAGGAGATAACCACGTTGCCATCAAAGAACCGTATTCTGTTTACTTCGGAATCCGTGACCGAAGGCCATCCTGATAAGATCGCCGACCAGATTTCCGACGCCATCCTCGACGCCTGCCTGACCGAAGACCCCACCAGCCGCGTCGCCTGTGAGACCCTAACCTGCACCGGCCTGGTCGTAATTGCCGGCGAAATCACCACCAAAGCCTACGTCGATTTTCAGCAGACCGTCCGCGGCGTCGTGCAGTCGATCGGCTACGACAATGCCGTTTATGGCTTCGACTCCAACACCTGCGCGGTCATCTCCAGCATCAACAAGCAGTCCGGCGACATCGCCATGGGTGTTGACACCGGCGGAGCCGGCGACCAGGGCATGATGTTCGGCTTTGCCTGCAACGAGACTCCCGAGCTGATGCCGATGCCGATTTCGCTGGCGCACAAGCTCACCGAAAAGCTCTCTGAAATTCGCCGCAACGGCACTTGCCCTTACCTCCGCCCCGATGGCAAGTCTCAAGTCACAGTTGAATATTCCTCGCCTGGCAAAGTGAAGCGCGTGGATGCCGTCGTCATTTCGTCGCAGCACTCCGAAACCGTGGGCAACGATCAGTTGCGCGCCGACATTCTGAAGCACGTAATTCAAGCCGTAATTCCGGCGAACCTGCTCGACGAAGACACGAAGTATCACATCAATCCGACGGGCCGCTTCGTAATCGGCGGACCGATGGGCGACTCGGGCCTCACCGGCCGCAAGATCATCGTCGACACCTACGGTGGCATGGGCCGTCACGGCGGCGGCGCATTCAGCGGCAAGGATCCGACCAAGGTCGATCGCTCAGCCGCCTACATGGCGCGCTACATTGCCAAGAACATCGTGGCAGCGGGCCTGGCCGAGCGCTGCGAAGTGCAGCTAGCCTACGCCATCGGTGTAGCGGAGCCGGTCAGCGTGCTCGTCGAAACCTTCGGAACCGAGAAAGTCGACAAGGAGACCATTCCCGATCTGGTGCGCGCGAACTTCAAGCTGACGCCGCGCGCCATCATCGACTCGCTGAACCTGCGCCGTCCGATCTATCGCAAGACAGCCGCGCACGGCCACTTCGGCCGCAACGATCCAGACTTCACGTGGGAGAAGACAGACAAAGCCGCGAAACTAGCCGCCGACGCCGGGCTGAAACATCACGAGCCGGTAGGCGCGAGAAAATAGCTTCCAACGAAAAATCGCTATTGGCTCTTGGCCGTTAGCTTTTAGCTAAAGGCCAAGAGCTAAAGGCTAATAGCTCTCAAGCAATCATCCGGGGATAGGGAGAAAAATGGCAACCACACCAGTAAACTGCGACGTTAAAAATTTCGAGCTCGCCGATCTCGGCAAAAAGCGCATCGAGTGGGCCAATCAATCGATGAAGGTCCTGCAAATCATCCGCAAGGAATTCATCAAGAACCAGCCGCTCAAGGGCGTGCGCATTTCGGCCTGCCTGCACGTCACCGCCGAAACTGCGAACCTGATGATCGCGCTGCGCGATGGCGGAGCCGACGTGGCGCTCTGCGCCTCGAACCCGCTGTCCACGCAGGATGACGTGGCCGCGAGCTTCGTGCGCGATTACAACATTCCCACCTTCGCCATCAAGGGCGAGGACAACGATTCCTATTACGCGCACATCATGGCCGCGCTCGACCACAAGCCGCAGATCACCATGGACGACGGCGCTGACTTAGTGGGCGTGTTGCACACCAAGCGCAAGGCCGAGTTAGCCGAGTAATCGGCGGCACCGAAGAAACCACCACCGGCGTAATCCGCCTGCGCGCCATGGCCAAAGAAGGCGTGCTGCAGTATCCCATCGTCGCCGTCAATGACGCCGACACCAAGCACCTCTTCGACAACCGTTACGGCACAGGACAATCGACCATCGACGGCATCATCCGCGCCACGAATTTCCTGTTGGCCGGGATCGAAGTTCGTAGTCGCCGGCTACGGCTGGTGCGGACGCGGTCTTGCCAGTCGCGCGCGCGGCGCCGGAGCCGAAGTCATCGTGACCGAAGTCGATCCGACAAAAGCTCTCGAAGCCGTGATGGACGGCTTCCGCGTAATGAGCATGGAAGAAGCCGCCAAGCTCGGCGACGTCTTCTGCACCGTCACCGGCAACAAAAACGTCCTCGCCAAGCAGCACTTCGAAGTGATGAAAGACGGCGCGATCATCTCGAACTCGGGCCACTTCAACGTCGAGATCGACATTCCGTCGCTCGAAAAACTGTCAGGCTCGAAGCGCACCACCCGCAACTTCGTCGAAGAATTCACCATGAAAGACGGCCGCCGCATTAACCTCCTGGGCGATGGCCGCCTCATCAACCTCGCCGCCGCCGAAGGCCATCCGGCCAGCGTAATGGATATGAGCTTCGCCGACCAGGCTCTCTGCTGCGAGTACATGGTGAAGAACGCCAAGACGCTGGAGAAAAAGGTCTACACCGTTCCAGTCGACCTCGATAAGCGAGTAGCCAAGCTGAAGCTCGAATCGATGGGCATCAAGATCGATCGCCTGACGCCCGAGCAGGAAGAATATCTGGCCAGCTGGAACGAAGGGACCTAGAGCAGTAGGTCGAAGAGGAATATAGGGCAGTTGGTGGAAGAGCGGCCCTTTAGGGCCGCGTTAGGGCGTCAATTAAAGAACGGGCTTTAGCCCCGGTAGTGACGGGCGTTTCGCCCGTCCTTATTACGCCCCACCCGTCCGAGGAAAGTCATCTCGGATTTGACTCGTCTCCTGAGACCGCAGGCGGATGCAAGGAGGGTTTAGAAGACAGCCTAACGATCATCCACGTCAGCGCTTGTAGAGCAATCGCGATGAGAAGAGCGTACAGCATGCCCTGGATGAAATGACTGCGGTAGATTCTCAAGAACCAATCATCTTGAACGGAGAGAACATTAACCGTAGTAACACTCGCGCCATCCACCGCCGCCGTGACAGTCGAATAGGGATTGCCTGCTCCGTAAAGTGTAAGAGTAATCGTTCCGCCCGCAGGGAGGGATTCAATTTCCGGCAATGCTAGCTGGTAATTCCTTGCTTTCGCTTTCTGTGAAATCGACTCCGCCTCCTCCTGTGTAAGGAACGTGCCGACAACAGACGCGCCCCATATTCGAGATACCTGTCCGACGTTGATGCGGATGTGCTTCAGTTCGGCAGGAGAAGGATTTTGAAGCGTCAGTATTAGGCTACCGAAGTCCTCGCTGCTCATGCCTATGATCTTTTCTCGTGCGGGCGACTCGGCATATTTCTTTAACGTTGTAGCCCACCGCTCATCAGACGAATCGATACCCAATAGCAGAAAGTCGTCGCTTGGGCGGACCGATCGATCTGGCCTCTTTTCTCGGAGGCGGGCCAACTGGTCCTGCAGGCCATCTGCGACTGGCGGTAGCTCAAAAGCTAAGCCTTTCCCCCAGTCCAAAAGGTCCGGTGGAATTGTGCTCTCATTCCTCTGGACGGTCACGATCAGCGTCGGTCCCGAAGCCCAGTTCCAAAGTGGCTTGGCGACAAACACAAGGATGGGCAAGAGAATGGCGAAAAGCGCTGCAAGGCCCTTCAGATGGTTAGAATACATGCCGAACCAGTCCCAGGCGCGCTTGAACATTGGCATAGCTCCAAGGGGGTCATTCTACCCTGTCTGGACGGAGTTTACTGCCACCGCCGGGGTGCCAATCCATTCGCGCCGTTGGCGAATGAGTGGGACTTAGAGTCCCATCTCAACCGTTTGAGCTGATACCGTAGCCACCAACTGACACTTCGCCGCGCGCGGCTCCACGATCCTCCGCTTGCCACGTCCAGGATTTGTTCATAGCGCGAGAGCAGCAATCCGAAGCGCTCCAGCAAATCAACGTCGCGGCTCACCGCCCGCAGATCGCGATTCAAGGGAAATACGGGAACAGACGTGACACTCACAGTTTTACTACACCACCTGAAACCCCGGCAGCCGCGACGCTTTTCGGTCGAACGTCAGCGTGCGACTACAACCGGCGCGCGTGCCAAGCTCTCCTATGAGTGCGTCGGCAAATGATCCGTGCCCCTTTTTTAACGCAACCATGGCGCTGAAAACCTCCTGCTCATTTTCGATCACTAAGACCTCGATTTGCAGCATGCGTTCGATGGCCGTGGCGATCTCCTGGGCCACGAAACCGTAGGCGCGGTCCAGCACCCAAACGGTTTCGACCATGGCGACGACGCTGACAAACCCCGGATTCCGCGCCGATAAACGCTGTTCAAAAACTTCCCGCGCCTTCGCCGACTGCATCGGGTCATCCCCGGTCAGATACCGCACCAGGATGTTGGTATCGAGGCCAATCATCGCTGCCCGCGGCGCCGATTGCCACGCACGGCGCCTTCCGCGGCAGCTCTGTTCATTGTCTCGATGGTCACCGGCCGCCGCCTTCGCGACTTCAACATGCCGCGCAGCGCCGTCGCCGGCAATTTCCGCAACAAGGCCACGCTGCCATCCGGATGCACAAAGAACTTGATTCGGTCCCCGGGTTTCACTCCAAGATGCTCGCGGATTGCCTTTGGTATGGTCGCTTGTCCTTTGACGGTGAGAGCGGATTCCATAGGATCTCCATTACTTTTTATTAGATGTAATACCATACAAGCCCGGCAAACTCAACCGGATTCACTCCTCAATCGCAGCGTGCCCGCCCATTTCGCGTCCTTTGCGAATGGGTGGGCTTCCATCTCCTACAGCGGCACCGCGTCCACCGGAACGATAAAGTGAATGCCATTCACATGCTTTCCCTGCAAGTGGTTGTCATTCGTGACAAACAGGTCAACTCCGGCGCTGGCCGCGCACGCCAGTTGCACGGCGTCTGGGGCGCGAAGTGAACGGTCCTGACGCAACGACGCATAGATCTTGGCGGCCTTAAGGTCAAAAGGAATCACCAGCGCAGTCGACGTGATGGCTTTCTCGTATTGCGCACATACATCGGTCGCGCCCCGCTCCAGAGGCTTCACGAGCACTTCCCCGACAGTCAGTGTTGAAGTCAGCAACTGATCGCCGCGTGCCAGCATTTTCTTGCGCAGTTCCTCCGTCATCTTCGACAGCGCTTTGTAGTCTTCAAACAAATAGACAAACAGGTTGGTGTCCCAGAAGATGCGGCTCATTCCCATCCCTCACGCAAACGCCGCACGTAGTCGTCCGCGTGTTCGTCGGCCCAGAGATGTTTGCCGGAGCCGCGTAATGCCAGCAGCGGATCTTCCTCGATTGAAGTGCTCGCCCGGTTTGCGCTCCAGTCGCGATACCAGCCGAGCAGGTTGGAGTAGCCGTGCGGCAGATCTTCGGGTTCGGGAGTAATCTTTGCCCCCTCACGCTGCGGGTCGTAGGAATCTCCAAGGCGGAACAGGCGGCGACGGCCCGGCCCTGTTTCGACCAGCATCCGGTAGCGGCCAGGATTGGGTGGTCGATTCGCCACGCAGTGCTGCACAACATGCACATAGACGCCGGCTCGAAAAGGCTTGTGCAGACCTTCCTTCTTGGCCCGTTCAACAACCTCATCCACGGTGAAATCCGCGCACTCCGGATGGTCGCGGTGAAGAAGCGCGGCAGCGATCCAGACCTCGTCCGCTACCTTGAGCGCGGTTGCAACGGCTATCTTGGCCATAGTGCCTCCACGTATTTCAAGTATACTATGTATTTATGAATTGTCACATATTTCATCCCATTAGAAGGCATCGCGGAATGAAAGCGCGAACCCGCCCGAAACTCCTTGACTTAGCTGACGAACAGGTCAACATAGAAGTAGAGCGCTCGAGGCGCTCAGTCTCGAACGCGATCTTTGAAATAAAGGGGAATTGTGAGAAAGCAGGGAGCCCAAACTCGCGGCTCTAGCTCCACTTTGCTCAATAACTTGTAGGTCTAATTCCTTGCTCGGGAATATTTTGTCGGCCTATTTACTCCAACCGCCTGATTCCAATGGATCGTGTAAAAATTACGAGTTTTAGGGGGGAGGGGGGTGGGGGGTAGGTGGTACAAAGCCGGGCGCATCCCTGACAAAGTAGACCGGTCGCATCGTCATCACGCAAAAAAGTTCTGGCTTTTCTACGGTTGGTACCCCGCCCCGCGCAGCACCTTCCCAGGCAAAGCACCAGTCATCTTGCCGCCTTCGATCACGGGAACGCCGTTCACCAGCACGAAGTCCATTCCCTCCGACAGCCGGTTGGGATCGTCAAACGTCGCCACATCCCGTACAGTCTCCGGATCGAAGACGACGACATCCGCCCACATGCCCTGCTTGAGCACGCCGCGATCGGTGAGCCGCATGCGCTGCGCAGGCAGCGCGGAAAACTTTCGGATCGCTTCTTCGAGCGTGAGCTTCTTTTCTTCGCGAACATATTTGCGCAGGATTCGCGGAAACGTTCCATAGGCCCGAGGATGCGGATGCTCCTCGCCGAGAACGCCTTCGGGCGAAGTGCCGGAAGAATCGTTGTCGATCGAGACCCACGGCTGCTGGAGAGCAAGCGCGACATCGGGTTCTGACATGCCAAAGACCGCGCACGCAGTGAATCCTTTGTCGGCAATGAGCAAGTCAAACAGCGCGTCCATCGCGTCTTCGTGCATCATCTGGGCAACTTCAGAAAGACGCTTTCCCTGATATTTTTTCAGCTCCGGATTCTGCACTACGCCGATCATCACCGCTTCCGGTCCCGGAATTTCCTGCCATTCGTTGTCCCAGTTTCCGGAAGGAGTTTCGAGGTCTTTCCGAATGCGAGCGCGCGTTGCGGGATCTTTGAGGCGCTCGATCAACTTTGCGTCGCCGCCATCATGCGCCCAAGGCGGAACAAACGCCGACATGCTGTTGAACCACGCAGGATAAGCGTACGTGTCGGCGGTAACATCGCTTCCCTGCGCGCGAGCCTGGTTGATTTTGGCAACGACTTGCGGCATTCGTCCCCAATTGTTCTTGCCTGCAACTTTGAGATGCCAGATCTCAACCGGAATGTGCGCGTCTCGCCCGATGCGCAGAGCTTCGTCGATGGCCTCAAGCACGGTATCGCTCTCATCGCGCATATGCGTCGCGTAGATTCCGCCGAACTTCGAGGCTTCTGCGGCGAGCGCGATGATCTCTTCCGTCTTCGCGTAAGGTGCAGGCGCATATTCGAGCGATGTCGAAACGCCGACAGCTCCGTCGCGCATGGCATCGCGCACGAGCGCCTTCATCTTGTCCAACTGTTCAGGCGTTGGCTGGACATCGGCATCGCCAAGAACAACGCGCCTCACCTGCGTAGCGCCCACATAGCTCGCGAGATTGATGCCCATTCCCTGCTTCTCAATCCGCGTGAAATACTGGCGAAACGTCTGCCAGTCGACATCGATCTTGTAATGCGCGTAGAGCAGGACGATCCGCCTCGACGATGGCTTTCGTCAGCGGCGCCGCCGATCCGCCTTCGCCGGTGATTTCGGTCGTAATGCCCTGATAGATCTTCGATGGCAGCCGCGGATCAACGAGGATCGTCGTCTCCGACTGGCCCAGCATGTCGATGAATCCGGGAGCAACGACCTTGCCGGCAGCATCGATCGTGCGCTTTCGCGCGGCGGCCGAGAGATTGCCGATGGCAGCGATTCGGCCGTCGCGGATCCCGACGTCGCCCGAATACCAGGGAGAACCGGTGCCGTCGACGATATGGCCGTTCGTGATGACGATATCGAATCCGGCATCGGCGGCTTGGCCGAACGTGGAGGCGATCAGGAATAGTACGAGCAAGAGACGGCGCATCAGGCTCATCAGCTGGGCTCCAAACGACATACGTAAGAACGAATCGAAGACAGCATACCTCAGATGCCAGATCTTTAACTGCCAATGGCCCAAGATCTCAGGAAAGACCCCGAGCGATCTCGAAACAGACGTGCGTTAACAGCGCAAGAGCGGGGAATTCCTGGTTCGTGGAATTTTGTGCAAAACCTGAAACGCAATTGCTTCGAACAACACTAATCAAGTATCGCCATCACAACGGCGATCTGGGCCAACTGGAAATCGACTCCGGGTAACGATGAGATCTGCATCTCTAAGGAGAATTACCATGACTGAAAAGAGAACGTTTAAGCTCGGCCGTTTGGCGCGTACTCATGATTCGCGCATTCCGCACATGAGCGCGCTGCTTGCGGGAAAGACGCTTACGCCCCCACCCGCTGCCGTGGACAACACCAAAGGCATGCCGGCAAATCTCGGCATGATGCTCAATGACACGCTGGGAGACTGCACCTGCGCCGCGTTCTATCATGCGATTCAGGTATGGACGTTCAACGCCAGCAACGGAAAGTCGATCGACACGGAACCGGATGGCGACGTGAAGAAACTCTATGAACTCGCCTGCGGCTACAACCCGAATACTCCGGGCGAGGGTCCAGGAGGCAATGAACAGCATGTCCTGAAATACCTGCTGAAGAAGGGCGCCCCAACCGGCGCGGGCGGCAAGACCACGAACAAGATTGTGGCTTTCGTCGAGATCGATCCGCGCAACACCGATGACGTGAAACGAGCTATCAATAATTGCGCGGTCGCCTATATCGGCTTCAACGTTCCAGCCAATCTTATGCCTCCGAATGCGGAGCCTCCGGCGGTATGGACGGTTGATCCCTCGAATCCGAAGATTATTGGCGGGCACGCGGTGGTGTTGGCCGGTTACGACGCGAACGGCGCGCGCGTCATCTCGTGGGGACAGTACTACACGATGACGTGGGATTTCTTCGCCAAGTACGTCGATGAAGTCTATGCCATCGCGGATCAGGACTACGTCGATGCCACAGGCAAGACTCCGGGCGGCCTCAGCCTGGCCGACCTCGTACAGCAGATGCAGGCGCTGAAGGATGCACCGGCTGCGGCAGCAGCGGCATAGAAGGCCTTTTGTCCTAAGAAATGATGGGCGGCGAGAGCCGCCCTTTTTCCTGATGACGACTTATCGCCGTACAATAAAAGTATGGCTACTCTCGCCGAGGTTCTCAACCACCGCGTCCGCGAAGGCGATCGGGCGCTTTGGGAGCCGATCGAGCCGGGATCGAGCGAATCCGGCGCGAGCGCGGGTAAACGCATTCGCTGCTACGCCTGCGGGCATCGCTGCCCCATCCCCGAAGGTCAGCCCGGAGTCTGCAAGGTTCGCTTCAATCGCGGCGGCGTGCTCTATGTGCCTTATGGCTACGTGGCGGGCGTGCAGTGCGATCCGATTGAGAAGAAGCCGTTCTTCCACGTGATGCCGGGAGCGCTTGCTTATAGCTTTGGAATGCTGGGTTGCGATCTGCACTGCTCGTATTGCCAGAATTGGGTTACGTCGCAGGCACTTCGCGATCCAGAGGCCGTTTCGCCTCCTCAATCGGCCGATCCCGACGAGTTGGTAAAAGATGCGCTCGCACAGGGCGCGAAGGTGATGGTCAGCACCTACAACGAGCCGCTGATCACGAGCGAGTGGGCGGTTGCGGTGTTCAGACGCGCGCGCGAGGCCGGGTTGCAGACCGCCTACGTTTCGAACGGCAACGGAACGCCGCAGGTGCTGGAATATCTGCGGCCCTGGATCGACTTCTACAAGGTCGATCTGAAGAGCTTCGACGATCGACATTATCGCGAGCTAGGCGGCCGCATCGAGCCGATCCTGGAGACGATTCGCGCGCTGCATGGCATGGGAATCTGGCTAGAGCTGGTGACGTTGCTGGTTCCGGGATTCAATGACAGCAATGTAGAATTGCGCCGTTTGACGGAATTTGTCGCTGGCATTTCGGTCGACATTCCGTGGCACGTGACGGCCTTTCATCAGGACTACAAGATGACTTCGCCCGAGGATACGCGTCCGGAGGACCTGCTACGGGCCGACGGCCATCGGTCGCGAGGCAGGGCTGCGCTACATTTACTGCGGAAATCTTACTGGCCGCATCGGCGAGTTCGAGGACACCCGTTGCCACCGTTGCGGCGAGACGGTGATTCGTCGTTTTGGGTATTGGATCAAAGAATACAAGCTGACGGCAGCCGGCAACTGTCCTAAGTGCGGTACACAGATCCCCGGTCGCTGGTCGACGAAATTCGATGGGCAGATCGCTTCGACTCCTTTTCTGCCCCGGCGGCGCGAACAATTCGTTAAAATCCTGACGAGATCGTGAGCTGAGAGTTTTGGGTCTTCTGTGGTCTACGACGCAGCTCCCTATTCATGCGCATCACAAAATTGTTCTTGCTGATACTCTCGATCGGCTTTACCCTCGCGTGCTCGCCGCGCGACTTTCTTACGCGCCGTCTTGCAGCGGATCTGATCTCCGCCTCGGATGCCTTCAAGATTCCCCAGACTTTCTGGCTCTCGACAGGGATCGTCTCGAACAAGGACTTCTCTTCCCCGGAGTCGATGGTGCTACAGCGGCGCGGATGGATTGTCGGCAACGAGGCGAAGTGTCCCGTGAACGTGGAGCCTCCGCCGTGTTGGGACGTGGTACTGTCACCGCTCGGCGTCGATACCGTCCGGCCGCTGATTTCAGGCGGCTCGTCGGACAACGGGACGCTCGCCATTCAAGTGGCGCGCCGAGAACTGATCGCCATTACGGGGATCAGCAAGGCGGGAAACTTCGCCGAAGTCGACTTTAGCTGGCACTGGGTTTCGCTGAACAAAGTGGGCGAAGCACTTTACGACAGCGGCGTGCATTATCGCTCTACGGTAACATTTCGCGGATACGACGATGGCTGGCGCGTGGTGACCGCTCCGGCGCGCACCAATCAATCGCTCGACGAGGCGCTGCGCACAGCGGAGCCAAGCGCGCCTTGATTAAGGCGGGCCTGGCGAAACGTTGTGGGCTTCGTTTATTTCTGATTATCGAAGGATGCTGAGAATAACTTTTATGGGTCGAACACTGGTGCGTCAACTTCTCTCGCTGTCTCTGCTCCTCGCCGCTTCCGGATTGCTGAATGGACAGGACAAACCGAAGATCACACTCGACGAGTTTTTTAACTGGGTCGAGATCAAGGATGCGCAGTTATCGCCGGATGGAAATTCAGTGCTGATCACAACCGATCGTGCCGATTGGGAGCAGCAGTTGTATCGCGACGAGATTTGGCTCTATCGCGTCACGGGAGGATCGGAACCCGGAACTTCCGGAAGCCTCATTCAGCTGACGCAGTCGGGGCACGATAAAGAGGCGCAGTGGTCTCCGGACGGTAAGTGGATCGCGTTTCTTTCCGGACGAAAGGCCACAAGCGGCAAGGGCGGGGCCGGATCGGATGATGAAGATGAGAAAGACGACAAGGAAAGCACACAGCTTTATCTGATTTCGCCGAATGGCGGCGAAGCATTCGCGATCACGTCGGGCAGCGAAGAAGTTCATGCATTCAGCTGGGCGCCGGACTCAAAGTCCATCTATTTTGCTACACGCGAACCATGGTCCAAGCAGCAGACCGAGGATCACAAGAAAGACTGGAAGGATGTGGTCCGCTATCGCGGCGACGAGCGCGGGGACGTGATTTTTCGTATCGCGGTAGAGGACGCTTTGGCGCGCCATGCTGCGCTCGGATCGCGCGAAGTGCCGGACGCGGAGAAAGACTCCAACGCCACACCTGGCGCGGCTGCGATCGCGCGCATGCCTCTTCGCATTGAACAACTCCGCACATCGCCGGATGGCCATCGACTTGTTCTCGTCAGCAATTCGGTATCACAGCGACAGGAGAAGATCGAAGACGTTGAGCTCTTTTTGGTCAGCGTGCCGAGTGGCGAAGGCGAAGCGGTGCCTACTCGTCTCACACGAAATGAAGCGGTGGAACTCAATCTGGAGTGGGCTCCGGACGGCCGGCACATTTTCTTCATGATCAACCAAGGTTCCGTGGAGAAGAAATACGAAGACGCGCAGCCCAAGCTCTATTGGGTCGACGCCGAGACCGGCGCGGTGCAGCGCTGGTTTGCCAAGTTCAATGGCGAGGTTGTGAAGTACGCCGTCACACCGGACGGGTCGGTGCTGTGCGCTTGCCGGCTCGGAACCGAAGTACAGATTTACTCGCAGTCGAATCCTACCGCCGCAGCGGTGAAGCACGAGGGCTGGGAAGGCTCTTATGCTGAGCCGGCGTCAGCAATGCACTCGACGCGAATCGTGTTCACCTTCTCGGCGATTGAGCGACCGAATGAAGTTTATCTTGCCGATGGCGTCGACAAGATCGAGCAGGCACGGCCGATCACATCGTTTAACAAGCTCTTCACGCAACGTGATCTGCCAAAGGCGAAGGTCTACCGCTGGACCTCGACGGACGGCACGTCAGTCGAAGGCATGCTGATGTATCCGCCGGGAAAGTTCGAGGCGAAAAACCTGCCCATGTTTGTGCTGATCCACGGTGGACCGCAGGACACCGACGGCAATCACTTCGAAGCGGACTGGTATGTGTGGGACCGGCTCGCTGCGACGCAGGGCTGGCTGGTGTTTGAGCCCACGTATCGTGGCGCGACCGGATATGGCGACAAGTTCGCAACGGCTGTCGCGCCGACCGCGTTCTCGGGTCCAGCAAAGGACATTCTCTCGGGCGTCGATGCGCTGGTGAAGGATGGGATTGCCGATGCCAACCATCTGACCGTTGGCGGCTACAGTTATGGCGGCTATATGACGAACTGGCTGATCACGCAGACAACGCGTTTCAGGGCCGCGGTTACGGGAGCCGGAGGAGTCGAGAACGTTGCCAGTTGGGGAAATGACGACTCAACCTTTGACGACGCCTGGTTTATGGGCGGAACGCCTTGGCAAGCGCGAGACCGCTACGACAGTGAAGCGGCAATCTTCCAGATCGATAAGGTGCGGACGCCAACCCACATGGTTGCGGGCGCGGACGACATTCGCGTTCCTCCGCTCGAGAGCTACCTGCTGGATCATGCGCTGCATCAACTGAATGTACCGAGCGAGCTGATTATTTTTCCGGGCGAGGGGCACGATCTCGCGAAGAATCCGTGGCACGGAAAGATCAAGGTACGGGAAGAGCTGAAGTGGCTGGAGAAATATGGAGGGATCGGGAGTAACTGAGGCTTTAATTTCGCCAGCCCCCTCATTCGCCTTGCTACGGTCTGCTGGACAGCCGAGGCGGCTGTCCCCACGCGATCTTAACGTTGAGCTGCTACCGACTGGAGTTGCGCTACTCGCGCCCGTGGAGACGATTCCTGATAGCGCGCAATGCCTTTGTAGAGTGCCTCCGCGATCTGCTGACGGTAAGCTGCGCTCAGCAGGTTGTGCTCGTCGGTCGGGCTGCTGACGAAGGAAATTTCAGTGAGGATCGAGGGCATCGTGGTTCCAGTCAGCACGACGAAGGCCGCATCTTTTATGCCGCGATCGCGAATGTCGGGACTCTTGGCCGCGAGCGTCGCATACAGAGAGCGCTGCACGGTGGCCGCCAGGCGCCGCGACTCTTCCGTCTTTTCATGCAGGCCGGCGGCGGACAAAGCGGCGGGCGTCAGCTGTGCTCCCGCAATGGCCTGCTTGTCCATTTCTTTCGAGCCGGGTGCGGCAAACAAGTTCGTATAGTAGGTTTCGACTCCGCGCGCCGTAACTGAAGAACTGTAGTTGGCGTGAACGGAGACGAACAGGTCGGCCTGGGCGTGGTTGGCGAAATCGGCGCGCTGTTCGAGCGGGAGATAGTCGTCGCTGGTGCGCGTGAACATCACATCCGAACCGAGCCGGTCGTGCAGCAATTTACCGAGACGCTGCGTAACATCAAGAACAAGATCTTTTTCCACCAGGCCCTGACGGCCAACTGTGCCGAGATCCCAGCCGCCGTGTCCGGGATCGAGCACGATGCGGAATTTGCCCGTCTTCACCGGAGTCGGCTCAACTACAGCTTGCGTTCGCGCACCCTTTTCCGCTGTGGTGGCTGGGGCTGTCTTGCTCGCGAGAAGTGACTTGGGCATCTCGCGCAGTTCAACGATCAGGCGATAAGGATCCGATTCAAGGCTGACGGAAAAATTCGAGCTGCCTCTGGTATCAAGCACGATGCGCGTCACACCAGCCACCGGTTGCGCGATCCTGACGCGTGATAGCGCGGCATCACCGACATCGAACGTCTTGCCTTCGAGATCGGCTGCAAGGGCGGTGTCATGCAGATCAAAGTAGATCCGCTCCGGCGACATCAAGCGGTGTACTTCGTATGGCACCTGGTCTTCCATGTCGATTACGACGGTGCTTCCCATCGCCGAGGACCAGTGCCGGAGAGCGGTAATTTTTGGCAGTGCGGCCAGCTTGCCGGCAGGCACCGGACTCAGTTCAGATTGCGGCGCCGCCGGCGCGGCATCCATCAAGTTGTCGGAATCAGCCGCGTGATTCGCGGAAATGGCTTCACCGGCGGAAGACACTGGTACAACACTGGAGCCGGCTTGTCTGGCATCGGCCACTTTGCGTTGCCGCCGTCTGTACTGCGGAGCGAGCGGTCGAAAGTCTGCCGTGTTCCTGCATGCCCCACCAGACGCCCGCGGAAAAGAGGGCCGCGACTGCAACCAGTCCCATGACGACGCTGAGACCCGGATGCGCGGCGAGAATATTTCCGTCGAGATCGTCCTCTGAAGAATGCAGACGAAATTCAAGGCTCCGCCGCGTTAAGGCGCGCTCGCCATGGATCGGCATTTCAATCGGCCATTCTTCTTCGTCTTCCACGTCGGGTTGAGAGGTGGTTAAGTCTGGCCAGGCGATAACGGTAGATTTGGGTATTTGAAGAGGGGTCTCAATCGGCTGGAGCACCGCTTCAACGGCGGGCTCTTCGACTCCGGTTTGAGCGCCCGGCGGAAGCAATGCGCTCGCACGAACGCGAGCCTGTTGATCGCCTTGCAAGACATCGTCAGCAATGTCGGCGAGCCAGTGGAACCTGCGGTCCTGATCCTCGGGCCGCAGTGCCGCCAAGATCAGTTCAGCAAAAAGATCGAAGCTTCGAACGTCATCGTCGGTGAACGCCCAGGCAGTATTCGAAAATGCTTGCAACACGCCGACGCGCTGGCTGTGCCCGCGCAACGGGACGAGTACGGCGGAGCGGGCATCGAGGGCTTGCGTGAGATCGAACTCAACGCGCTCATCGGTGAGGGCGTCGTCGCAACGCAGCGTCTGGCCGCTGGTCAGGCCTTGCTGGAGAAACTCCGATCCGGGATTGAGGCGAAGGCCGCGGGGGATTGGCAGCGGTCCTGCCGAGGCACGGCACACCATTTCCGAGCCGTCAGCTTGGCCGAGCGCGATCATGACTGCGTCGGCGTGCGTAAGAGCCAAGGCGCGGCTGCAAATCAGTTGCAGGACTTCATCGAGAAAGAACCGTTCGGTCTGACACAGGTCCAAATCCGGAGATGCAGCGGCGGTGGGCCGGTGTTTCCGAATCCGGTCGTGAAGTTCCGAGAACGCAAGGAGAGCGCTCAAGCCTTTTTGCTGCGTAATCGATTCGAGGACGCGATTGCCCTCCGCGAGCGGCAGGCTGGAGTCCGCCGGCGACGCGGAGTGGTCAACGGGGATTGAAGTCGCGCTCACTCTGTTGGCACTCGTTATTCTGACACTCGGTGTTTGGCACTCATTGTTTCCCGGCACACCGCGCGCGCTCGGGAAGCACGGCGTTCTCAGGGCGCAAAAGACCCGGATACTACAAAATGCCAGATTTTATCGTATTCGGAGGCCGCCCGGCGCTCATTGCCGGTCTTGGTTCATGAATCTGACCAATCTTCAGCGTAATAGTCTTTAGGGGGGCATCGCAATGTCCATTGGTACACGTCCGATTAGGGCGGTGTTTTCGTCGCTTCGCAGCGTCCCACTTTTCTGAGTTGCACCCCAACTCATAGATACGCAATCCACGACCCTTCAGAGTTTGCCATGCGCCGCGATTCGTCCTAGTCTGAGCTTCGGGGGCAGAAAGGTAGAGAATGGCCATGACTGGCGCGGCAGAGGGGTATGGGCTGCAAGAAGCGGAATCGGGAGAACCCGGGAAAAAGAGCCGGAAATTCGCCTGGCTATGGGCTTTAGGGGCTGCGGCCACCAGCCTGGCTGGCATGGTGCTGCTGGCGTTCCGGGGGTGTTGGCACCGCCGCATGAGCTGGCCAGTGTGCGTGCAGGGCCATTCCTATCAGGTCTGCCTGGGCTGCGGCGTGAAGCGACTGTTCGATGAAAAACGGTTCTGCTCGTACGGCCCTTACCGCTACGACCTGAACGAACTGATCGCATGGGCAAAAGCACAGCGGTCATCGCCGGTCGTGCCACAGGCCCGTCGCCCGGCGTCCTAGGGGGCACCGGACCACAGCCGGACGGCATGACGTCGGCTGAGCCTTCGTCCAATGATGGAGACGCATTCAGGAGGGCCGTCAAACTAACATCAGGACGTCTACGGCGGCAACTTCCACCAATTAGGCTCCCACGGTCTGCGCCTGGCTCTTGTACCACTCGACCGTGCGCTGGAGTCCATCTTCGAAATTCACGAGCACTTTGTATCCTAGATGCTTTTGCGCCTGTGAGATGTCGGCGAGCGAGTGCTTGATGTCGCCGCTGCGCTCAGGTTCATACCGCACGGTTCCCTTGTAGCCTGTGAGCGTCTTCATGGCCGAAAAGGTTTCGTTCAAGGTGACGCGGCGGCCGGTGGCACAATTGAAAACTCGTCCCGCGCATTCGGCGGCGGGCGCGGAGCAGGCGAGAATGTTCGCCGATACAGCGTTATCGATGTATGTGAAGTCGCGGCTGGTTTCGCCGTCGCCGAAGATGGTAGGCTGCTCGCCGCGCAGCATCTGCATGCTGAATTTTGCCAGCACGCCTGAGTACGGCGAAGACGGATCCTGGCGCGGGCCGAAGATGTTGAAGTAGCGGAGGCACACGGTTTCAAGCCCGTAACAGCGGAAAAACGAGATCATGTATAACTCGCTGGCGAGCTTGGCGACCGCGTAGGGGGAGATGGGACTTGGCGTCATGGCCTCATACTTAGGGTAGAGTGGGCGTGTCGCCGTAGGCGGATGACGACGCAGCATAGACCACACGTTTCACCTTCGCGTCGCGCGCCGCCACCAGCACATTGACGGTTCCATCGACGTTAGCGCGGTTGCTGCCCAGAGGATCGAGCACCGACTTGGGCACGGAGGGAATCGCGGCCTGGTGCAGCACGTATTCAACGCCTTGGCATGCGCTGTGCATGGCATCGAGATCGAGGATGTCGGCCTCGCGAAAATCGATCCGATTCAGAACTTCGGTCAAGTTCTCGCGGCGGCCGGTGGAGAAATTGTCAACGCCGCGAACCTCGTCGCCGCGCGCGAGCAGAGCGCGCACCAGCGATGATCCGATAAATCCAGCGGCACCAGTCACCAGATATTTAGACATAGACTTTTATGATAACCCGGCCGATGCATGCCCCGGCGCAAGGTGAGCACTACAGGTAACGTCAGGTCTTGGTGGTTGAAGAGTTGAATCCGGAATCGCCGAAACGGGCCCACCGGCTCCTATAGCCAGGCGGGATATCAGGATTGGCGGGCCCATCTTGGCGACTTGGTACAACTTCATTCGCAGCCGAATGTAGTGCGGTTCGGAGTTGTCTGGCTGGGACGCCCGGGCCCAGAACAACAACGGCGGCACGCGCGCCCCAAATGGAGTTATCGGGAGGATGAGGATGAAACTTTAAGGAAGAGCCTGGCGAGTGGCGAATTTCTCTCCGAACAAACGGATCTGCTCCCACAGCTCTTCCCTGCCAGTTCCGGTCTTGGCAGAAAACGGAACGCACGTAACCTCGGGGTACTCGGCGTTGATCTGGCGAATGGCACGCGTGAGTTCGTTGCCGGACATGCGATCACACTTGGTCGCCACCAGCAGATGCGGCCGTTCTCGCGTCGCCAGAAAATCCAGTAACTGGCGGTCGCTCTCCTGGGGCGGAATATTCGCATCGATCAACGCTAAGCAAAGAGCAAGTGTGGAGCGACTCTCGAGGTAGGGGTCGACGAAGTTAGCCCACTCCGCCGACGCCTCGCGCGAGATTTTGGCATAACCATAGCCCGGCAGGTCCGTGAAAATGAGTTCGGGTTTGGGCTGGCCGGCGCGGCGAATCTCGAAGAAATTGATGCTGCGCGTGCGGCCCGGCGTTGAGCTGGTACGAGCAAGTTTCTTGCCCACGAGCGAATTGATGACGCTCGATTTGCCGACATTCGAACGCCCGAGAAAAGCGATCTCGGGCAAATCAGGGCGCGGAAAATGCGCAGCATCGCTCGCCGAAAGCATGTAGCGCGACAATATCCGCATGGCAGTAGTTTCGAGCTTCGCGGCCACATATAGCAAGCCCATGCGAGCCAAATTGTGGTTAATTATTCGCCGCTAGGGTGCATCCACCGGAACGCAACGGAAAACTACAATTTTGTCAGAGGTAGTGGTAACCGATGTCGTGAAGCTGGAGGATACCGCCGTAAACGTAATCACCCGATTGGCGAGGGCCGCATTGGCGTTGAAATCTGCGATGGGAATGGCAAGGGCAGCCTTGGAACCCTCGCCGGATACATACGAGAAATCATACTCGTAGAGATTATAAGCAACCCCGGGAGTCAGCCCTGTCACGGTGGCGGCCAGTTCGAAATTGGTCATCCAGTTGGCCGGAGGCTTGTTGGTACAACCCAATCCCCAGTCGCTCCTGCCGATCATCGCATTTTCGTAGTCATAGCCGGCCAACGAGTCGAGCGGGTTCTCAATTCCACCGGTATAAGTTGGGCCCACGATGGTCAACGCAACGGGCAGCGTTTCCGAACTACGATCCTCCGGACCGGAGACGGAGAACCCATAATTATGCGGACCGCTGACGGGGACGGTGTCATAGCCAGAGCCGCCGGTCGAGGTACGCATGGTGCGGTCGTCGGGGATGACAATGGAGTAGGCATGGGCGTCTTTGCGGTTGGCGCCGTGGCGGGTATTCGCCAATGAAGCGAAGGTGTATCCGAAGATGTAGGGAGTGCAGCCGGCCGAATCGGAACCCGCGCCGGGAGGGATGGCTGGATTGGACGTGAATCTATCTCCCGAAAGCGTATAGACGCCGTGATCGTCGATGTAGAGCACGTCATCGGGATAGTAGTTCGGATCGGCAGGAGAGTGGTTGGTGCCTATTTTAATGACGCTCACTTCGTGGTCATATTGCGGATCGGTGCCGCCGTTGTAGAGCATTGCGACGGTGACCTGGTTGCCGCGGATCAGTTCTTTCTTGACCCAAGACATGTACTGTTCAAAACCGGCTGGACCCAAGGATTGGTGGGTGTAATCGAAGGTAGATGCGTGCAGCCGCGAATTGGCCAGGCAGAGCGAGGCGTTCGCGTAGCGGTTCGGGCCGGTGACGCCGGTTCCCGGGTCTTCAATCAGCAACTGCGCATTGTAATTCGGGATGTGATGATGAACTGCGCACGCGCCATCGGGTCCGGATTGCGAAAGCGCGGTGCCGCAGACAAGACGCGCATTGAATTGCGACATCCATTGGCCATTATTGAGTCCGGCTTGCATCATCGAGACCTCACCACAGTAGCCGTCGTTGTTCTCCCACTGATAAAACGGTGTGACGGTCTGGCGCGGATAGATGAAGTAAGTTGAAGTGGGCGGCACACTGCCATCGACCAAAGTCTGAGTGCAGCCTGGCTCGTCACACCAGGCCGCGGTGGACAGGCTAAGGGCTGCGATAGCCACCAGCCTCGCGAGCTTTCGCTTTTTTCCAGGCATGACTTCTTTTTTTACTTTGGCGAGCCTTGATCCAGACCCCACGCTCGCAATCGGACTCATAGCTTACCAGAGTCAAGACCCAAGGTGGCTAGAGCCCTAGTGGGCGCTTGTTTTCGACGTCCACATCTTTGAGGGGATGCGACTTATGCCAGAGCATTAGCCCACCGGCGATGATTAGTCCGATGAGCACACTGATGGCGAAAAAGAGGCGGTATCCGGGAAGGGTGATGAGGAGGATGGCGACGACGGTGAGGGCAATGATAAGGCCGGCCGACCCTTTCAGTGCGAATCCGGAGCGGCCGCCGGGAGGAGCGTCCATGCCTCTATTTTAGCGATTGCTCCGTTCGGTGCGCAAAAGTGACGTCACTTCTGGCGTCACTACTGATGAGCGGCCGGAATGTTGCCTGACGTTGCAGTCGGTGGAGTGATCGATGTCAGGCTGTCGGACTCACTCGTCATCTGCGGCAGCGGACCTTCGAGCGCCAATGCGAGGACTTGATCCATGGTGTCGACGAAATGCAGCTTCATCGCGGTGCGCAGATTCTCGGGAACTTCGGCCAAATCTTTCTCGTTGTCTTTGGGCAGAATTACTTCGAACAGGCCTGCCCGATGCGCAGCCAGCAGCTTTTCTTTCAACCCGCCGATGGGCAGAACCTTGCCGCGCAGGGTGATTTCGCCGGTCATAGCAATGTCGCGACGGACCGGAATGCGGCTAAGCGCGCTGGCAATCGCGGTGGCGATGGTGATGCCGGCAGAAGGACCGTCTTTCGGGATCGCGCCTTCGGGCACGTGCACGTGAATGTCGACACTGCGGTAAAAGTCACGCGACAGGCCGAGCCGCTGCCATCGGGAACGAATGTAGGTGATCGCGGCCTGCGCCGATTCCTGCATTACGTCGCCGAGTTTGCCGGTAAGGATCGGCTTGCCGCCCTTGCCCTCGACGACGGTAGCTTCGGTCGAAAGAATGGAGCCGCCCACCTCGGTCCACGCCAGGCCCGTAACCAGACCGATCTCGCTCTTCTCATGGGCCAGCGTATCGCGGAATTTGATGACGCCGAGAAATTCCTCAAGCTTGCCCGGTTCGATGGCAATGGAAAACTCCAGGCCTTCCTTGACAACTTTGCGGGCCACTTTGCGGCATACGTTCCCGATCTCGCGCTCCAGATTGCGCACTCCCGCCTCGCGCGTGTAGCCGCGAATGATCTGCCGGATCGCCTCGTCGGAGAACTGCACGTTCTTGTCGGTGAGGCCGGCTTGCGTCATCTGCTTTTTAACCAGGAATTGCTTGGCGATCTCCACCTTTTCCGGCTCGGTATAGCCGTGCAGGCGCAGCACTTCCATGCGGTCTTGCAGCGCTGGAGGTATCGTGTGCATTACGTTCGCCGTGGCTACAAAGAAGACCTGCGACAGGTCATATTCGACGTCGAGATAGTGATCGACGAACATGAAGTTCTGTTCGGGATCGAGCACTTCGAGAAGCGCCGCCGATGGATCGCCGCGGAAGTCCATCGACATCTTGTCGACTTCATCGAGCATGAAGACGGGATTCTTGGTGCCGGCCTTTTTCATCATCTGGATGATCTGGCCGGGAAGAGCGCCGATATAGGTGCGGCGGTGGCCCCGGATCTCGGCCTCATCGCGCACTCCGCCGAGCGACATGCGAACGAACTTGCGGCCGGTAGCCTTGGCGATCGACATGCCGAGCGAGGTCTTGCCGACGCCCGGAGGGCCGACAAAGCAGAGGATGGAGCCTTTGGGATTTTTTACAAGCTGACGGACAGCGAGGAATTCGAGGATGCGCTCCTTGATCTTCTCCAAGCCATAATGATCTTCGTTCAGAGTCTTCTCAGCGCGAGTGATGTTGCGAATTTCCTTCGACCGCTTCTTCCACGGCACGGCAAGCAGCCAGTCGAGGTAGTTGCGGGAGACAGTCGACTCGGCCGACATGGGCGGCATGGCTTCCAGTTTCTTAAGTTCCTGAATAGCCTTGTCGCGAACTTCTTTCGGCATGCCCGCAGCTTCGACCTTCTTCTTCAGCTCGTCGAACTCGCTCTTTTCGCCGCGTCCCAGCTCTTTCTGAATCGCTTTAATTTTTTCGTTTAAGTAATACTCTTTTTGAGCCTTTTCCATCTGCCGCTTCACGCGCGACTGGATGGTGCGATCCATGTTGAGCTTTTCGATTTCAACATCTAAAACATCGCCGATGCGGCTCAGCCGTTCGGCAGGATCGAAAATCTCAAGCAGGTTCTGCTTTTCTTCGATCGAGAGCTGGAGGTTCGCGGCAATCGTATCGGTGAGTTTGGCCGGGTCTTCCATGCGTACAGCCGCGATCATGGTTTCGTAATTCAGGGACTGGCAGAGCTTCACGTACTGCTCGAAGAGCGTGGTAACGCGCTGCATGCCAGCTTCGATCTGCGGCGTGGTCTCGGTGGCGTAACGGGCGACGCGCACCGTGGCCTGCATGAAGCCTTCGGTTTCCGTGACTTGTAGAATCTTGCCGCGTTCAATGCCCTCAACCAGGACTTTAATATTTCCGTCAGGCAAGTTTGAGGCTTTGAACGATGTTGACGATCGTGCCTACCTGGAAAATGTCGTTGGGTTTGGGTTCGTCGATCGAGGCATCGTGCTGGGTGGCGAGAAATATCTTCTTGTCGCCCGCCAGCGCTTCTTCAAGAGCATGCACACTGGATTCGCGGCCCACCACGAACGGCGTCATCATGTAAGGAAAAATGACGACGTCGCGGATTGGCATCATCGGCAGTTTTTTGCTCTCGAATTTTTCTCGGGGGTTCGACAAACCAGGGTCTCCCATTTCAGTTTTTGCGCTCTAAAAACTCACTTCAGGGCTGAAGAGCGATACCTTTGAGCATTGAGAGCACAAGTGAAACAGTGCCCTTTTCCAGCCTCAACTCGCTGCCTTCTCTATCATCGCCAGCGAGACGTTTCTCTTCTCCACCATCTCGCGGGTTACTTCAAATTCCTTGACCTTCTTCTGGCTGGGCAGACTATACATCAATTCCAGCATCAGCTCTTCCAGAATCATGCGCAAGCCGCGAGCACCCACCTTGCGGATCATCGCCTGGCGGGCGATGGCGCGGTTGGCGTCGTCGCTGAACTTTAGCCTTACGTTTTCGAATTCAAACAGACGCTGGTACTGCTTGACGATAGCGTTCTTGGGTCGCGTCAGGATCTCGACCAGCGCGTTCTCGTCGAGGCTTTGCAGCACGCCCATCACCGGCAAGCGGCCGACAAACTCGGGAATCAGCCCGAACTTGATCAGGTCTTCCGGTTGCGCCTCGGAAACCAGTTCAAAGTTGCGTTTGGAATTCTGCAGCGTCGCCTCTTCCTGTTCGAGTTCGGATCCGGTGCGGAAGCCGAGCGACTTCTTGCCCACACGACGCGCAATGATCTTTTCCAGCCCAACAAACGCGCCGCCACAAATAAACAGGATGTTCGTAGTATCGACAGGTGTAAATTCCTGGTGCGGATGCTTACGTCCGCCCTGCGGCGGAACGTTGGCGATCGTCCCTTCGAGAATTTTCAGCAGCGCCTGCTGCACGCCTTCGCCGGAGACGTCGCGGGTGATTGACGGGTTCTCGTCTTTGCGGCCGATCTTGTCGATCTCGTCGATATAAATGATACCGGTCTGGGCTACGACTCACATCGCCTTCGGCGGCCTGGAGCAGCTTGAGAATGATGTTCTCAACATCTTCGCCGACATAGCCAGCCTCAGTCAGAGTCGTGGCATCGACAATCGCAAACGGCACATCCAGCATGCGAGCCAGCGTTTGCGCCAAGCAGCGTCTTGCCTGTCCCGGTCGGCCCGATCAGCAGAATGTTCGACTTCGTCAGTTCCACACCATCGCTCGAGCGCTGGCGGTTCATGTAAATGCGCTTGTAGTGGTTGTAGACGGCGACGGCCAGCTTCTTCTTGGTTTGTTCCTGCCCGATCACGTACTCGTCGAGGAAGGTCTTCACGTCCTGCGGCTTCGGCAGTTGGTTTGGAACCGCCGAGGCCGGAGTTGCGGTGCGATCGTCTTCGAGAATCGAATTGCAGACGGCCACGCACTCGTCGCAAATGTACGCACGGGGATAGTCGCTGGGCGATGAGATGAGCTTGGCGACCGCGTCCTGCGACTTATGGCAGAACGAACAGCGCAGCATCTCTTCCGAGCCTGTTCTTGTTTTCACTCGGCACTACTCCTTTTCTACCTACCCCCACCGCATTTGCGGGTTCCGAGTCGGCGCTGAATTGCCGATCATACCCGCTATCTCGTCGTATAGATGATATCGTCGATGATTCCGTATTCCTTCGCCTGCTGCGCGTTCATAATGAAGTCGCGCTCCACGTCCTTCTCCACCTTGTCCAGCTTTTGACCGCTGTGTTTGGCCAGTAGTTGGTTGGTGATCTCGCGCATCCGTAAGATTTCACGGGCATGAATATCGATATCGGTGGCCTGCCCGCTGAGGCCGCCCATGGATGGCTGGTGGATCAGGATGCGCGAATTGGGCAATCCCAATCGTTTTTTCGCCTGCCCCGCCGAAAGTAGCAGGGCCGCCATCGACGCCGCCTGCCCGATGCAGATCGTCGTCACATCGTTTTTCACATACTGCATCGTGTCGTAAATGGCCATACCCGCCGTGATGGAGCCGCCCGGCGAGTTGATGTAGAGCTGAATGTCTTTTTCGGGATCTTCCTGCGCCAGAAACAGCATCTGGGCGATCACCAGGTTGGCGATGTTGTCGTCGATCGGCGTGCCTATAAAGATGATGTTGTCGCGCAGCAGCCGGGAGTAAATATCATAAGCGCGTTCGCCGCGCCCGGTCTGTTCGATCACCATCGGTACCAGCATCATTTTTTCGTCGCTCAAGTTCACCTTCCACACACCTTGCCCTGACTGTGGTTATGCGCAATCGGGGGAGGATCGAAATGGTCCGCGTGCTTTTCATGCGGACTGGTGATACAGAAATTCGAGGGTCTTCTCGTTGCGGATTCTGGTCCGTATCCTATCGAGGCCCCCATCCCGTGTCAAACGTGTACGAATCGCTTCCACCGTCTGTTTTGTTTGTTTTGCCAGCGAATCGACTTCGGCGTCCATCTCGTCATCGCTGACCTGCACATTTTCCACTTCTGCGACTTTTTCCAGCAGCAACGCCGCTTTAACGTCGTGAATCGCCTGGTCGCGCTGGCCAGCGCGCAGCCTCGGCAAGTCCATCTTCTTCATATGCTCGGCGCTGAACCCTTGCGCTGCCAAGGCGCGGAGCCCGCGCTCCAGACGAATGTCAATCTGCTGCTCGATCAGTGATTCCGGGACTTCGAACTCGTTGCGCTGGATTAACTCCTGGACCAGCTTGTCTTTCGCTTTGTGCTCGGCCTCGTGCTTGCGCTCGGATTCCATCTGCTGGCGAATGCGTTGGCGCAGTTCGTCGACGCTCGCGAACTCGCCGAGCTGCTTGGCGAACTCTTCATTCAGTTCGGGCAGAATCTTCTTCTTGATGGCGCCGATCTTGACGGTATAGGTGAAGGTCTTCCCTGCCAGGCGCTTGTCCTGTGCGTCCTCCGGATAGTTCACGTCGAAGGTGCGTTCGTCGCCGGCATTGGCTCCGCGCAAATGCTCGGTGAATTCCGGCATCGTATTCTTCCCGCCGATCTCTACCAGGACCTCATCCATGTGGACCGGTTGGGTGTCGGCAGTTGCTGCCTCGGCATTCTTGGGATGGCCATCCAGCGAGGCCTGCGCAAAATCTCCTTCGGCGAGAGCGCGGCCCTCGATCGGCTCAAACTTGGCATGCTGTTCGCGCAATTCACCAAGGGCCTGCTCGACGTCGTTTTCGGAGACGGCAATCTCAGGCTTATCAGCGCGCAGTTCCTTGTAGCCTTCCAGCTTGATTTCAGGCAGCACTTCAAACGCCGCCTTAAACTTCATTGGCTCGCCATCGTGCACGTGCAAATCGGTGACTCGGGGCTGAGAAACGGGATGAATGCCGAGCCGCTCGGCCTCCTGCCGGAAATAGCGCGGAACCAGCGCCTCGACGACGTCAGTCTTGATTTCTTCGGAAAAACGCTGGCGAATAATCGACGCCGGGCACGTGCCCGCGTCGAAATCCAGCAATCCGGGCGACCTTCTGATATTTCTGAATTAGCGCCTCAGTTTCGCGGCCGACTTCGGCTGCCGGTATCTCGACCTCGATCTCGCGCTTCGTGCTGTCTTTTGTTTCTGTGGGGCTCACAGTCTACCTTTCAGGACATAACGCGGCAGGCACGCCGCGAAGCTTGGGAGTAGTCGCTTCGCTGGAAGGCCTTGAACCGTAAAGATGAGTTTAAAGACATGCGGAGAGCAACGTCAAACGCACGGACCACACTTCCTACCCACCAAAGTAACTGGCACGAATAGGGGTGTGAAGATAATTGCAGATTTTCTAATTTTGCAATCGGGTAATTTGGTAATTTCAAGTCTGCGCGATTGCGAATTGCGAATCGCGCGATTACAAATTACAAAATGGGCTTGCCGACGTGGTTGAAAGTTCTGAACGAAGAGGTAATCGCCTGCGTGCGCTGTCCGCGCCTCGTGGCTTATCGCGAGCAGGTCGCCCGCGAGAAGCGCCGCGCCTATCGCGACTGCGAATATTGGGGGCAAGCCCGTTCCCGGTTTCGGTGATGCAAAAGCCGCGGTGCTCGTCCTCGGTCTCGCCCCAGGAGCCCATGGTTCCAACCGCACCGGCCGTCCCTTCACGGGAGACTCGTCCGGCAACTTCATGTACCCGGTGCCTGCACGAAACGGGATTCGCGAACCAGCCGACCGCTACGGCCCGAGGCGATGGATTAGTACTCACCAATCTCTACATCACTGCCGCCGCCCGCTGCGCTCCTCCAGACAACAAGCCACTGCCCCAAGAACTGGCCAACTGCGCTCCCTATCTAGAGCGCGAACTGGAGGGATTAAAGAACCTGCGTGTGATTGTTGCGCTCGGAAAGATTGGCTTTGACAGCTATCTCCTCTACCTGAAACGCCGGGATTTGATCACGACTCGCGCACCCTACGCTTTCGCGCACGGCGCCTGCTACAAAATGCCGGATGGCAAAACGTTGCTGGCCTCCTACCATCCGTCGAATCAGAACACGCAAACGGGCAAGCTGACACGAGCCATGTTCCTGGAAATTTTCAAGAAGGCAAGGCTCGTGGCAGAAGGACGGTAGATCGTAACGCGGCTACTCGACCGGCTACCGGGACGGCGCTCTTGCCCGTTTTCGTTCGAAAAATTGTTGCCGGTGACCGGAATTGTCCACGAAAGTTACCTTGGGAGACTGTTCCGGAAGAATGCTCCTGCCGATAGACCAAAGGGGCGGATCCTGGCGTAGCGTGGCACCTCTGGGCCGGCCAGAGAGGCAACTGCTTCGGGATGAGCCGCCCTTTTCCTGTCTGTCCAAGCCCTTGCGCACCGCGCCGCATTCAGCGTCGTAGATTCTCACTCCACCCGAGTGGTATAACGGTCGCGTTCAATCACGGAGGCTCCGTGAACCTCGGCGATTCCAAGCAACGATTCGGGGTAATCTGGCTTTTCTTCGGCTATAGCCTGGCCCTGCACGTTCTCGACGAAGCAGGACACGACTTCCTCTCCTTTTACAACCCGAACGTGATGGCCATTCGCCGCGCCTGGCCGTCATTCTTCATGCCGGTCTTGACCCTTCAGTCCTTTATCGGCTGGCTACTCGGCGGGCTGGCTCTTTGGCTGGCGCTCGCGCCGCTGGCGTTTCAGCGACCGGCATGGATGCGTATTCTTGCTGTTCCGATCGCGCTCATTGCCGGAATCGCCAATGCCTGCGGCCACATCGGCACCTCCATCTATTACGGGCGGCTCATGCCCGGCGTCTACAGCGCGCCCTTGATTTTGATTGCGGGAGTTTTACTGCTACAGGATGCGACCCGAGAGCGCTTCGCCGCCCCGTAAGCCCATTCGTGAAAGTCGGAAAATCCGGGCTTCAAAATCCCACGAACACGGGTTCCGGTTCGAGGCGGATTCCCCAGGCGTTTTCGACGCCCTGTTGAATCGCGTCTTTCAGTTCAAGGATGTCGTGGGCCTGCGCTTCTCCAGCATTAATCAACGCCAGAGCGTGTTTCGAGGAGATGCCGGCTCGACCGAGCCGATATCCCTTCGAGAATCCCGAATGCTCTACCAGCCAGGCCGCCGAAACTTTGTGCTGCGCATCCAGAGATGGATAGCTCGGAATCGTAAGACCTTGCGCCTGCGCCCGCGCCGACAAGTTCGCGGAACTGTTCTTCCGTCAGCACCGGGTTCTTGAAGAACGATCCGGCGCTGCGCGCGTCCTCATCGCCCTCCACGATCAGCATTCCCTTGCTGCGCCGGATCTGCCGCACGGCATCGCGAACTTCGATCAACGAAGGTTGGCTCGGCCGCCCCGGCAAAATGCTTCTGTAAATCCGCATACTTCACGGCAGGCAGCACCGCCTCGCTTCAGCCGATAGTTCACGTACAAAACGATGTACCGGCCCTGTTGTCCGTCGGGTCCCGAGCGATTGAAGATGCTTGAACGGTAGCGAAATCCGCAGGCCGGCTTCGGCAAGGTAACGGTACGGCCTGCTTTCATATCGAGACCGCGCACCGACTCGATTGTGTCCGCGACCTCCTGTCCGTAGGCTCCCACGTTCTGGACGGGCGTACCGCCAACGCTTCCTGGAATCCCGCTGAGACACTCGATTCCAGCACAATTCTGCGAAACCGAAAACGCTACAAAATCATCCCAGTAGACACCCGCGCCCACGGTGAACAAGACAGATGTTCCGGACTCGCTTTGGCCCGGGCTGACGATACCTCCGATGGCAATCTTCAGAACCAGACCTGGCCAGCCGGCATCGGCGACCAGCAGATTGCTGCCTCCGCCGAGCACGAAGAGAGGTAAAGCACGCGTGCGGGCAAATTCGACGGCCTCGCGCACCTCGTCCTCGCGCCTTGTTTCAGCGAAGTAGCGTGCCGCACCTCCCACGCCCAGAGTAGTGAGCGGCGCGAGCGGAATATTTTCCTGAATCGTCATCAGTCAAGGGTTTCCCGCCCAAGCATGGCTTAGAGGGAATTTTCGAGGCGAGTCAATGATAGATCAGAGCAACGGCGAGATGCGCCAAAGCCTTACTTGGATTTCGAGCCCGACGCAGCATCCTTGTCGACGATCGAAAGTATGGTTCCGTCTTTTTGCTTCTTCTTGGACTTTGAATTTGCCTTCATCGACTTGCGGGAATTAGCCCCGCTGATGAGGTCGGCGACCGAGGTGCTCTCCAGGATCTTCGCCGCCGAGTCGCGCACCTTCAGGAAGACTTCATAAAGTGCTCGGTGGTCCGCATCCGACACGATCAGGCTGCGTAGCTGGTCGGCGTCGCCAAAGGGCGCCAGCGGCCCATCTACAAGACGTATGATTTCGCTCAAATAGATGTCAGAGGGCGCGCGTCGCAACTGGTAGCCGCCCTTGGCGCCGCGAACGCTCTCGACGATTCGCGCGTTCTTCATCTCCAGCAGGATCAATTCCAGAAACTTTTCTGGAAGATCATTTTCGATCGCGATCTCCCGAATCTTCACCGTGCCCGAGCCGTAGTGATGGCCGAGCGTCATGATCGCTTCCAGCGCGTAGAGCCCTTTCTGCGAGATTTTCAAGCGGAAACCTTCCCCCGACAGTAAATTACTAACTTAGTCCAAGAAAACGCTGTTGACGTACTCTAGCGAGCCCGGCTCGTCTTTGCAATGGTGATCTTCGGGAGGCTTTGTTACGGGCGTTGGTGGCTCTCCTTGACCCCTTCCGCCAAAAGCCACTACATTCAAACTCCGGGCAAAAAGCCCAGACCAATTGTCGCCGCGGGCTCATAGCCCGAGCTCCAAGCCACTGCATGACCGTGCCTATGACCGTTAAGAAGAACTCCCTTCGCAAAACCGCCGCTCTTCATCAGAAAGCCCAGCTAATGTCCGCCTCCGAGATCGAGCGCACGCTGGTGCGTCTGGCCCACGAAATTCTGGAAAAAAACGGCGGCATCGACGGGCTCGGCCTGGTTGGTATCCGCCGCCGGGGCGTGCCCATCGCCGAGCGACTCGGCAAAATGATTCAGAAAGTCGAGAAGAAGGCCGTGCCCGTCGGCACGCTCGATATCACCTTCTATCGCGACGACCTATCCACCCTCGGCCCGAAGCCGGTCGTGCAGCAATCCGCGATCGGGTTTCCCATCGAGGGGAAGAAAATCGTGCTCGTCGACGACGTGCTTTATACGGGCCGCACCACGCGCGCCGCGCTGGATGCCCTGTTCTCGCACGGTCGTCCCAGCCTGGTGCAACTACTGGTGCTGATCGACCGTGGCCATCGTGAGATTCCCGTCGAGGCGACCTTCATCGGCCGCACTATTCAGACCACGGACAGCGAAGTGATCGAAGTGAAGTTGACCGAGATTGACGATGCGGAAAAAGTATTGCTGATGGAACGGGTGTAGGCAGCGTCAGAAATTATATCTAGCAACTGTTTCGCCGCGCCCGAGACGACAAATCGGAGCTATATCTGAAGCTAGTTACTTTGCGGGGCAACGCAACTACGACTTTGTAATGGAAGCCCACTCTCCCTCAAACCGCGTCCGGTCAAAAAACGACTTCTGCGTTCCGACGCCCGTGGTCGAAAGCCCGGCATAGAGATTGGCCCGCATGACGGCGTCGCGCTCCGCATATCCCTCGCCCAGAAAAGTGGCAAAGCTCCCGATGAAAGCATCGCCCGCACCCGTGCTGTCCACGCTCTTCATGAAGTAGGCCGGCATGTGCTCCATGCCCTGATTTCCCGCCAGCAGTGAGCCATTCGCGCCCAGGGTGATCAGCACGCGCCGAATGCCGCCGTTCAGCAATTTCTCCGCGCAGCGCTTCGCGTCAGCGACATTGCGCACGGGCAAGCCGGAGATTGTCTCTGCTTCGCTTTCGTTGGGCACAAAATAGTCGAGATCGGCAACGGCCTTCAAGTCGATCGTCTGGGCGGGCGCGGGATTTAAGATGCACCGAATCTTGTTCTTCCTTGCAAACTGGATCGTGTAATACACGGTCTCCAGTGGAATTTCGAACTGGAGCACAATGCAGTCCGCGTTCTTGAGCACGTCGGCCGCGGCATCCACGTCGGCCGGCCTCAATTTATCGTTCGCGCCCTTCACGACGATGATGCGGTTCTGCCCCGACGACTCGACAAAGATGGGCGCGACGCCGCTCGAAACCCCGGGGACGATCTTCACGTGCGAAGCATCAATACCAAGTTTCTCAAAATTTTTGATGGTCGCTGGACCGAACAAGTCATCTCCGACGCGCGCCACCATGAAGACTTCCGCCCCGCAAAGCCGCGCCGCGACCGCCTGGTTCGCACCCTTGCCACCGAATCCAAGATCAAATTTGTCACCGAAAATCGTTTCGCCCGGCTTGGGGAACCGGTCCGAAAACGTGGTGAGATCGACGTTGGCGCTGCCTACAACCGCAATTCGAGGATGCTTGGTCATAATCGCTTGCTCTATTCCATTCCCATTAATACGACATCACTGATGATGAATCTGGGCACGGATAAGGCGAGAACCGCGCCGTTTCGGAAGGCTGAGTCTATTGAGAGTAGAGGGGAGGTGTCAACCAAACGAGAGAAACTCCGCGAGAAATTGATTCTCAACCAGGCTTGGAGCTTCGGCAACCCAAACCACCGCGCACGCCTCCAATCACGACCGAATAGAATGACCCGATGAATCTCGCTGACCTGATCTTCGGCCGTCCGCTCGCCATCGAAGACGAAAAATCCGAACGCATCGGCCCGGTGCAGGGCATCCCCATCTTTGGGCTTGACGCGCTCAGTTCCGCCGCCTATGGCCCCGAAGCGGCCATGACGCTGCTCATTCCGCTCGGCATGGCCGGCGTCGTCTACATCTGGCCCATCAGCATCAGCATCGTCATTCTGCTTGGCATTGTCTATTTCTCCTACTGCCAGACCATCGAAGCCTACCCGCAAGGTGGTGGTTCCTACACCGTCGCCAGCGAAAATCTTGGCGTCTGGCCCGGCCTCCTCGCGGCCGCCTCGCTCATGGTCGATTACATCCTAACCGCTGCCGTCGGAATCTCCGCCGGGGTAGGCGCGCTTGTTTCCGCCGTCCCCACGCTCCAACCCCACACGCTGCCCATCTGTCTCGGCATCCTGGTCGTCCTCACCTTCGTCAATCTCCGCGGCCTGCGCGAAACCGGCGCGATCTTCATGATCCCGACCTATCTCTTCATCGCTTGCCTCCTCGGAATGATCGCCATCGGCGTAGTGAAGGCGATCGCCGCTGGAGGTCATCCCATTCCCGTGATCGCTCCCCCGAAGTTGACTTCAGCCACGGCGAGCATCGGCGCATGGCTCATCCTCCGTGCCTTCGCCAGCGGTTGCACCGCCATGACCGGAGTCGAAGCCGTCAGCAACGGTGTTCTGGCCTTTAAAGAGCCGACTTCCAAATACGCGCGCCTCACCCTGACCATCATCATCGGCATCCTGGTGCTGATGCTGCTGGGTATCGCTTACCTCGCGCCCCGCTATGGAGTCGCCGCCACCGATCCAGTCGCAGCCGGCTATCAAAGCGTGCTCGCGCAACTCCTCGCCGCGATCACCGGGAAAGGATGGTTTTACTGGACAAGCATTGGGTCGATTCTGATCGTGCTTTCACTCTCAGCGAACACTGCCTTCGCCGACTTTCCGCGCCTCTCGCGGGCCATCGCGCTCAACGGATACCTCCCTTTCGCGCTCACCTTGCGCGGCCGCCGACTGGTCTTCGCTGAAGGCATCTACGCGCTCGCTCTGCTTACCGCGATTCTCCTGACGATTTTTCGTGGAGTGACTGACCGCCTGATCCCGCTCTACGCAGTGGGGGCTTTCCTCGCATTCACGCTGTCGCAAGCCGGAATGGTCGTGCACTGGAGGCGTGCCGGCGGCAAGCACGCGCGCAGGAACATGTTCGTCAACGGCATCGGCGCCATCGCCACTGCCATCACCGTCACCGTCGTGCTGCTCGCAAAATTCACTGAAGGCGCATGGATCACAGTCGTCCTGATTCCCGCCCTCATGTTGATGATGCGCGGCATCCGCCACCACTACGAGCGCGTCTGGCGCCAGACGAGCGCCCCGGGCCCGGTCAATACCCGCGACCTTTGTCCGCCCATCGTGCTCATTCCCGTCGATCGCTGGAGCGTCATCTCCGAAAGAGCGCTGCGCTTCGCCTGGACTCTCTCCAAAGAAATTCGCGTGATACACGTCGACTGCGGAGAAGAATCCGAGAGCTTCTGCAATAACTGGGATCGCCTGATAGAAAAACCGGCGAAGGAAGCAAGCCTTCCCGTCCCCGAACTGGTCGTCCTGAAATCGCCGTACCGTTTCGTGGTCAAACCCATCGTGAGCTACGCGCTCGAAATAGAACAAGCACATCCTGAAACCCACATCGCGGTAATAGTCCCCGAGTTAGTCGAGGCGCGATGGTATTACCTCTTCCTGCATAACAACCGCTCGGCTCTGCTCAAAGCGCTCCTGTTATTCAATGGCAGCCAGCGCATCAGCATTATTGATGTCCCGTGGTATCTGAAAGGCTAGGATTTCATATTCAAGTCTGGCTGAATCTGGAGGCGCACCGTCGAACATCTGTTCGGTACTCCTCAGAACCTCAGCCTCAAGTCGCATCTCGCACGGCGGAGAAGAATCTGCCCAGCTTGTTCCGATCCAGTCTTCCGTCGGTCCGAACTCCCGAGCAAACATCGATTCCGAAAGGCCCAACCTCTCGGATCGCCTGCCCCACATTCTCTGCGGTGAGTCCTCCCGCCAGAAATATTGGAACCCTCACGCGCTCGCGAATTTGAGAGCTCAAGCGCCAATCGTGGGTTCGACCCGTCCCGCCCAGTTCCTTGACCGCCAATTTCTGATTTCCGGAATCCAGCAGGATGGCGTCGACGTCCTCCAGCGCCGCGGCTTCCTCCACGGACTCGCGGCCCGTTACGTGTACAACCTGTACGATCGCAATACCCGGCAACGCTCGTTTGAGTTCGCGGTGAGTGCCGCTGACGAGGTGATCGCAAATCTGAATGGTGTTCGTCTGGCAGAACCGCTGCTGCTCCACGATCTCGCCGACACTCTGCCGCGAAGTAAGCAGGAAAGTTCCGATAGCCGGCGGCACGGTTGAGGCAATCTGCGCAATCACATCGTCGCCAATCACTCCCGGACCGCTTGGCATGTGCGACACCAAACCCAAGGCGGATGCCCCGGCCTCGACGGCCATTGCCGCCTCTTCAACGCTGGCAATGCAGCAGATTTTGACCCGCGGAATGCGTGTTTGGTTCAAGGCGTTTTTCTCGTTCGAGGATTGCGGGATTGAATCGTTGAGATTAGATCATTGAGTCATTGGAAAAACCGATTGCAAGTCACGCAGTTACGAATTGCTCAATATCTTCATGTCTCAATGGTCCGATGATTCAATACCTACTCGCCATATGGTACCCAAATATTCTTGACCTGCACGGCGTGCTCGAGGTACCAGCGGCCCTCTGCCACCTTAGGATCGAACCAGTCGATCGCGCGCCCTTCATTCGTGAACACCTGCTTTAAATTCCCCACCGACATTGCTTTCGCCGCGACCGCGCTCGCCTCATCGGCAAAACTCCAGATGGCATCAACGTCGTCATGCTCGGCTAACGTCTTCAAGAGCTGCGAGACATAGCCGGTAACAATGTTCACAGCACCGCCCGGCAAGTCGCTGGTATCAAACACCTGGTACAAATCGCCAGTAATCAGAGGGTAGGCCTCGGAAGGCACGGCCACCACCGTGTTCCCCATTGCGAGCACGGGCAGCACGGTAGAAAGGAATCCCAGCAGCGGCGCCTCCCGCGGACAAATCACGCCGACCGTGCCGATTGCCTCGTTCATGGCAATCGCAATATTTCTAAATGGAGGATTGTGGACTGAACCATCGAACTTGTCCGCCCATGCGGCGTAGGAAAAAATGCGCTCGATGCCAAGCTCAACCTCCGCCAACGCCTGTTTCTCGCCCACGACATCCGCGAGCCGTCGCGCAATCTCCACCCGCCGCTGCGACAGATTTTCCGCGCAGTAATAAAGCACCTGTGCGCGATTGTGCGCGGTCGTCTTCGCCCATACCGAAGCCTTGCGCGCCGCTTCCACCGCATTACGAATGTCTTTTCGATTTCCGAGCGGAGCTTCGCCCAGCAACCGCCCGTCCGCCGCCCGAACTTCCATGCTGTACCCGGAATCGGGGCGCGCCTGCTTGCCGCCGATATAAAGTTTCACCGTGCGATCAATCGCCGGGGATGAGGAATCGCTCGATTCACTAAGTTCGTCTCCGGAACGCGCGGTCATAGGATTCTCTGAGAACTGCGAACCAGAAACTGGGACCTCGCCTCCCAGCGCCCCGGCCTTCTTAAACCACGCCGGCTCCAAATACTCCCGCAACCCTTCCCTCCCGCCCTCGCGCCCGTATCCACTCTCGCGATAGCCGCCAAATCCGCAAGCCGCGTCAAACATATTGGTGCAGTTCACCCAAACCACTCCGGCCTTCAGTTGCGCGGCCACATGCAGCGCCACGTTGACACTCTCACTCCATACGCAAGCCGCGAGGCCATAGGCCGTATTGTTCGCCAGTTCCACCGCTTCGCTCGGCGTGCGAAAGGTCATCGCGGCCAGCACCGGCCCAAAAATTTCCTGCTGCGCCACAATCGACGTCGGATGCACGTTGCTCAACAGCGTCGGGGGATAGTAGAAGCCTCGGGCAGGCAGGGTGACTTGCGCCTGCCAACAGGTAGCGCCCTCCGCCACCCCCTGATCCACGAGCTTCCGAATCCGGTCTAGTTGCACCCGTGCCACAATTGCGCCGATATCGATCGCCTTATCAAGCGGGGCGCCAATGCGCAGCGTGCTCATGCGCTGCTGGACTTTGGCAATCAGCGCTTCGGCAATGCTCTCCTGTATCAGCAGACGGGAGCCCGCACAGCATACCTGCCCCTGGTTGAACCAGATGCCATCGACCAGGCCTTCGACGGTGCTGTCGAGGTCCGCATCCTCGAAAACAATAAAGGGAGACTTTCCGCCGAGTTCCAGCGAAAGCTTCTTGTGACTTGTCGCCGTGGCCGCCCGGATCGCACGGCCGACCTCGGTCGAACCGGTGAAGGCAATCTTGTCTACGTCCGGATGCTTCACCAGCGCTTCGCCGGTTCGCCCATCGCCGGTAACAATGTTCACTACACCCGGCGGTAGCTCCACTTCCTGACAAATTTCAGCGAAGGCCAGCGCGGTGAGCGGCGTAAACTCGGCCGGCTTCAAAACAACAGTGTTGCCAGTCGCCAGTGCGGGAGCAATCTTCCATACCAGCATCAACAGAGGAAAATTCCATGGAATGATCTGACCCACCACGCCGCAGGGAACGTGCCCGGGAAACTCTTGCTCTAGAAGTTGCGCCCAGCCGGCGTGATGATAGAAGTGCCGCGCGACCAGCGGAATATCGATGTCGCGGCTCTCCCGGATGGGTTTGCCGTTGTCCATCGTTTCCAGTACCGCGAGTCGCCGCGAATGTTTCTGCACCAAACGCGCCAGCGCGTACAGGTACTTAGCCCGCGAATGCGGAGTTAACATCTGCCACGGCCGAGCCGCCGTGCGCGCCGCCTTCACCGCGGCGTCAATATCGGCGGCGGAGCCCTGCGCAACAACGGCCAAAGTTTCTCCGTTCGACGGATCGACGGTGTCAAAATACTCTCCCACCGACGGCGCCGACCATGCCCCATTGATAAAGTGCGCAAACTTCCGCCCGTGCCGATCCAGCCAGACCGAGACTTCTTTCGAATCCTCGGGCGCTGGCCCGTATTCCATGCTCACAAATTTTTCAGCAGTACTCATTTGGCGTTGACTCAATTCGTCTAACTGATGGTATTGCTTGCGGCGACCCAGATAATCAGATTTCGCGGCTATCAAAAATCAGCATATTCGGGGCATCGGTCGTAAAAGTCTGCACATCGGCTGCGGCCGCCTGTCCTTCCGGGCTCGCAAAAGCGTTCTGAATCGCCGCCAGATCGTCAAAGTGCAGCGTCGCGATCAGATGAAATCCCGATGGCCCCAGCGGCGTCAGAACCGGGCCCTTGCTGATCTCATATTTTCTAAGCCCCGGAATCTTTTTCGCAATCGGAATGTGCGTTCCGAAGTAATGCTTGTCGAATGCAGCTGGATCCTTCGGATTCTTGTACATCACCATCAGTCGCGCCATTGCAACTCTCCAGTGATCTCTGATGTCCTCTTTGGTTCATGCTTTACGAGCCGGCAGTTACGCCAACGGATGCCGGTGCTCGGCCGAATACCGCCCGGTAGCAAAGTGCTCCAGCTGGCGCTCGATATCCCCGAGCAATCCGCTGGCTCCAAAGCGAAACATCTCTGCCCGCAGCCACGAATCACCAAGTTCTTCCTTGATCATCGCCAGCCAATCCAGTGACTGCTTCGCCGTACGAATCCCGCCCGCCGGTTTAAAGCCCACCGCCATTCCAGTTTCCTGCGCATATTCTCGGATCGCGCGCGTCATCACCAGGCCGACCGGCAGCGTCGCGTTCGTTGGTTCTTTTCCGGTCGAAGTCTTGATGAAGTCCGCGCCGGCCATCATCGCCACCACGCTGGCCCGGGCCACATTGCGCAGCGTGAGCAAATCCCCCGTCCCCAAAATCACCTTCATGTGTCGCGATCCGCAGGCCTGCTTGAACGCCGCGATCTCGTCGTAAAGCGCCTGCCAGCGGCCACCGAAAACATGGGCCCGAGTAATCACCACATCAATCTCGTCCGCGCCCTCCTCAACCGACCGCCGGATCTCCGCCACGCGCTCCGCCATCGGCGACAAGCCGGCAGGAAATCCCGTTGAAACGGCTGCTACGTGAATGCCGCTTCCCTCCAGCGCCGCGAGCGCCGTCGCGACGAACGTGTGATAAACACAAATCGCCGCAACTTTAATCCCCAACCCGGCGATCCCCAACTTCTCCACAATCTCCTGCTGGAGAGGATGCCTTCCCTTGGCGCACAATCGCCGCACGCGCTCGTCCGTGTCGTCGCCAGAAAGCGTCGTTAAATCCATGCACGTGATCGCGCGCAGCAGCCACGCCGCCTGCCATTCTTTCTTCACGGTGCGCCGCGCCACCATCGACTGCGCGCGTCGCTCCACCGCGCTGGTATTCACGCGCACGTCGCGCACCCAATCTATATTGAGAGGAATTCCCGTATTTCGAAGTAGCGAGCGGCCACCGAGCGCGGCGATTGCTTCGCCGTCTAGATCAAACCCTCGAATTGAGTCTTTGTGAGTCGACATCGCTCAACACAACACCGAAACTTTTCGTAGCGGCAGGATCACCACGGTCGAGCCATTGTAAGCCCGCCTTCAACAATTCCACAGCGAGCAATTCCCCAAGGTCCAACTAATCGGACAGTCCACTCAAACAAATAGATGATCCACCAGGTTCCCACGCCACAATTCTTCGCAGAGACGAGGCTTGCCCGTTCGCCAACATCCATCACTCGAGTTCTTCCTTCTTGACACACACCGCGGTAGCCACTAGCCTACGCCCGGAATCCTAATCGATATGGAGGATGCATCCTGAGAACCGCGGGTCCTTTCTGGAAGAAAGTCAGCACATCCTTACTGCCGCTCGCACTCGCATTTTTTCTCAAGCATCGGCGCGGCCGCATCTCCCAAGAAAATCATTATCGATACTGACCCTGGCACCGACGACGCCATGGCCATTATGCTTGCGCTCAACTCGCCCGAACTCGATGTGCGCGCGCTCACGGTGGTCGCCGGCAACGTCGTCGAGCCTCAGGGTCTTGATAATGCACTGCGCATGGTTTCGCTTGCCAACCGCTGCGACATTCCGGTGGCCGGAGGAGCGGAACATCCACTCGCACAAAAACTGATCACCGCCGAATTCTGGCACGGCAAGAATGGCCTCGCCAACATCGAACTCCCCGCAAGCAAGTGCCACGCGGATTCCCGCCGCGCCGAAGACCTTATCATCCAGATGGTCCATGCCGCGCCCCACGAAATCACACTGGTGCCGGTCGGCCCGCTGACCAACATTGCGCTCGCCATCAAGAAAGATCCGACGATCGTACCGCTGGTGAAAGAAGTGATCCTCATGGGCGGCTCTATCTCCGGCGGCAACGTAAACGCGGCCGCCGAGGCCAATATTTATAACGATCCGGAAGCGGCGCAGATCGTGTTTCAGGCGGGATGGCCGCTCACGATGGTCGGGCTGGATGTCGCCAACAAAACAGTGCTGACGCAGAAACATCTCGATCAGATTGCTTTAGAGCACGGGCCTGTCAGTGACTTCATTTATAGCGTGGGCAGGTTTCTCCTCGATCTCTCCGCCAAGTACGGCTCTTCGGGTACGCCCATGTTCGACCCCCTGGCGGTCGGCGTCGCCATCGATTCCACGCTCGTGACCGCACCTGCGATGCACGTCGAGGTGGAAACCCGCGGAGAATTCACGCGCGGCGAAACGGTTGCTAATCGCCAGGGCTATAACGAGAGAAACGTACTCCATGGCGACCGCTACATCATTGAGGGCTTGGACAAACTCGAGCCTAATGCAAAGGTCTGCACGGAAGTGCAGGCTGATCGCTTTCTGCAATTGTTTGTCTCAAGAATCAAAGGAAAGTAGAGTGGTCCACTTCTGAGTAGCATGTTGTTATAAGTTGCTAAGCATCCGGATAACGAAGGAGTCTCATGTACACCCCCGATTCGCTGGGCATTGCACTCTTCATGATGATCACGAGCGCCATTTGCTGGGGCTCCTGGGCTAATACCTACAAAGGCGTCAAGAACTATCGCTTTGAACTTTTCTACTGGGACTATGCCATCGGAATTTTTGTCATTTCGATGATTCTCGGCCACACCATGGGAATGACGGGAGGGCACGGCGTCGGTCTGCGTGAAAACATCCATGCCGCAGCAATGAGTGATGCACTGTTCGCCATGCTCGGCGGTGCAATTTTCAATCTGGCGAACCTGCTGCTTGTCGCCGCCATTGATATGGCCGGACTGGCCATTGCATTCCCCGTGTCCATCGGCATCGCGCTCGTCGTCGGCGTCATCTCGAGCTACGTTCAGCAACCGAAAGGAAATGCCGCGCTGCTCGGGGCTGGCGTAGTATGTGCGCTCATTGCCGTCGTGCTTGACGGAAAGGCCTATGGCTCTCTTGCCAGCGCGGGCCGGGCCATCTCGAGAAAAAGCATCATCGTTTGCATCGTCTCCGGCGTGCTGATGGGACTGTGGGCCCCCTTCATGACCCGCACCATGCCCCATGAAGTGAACGGCGCAGTCGTCGGCACGCTCGGCCCCTATGCCGCGGCCATCTTCCTCACGCTCGGCGCGCTACTTTCATGTTTCATCTGGAATATTTATTTCATGAAGCATCCACTGGTTGGCGAACCGGTCAGCTTCAGCGGATTCTTCCGCGCCCCAGCTTCCGCCCATGCCCTCGGCCTCCTGGGCGGACTCATCTGGGGTACCGGCATGGTCTTTAACCTGGTCGCTGCGAGTTTTACAGGAGTCGCGATCTCCTACGCCATCGGACAATCCGCCCCCATGGTCGCCGCGCTCTGGGGAGTCTTCGCCTGGAAGGAATTCGCCGGCGCACCGGGAAAAGCAAAGCTCTATCTATCTCTGATGTTCGTCTTCTATTGCTTAGGAATTCTGCTTGTAGCCAAGGCCAATGGATAGATCACATAGGGACAGCCGCGCTCGGCTATTCAGCCGGGCAAATGTCAGAAACCATCACAAACGCCCCCATGTGACTTCGCCGTAGAATAGGGCCTTCAGATCCCTGGCATGACTTCATCTCCAATTGCGTTCAGACTTATTGTTGCCGTATGGCTGCTCGGTGCCTCGTTCGCGCAAACACCCAAGTCGACCGCTTCTCTTCCCCCGACAGTCAACTTCGTTGACATCGCCACCCAAGCCGGCCTCACCGCTAAGACCGAAGCCGGCGGCGACAAAATCAAGCGCTACATCATCGAGACCACCGGCAGCGGCGTCGCCGCCTTCGACTTCGACAATGATGGCTGGCCCGACATCTTTATGGTCAACGGTAGCCGCCTCGAAGGGTTCCCTAAAGGCCAGGAGCCGACCAGCCATCTCTACCGCAACAATCACGACGGCACGTTCTCCGATGTGACCCAAAAGGCCGGAGTCGCTCTAACCGGATGGGGGCAAGGCGTCTGCGCTGGTGACTACGACAATGACGGCTTCGTCGATCTCTTTGTCACCTTCTGGGGACACGATGTCCTCCTGCACAACAACGGCAACGGCACCTTCACCGACGTCACGCGCAAAGCCGGACTCTGGCATGATGATGTCCGTTGGGGAACAGGTTGCTCGTTCGTCGACTACGATCGCGACGGCCGTCTCGATCTCTTCATCGCCCACTATGTCGACTTCGATCCCGCCCACGCGGCCGAGCCCGGCAGCGCGCCAACCTGCACATGGAAGGGTCTTCCGGTGATGTGCGGCCCGCGCGGCCTAAAGGGCACGCACAGCGAGCTCTATCACAACAACGGCGATGGCACCTTCACCGATGTCAGCGAAAAATCCGGCGTCGCCAAGACCGGCGCCTACTATTGCTTTACCGCGCTGACTGCCGACTTCGACAACGACGGGTGGCCCGACATCTACGTCTCCTGCGACTCGACGCCCAACCTGCTCTTCCACAATAATCACAACGGCACCTTCACCGAGGTCGCCGTCGAATCTGGCGTCGCGTTCAACGATTCTGGCCATGAGCAGGCCGGCATGGGCATAGACGCTGTCGACTTTGATGGTGACGGCTGGCTCGATATCGTCAAAACCAATTTCTCGGACGACACCGCTACGCTGTATCGCAACAATCACGACGGCACCTTCACCGACATCACCACCCAGGCCGGACTTGCGCGCAACTCGCAATATCTCGGGTGGGGTGCGCTCTTCGTCGACATCGACAACGATGGCTGGCCTGACATCTTCATGGCCAACGGACACGTTTATCCCGAACTCGACGGCAAGGGCCTCAGCAGTACCTTCCGCGAGCCCAAGCTCCTCTACTGGAACCAGCACAACGGAAAATTCCTGGATATCTCGAAGGATGCGGGTCCGGGCATCACCACTCCCTTCAACAGCCACGGCATCGCCGCCGCCGATTTCAACAACGACGGGTCGCAAGAGATCGTCGTGAACAACAGTCACGATCGTCCCAGCCTGCTGAGAAATTCAGGCGACCACGGCAACTGGCTGCTATTGAAATTGGAAGGAACAAAGTCCAATCGCGACGCGATCGGCGCGCGAGTAACGTCTGCACTTCAAAGACGGAGCGCTCGACCATCAGCAAACACAGGAGGTCCGCAGCGGCGGCAGCTACATTTCGCAAAGCGACTTCCGCCTGCATTTCGGCCTCGGCAAGGCGACGATGGCCGACCTCATAGAGATCCGCTGGCCCAGTGGAATGACACAACGATTCGAGAACGTTCCAGGAAATAGAACGGTGAAGATCCGTGAAGGCGTAGCTGATCCAATTGCAACTATGGAAAAGTGAATTCTCCATTCCCGCCCATTACCTCCAAGCCCCACAAAACTCTTGACTTTGCACAGCTAATCCATTTATATGACCCCATCGAAAATAAGAGAATCTCGGCGGCGGGTACTGATCGCGGATGCCTCTGCGCGAAGGAAGAACGCTCCCGGGAAATTTTGTACTGAACAAGCCGAACAAATTCGCCACGGATGTGGGTGGCTTGAGGAACAAAATGTTGACAAATAAGCTGGTGGTAGTAGCTGTTCTGTGCTTTGTGCTCTCACTTTGCCCCCTGGTTTTTGGCCAAGCTAACGGAAGTCTCTCTGGTACCGTCGCTGACAAAACCGGTGGCGTTCTTACCGGCGCGACCGTGAAGATCACGTCGCAGGCCACCGGTCTCGAGCGCAATGCCAAGACCGATGGTTCCGGCCATTATCTTGTTCCGCTACTTCCTGTTTCGGTCTACACAATCCACGTCGAAGCCCAGGGCTTCCAGACCACCGAACAAAGAGACATCCGCCTCCAGGTCGACGAGCAGCGCGAAGTCGACTTCACCCTCAATCCCGCCACAGTCAGCCAGTCGGTCGAAGTCAACGCGACCGAGGTCGCCGTCGAAACCACCAACCCAACTCTCGGCCAGGTCATCACCTCCGAAGAAGTCGCCGACCTCCCGCTGAACGGCCGCGATTTCGTGCAGCTCGCGACACTGACTCCTGGCACGACGCAGTCGACCAATCCCGAACAGCTTCTTCACTCAGGCGGCCAGCAGCGAAGTCGCGACCCGCGGCACATTCTCGCTCTCCGTCGGCGGTTCGCGCGAGCAGAGCACGAGTTGGCTGATCGACAACAACGACAACTCTGAGCTCACATCTGGCGGCATCGCCATCTTTTCCGACGATCGACTCCATTCAGGAATTCAAGGTTCTCACCTACAACTACTCCGCAGAATACGGCACGCGCGCGGGTCCAACCGTCCTGATCACTACCAAGTCCGGCACCAACAAGTGGCACGGCACTCTCTACGAGTACCTGCGCAACACAAAATTCGACGCCAAAAGCTATTTCGCCGCCTTCGAAAGAGCAAGTTCAACCTGAACCAGTTTGGCGGCTCCTTCGGCGGCCCGATCCAGAAGGATAAGACTTTCTTCTTCGTCAACTACGAAGCCAAGCGCCAGCGCCACGGCATTCCCTTCATCGGACTGGTGCCGAACGCCGATGCTGAAATGGGCATCACCAGATCGACAGGCATCGTATGCTCGGACTTCACGCAACGATCCATTTGGCCAGTCGGTAACACGATCCCTATTCCGGCCAGCCATTCCAGTGCGATGGTTCCGGCAACCCGATCCAGTGTTAACGGTGATGGAAGTCAGGTATGCGCGGCACTCCGGTGGCTGGCACCCTTGCAAAGATTCCGATCGCCGGCGGACCCACCGGCTACGGCTTGGCCGATCCTATCGGCCTGGCCATGGTCGGCCTCTACCCGACCGGCAGCTCCACTTACGACCGGTCACCGGCACAAACTATGCCAATGTTCCGGTTCGCCGCTTAAACGAGGGCAACGCTACCATCCGCGCTGGATCACAACTTCTCCAGCAAAGATTCCATCTTCGCCCGCTTCAGCTACGATCAGGCGAACTCTTACGTCCCGGGCGGCTCGCCCAACTTGGGCGGAGCAGAATCCCTTTGGCAGCAACCAGCTCATCAGTAATCACGGACGAAACGTCGTTATCTCGGAAACCCACATCTTCAATTCCAACAACATCAACCAGGCCTATTTTGGCTATAACCGCATCTTCAACCAATCACCTCATTTGGGGAGATTTGGAGGCCCGATCTGTGAAGCCGCAAATCTCGGCATCGTGGGGGCCGATCTCAATAGCGCATGTCCGGAAGCTCCCCCGGGACTGACCCAATACACCAAGGATTGCCTCAGTTGCGGTTTGAGTTCCACGTCGATGAGCAGCCTACTGGTCCCTAGGTGATCGCGGTTTCGCTCCTTTCCAGGGTGGAACCAACGTTTTCTCATTCTAGCGACACATTCGACATGATTCGCGGCAAGCCACGACATCCGCGTCGGATTGGGCTTCGATTCAACCAGATGAATGTCATGACCAATGGCTTCCAGGATGGCTTTTTCCTCTTCGGCAGCTGCGTCACCGGAAGACGACGCGGCGGATTTGCTCTGGGGCAGACTTTCGGCAGCCATTCACGATCAGACCTTCTATGGTGCCACCACTGGCCGCCGCTGGAAGATGTATCGCCCCTTTGTGCAGGATGACTGGCGCGTCACCAGCAACCTGACTGTAAACCTTGGCTTGGCATGGGCTCTGGTTACTCCCATCACCGAAGCCCAGAATCGTCAGGCGAATTTCGACTGGACGACCCAGCAGTATCTCATCGCCGGCAATGCGCCGTTTAATGGTTGTACAAACTGCGTCCGCACCGACGGAAACGTCGGCGTCAAGATGGACAAGACTGCGTTTGAGCCGCGCATCGGTTTGGCCTGGAAGCCTTTTGGCATCCAGAACACCGCGGTTCGCGCGGGCTACTCCATCTACCACGACTCTGGCTGGAGCCAGGGCGCGCAAGGACTTTGGCAGAATCCACCTTACTACGCAGAGGCCGATCAGTTCGGCTATGGCCCAGGTGGATTTATTTCTTCGATTTGCCCCTTTGGCAATTGCTTGCAGCCAACCAGCAGCCCGAATGCATTAACTGCGGGCTGGCATACGGATTCCCGCGCAAGTTGGCGAGCCCGGAGCAACCATCTGCAACCCTTCACCTCGCCTCCGAATCCCGATGCCTTTACCGGCGTCCTCTGGCCCAGAACGCAATTTCAAACAGGGAATGGTGCAGCAGTTCAACTTGAACATTGAGCGCCAACTCCCTGGCGACATCATTCTCACCGCCGGCTATGCCGGTACACGGAGCACGCACATTCTGTTTTACGGGCTGAATATGAACATCGACTCGCCGTATGCGTGCGCCGGAGGCCCCGCCCCGATCACTGGTTACACCCTTGGCTGCGGTCCTGGCGGCGGTGGTTCAGAGCTCCATATCCGGGCAACGAATTCATCAACAGTCCAAACATCACCGACGGGGCAAAGCGCGATACGACGGCCTCCTGATCAAGGCCGAGACCAAGAATGCTCACCATGGACTTTACGCTCTACTCAGCTACTCGTGGTCTCGAACTTTCGACTCCGGAATGGCGGATGGCGACGGTACCTACCCCGGCGCGCAATATTGGCCGCTACCCGGCCAACAAGTCGGACTGGGCCTTTCGCAGCTCAACGTTAACAATCAGTTCTCGGCCAGCGTTCTTTACGACTTGCCCTTCGGCAAAGGGAAGCAATATGGCGGCGAACATGGAGCGCGGTGCCGAACGCGATGCGGGGGATGGCACGTCAACGTCATTGAAAAGGATTACTTCCGGGTTCCCGCTGTTTCTCGTCGATAGCAATAATCAATCGGGCGTCAATTTCCAGTGGAACGGAACACCTCTAACCGTCCCAGCCAGGTTGCAGATCCCTTTAAGGCTGGAGTCATTCCAGCCAACTCCAATCCTGGCTGCCAGACTCTTCAGTCCCAGGGCGGGCTTGCGGCGGACCAGACGCACACACTACAAAATGGTTTAATCCCTGCTCTTTGAAGAAGCACCAACTTGATTAATCCTGACCAACCAATCCGGCAGGGGAGCTTGGGAACGCATCGCGCGCCCCTGTATCGGGACCTCGATTTTGTCAATACAGACTTCTCTGCCTTCAAGAACTTCGCCGTTCACGAGAACTTCGCGTCTTCAATTCCGCGCAGAGATCTTCAATCTGTTCAACCATTCTCAGTTCGGCTCTCCGGAGCGGGACTGGCATGCAGGACATCAGTAGTCCTGGGACTTCGGCCAAGGTCAACGAGACCGTTAACAACCCGCGCGTGATCCAATTCGCCTTGCGTCTGGATTTCTAACGCGACAGCCAATGATCAAACAATCCAGGACGAGCCTCGGCTCGTCCTGTTTTTTTCTTCGACCATCGTCCCTTAAGTGTCTTGGTTCCTCCGTGCGAACCCCGTGTACTCTGTGGATTAAGCTTTTTGTGGACACCGTATCCGCATTTCAGTACAAACAGTAGCTAGGCCCATTCATGATCCGAACATTCGTTCGTGGTCTCATCGTTCTCATCGCCATCGCATTCCCAATCTTCTCCACCCTCTCCGCCGACGAGTGGCATCCCCGCCACGACCTCGTCTCTCACACCGGCGTCATGACTCTCACCGAGCCTCCTCCTCCGAGCGAAGTTTTTTTCTCCGGTCCGGCCAGCCCTGCCGACGCGACGGCATGGCTCGAAGGCCTCCGCTCCTGGCGTAACGCCCGCCGCACGCTCCTCCGCTACAATGACTCCCAATACACCCGTCCCGACCTCGAGTGGACGCAGCACATCTTCTCTCAGGTCCAGCTTCTCATCTGGGATCGCAGCCTCTACGATCCAGATAAGCGCGAGTACACCGTCAACCGTTTCCTCGACGAGATCGAATCTCGCCTCGGCCCCATCGACGCCGTCCTCATCTGGCACGTCTATCCCAACCTCGGCGTCGACGATCGCAATCAATTCGATCTCCTCCGCGATCTTCCAGGTGGCCTGCCCGGCCTCAAGCGCATGGTCGACCAGTTTCACCAGCGCGGCGTAAAAGTCTTTTTTCCGATTCTCGCCTGGGACGCGGGCACGCGTCCTGAACCGAACGGTGTCTCGCCCGCCGAAACCATGTCGCAGCTTCTCAAGGAAATCGGCGCCGACGGTATTAATTTCGACACGCTCGAAAGTGTCCCCGTGCAATTTCGGCAGGCATCCGATGGCATCGGCCACCCGCTCGCGCTCGAGCCCCAGTTCCAGCCGCGGGACGAATCTCTGGCCTGGACCAATCTCAGTTGGAATGACTGGGTCACATGGGAAGGCAAGTCGTATCCATTCGTTCCGATGGTAAGCAAAGATAAGTGGATGGAACCGCGCCACACCGTTAACGTCACCGATCGCTTCACGCGCGACAAGACCGACAGCCTGCAACACGCCTTCTTCAACGGCCAGGGATATGCGTCTCTCGAAAATCTCTGGGGATTCTGGTATGGCAGCACGCCGCACGACTCCGAAGCCATCCTCCGCTTCACCCGCATCGAGCGGGCCATGGCCGAGTATCTTCGCAGTCCGGACTGGGAACCGCATACGCCCGTCATTCAATCTGGCGTCTTCGCCAGCCGCTTCCCGAGCGCTCACGGAAACCTTTGGACCCTCGTCAACCGCAACGAATATCAGGTCGATGGCGCACAACTCGTAGTCCCTTCGGAACCGGGAGTGCATTACTACGACCTTTGGCACGGTGCGGAACTCAAGGCTCCAGCCCACGGAAACACGGCCACGTTGAATTTCTCCATTGAGGGACTCGGCTTCGGCGCGATTCTTGCCACGTCAGAACGAACGCCCCAACTGGATGAGCTTCTAACATTCATGGCCGCTCGATCCCAACGCCCGCTCAACGATTATTCACGGGAATGGAAAGCCGTGGCCCAGACCAACGTCGAAATCGAGCCCACGAAACCGGCTACCGGCGCCCCGTCCGGCATGGTTCGCATCCCCGAAGGAGATTTCGACTTCCAGGTCAGCGGCATCGAAATTGAGGGCGGTAATGACCCCGGCGTCGACGTGCAATATCCCTGGGAAGACTTACCGCGGCGGTATCATCACCACCGTCTCCACATACATCCGTTCTATATCGACCGCACACCAGTTACGAATGCCGAATTCAAGAAATTTCTCGACGCCGCCCACTACCATCCCCAGGACGACCACAACTTTGTCCGCGACTGGAAGGGTGGAAATTTCCCGCGAGGTTGGGACAACAAACCTGTAACGTGGGTATCCATCGAAGATGCCCGCGCCTATGCCGCTTGGGCGGGCAAGCGCCTTCCACACGAGTGGGAGTGGCAGTATGCGGCGCAATCGACCGATGGTCGTCCTTATCCATGGGGAAATAATTGGGATCCGCAAGCCTTGCCCTCCGTCGACTCGGGTCCCGCAATGCGTCCTCCGTCCGGCGTGACCGACTTTCCCACGGGAGCCAGTTCCTTCGGCGTCCTCGATCTGATCGGCAACGTTTCGCAGTGGACCGATGAGTTTCGCGATTCCCACACCCGCGCGGCCATTTTGCGCGGCGGCGCCGCCTACCAACCGAGAGGCTCAGTCTGGTATTTCCCGCAGACTTACCGGCTCGACGAGCACGAGAAGTATCTCCTGATGTCTCCCGGTCGGGATCGTGCAGGCACCATAGGCTTCCGTTGCGTAGTAGACGCGCCTTAACCGATGGATGCGCGGGCGCCCCGGCCCGTGCATGCCAGAGCCTACAGGAGAGGCGTAATCACCCGCACAGCCATTAGCCGCGACTTACGAATCACATTCTCACTGCGATAAAGCTGTGCTATAGTTCCCCGCTATGAAATCGTGCCGCCATCTAACTGCCATCGCTTTTCTGGTCGTCTTATTAACTTCATCTCTAGTCTTCGCGGCCGACGAAGAGGGCCAACCCGCTCCGCGTTTCCATGCGAAGACCATGACGGGAGAGACCTTCACCAACGACACGCTCAAAGGCAAAGTTGTCTTACTCCAATTCTGGACTACATGGTGTCCGTATTGCCGGCGCGAGCAGTCCCTCATCGATTCCATCGATCGTGAATTCGCCGCCAAAGGCGTAGTGGTTCTTGCGATCGACGTTGCGGAATCCAAGAAGAAGGTCAAGCAATATCTCCAGGAGACCCCGCGTTCCTGCCGCATCGTCCTCACCGAAGATACGAACCTCGCAGCGATGTACCAGGCGAATTCGTATCCGATATACGTGGTCATTGATCGCGACGGCAACATCGCCGCCGAGCAGCGCGGCGCCGGCGGCGAGCGTTCCCTGAGAAGAATGCTGCGCAAAGCTGGTGTCGAGACTGAAGCGGAAAGAGAAGATTAAGCAAAGAAGATCCGGCGCCGCTCCCGCGCGTAGATGACTTATCGTAAAAGATGGCTCGGAGTTCGAGCATGGCGACTACAGCACTGGCCGTTACCTGTCCCGCAACGTAATCACAAATTCCGGTATTTCGCGACGCTCGCGCTCTGCCCGTTCCGAGGCCTGCTTAGCCAGCTGTTCATGCAGCTTCAATTCCTTGTCAGCCGCGGCTGCATCGCCGTTCTTCTTATAAGCCAGCGCCAGCCGGTAATGAGACTCTTCTAAGTCAGGACTAACCTCAATCGCCTTCTGATACGCGGTTACGGCGCGGCCATAATCACCTTGCTGCGCATAAACAATACCAAGTTGCAATTCCGCGACTCCTAACTTCGGGTCAAGGCGTATCGCCGCTTGCAGCAAGTCCTCAATTCGCTTCGCACCGGCATCGTCCAGCGAACCCTCCGTCGCCTTCCACAACCCGAGCGCATAATAGTAGTTTGCCAGCGCATCTTGCGGCGCCATTTGCGCGAATCGAGCCAGTCTGTCGATCGTAGCCGGCGAAACAACCGTCTCCGAACTCTCCATCTTGCCCATGAACTCATAGGGCGTTGGATTCTTCGGCTCCAGGTCCGACGCGCGTACCAGATATTCTGTCGCCCGTTCGTACGATCCTCGCGCATACCATGCGACTCCGAGCCCGATCAGCATGCGCACCGACTTCGGATGTAGTGCGTTGCCTTTCGTAAACACCGCAGTTGCCGGCTCCAGCGCACGATGCCTCAGCAACTCTGTCGCCCAATCAAAAAGATGTGCTTCATTCGGATCAAGTTCTGCCGCCCGCTCGTACTCGTGCGCCGCCTGCACAGGATTACCCAACTTCTCGTCGATCTGCGCGAGCCGGTGATAGAGCTCCGCCTGCCTGGGTAACGGCGCGTTCGAGCGTTCGGCAGTTCCGTCCAGCGCTTTGCCGCTTTCGACATTTTCCTGCCGCAGGAGCTTCGCCTGAATCTCCGCCCCCTCGTCGATCAGTTTGCTCGTCTCCGCGTTATTCAGGCTCGCGGTTGGGGGCGCCACCACGCCTCTAGAGCCTTCTTTCTTATCGATTCCCTCGCTCAAACCCGCCGTGTCCCGAACCAGCGCCTCGCTATTGCGAAGCACCGTGTCGGACCCGTGGCCGCCCGCATTTGCTGCCTGTGTAACGCCCGCGACCGTGAAGGTTGGCTGGTCGAAGAATTCGGGCGATTTTGCGGACGATGACGAGGTGTCTTGCGACGTGGGCGGCGACGCCTCCACCACGAGGTCCACTTTCTTACTCTCGCCTGCTGCAACCTCCACGGACTTGATGAGCGCAACCGTGTTCTCCGTGCCTTGGATTCGAACCGTATAACTACCGGCGCGAACGCCCTCAAAGCGGTAATCGCCAGAAGAATTCGTCTGCGCCCTCCAGGTCTCCGTTGCCGTGCCATTGGCGAAGTCCAGCGACACGGTCACGCCAGCCATAGGGTGGCCGTCAGAATTGCGCACATGTCCCTGAACCATCGATGTTGCCGGATGGGATTCGGCCTGCGCTTTACCCTGTGCCCAAGCTGCACTCGGAGTGGTCGCAATGGCAAGAAGCGGAATCCAGACAGAGACGATACAACGAAGAACAAAAAGACGAATTTGAGAAGAAATGTTCAATATCAACTGAATAGACCTCTAATAAAAAACTATAGAGTCACAACAGTATCACCAACCGGCGGATCGGCCGTTCAGAGTGACCAGCGAGCTTTAGCCGACGAGACTATGCTCACAAACCCTATTCCAGATTCGCCTCGCTCTTCCCTTCCGCCTCCGCCAGCACCTTCTCAATTCTCCGCGCGCGCCCCTCCGGCGTTCGATAATAAAAAATGCCGAGCAGATGCGAACGTCTCCGCGCTGCGGTCATCAACTGCCAACCTTCGCGCGCTCTGGCATTCCGCGCAAATGCTAACTGCAAGATTGGAGGCAATTCCCGCTCCGCATCCATGACCGCTAATAATCGTTCTGCCATTTGCTCGGCTCGTCGCTGCCGCGCCTCGTCGCTCTTGGGTTCGCTGACCCACTTCGCAATGTCATTCTTTGTGGACTGATTCAAACCCTCATACCAACGTCCGAAAGGCCGATCCTGAGCTAGTATCCGCTTCAGCCCTAAGGGAATTTCGGCCACCCGTTTCTCAATGTCGGGCTCCAAACGAAACTCCGCGGCCGCGCCCGCCCGCACCCCAGCCCCTTGTTGCATCCGCTTATTTACCAGCAGGATGTGCCCTCCGCTCTTCCACGGAAACAGGCAGGTGCGAAATGCAAAACCGTTAATCGAGCCCTTCACGTTGATCTGCCCACGCATCCCGTACACTCTGGACGCATCAAAAGGCACGCGGATAACGGTCCAATTCAGGCGGGATGGCAGACGCTCGAGCGTGGCCTTGAAATGCCGGGAACCACCCGCGTCACGACTTTTGGTTCCTTTGCCCATGACAAAAACGGCGTCGGGGAATTCTAATACGGAGAGTGTTCAACGGCGGCATGAATAGACCGTTCGGGGATTAGACTATTGAGGGAAGAGCTGGAGAGATAATCGTGATTTGCCCGAAATGCGGTGAAAACAATTCGGAGAATTTTCGCTATTGCGGAATGTGCGGTACATCGCTGGAACCGCGACGCCCTGCGGGTGCGCCCAGAACCGTAAGCTCCGAACCGCCACGCGCCTTCCAGTCCGAACACGCTCCGCACCTTCCACGGGGGAAGTTGCGCAAGAGGCATCCCGGCCGGCAAGTACCCAGGCCACCGCCAACGCGCTCCAAGACGCCCCTCCGGCTACCGGCCCATCTTTCCTTGGGCTTAACCAGCCGTTTAACGATGGCGGCGGAAGTAGTTCTGGCAACCGGACATCCACGGGCGAATCCTTCTCGGGCCTCGATTCGTTTTTTGAGCCAGCCGAGCCGGGCGTCAGCGTCCGCGGAATCATCTTGCTGCTCCTGCTTCTCGCCGCGCTGGGTGTCGGCGGATGGTGGGCCTACACGCATTACAACGGCACAAAATCAGGGGCTGCTCCGCAAACCGCCGCTGAGCCGCCCGCGGGCCAGCAGAACGCGCCGGATGGGTCGGCCAGTGGCCCCGCAACGAGCCCAAAAACTTCCGAACCCGCATCGCCGGCACCCGCGACGTCGGCAGCCACACAGACAAGCGCAAATCCGCCCGCTGAGTCCGCCAACTCAAATTCTCCGGCGAACGTTGAACCCAAGACCGAACGTACTGCCCCGGCGCCTGCAAAACGCGAGGAACAGTCCGAACGAACTCAGCGCGCACGCAACCAGAAAATCGCCCGCGCCGAAACCAAGCCTGTACCGCGCTCCTCGGCTGCTGTTACTTCATCCGGAGACAAAGGCGACGCGGAATTCAAACGTGGCGAGGCTTACCTTTACGGTCGGGGCATGCCCGAGAATTGCGATCAGGCAATCAAGAACCTGAAGCAAGCTTCAGCTAAGCAGAATGCGAAAGCGCGAAGCACCTTTGGAACTATGTATGCGACTGGCCATTGCGTTCCCCGCAATCTGCCGACCTCCTATTCATGGTTCGCGCAGGCCCTGCGCGTCGACCCGAACAATCAGATCCTGGAAAAGGACCTGACGGCTGTGTGGAACCAGATGACGCCTCCTGAGCGCCAGTTAGCCGCCAGAGCAAAACCGTAGGACAGCAACTCTTTTTCCGGAATCAGACTGCTGGAGTGCGCGGCCGGAGGATTCCCTGTGCGGTTCTGAACTGATCTGTGGAAACAAAAACGCCGGGAGAGCCCCCGATGTGGACTCGAGGAGATTACAAACCGAACACAGATAAGCCGTTATTCTTCCGCGGGAACCAGGTTCAGAGCCTTCTTCAGCGAGCCCCGTTCCTTCATGATCTTGTCCTGAAGCAAGGTGATGGCGTAGATCAGCTGCTCAGGTCGAGGAGGACAGCCAGGAACATAGATATCAACGGGGATGACTTGATTCACGCTTTGGACGAGCGCGTAGTTGTTGAACACGCCCCCGGAAGTCGCGCAAGCGCCCATCGAGATCACCCACTTCGGTTCCGGCATCTGCTCCCAAAGTTGGCGAATCACAGGAGCCATCTTCTGCGACACACGTCCAGCGATGATCATCAGGTCCGATTGCCGCGGTGAAGGCCGAAAGACTTCGGCGCCAAAGCGCGCGATATCGAATCGCGATGCGCCCATCGACATCATCTCGATCGCACAGCAAGCCAAGCCGAATGTCATCGGCCAGATTGAGTTCTTCCGCATCCAGTTGACGGTCGAATCGAGGGTGGTCATCACCACGCCTTCAGGCACAGGGTTTCCGAAGACAAGCTCCTTTACGACCCGCTTGCCATTTTCGACGTCAACGTAGGGACCAAGGCTGAGTTCTCGCGGCATACTTCTAGTATTTTAAACGGGTTTGGCTCAGGAGTGTTAGCCAAGTGCATAAATGGAAAAGCCAGAGCAAACTGATAGAGTCAGTCTGGTCCGGCATCCGTCACCTAACCGATCAGGGTCGCACCTCCAAGTTACGCTGCTGCGCGAGTTTGAGCGGCCTTCCGAGCCGCCTGCGAGCGAACTTTCTTCCCTTTCGTCTGAACCGCCTTCATTGCCGATTGATGGCGAGCCGCAGCTCCCCGAGTTCGAGCCGCGGTGCGAGCCTGTTTTCCCAGCGACGCGGATGAGGCAGCGCTGCTGCCCTCACGCTTCAAGGCTTTGCTCGTCGCACGCGAGCGCCGAGCCGACGTCTTGCTGCGTGTCTGCGATTGTCCTTTGCTCAGATCGCCGCTTGCCTTCTTGCGAGTTTCGGCTGAGGCCTTGCCAGCCTTAGGCGGATTCAGCTTGACGCCTGCGCGCCGGGCCTTTGAGAGTCCAATGGCAATTGCCTGCTTGGTGGAAGCCGCACCATGCTTGCCTTCCCGAATGTGATCCATCTCCTCGCGCACAAACTCACCTGCTTGGGTGCTCGGCGACTTTCCTTCCCTGGCATCTTCTCGCGCACGCTCGATGGTTTCTTTCTCTGGCATGTCTTCGTACCTCTGATCGGAGAATACAAAAGTGTCGGCGCGAGAATGAATCGGCGACATCCTGTAAACTTCACGCCTGTATAACGTAGGCTCTTGAAGCTGGAGTCTTGCGCTCGCTAATGGCAGGAAGGATACGAAGGAGCGGCGGGTCCGGGCTTGGACGTATCCGCCATCGCTTCATTCGACACGTCGCTGATCGCGCCGTCGTTGGCCCCTTGAGGTTTCACATAGTACGTGACGACGTAATCATACTTCTTGTTGTCTTCGACCCGGTCGTCCACACACCCCATGCCCGGAATCGCGGTCTCGGTTACGAGCTGGCAATTAAGGCATTCGGAGATCCTCTTCTTGATGTTGATACCTGGAATGCCTGGCGTTTCGCGCCGGTACACGCAATACCCAACCGCATTCTTTGTCTGATCAACATTCGTCGCGCTGGCCTCCCAGCTAAGAGTCACCGAGTGGTGTCCCATCGAAGTCGCAGGAATCTTGGGCGCGGTAAGCTTAAAAGTCGGGCATGCCGGTGGCGCCAGCGGCGGGCCCTGGGCTGCGGCGGGTTGACCCGTCGCAAGCTGCTTCTTCCCGCTGTTGTTCGAGGCACCTTCCATCGGCAGATTCGCTCCTAACTTAAGAGTAGCTTGACCATCCGCTCGCCCTGCCGGAAAGAGGGCCAGGCCCACGACGAGAATCGTGATCCAGGTCAAGGACGTGAATAAGCGGGTGCGGCTCATCGACGCGATCATACAACCTGTGCGAGAAAAATCTTGAAAATTCTAGACATGGGTAATGCCGGATCGAACGGCAGCCGCGTTGGTCATAGTTTCGTTCTCGCCGCGTTGGAGAAGCAAAATTAATCCTATGACAACGACAAGAGCCGCGGTGAAAAAAACAATCCCGCCCTGATGATGCAGCCTTCCTGTCAGATATGCGGGATCGACTCGCGTGCCAAGCATGGCGAGGGTGAAAATTCGCAGCCCATTCTTGGCTACCGACAAAGGCACCGCGATGGCGATAACCAGTGCCTTCCGCCATGGTGAGCGCAGGAGAACCTGGGCCAGAACCATTGTTGTCACTAAAAGCATCGAACTCGAGCGAATACTGCTGCACTCCTGAGCGACTTCGACCGACAATCCCGGGATCGTCAGCACGACGCCGTCTTGCGAAACAGGAACACCGAACGCCGCAAACAAACAGTTCGCAGAGAAAGCCGACCCTTCCTGAAGGAGATGGATGGTGGCGGTCAACATTATTTGAGGAATGGGAACAAGCCAAATCAGGAAACAGAGAGGAAATACGAGCGCCCGGCCGGCCCGCGAACCGAGACAAAAGACGCCGGATCCGATCCAGAAAAGCACGAGCGCGAACATACGCGCCGAAAGCTGAACATCGCTGGGGAGAGAGCCTGCAAACACCACGCTCGCGACTGCGGAGACAACAGCAACTCCCAATATGGCGGCGCCGATCACGATACTCGGAGCCACAACATCACGAACACTCGGCCAATTGAGAACAATCAGGGCGATACTCAGAGGCAGGATCAGTAGAACATGCGTGTACTGATCGTCGTGAAGCGCGAGCAAGAAAGTAGAACGCAGCGGTTGATATCCAACGATCAGGGAGGCGAGCAACAGGAGACCGAGTGTCAATCGCGGCCGAGATAGTTTAGTTGTCGGCATCGTCGTAGCTTGAAAGCCATCGGCCATCTCTCTATCGTGCCACAATTTCGGCGATGCGCTCGCCGGCTTTTCCATCCCACAGCGGAGGGATCGTCCCCTTCTTCGCATTTCCGGCCAGTATTTTGGACAACTCAGTGGTGAGTTTATTGCGATCGCGGCCCACGAGCACATTGGTGCCCATGGAAATGGTGATCGGCCGCTCGGTATTTTCGCGAACAGTCAGACAAGGTATGCCGAGGTAGGTCGTCTCTTCCTGAATGCCGCCAGAATCGGTGATGACGACCGTTGCTTTGGTTTGGAGCGCGAGGAAGTCGACGTAGGGCAGCGGATCGAGTACAAGCAATTGACCCGAACTGAGTCCGAAATCCGCAATGCGCTGGCGAGTGCGCGGATGCGCGGGAAACACCACTTTGAGATCGCGGTTCACGTCGAGGAGCGATTCGAGGATTCCCTTCAAGGTCGCGCTGTCATCGACGTTGGCCGGCCTATGCAACGTTACGAGAGCATAGCGGTCTGGCAGACTATCGTGCCTGATCTTTTTCGCCGCTGGCAGGAGTCGCACCAGCGAATCGATCATCACATTGCCGACTCGAAATATCTTGCCGGACGCGATCCCCTCTCTGCGAAGGTTCTCGTAACCATCTTCGGAGGGCGTGAAGAGCAGATCGGCAAGCTGGTCGGTGACCAACCGGTTAACCTCCTCGGGCATGGAGCGATCAAATGATCGCAGGCCGGCCTCGACATGGCCAACGCGAACGCCAAGCTTGGCACAAACCAGGGTGGCCGCGACCGTGGAATTAACGTCGCCATAGACCAGAACCATGTCGGGTTTTTGTTCAACGACGACTGGCTCAAAGCGAACCATGATTTCGGCTGTTTGCTTGGAGTGTGTGCCTGATCCGACGGCGAGATTGAGATCCGGGGCGGGGATGCCGAGCTGCTCGAAAAAGACATCGGACATCTTCACGTCATAGTGCTGCCCGGTGTGAACCAGGGACTGGACTACTTTCTTGTGTCCTTTGAGGGCGCTCAGGACAGGCGCAACCTTCATGAAATTGGGGCGGGCACCGACCACATGAAGGACCTTCATCGCTTCTCCGCTTCTCGATCCATTCTAATTTCCCGCTGTCCGGTTGAAACCGCTCCATTGCGAATCATATTTCCAGTCTAAGGCTTGCTGCGTTTTTCGAGGTCAGCGAGCGGTCGCGCCAAATCGGTTGTCTCCATCGCTGGCAGCTTGAGCTTTAACAAATGTTAAAAGTCGACGGCAAACCGAAGATCCGTTTTCCCGATGCCTACAGCGATGAACTGGTCGACCGTTTCGCGCACCGCTTCTATCCGAGGTCGGTTCCGGGCAGCGCGCGGATTCCCTCGGCGACTGGAAAACTGTTCGAAGTGCGACAGACAATCGCGCCGCTGACAATCCGCGATTTGCCGACGATGTTACGTACAAATTCGAGGTTCACGGCATCGCTCGCGGTCGGTACTTCCGTCCACTTTGCTTCAAATAGCTCGAGACGTCCCCCGACATCGACCACAAAGTCTACCTCCCGCGTGCGGTCGCGCCAGAAAAACAGGCTGCCCATTCGCCCGGCGCGCCGCTCGCGCTCCCGCAATTGGGCAAACACAAAGGTTTCCCAGATGGCGCCGGCCGCAGGCGCTTGACGGAGCGCTTCTTCCGAGCGGATGTTTAGCAGCGCGCATAGGAGTCCTGTGTCCGCCAAGTAAAGCTTGGGACTCTTGACGATGGACTTGGTGCGGTTCGAAAACCAAGGCTCCAGCAACACGATCTGGCCGGAAGCCTCGAGGGTGGAGAGCCAATGGTTCGCTGTGGAGGGCGAGATTCCGATGTCCCGCGCCAGGTCTGCTTTGTTGAGTAAGTTGGCAGAACGAAGAGCGCAAGCGCGCAGAAAACGTTCAAAGTCGCGCAGACTGCCCACGTTGGCAAGCGAGCGTACGTCACGTTCCAGATAAGTGGCCAGATAAGAGTTGTAGAAGGCTGTCCCGTCGATGTCTGGATTTGCATGAAGCTCGGGAAACCCGCCACGCACGATGGCACTGTCAAGCACCGTTTGAGGCACGGCCGCAAGAATTTCTTGCAAGGATAGGGTTTCCAGTTCTGCGATGTCGGCCCGTCCAGCCAGTGACTCGGAAACGCTATTCATCAGCGTGAACTTCTGGGACCCGGTAAGCAGGAACTGTCCATTTCGCGCGCGGCTGGCGTCCACTGCGCCCTTGAGATGTCGGAATAGGCCAGGCGCATATTGCACCTCATCGATGATCACCGGGGGCGGATGGCGACGCAGGAAACTCTGCGGCTCTTTTTCGGCCTGCTCGGCCTCGGTCGGGAGATCGAGGGATACGAACTCATGCTTCGGAAAGAGGCGCCGAAAAGTGGAAGTCTTTCCGGTCTGACGGGCGCCGGTCAGCACCACCACGGGACGAGTCCGTGCAGACCGTAGTAGTCGCGGCTCAATATCCCGTGTTATCCACATCTGCTAAATATACGATGCGATCGTATACTATGCAACACGTTCCCCTGCCGATCTTCCAACTCAATTCGATGCCAAATCATCAAGAAGTTGCAAGATGTGCGGCCGTTTAGACGGAGGCAGAAATGAAAACCTTCACACGCATCACCGTAGACCCCAACCAAATGGGCGGCCTCCCCTGCATCCGAAACCTGCGCATACCTGTTGCCACCGTTGTCGGTATGGTGGGCGAAGGCATGGCGGAAGCGGAAATCCTAAATGCTTATCCCGACCTTGAGGGCGAGAATGTTCGCGAAGCCCTGCGCTACGCGGCTGAGGCCGTCCGCGAGCGGGAACTTCCCGTCGTTGGTGGTTCTTGAAGTTCCTGGTTGACAACGCTTTGTCACCATTGATCGCTGAGGGCTTGCGATCCGCAGGCCACAACGCGATTCATATCCGCGACTACAACATGCAGAAGGCGACCGATCCTGAAGTTCTCTCACGCGCCGCAGAAGAAGATCGAATCCGAATCTCTGCTGATACGGATTTTGGCACCTTACTGGCTTTGCGCAACTTAGAAAAGCCATCCGTCATTCTGCTTCGGCGTGGACCCAAACGTCCCGCATGTTCAATTGCGATTGCTGTTGGCGGCTATGCCTGTGATGGAGGAGCCTTTGAGAGAAGGCAGCATTATCGTCGTCGAAGAACAGCGGATTCGAGTCCGCCGATTGCCTTTGGGACGTTGGGAATAGAAGGAGTAACTCTTCGATTCTGCAACCTAGTTGCACAGAGCTCGAAAACCTGCGCAAGCAGGCATCCTGAAAATGATTCGCCCGAAAGCCGCTCCTTTGCGACTGGACCCTTTATCGTATGAGAGGCTGCGCGAGCAAATCTTGCGTCGCGACGGCTGGAGGTGTCAATCGTGTGGCACGATGACTAACCTTGAGGTGCACCACCGAGAGTTCCGCAGCCACTCCGGCGACGATTCGGAAGATAACTTGATCACGCTGTGCACAGCGTGCCACGCCAAAGAGCATCGCCACTAGGGCGACAAAAGAGGTCACGGTGCTCAGTACAGATTCCTCTCCGACGAGGACTTCTGGTTCGCTTCGTTGAGGGTCCGTCCTAGGCATTACTGTCCGGTTGCCCGTCAACCAATATCTGCGAGCGGAAGCGACACTTGAAAACGAGTATCGCCCGGCCTCGAGTTGACCTGAATGTTGCCGCGGTGTTTCCTCACAATCCGCTGGACGGTATCGAGGCCTAGCCCTGTCCCCTCGCCCACCGCTTTTGTGGTAAAGAAAGGTTCAAAAATATGGGCCTTTACTTCCGGCGAAATTCCCGGACCGTTGTCGCCGATTTCAACCACGGCACAGCCGTCATCGCGATAGGTTCGCACGCGAAGTGCGCCGTTACCGTTCATGGCATCGATCGCATTGTCGATGAGATTTGTCCAGACCTGGTTGAGTTCGCTTCCGAAAGAGTTCACCAGAAGTGGAGTGCGCAGGTAGTCGCGCTGCACCGTTACTCCGCGCTTGAGCTTGTGGTTCATGATCGTCAACGTCGTCTCCAGACCTTTCACGACATCGACGTTCTGAACCGGGGACTGGTCCATGTAGGTGTATTCCTTGATCGCGCCGACCAGATCTGAGATCCGCGACGTACTGCTCTCAATTTCATTCAACAGGCTCGCAATTTCAACCGAAGCGGCAATTCTTACCAGAGCCGCGCGTGCCGTGCCCGCATCAAGGTTCTCGAATAGAGACTCAAGTGCCGAAGGTTTGATTCCTCTCTGTGCCAATTCAGCAGCCAGCTGCCACAAGTCGTTCTGTCCGTGACTTCGCAGCAGGGAATCAATTTTGTCTTCAAGATCGCTAGCCGTCAGAGCATCGGGAGGCGGCTCGGTTCGCTGCGTAAATGAGGTTTCCAGTTTATCGATCTCCGCTTTCTGCGTAGGCGTCAGTTCACGCCGTCCAAGTTCATGGCTCGCATCCTTAATGCGCTTCAAGGTCTCCCGCAGCTGTGCCGCCGCACGTTTGGCGGCCGACGCGGGATTGTTCAACTCATGAGCAAGCCCGGCGGAAAGCTTTCCGAGCCCAGCCAACCGGTCACGCTGTTGTTCAAGGCGCGTGGTTTCGCGGACGCGATCGGCCAGCACGCCGACCAGTCGTTTGGCCAACTCCGGCATCTTGTGAATGAGTTCTGGAAACAGCGACGCCGGGAACTGTAGAATGCGGCCGTCGGCAAGCGCGCGACCAGTGACCGTGAACTGCTTCATGCGCGAAAATGGTAATGCCCCGGTTACATCGCCCACTTTGCCCGAAATTGCAAAGGTCTCGCCGTTAGATTCCCCTCGCCACTCGAATTCACCCTGAAGCAGGACGAACATGGTATCGGGAGGATCACCTTGCTTCGCATATATCTCTCCAGCCTTAAGGTTGGTTTCTCTCGACTGGCTGAGGAACCAGGCGATCTGATCCTCAGGCAGATCGGCAAATGCAGCGAAGCGCGACAGTTCTTCTGAAGTTGCCATTAGACGTTAGACCTTGCTCAAATACTGATGAATGAACTGAACCGCTACCGAACCTTCACCCACGCCTGAAGCCACGCGCTTCACCGATCCATGCCGCACATCTCCGACGGCAAAGATTCCCGGCACATTGGTTTCAAGCAGGAACGGGTCCCGGTCGAGTTCCCATCCCTTCGGACGCTCGCCGTCGCGTATCAAGTCGGGCCCGGTCAAAATGAAACCACGATCGTCGCGCTCGACTAAACCCGCCAGCCAGTCGGTCCGCGGTAAGGCACCAATGAAGATGAAGACCGAACTCGCCGGCACACGTTCGACCTTGTTTGTATCCGAACACAACACCGAAATTTCTTCCAGACGCCTGTCGCCGTGGACTTCACCTACACTCGCGTGACTCCATATTTGAATGTTAAGAGTTCGTTGAATCTGGTCGATCAGATATTGGGACATGGTGGCCGCGAGTCCCTCCCCGCGCACCAGGATCACCACTCTTTCAGCGTACTTTGCAAAATTCATGGCGGCTTGGCCGGCCGAATTCGCGCCGCCAACTACGTACACAATCTCCCCTTTGCAGGACAAAGCTTCTGTCGCACCGCCCCCGTAGTAGACTCCGGCTCCCTGCAACTTGTCGATTCCCGGAGCCTCCAATCGCCGCCACTGCACTCCAGTCGCAACGAGCAAGGCGTGGCAGGAGATCTCGCTTCCGTCGGCAAGCTTGATGATCCGATATGAGCCTTCGGTGCGAACGCTCACAGCTTCCTGTGGCGACAATATCTCCACTCCAAAGCGTTGGGCCTGGACGACAGCGCGCCGCGCCAAGTCGCCTCCGCTCAGCCCGGTTGGAAACCCAAGATAGTTTTCTATCCGCGAACTCATTCCGGCTTGACCGCCTGGAGCCTGGCGTTCAACCATTACCGTCTTCAAGCCTTCAGAGGCGCCATAAACCGCGGCCGCCAATCCGGCGGGCCCTCCGCCAATGATCGCAAGATCATAAAAATCAGTTTGTGCGCGCGTGCGCAGACCCACTTTTTGCGCCACATCGGCCGGCAGGCTCTCCAGAAGTTTTGTGCCATCAGGAAACAAGACGATGGGAACGTTGGCAGCTTCCGGTCCAAGCACGTCGAGAAGCCGCTTGGTTTCGGGATCGCCGGCTGAAAGCTCTACGTCGATCCACTGGTAAGGAACATGATTGCGAGCCAGAAAATCGCGCATTTCGTAACTTCGCGGCGACCACCGCGTGCCCAACACTCGTATCCCTTCAAAGGCTGGTCGATAGGCTGCCCTCCAATCGTCGAGCAAGTCATCCAATTGCGGGTACAAATGGTCAACTGGAGGGTCCCAGGGCTTCATGAAGAAGTAGTCGATACTAGCTTCATTGATGGCGCTAATTGCTGCATTTGTGTCAGCATAGGCCGTCAGCAGCGCTCGCTTGGCGTCGGGAAAGATCCGCATTCCCTCCTGAAGAAACTCCACGCCGTTCATCCGAGGCATGCGTTGATCGGCAAGCAGGAGCGCCACACTGTCGCTTCGGACCTTTAGCTGTTTCAGGATGTCGAGCGCTTTCTCGGGAGAGTCGCTACCAATTACGCGATAATCGGCGCCATACTTGGAGCGCAGATCGCGTTCGATCGCCCGCAATACGTCGGCATCATCATCCACGCTGAGCAGAATTGGTTTGGCCATAAACGAACTATTGCAGATGGCAAATGGTTCGAACTCACTGAGACTCTCTTAGATCATGAATCGGACACTTCGTTGCAGAAATTTGAGACCGAGAACTAGGGTCTCCCTGGAGTTCGCCATCTTCTGGGGGAAAGCCTACGCCCAGATCCACATTACCTAATAATTTGAGTGAGTAGGTGCACCGCCTAAGCTCGATTTTACAAGCTCTGCCTCCGTGAAAACCGATTCGTGGTTGGTCCGCTATCCGAAACAATCAAAGCCCCAAACGTCGTTCACTCGTTCCAGGACACCTCGTTGCAAAGGCACCTGGTCCGCACGAGATGAGTGGACGAAGAAACGAAGAAACCGGCTTGAAAATCGCTGCAAAATCAACATAATCGTATATACTTTCCCCACTATCTGTGCCCGCAGGCGCCCTCGGGTATGTACCGATGGGTGCGCTTCATCGGTATTCGGGCTACTGCTGAATCGGAAAATGCATGATTCCAAGTCAGGGCCGGACGGAAAGCCTGTTCCCAAAAAGCCTATAGGAGGCGTCGGAACCCGTTTCCCCGGCGAGAGCTCCGCTAGCGGCGTCCCCGTTCCCCCCGGGCAAGCCCCCATATTTGATCCTTCCGGAAATCCCAGCGATCCCGCAATGACCATTGCGGACGTAGGACCACCGCACGACCCCGGCGCTACTTTGTTCGATGTGCCGAACTCCGACGCCACCGTACTTGACGCCCGCAGCCCCTTCCCCGCAGGATCCTCCCCACGTCGCACTCCCCCGCCCCAACCCAGCCGGTATTCCGGGGTGTCCGCGAGCCCAGCAGTTCTTCAAATGGGCGAGGTGTTGAACGGCAGATACGAGATCCTGCAACTGCTGGGCGAAGGCGGGATGGGCGCGGTATATAAGGCCGCTGACCGGGAACTTGATCGCTTCGTTGCCTTGAAAGTCATCCGTCCTGAACTGGCGTCGAATCCATCAATCCTGGCTCGCTTCAAACAGGAACTGCTGCTCGCTCATCAGGTGACGCATCGCAACGTGATTCGCATTTACGACCTCGCTGAAGCGGATGGCGTGAAGTACATCACGATGGAGTTCGTTGAGGGCAAGGATCTGCGAGCCCTGATCCGCGAAAAGAGTAAGTTCGCTCCCGAGGAGGCAGTAGAGATTATTCAGCAAGTGTGTCTCGCCCTCGAAGCAGCACACAACGTGGGCGTGATTCACCGCGACCTGAAGCCGCAGAACATCATGCTCGACAGCTCGGGCCGAGTCCTTGTTATGGACTTCGGGTTGGCTCGCACTTTGGAAGGTGACGGCATGACCCAGACCGGTGCGATTGTCGGCACCATGGAATACATGTCGCCCGAGCAGGCCCTCGCGAAAGATCTTGATCAACGGTCCGACCTCTTCGCGCTTGGGCTGATCCTCTACGAAATGCTCACAGGCAAAGCGCCCTTTAAAGCAGAAAGCGCCCTGGCCAGCCTCATCAAGCGAACCCAGGAGCGGGCGGTTCCAGTGTCGGATGTGGACAATCAGATCCCCGGCACATTGAGCGGAATCGTAAGCAAGTGCCTGGAACGCGACCTGGAGCTGAGATACCAGAGTGCTGCAGCCATTCTTGCGGATCTGAACACGTGGAAGGACAAGAGAGCCGCGGGCACAATCAATTTCGACGCCAGCGTCAAACCATTGGGGCAGACCGTTCCGTGGCCGCTTATTACAGGGATTTTAACCGCGCTGATTCTTGCGGTCGCTGGGTACATGCTGCGCGATCGGCTTTTTAAGCCGTCTCCCGGCACAGGAACCGCAGTCGCGGTGCATCCCATGTCGCTAGCGATATTGCCTTTCCAGAATGCCTCCGGAGATCAGAGATTGGATTGGCTAGGTTCGCCGCCGGCACCTTCCCCGGCTGGTTAACGTCACGCGTGAGCCCGACGCCGATCGTGAAGTCCTTCATCAGCCACGTTCCGTTCAGGTCGATGCTCTCCGGTACGGGAGATCCCGGGGGCGCGGTCTTCTCCCCGGAGAAGGACACAGGCACTCCGGCAGAGAAGAGAAATGCTGCAAGGGAGAGAAGGGCATATCTGCCTGCCGGGAATTTCATGGTCAAGACGTTCATGGACTATCCGGGATTTGTGATGTCAGGATATGTGAGAGCGCCGGGGGAACTGCATCCCCCACTGCAAAAGCCGGCAGCGCGCGATCAGCGCACCGCCAGCCGGATCTGTCTCCAGGAGTGGAGCGGAAGTATCGAGCCGATCGATTCCACAGATGCGAGATTGGCGCGGGTCTCGATGCCGACGCCGATCAGGTCGCCCGGCGACGCGTTCAATGCATAGGGGGAAGGAGCGGTCCCCCTGAGCGGGACTCTGACCTGGCAGAGGAGCGTATCAGAGAGCTTCGAGACCGCAACGTCGATCCCTCCCGCGTGCTTCTTCCCGAGACGCTCGTATTCTTTGTACCGTCGGTGTAAATCTCCAGATCGTCTCCGGGTTTTCCCCAGCCGGGTCCGAACGTCCGCCTTCGCTTCCACGGACAACGCGGCCAGTTCAAAGAAATGGATGTCGCCTTGCTCCACCGCCCGCTTGTCCATCGCGTCATGCGGGATGCGCAGAAACCGCAGTTGAATGTTCGCCGCCGCCGCCTGTTGCTTGGCGACTTCGTTCATTTCAAAGGCAAAATCCCAGCCCAGCAAATCCACGCCGTTCGTTTTGGGCGCGTCCTTGCCCGTGCCGACGGCGCGCTTGAACTCCGCCGCGATTTGCGCCACGTCGCCCACGCTCACCGGCGCGTCCACCGCGCCGACGTGAACCATGCGCCCGCCCTTCACCCCATGCAGCCACGAATAACCGTTCAACGGCTTGGCTTGGTAAAGCCCCAAAATGAAATGCACATAATCGCGCTGCCGTGCTTCCGCCTTCGCTTTGCCTTTGGATTCTGACTCCTGATTTCTAAATTGTTCCTGCTGCCACAACTGCCGCTCGTATTTGCCGAGATTCTGGACGATGAACGGACGCACGCCGGGAATGGCCAGCAACCGCTTGCGCGCCGTGTGAATGGCGAACCGGCCAAGATCGCAAGTAATCCAGCGGCGTTTCAATTTCTCCGCCACTGCCGCCGTCGTGCCGCTGCCGCAAAAACAATCCAGCACCAAGTCGCCTTCATTCGACGAAGATTTGATGATGCGTTCAAGCAAGGCTTCGGGCTTTTGGGTGGGGTAATTGACGCCTCGTTCGCTTGTGCGTTAACAGGAGTGATATCAGTCCACAAATGCTTGAAAGGCACGCCCTGGCATCTCATCAAGATAACGTTTAGTCGTGGCATGCCATTGCAGGTCTGAATCGATTCGCCCTTCCGTGTCAAGCTTCCATCGTCTCTTTGGAAGCGCCAATGCGGTCACTCGGAGGCGTAATGCCTTTCCCCGATGCATTCGGCGCCGCCGGGCGCGGTGAAGTCGACTTAAAGTTGATAACGTCTGTCCATCGCTCTTTCTGCTTGTCGAAATTGTTTCGATGTAATCTTTGATCGTAAGGCATGTATTGCTGATTCCAAGTGTAATTCTCGGTCTTTGTGTAAAAAACAATGGATGTCGTGGATTCGTCCCATATGCTTTGCGGGTTCGTTAGTCGCCTCGGATTACGTTTCCATACTATTTCATTCACGAAGTTATCCGGTCCGAAAACTTCATCCAACAGCCTTCGCGTAATGGCCGACATGCCAATCCAGATGCACATAAAGGCTGCCGGTTTCGTGAAGCATTCATGGAGCAGCACGGCGGTTTCGTAAAACCATTGCAGGTAGGAATCCAGCCCGCGCCCCCAAGTGTCGCGGTAGGCTTTGTGTTCAATGATGCTCGGTTCTTTGGTGAACGTGGCCGAGTCGTCTTCCTCCTTGTCGGGATGATTCGGCACGCTGGCGGTAAAGGAAAAATCCGCGCCGGTGTCGAACGGCGGGTCAATGTAAATCAGGTTCACCTTGCCCGCGAACTCGGCCAGCAGCGACGGCAGCACATATTTCTTGTCGCCCCAAATCAGCCGGTTGCGCCATTCGGTTTGCCGGTGCTGCCCGAACAGTTCCAGCGTGTGCCGCCGATCCGCCGCCGATTCATTGACCGTCTCGACCGTTTGAAACGGCAACGCCACGCGCAACGGCGCGACGCGGTTTCCCGCGCTGTCATATTTGCCTTCCCAAACCAGTTCTGTCCGGGTCACTGCGAGCGGGTGTTGCGTTTTGTCCGTCGTCTCAGTGCGTTCCGCCATTCGCCTAAGACTTGGCAAAGCGCACAGAGAATGCAACAAGGACTTGTGCAAGATGAAGTCGAGCCAAAAGGATTGGACCCGGAAATCGAGAAGCAAATCGAAGCTGAGGCGCTGCGTCTCAGCAAAGGTGATGTTGCACTGTGGCTTCATCACAGGGCATTGTTGATTGGGGAGTGGAGAATCCGCGCACAAGACAATGTTCGATGGGCTTCGTATTTGAAAACGAAGCAACTGTCGCAATATGTCGATGTCGAAGCATCGGTCATTCAGGGTTGGCGCAAGTTCGTCAGGATACCTGTTGGCATCCCTTTGGCCGGACAACGAAATCCGTACGCCGTAAGCTACTTCCTGGTGTTGGATTGGCTGCGGCGCAAAAGGGCTGATGAGATCAAGGATGTTTTCCAACGAAAACCAGAGGTTTTCTATGTTGCGGCGAAGGCGGGGGATATAGAGTTCTTCCGAGCTATTGGACGACTGCTCAGTAAAGGCGGGGAAAAGCAACACCCCAAGCATTTTGAGTATTCCCATGCGATTCTGTCGCGTTGGTTTTCAGATTACTACTGGCTGATGCCCTCCAAATTGGTGTCGGCCCGTCTGGCAGTGGGTTTGAATGTTAGGGATAATGTTAAGACCTTTCTGGCGACCAAGAAACGCTACGGATTGAGATCGCACAAGCCCACATTGATACAGCATTCCGAGCGGGTGAATGCCAACGTGGAGAAGGTCGTGCTGACGAGAGAGGGCAAGGCTTTACTCAACCTGCGTCGCAAATAGGCGCTCTTCATTCTACAAGGGTTGTACCGGGCATGCGGTACTCCCCTGCTTGTTCTGACTTTAGTTCTGTTGGAACGTGGCGTCATGCAATCGCTGGAAACCTCGCCCGTTCTGCCCGCCACTGGCTTGCGCGCCGCACGCGCTATCTGTCGCGACCGGGGCATTTCCGATGTCACGCTTTGGCGGTGGTCTCGACGTGGTTGGATTAAAACCGTCAATATTTCCGGTAAAATCTACGTTGATCTTCAGTCGTTGGCCGATTTCGACCGGCGGGCGGCATGGGTGAGCCTTGCGAAGGGGCCGGTTGGCGCGGCTTTGAGGTCCGCTGAGAAGCGGGCGGCGGGTGAAGGAAAGGCGGTGTGAGGATGTTAGCGATTTCAACAATTGAGCGAGCGCGGGCTTACGTGGCGAGATTGCCGGTGCGGTGTCTGGCGAGGGTGGACACAATCAGACATTTGCCGTGGCGTGCAAGTTGGTGGAACTCGGTCTGACGCTAAACGAAGCATGGCCGCTGCTGTCGGAATACAAGTCAGCGCTGTGAACCGCCTTGGAGCGAATCCCAACTAGGCCACAAGTTACAGGACGCATTCCGATGCACCCATGCACACTCTGGGTTCGTCGGCACTCGTTCACAATTCCGCATTGACCGTCCACGTGAGGTCAAAATTGACCCGGCCACTGGCACGGAAAACTTTCTCAAAGGTTTTCGTTGTAACGACTTGGACTTGTGGGAAGCCAGCCGGTATGCGCCGCCGATGATTGGACAAAAGACGCGTTTGCGTTGCTGGAAACCCTCTATCGGCCCGGTGAACAAATCAATTTGGTGACGAGCGTTCAGTTGGATGCTAAAGAAGGCGCGGCCCAGCGGCATTGGTGAGACGGTTGAACGCGATGCGCTGATTGCCCGCTGGCGAAAGCACATGCCGCGCAGCGAAGCGGGCGGCTGGCTGCGAATGAATCCCCTGGACGGGCAAGGCGTGGCTGACTCGAACGTAACGGCGTTTCGTTTTGCGCTGGTCGAGTGTGATTCTGTGCCGCTGGATTTGCAGATGTCGTTACTTGCCAAATTGCCGTTGCCGATTGCAGCAATTCTGACCAGTGGCGGGCGCAGTCTTCATGGCTGGGCGCGCGTCAATGCTGACAACGCGGCAGACTACGGCAAACGGTGGCACGGATGCTGGCGTTGCTCGGCAAGTTTGGCGTTGACGGCAAAAACGAATCCAAGCCGCATGTCGCGCCTGCCCGGTGTGGTGCGGCGCATCGGCGCGGAAGGTGACGGACGGCAGCGGTTGCTCTACTTGAACCCGGAGCCGAAACAGGAAGCGATCTTATGAGCGCAGTTGACTTGGAGACGTGAGAAAGAAGTGAACTCAATGGATTCTTCCGCGCAACAGCCAGCAAGCGGCTGATTGAGTCTCTCAAGCCGTCGGAATTATCTGACTCATTGCCACCAGAAGGGTTCAACCTTGCGGGTGATTATCACATTCAAAAAGCTGCCCCGTTTGTGATTGGTGGCTCGCCTGGGGTCGGCAAAAGCCGCGCTGCGGTTGCGCTGGCAGTGGCGGGGCGACCGGCGGCGAGTGGTTTGGATGCAAAGTGCATCGCCAGTAAGACCATGATTGTCCAGAGCCGAGAATGGCCGTGTGCGCTTGAGGAATGAATTTGCAGACTTGGATTGCCAGGCACTCGATGAATTTGTGCGTTCGGCAAGAAAACCTGTCATGTCCGGTGATCCGCCAACCTTGCATGAAGCCATGCGACTGACAGCCAAACTCGGCGGATTCCTTGGCCGCAAATGTGACGGCGAGCCCGGAACCAAGGCCCTCTGGCTCGGCCTTCAGCGGCTCGACGACATCGCCGGCGTCTATCAATTCATGGCTCCCTTCGTCGTCCAACATCCTCAAACACCTCCGGTGTCCAGCAACCCCGGTTGTGGGTAAGGATCAGCACACCGGTAGAGGCAAGATCGTCGTCACGTTGCTGAAAAAGCCTACTTTGGGCTGTTTCTGAACGTACATCATCACAGCTCCCCCATTCAAGCAAAATCCTTGGCGTGGCCATTGCCCAAACAGAGCCTGGTGGTATCCGGCCAAGGTAAACGCCGACGCCACATGAGATACCATCTCCGACCAAAGTCCGCGATTTTGATCCGGCCAATCTTCCGACGCTATAGATCGGATGAGATTCAACGTGGGTGAGACGGAAATGTCGTAAAGATCGAGTTCAAAAGGGAAGGGGGCCGCTTTAGGGCCTGGGATTTCGACTGCTTATGCGCAAGCATCATCGCAGAGTCACAGTCCCCGACGCCGTCTTCACGGCGTTGATCGTCTACAATACTTCAGAAGGCCTTAGCTCATTTCAAAGAGGAAAATGGACTAGATCTCTAGCTTGACAGATGGTAAATATACTAAGCCGGGCACGGACAGGACAGCGGTTC
>CAWEAB010000030.1:0-33997 GCA_963806745.1 uncultured Acidobacteriaceae bacterium
GATAAACCTCCGCAATCCGACCTCTGCAATCTGCAATCGGGCTCGTGCTAATCTCGAATTCCTGTGTCCATTCCCGCCGCCTATCTTCCCGCCGCCTTCAGCCTGACCGCCGTCGGAGTCTGGGGAGCGAGCGACTTTCTCGGCGGAGTCGGCGCGCGCCGCGCCAATGCATTCTTATTTACGTCAATCGTGCACGCGAGCGGCATGTTGCTCACGGCCGCGCTCGCTCTAAGCCTTGGCTTGCAGTTTCCTGAAGGCAGCAGTCTGCGCTGGGCATTTGCAGCCGGTTCCATCGGCGGCATCGCGCTCGCCATCTTCTACCGCGCACTCGCCAGCGGACAAATGGGATTAGTCGCCCCCGTCGCGGCAGTTCTCGGCGCAGCCATCCCCACCATCGTCGACGCCTTCAGCGAAGGCTTCCCCGGCACACGCCATCTACTCGGATTTCTGCTCGCGGGAATCGGAGTCTGGCTAATCTCCCGCACCGAAAGACAATCGACTGAGAATGCAGAGAAGAGTGACAAGCGTCCACGGGGTCTGGGAATGGCCATCCTCTCGGGCTGCGGATTTGCCGGTTTCTACCTCTGTATTCACCACGCCGGCAATGCATCACCATTGTGGATTGCCGTCTACTCACGTTTTGCTTCCCTGCTGGTGACTCTCGCCATCGTCGTCTTCGGCCGTCAATTCAGTTCGGTGAGTCGTTCTGTCCTTGGCATCGCTCTCGCCGCCGGAATTCTCGACATCACCGGCACCATCGTCTTCGTCCGCGCCAGCCAACTCGGACGCCTCGACACGCCCGTCGTCTTAAGCTCTCTCTATCCAGCCGTGACGGTGATTCTTGCTCGCATTTTCCTCCACGAACATTTCAGCCGCGCCCGTACAATTGGCATGCTCGCCGCGCTGGCGGCCGTGCCTATGATTGCCGGTTAGCCCCATTCATTCCACATTCCAGAATATGGAATGAGCACCAGCGGGAAGGGCGGTACCCGCAAACGAGGGAACAATCCCTCCCCTTCGGACGTATCATTTATAGGGAAGGAAAAAGCCTATGCGCACGCTGAAGATATCTCTGATCGCCTCCGTCATCGCGACCGTCGCCAGCTTCTGGGTCGCCGAACTCGGCGTTACGCACAGGCTGTGGCCGGAGCATCCGCAGATGGCTGGCTTTCTCTTTACTCTCATCACCGCCATCGTCGTGCAAATTGCATGGCCGCATCTGACCGCAAGTGCGCAGCGCGACAAGAGCTGACGTTCGAACCGACCTGCATTCGCGGCCAACACAAAACAAATAACGCCTGACTCCAATCCGTCGCGGCTGCTAATCTTTCTTCCGTGAGCCTCGTCGAAGTTCGCAACCTGACCAAAATCTTCGATCTCTCCGAATCGGCATTCGGCCCGTCGCCGGCCGATCGAGTCTTGGTCATAAGAATGAGGTTCGCGCCGTCGACGACATCTCCCTCGACATCCAGCCAGGCGAGACTCTCGGCTTGGTCGGCGAATCCGGTTCCGGCAAAAGCACCCTCGGACGTCTCATCCTGCGCCTTATCGAGCCAACCTCGGGCAGCGTCATCTTCGACGGCGCCGACGTTCTAAAAGCAAGCAGCTCGCAACTCCGCCACCTGCGCCGCGACATGCAGATCATCTTTCAGGATCCCTTCGGCTCACTCGACCCGCGCTTTCGAGTCGAAGACGTCCTCGCCGAGCCGCTCATCATTCACGAATCGCTCAGCCGCGCCGCCCGCCGTCAGCGCGTGGCCGAACTTCTGCGCGCCGTCGGCATGGACGAATCCGCCCTCACGCGCTTCCCGCACGAATTCTCCGGCGGCCAGCGCCAGCGCATCGGTATTGCGCGTGCGCTCGCCCTGCGTCCGAAATTCATCGTCGCCGACGAACCTGTTTCCGCTCTCGACGTCAGCGTCGGCGCGCAGATCGTCAATCTTCTGCAATCGCTTCAGCAGGAGTTCGGCCTCACCTATCTCTTCATCTCACACTCGATGCCGGTCGTGCGCTATCTCTCGACCCGTATCGCGGTCATGTACCGCGGAAAGATTGCCGAGATTGGAACCACCGCGGAGATCACCGAACGTCCGCAGAGCGACTACACAAAGAGTCTGCTCGCCGCCACGCCTGAGATCGCAGTCTGAAATATTTTGCCCGGATTTCGTGTTGTCCATCTTCGCGCTCCCAAGTAAAATGCGCGTGTCCCCTCGATGAGAGCATAGATATAAAGGAGCAATTATGGCCGCCGCCGCAATCGTGCCCCCGCCAGATCCCCAGCAACCCGCGTCTCTTTCCGAAGGCCAGCGATTGATCGACACCTTCATCGCGCCCAGCAAGACCTTCACCGACCTGCGCCGTAACGCCAGTTGGTGGGCGCCATTCATTCTCATCGTGATCGTCAGCTACATATTTATTTACGCCATCGATCAAAAGGTCACCTTTCAAACGGTCGTAGACAATGCGATCAAGATGCAACCCAAGGCACAGGCGCGCATGGAGAGCGTGCCGGCCGAAAAACGCCAGCAGGTCATGCAACAACAGGTCACCTTCACAAAAATCATTTCTTACTCTGTGCCCGTTATTGCGTTGCTCATCTATTTGGTCTTCGCCGCCGTGATCTTCGGTGCCGTCAAGTTCGGCACCAACGCCGAAGTTCGATTCGCCGCGGTATTTGCGCTCATCGTATATACCCGGCTGCCGGAGTTGCTCCGTGCCATCTTGTCCAGCGCGTCGTTATTCGCGGGCGCCAGCACCGACTCCTTCGACATAAACAATCCGCTCGCCGTCAATGGCGCATATTTTATGGACCCGTCGGCCTCGCCTATCCTTCGAGCACTGGTCGGATCATTCGACATCATTACGATCTGGACACTGGTGCTCGTTGCCATAGGAATTCCATGCATCGCGCCGAAGGTGAAGCGCGGCACCGCCTTCGCTATCGTGGCTGGGTGGTTCATCTTCACCATTCTTATTAAGGTTGGGTTGGCCTCTTTGAGCGCCTAGGGAAGAGAGCCGCGGGAAGAGCGCCCGGCGAACGGACCGCCTCATCATGCACACCGCGGACGTAGTCCTCATCGGCGGAGGAATCGTCGGCTCCAGCATCGCCTATCATCTGGTCGCCGCCGGATGCAAAAATGTGCTCGTCCTCGAGCGCGAATCCGCGCAGGGCAAGGGTTCCACCGGCAAGAGCATGGGCGGAGTCCGCGCCCAGTTCTCCACCCCCGTCAACATTCAGATGTCGCTCTACTCGATTCCCTTCTATGCCAGCTTCGAAGAGCGTCTGGGTTATCCGTGCGACTATCGCCCGCAGGGCTATCTCTTCTGCGCCACCAGCGACAAGCATCTGGCCTACCTGCGCGCAAACTACGAAAAGCAAGTCGCCATGGGATTAAAAAATGTTCGTCTCGTCACCGGCGACGAAATTCGCAGCATGTTTCCGCAAATGCGCGGCGACGATATTGTCGGCGGCAGCTTCTGCTCAACCGACGGCTTCGTCGATCCCTACAGCGCCATGATCGGCTTCATGACCTGGGCGATCGATCATGGCGCCACGCTCTGGAAGCACGCGACGGTTGAGTCCATCAGAGACGCGACGCGATTCCGGATCGGCGTGTTTCGAAATCTCGACCACCCGCGGCCCCATCTCCACCCCACGGTAGTGAACTGCGCCGGCGCATGGGCAGCGGAAATCGCCGGCATGGCCGGCATCACTCTGCCAGTCGAACCGCTGCGCCGCATGCTGGTCCCAACCGAACCCTTCGACCAGTTCCCGCACACCGCGCCCATGATCATCGACATGTCAAACGGCTTTCACTTTCGCCCCGAGAGCCGCGGCTTCCTCCTGGCCTGGAACGATCCGGAAGAAACGCCCGGCTACAAAACCGATTTCGAGCCCAGCTTCATCGAAAAAATTCTGACCCGCGCCGCCGACCGCGTTCCGGTATTTGAAAATGTAGCCGTAAATCCCAAGCGTGCCTGGGCCGGCCTCTATGAGATGACGCCCGACCATCATCCCATCCTCGGCGAGTCGCCCGAAGTTCCCGGATTCTTTTTCGCCAACGGCTTCAGTGGTCACGGCGTAATGCACGCGCCCGCCACGGGAAAGATTCTCAGCGATCTGATTTTGACCGGCAAGACGGACCTGATCGACGCGACGTTGTTAAACTTCTCGCGCTTCGCCGAAGGCAGAACGATTCACGAAACGGCGGTACTCTAGAGCGGCCGGCTTGATCGGTCACCGGTGACCGGTCACCGCCCTTTGCCTTTTACGAGAAAGCATAAGAACTGGAGCGAACTATGTCCCTCTTCGGCCTCATCGAATACTCCGACGCCACTCCCGAAGTCCGCGCCGTCTACGACGACATCATGGCGACGCGCAAAACCGACTGGATCAATAATTTCTGGAAGGCCATCGCCCACGATCCCGCCACCCTCAAGCGCACATGGGAGAGCATCAAGCAGATCATGGCTCCCGGCGCGCTCGATCCGCTCACTAAGGAAATGCTCTACCTCGCCGTCTCGGTCACCAACCAGTGCGACTACTGCATCGCCTCGCACACCGCCTCCGCCAAGAATAAAGGAATGACCGACGCGCAATTCAAGGAACTGATGGCCGTCGTTGGCATGGCCAATGAAACGAACCGGCTCTCCGCCGGTTATCAGGTAGAAATCGACGATCGCTTCAAACCGCCGCTCAAGTAGAAAAAACGGCAAATGAAAACTACAGAGGACGCAGGAGGACATGGAGGATTTTAGAAATTAGTACCTCTGCGTCCTCAGCGTCCTCCGCGGTTTTCATTTTTAATCCCCCCGGGCAAGAACCCCGCGTTGGAGCCAGCAACCCAAAGTTCTATAATCTTTCGAGCGACACCGGGGGAGGTGAGGCATGGCTCAGATGACGATGATTCCGGTTGCAACCCACGGCTTCTACGTCGATGGGAAGTGGCTGGAGGAAGGTGACATCGTCGAGATTCACGCTCCCTACGATGGCTCGGTAATTGCCAGCGTGCACCAGGGAACCCGTGAACATGCTGAAGCCGCCATCGCCGCCGCAGTCAAGGCTTTTGGAACCACCCGACGCTTGCCCGCTTTCGAGCGCCAGCGTGTTCTCCGCCGCATTGCCGACGGCATTCACGATCGCAAAGACGAATTCGCCCGCACCATCGCGCAGGAAGCGGGCAAGCCCATCAAGAGCGCCCGCCTCGAAGTCGACCGCTCCGTCTTCACCTTTAACGTCGCTTCTGAAGAGACTGTCCGCGGCTACGGCGAATATCTTCCGCTCGATTGGCAGCAATCAACGGCTGGACGCTGGGGCATCGTCAAACGATTTCCGCTCGGCCCAATCGCCGGCATCACGCCCATTCAATTTCCCGCTGAACTTGGTCGCCCACAAAGTCGCGCCCGCCATTGCCGCCGGATGCCCGATCATCATTAAGCCCGCGCCGCAAACGCCGCTCTCCTCGCTGCTTCTTGCGGAGGTCGTTCAGCAGGCAGGATGGCCCGACGGCGGCTTCAACGCCGTTCCACTCTCGAACGAAGATGCCAGCCTGCTCGTCACTGACGAGCGCATCAAGCTCATCAGCTTTACTGGCAGTGCCGCCGTAGGCTGGGCCATCAAGGCAAATGCGGGAAAGAAGAAAGTTGTCCTCGAACTCGGCGGCAACGCCGGCGTCATCATTCACAGCGACGCCGACCTCGCCTACGCCGCCAGCCGCTGCATTACCGGCGGCTTCGCTTATGCGGGCCAGACCTGCATCTCCGTGCAGCGCATCCTCGTGGAACAATCCGTCTGCGGAAAGTTCATCGAGCTGCTGCTCGAGGGCGTCAGCAAATTAAAAGTCGGCGATCCGCTCGACGACTCGACCGACGTCGGCCCGCTAATCCGCGAGAGCGACGCCATCCGCGCCCACGATTGGGTTCAGGAAGCCGTTCGCGGCGGCGCCCGCCTGCTTTGCGGCGGACATCGTAAAGGCTCCATTTTCGAGCCCACCGTTCTCACCGGCACCAAGCCCAGCATGAAAGTAAATTGCCAGGAAATCTTCGGGCCGGTTGTAACCGTCGAGCCCTACACGGATTTTTCAACCGCGCTCAAGCAGGTCAACACTTCCCCTTACGGCTTGCAGGCCGGCTTGTTCACGCGCGATGCCAAGCTCATCTTCGACGCCTACAACGAACTTGAAGTCGGAGGCCTGATCGCCGGCGACGTTCCCACTTTCCGCATCGACCATATGCCCTACGGCGGCATCAAGGATTCCGGTCTCGGCCGCGAAGGTCTACGCGACTCGATTCAGGAGATGACCGAACCAAAACTGTTGGTCATGAATTTGCGCTAACTTTGTTTTAATTTTTCAACGGATTCAAAATCCGATATCTGTTTTTTGTTTAATAATTCAACGAAACTTTCCCGGGTCCGGAATGCGGAATGAAAATTCGCAAGAAATTTTTCACTCCAACTATTCCCATGCAGCGCCTAGCTGTTATACTCACATGTTTCAGTAACATGGGTCACGCACTCTTGTGACGGGTTTCACATAGGCTAGTTCACATCAACCAGCTTAGCCGGGCAGCCGCAGGACGCTCCCGCTTTTTTTCGACCGTCATTCAATGCAGATTTTTCCACGCAGCACGAATGCAATGTCGAGGGCATCGCTCTTCGGAGCGGTCTTCGTTGTTGCTGCTCTTTTCTGGGCCCTGATGCAGTTCCAGCGCTCCCCGTACATCACCTACGCCGGAGTGCGAAAGGCGCAGCCCGTGCCTTTCAGTCATCAGCACCACGTCACCGGCCTCGGCATCGACTGCCGCTATTGCCACACTTCGGTGGAAAACTCGAGTTTCGCCGGCATCCCGCCGACCAAGACCTGCATGAACTGCCATTCGCAGATCTGGACCAACGCCGCCATGCTTGAGCCCGTGCGGGTCAGCTTCCGCACCGGCGAGTCGATCCACTGGGCGCGGGTCAATCAGTTGCCCGATTTCGTTTATTTCAATCACAGCATTCACGTCACCAAGGGCGTCGGCTGCAACGAATGCCACGGCCCTGTCGACCAGATGCCGCTGATGTATCAGGAAGCCTCGCTGCAAATGGAGTGGTGCCTTGAGTGCCATCGCGCTCCGCAGAACCATCTGCGACCGCGCGATCAGGTTTTCAATATGCGCTATCAGAAGCCGTCATCGTCGCTGCCGGTACAGGTCGATGGCTCCAGTTACACCGATCAGGATTCGTTAGGCACGGCGCTCACAAGGAAATACCAACTGCGCTCGGTGCAGGACATTACCAGCTGTAACACGTGTCATCGCTAGTCGAAGTGGGAACATTGGGGTAGTACTTTTACGTGGGTTGAGGGCGCGGACCGCGCTCACGGGGTTAGGCCTTAGGCCATGAGGATGGAAGAAGTAAAGAACAAATCGAAAATGGAAGACGTTTGTCCGGGCAAGAAACTGGACCGGGCTACCGTCGAGCAGCAACTCGCCGAAACAAAAGGCCCCGAGTACTGGCGCAGTCTCGAAGAACTAGCCGGCTCGCCCGAATTCCGCGAGATGATGCACCGCGAATTCCCCAAAGGCGCATCCGAGTGGGTCGACAGCGTCTCGCGCCGCGGCTTCCTGCAACTGATGGGCGCTTCGCTCGCCATGGCGGGCATGACCGGCTGTACCAAAATGCCAGTCGAAGAAATCGTTCCCTACGTTCGCCAGCCCGAGCAGCTCATTCCCGGGCCGCCCGCAATTTTATGCGACCGCTTTCACGCTCAGCGGATACGCTAACCCGCTGCTCGTCGAAAGCCATCTCGGCCGTCCCACAAAAATTGAAGGCAATCCGCTGCATCCCGGCGAGCCTCGGCGGCACCGATGTTTTCGCGCAGGCCTCCATCCTCGGCATGTACGACCCGGACCGCGCCCAGTCTGTCACGCGCTTGGGGGATGTCGAGTCATGGGCGTCGTTCGTAAACGCGCTCAACGGTCCGCTGACAATTCAAAAAGCGTTGCAGGGCGCGGGCATTCGCATCCTCACGCCGACCATCTCTTCGCCCACCTTCAAAGACCAGATGCAGTCGTTCCTCGCGATGTATCCGCAGGCCAAATGGCACGTCTACGAGCCGGTAAATCGCGACAACGTTCTCGAAGGCGCGAAGCTAGCCTTCGGCCAGCCGGTCGAAACGCGCTATGACTTCTCGAAGGCCGACGTAATCGTCTCGCTCGACGCCGACTTCTTATATGCCGGATTCCCCGGCAACACGCGCTACATCCGCGACTTCGCCAGCCGACGTAATCCCGATAGCGGCAACATGAACCGCCTGTACGTCATCGAGAGCACGCCGAGTTCGACTGGGTTGAAGGCGGATCATCGCCTGCCGGTGCGAGCTTCCGTTTTTATGAGCCTGCTCGGCGAGCTAATGTTCGATTTCGACGGCACGACGGGACGTGAGATGGGTACGGTTGGAGATCTCAGCGCGGAACAGGGCGGCAAAGCGGCGAAGGCATTCCTAACCGCCCTTGGCACAGATCTTGGCGCACACCGCGGGTCGAGCATCATCTTAGCCGGGGACCATCAGCCGCCCGCAGGTTCATGCGGTTGCGCATGCTGCTTAACCACGGTTCTCGGAAACGTCGGCAAAACAGTTTTCTACACCGACCCGGTCAGCGCCAATCCGGTCAATCAAACCGAATCAATCAAAGACCTCGTCGCCGACATGAACACGGGCAAGGTCGACCTGCTCGTCATCCTCGGCGGCAATCCGGTCTACGACGCGCCCGCCGACCTCAACTTCGCCGACGCCCTCAAGAGTTCAAAAGTTGCGATGCGCGTCCACCTCGGCCTCTACCAGAACGAGACCGCGCAACTCTGCCACTGGAACATCAACGAGGCCCACTACCTCGAATCCTGGAGCGATTCCCGTGCCTACGACGGCACAGTCAGCCTCGGTTCAGCCGCTGATCTCGCCTCTATATAACGGTAAGAGCGCGCACGAATTGCTTGCGGCGCTGATGGGGATGTCGGACGCCACCGGTTACGACATCGTTCGCGATTACTGGCTGAAGCAGCATACCGGCGGGGATTTCGAGGCCTGGTGGCGAAAATCGCTAAACGACGGCTTCATCGAGGGTTCAGCCTTCGCGCCAAAATCGGTGACAGCCAAAGCCGCGGCTCCGCTCAGCAGCCCGGCCAGCCACTCCCGATCCCAACGCCCTCGAACTCAACTTCCGCCGCGACCCGTCCATCTACGACGGCCAGTTCTCCAACAACGGCTGGCTCCAGGAATTGCCGAAGCCGCTCTCCAAGCTCACCTGGGATAACGCCATCCAGATCGGCCCCAAGATGGCCGAGCGCGAAGGCCTCAAGAGCATGGACGTGGTCAGCCATCGAACTCAACGGCCAGAAAATCTCCGGCCCCGTCTGGATTCAAGCCGGCCATCCCGATCATTCCATCACCGTGAATCTCGGCTACGGACGCCGCGCCGCTGGGCGCGCCGGAACCGGCGCAGGATTCGATGTCTACCCGCTTCGCACAACCAGCGCTCTCTGGATCGCAACCGGCGCGAAGCTGACCAAGACCGGCGACTTCTACCAGCTCGCCTCAACCCAGGGCTATCAGACCATGGACACCGACGACGGCGCGGTATCGCCCCGTCGTCCGCGAAGCCACGCTCGAGGAGTACCGTAAAGAGCCCAAATTCGCCAAGGAAGACGAGCCGCCCGCCGAGCTCACGCTCTATCCCGGCTTCGACTACAAAAAATCGCCCGACGCCTGGGGCATGACCATCGATCTCAACGCCTGCGTCGGCTGCAACAATTGCATCATCGCCTGCCAGTCGGAAAATAACATCGCCGTCGTCGGCAAAGAGCAGACCACGCGCGGCCGCCACATGCACTGGATTCGCGTCGACGCCTACTACCAGGGCGATCGCAACGATCCCACTGCCTACTTCCAGCCGGTGCCGTGCATGCAGTGTGAGAACGCGCCGTGCGAGCTGGTTTGCCCGGTCGGCGCAACCGTTCACAGCAGCGAAGGCCTGAACGATATGGTCTACAACCGCTGCATCGGCACGCGCTATTGCTCCAACAACTGTCCCTACAAGGTGCGCCGCTTCAACTTCCTGCTCTTCCAGGACTGGGAGACGCCGCAATACAAAATCATGCGCAATCCCGACGTCACCGTGCGCAGCCGCGGCGTCATGGAAAAGTGCACCTACTGCATCCAGCGCATCAGCGAGCATCGCATCGACGCCGAGACCGCAGCCGTCCGCGAGAATAAGCCGTTCAAGATTGAAGACGGCACCTTGCAGACCGCGTGCCAGCAGTCCTGCCCGGCCAACGCGATCGTCTTCGGCAACATCAACGACCCCAACAGCCGGGTCTCGAAACTGAAAGCTCTCGACCGCAATTACGGAATGCTGGCCGACCTCAACACCCGGCCTCGCACCACGTATCTGGCGGAAATTCGCAACCCGAACCCCGAACTTAAGGGATAAGAAACTCGAAGGACAAAGGCGTAAGCGCAGCCGCACTTAAGACATGGCAGATCATCTCGACGAATCGGCGTTGGCAAACAGGGCTCCCGTAATCGAGCCCGGGCATACCTTCGCCACGGTCACCGACAAGATCAGCTCCATCGTGCTGACTCGTCCCACCTCCAACGGCTGGGTCGTCGGCTTTGCGGCGATGTTCATGCTCACCATGATGATGCTCTACGCCCTCGGCTATCTGTTCCTGAAAGGCGTCGGCATCTGGGGCATCAATATTCCCATCGGGTGGGGCTTCGCCATCGTCAACTTCGTCTGGTGGATCGGTATCGGCCACGCCGGCACGCTCATCTCGGCCATCCTTCTGTTATTGCGACAGTCGTGGCGCAACTCGATTAACCGTTTCGCCGAGGCCATGACGCTCTTCGCCGTCGCCTCTGCCGGCGTCTTCCCCGGCGTGCACACCGGCCGTCCCTGGCTTGATTACTGGATGTTTCCTTACCCGAACACGATGAGCTATTGGCCGCAGTTCCGCAGCCCGCTCATCTGGGACGTCTTCGCGGTCTCGACCTACTTCACCGTCTCGCTGATGTTCTGGTTCATCGGACTCATCCCCGACCTCGCCACCCTGCGCGACCGCTCCGAAAATAAATACACGCGCATGATCTATGGCCTGCTCGCCATGGGATGGCGCGGTTCCGCCCGCCACTGGGCGCGTTACGAGATGGCGTACCTGCTGCTCGCCGGTCTCGCCACGCCGCTCGTGCTCTCCGTCCACACAGTCGTCAGCTTCGACTTCGCGGTCGGCATCGTCCCCGGCTGGCACACGACCATCTTCCCGCCATACTTCGTCGCCGGCGCAATTTACTCCGGCTTCGCCATGGTGCTGATGCTGGCCATCCCCATCCGTAAAATCTACGGCCTTGAAGATTTCATCACCGACCGCCATCTCCAGAACTCAGCCAAGGTCATGCTCGCCACTGGCTGGATCGTCGCCTACGGTTATGCGGTCGAAGCCTTCATGGGCTGGTACGGCGGCAATCGCTACGACCAGACGCTGCTCTGGAATCGCCTGCACGGACCGTACGCCTTCTGGTACTACTCGCTGCTGATCTGCAACCTCGCCATCCCGCAGTTGCTTTGGATTCGCAAGATGCGCACCAATCCGATCTGGCTCTTCTTCATCTCGCTCGTCATTCTGGTCGGCATGTGGCTCGAACGTTTTGTCATCATCGTCATCAGCCTCGCTCGCGACTTTGTCCCGTCTTCATGGGGCATGTACTACCCGACGCGTTGGGATTGGATGACCTACTTCGGGACCATCGGCATGTTCTTGATGGCTATGTTCCTGTTCGTTCGCATCCTCCCGATGATTTCCATCTTTGAAATGCGTACGCTGTTGCCGGAAGCGGAGGTGAAGCACAAATCATGAAGACGCTTCCCATCTACGGCACGATGGCTGAGTTCGCATCCGCGCAGGATCTGGTTAACGCGGCCCGTCGCACGCGTGAGGCTGGCTATCGCAAGATCGACGCCTACAGTCCATTTCCGGTCGAAGAACTCGCCGAAGCCATTGGCTTCCACGGCAAAGATAATTACGTTCCACTCGTCACCCTGATCGGCGGCATCGTCGGCGGCCTGACCGGCTACCTCATGCAGTTTTGGATCGCGACCATCGCCTATCCCGTAAACGTCGGTGGCAGGCCATATCACTCGTGGCCGTCGTTCATCATCGTCACCTTTGAGATGACGATTCTCTTTGGCGCGATCTCCGCCGTCTTTGGCATGCTGGCGCTCAACGGCCTGCCCATGCCCTATCACCCGGTCTTCCACGTTCCGCGCTTCGCCTTCGCAACCAAAGACCGTTTCTTTCTGATCATCTTCGCGACCGATCCGAAGTATGACGCGCAGGGCGCCCGGCAATTTCTGGAGGGCTTGCAGCCGCAATCCATTTCGGAGGTGCCCAGCTAAATGAGGCTGACTCCCCGAAATCTGGCAGTAGCGCCGGCGTCCCGCCGGCTGTCGCGAGGGCGTCTCGCCCTCGCTCCTGCGAGCCAAAGCGGTCGCAGGAAGCTTTACGCGCTTCCGTTGCTGGCGCTCGCCATCCTGTTTACCTCCGCCTGCCGTCTCGACATGCACATTCAGCCGCGCTACAACCCGCTCGCCAAGAGCGACTTCTTTCCCGACGAGCGCGCCGCCCGTCCCCTGGTCGATGGCACCGTAGCCCGCGGCGACGAACGCGCCGACACCTATTTCTATACCGGCAAGATCGGCAGCGCGCCGGGCGAATACATGCCCTTCCCGGTTACCAAAGAAGTCATGGACCGCGGCCGCGAGCGCTTTAATATTTACTGCTCGCCGTGCCACTCCCGCCTCGGCGATGGCAACGGATTTATCCCGTCCCGCGGCTTCAAGAAAAAACCGCCGTCCTACCACATCGACCGCCTCATGAAGGCTCCCATCGGCTATTTCTTCGACGTGATGACGAACGGCTACGGCATCATGCAGGACTACTCCGCGCAAGTCTCGCCCCGCGATCGCTGGTGCATAGCCGCCTACATCCGCGCGCTGCAACTCAGCCAGAACGCCACCGTCGCTGACGTCCCGCACGGACAGGACGTTCCGTCGAAGGCCCCCGAATTCATTGAGCCGGGCAGCGGCGCTACTCTGCCGCAAGTGGCGCCCGCGAAATCCGGGAAGGGGGAATCCGAATGAGCCACTCACCCCGCATCCCGAATCCGGCCGCCATCGACCTGAGCGCGCCGCCGATCGTCAAAACGATTGGCCAACGTTCGCTCATTATCGGCGCCGTCTTTACCGTCATCGCGCTTCTGCTCGCCTTCCGGAATCCGACCGAGTTCTTCCGCGGCTACCTCGTCTCCTACATGGATTGGCTCGGCATCGCGCTCGGTTCCATGGCCATCGTCATGGTTCGCCACATGACCGGCGGCGGATGGGGCACAGTCATTCGCCGCATCCTCGGCGCCTCTATGCGGACCTTGCCGCTGATGATCGTCCTCTTCATCCCCTACGCGATCTTCGCTGTGCCGAAGATCTATCCGTGGGCGATGCCGACGGACTCCATCGCGAACCCGGCCATCCGCGAGCACCTCGACAAGCACCGATTCATCCTGACCGACTACCTGAACTACAAGGGCTTCGTAATTCGAGCCATCGTCTATTTCGCGGTCTGGTTCCTGCTCCAATACCTGCTCAGCAAGTTCTCTTTCGAGCACAACCAGCCGCCCTACGCCGATAAGAGCGCCCGCTTCAAGATGGTTAGCGCTCCCGGCATCATTCTTTACGCACTCACCATCACCTTCGCGGTCATCGACTGGGTCATGTCAATCGACCCGAGCTGGATCTCGACGATCTACGGCCTCATCTTCCTTGCCGGCCAGCTCATCACAGCTCTCGCTTTCGCCATCGTCATCGAGCGCATCCTCTTCAACTACGAGCCGATGAAGACCCTGCTCAAGCCCAAGTACGTCCATGATCACGGCAACTTCATGCTCGCCTTCATCATGGTCTGGGCTTACTTCTCATACTCGCAGTGGCTCATCATGTGGGCCGGGAACCTGCCCGACGAAATCACCTGGTACTTCCGGCGCCTCCACGGAGGCTGGGAGTACGTCGGCCTCTTCCTCGTGGTCTTCCATTTCTTCGTGCCATTTTTCATGCTCCTATCCCGTGCTTTCAAGCGCGACGTAACGCGCCTGGTCTGGCTCGCTACCTGGATGCTGGTAGCCCACTACGTCGACCTCTTCTGGCACATCGAGCCTCACTTCTCGCAGACCTTCACGGTTACGCTCTCCGACCTCGTCCTCCCGTTCGCCATGGGCGGCATCTGGATCTGGTTCTTCTGCCGCAATCTCAGCTCGGTGCCGCTGGTGCCCGCTTATGACGCCACCGCGCAAGACGTCCTGGAGCCCGCCCATGACTGAGCCCATCAAAAATCACGACGTGAACGCGAATGGCTCCTTCGAACATCAGGATCTGAACCCGAAGAGCGTCATTTATTTCTTCGTCGCTCTGGCCGTGTTTCTGGGCGTCATCTACCTCATTTCCTTTGGCATCTATCACGCTCTGAATTCCGTCGACGAAGCGAACAAGACCACCTTGAGTCCGATGGTCGCGCCCAAAGCCGACCCGCGTGCCGTCACCGACGCCGACACGCAAGCCTTCCCCGAGCCGCGCCTCGAACAAAGCGAGCGCACGCAGCTCCGCACTTTCATCGAAGACCAGGATCGCAAGCTCGCAACCTACAACTGGGTCGATAAAGACAAAGGCGTCGTCCAGATTCCCATCGATCGCGCCATGGACTTGATCGTCCAGCGCGGCCTGCCAGTCCGCCCGCAAGGCCAGGCGAAGGGTCAACAGGACGATCAGCAGCAGCAACATCAGCAGAAAGAAGGCAGCAGTGCGCAGTAAGCAGTTTGTAATTCCGAATTCGATAAAGGCGTTGACCACATTGTTCGCCGTGATTCTCCTGGCCGGCGCCGCCGTCGCTCAGCCGATGACCCGCGGCATCATGTCGCCGCCAGCCAGTGTCCGTCCGCCCGGCCTACAGCACGTCGGCATCACCCAGAATCTCGACCAGCAAATCCCCGCCGACCTGGCCTTCACCGACGATCAAGGCCGCCCCGTCCGCCTCGGCGACTACTTCGGTAAGAAGCCGCTCATCCTCAACCTCGTCTACTTCACCTGCCCCATGCTCTGCGGCGAGGAACTCAACGGCCTCGAAAGCGCCCTGCGCGTCCTAAAGTTCGACGTCGGCAACCAGTTCGACGTCATCACCGTCAGCTTCGATCCCAAAGACACGCCCGCCGCCGCCGCCAAAAAGAAAGCCGAAATCCTGAAGCGCTACAAGCGCTCCAGCGCCGAGCAAGGCTGGCACTTCCTCGTCGGCAATCAGGACTCCATCGACAAGATCGCCAAAGCCGCAGGCTTCGAATACGAATACGACCAGCAGACCAACCAGTTCGCGCACACAACCGCCATAATGGTGCTGACGCCCCAGGGCAAGATCGCGCAGTACTACTACGGCATTGACTATCCGCCGAACGATCTTCGCCTCGCGCTTGTCGCGGCCTCGCAGGAAAAAATTGGCACCCTGGTCGACCAGCTCTTGCTCTACTGCTATCACTACGACCCGAACAAAGGTAAATACAGCGCCACCGTCATGCGCATCCTGCGCCTCGCTGGCGTAGCCACTCTTCTTTGTATGGGAACGGTTTTTATTGTGCTGATTCGCCGCGGCTCCGGTCGCGGTCCCCAAGGAGCATTAAGGGCCTGACGACTAGCCCAGCGGACTATGTTTTCACATTTGCCATTCTGGCCTGAAAGCGCCTCCACCACTGCCGGTCACGTGGACGCTCTCTACCTGTTCCTCGTGATGGTCTCCGTCGTCATGACGGCGTTGATCTTCACGACTCTGGCCGTCTTCGCCATCCGGTTCCGCAAGCGCCACGGCGTTCACGCCGAGCAGATCGAAGGCTCCAACGTTCTCGAAGTCACCTGGTCCGTTCTTCCCTTCTGTGTTTTCCTCGCATTTTTCGCCTGGGGCGCAGTCATCTACTTCGAGGAGCGCACGCCTCCGCAGGACGCCACCGAGGTCTACACCGTCGCTAAACAGTGGATGTGGAAGTTCGAACATGCCGAGGGCCAGCGCGAAATCAACGAGCTCCACGTCCCCGTCGGCCGCGACGTCAAAATGATCATGACCTCGCAGGACGTCATCCACAGCTTCTACGTCCCCGCCTTTCGCATTAAGCAGGACGTCCTCCCCGGCCGCTACACTACCGCATGGTTCCATGCCACCAAACCCGGCACCTATCACCTGTTCTGCGCGGAATATTGCGGTACCGAGCACTCCGGCATGATCGGCTGGATCGTCGTCATGGATCCACGCGACTACCAGGCATGGATGACCACCGGCGGCGGCAATCAACCGATGATGAACACCGGCGCCAAGCTCTTCACCGATTACGGCTGCGTGATGTGTCATCGCGGCGATAATCCCGGCCGCGGCCCGAACCTCGCCGGAATCTACAACAAGCCCGTGCAGCTTGAAGACGGCCGCACCGTCATCGCCGACGAAAATTACATTCGCGAATCGATCATGGACCCGGCCGCAAAAATCGTAAAAGGATTCCGGCCCATCATGCCCACGCTGCAAGGGCAAATCAGCGACGAGCAACTGAATGCCCTCGTCGCGTATGTGAAATCGATAGGCCAGCCGCAGACGGAAGCACAACCCGTCGCGGCCACGGGTACGGGCACAACGCCGCAATAGATCTTTTTGATTGAGTTAAGGTGACCAACATGGCAACCGCAGTACCAGGAGATTTCGGCGAGCGCGAAAGCTACTTGAATGCCGGTCACGGTATCAAGTCGTGGCTCCTCACTCGCGACCACAAGCGCATCGCGATGCTCTACCTGCTGTCGATCACGTTCTTCTTCTTCATCGGCGGCATCTTCGCGCTCCTCATCCGCCTCGAACTCCTCACCCCGCCGGTGACCTCGTCCAGTCCGACACCTACAACAAGCTCTTCACCATGCACGGCATGGTCATGGTTTTCTTCTTCCTGATCCCGGCCGTCCCCGCCGTCCTCGGCAACTTCCTCATCCCGATCATGATCGGCGCCAAGGACCTCGCCTTCCCGCGCATCAACCTGCTCAGCTGGTACCTCTACATCATCGGCGGACTGCTGATGATCTACACCATCCTCGCCGGCGGCGTCGATACCGGCTGGACCTTCTACACCCCGCTCAGCACCGAATTCCTCCAGACCAACGTCATCAGCGCCGCCCTCGGCGTCTTCGTCTCCGGCTTCTCCTCGATCCTCACCGGCCTCAATTTCATCGTCACCATCCACCGCATGCGCGCCCCCGGCATGACGTGGAACCGTCTCCCGCTCTTCGTCTGGTCGCATTACGCCACCAGCATCATTCAGGTTCTGGGCACGCCGGTAGTCGCCATCACCATCGTCCTCGTCGCGCTCGAGCGCCTCTTCCATCTCGGCATCTTCAACCCCGCCCTCGGAGGCGATCCGCTTCTCTTCCAGCACCTGTTCTGGTTCTACTCGCACCCGGCCGTCTACATCATGATTCTCCCCGGCATGGGCATCGTCAGCGAGATCGTCTGCTGCTTCTCGCGCAAGCGCATCTTCGGCTATCAGGCCATGGCGCTCGCCGTTCTCGGCATCGCCGTCCTCGGATTCCTCGTCTGGGCGCATCACATGTTCGTGGCCGGAATTTCCGTCTATTCCGCCATCATCTTTTCGCTCTTGACCTACTTCGTCGCGCTGCCCTCGGCGGTCAAAGTCTTCAACTGGACCGCGACCATGTACAAGGGCTCCATCTCCTATCAGACGCCGATGCTCTACGCCTTCGGCTTCATTGGCCTGTTCACCATCGGCGGACTCACCGGCCTCTTCCTCGGCTGCCTCGGCATCGACGTTCACGTCACCGATACCTACTTCGTAGTCGCCCACTTCCACTACGTCATGGTGGGAGGCATGGTCGTCGCCTATCTCGGCGGGCTGCATTTCTGGTGGCCGAAAATTTCCGGCCGCATGTATCCCGAAGGCTGGGGCAAGCTCGCCGCCCTCATCGTCTTCATCGGATTCAACCTGACCTTCTTCCCGCAATTCCTGCTCGGCTACATGGGCATGCCGCGCCGCTATCACGCCTACCCGGCCGAATTCCAGATCCTCAACGTGCTTTCGACGGCGGGTGCAACCATCCTCGCCGTCGGCTATCTGTTGCCCATGATCTATTTCGTCTGGTCGATGCGCTACGGCCCGCCAGCTCCGGCCAATCCATGGAACGCCGCCGGTCTCGAATGGCAAATTCCGTCGCCGCCTCCAACCGAGAACTTCGAAGAAGAGCCAGTCGTAACCTGGGAAGCCTACAACTACGAAGAACTCGGCCCGATTCCGGAAGAGCACCCGGCGCAGGAGGTCCCAGTTGGCCACTAATCCAGCCATCGTCGACCACCATGAGCATCAGCACGATCCTGCCCTGCTCCATCACTTCGCGACGAAAGAGCAGCAGAAGAATTCCGCCAGTTTCGGCATGTGGCTCTTCCTCGCCCAGGAAGTCATGTTCTTCGGCGGCATGTTCTGCGCCTACCTCGTCTACCGTTACAAGTATTTCGGAGACTTCGGTTCCGCCAGCGAGCGCCTCAACATCTGGTATGGCTCCATCAACACCGCAGTCTTGCTCTGCTCCAGTCTCACTGTCGTTCTGGCCGTCCGCGCCGCGCAACTCAACAAGCGCAAGGCCCTCACCGGATGGCTCATCCTCACCATCCTTCTCGGTTGCGTTTTCCTTGGCATCAAGGGCGTCGAGTACCACGACAAGTGGGTAAATCACGAAGTCCCCGGCCCGTCGTTCGAATATCAGGGGACCGTGCCCGGCCATCCCGACGAGCAGGTCAACCCGAGTCACGCCGAAATGTATTTCTCTCTCTATTTCGCGATGACCGGAATGCACGCCCTCCACATGATCGTTGGCGTCGGTCTCTTTGGGACGCTGGCTTTCTGGGCATGGCGCGGCAAGTATTCTGCCAACTATTACACGCCCATCGAAAATGCCGGCCTCTATTGGCACTTCGTCGATATTGTCTGGATTTATCTGTTTCCGCTGCTTTACCTGATCGACCGAAACAAGTTGCTGAAACTATAGGTGACGAATGACTGATTCCGTCCTTCCACAAGCTCCGACCACGCAAGACCCGAGACCCCCACGAGCACATCTCCACCATCGGCTCGTCGGTAGCCATCTGGATCATTCTGCTCATCTGCACCGGTCTCACCGCCGCCGTCGCCTTCGTCGATCTCGGTCCGGCCAACACCATTGTGGCCCTCAGCATCGCCACCTTCAAAGCCATCCTCGTAGTCCTCTTCTTCATGCACGTAAAGTACACGCACGAAAAACTAACCGGCCTGGTGATCGCCAGCGCCATCTTTTTTCTCTTCATCCTGCTCTCTCTAAGCATGGCCGACTACGCCACTCGCCTCTGGCGCTAAGTTTGTCGCCAACAATTTTTCACCCTCCAGGCGATGTCATCCTGAGCGGAGCGGGGAGTTCGCGAAGCAAACTTCCCGCGGAGTCGAAGGACCCCTATTCCCACAACAAGCCTAGAACCCTTGGGCATTAAGCTCGAAGCTCGCAGCCGATCCAAACATTTCCCACTCGCCCCGAATCCACGCTATAATGCCCGGCAATGGCAACGGGGTCGGAAACAAAACAAGTAGGCTTGGTGCCCGACGAGCTCAAGCAAGAGCCGCGCTCCAAAGGTCTAACTACGCCGCGTAAGAAGAAGCCGAAAGAGCTAGCCGTCATCACCGAGTGCTGCACCGGCTGCGCAGGTTCGCCCGCCTGCGTCGAGTACTGCCCTGTCGAAGATTGTATGTTCTGGATTCCCGACGACGACCACCCACCCTTCGGTCGCATCGAAGTTGACCCGCTCCTCTGCATCGGCTGCAAGAAATGCGTCAGCAAAGGCCCCGAAGGCTGTTTCCTCGACGGCTGCCCCTGGGATGCCATCGTGATGCTAGACACCACGGAAGTAGAAAAAGCCGTCGGCCCGATGACGTTACTGATTGGCATCGAAAAGGTCCCCAAGAACAACAGAAGTAAATTCGAAGTGTCATCCTGAGCGAAGCGAAGGACCTATGCACGTGGCGTGCAGCGCCGATAGCTACTTGTTCGCCCGCCCGTTGATGGCCCGCTCCGTATCCAGCGCCTGCTGCCGCACGCGCAACGAAATCTCCGGCAACTCCCGTTCATAAGGCCGGATCGCCGCCACATCATCCAGCTGCCCGATCAGATACAGAGCCCGCAGCGCCTCCCAAACCTGCTCCTCGCGCAGGATCAACAGTAGCCACTGAAGCCCCCGCCGTCACATTCGCCCCGGTTCCAGCAACTACTCGAACCCGTCCAGCCACCGGCGATCGCAACTCATGAATTTGGCTGTCGGCACCCTGCACCTTCGCCACCAGCCCGTCCTGATGAACCGACGTCCCAATCGCCGCCGCATCGATAACGCGCCCGGCAGACGTCGCAGTAATCACCACCGGCTGAAGCAAAGACACAATCTGCGCCCGTCCCGACGCATCGCCAAAGCGCACCAGCGACAACGCCGCATTTCCGCGCACGACTACTGAAGAGTCGACCAGCATCTTCAACAGCGCGTCATGAAAACCTGGGCCGGCCGTATCCTGTCCCATCACCCAGGCGTCGGTACTGCGCACCTCTTCATGCGAATTCGAAGCCAGCCGCACCAGGTCGCCATACCATTGCGCGGCACTCGCATCGTGCTGGCTCATGCGCTGTCCAAGCTGCACGATCGCATGCTGAATATGCCGAGGATGCGCGTTGTCATTGAGATATTCGTTCATCTCTTTGGCAGTGAGCGCCCGCCCAAACCAGGTGCTCCACCAGAACAGAAACGGCATCAGCACCAGCAACCAAGCCGTAAAGAAAAACAGCAAACGGTTCCGCGTAGACATGCGCGGGCGCGCCGGCTTTTGCGGAACACTCTCAGACGAAGCCGAGGAGTTGTCGGCGGGCATCAGCGGGATGGGTTGCGTGGCCATTGTTAATTGCAAATCCAAAAAAGACGATGTCATCCTGAGCGAAGCGAGTCGAAGGACCCCTACCCCCTCAATTACGTCTCCTTACTCTCAGAAGCCGCCTTGGGCAAAGCTTTCGAAGCCGCCGCCGCGGGAGCAGCCGCTTTTTTCTTCTGCAAAAACGCCAGCGCCCCTCTATCCCGCAACTCCCAGAAAGCGTTCAGGAAAAATACACCGGAGAGAGTAAGCAGGATCAGGCTCATGAACAATCCATCCTGCGTCCGGATCGTTCCCGTCGTGACGGTCCACGCAATGCCGAACCAAGGCACAACTCCCAGGACAATGGAAATCACTAGCATCATCGTGACCAACCGCCCTCCTAATCCTGCCTGCGAATCTGTAGCGCGGACACTCCCATCGGCGGCACTCTCGACCGTCTCCAACTACCAGCCTCTAGGAAAAACTATTCCGCCTTGAAGCTGGCATCCACAGTCTTGCTGTCCTTCGGCCCCACCGTAACTTTCTGCTCCTGCGTCCCAAGTTTCTCCTGCACAAACGCAATCGTGTAATCGCCCGGAGGAAGCCCCTTGATCTCAAACTTTCCATCCGGTCCAGTCACCGCATAGAACGGGTTCTTCACCACGTTCACGTACATCTTCATCCACGGATGCTGGTTACACTTCACCGGCAGCATGATCTCCTCGCGCGCAAAATTCTTCTCGATCGCCGGGGCCTGCGGAGGCTGCGACTCATTCCACTCGCGGTTATCCGCCGGAGTCGGATGAATGTTATGGGTCGTCGGATCGCTGTTCACGACTTTAACCGTCTGTCCAGCCATCACGCCGAGCACATGCGGATGGTACTTGCAGCCGCTCTGTTCGATCGTCACCGGATCGCTCGGAACTGCGAATGTCCGGTCACCCAATCCGCTCTTCACATAAACGAAAACATTCGACAGCTTGCCGCCATCGTCCACCACGCTCTCCGCCATGTTCATGCCTTTGCAGGCGGGATCCTGGCTCATATCGATCTTTGCCATCTTCGGCGCGGTACCCGTGAGCGTAACCGTTCCGCTCACCGTCGCCGCGGTCGCCGGATCGATTGGCGTAGCCGCAGGCGCGGGCGCAGACGACGCCGCTGGCGCGGCATTCGACTCTTCGTTCGACTTCTTGCTGCAACCAGTCAGCAGCACAAGACCCATGCTAACTAGCCCACACAGGCCAACCAATACCAACCACAGTTTCCGGTTCATGATTTCAACGCACCTTTCCTGATTTGAGATCGTATGTCCGCAACATTCTACCGCTCACTCGCCGCCGCGTATCGCCTGGCCGCAACTGACTGGCCCGTTCCTCGATTGCTTCGCCTTCGGAGAAGCTTTGCTGCCGCTCGCCTGGCTTCTCCCCATCGCTCCCTGCACGCGCCGCTGCTCTTCGGGAGTAAGTTGCAGAATGTAATTCACCAGCAGTCGAGTCTGGTCCTTGTCGTATCCCTGGAATGAAGACGGAGTCGGTCCCGCAAACACCCAGTGATCGTTCTCGCGCTTGAAGAGTCCCGAGGGCATCGATGTTCCCGGGCTGATCGCCTGCGGATCGATGATCCACCGCTCCATCCAATCCGGCTTCAATCGTCCGCGAGCCAGCAGGAAATTCGGCGCGGTCGCATTCTTATCGTGCGCCGCATCGCCCGTAGCATGGCACTTCAGGCAAGGAGCCGCCGTGCTCGAGAACAAACTTCGAGCCATGTCCGTCTCCTTGGCCGTCAAAGTCGTGTCGGACTCCGGAATGTACGGGAACGACTGCCGCGACAACGCCTCGAAGAATCGCACCAGCTTGCCTAGCTCGTTCTCCGAGAAGCTGAACGTTGGCATGCGCACCTGCAAATACGCTCGCACGCCATCACGATTCGTATCCGTCTCGCTGAGCGAGGGATTCGACAAAAACCGCAGCAGCCACGCCGGATCGACGCGCGCACCTTCGGTCAAGAGTTTCGGCGGCAACTGCTCCGGATATTCCTGGTAATGCTTCATCCCCATCAGCGCCGTCTGTTGGCCGGGAATAAACTGGTGGCATCCCATGCAGTTGTATTTCTTGACCACCCACCAGCCTTCCTGAATATCGCGCCGGTAATCCAGCGGCCGATATTGATACGACTGCGGCAGCCCGCTCTCTTGCGAGCCCATCAGGAAAGTCGTGAGCGCTCGAATCTGCTCCGGCTGCAAATGCACATTCGGCATGCGCAGCTTTTCCGTCTCCGATTTGATCTTCCCCTGATCCCAGATATTTGGCTCCGCCAGTTTGTGCTCGAAGAAGCCAAGGTGCGAGTAGAAAGGTCCCTTGGCCGGGCCCTCCGGCAGCCGCGCCAGGTCTTCCGCATCCTTGATCGGCTCACCGGTTCCGCGCTGTGCCGCCTCGGTCAGAAGCGCGAAGTCGAGCCGCTCGATCGGCTTGCTGCCTTCAAACGTTAGCTCGGTTCCGATTCGTCCCTCGTCTTCTAGCCCCGATATCTCATGGCATCCCGCGCACCCAAAATGGCGAATCCACTTCTTGCCCTCATCCTTCAACTTCGGATCGTCCATGAACGACGCATCCGGGTACGAACTCGGATCCTTCTTCTTCAGCGTGACAAGATACGAAGCCACGTCGCGCGCATCGTCATCCGACAACCGCAGGCTCGGCATCACCGTCATGTTCTGCACCTGCAACTCGTGCCCATCATTCGGACACTTGCTGTGCGCCAGGTCGAACACAAACGGCAATCCCTTCTTCGCGTAATCTTCCGGACCAATATCCTTTTTCTCGTACAAACAATAAGGACGTGTCCTCTGCCGCGCATTGTGGACCCAGCGCACCAGGTAGTCGTAGTTCGCCTTTTCGCCGACGCGCGTCAGATTCGCGGCAAACGTTCCGCCGACCATCTGGTCGCCCTCTTCGATCGAGTGACATCCCAGGCATCCGCGCGTCTCAAACAATTCCTTGCCGTGCCCGGCATTTCCCGGAGCCTGTTTCACGGGCTCATCGGTCAATCCCGACTGCCACAGATACGCCGAGATCGCCCGGATCTGCTCGTCATTCAGCCGGAAATTCGGCATGCGCGTAGTGGGACGGAAATCCGTCGGCTTCTTCAGCCATACCGGAATCCAGTTCTTATTCAGCTTCAGCCGGACGTCCTTTAGATTCGGCCCAACCTTCTTCACATCCTGGAGCAGGCTCTTCGTGGTCCGGTCAAGCTGCACGATCCGCAAATCCAGCTTGCTGTTCTCCACCTTCAGCGCAACCGCCTGATCGTTAAGCTTGTTCGCCTCCGCATTCGTCTCCGCGGAATCGGCCTGCTTCATCAAATACGCGGACTGCTTGAAGTTCTCTTTCTTCTCCGTCTCCATCTGCTTGATCTGCTGCGCGATGGAGTTGATGTCTTCCGGCTCCTTGTCATATCCCTCGTAGCGATGGCAGCCCACACAGCCGCGCTGCCGGAACAGATCCTTCCCTGCACTGATCGTCCAGCCGACATTGCCGCTGACAAGCATCATGTCGGCCGCATGGCAAGTCTGGCAGCCCGCCTCAACATTCGGCTTCGGGAACATCGGCCACAGCCAATGCTCATAATTTCCATGCGCCTTCTCGACGCTCGTGGTCGCGCGCCCATTTCCCTGATGGCAAGGCGAGCACCCAAACTTGTCAGGATCGTGCGTCTTCAACAACTGCGTTTCAGGATGGCTCGTGAACGCCCGTGCGTAGTCATCGGGCTTCTGCCCCTTCGGCGACATTGACGCAGCCGTCAGCTTTACCGGCTCGCGGATGCCCATGTGGCAGGACTCGCACCGGTCCACGATGTTCGCATCCGCCACGTTGATCTGCATGATGACCGGATCCCACGCCTCGGTCTTATCCTGCAGGCCGTGAATCTGCGTAGGCGTCAGATCGACCATGTGCTCGGAGATGTAGGCGTCGAGCTTCTCCTTGCGCTCACTGACCGGCTTGATCACCTCGCCCAACTCCGCGCTCAGCGCGGTACGCTCCGCTTTCAGTTCGTTGTAGGTCTCTTCGAGTTGCGGAAAGGTATAACTCTTCTTGCTTCCATCCGGATATTCGACGACCGCAGTTTGCTTCTTATAGTCGGCAAGTTCGTCCAGCTTGCTTTGCTTCGACGACGCGCTCTCGGTCGTTTCTATGTTGTAGGTCAGCGCATTCACATACGCCCGCCGATCCGTGAATACGTTCTGCACCGCCAGAATTTTCGCGCTCAACGCCCGCAATTGATCGTTGATTTCCTTCATTCGCGGCATGGCCGCGTCGTTCGCATGGTCGTAATCCTGCTTGAGCTTTATGTAATCGCTATTGCCCTCGACCTCTTTCTCCGATGCGGTCGAGGTTGAACGCGCCGTCTTGAGGAACGCCGAATACCGCTGCACCCACTCATGCTGATACGCCTTCCATGGCCGCTGCCCGAACGCCTCATCCCACAAGGCCCAGAACAGCGACGCCATCAGCAGCACCATCGTCACGACATACCACGTCGCCAACGATTTCTGCACTAGAGGATCATTTTCGGGGACGGGCTTTTCGGCCACCACTTCCTCCTAGAAAGTCATTGGTCGCTCGTCGATCGACGTTGGCTTTTCGTGACAGACTCTTTAACTGTTCACCGCAATCCATACGTCTTGGAGCTAACGACCATCGACTAACGACTAAACGTTGAACCACGGCGTAATCCACACATACTTGATATGAAACGCTAGCCGCAGCGCCATCTTGATCGGCAAAGCAAACATGGTCAGCACAAAAAACATCATGATCGAGTACTGCAACAAACTCATGCGCTTGTAGTCTTTCGGATTATTCCGCCGGAAGAACGCATGCAGCACAAATCCGCCCACCGCATAAAATCCCCCCACCACAATCGCGCCAAAAACTGCTTTGACCCAGTTCGACGTGATGCCAAAAAGATCCGGCAGATCGCGGTTCACCTCATAAATCAAACGATTGTGATCCCACGTCTGCCCGGGCCAGAACCATTGCCATCCCGGCCCGCGAATAAACGTCCCGATGATGATCATCGCCACCCACAGGATGATGAACCCGAACAAGAAAGTCCCAATCGCAAACTTGCGCTGCTTCCACGTGTAATACCCGCTGCCCAGCGGATTCGTATCTATATAAGGGATCACCATCAGCCCGATGATGATCAGCGTCGGCATCACCACGCCCGCAATCCACGGATCGAAATACACCAGCATTTCCTGGAGTCCAAGGAAATACCACGGCGCTTTTGCCGGATTCATCGTCAGGTTGGGATTGGCGGGCTCTTCCAGCGGTGCGTTCAGCGTGATCGACCACACCATCAGAATCAGCGTGACGATAATCGCCGCCAGAAATTCCACGCGCAACAAAAACGGCCACACGTGAATTTCCTTCTGCCAACCCTCCTTCCACGGCCAGGTCTTGCGATGGTGCGTCTTCGCCATCGCGGGATCGCCTTCCAGTTGCGCAATCAACTCGTCATTGGCGTGCGCCTGCTTCCACGCCAGATAGATATAGAACGCAAGCAGCGGAATCAGCCCAACGATCGGAACGTTATCGGGCGCGGAGGCGATGTCCCACAACTGTCTCCAGTCCATACTATTTCCGCGCCTCCTTTACTTCTGACGCCAGCACAACCGGCGCTGGACCCGAAATCCCGCCATCTTTTCGTACACGCCAGAAGTGCACAATCATCAGAACTGACGCCACAATCGGAATCCCGATGCAGTGCCATATATAAGAACGCAGCAGCGCATTCGCGTCGACGATCGATCCACCCAGCAAACCAAAGCGCACATCGTTATAAGGAGTCATGCCAAGCATTGGACCGAACGGCCCTTCGTGTCCAAGTCCCGGCGTAGCGCGCGCCATGTTCGTCCCGACGGTGACAGCCCAGAACCCCAGTTGATCGTCCGGCAGCAGATAACCGGTGAACGAAAGCAGCAAAGTAAACACCAGCAGCAGCACGCCAATGTTCCAGTTGAACTCGCGCGGCTTCTTATAAGAGCCGGTCAAGAACACGCGGAACATGTGCAGCCACACGGCAATCACCATCAAGTGCGCCGCCCAGCGATGCATGTTGCGCAACAACTTCCCGAACGGAACGTCGTGCTCCAGATACAGAACATCGCGAAACGCCTGCACCTTTGTCGGGTGGTAATAAAACATCAGCAGCACGCCCGTGAACGTCAGCACGATGAACAGATAAAACGTGATCCCGCCCATCCCCCACGTGTAGTTGTAACGAACCGCATCGCGATTGATCTTCGCCGGATGCAGATGCAGAAAGACGTTGGAGAGAACACCCAGTGCGCGATTTCGCGGGGTGTCATCATGCTTATGCCGAAAGATCGAAGTAAAGACCTGGGTCTTTGTCGGATCCTTGAGCAGATCGATCTGCTCTTTTGCCTTGGCGGGCATGTCGGTCTTGAGCGACTGCACATCCTCTTTAACACCCGTCGTTACCCGCTCAATGATGCCGGTTGACTTCCCGTTTTTCCCGTTCGTCTCTTCAGGCATTTTTGTCTCTTCTCTTTTTTTCTCTTCCCGGTGGCCACGTTCCTTATGAACCATGCGACGTCAGGGACGCAACCACCGATATAGAACTACGGCTCGATCTCACACCGGCAAGAACGCTCCCGGATCGTTAAATTTGCTGGGCTGCCCCTTTGGCCACGAATACAGCCGCGAGGTATCAACCACAATCTGTCCATCAGGAGCTAATTGCACAAACGCGCGATCCATCGGCCGCGGCGCCGGACCTTCAAAGTTGACACCCTCGTCGTCGTAGCCACTTCCATGGCACGGGCATTTGAATTTGTTTTCGCTTGCTTTCCAGTCAGGCGTGCAGCCCGAGATGCGTACAGCGCGCATAAATAACGAAGATGCGATCGGGCCGCCGGTCAACCCAGATGCGGTATTTCTGCTGCCACTTCGTATCCACCCCAAGCCCGTAGTCCGACGGATACCCAATCTTGAAAACGGTGGAGGGTTCAAAAAGTGTGCGCGGAAGGAAGAAGCGGAAGAAAGCCAGGAACCATGCGGTAAGAAATGCAGTAACGGATACCCAAGCCAACCGTCGCCGCTGCTGATTGACCTCGTTGTCTTGCGGTCCGACAGCTGCGACTCCGGCAGAAGCTGCGGCCTTGGAAGTGCCCACCGCGCCCGAACCGACGTAGGGAGTCGCTGTGCTCGCCTTGGCGGCCTGCGCAGCTTTGTCCGGCGGCGGCGTTTGCGGCGCCTTACCCACATCCGGATTCTCTGCCATGATCCTCCTCCTGACTCAACTCATCATTAATCAGTCGGCAGCCATCGACAGCGCTGCCCTATCTCCCAAATGGTCTTGTTCCCTATTTTCTTGATTTTCTTGCTTCGTTTCCCCGTCCTCGCCGAGCGCCGCCTTCACAGATGACGCCAATGCTTCAATAAACTTCGGCGAGTCATTCAAACCCTGCGCCATCGCAAATCGCTCGATCCCGAGCATCCGCGCCTCTGCCCGCGCGCAATGATCAATCTCCGCCAGCGTCTCGACATGATCGGACACGAACGAGATTGGAACGATGCACACATCGCGAACCTTCTCCGCCGCCAGGCTCCGCAGCGTTGTGTGCAGTGACGGCTGCAACCATTTACTCGCCCCGACCTTACTCTGATAGCAGAGCCGGTGCCGGTTCGGCCATCCGCCGCTCTCCATCACCAGTTCAACCGTCTCTTCAATCTGCCACTGATAAGGATCGCCCTTCTCGATAACGGATACCGGCACACTGTGCGCGCTGAAAACAAGTTCGACGGTCTCCGCATCAGGAAACTGCGCCAGCGAGTCATTAATCTTTTCTACGAGCGCAGCAATGTAAACGGGGTTGCGATAAAAAGTTTGAACGCACGAAACTGGCACACTCCCGGTCCACCTTCGCCCCCACTCATTCAAACTGCTTCCCGTCGTCGTCTTCGAGTACTGCGGATAAAGCGGCAGCAACACCACCTGATCGACTCGCGCCTCTTCCAGTCGCGCGATCGCCTCGGCAGTAAACGGATGCCAGTACCGCATGGCCACCACGCACAGCGCATCCACTCCCTCGCGCACCAACTGCGCTTCCAGCGCGGCCGCCTGCCGCTCGGTAAATTTTCGAATCGGAGATCCGCCGCCAATCGTCGCGTAGTGTTGGCCTGCTTTTTTCGCGCGCGTGCTCGAGATGAGTTTCGCCAGCGGCCGCCGTCCAATGCGGGAGAAAGGAAAGTCAATAATGTCGGGATCGCAAAAGAGGTTGTAAAGGAAGGGCTCGACCGCGGCCAGCGAATCTGGTCCACCGAGTTGGAAGAGCACTACACCAACACGCTTCGAAATCCTCACCATTACCCCAGGCCCCAGCCAATGGGCGCGATGTTACATAAAAGCGTTCTGCTCGTCAATGTATCTCCGCCCCGATTTCACCTCCTCGCAGCTAATTTACAAATCGCGGTTCCTGAAACAGCCGTGGAGGAACTCCCTTGCGCGGATCAGATCGAGCTGTGATACACTTCCGTCCGTTCTCGGGCTATCGCATTGCTTTGTCGCGCTTCAGTGGGGAGCCGATTGAGTCAAGTGGGGCAGGGGGTCTTGGTACATGGGGCTGCTTCTTCTCTGCGTAATCTGGCTGATTACTTTTGCCAGCATGTACTTCTTCATCTTCAGAACCTGGTGGTTCCCGGCCGGAGCTTCCGCGGTCGCGGCTGCATTCGACCACCAGTTCGTCAACACCGGCATCGCCATGGGTATTGCCTTCGTGGCCGCGCAGGTTTGCCTCGGCATCATTCTCTGGAAATACCGTGCCCGCGGCACATCCACTCGCGCCCACTACTATTCCGGCGAAACTCACCCTGAGATCCGCGTGCTGGTCATCGCGGCGCTATTGTTCATGATGACCGACATTGGCGTCGACGTTTTGGGCGGACATCTTTGGGCCGCGGAACGCTTTCGCGACGCGGGACCCAATGCGGTGCAGGTAGAAGTCACCGGCATGCAGTTTGCCTGGTATTTTCGCTATCCCGGCCCCGACGGCAAGTTTGGCGCGACGAAACCGGAACTGGAAGACGCCTCCGCCGGAGGCGAAGCCGCCCTCGGACTCGATGCGAAAGATGCCGCCTCCAAAGATGACGTCGTAACGGGAACCATGGTCGTGCCTGTGAACCGCGAAATCGAAGTAATTCTGCGGGCTCACGACGTGATCCACAGTTTCAGTATTCCCGCTATGCGGTTCAAGCAGGACGCTGTCCCGGGTCTCGCCATTCACATGCACTTTACGCCCACACGGGAAGGTTCTTTCGATACTGTCTGCGACCAGCTTTGCGGTCTCGGACACTATAAGATGCACGGCATCGTGAAGGTTGTAAGTCAGGAAGAGTTCGACAAATGGCTGGCGGCCCGGGAGGCCGACAAACAATAACATGGCCACTCACGAGTTAGCTGCCAGGGAATCGCACGCCCACGCCGCACCCCAGGGATGGGTCCGCAAATATGTTTTTAGCCTTGACCACAAAGTCATCGGCCTCCAGTATTACTTCCTCGGACTCACTGCCGTATTGGTGGGAATGTTTCTCTCAGTGCTCATGCGCATCCACTTGATCTGGCCTACCGCCGTGCTTCCTTTCCTTGGCGAGATCAAACCGGAAACCTATCTGACCTTGGTCACCATGCATGGCACCATCATGGTGTTTTTTGTCCTCACGACCGCGCCGCAGGGCGGCTTCGGAAATTATTTCCTGCCCATCCAGATTGGTGCGCCGGACATGGCTTTCCCGGTATTAAACATGCTGTCGTTCTGGGTCACCTTCCTGGCCTTCCTCACCTTGATCGCTGCTTTCTTTGTGACTGGTGGCGCACCCCTGCACGGTTGGACCGGCTATCCCCCGCTGAGCGCATTGCAGTCGTCCGGCCCTGGCGAAGGCCTGGGAGCGGATTTGTGGGTCACCAGCATCGCCATATTCTGCGTGGGAGCTTTGCTCGGATCGCTCAACTTCATCACCACCACTCTAGACATGAGAGCGCGTGGCATGAAATTGATGCGCATGCCCTTGACCTGCTGGGCATGGTTTTGCACCGCCATCCTTGGGCTTCTGGCATTCGGCGTATTGCTCTCCGCGGGCATTCTTCTATTGATGGATCGTAACCTCGGCACGAGCTTCTATCTACCACTCGGCACGATTAACGGCCAACTCACCGGCCACAGAGGTGGCTCCCCGCTCCTCTGGCAACATCTGTTCTGGTTCTTCGGTCATCCCGAGGTCTACATTGCGATCTTGCCGGCCATGGGCGTGTGTTCCCATCTTCTTTCGATTGGCTCGCGCAAGCCGGTTTTCGGCTACAAGACCATCGTGCTGGCCATGCTCTCCATCGTGATTCTCGGCTTTGGCGTCTGGGGCCACCACATGTTTGTGAGCGGGATGAGTCCGTTTTCGGGCTATGCCTTTTCCATCCCCACCATGGCCATCACTGTGCCTTCCGCCGTCCTGACCTTCACTTGGCTGGCCACTCTGTGGCGCGGCAATATTCGCTTCACCACTCCAACATTGTTTGCTGTCGGGTTTGTCTCCCTCTTTGTTGCTGGCGGAGTCAGTGGTCCCTTCCTGGCCCAACCCGCGCTCGACATTCAACTGCATGACACTTATTTCGTCATCGGCCACTTCCACCTCATCATGGCGGTGGCTGCGATCTTCGGAATTTTCGCCGCAACCTATCATTGGTTTCCCAAGATGTTTGGGCGGCTCATGAGCGAGTCCCTCGGGCGCTGGCATTTCTTCTTCTCACTGATCGGCACCTATGCCATCTTCGTGCCCATGCACTACCTGGGCATAGCCGGACATCCCCGCCGCTACTCCCAGCTCACCGAAGTCCCTTATCTGCATGATCTGATTCCAGTGCAAAGATTTATTACCTACGCGGCATTTATAACCGTCGCCGGTCAGCTCATCTTTCTGGTGAATCTGTTCTGGAGCATGTTCCGCGGAGAAAAATCCAGCGACAATCCCTGGGAAGCCACCACGCTCGAGTGGACTACCTCCAGTCCGCCTCCGCACGACAATTTCGGCGGACACATCCCCGTGGTCAACAACGGTCCCTACGACTACAGCGTGCCCGGCGCGCCGCGCGACTACGTAATGCAAACCGATCCGCCAATTGTGGTGTCCCACTAAGTGGTGGCGAACTAAGGAAGACTGCGGGAGCCAGCGAGACTAACCATGGCGAGTTTCACTCCGACCGTTTCGGCGCCGCACCCCACAACCTCGCGGGGGAACCGCGGTGGTCTGCCGCCGTTGGCCAATGGCGGAGACGACGGCCGTCCCGATAATGACTTGCCCGACTACGGCGCTCGTTTGCGCCGCGCACGCCTCGGATTGGCGATAGCTCTCACCCCGGTCATGATGTTGTTCGTCGCTTTCACCAGCGCTTACATCGTGCGCCAGGGCTTGCCAACCTTCGACTCCCGCACCAACACCGTGGTGCACGATTGGATCCCCGTTCCTTTACCCACAGCCCTGTTTCTGATCAATACCTGCGTCTTACTGCTCAGCAGTGTGACCATGGAGTGCGCCCGGCGACAACTCGCGCGGCAAGTCGCGCTCGAACCCGTGCGCTCCATTCCCGGAATACGTCTGGGCACGGAAAGAAGATTCCCATGGCTAGCGCTTACCATTGCGCTGGGGTTATGTTTCCTGATCGGACAGTGGATGGCCTGGAGCCACCTCGCGGCACGCGGGTTCTACCTCGCCACCAATCCCAGCAGTTCCTTTGTCTATTTGCTCACCGCCGCACACGCCGCCCATCTGCTGTTAGGAATCTTCGCGCTGCTGGCAGCGGGCGTAGCGGTGGTGTTACATCGCCCTTTAACTTCGCGCCGGATTGTGGTCGATATCACTGCCTGGTACTGGCATTTTATGGCTTTGTTGTGGATTTACATTCTGGCTCTAATGGAGTTCGCGCACTAACAATGTCGAACAATCGTGATCGCATAAGATTGGAGCGGCGTTCGCGCATTAGAAATAGCGGCATTTGGGTGGAAGGGCGCAGCACTTTAGTCGCTTCCGAACAGCGATCAGAAGACAAGCGGCTTTAGCCGCTGAGGTCCGACCCAACTAAGGAGACTCAACGCATGGCAGAGGCTGCCGTGACGCAAAACATCTCGGTCTACGAACCATCCCTCTTCGGTACGTACTCGAAGAAAATCGGAATGTGGCTCTTCCTGCTCTCCGACTCCCTCACCTTCGGAGCGCTCCTCTACGCCTACAGCTACGGTCGCATCTCCATCGCCGATTGGCCCACGCCCTTCCACTCCGCCAGCATCCGCAACGCCACCATCATGACGGCCTTCCTGCTGACGAGTTCGCTAACCATGGTCCTCGCCGTCAACGCCGCCGCCAAAGGAAAAGAAAGCGCGCGCCAACTCTGGCTCCTGGCCACGATGGCCTGCGGCATTGGGTTCATTCTTCTTCACGCCAAAGAGTGGAGCAATCTCATCGCGGAAGGCCTGCGCATTCCCATCTTCCCCGTTGTGCCCGGCCAGGACACCGCCTCTGAATTCGCTGGCGTCTCCAAATCCGTACCGCAATTCGCCTCCACCTTCTTCGGCCTCACCGGAATGCACATGCTCCACGTAACTCTCGGCGTCGTCTATCTCGGCATTATCGCGTTCCGCAAAAAATTCATTCCTGTCATCTTCGCCTCGTGGCTAGCCGCATGGCTGCTGACGCCGTCCTACAGTCCGTTCCACTACGGCGCGCACGTGCTGCTGGTCACGGGCCTGATTTGCACGCTGATTTTGTTCCTGAAGCCTAAAGCCTACGACGCCGCCGATACCGAAGTCGCCGGCCTCTATTGGCACTTCGTCGACCTGGTTTGGATGTTCATCTTCCCGCTCGTCTATCTAATGTCCACCAAGATCATTTAGGAACGATCATTTA
>CAWEAB010000031.1:0-185250 GCA_963806745.1 uncultured Acidobacteriaceae bacterium
TCAATGGCCGGAGCAACTAGGCTTCGGCGGTTTGTGCGGTTTTCTTGGATTTGTCTTTCTGGCTAGGCACCAGGCACCTCCTTAAAAATATTGTGCAGTATTTTGAATATTTTACTTATTTGAGGCCCGATTTAATAATTGCTTAGTGTGAGTATATTGCTCACCATATAAAATGTCAAGCCAATTCACGCTCGAACAGATAGATACTTTGGTACTTATTTTTTGTCCTTCCCGGGTGTTCTTTTCGGATGGTTTCGGCTAATCGTCATCGAGCTCTTCGTCGTCTGTTTGTCCGGATGACTTAGGGCGTTTCCGCGCTTCATACATCTTGGATAATGATTCCAGGCGATCCTGCATTTTATTCCGTGATTCTTTAGATATCGGCGTCGGGGATTCTGTTTCGTCTTCTTTGGCCGTTTCCTTCGGGGTTTCTTTGGCTAATCCTTTATTTGGTTCTTTGCCCGCAGCTTTTTCCGCCTTTTCTTCTTTCGCCGCTTTTTCAACTTTTTTGATAGCTTCACCCATCTTCTTGGCCGGTTGTTCCGCCGCCGGTTTCTGGGACGGCTTCGGAGGAGCAATTTCTTCTTCGCCGGAAGGTTCTTCCCGGGGCGCCTCGGCTTCGGCGCCAGCTTGGGAGTAAATGACTTGCTTAAATTTTCATGATAAGACTTTAATGATGCGTCGGCATTGTCCCTGGCAAGCTGTCCGCTCGCGTCGACCCGGTTCATGGCGTTCTGAAAGCGGAAATCGAAAGACCGGCGGCTTCTCTCGCCACCCTGGCAGAAGCCTCGGTGGCTTCTTTGACCGCCCTGACCGTTCTCTCCGCTGATTCCCTGGCCGCTTTGACCAGCGCATCGGTCGCCTCTCTGGCCCGCTGGACGGCCTGTTCCGCTGCGTTTTGCGTTTCCTGGCTTATCTCTTCCGCCCGGGCAATGACCGACTGAATTTCTATGTCCGTCTGGTCGGCGATTTCCTTGACGGTCTTTAACGTCTGTGATACCGCAGCATTGACAGCACTGATATTTTCTTCCGCCGTCTCTTTGGCAGTCTTACCTAATTCATCAAAAATAACGACAGCATTGTCCGATTCCGATTTGGAAACGGCAATTGTCTCCTGGACGACTCTGGCCGATTCATCCGTGTATGCGCGGTAAGCGCTGACCATATCGCTGATCCTGGCGATGGTGGCCTGGAATTCTGCCGCCGATGTATCCGCTTTTGCCGAGGCTTCCTTGCCCAAATCCTCGATCCGGGCAATCGCTTCGAGTGATTGTTTGACCGCATTATCCGAGGCTTCTTTGGCGGCTTTAGCGCCCGCCTCAGCGGATTCCGTCGCCATCGTTAATGCTTCCTGGATAGTCTTATCGGCTTCCGCCGCCGCGGTCTTAGCGTCTACGCTGATTTTTTCCGCCCTGGTTATCGCTTCCTGGAATTTATTAGCATATTCCGTGGCGGTCCGCTTCGCTTCATTTCCAACCGCTTCGGCACTCGCGATAGCTTGTTGCGAAGCCGCAACAGCCATTTGGGAGGATGCCCGTGCTTCCTTGATTGCGTTCTCGGTTACCTGGCGTATACCGGCCGCCAGTTGTTCCGCCTTGCGAATAGTATCCTGGGCCTCTTTGCGCGCCGAGTCGGTGGACGCCTGGGCTTCCCGGTTGATAGTATCTACCTTGTTTAATATTTCAGCAGAGTTCCGCTGCGCCGATTCCGCAACTTCTCTGGCTACTTTACTTATTGCCTCCGCCCTGCCGGAAGCCTCTTCAGCCGTTCTGGCGGCCACGTCTGCGACTTCCCGGGTGGATTTACTGACTTTTTCCGCGCGCAGCGCGGTATCCCGCGCGATTTTGCTTGTCGTGTCCGCCGCTTCTTTTGCTTCCCTGGCCATTTTTTCCGCGCGGGTCGTCGCGTCTTTAGCCATTCTGATGGACTCATCGGCGGCATCTTTGGCTACCTTGACCGATGTTTCCGCCTGTGTCAGCGCCGATTGGGAAGTATCTTTAGCGTTATCCGCCGTCTTTTTTGCTTCACGCGCCAGCGCATCGATACGTGCCAAGCCTTCCTGTGAAAGCATCAAGGCAGATTCCGCGGCATGCATCGCTTCCTGGCTGATTTTTTCCGCCCGGGCCACGGCTTCCTGGAAAGCTTTAGCCATCGCCTCGGCGGTTTCCTGCGGCCGCCTGGCCACTTCTTCCGCTTTCAGGATCGCTTCTCGAGCCGTCCTTATAGTGGCATCGGCTTTTTCCTGGGTCTCTTTAACGACCAGGTCCGCCCGTTTTACGGCTTCATCCGCCGCTTTGGCGGCCTGATCAGCCGCTGCTTTGGCCTCAAAGCCTATCTGTTCCGCCCGGCGGGCAGCATCAATCGCCGTCTTGGTGGACTTGCCGGCCGCTTCCCTGGCAGCGCGGCTGGCCGCTTCCGCCCTGGCGACTACTTTTTCAAAATCAAGGATATTACCTTCAATGTCTTCTTTTACTTCTGGAGCCATGAGAATGTTTTCCTTTATCAGACTACCTCGCCGCCACCCGGCATAGACTATTATATTCTTCAACCGTTAGTTTTTCAATAAAGTTTAGATAATTACTTTGTTATCTTACTATGGGATCATAAGCATTCCGAGTTAAGTAATTACCTAATTTTCCGGGGTGTTGAATGAGCGAATTCAGGATTTTAATTGAAAAACAGGTATTCAGGTTGTTTGTATCAGTAATTACTAATATTTTTGAATCTGCGATTTGGAACAAAATATTCGTATTTATGTAAGAAAACAATTGACATTCTCAGGCTATTATGCTAAAAATAGCTCAATACCAAAAGTATTTTATTGAGGTGAAAGATGAAATTAGTCGTAGTTGGACTCGGGCAGTGCGGCGGCAGAATTGCTGATGAGTTCGCCCGTATGAATAGCAGGGCTAAAGGTCGTCGCGGCATGGACATCATTACCGGATGTTTTGCCGTAAACACCGATGCGGCAGATTTGAGTGGTTTGTCCGCCATCAGTAACGACCACCGGCATAGAATTCTTATCGGCGGACGCAAGACCGGCGGCCACGGCGTAGGAAAGATTAACGAACTCGGCGCGGAAATCGCTAAAGAAGACGCCGATAAAATCGTCGATGCCATCAGGACAGCAAAAAAGTTCTTTGAAACCGATGCTTTCCTGCTCATCGCCGGCACGGCGGGCGGCACCGGTTCCGGCGCCATTTCCATCATTACCCAGCACCTGAAGGAACGCTATATCGATAAGCCGATATGGGACCTGCTTGTCCTGCCTTTCGAACATGAAGAAACTACCGAGGAACGGACCGTATTCAACGTGGCAACCTGTCTCAAGTCATGCTACTCGGTTGCCGATGCGGTATTCCTGGTAGACAACCAGAGATATGTCCGCAAAGATTCCTCCATTCAGACCAATATTACCAAGATAAACTCCATGATTGCCGAGCCTTTCTATAACATACTCTGCGCCGGTGAAGAGAAAAAACAACGGTTTATCGGCGCTAAATTGCTGGATGCCGGTGATATCATTCAGACCGTTGTCGGCTGGACGGTTATCGGCTATGGCAAAACAAATGCCCCGATGTTCAAATTGCCCAATATCAGCAACGATTTCCGCAAGAAGGGCACGGAAATTCAAAAAGGCATCCAGGCGATGGATGAAGCTATCAGCGAGCTTTCGTTGAAATGCAATCCCGCCGATTCCCGCCGCGCTTTATACCTGGTCTCCGGCCCGGCGAAAGAAATGAACATGGACATGGTCAAGGAAATCGGCGATTACATGAGAGATATCGCGCCGGAAGCCATCATCCGCAACGGCGACTATCCGAGGGAAAAAGGCTCCGTCGACGTGACGGTCCTGCTATCCGAGCTTTCCGATGTCGATAAAGTAAGAGATTACTACCTGCGCTCCACCGACCTTATCCCGGAATTCAAGAAGCGCCAGGAAGAGACCGAAGACAGGCTCAAGGCGCTGGACGATGTGTCCAAAGATATTCCTTCCCTGCTTTAATCAATAACAGTTCTAAGAAATACGAAGGGCTCCGCCAACCACGGAGCCCTTTTATTTTGGGTTAAAACACTAATCTAAACTCTAAACAAATTCTAAATACAGAGTAAGTCCTGAATGCTGTTTAATCAACCCCCTAAATCCCCCATTCATGGGGGCCCTGGGGTGGCCGGGGGACGCCCCCGGAGCCCCCGCCAGAGGAAAGTTCCCCTGGACTCTTTATTCAGTATTTAAATTTTCCTCTTACTACCCTACGCCGGAGTCAATCCCTGCGGCGCTCCCGTCTGGGCATAACCCTTGGTGGTTGAAACCTCCAGGAACACAAACGGTTTCGTGATTTTCAATACTTTAAGCGGACAGTGTTTCATATTCGGCGGAATGGATACAACCGTGGCGCTGGTAATGATATGTTCCTCCAGCTCATCGCCCAGGCAAATGCTGATTTCCGCGCCCAGGTCGTTAATGTCTTCCGGGTTCCCGCCGATAAAGCAAAGCAGCTCGTGAAAATCATGGGAATGGGAAAACGGGACCTCATAATTGGTATTAATGCAATGATAACCCAATGTAGTTCCGTTGCCGTACTCGTCGTGGTGGGCAAATATGGAAGTGCCGGTCATGCCCGGTTCGGTGTCCTTGTAAAAAGGCCCCCGGATAACGTTTCTCCAGTATTTTTTCTTTTCCATCGTTTATTCTCCTTTAAACAGACCTTGTTCAAACAACGTTAACAATTTATATACCGCATACCTCAACATTGTCAAATCAGTTCACACTAAAGAATTTTTAAGCTGAATTGATAGACTTTATGTCTTCTGGCAAAGGGTTTTTATTTGTGCTACGATAGCAGGAAATTACTTTTTTCATACCTCATTTTTGTTGGGAAACAAATCATTTTGGGGTATAATAAGGTCGTAATGGTATCTCAAGTATTTTACCGGAAATGGCGTCCGCAATCGCTTGGCGATATTGCCGGGCAGGAGCATGTTACCAGGACATTGCTCAATGCCCTGGCAAACGAGCGGGTATCCCACGCTTATCTTTTTTGCGGGCCGCGCGGCACCGGTAAAACGACCACCGCCCGCGCCCTGGCCAAAGCCATCAACTGCCTTACCAACGGCAAGGGTGAGTCCTGCAATACCTGTGAGATGTGCAAAGCCATTTCCGAAGGCCGCGCGATGGACGTCATCGAAGTTGATGCCGCCAGCAACCGCGGTATCGATGAAATAAGGAACCTGCGGGAAAAAGTAAATTACGCCCCCAACCAGGCAAGGAAAAAAGTCTACATCATCGATGAAGTCCACATGCTCACCAAGGAAGCCTCCAACGCCCTGCTGAAAACCCTGGAGGAACCTCCGCCCCACGTCGTTTTTATCCTGGCGACCACGGAAGTCCAGAAACTGCTGCCGACCATCCTGTCCCGCTGCCAACGGTTCGATTTTCACCGCTACGGGCTGGATGACGTGGTTAAGCTCCTATCGCGCGTCTGCAAAGGTGAAAATATCACCGCCGAGCCGGAGGCCTTAAAACTCGTGGCGCGGGCCGGCACCGGCAGTATGCGCGATTCGCTGAACCTACTGCAGCAGCTTAACACATACTATGGCAATAATATCACGCTTCAGGAAGCCCAGGCGCTGCTCGGCGTTTCCGGCGACCGGCGCTCCCGTGAATTAGTCGAACATATCATAAATAAGAACATCGCCGGCGGCATCGCCACGATTAATAATGTAAATAATGACGGCCTCGATTTACGCCAGTTCCACCGTGAATTGATAGAGTACCTGCGGATGCTGCTTCTCATCAAGACCGGCTCTTCAGATACCCTGGAGCTGACCGCCGAGGATTTAAAAGAGATCAAGGAGCTGGCGGACAAAGCCTCCCTCAATCAAATATTAAAAACGATAAAACGATTCGGGCAGCTTGAATTAAGCCTGGATAATTATTCCACGCTGCCCCTGGAATTAGCCCTGGTTGATTCCACCCTGCCGGACACAGAAGTGAAAGCAGAACCGGCGCGGCAGTCGGCTCCTGAAACAGCAAATACGGGCACGCAACCCGTCCGGCGTACCGCGCCGGACGTTATCCGCCCAAGCAATCCCGAGGCGGCGCGCCAGGCGCCTCCCCAACCTGCGCCAAGGAATATAACGCCGCCGCCGGTGCAAAAAACCGCACCGCCGGCAGAGCAAAAGCCCGCGACGGCCCAGCCGCCCGTTGCCAAACCGCCGGTCATGCAGCCGAGACCGCCCCCGGCGCCGCAGCCGCCAGCCGTTAATGAAAAACCTAAGGCGCCTTCAAGTTCGGACGCCAGCCCGATGGTTACCGCCATCGAGCAATTGCAGCAGAACTGGACCAGGATGATGAAGGACGCCCCGGATGGGATGAGCAAAACGCCGGCCGCCGCCCTGTTACGCAGCGCCCGTCCCGTTTCTATCGAAGGGGATACGATAACGGTATCTTTTAAATATGTTTACCATAAAGAAAAAATGGACGCCATCGAAAATCAGAAAACGGCGGATAAAATCGTCAGCGGATACATGGGACGGCCCTGCAAAGTCCGCTGTGTTTATGAACACGAAAATAACCATCTGGTGAAAGCCGCCCTGAATATGGGGGCCCAGCAGATAGACGCGGAGGAAGCATGAACCAAAAATTTATGATGCAGCAGGCACAGAAGCTCCAGCAGCAGCTTCTCAAGGCCCAGGAAGAATTGGCCGCTTTGACCGTGGAAGCCAGTTCCGGCGGCGGCGCGGTAACGGTAACGATGAACGGGCAGCAGCAGATACTGTCTGTAAAAATAGCTAAAGAAGTGGTCAATCCGGACGACGTGGAAATGCTTGAAGATATGGTGTTGACCGCCGTCAAGGAAGCTTCGACCAGGGCACAGGAAGCGGCCGCCAAGAAAATGGGCGGGCTGACGGGCGGCCTGAAAATACCGGGGCTTATGTAATGTTGGATTTGTCATTGCGAGCCATTGACTCGCCAAAGGCGAGGAAAGGCGTGGCAATCTCCTGGATCGGGTTAATACAATGATTGAGATTCTCACGATTGCTTTGCTCCCTCAGAATGGGCATATATGCCAAAAAAGTGTTGTTATTTGGGTACAAAATGGAAATACCAGTTGAAGTAATTGTCTAGTTTTTCTTGACACAATCCACGATGCTGGCGGTAATGCGCTTTTAGTCTGGAGAAGTAACCTTCCAGACCGTTAGTTGAATTAGGAATCGAGTGGTAATCAAGGTAATGAAACATATCTGGCAAAGCTCTCAAAAGCATACTACGGGCTCGTTTGATGTCACTGAAGACATGCCCTTTCTCCGGTCTGCTGCTAATTTGCGAGCCGTAACCGGTCTCCCAGAAGTTAACAGCTTTGAGAAACTCATCACGGTCTGCCGCAGTGCTGATCCTGGTGACTTGAAGGAAGATATTTCTAAGCCAGCGCCCATATACCGTCCGGGGAGATGTACGGCACCAGGACAAGCCTTGGCGTTGAATATGGACCAGACATCGTTGAATCATCACTTCAGGCCAGAGATTACGCAACACTTTCATCACAGTATGATTGCCATCTACCGTAAAACTATCCGGATTCATTCCAGCTTGTTTCAAACCTTTAAAGAATTCAAACAGCTTAGGTTCAGAATTCTCAGGAATACCATACCGGCCGACTACCAGAGTATGACTACGGGCATCCATCAGGGCAACGAGGCTACAGGGACGGTGCAGGAAGGTTCCATCGAAGATGAAGTGACGGCATTGCTCCAGGTTCGAAGGTGGTGTCGGAGGCACCTGCTTCAGACAATTGTTGATCATGCGATAAAGCCTCCTCGGACTGTAGCCGCTTTGGTTCGCCAGTTGTCTGATCGAATAACCCTCAACAACCCAGAGTCGAAACAATTTTTGTTCTTTGGTGTGAATGGTCTTGTTATGCCGGCTTCGCCTGCTGCAAGAGTGCCCACAAGACATACAAAACCAGCGCTGTTTCCCCTTGATATCATGACCATTTCTCCGAAGAATGCTTGTACAGAAAGGGCACAGTTTTTTTGTTCATTTTATATTCTACGCTCAAACCAAAGCTAAAAAACAACATAAGTTGGCATATATGCCCAGAATGACATAAAAATTCTCTTTAATTACCGCACCGAATTACACACAAGTGTTTAGCGAGAAAATCGACTGATCTTCTTATTTAACAATAAGTCATCAAATATATCAGAAGGTATAGCGCGTTTCTCCATCCTTGTATTAGGCGAAGAAGGCAGCAAAACACCCCCCCCCTTTTCTGGGGTATTTTTTATTTTTTTGGAAGTGGGCAAGTGCGGTGGATAATTGCGGATCAGCACTACCTTCTGATTTGTTGTCGAATTGGTAATTTGAGGACTGAGAATGGAAAAGGCCATAAAGTCAAAAATAAAAATTATTATGAAAACTTTATATATTGTCCAAAATTTCATATATTTTACATTGACATCTTGCCAGAAACATCCTTAAACTAATGACGATTTAAGTAATTACGTATAACCGATGAGTTTGTCAGGGTATTGAGGTTAGCCTTTTATTAAGACACTTGGGCTACGCTCAACTAAACTTGAAACCGAATGTATTTATTTGAACCTTGTATTTTAGATAAAGGCAAATTAGTATAACGTAATCCGAAGAGCAAGGAGATGGCAATGAAAAAACTATTGCGTGGCTTGGGAATTTTAGTTCTGGTTTTAGCGATGGGCATGGTTGTTTTTCCTGCACGAGTGGCTAAGGCGAGTGTAGACATCTATGTTCCGTCATCCTCCTACCCAACCATTCAATCAGGTATCGATGCCGCATCAGCCGGCGACACGGTACATGTGGCAGCCGGCACCTACAATGAACAAATTACTTTGACAGATGGGGTAAAGTTGCTTGGGGCGGGAGCTAGTATTACGACCATAGATGGTAGTAATAATGGTTCGGTAATTACTGCTATTAATGTTGGATCAGCAACCCAGATAGACGGCTTTACCATTATTAACGGAACAGGTACATACGACAACAGCTACTTAGGCTATTTCGGCGGGGGTATTTACGATAATAATGCGTCGCCGACGGTGAGCAACTGCATCTTCACTAAAAACTCGGCAATAGGCGGTGGGATAGCCAACCGATGGGGATCGTCGCCGACAGTGAGCAACTGCGTCTTCTACGCAAACTCGGGGTGCGGTGGTGGGATGGCCAACTTTTGGAACTCCTCGCCGACAGTGAACAACTGCATATTCTATAGTAATTCAGCTCCTAATGGAGGCACCGGCGCAATGACGAACTTTAAGTGGTGCTCCCCTACGGTGACCAACTGCATCTTTTACAGCAACTCAGCACCGAATGGCGCTGGCATGTACAACGAAGAGTCCACGCCGACAGTGACCAACTGCACCTTTTTCGGTAACTCAGCTGAATACGGCGGCGCGATGCGCAACGATAGCGGAAGCATTCCGAATTTAACCAACTGTATCCTCTGGGGCGATAGTTCCTCCAGTTACGGAGGTGGGGAAGAATGCGATTACTATGGCGCTTCGGCCGTGATTACGTATTGCGATGTTCAAGGCGGACGCGACGGAACTGGCAACATTAACGCCGACCCCTTATTTTTCAACCCATCGGCTAATAATTATCACCTGCAGACAGGCTCTCCCTGCATTGATACTGGAAGCAACATTGCGGTTCCATCTTGGCTTACTACCGACATTGAAGGGAATCCACGCATTTTGAATGGCGTGGTGGATATGGGTGCCTATGAATATAGCGCACCACTACCTACCACCATTAGCATCACTTCGTCTCAGAACCCTTCGACCTACGGACAAGTAGTTACCTTCACAGCCATAGTGACTTCAAGCAGCAGCACCCCTACCGGAACAGTACAGTTTGATATAGATAACGCAGCATTCGGGACGCCAGTGACTATGGTCAATGGCAGCGCTACTAGCGGGGCTACTTCCTCATTGAGCGTCAGTGATCACACTGTTACGGCAATATATAGTGGCGACACCAGTTTCAATAGCAGCATTGGCACACTTTCGGGCGGGCAAGTAGTACAAGCATCTGGCGATGCCACCTTAAGTGGCCTTACTCTGAGCGGCGTCACGCTCGATAAGACTTTTGCTTCTAGTATTAACAGTTACACCGCTACTGTACCAAATAGCCTGGCCAGCATTACCGTCACGCCGACGGTGAATGAGAGTGACGCCACGGCGCAATTCCACTTCATGGCAGCATTTGTTCGCCGGTGTCTGATTGATTTTGACCGTTGCCGTAGCCGTCTGTGTGGGTCCCCATGTGCCGTCAAGAATGGCAGTCGGATCGCCAAACGGTGTAGGCTCATCGACGCCATACGCCGAGCCGGAAACAGTTTGCACGTTGCCCCAGAGATTCGCTCCCGAGGTGTGCCCTTCGATCCAGTTTCCGCTTTCGCTGAGCGGATTCTCTGTTTGTCGAAACGTCGTGCTGTACGAGTGCACACTTGTCGCGCCCGTCATTGCTGTGCGGTTGACGCTGTCTTTCTCTCGGCATCCACTGAGTTGAATAGCAACGCAGATCAGCAGGATGGCTTGCAGGCAACGGGTGGAACGATTTGGTCTGAACATATTTACGTCGGATTGTCCCTGGGAATCTTCCGTCATGATATTACCCGTTGATCGCGCGACATGGGAGTTTCGCAGTAACTGGCGAGAACAGACCAAATCAAGTTATCATGCACCGCTTACCTCAATTGTGTTATTGGCAATTGCGCAATGGCCACCGGCGCTAGCGGGCCGCATCCGCTTCAAACAAGCTCACAATTTCCGGATTGCCGGTTTGAGCGGCTAATGCTCTGAAGGAATTTCCCTGCGGGTCATTGGCGTGCCGAAGGCCGGGAAAGCGCTTGAGGAATCGCCTCACCCATTCCATATCGCCTCGCCGGATTGCGAAGGCAAAATCGTCCAGCTCAATTCGCAGGAAGCCGCCCATTTCGCGCAGGTATTCAAGCGCCCACCCCGCCGGAGTCGCGCCAAACTCGGCGTCGGAGGCGTAATGTCCGCTCCATGTTGAACCAGAAGTTGCACCACAAGGCGGTGCCCGCCCAGCGCGGCATGGTGAAGCGCCGTCGCTCCCAGTTCATCCCGTTGATTGATGAGTTCCGGATGACTCTGAACGATGACTCTGATCTCGTCCACTGCGCCCCGCTTCGCCGCGTCAATCAGCTTCTCGAACTCACTCATCGGTTACCTCGCCGCCTGCGTAAATGAGGCTGACCAGCGTGTCCGCCTGGTCAATCGTGCCGTGAAATGCGCTCCTGCTTTGGAGGAGAAGAAATCTACGGCTGATGACAGTCCAACTCAGTCATTCCGCCTCAAGCCACTGTAGAATTTCGCGCATCACGCGATCGCTTTGGTTGGTCTGGAACAGATATTGCGCGTGTGCCGAGGCATCCAGCACCACCAATTTTTTCGGCTGCGGAGCTTTCTCATACTGCGCTTGAATCCCCGGCAGCCGCGGCCCGTCGCCGCTTGCATCGTCGCGGGCAACGATGAACAAGCTAGGCGACCTGAGCTTGCCGGCAGGACCATTCGGCGCTGCGCCCAGCATCACGATGCGATCGATCTCGCCCGGCTGCGACGCAATTGACGCATCGCCCGCCGCGCCTCCGCCCATGCTGCCTCCAACGATCGAAACCTTCTTCGCTCCGGCCTTGTGCAGAAAGCGCACTGCCGCCAGCACATCCAGTTGGAGTGGCGCATCCATCGGGTCCTTGTCGCCGGGCCCATGCGATTTGCCGTAACCGCGAAAGTCGATGGCCAGCACCGCAAATCCCGCCGCCTGCAACGCACGCGCCTGGTGGCCCAGCTTTCCTTGTTGAAGCGGCCCCCGTGCGCCAGCACAACCGCCTTGTCGCCAGAGCCGTACAAGTCCGCAAACACCACGCCACCGTCTTCGGTCGCAAACGAGACCGTCCGCTGCGCGGACGGCAGCGTCTGCAACAAGCAAAGCCGCAAGCATGGCGAGGAAGGCGCGCACTCCGCAAATGTACTACAGGTCCAGACTGGAAGCGTTCACGATCTCCCACGCGGTTCACCAGTTTCAGCCCGGGCTTCAGTTCAGACGAAGCGGCCGAAATCCCAGATCGCAGAGTATTCTCCTTCGACGACCAGAGACGACTCTGATTTCTACCTTGCTCCAACCGTAGACGGCGCTAGCGGTACAACGGCATCCTACACTGCGGACGTGAAACTTCAGTTTCGTGTGGCTATCGTCGCCCCGTTATTTGGAGTGATCCAGCCCCAAAATGCTCCGACACGTTATGTTTACCGCCCAGGCGTGAACTTCGTGCCCGGAATAGATCTCAAAGCAAGTAGCAACCCCAAAGAGGACGGAAACTCAGTCCTCTTCGACCTGCCGTTCGAGATCGTCGCACCGACGAGTTCAGACCGTTTTCAGTCGCTCTCGCGACTACTGCCGGCGATAATTTCAAAGCCATCCTTCGTTGCGGAGGCCGACAAAAAGTTTCACGACATAAATTCCATTTTTTCTAACAGTGAATACTTTGTTATGAGGGGCTTCGGCGAAACTGTTCAGTTCGTTCCCGAGCCATTTATAGGCGTTGAAACCGGCTCAAACCTTAAGGCGCAGGCGGCCAAGACCTATCCAAATGGTATTTTGCGAGCAACCTTCGGCATGCATGTCGGGTTTCTAATTTTCGCGAAATCGAAGACGAAGCCACTATTCACTATTGAGAGTGATTATGTACGGCGACTACTTTTAGAAGCTGAGCCGGTTTTTACGCAGGATTCCAAAGGAAATCTAGTCTTGGCGTCAGTCGGTACCCAACCCCGTGACCATCTGACCAACAAATTGAGCTATGACCTGACGTCCTATGTGGCTTTATCAATAGGCCATGAGTATGGTGAGCTACCACCCGTGTACACAAAGGTGGACAATAAATATACTTTCGGCATCGTATTCAAAGGCCAACTGTTGAAACCTCCGACTGCGCCGAAATGAACGCAATCTGATGCCAACGAATGAAGAACATGTGTAAAACTGCACCGTTGCGACAGCTTCTCTTGTTGGCGATCGCGATGTTAGCCTCCGTCTGCGTCCATGCGAACTCAGATTTGCCCGTCTCCCCGCTTCAACTGACTGAAGAGGCAAAAGATGATAGCGGATTTACCTGGAAGCAACTGATTTCCGGCCAGGCAATCATTGCCGTTTGGAACAGCTCACAGGCGGACATGGAAGGGGCGGTACGGTTCACCGATTTTAGCTCGCCCGATGGACGAGTTCTGACGAACATTTCAGCAGTTCCCTTCGGTGTCACCAGCAAAGGAAGCACGAAACTCCCAAAGCTTGAGATCACGCGCTTGGTACTAGCTGTGAAGGTCGTAAACGGTGCGAAGCCGCAACCCGGTTCGTATACAGGTTTCGTGATAATTGAAGATGGGACAAAGCAGTTTGCACCATTTTCCAAGCAGATGACCATCAAAGTCGCCGGACCAAGTCCAGCTTTGCCAAAGCTGACTGCAACGGCCTGGAGGTTGATTCCATTTTCACCGTTTTGGTGGTCTAAGGCCTCACTACCTCTGAAGGATGCGGACGTTTATCCAGACCCGACAAACAAGCACCAATTCATCGGCTTCGTGGATGCGGATACCGGTGGCTATGCGCCAGTCTGGTGGCTGAGGAATCGTCGTAAGTCAGACGGTTATATGGTTGCCGATGTTCATGTCGATAGACTGCCACATGCCGGAAAATACGATGGCTCGGTTTCTTTCCACAAAGATAACGTGAGCAGCACGGATGATCTGGAATTGACCTTGATCGCGAAAGACATAGTCGTTTGGCCGATCATTTCGATTATCGGAGGAATCTACGTCGCTTTTATAGCCAAACGCTACTTGGGCGTATTACGTATTACCTGGACCCTCCTGAAGCAGGAAGCGGCCATTGGCGATGCCTATAAACATGCCCAAGAACAATTCACGAACGCAACGCGCGGAACCTCCTACGGAAGATACTCAATCGCGCAAGATGTTAACAAACAGCGTGAATTCATTCTTGGGCTTATCGACAAAGTTGACGAGCAACGGTGGCTCACCGATCTAACCAGTAATCAGAATTATAAAGATGCGACGGAAGCTCTCGGTGTCCTTGAAGCCCAGATTGGCGACTGGGCAGCTCTGGGAAGAGACTTGTCCTCGTTAGCCACTACGCTTTCTACCGTGACCACGGGTATTGATTGGAGCGTTAAGCTTCCGCCGAAAGATGAAGAAAACTGGCCAGTCCTGTGCGAGAAGGCTAGGAATTTGCTCATTGGACGACCAAAGAAAATGGCCGAACTCGGAGATCTCCACAAAAAAGCGGTGGATACGACGGATTTGTTGAAGAGCTGGGATAGCGTGAATAAGCGCATAAAGCCAGCCGCTAAGGAACTTGCGCAATGGCGTCAACGCAACGACCTAACTCCAGCGCAGAACGATGCCCTTAACACGGCCCATGACCAACTCGTAATCGTATGGAAACGTCTGTGGCAAGCTGAAACTTCGGCTGATCTCGCAAGCATTTGTTCTGCCGGAAGTGAGTTGGATTCAGTCGAAATTGCTTTAGCCAAGATCGACAGTGCGCCATCGACGCGGACGAAAGTAGGATATGTGGCGACGCCTCTTGACCTAATCCGAAGACTGGGCCCCACTCCCAGAGTCGCGCCATTCTTGCTGAAGCCCGACTATCTATCGATCGATCATCTACCGGCCAATGATACCCGTCGGTTTGCACTTCTGACTAAGGCCATTACGTTTGGTGATTTTGCGAGTGCGCTATTGGCTTTCACTGTCGCGCTGCTGACAGGGCTCAATGAAAATTACCTTGGAAAACCCTTTGGTACGATCCAGGACTACATTGTCCTTTTCCTCTGGGCCGTCGGGACCAAGGCAACGCTAGACATTGTCACGTCAGTTCTTGATAGATACTTGCCTGCACAGAGCAAATGATTGAAAGACGGCCATCAATTTCCAGCCCGTGACTCCAGCCCGTGATTGGCACGCCTTTGACGTATTTACGATTAGTTAGCGAGTCCACCACGTACTTCTAACTGCTTGGAAGTATGGTATGAGCGAACCTTGACACGGAAGAGGTCGATGGTTCGAGTCCATTCGGGCCTACCATTATTTTCATAGGGATACAGAGAATCGCCAAGATTCTCTAGCCCGTGCTCAGCCCGTGATTCCGCGGGCTCGGGCTTTCTTAGATACCACTCGTCAGTCGTCCAGAAGTTAAAGCCAGCCTATTGGTCACCCTAGGGGTGCCGGAGACTGTTTAGCTTGTGCCGGCTGGCTTCCGCGCGATTCAGGATCTTGTGATGCAGGGCAGCCTCGGGGTAGTCCGTCAAACGGGATGAGACATCGCGCAGCAGCTTTTCAGCCTCGCCAGCTTTCCCGCCCTCGACGAGCGCGCTGCCCAAAGCAATTTCAGGCTCTGCGATCTGCCATGTGGTCAGAGGAAATGGGACGGCATGAATCTCCTTCACGGCCTGCCGCAGCAGGGTTTCCGCTTCCCCGGTTTTGCCCTCATCGATTAGCACCTCGCCGAGTCGAGTCTCCACCGAGACGATCGCCGGATGCCCCGCCGACAATTCCTTCTTCCGTATGTCGAGCGCACGCCTGAGCAGCGGCTCCGCGCTTGCGGGATCGTTTTCGAGCGAGCGGATCAACGCCAGGTTGATTAGACATGAGGCCATGTCGGGGCTTTCGTCTCCACCGAGTTTTTGGCGCATTAATACTGCGTCGCGTTCGTTTTTTCCCGCTTCCGCATAATTGCCCTGATCCGCTTGCAAAAGGCCCAAGTTGGCAAGCATCTTCGCCAAAGCCCCGCTCTGCGGCCCCTGGGCCTCACGAATCATAGTGATCGCCCGCTGCAACGAATCGTCCGCTGCACGGTAGTCGCCCTTTTCCTGCAGCGTGCGCGCCCAATTGTTCAAGGCAGCGGCAACACTCGCATTCGAGGCGCGAGGCCATCCCCGTACGTCCAGATTCTCCTTAAGCAGGGGTTCGGCTGCAGCCCAATCGCCCTTTTCCAACGCAATGAAACCCAGATTATTGAGCGGATAGCCAAGGTCAGGATTGGCCGGGCCGGCCCTTCCGATTTTGCGACCAATCGCCAATGCTTCACGATCTACCGTCTCCGCACCCGACAGGTCGCCGGCGTCGATCAGCGTCCCAGCCAGGTTGTGCAGACTGTTGGCATAGTTCGGTCCGTCGGTACCCTCCAAGCTCCGGGTAATCTCCACCGATTCGCGCAGGAGTTGTGCCGCCTCGCCGAAGCTCCCCTTCCTTTCGAGAACAAGCGCCAGATAGTTATCAGTGCCGCTGATGTCCTGACTAGTTCCGTGACTGCGCTCGATTGCCAGCGCTTGCCGCAGCAATGACTCAGCCTCCTGATTCCTGTCCTCCCAGTACAAACATTCCCCGAGGTTTGCCATGCTCTCCGCGATCAAGAGATCGTTCGGCGGCAGCTTCGATTGGCGAATTGCCAGCGCCTTGCGGAACAGCGGCTCGGCTCTCGCGTATTCGGACTTCAATCGGATGGCGCTGGCCAGTCCGTCGAGAGTAGCTGCGGTATCCAGATTTGAATCGCCCAGGATTTTTCTGCGCAGATCATAGGCACGCTGCATGAGCGCTTCGGATTTATCGTACAGTCCCATTCCTTTGTAGGCGCGTCCGATATTGTCGAGCAGCCTCGCCTGCAGTTCCGGTTCTCCTGAAAATTCCGCATCAACTCTCTTCGCGGCTTCATCGAGAAGTTCAGGACCTGAGACCGGTTTCCCGCGCGCCTCCTCGGGGGTTGTGGACTGGAAGATGCGGTTGAGGAATTGGGCTTCGCGTTCGGCGCTGGCGCGCTCGCGTTGCGCCCTTCGCGCCAGCAAACCCATCCCGATGCTGAACCCGACCAGAGCGACCGCGATCACACCCGCCGCCACGACCGCAGCCCGGTGCCGCTGGATGAACTTCCTAGAGCGGTAAGCCCAGGCATCGGTGCGCGCCCGTATCGGATAGCCACCCAGGTACGCCTGAACGTCTTCCGCCAGTTGTCCCACCGAAACATATCGCCGCGCGGGCTCCTTGCGCATCGCCATCAGGACGATATTGTCCAAGTCGGCGCTCAGTTTGCGCGGTGCGTCGGGAGGAGCAGTCTCCGGATTCTGTTTCCAAGCCTGGCTGGGTGCGGTTGGCGTCTGTTCACAGATGATTTGTGCCACCTCAATCGGGCTGGTGGTATTGAGATGGAATGGACGTCTTCCGGAAAGCAGTTCATAAAGCAATACCCCGAGCGCATAGACGTCCGTCGAAGTCGTAATGCTGTCACCGCGTATCTGCTCAGGGCTGGCATATTCAGGAGTCATCATGCGCTCAGCTGTTCGCGTCCGTGTGAGTTCGCTGCCATCTGGCGCTAGCAGCTTGGCAATCCCGAAGTCCAGAAGCTTCGGCACACCCTCGGCGCTGACCATGATGTTTCCGGGCTTGATATCGCGGTGAACAATCAGGTTTTTGTGGGCGTACTCGACCGCGGCGCACACCGTCAAAAACAGCCGTAGGCGCTGTTCGGTCGACAACTTGTTCCTGCGGCAGTATTCGTCGATGAAAACGCCGTCGACATACTCCATCACGAGATAGGGCAGGCCATTGTGCACACCACCATCCAGCAGGCGGGCAATATTCGGATGGTTGAGGTTGGCCAGAATCTGGCGCTCGGCTCCAAAGCGCAGCAACATGCGCGGGGTCTGGCCGAATCCGGCGTGCATCAATTTGATTGCGACCTGCTGGCGATAGGTTTCGTCGGCCCGGGCAGCCAGATAGACACGGCCCATGCCGCCTTCCCCCAACACCCGCAGCAGACGGTAGGAACCAATCTGGCGCCCGCTGACAACTTCGTTCTCACCCAGGTCAAGCGCAGCCTGCTCAACCGGCCTCTTCAGAAAACTCACGGTTTTGCCGGAAGCGTCCAGCAACGACTGGACTTCATTCCTTAGAACGTGATCTCCCCCGCAAGCCTGGTCGAGAAAAGCCGCCTGATCGCCGGGCGGTTTCTCTAGCACGGCATAGAACAGTGCTTCAATCTGTTGCCAGCGATTGCCTGCGGGAGTTGCCATGCTTCGACCTAATTTACATCCAATTCACGATAAAGCCAGGCCTTCGCCAGCGTGAGTTCGCGATGTACCGTGGCAGGAGAGATCTTCAACGCGGCAGCAGCTTCATCGTAGGTGAGACCCCCGAAAAACAGCATTTCGATCAAATCACTTTTGCGCTGATCCTGGTCAGCGAGACGTTTGAGGGCATCATCTAGTTCAAGGATGCCGCGGTCCGCTTGCGGGCCCACGATGATCGCGTCGTCGAGGGGGATTTTCTCGAACTCTCCTCCACGCTTCTGACGGTTCTTGGTCTTGGCATGGTCTACCAGGATGCGCCGCAAGATCCGGGCGGATACAGCATAGAAGTGAACCCGATCCTGAAACGTGACATTGGCGTCGACCAATCGCAAATAAGCTTCGTGGACCAGGTCGGTGGCACGGAGAGTGTGATCGGGGCGCTCGGACCGCAGGCAGTTCGCAGCCAACCGGCGAAGCTGTTCATAGACGACCGGCATCAATGCATCGAAAGCGGACTGGTCGCCACCGCCCCACTTCTGCAGAAGCTGCGTCACGAACTGGCGGTCTGCGGACATGTTTGCAGTTGCGATGCACCTGCTTTGATTGGACCTCCCAGACAAACTCAACCTGGAAGTTGTGATTAATTGTTTTTACCGCTTGAGCGTGGACCTCATCCGTGGGAGAACAGCTCTGGACCGTGATTATATACTTCCCTTTGTGAAGCCGAAAAGTAGCCACTCCACCAACAAAAAAGCCCCGTCATTCCGGCGGGGCCTTACGATCCGTACTTCGCTTTACCCACTGATGTAGTAATAGCCAGAGGTCGCGATGGCACCCGTACGCGCCACTGCCGGGACACCACCTAACCCCTCGGGGGTGAAGTTGAAGCCGTTGTAACCCACGCTGTTTATTGACGGGCAGAAATCCGGCCCGCTCGAAACGTCCGCCACGATGAACTACAATACAGTCATTGATCCCTCAGTGTCGATCTAACCGGGGGCATGAACGCTGTTGGGTGCAGCGCAAAACTCGGCAGTTTGGGCTTTCGGCATCCCTGCAGGAACATTCACGTTGCGATAACATTTTGATCTCGACCCTTATGCGCCTCAGGTACCCTCGGCTGTCTGGCCGAGCGTGCGCGATGCCAGCCATAATTCTCTTGCTGACGGGAGCAGGGCAGCGGACAGAATAGACGCGCATCACTCTCGATCAGGCAATCGACCTTGCGCTTACCCACAACCATTCCCTCCAGGCGACTCGAACCCAGATCCTTCAGAATCAGGCGCAGGAGATCACCGCGAACCTTCGCCCCAATCCAACTTTGGGGATGGACACACAGTTCGTACCATTCTTCAGCCCGCAAGACTTCTCCGGCGAGAATCTGAACGAAACTCAGCAGTTCGATATCGGGCTCTCCTACCTGTTCGAACGCGGCCACAAGCGGCAGCGGCGATTGCAGGCAGCCCGCGATACCACGGCCGTCACGCGCGCTCAGGTCGCCGACGCCGAGCGGACGCTGGCATTTAATGTTGGCCAGCAGTTCGTCAGTGTTTTGCTGGCGGAATCGACGCTCCAGTTCGCTCTCGAGGATCTGAAAGGATTTCAGCAGACAGTCGACATCAGCGAGGCGCAGCTCAAAGCGGGATACATTGGCGAAGGCGACTACCTGAAGATCAAACTCCAGTTGTTGCAGTTTCAGACCGATGTTTCTTCCGCCCGACTCGCGAAGGTACAGGCGCTGGTCGGCCTGCGCGAATTTCTTGGATACGACGCAGTGCCCGCCGATTACGATGTGGTGGGCGAACTGGAGTACCAGCCGCTCAAAGGGAACCTGGAAGACTTGCAGGCTCGGGCTCTTCGGGAGCGTCCCGACTTCCGGGCGGCAGAACTCGGTGTCACCGCTGCCCAGAGCCAAATCGCTCTCGCCAAAGCAAATGCCAAGGTCGACGTGAACGGCACCTATGATTTCACCCACGTTTCGGGCGAGAACACGGCCTCCATCTTCGCCAACTTTGCGTTACCGATCTTCGACCGCGGCCAGGGAGAGATTGCCCGTACCCGCTACGCGCTCACGCAGGCGCAACAGCAACAGCAATCCGCGAGCGACACTGTGCTTTCAGATGTTGCCAATGCTTACGAGGCCGTCAGGAGCAACGACGAAGTTGTGCAACTTTATACCTCTGGCTACCTCAAGCAGGCCCAGGATTCGAGAGACATCAGCGAGTACGCTTATAAGCGCGGCGCTTCCAGTCTCCTGGATTTTCTGGATTCCGAACGGAGCTATCGCTCAGTGCAGTTGGCCTATCGACAGTCGCTGGCCGCTTATATGACGGCGCTCGAGCAATTGAAGGAAGCGGAAGGAACCAGGAATCTGCCGTGAGGAGACTGTATGACGAAATTCGATATGAGAAGCCCCGCATGAAGTCGCGCGCGGATCGCTGTCGTTGGTGGACCGTACTTGTCATAGCGTCGGCGATCCTGCTGCTGTTGACCGCTTGCGGAGAGTCGAGGCAGGCTGCGCCGGCGGACTCGAATAGCCCCAAGAGCTCCGACAATGCCGAGCTGTTTACCATCCCGCAAGAACAGATGGCGCATTTGCAGGTGGTGACGGTTCAACCCGCATCGTTGACCCGCATGCTGCGGCTGACAGGGGCCGTGGCCTACAACAGTTTCAAGACCACGCCCGTCATCACGCAGGTGAGCGGCCCCGTCAGCAAGGTGGTGGTTGTTCCGGGTCAGAAAGTGGAACGGAGCCAGCCCATGTTGTACGTGGCCAGCCCGGACTATTCGCAGCTCCGCACTAACTACCTGAAGGCCAAGGACGCTTATGCTCTGGCCCAAAAGGCCGAAGCTCGCGCGCGCGACTTGTATGAGCACAAAGCGATTGCCGAACAAAATGTGGAACAGGCTGAGTCGGCAGGGGTGCAGGCGGGAGGCGACCTCGCGGCAGCCCAAGCCGCATTGAAAGTGATGGGGATTAATGACCCGGATTCGCTCGTGAAAGCTCCGCCTTCTTTTGAGGTTCCGGTGAGAGCTCCGATCAGCGGTGAAGTCGTCGAACAAGATGTATCCGCCGGACAGCTCATTCAACCGGGCAGCACTCAATGTTTCCTGATTTCGGATACCAGCACTGTGTGGGTATTGGTTAACGTCTATCAGAAGGATTTGCCCTACGTGCATGTCGGGGACACGGTCACGATTCAGACGGACGCGTATCCGGACATCTTTCATGGCCGGATATCGTACGTCGCGGCGTCGCTTGATCCGAACACGCGGACTCTGCAGGCGCGCATCGAGACCGCCAATCAGGGTGAGAAGCTGAAAAAAGATATGTTCGTGTTTGCGAACGTGAACGCGGGCACGATTCCCAATGCCATCGCGTTGCCGGATGCAGCCGTGTTGCGCGATAGCGAGAACCAGCCTTTTGTTTACGCGGCCGTGTCTTCGAACCAGTTTGGCAGGCGGCCGGTGACGCTCGGAGAAAGCCTGAACGGTCAGACGCAGATCACTGGAGGATTAAAGCCCGGCGACCGCGTTATCGGAAATGGCAGTTTGTTTGTGCAGTTCGCGAATTCGTTGCAGCGCTAGGTCACTGGCTTTGTCGAGAACCGGGAAGAGCAAGAACGTAAGGATAGTGTCTACCACCGAATGATCCACCGAATCGTCCAAGCGGCACTCCGTCAAAGATTTCTGGTGCTGATGCTGACCGCTTTCATCACGGTCGGCGGGATCCTCTCTTTTCAGCGGATGCCGGTGGACGCCTATCCCGACCTTTCGCCTCCGCAGGTCGAGATCATCACGCAGTGGCCCGACCATGCAGCCGAAGAGGTGGAGCGACTGGTGACGCTTCCGCTCGAACTTGAGATGAATGGCGTCCCGCACATGGTGGTGATGCGTTCGATCTCGCTCTATGGCCTGTCCGACGTGATCCTGACCTTCGAGGAGAGCACGAACGATTACTTCGCGCGGCAAATCGTATTTGAACGCCTGGCTCAGGCTACGCTCCCTACGGGAGTGACTCCCGGCCTGGCACCGCTCTTCAGCCCCAGCGGGTTGGTCTATCGGTATGTGCTGGAAAGCCCCGACCGCTCGCCGCAGGAGTTGAAGACCATCGAAGATTGGGTGGTCGAGCGCGCTTACCGCTCCGTGCATGGTGTAGCGGACGACTCGGGCTTTGGTGGAACCGTGATGCAGTACCAGGTGCTGCTGGACCCGGCGCGCATCTACGGATATCACCTGACAATTCCGCAGGTTGTGACGGCGCTCTCTGCCAACAATGCGAATGCCGGTGGAGGGTTCTATTCACAGGGCGGCCAGTTCTACTACGTGCGCGGAATCGGCTTGGTAAAGAATACCGACGACATCGGGAACATCGTGGTGGGCGCCAATAAGGGCGTGCCGATTCGAATCAAGGATATCGGCGAAGTCGCCATCGGCCACGCGCCTCGCTTAGGTGAATTCGGCTTTCAGAAGAACGACGACGCAGTAGAGGGCGTGATTCTGATGCTGCGCGGGGAGCAGACGCAGAACGTACTGAAGGCAGTCGAATCCAAGACAGATGACCTGAACCGGCATATCTTGCCGCCGGACGTCAAAATCCATCCTTATTATGACCGCAGCGAACTCGTAGACCTTACAACCGATACGGTTGAAGCGAACCTGCTCCGAGGCATGGTGCTGGTTCTGGTGGTGCTGATCTTCTTTTTGGTGAGTTTTCGTGCCGCGGTTATTGTCGCCCTCACGATTCCACTTTCGCTGCTGTTTGCCTTCATCGTGCTCCACGCACACGACGTGGCGGCGAATCTGCTTTCCATCGGAGCGATCGATTTCGGAATTGTGATTGATGGCACGGTTGTGATGATTGAGAACATCTATCGTGAACTGGCTCTGCGCGAGGGGCAGGAATACAAGCTGAACGACGTGATCCTCGCAGCTGCGAAAGACGTGGATCGCCCAATCTTCTACTCGGTCGCCGTCATCCTCGCCGGATATCTGCCGATTTACGCGTTGACCGGGGCCTCGGGGAAACTGTTCCATCCGATGGCTGAGACCATGTCTTTCGCGCTGGTCGGAGCACTAATCCTCACTCTGACCTTGATCCCGGTCCTCGCTTCTTACTGGTTTAAGAAGGGCGTCCATGAGAAGCCGAATCGCGCTTATGAATGGATGAAGAGAAAATATGCCGTCCAGTTGGATTGGGCCCTTAATCATCCAAAGGCGACAATGTTGATCGCAGCTCTTATCTTCGGAGCTACTCTGCTGCTGGTTCCCTTCATCGGCGGCGAGTTTATGCCGCATCTCGACGAGGGCGCACTCTGGGTTCGGGCGACGATGCCCTACACGATTTCTTTCGAGGAAGCCAGTAACATTGCTCCTCAGATTCGCGACATCCTGTTGTCCTATCCGCAGGTGACAGTCGTTGGATCGGAGTTGGGACGGCCGGATGACGGCACCGACCCCACTGGCTTCTTTAACTGTGAGTTCTACGTAGGATTAAAACCCTACAAAGATAAATCATGGGCTGGCGATGCGAGTGACAAGAAGAAGCTGATCGAATCGATCAACAAGAAACTGACGGCTTTTCCGGGAATCATCTTCAACTATACGCAGCCCGCCGAAGACGCTGTGGATGAAGCGCTCACCGGTCTGAAGAGTTCTCTTGCGGTCAAGATCTACGGAGAAGACCTGAACGTCCTTCAGGACAAAGCGATCCAGATCAAAAATGCGCTGGCTAAAGTCCCGGGATTCACCGAGCTTACCGTCGTGCGTGAACTGGGTCAGCCGAGCCTGCTGGTCGATGTCGATCGCAACAAGATCGCGCGGTACGGGATTAATGTAGCGGACGTTGAGGCGGTGATTTCGGCGGCAGTGGGTGGTCAGGCCGTGACCCAGGTCATTCAGGGCGAGAAGCTGTTCGACTTGGTTGTCCGCATGCAGCCGCAGTTCCGCAGCAGCGCTCACGAGATCGGCAACTTACTAGTCGGCACGCCCGACGGCCAGCAAATTCCGCTCAGCCAGCTTGCCAACATCACGCAGGGAAACGGGGCGTCCTTTATTTATCGCGAAAATAACTCGCGCTACATCGGCGTGCAGTACAGCATCGAGGGACGAGATCTGGAGCGCGCCGTACGCGACGGCCAGGCCGCCGTAAAGAAGGTGGTGACGCTGCCACAGGGCTACACCTTGGCGTGGGGCGGCGAATACAGCCAGTTTCTCGAGGCGAAGTCGCAGATGTATTTCATTGGGCCACTTGCCGTCGTGCTTATTTTCATGATCTTGTTTGCGCTCTACGGAAACTTTAAATTCCCAGTCACGATCGCGCTCGGAGTCATTATGACGGAACCCGTGGGAGCCCTGGTGGCGCTGAAACTCACGAATACTCCGTTCAGCGTTTCTTCCGTTCTCGGGCTTCTCGCGTTGCTGGGTGTTTCCGTGGAGACGGCCGTTATTTTGGTCTCCTACATCAACAAGCTGCGGTTGGAGGGGATGGGCATTCGCGCGGCCACGCGGGAGGCGTCATTGCTGCGGCTCCGTCCGATCATGATGACTGCTCTCGTCGCCTGCCTCGGCCTGTTGCCTGCGGCCCTCTCTACCGGCATCGGGTCGGACACACAAAGGCCCTTCGCGATCGTAATTGTGGCTGGTCTCATTTCCCGCCTTTTCATCGGATTCTTCGTCAATCCGGTGCTATATGAGATGGTTGCCCGTGAAGGCGATGTACTCCAGATCTGATTTATAGAACTCTATCGCGATAGGGAGACATGATCCTATCTGAGAGGTTATCGCTTACTACGGTGATGGGAGTTTCTATCTAGTCGACATATCGAGATAGCGGTAGTCCTAGAAGACAGGGTCATGCTGAGCCAAGCACCCAAGGGCGCGACTTCGGAGCACAGGTCAACCATGATGCCCGAGCCCGGACCATGGTCTCGTGCCGCCTGCGGAACTCGAAGGACAGAGCGGTTGGGGTTCGAAGGGAACCTAGCTGTACCCGCGAGCGGCCAATGGAAAGGCTTGAATTGTGATTTCTCGCCCTTCCTCCCCAGCTTTCAGGTGTCGTTAGGTAATCCAGAAGCAAACCTCAGCGCAAAACTACTTTCCCGCGTAGGTTTTTGGCGAGCCGATGCCGGCGCAGACGTCCCATCCGACGATGCACTGCGAAGCGCCCTGGGTGATGTCGTTGAAGTAGGCTGCGTATTCCGTGGGATTGGCAAGCTCGTTGTACATCATCGTGAGCTCGTCAACCGACGATTGCTGCCGGCTTCCGGCTGCGTTCACGATTCCTGCAAAGGTTGGCGTACCCCAACTGGTGCCTCCAACGTCGTACCATCCGCCCTGGAGGACGATGGCCGCGCAGCAGTAGTCGGAAGCGACGTCTGGAAATCCGCGATAATTGCCGACAATCTGGGAAATTCCATTCTGATAGCTGGGACGCGGTTCGTAGGGGCTGATATCGCCGCCTCCGCCGCCATAGACTTCATTGATGAAGTTTCCGTTCTGATCACGATTGAAATAAGTGCCGCCGACGGAAACGACGTTGGGCGAGGCGGTGGGGTAGAAGCTGACTCCGAGGCCTTCATCGCCACTGCCAGCAAAATAGACGACGCCCTGCTGAGTAAAGTACTTGTCGAAGCGCAGCTCTCTCTTCTGTTCCCCGTAGTCGCCAAAGCTCATGCTGACCACGCCGCCACCATTCTGGGCAACCAACTGGCTGGCAAGCTGAATCGCCTTCCAGGTGGGGTCGGTCGCACACTCGCCGGCATTGCAAAGTTGGGAAACGACCAGGAAAAGCTTGGCCTGGGGCGCCATGGCATGGGCCCACTCGATGTCCAATGCTTCCTCGACTAACCAATCGTTGTAAGTCGGAGGGTGTTTCTTGCCGGTCCAGACCTGATTGACGGTGGCCGCAGGGATGCCGAATTGGGCATCGAACATGTCGAGGTCCGATTGAGCAGTGGGATAATAGCCGGCGTCGACGATGGCGATTGCGCCGATGCCACCGCTGGGCACATTGAGACTGGTGGCGATAGGGCAGCCCGAGGGACCCTCTACGAGCTGGTACACACAGGCTAAGGAGCCGGGAGTCTCGTCGTAAGGATTCGGTTGAAGGCTGGGGCGTTCCGAGTTGACGAAGAAATAGTTCGTAAAGGGACGACCCGGCGTGGGGATACTGGACGCGGGATGGAAGATCTTGTGTCCGTTGTACACCGACTCGAAATGAGTTTGGGCGGAGGCGGGGCAGAGAATCACTCCGAGCACAATGGCGATCGCAAACATCAGAGGAAAAATCCGAAAAGGGCGAGAAAGACGGTTCATTGGCTAGCTCCTGGGACCGCATTAAATGATGAGGGCGAGCGACAGGAAAAGCAAGAAGGTAGAAGGGCAGAGATTGCGCTGATCAGCGAATCTTAGGACTCTCCGGCGCCGAATTCACCACCTCACCTTTTTTGGTCGTTTCCTCCTGCCACTTCCTCAGAGGATACCTCGACCGGGGCTACCCCTGTCTAAGTGTTATCCTCTTCGTTCGCAATATTTTGCGAAAGAGGGGGTACTAATGAGTCTGGAGTCAATTAGAGAAGCAATCAAAGAAGAGATTTCAAAACTGAATCAAGTGCTTCAATTGCTAGCAGGTGGAGCAACGGGAGCGGCACCCGTACGCACGATGTCCGCGGCCGCGCGGGCGCGTATCGGGGCGGCACAGAAAGCACGATGGGCAAAGGCAAGAGGTCAGGCACCTAAGCCGAAGAGGAAAATGTCCGCGGCCGGTAGGGCGCGCATTGTTGCTGCGCAGAAGGCGCGATGGGCAAAAATCAGGGCCACGAAGAAATAGCCTTCGACCCATCAACCATATCCTCTAAGTCACCAACCACGGACCATTCCTCAATTGTCTGATACAGGGTGCCCTTGGACATTGAGCAGACTTCGGGGGAGGGCTGCTTTGCACAGCGCCCCATTGCTCGAAAGAGCCTTGGGGCATTTTTGTTTTTTGGTGGGGTTGTTGGAGACATTGATCCCACAAACATGTGGTCCTCATCCCCCCGAAACATTGCGCACAACAAGCGATTATTACGTTCGTCATCTCGCTCACGGCTTCCGAGAGTTACACAATGTTTCAATGGAGCTAGGAGTCCTTTTCGTCGAGTTTTTCCTGCGCATTTCGATGGGGGCGGGCACCGTATTAGCCTTGTTTTTGATCATCCGACTCGGTATGCGTTGCCGTTCGGCGATCATCACTTATCGTCGAATCGCACACTAGCAACCGCGGCCATAGGAATCGCACCGTATCTCTCCTGAACGGACCTCAACCTGGTAGCGACTCTCCCCGGCAAAGGGTGATAAGTGGGTTTATACAGTTGTTTACAGCTTTGACCTCTACAATGTCGACGCCTGCTATCCAACCGTCAGCCCATGAATTTGCCGGACAAAACGCCTTTACCGGTGTATAGTCTAACTCCTGTAAATCCCTTCCCCTGACCCTGCGCCACAGGAGTTCTCGCATGACCCGCCACTTCACGAGCAAAGCCCGTTGCCTAACTATCGTTACTCTCTTCCTGTTCAGCATTCTGGCGGCTCTCGCCTCGATCGCGCAGACTCAGGCCAATAGCGCGGACCACCGTACCGCAATGCATCATGCGCGCCAGCAAAAATCCGGCGCCCTTCCACAGGACGGGGGAAATCCCCTTTTCCTGGGAGGCTTTTATACCTACAGCGGCGACTCCGCCTCTGAATCCGTTGCCATCGCGGACGTAAATGGCGACGGCAAACCCGACCTCATCGTGGCGAACCAGGGTTGCCCTTCCTGTGGCGACGCCTTCGTCAGCGTCCTGCTGGGCAATGGCGATGGCACCTTCCAGAACCCTCTGGAGTTCGACTCCGGCGGGGTGTTCACTATCTTCGCGGCGGTTGCCGACGTTAACCACGACGGCAAACCCGACATTATTCTCGCCAACTACTACGGCGGGTGCACCTCGGGCGACTGCAATGGCACGGTGTCTGTGCTGCTCGGCAACGGCAACGGAACCTTCCAACCCGCAGTGCCCTACTCCCTGCCTGCGGAGAATCCCGACGCGCTAGCGGTGGCCGACCTCAACGGCGACGGCAAGCTGGACATCGTAGTGGGTCTCTGGAACTCGGGCATAGCCGTGCTGATGGGCAACGGCGACGGCACCTTTCAGCCGGCCACACCTTACCCCAATCTAGGACAGGTTCTTGCGCTTTCCATCGCCGACGTCAACCATGACGGCAAGCCAGACGTGATCGCGGCGGGAATCGTCCAATCCACCGGCACAGTAACCGTTCTGTTGGGCAAGGGCGATGGCACGTTCCAGTCAGCTCAGACCTTCCCCTCCGGCTCGCCAACCGGTTACTGGGCGAGTGCAGTGGCCGTCGCCGACATGAACGGAGACGGTAAGCCCGATCTGGTAGTCGCCAATTACCAGAACAATGTGGGTGTGCTCCTCGGCAAAGGCGATGGAACGTTCCAGCCGGTGGTTTTGTACAGTTCCGGCGGGGCTGCCCAATCCGCGGTAGTCACTGACGTTGGCGGCGACGGCATCACCGACGTGATCGTCGGCAACTATACCGGCGGCTCATCTGGCTCAATTGGAGTGTTGCTCGGCAATGGCGACGGTACGCTCCAGCCAGTTGTCAACTTCGGCCCATTGGGCGCCTGGTCGGTGGCGGCCGGGGATCTGAATGGAGACGGCAGACCTGACGTGGCGGTAGCCACCTTTGGCGGCGATGTGGATTTACTATTCAATGACACCGGCCCGCACACTCCCACCGCAACTGCCGTGACGTCCTCGTTAAACCCCGTTCCCAAAGACGAATATGTCACCTACACTGCCACCGTGACCAGCCAAACCGGTACAGCCACCGGCACGGTTACGTTCTACGATAACGGCACGGCCATTGGGACCGCAGGTCTGTTGAACAATCAGGGTTCAGTCACCACGATTTACAAAGCAAAACACAAAGGCGACGGTGGTCTCCACACGATCGTTGCGAACTACTCCGGTGACCTCCTTAACTCGCCCAGCACAGGGTCGACGTACGAGGGAGTCGGTGACCAGCCCTTCCCGTCGGTGACGGCGCTCGCCACCTCGGGCTCACCCTCCCAACTCGGGCAGCCCGTGACCTTCACTGCTACCGTGACATCGCCATACTACTCTGGCCCGATCCCGGATGGCGAGGTGGTGACGTTCTATAACGGAGGCGCTGAAATCGGCACAGGCACCACGACCGGTGGCGTGGCGGTCTTCACGACTTCCTCGCTGACGGCAAGGAAACACACCATCAAAGCCCAGTATCCCGGGGATAAGGTCTTCAAGAAGAGCATCGGAAAGGTGACCCAGGTAGTAGAGAAATAACAAAAGATGAGCGCAGTGACAAATTAGGCCGGGGGCTCATTCAAGCCATCTTTTGGCTTGAGCGAGGACTGTCGCTGTGATTCAAGCCTCTAAGCCTGGTCTTTCATCCGCCCAATCCGCGCGACTCTCGGCACCATAATCAATGAGACCGCGTATAGAAAAATCGAAATCGATATCGCCCCTGAATGCCCGTGGGGCAAATCCTCGAAAAGCAACTTCGCGCTCACTACCGCCAGCACGCCATAGGAGGTCCACACTAATTCAGCTCGCCGCCAGCGCGCTCCGCCAGCCGCCAGCGCCAGCGCAAGTCCGCAGGTGATCAGCGTGCGGATCACCGCGACATGCGCCGCGCCCAGCGTCATCCCGATAGCAGCCAGCCATACCAGGCAGGAAACGAGGAAGGTCGCCACGGCGCTCACCGCCAATACCACCGCGAGCAACCGAAGCAGTCGCTCATTCCAGTGTTCCCCAGCGGCTTGCTCACCGATTCCGAAGCAAACAATCGCGGCCACCGCTACGATCCACACCATCCACCCCGGCGCACTGGGAAATGTTCCGGCCAGCGCCCGCGCCGCATACGACAACAGCCCTGAGGCGTACGCTGCAGCCGCCAAATACACCAGGCCGTGGAACTCCGGCGTCAGCCGCGCGACTCGCACACCAATCACCGTTGCCGCGATCGATGCCGCGCTCAAGAGCGCCGCCACCAGCATCGGCGACAGCAGCAGGAAACTCCCCGCCAGCACGAGCGCGGCGGCCCAGGTTGAGTACACGTGATAGTTATGCTGCTCTGTGACTCGATCAAAGTTAACAAAGGCTGCGGTGTAGCAGGCGGCCGCGAACAACCAGCAGCAAGTCCCCAGCACAAAGGCCCCGTCGACCGGAGCGAAACGGATCCAGGCGGCCGCAGCCAGCACAGATACCGCCGCCGCTTGCGCGATCTCGAAAAAATTCATCCGGCAACGGCGCACTACGCTCCGCCAAACAATTCCCGCTCCACAAATTGCAAACAACAATGTCGGCAACGCAAGTAGCGCGATCTTTGAGACCGGCGCGTAGCCGGGCCGCGAACTTTCCGGCAACGAATAGATATAAATAAAGATCAGAACCGCGACGTCTGCCGCAGGTGCCGCAACAAATCTCAACCCCCGCCAGCGATCGGCTCCCGCTGCGAACTCGCTTACCAACGCCGCCGTCAACAGCGCCGCGATATAGGGCGCCAACTCGTGCGATGCGATCAGCAAGCCGAGTGCAGTCAGCACAACGGCTGGCAGGGCGACCCAGACCAGCGGAGCCAGCCGCCGTCTCCATGCCAGCGCAAATGTCCCTATTACGAACGCGCTCAGCAGTGCTCCAGTCGCGGGCGCTGACAGCACCTGAAAACGCAACGTCAACTCCGCCAACATGGGCGCAAGAATGAACGCCGAGGTCGCCGCATACGCAGAACTGGCAAAGACCGCATCTCCCTGAACTCGCGCCGCCCAGACCATCCAAGTCGCCGCATAGGCCAACGCCAGAGCCACCACCACCACCTTCGGGAACGATCCGGATTCCGCTACAGCCCGCAGCAGGTACGCGCCCGCAATGCCCAGCATCGCCTTGCCCATGACCGCGAACACCCCGCCCGCCTGTGGAAGCGCACGTTCCCCGGCAGTAGCCTCCGGGCCGGCCGTGGATGCTGTCATTTTTATCGGAATGGTATCGGCTGGCGGGGCTCCGCCTTCCAGTGCCCGCACGCGTCGTTCGAGCGTTTCCAGACGTGCGTCAAAGTGCGCTAAGGCATCCTTAAGTTCGTCCATAGTCACGACCCGTTCGAAGGCTTCAGCAACTCGACGCTAACTTAGGAAAAAGATCCCAGACGCTCCGACTTAATGCGCGGGCTGGGTTAAGCCGGTGTTCTTCTCCGGCCAGGGCGGCAGCAGTTTCACCAGCACCCACAGAATGACAAACGGCAGGATGGTCAGCACAATCGCCATCACCAGCCCTTCCCGCGTGACCAGTCCCATCTTGTAGGTCGTGTATCCGAGGAAGCTCTTTGAAAAAAGCTGTCCGCCGATCACCACATTCCAGCGCATGGCAAAAATTCCCATCAAAGTCAGGCAGCCGGCCGTGGCATAGATGCGCTTGCGCGCCATGTCCGACAAGTTGAGCACTTGCGTCAAGGCAAGAAGCGCGATCGGCGTAATGGTTCCCAGAACAATCTGTACCAGGATGTGGGACACGTAGAGCTTGGTGTGCACCATGAAGTCGAGGCTGCGGAATGATTCGTCCGATTCATAGATGCGATGAATCAGGTCCAGCATTTCCAGCGTGAAGTCGATGATGAACGTATAAAAAAGATAGCGCGCAATCGTGTCCACACAGCGCATTTCGATCGCTTCCTTGCGCGCCCGGGTAAGGAACATGTACAAGAGCATCACGGTGGCGATACCTGAGACCATCGCGGAGAAGAGAAAAACCACGGGCATCAGCGGCGTTGACCACCATGGGTTCGCCTTGATCGATCCGAAGATGAATCCCACATAGCCGTGCAGCAGGAAGGCGGACGGAATCCCGATCAGCGTGACTAGCCAGCCCGTTCGTTCGTCAATGTGCAGGGCACGTTCGCTGATATTGCTTGAGCCAAGGGTCAGAATTTTGTAGATAATGCGCTTGAGGCCCGTTGTTGACTGCGAGAGAACCACGATATCGCGCCGGTAGTCGAGCCAGATTTCCAACACCAGCACCGCCATCAGATACCACAAGTACACAAAGCCAAACATCGCCATAGCCGACGTTCGGTGCGGGGTCAGGTACATCTCAAATGAACGCTCGGGGTGGCCAAGGTGAAGTTGCAGCGGCAGGGGCGCGACCAGCAGGAACGCAAGCGCAGTGAGCAGCGCCAACCTGTAAGTCGGTTTTACCTCTTCCACGTTGAACACCCGCTCCAGTGAAGCCAGGATGAACGCGCCCGCCACCAGGCCCGTCAGGAACGGATAGAGCACGATGAGGACGCTCCACTGCAACTCGACCTCGTTCGGATACATGAAGCCTTCAACGCCCTGCATACGTTTTTCCTCACCTACTGATTCGTCGGCACTCCGGGTCTCATCGGCACCGGCGTCTACCGCACTGAGCCGTCAAGCCCGTTGTAAAAAACCTTGGCGTGCGTTGCCATCTGCGGTTTAAGCACCTGCACACTGTGTGTCTTCAGGAATTCATGGATCGGATCGTTGGGGTTTTTCAGATCGGCCAGTTGCCGCGCGCCCGTGGGGCAGTTCTCGCAACAGGCCGTGGTCAGTCCCTTCCGGATGCGGTGATAGCAAAGAGTGCACTTCTCCGCCGTGTTGGTCTTGGGATTGATGAACCGGCAACCGTAAGGGCATGCCTGCACACAGTAACGGCAACCCAGACAATAGGTCTTATCCACCAGCACCACGCCATCGGGGCTAATGAAGGTCGCGCCGACAGGGCACACCTGCGTGCATGGTGAGTCCGCGCAGTGATTGCACAATTTGGGGACGAAGAAATTCTTGCCGGATGGATCCTTCGCCGCTGGAAATCCTTCCTTGGCGCCGTCGGGCGAATCCACCTGGGGATTTTCAATGTCGTAGTCGGTTACGTGATACCGCTCCACCCACGTGCGGAAATATCCGTCCGGCACCTCGTTCTCGGTTTGGCAGGCTCGCACGCAATTGCCGCATCCGATGCACTTCGGCAGATCGATCAACATCCCCCACCAGTGTTCCGTCAGGGTGTAATTCGGCGCGGCCTCCGGAGTTCCCGCCAGCACGTACTTCCACGCCGCGCCCGCCGCCGGCAGCAATAGCAATAGATGACGTCGCGTCAGGTTCATTGCGCGCCTCCCGCCGTAATTGCCGGGCTGTGTGGCTGGTGGCAGGTATCGCAGGGAACACCGCCCGCGTGGTCGACCGACACGATCTGCGGAAAGCTCTTCGGTTTGGCCGCGTTGGCCTCGTGGCAGCGCACGCACAGGACAGCGGCATTGAGCTTCTCGGGCGTCACCGAAGCGGGATCGTCCGCATGCTTCGCCAACGCTCCGTGGCACGCCTCACAATTCACGTGCGCATGCTTGCCGTCTTTTTTCTTATCGAGCACATCAGAATGGCAACTTTCGCACGTCGCATGGCCCGCATAATTCACCGGCCGGGCCGCAATTTCCGCCAGCGCGTTCCCGCGGTAGTGTCCGTACTCTCCAAAGCTCTTGGGAACGAGGAACCCGCGAAGGACCAGGAACAGGAGAATGCCGGCGAGAAATACTCCTGCCAGGCGAAAGAGATGTCCCGCATCTTTGAAAGCGTTCATGGGATATGGATGGCTCTGCGCAGGAGTCGGCCGGAAGATCTTGCTCCATTCCAGCTTTCTTTGCCGCTTCTGATGCGGCAAAGCTGCAGGCCATTCATACCGCAGTAAGTACGAGTCGGATGTGCCGTGGATCACGACAGGTATGTGCGATTGCTCACGTCGGGATGTGACGTGCTTTGCGAGAGACCGCTCGCAGGAGCACGAGAACCAGCGTTGGGTGCGCGCTGCCTAAGACGGAGCAGCGTACTTCAACATTCGCGCGACAGGTTCATCCGCTGTAACAGAAGTTTCACGCCATCTTCATAGTCCGGTAATAAGCGGGTAACTCTGGACACCTACTATCGGCGCTCAAAGGTTTTCCAAAACTCAAAATGTCGTTGAACCCTAACGTCGCGCGGCAGATCCCGCTTGCGTGAGAAAAATCCAAAAAGGAGAACAATATAAATGTCCCGAAAAACAGCCCGAGAGCATTCTCCAGGTAGGCTTCGCATCAACTTTCTGCTGCCGCTCGCGGTTCTTGCGGTGGTAGCGGCCCTGAGCGTTTCGGCGCTCGCCCAGTCGCAAGAGTTTCCAACTTATTTCCCCGGTATGAACCAGAACGGATCGCAGGGCCCGAACTACCCGTCGACCTTGCCCAACCCCTGGGTCGTCGGTAATGGCCAGATCATCACCCCCGCCGGCACGCCGGTCTACCTCGGCATCAGGACGCGGGCGAAGGCCATCGCGCTGAACCCAAATACCACCACGCACACCGCCGCCGTCCTCCAGATGGGCGCCCCACAGGCCGTTACCGTTTTCAACACGCAGACCGGCGCTGTCCTGCAGAACTACAAACCGTTCGGCACCAAGAGCGGCAACTCCACCGGCATTACCTATACGCCGAATGGCTTGTACCTGCTGTTTAGCCAGGACGGCGGCTACGGACCAGCCTACGTTGCCATGGCCAGCGTCGACCCGGCGACGGGCTTGCTCTCAGACTACGCCCAGATCAGCGTTCCGCTGGACGTCAACGCCGGCGGCTATCTGACCACCGTTACCTGCTTCCAGAACAGCCCTCCGGGAACCACCGGCAGCGCTGAAATCCCCTGCGGCCAGACCGTTTCGCTTGACTGGCGATGGCGCACCCACTTCCTATCCGCTCGGCATCGCGATCTCGGCGGATGGCAAGACTGCTTACGTCGTGCTGGACAACAACGACACGCTGACCAAGATCGACCTGACCCAGCCGAAGCCGGTGGAGGGTCAAGAGATCCGCGTCGGTAACGTCCCGAACAGTGTTGTAATCTCGCCCGATGGCACCACCGCCTACGTCTCCAACGAAGCCGGACGCATTGCTAAAGCGAAGGACTTCCAGGAATACTCGAACGGCACCCCGGTCGTCGCCGTAAATCCGATCGGCTCCACCGCCACCGGCACCATTTCCATAGTGAACCTCTCCACCTTCACGGTCACTGGCAGCATCACGGTCGGTCTGCATCCGACGGGCATGGCGCTCTGGGGCCAAGACCTCCTGGTCGCCAATGCTTATAGCGACAGCATCTCGGTGATCGATACGACCACGAACAAGGTCACGCAAGACGATTAACCTTGGGCTGCCGATTAAAGTGCCGGGCGGAGAACTGGTTGGTGCCGGGCCGAACTCGATCGCGGTCGATGCCGCGAACAACCTTGCCTACGTCGCGCTCTACAACGCCAACGCGGTTGCCGTGGTTGATCTCAACGCCGGCCAAGTCCTCGGCCTGATCCCGGTCGGCTATGGGCCAAGCTCGGTCGTGCTGGACGCGGCGGACGGTGAACTGCTCGTTGCTAACGACAAGGGCCTTGGCACTGACGGTTTCGGTGTGGCGCCCCCTCCGACGAATACGGCCGAAAATTCCTACGGTACCTATTGGGGCGTGACCGACTTCAACACCCACCAGGACCTCGGCACCGTGAGCATCATTCCCATTCCTAACAGCTCGACCCTGGCGCAGATGACAGCGCAGGTCTCGCAGAACAACCACTGGGATCTCACGGAAAACATCAAGTCTGCCTCCGGTGGCAGCAAGAAGGCACCGGCGGTCGCAATCCCGGACAAGATCGGCTCCCCTTCGCTGATCAAGCATGTGTTCGTGATCATCCGTGAGAACCGCACCTACGATCAGATCCTGGGCGACGTCGCCGGCGGTAACGGCGATCCCTCTCTGGCCGTCTTCGGTGATGGCTCCGCAGCCGGCGGCACGCCAGTGACTCCGAACGCGCACGCGCTCGTCCAGCGCTTCCCGCTTTTGGACAACTTCTACGACCCCAGCCGCCAGTCGGCCGACGGTCACAACTGGATCGTTCAAGCCATGGCTCCTTACTCCGACGACATCCAGTCGCCAGACTGGCTGCGCGACTACCCCTCCAACGGCGGCGATGCGATTGCCTATCAGAAGGCCGGCTTCCTGTGGGATCAGGCTAAGAAGGCCGGCGTCTCGTTTAAGAACTACGGAGAGTACGTCGAGTACAACACGTTCCTGACCCCGACCGGTTCGACCACCGAGCCGCTGTGGATCGACTTCTACAACGACATACTGGCTTACGAGTGCGGCGCTGAGAGCCAGCTGTACAACTACAACACGGTTGCCTCGCACACCCCGCTCCCGAACCTGTTCAACACCACCGTTCAGAACTATCCGCAATTCGACCTCGGCATCCCCGACCAGTTCCGTGTCGATATCTGGTCACAGGATTTTGCCAAGGACGTGGCGAACGGTTCTGTGCCCCAGTTGGAGTTCCTGTGGATCAGCTCCGACCACACCGGCGGCCCGCCGACCGGGCGCAGCCATGCAGGCCGATAACGACCTCGCCCTTGGCCGCTATGTCGACATCATCAGCCACAGCCCCATCTGGTCCTCTTCGGCGATCTTCGTCGAGGAAGACGATGCGCAGAACGGCGTTGACCACGTCGATGGTCACCGCAGCCCAGGCTATGTCATCAGCCCCTACGTCCTCCAGGCGAACGGAGGTGGGGTGGTCGAGGACAGCACCTTCTACACGCAGGTCAACGTGACCCGCACGATCGAGCAGATTCTCGGCCTCAAGCCCATGAACCAGTTCGATCTCGTGGCCTCGCCGATGAGGACGCTCTTCATCGATAACCCCCCGCCAGCTAACTTCCAGCCCTGGGCACACGTGGCCAACGCGATTGCGTTGAACACGGGTGTCAGCCAGACTCCGACTCAGACCATCCCCACATGCCCCAAGGCTCCTGTGGTGAAGGCTCAGTCCATCTCGAACGAGAGCCCTGCGGTTAAGGCTCTGCGCGCGGGTTGGATGAAAAAGAAGGCGGAGGTCTTCGCTGGCAAACAACAGAAGCCAGACTCCGAAGACATCGACACCGTCAACCACCTGACCTGGTACGAAGCCACCGGCTTTACCCGCCCCTTCCCGGGCGAGAAGACGGTTCGCCCGGCCAGCGACTTCAACCGCCCGGCACCCACCAAGGATGACGACGGCGACTAAAACAAGTTGTCGATTGCAACCGACCCTCTCCCCGATCACCGGGGAGAGGGTTTCTTTATTCACACCCCACACCGCGGCCATTTAGTCCCTCTTTTCAATGAGTTACTGGATCATGGTCGTCCCCTAAAGTTCTTTGCCGGTTCTGCCGATAATAGTGCCCATGGATGTTTCATCGATCGCATTGCAAGGGCTGGAACAGGCCTCGGCACAGGTGGACGCCGCAGCCAGCCAGATTGCGTCGGCGGGCTCTTTCTCGGACGGCGCGGTTCCCTCGGACACCGTGAGCTTGAGCGAGGAGATGGTTGCGCTGATGTCGGCCAAAACCGCATTCTCGGCCAATGTAGAGGTCTTCAAGACCGCCGAGCAGACTGCAGCAGAGCGTCCTTAATGTGATGGCTTAGTTTTTCGCGACGCAGTTTCCTCATTCGACGCGTGGCTCTTGGGCGTCAATCTGAGGTTATCCAGCCTCCGTTAGAATCCACCAATCCATCCCGGCTCGCGCACGTGCTCCTCCTCCAGACGGCGCAGACGCGCGGCCATAATTCCGGATCTGCCCAGATATCCAATCACGAGCGTTGGATCGTCGCGGTCAACCACCGGCAGACGGCCGATGTCGTTTCGCAGCATTTTCGCGGAGGCGTCGTGCAGTGACTCGTCGGGATAAGCAACGATGACTTTTTTAGTACCCGCATCCAGCACGGAGGTTGCGCCGGAGGGATCTTCATCAAGAGCGCGCATCAGGTCGCCGCGGGTAATTACGCCCGCCAGCTTTCCGCCACTATCCATGACAAACAGACCCTGATGCCGGCTGACTTCGGGATCTCCGCGCGCAATGCGATCGGCCAGTTCCCGCACCTTCACGTCCTGCGGCAAGGTCGGCGCCTTCTGATCCATGGTCTCCGAAACGCGTACCTGCTGTAGCACATCGGCCTCGTAATCCTGATGAATGTGCAGGCCCCGACGCGCCAGTTTCTCCGTCATGATCGACGCCTTCGGCATCAGGACAACTGCGATGCCATCGGCGATCACGCTGACCAGCATGAGCGGCAACACCGAGTTGTAGTCGCGAGTGATCTCGAAGGCGAAAATAATGAACGTGAAGGTGGCACGCGAAGCCGCTCCGAACACCGCGCCCATGGCCACGAGCGCGAATGCGCCGGCGGACAAATTGGCCGCTGGATCGATGCGATCGATGCCCAGCGCGAAGAGGCCTCCCAGCGCCGCGCTCGACATGAACATCGGAGCAAGCAATCCGCCGGAAGTTCCCGAACCGAGCGAAATGACCAGCGCCGCCGCTTTCGCCACCATGACCAATAGCAGCAGCTTCCACGCCAGACTCGCATTCAGAATGTCGCCGATCGTGTCGTAACCCACGCCAAAGACCCGCGGAACGAAATAGCCGATGATTCCGAGACCCAGCGCACCAATGGCTGGCCACCAGAGTTCGTCCACGGGAAGCTTTTCAAACTGGTCTTCGACCCAGTAGAGCAGCTTGCTGAATCCCACGGCGGCGAGTCCGCAAACAACGCCAAGCACTAGATAGAACGGCAACGCCCGCGGAATGCCGAAATCCATGGCAGCCACGCTGAACATCGGTCCGGCACCGAGAAGCTGCATATGCACCGCCGTCGCCAGCGTGCTTGCGATCACGAGGGGAATGAACGAGCGCGCCTTGAATTCGAAGAGGAGCAATTCAATCGCGAGAATTACGCCGGCGATCGGAGTGTTGAACGTTGCTGACATGCCGGCGGCCGCGCCACACGCCAGAAGCACTTTGCGCTCAGAGGCGGTCGTGTGAAAAATTTGTCCGACCAGCGAACCCACGGCTCCGCCAGTCTGAATGATCGGGCCCTCCGCCCCGAACGGGCCACCGGTGCCAATCGCAATAGCAGCGGAGATGGGCTTCAAGATAGCGACGCGTGGCTGGATACGGCTCCGGTTCACAAGCACGGCTTCCATCGCTTCCGGAATGCCGTGACCCTTGATCTTCGGTGTACCGTACTTCGCCATGAAGCCGACGACAATTCCGCCGATAACGGGCATCACTATCACCCATGCCCCAAGTTGAGTATGCCGCGCGCTCACAAAGTCAGAGGCAATGCGGTGATAGAAAACAATATTGGTAAACAAGCCAATCAGTTTATAGAGCAGATATGCGATCCCGCCGGCGAGGAGGCCGATGCCTCCCGCCAGAAATGACATCAGAACCATGCGGAATTGAGCCGGCTCCGCGAGGGCGGTGGATCCGACCTGCGCTCCCGTCACAGCAAATGGGGGCGGGCTCGATTTTTCGCTGTGCTTCGTGCCGGACATGCTCTTACCTCTTCTTGGATTCCCGACTAGTTCGCCCGCGCGGGACCGCGGACACGACGCCGCTCTTCGTTGCCATTGCGCGTTTCAACGCATCGATGAGCAGCGGGCCGCGCTTGCGCAATTCGTCGCGATGATGAAAAGAAAGCTCGCGCAAAACTCGTTCACCCTTCGGAGTGAGGATGACTAGGACTTCGCGACGGTCCTCATCCGCCGTATGGCGGCGCACGTAACCGCCAGCCTCCAGGCGGTTGATAAGTTCAACGGCGCTGTGGTGCTTGATCTGGAGACGCTCGGCAAGTTCGCCCACTCGCGGGCGCACTTCTTCGGGCAAGCCCTTCAGAGCAAGCATGAGCTGGTGCTGCTGCGGTTCGAGTCCGGCATCCCGCGCCGCTTGTTCGCTGAAGTGCAGAAAAAGGCGAATCTGGTAGCGAACTCCCGCCAGGGACTCGTAGTCAAATGAGGAATGACGTTGCTTCATCGTTTTCACTATCTTTATGTCGCATAGCGACATATATATCGTATCACGACATATATATAACATTGCAAATATCCCTGAGACCAAGATGCTCGGGAGCGATGCGTAACCGGGATGGATCACAATTCCCTTCCCCGCATTGACCCGCGGCACGTCCACGTAGCACAATGCACAAATTCGCCGCGAATGCGGCACCACGAGGATGCGCAATGAAAGTTGGGTTCTCCAGTCTCTTAGTCGCTATCTGCCTAATCGCTTCGCTGGCCGCGCAGGCCCCGCCGGCGCATCGCTCCATCACCGACAAGGACATCTTCGACTTCGTGTGGGTGGCCAACCCTGAGCTTTCACCCGACGGTTCCCACGTCGTCTTCACGCGCGTCAACGTTGACGAGAAGCGAACCGGCTACGAAACATCCATCTGGATGGTGTCCACGGCAGGCAATGATGCGCCGGTCCGTCTGACGAAGGGCAAGCACGACGCACAACCGCGCTGGTCACCCGACGGCAAGCGCATCGCCTTTGTGCGCGGTGGAGAGAAAGGGGAGGATGGCAAACCCAACCCGCCGCAGATCGCGCTACTCTCGCTCTCCGGTGGCGAGGCTCGCATCATTACCGATCTCGCCAAGGGCGCAGCAGGGCCGGTCTGGTCAGCGGATGGAAAGCGCATTGCCTTCTTCAGTTCGACAACAGCCGAGGATACGGAGAAGGCTGCGCACAAGAAGAACGCTTCGGCGGCCGAACTCGCGGACGAACACGAATCGGATATTCACGTCATCACTCGCGCCGTTTATCGCAATAACGAGGAAGGGTTTCTCGATCCCAAACATCCCCAGCACATCTGGGTCATCGATGTTCCAGTAAGGTTTGACGATCAGCCTAAGCCCATGCAGCTTACGAGCGGCGACTATAGCGAGCGGCGAAATTTGCTGGACGAATGACGGGTCGCGCATCTACTTCCTGACCTCGCACGTCGACGAGCCTTATTACGAGTCGCCGAGCACCGAAATTTATTCGGTCGCATCGACCGGCGGCGCGCCGAAAAAACTGGCCTCGATTGGGATGGGTATCGGCGACTTCACGCTCAGTCCCGACGGAGAACGCGCGGCGTTTCACGGATCGATCACGCAACCGGTGCGCTCTCACTCACAGCCCGATCTGTGGGTGATGGATCTTGCGCCCAATGCACAGCCGCGCAATCTCACAGCTGACTATGACTACGACGTAGGCGACGCGGTGTTCGGTGACAATGCCGCGCCGCGCGGCGGCAATGGAGCAACACTGCATTGGTCACCGGACGGCAAGTGGCTTTACGACAATGTTGCCCGCGAGGGACGAACGCCGATTATCCGGGTCGATGCGAAGTCGGGGGCGGTGAGCGAGGTCACGCACGGCCGGCAAGCGGTACTCGACTTTTCGATGACACCGGACGCACGAGGAGTCGTCGCGCTCGTTTCGACGCCAACCATGATCGGCGATCTTTTTGCGGTCGCAGCCGATGGAACCGAGACACGGCTCACCGACTTCAATCGTAAGCTGTGGTCGCAACTCAATCTCACCGAACCCGATGAGATCAACTACAAGACCTTTGATGGGCGGAATATTCAAGGATGGATTCAAAAACCGCCTGACTTCGATCCCCGATAAGAAGTATCCGCTGATTCTCAACATCCACGGCGGGCCCCACGCTGCTTACGGCTGGGTGTTCGACCATGAGTTTCAGTGGATGGCCGCGAAGGGATATGTTGTGCTGTACATCAATCCGCGTGGCTCTACCGGCTACGGCCAGGAGTTTGCCAACATTATCCAGTATCACTATCCGGGCGACGACTACCGCGACCTGATGGCTGGCGTGGACGAGGTCCTCAAGCTCGGCTACGTCGATGAACACAAGCTGGCCGTCACCGGCGGAAGCGGTGGAGGCGTATTGACGGACTGGACCGTTACTCAAACCGATCGTTTTGCGGCTGCGGTGTCGCAGCGCGATATCTCGAACTGGGCTTCCTGGTGGTACACGGCGGACTTCACTTTGTTCCAACCCGCATGGTTCAAAGCACCTCCATTTCAGGATCCACAGGACTATGCAAACCGGTCGGCAATTACATTTGTCGATAGGATTCACACGCCGATCATGTTCGTGCTGGGAGAAGACGATTCGCGCACACCTCCTGATTCCGGCGGCGAGCAGATCTTCCGCGCCTTGAAATATCTGAAGCGTCCGACCGCGATGGTCATGTTTCCGCGCGAGACGCATGAACTGTCGCGCTCGGGAGAACCCTGGCATCGCGTGGAGCGGCTTGACTCCATCGTCGGCTGGTTCGACAAATGGTTGATGGGCGTTCCGCATCCGGAATTTGACTTGAAGCCCCGCGCGGAACATGCAGCAGCCGGAGATTAACCGGAATCGCTCTTCTGCACATTGACCGCGAACGGGGCTTTGTGCGCCGTATCACAGCACGGGAGTTCGCCGCCCCTCCATTATGAAATCCATGGAGGCAAGTTCATGCGCGGTAACGAAAAAGTGATTAAGGAACTCAACTCAGCGCTTAGTTCGGAACTGACCGCCGTCGTGCAGTACATGACGCAAGCGGAGATGTGCCAGAACTGGGGATACACACGGCTTGCTCAGCACACCAAAGGGCGGGCGATCGAAGAGATGCGGCATGCGGAAGGCCTGATCGAGCGCATTATTTTTCTGGATGCGATTCCGACAGTCGATGTCGGACTCAAGCCGCGACTCGGCAGTAAGGTGCAGGAACAGTTGGAGATCAACCTGAAGGATGAGCTGGACGCCAGCCGCCAATACAATGAGGCCGCGAAAATCTGCATGCAAGCCAGCGACGACGGTTCCAAAATGTTATTCGACCATATGATCGTCGACGAAGAACGACACGCCGATTTTCTGGAGAGCCAACTGCATGCGATCAAGGAGATGGGGATTGCTAATTACCTGGCGCAGCAAATCGCGGCAGGAAAAAATTAGCGGCTCCACCCTTTCGGGCGATTGATCGACGAATTTATTGTTTTCTCCGGGCGTTCAGTTCTTCAAGTTTGCGCTTGAGCTGTTCCAGTTTCTGTCCCGCTTCGCCGAGCTTGCCTTCGGCGGTAAGGCGCTGATAGTCGGCAAGATCTTTTGCGGCATCGGAAATGAGCGAGTTGATGTCTTCCGCGGGCGCGGGTTTGGTGGCTGCGCCGGGTTGCGCGGCGTTCTGAGTCGATTCCTGCGGCGCTGCTCCGGCAGTCAACGATGGCGTCTCTCCGCCAAACAACGACTTCATCGCCGCTTCGAACGTCGGGCCATAGGCCAGGCGATCCTGTAACGCCAGAACGACCAGGCGCAGTTCCGGCATGGGGCTCCGCTCAGCTTGCAGATAGATCGGCTCGGCGTACAAAAGCGCGCGGCCGCAGGGAATTACCAACAGCGTTCCGCGGCGCACGTGCGAGCCTTGCTGGTTCCACAAGGTAAGCTGGCCGGAAAGCTGCGCGTTCTGGTCGATCCGCGCTTCGATCTGCAGCGGACCATCGACCAGCCTGGTCTTGGGGAAGTCATACACGATCGACGTGCCGTAGTTCGCGCCATCGCTGCGTCCGGCGATCCAGCCAATCAGGTTGTTGCGGTTGGCGGGCGTGAAGGGCAGGATTTCGACGAACTCAACGTTGTCAGTTTCACCCGGCAACTTCATGAGTACAAAATTCGGCTCCATGGATTGTGTCTTCTGTTCGCCCGCCGTACCCATGCCCACCTCGGACGCGACCGTCCACAAGTCCTCGCGGTTGTAGAACACTTCAGGTTCGGTCATGTGATACAGGCCGTAAACCGAGGCTTGCAACTTAAGGAGCAATTCGGGATAGCGCACGTGCTTACGCAGATCGGCGGGCATGGCCGAAACATCCTTGAATAAGGATGGGAAAATCCCGCGATAAGCCGCGATGATCGGATCTTCGGAGTCGAAGACGTAGAAGGTGGTCGTGCCATCGTAGGCATCGATTACGGCCTTGACGCTGTTCCGCATGTAATTTACAGAATTGCCGTTCAGCGGATAGTGGCTCGAATACGGATAGTCGTCCGAGGTGGTAAAGGCGTCCATCATCCAGAAGAGACGGCCATCGTCGGCGACGACCATGTAGGGATCGTTGTCGAACGTGAGCAGCGGTGCGAGGGCGGCTACGCGGTCGCGCACGTTGCGGCGCATGAGCAGACGACTTTGCGAGTTGATGTCGTCGCTGAAGGGGAGTTTCGTGAGATCGTCCTGATCGAAGGCGATGAGCAGGCGGCGCAGGAATCCGCCAATGGGAATTCCGCCTGTGCCTTCGTAAGAGGTGAGATTGTTGGTTTCGCCCTGCGGGTAGTTGAATTCCTGCTGGCGCGTTTTCACGTAGACATCGGTGTTCGTGAGTTCGCCGAAATAAATTTCCGGGCGAGTGATCCTGATGCTGCTGACCGTGCTTTGCACGGGCATGTTGCTGAGGATGAGTGTCGGCAGACCCTCGGAGGTGAAGCCGTTTACCGGATTCATGGTGATGCCGTAGCCGTGAGTGTAGATGAGCTTCTCGTTGATCCAATTGCGGCTACTCTCGGGGAGCTTTTCGACACTCATTTCGCGGGCGGCGAGCATGACCTGCCGCAGCTTGCCGTCGATCTGATATCGATCGATGTCGATGTCGGGGAAATCGTAGTAGGTGCGAATCTCCTGGATCTGACGGAGAGTGTCCTGCAGGGCGTGCCAGTCCCACAGCCGGATGTTTTGCAGCGTGGCCTGGTTATTGGCGGGATCGGCCGCTTCGACTGTCGTCTCCGCCGGGAACTTTCGCTGGGTGACGCGATCAAGCGCGTAGGCGCGACGGGTCATCTCGATATTGTTCGCTATGTACGGACGTTCGCGAACCAATTCGTTCGGCTTGACGATGAAGTTGCCGACATACCAGCCAATAATTTGCAGCCCGATATAGCAAATCAAAGCAGGCGCGAGCGAGGCCACCAGCCAGCGGATGCGTGGCGCCGAAACGGCGTTGATGAGCACGATGACAGCACCAGCGATCAAAGCAATGCAAACTATGAGGAGACCGGTCAGCGTGATGTGGGCGTCGGTATAGTTCACGCCGGAGAAGACGGTGTGCTCTTCAAAGAGTGCGTCGAAGCGGCTGAGGTAGACGCGCATGGCGACGACGAGCAGGAAGAACGCGAAGGCGATGGAGAAAGCCGCGCCACGGCAGAGGGATGGAAGTGCCGCGACGGCCGGCGAAGATTCGGGTGCTGCCGGTGATGAGGACGAAGAAAAACGCGATGCCGCAACAGATGACGGCTAACGTCAGGAGCCATCCCGCCACAAGTTGCCATGCAGGAAGCGTAAAAAGATAGAAGTGGATCGAGCGTCCGAAGATGGGATCGAGCGCGGCGGCCGTACCCGACGGATTTTGCGGAGCGTACCAGTAGAAGGCAAAGGTGGGCCATTCGGCCATCATGCCGGCGCCGGTGATGACGGCAATCACCAGGGAAACCACCAGCACGATCAGGCGCAGAATGCGTTCGACCGGAAGTTGCAGCGGATGTCCGCCGATGTAGATGACGCTGCCGCTGAGCAGGTCGGCTTGATAGGCACGGCGAAGAGCAAGGAACCATCCATAGAGGATGAAGAATGTGGCGGAGGTAAATAGCGCCATGACCTCCCACTGGAGCCGCAGGGACTTGCGGAAAACGTCGGCATAGCCGAGGGAGCCGAACCAGAGCAGCTCGACATAATAGGAGAGTGCGGTGCGGCTGCTGAAGAGCAGGATGCCAAGCAGGACGAGAGCTAGAAAAAGGCGGCCGCGGGAGGGACGGGATGAACGTTTGATTGGCGGCCAATCGATGGATTCAGGCATGGCTCATTTTATGCCGGTCCGCGGTTCGGCGCTTCGTTTGATTCCGTCGGCAATCAAAATCCCCTCGGCTACTAGTCCGGGTCGGAGATGACGAAGGCAATCACGGCTTTTTTCGTCGCCGTCGCGGTTGAACTGAAGTAAAATTTTGACCGGAGAATTCTCCCCCCCCTCCCCGAGGAGCCGTTCCCGCCCCCTGAGATCCGCCCCCCTCTGAGGCAAGCACGTCATAACTTCTCTTGTGGTAGCGGTTCCGCTCTTGGAGCGGGAACGCGATCGGTGGTTGCAAGATCGAGGTGCTTTTTTTGATTATTCAAATCGCAAAAATTAGGAGCTAAAGATGAATTGGGGAAAATGGACTTTCCGCTCTCTGTTATTTCTCATAATGTCGGTGGGAATGATGTGCGCGCAGGTGACGGTGGGATCGAATCGCCCGACCAGCGTGCCGTCCGACTATGTGATCACGCCGTTTGGCTACTTTCATCCTTCGTGCGTCCGGGAAATCAAAGAAGGACAGACGCTGCTCGGAGATGGACGCATTCAATTTGCAAACGGAACGGAGGAAGCCAATGTTCCGTTCTGTAATTATCCGCGTTACGCGGGATCAGGTGAGATGGTGGTTGAAGGGGTAAAGCCTCCTTATATCAGTTGGGACTGGATTGAAGCAGGCCAGATTTCCACTAATAGTACGAGTTACGGAAAAATCCAGGCTGTCTGGACCGTCCCGCAGACGCCGACCACGAACGATGGTCAGACCTTATTCTTTTTTCCCGGCTTTGAAGATATCGACAATGTTCAGCTCATCATCCAGCCCGTGTTGGGATGGAATGATGGACAGTCGCACGTGGGGCCGTGGAATATTGCCAGTTGGAACTGCTGCCCGAGCGGCACGGCGAACTTCAGCACGCCGGTGACGGTGAATGTGGGCGACGAAATCCAGGGCTTGATCAAGAGCACATGCAAGGCTGGAAACCCGTCCTGTAATACATGGAATATCACGACTAAGGACGTGACGACCGGGAAAAGAACGATCCTGAAAAATACTCCGAGCGAGGGACAGACCTTCACCTGGGCGCAATCCGGTGTGCTGGAGGTTTACAGCATTTCCCAGTGCAGCGACTTTCCGCCGGATGGCTCCATTGAATTCAGCAAGCTCGCTCTATTCGACTATAACTTCAAGAAGATCAAAAATCCGGGCTGGAGTCCCATGTATTGGGTGCAGCAAGGCAGCACGGACCCGTGGTGCAATTACGGCACAACGACCTCGGCCACCACTGCGATACTTAGCTATTAGCCTCGCAAAGAGCGCAACCGACGGGCAGCCATGCCCGCCGGTTCCACGCACCACTCAAAACTCCTCTTGCCTTAGTGCATGTGCTGATGTTGCCCGCCTCCCACAACATTTGAGCTGAAGAAAAGGAAGAAGTTCGAGGGAGCTTCGACGGCCTGCCCCGCGGCAATCGCGTTCTTGATTGCCTTGAGCGAGGTGATGCCGGAACTGCCATCTTTCGCGGGCCAATCGCTCGGATCCAGTACCAGCACCGGGATGACCTGCCACCAGATCGCCGGCAGATTGAGGTCCTGATTGATGAGGACGTGGCTGTGATTGGGCGTCGGAACGAAGATGTTCGCCGTCGGCGGTCCGGGAATGATGCCGAGTTCCGAGAGGACGGGTGCGAGGTCGAGGCGCGAGGCATGCATGGTGCATGTTCCGGGAGCGGAGCCGGGTTCGGGACATTGCGTGTAGACCTTGGGCGAGGCTTTGAAAGCTTCGGGGAGCGCGCCGAAGAGGCTGATGAGCGTTTGGCCAAGCGTTGCGCCGCAGGTTGTGCCGGGAACAACGTTGTCGCAGGAGATGGCGTCGTTCGGATTCTGGTCGTTGTCGGTAGAGAACATGGGGACCAGCACGTAGATGGGCTCGGTGGTGTACTTCGGGTTGCCGGCCTTGCCCGGAGGGTTGATGGTGGGATTCGTGCCGACCTGGCAGATTGGAATCTGCATCTCGCCGGGGTCGCTGGCGGCGGGAACGCCGTTGAAGTTCAGGTCATCTTTGGGCTGGTCGATGCAATCGAAATTTTGCGTGTAGATGAATCTTAGTAGTTCGCCATCTCCGTAGCCGAGCGTGGAATTTGGCTGGGCAGCGGCTGAGAGCGACAGCAGGCTTAGGGTAAACACTGTAAGCAGAGTGCTGGATACGATTTTCATTTTTCCTCCGAGAGCGGTCTTTGCTGGGTGAAGTTGAGTAAGTCAACCCGATTAATGGAACCCGCGTTGGTGAACCCGAGTCCTTGGGATACCAAATCTGGTCGGAGTACGGTCGGAGGTCGAAATCGGATTGGTGGATCCCGCAAAAAATTCTTGAATTCGTTCGCCGGCCGCCGGTCGTCTGCCGCACAACCAGGAATTATGCAAAGACATGACAATGCGGTGACAACCCAAGCGGGGCGCCCAATCTAGCATTTGATTCGCCCGCAGCTTTGAATTCGAGCGGAATGGGTTACGTGAACCGGGATGTGCTCGCTGGCTGCGCGAATTAAGGAGATTTTATGCAACGTCAAAAGATCGCTTTCACTCTCTGCCTCGGGTTTGCCATGCTGGCGATTGCCGGTACGGCCGTGGCGCAGTATCAACTCACGAATCTCACTTCGAATGTAAAGGGCGATGCCCGGCACACGGATCCATTGCTGGTGAATGGGTGGGGACTGGCATACGGACCTGGTGGAGCCTTCTGGCTGAGCGATGAAGGTTCCGGGTATTCGACGCTTTATAACGGTACAGGTGTGCCACAGAGCCTGCAGGTGGTGATTCCATCAGCGTCGGGCATGGGATGGGGCTCGCCGACGGGCATCGTTTTCAATGGCTCATCGGATTTTCAGGTCCAGGGATCCTCTGTGTTTTTCCTGTTCGCAACACTGGATGGAACGATCAGTGCGTGGTCGCCGAGTGTCGATTTGACGCAGGCAATCATCATGGTCGACAACTCGGCATCGAATGCCTCGTATACGGGCCTGGCGATTACCAGCAAGCCTTCCGGGAACTTCATTTACGCGGCCGATATCAACAACAACAAGATTGACATGTACGACGGAGAATTCAACCTGGTCACTTCGTTCACCGATCCGAACGTTCCGGCGGGCACCTCGGTGTTCAACGTTCAGGACATCAACGGGCTGCTTTATGTTGCGTTGGCTCCGGTCGACGAAAGTCCCACCGGACAGGTCGACATCTTCCGGGAAGACGGGTCGTTTGTAAAGACGCTCATTACCGGCAAGCCATTGGCACAACCCTGGGGATTTGCGGTCGCGCCGAAGAACTTCGGACCGCTCAGTAATGCTCTGCTGGTCTCGAATAACACCAATGCCGGCACGATCAATGCTTTCAACATTGGGAGCGGACAATTCATCGGAACGGTAAAGGATACAAGCGGCCACGCGATCCGCATCGACCAGCTCTGGGGAATCGAATTTGGGGGAGGAACTAAGGCGAACGGAGCCACGAACCACCTTTTCTTTACGGCGGGACCGAAGAACAATCTCGACGGGACTTTCGGGAAAATCGTTTTTCAAAAATAGCTGCGAGTTAAAGGACAAACCGAAGAGGCCGCTGCCGGCGGCCTTTTCGCTTGCAAACCGGCAAAGTGGCGGGTGTCGTCGTCTTGACCCGACCGCGCGGCGCAGCCTAACATTAGCGCCGACGGCTCTTGAGGCCGCGTACATGATCGGCCAGACGGTCTCCCACTATCGCATTGTCGGAAAACTGGGGGGCGGGGGCATGGGCGTGGTCTATGAGGCGGAAGACACCCGCCTGGCGCGGCACGTCGCCCTGAAATTCATTCCTGAAGAGATGGCCAAGGACAAGAAGTCTTTGGACCGTTTCGTGCGCGAAGCTCGCGCCGCGTCCCAACTCAACCATCCTGGAATCTGCACGATCCACGACATCGAAGATAACGACGGGCATCCCTTCATCGTCATGGAGAAGCTCGAGGGGTCGAGCCTGAAGGACATGATGCGGAACCGGAAGATCGGGGTCGAGGAGATACTCGACATCGGAATTCAGGTGGCGGATGCGCTGGCGGCTTCGCATGCCAAGGGAGTAATCCATCGCGACATCAAGCCGGCGAATATTTTTGTGGCGCAGAACGGGCAGACGAAGATCCTCGATTTCGGGCTGGCAAAGATGGTGCACGATCCGAATTCGAGCGAAGCGGCGATGGAAGATTCGCTGACCGCGATGGGAGTGATTCCGGGGACGGCGGTTTATATGTCGCCGGAGCAGGCGCGCGGCGAAGAACTCGATGCGCGCAGCGATTTGTTTTCGCTGGGCGTAGTGCTCTACGAGATGGCGACGGGCAAAAAGCCATTTGCCACCGGCAATGTGATTACCACGCTCGACGCCGTGCTGAATCAAAAGCCGGTATCTCCGCTGCAACTGAATCCCAAACTTCCGCCGGACCTGGAAGGCATTATCGGGCGGGCGATGGAGAAGGAGCGCGGGCATCGCTATCCGAATGCGCTGGCGATGAAGGGCGACTTGCAGTCGCTGCGGCGCGAGACGGAAACGGGGATGACGAAGTCGGGGCACCGGCGGCCGATGCTGCCGTACCGGCTGGCGACGACTACATTCCAGGCGACGACGAAATGGTCGACCTACATTCTGCTCGGAATCACTGCGTTGCTTCTGACGGCCGTGGTGGCAATGGGAGCATGGTGGTACAAGCATCGCGGACAGATGGCCGGAGGCGCTTCGAAGAACACGATTGCCGTGCTGCCTTTGCAGAACATGAACGGCGATATCAGCGTGGAGTTTTTGCGCTTCGCTCTGGCCGACGAAATCGCCAATACATTAACGTACACACGGTCGCTCGATGTCCGTCCTTCGGCGATGACACGAAAGTTCGTCGGGAACGATATCGATCCGGCGGCGGCGGGACGGGAGGTGCACGTCGCCACCGTGATTACGGGACATTTTCTGAAGCAGGGCGAACGGCTGCTGATCACGCTGGAGGCGATTGGGGTTAACGATAACAAGCTTCTGTGGCAGACAAACGTGACGGCGCGGGCGGAAGATCTGATCATGATGCAATCGCAGATTTCCGCGCAGATACGGCAGGGATTGCTCCCGGCGCTCGGCGTTTCGGGCGGATTTGTGGATACGAGCACCCGGCCGAAGAGCGCGGAGGCTTATGACCTCTACCTGCATAGCCTGGCGCTGTCGCACGATCCTGAACCTAATAAGGATGCGATCGCGGTGCTGGAGCACGTGGTGGAAGTCGATCCGACATACGCACCCGCCTGGGAACAGCTTGGGCTGCGGTGCTACTACGACGCCGACTATTCTGACGGCGGTGAGGTGATGTTCCAGCGCTCGAGCAAGGCATACGAGAAGGCGGTGGAACTGGATCCGAACCGGATCGTGGCGGCGGCCCAGTTGATTACCAATCACGTGGAGCGCGGCGAGTTGGGGACGGCCTACAAGCAGGCGCTGGCGCTGGTGAAGCGGCGTCCGGATAGTCCCCAGGCGCACTTCGCGATGGGATTTGTTTACCGCTACGCGGGGATGCTGGAGCAATCGACGAGCGAGTGCGATACGGCGCTGGCTCTCGATCCCGGCAACTATACGTTCCGTTCCTGCGCGTGGGCATTTATGGAACTCGGCAAGATGGATCGCGCCGAGGATTATGTGCGGCTGGATGCGGGCTCGGAATGGGCCGCCTATATCCAACCGTCTATACTTCTGCGCGAAGGAAAAGTGCAGGAAGCACGCGAGGCGGTGAAGCACATGCCGACGGCGCCGCGCTACCATCGCGATCTGCTGGAGGCGTGCATGGGATTGCGGCCACAGTCGGAACTGGACCGCATCGCGCATGAAGACGAAACGAATTTGCCGACCGATCCCGACCCGGAGGTTTGGTACTACCAGGGAGCGATTCTGGCGTACTGCGGAAAGAAAGAGGCAGCGCTGCACATGCTGGAGAGCGCGGTCGAGCAGAATTATTGCGCGTACTCGAATCTGCTCTCCGATCCGCTGCTCGCCAAACTGAGAACAGATACAGCGTTTGACAAAGTGTTGACCCAAGCGGCCCAATGCCAGGAAGCGGTACGCGCGGCGGCCAGTTCTCCGCAGCATTGAAGTTCGCGATTTCGAATTGCGGTTACGAATTAAGGCCTCAGGCGTCTAACGCTGGTACAATCTCGCGTTGTCATATTGGATCTGGAACTTCATTTACGATTTGCGAAATTCCTCCCCAAAGAATTTCCAACAAGGAGCTCTCATGGCTGCCATCAGGAAGATTCTCGCGTGCGCGATTCTGGCGTGCGCATTTTCCGTCCTTCTAAGCGCACAGGAAACGGAAGGCAGGTTACTGCTCTTCCCCGACATTCATAATGACAAGGTCGCGTTCGTGTATGGTGGCGACATCTGGCTGGCGTCGAGCTGCGGGCGGAGCGGCCCGGCGAGTTACCTCGAATCCCGGCCGCGAGTTGTTCCCCAAGTTTTCTCCGGACGGAAAGTGGCTGGCATTCACCGCACAGTATGACGGCAACTTCAACGTATACGTGATGCCATCGGACGGTGGGCAACCGACGCAGCTTACGTTCTATCAGGGACAGGCACAGCCACTCAGCGACCGCATGGGCGTGCTCAACCAGGTGATTGGATGGACGCCGGACGGCCAGAACATTATTTTTCTATCGCGGCGCGATGCCTCGAACGGCTGGATCAAGCGGCCGTTCACGGTGAGCGTCAACGGCGGGCTCGAAAAGCCGATGGTAATGGACGAGGGCGGGCTGCTCTCGTTTTCGCCCGACGGCGGGAAGGTTGCCTATAACCGCATCTTCCGCAACTTCCGCCAATGGAAGCGCTACACCGGCGGCATGGCGCAGGACATCACCATCTTCGATCTCAAGACCAATTCCGTCGATGGCGTGATTCCGCACACCGACTACACCGACACGTTTCCGATGTGGCATGGCAACACGATCTTCTTTACTTCGGATCGCGGACCGGAGCACCGGCTGAATCTTTACAGCTACGACACCGGGAGCAAGCAGGTGCAGCAGTTGACCAAGTTCACCGACTGGGATTGCATGTGGCCAAGCATGGGCCCAAACGCAATCATCTTCGAAAACGGCGGATATCTTTACACGTTTGATTTTCAGGGCCAGGAAGCTAAGAAGTTGACGATCCAGGTGAACGGCGCGCGCGACCAGGCCTTGAAGCATTGGGCCGACGCCAGCAAGCACATCACGGATTTCGATATCGCTCCCGATGGCAAGCGCGCCGTCTTTGCGGCACGGGGCGAAGTTTTCACCGTGCCCGCGAAGGAGGGCAGCGTTCGCAATCTGACGCATTCTCCAGGAGTGCGGGAGCAGAAGGTGGCATGGTCGCCGAATGGGCAGTGGATCGCCTATATCTCCGACCGCACAGGCGAAGACGAAATTTTCATCTCTCCGCAGGACGGCCAGGGACCAGAAGAAGAGATCACGAGCGGGCACAAGGGATTCATGTTCCAGCCAACGTGGTCTCCCGACAGCACAAAAATTGCCTGGGGCGACAAAGACCTGAAGCTGTGGTACGTCGACATCAAGGCCAAGCAACCGGTGGAAGTCGACAAGGCGAAGTTCGCCGAGATCACCAATTATTCGTGGTCGCCGGACAGCCAGTGGCTGGCCTATGACAAACCGGAGGAGTCCGGCATCAGCGTGGTTTACCTCTACGGATTGGCGGAGAAGAAAATCACGCAGGTTACGTCGACGATGAGCAACAGCTTTGGGCCCATCTTCGATCCCGGCAAACGCTATCTGTATTTCCTGTCGGATCGCGACTTCAACGAAGTACTGGGCAATATTGATTTTGAATTCGCAAATCCTAAGACGACGCGCGTCTACATGGTGACGTTGACGGCCGATGAGCCGTCGCCGTTCCCGGCGCTGAGTGACGAGACGAAGATCAAAACCGAGGAACCGGCTGCCAGCGCGACTCCCGGACCGGAGCCCAAGCCGGAAAGCAAGAAGAACAAGAAGGCGGAAGCCAAGGAAGAAAAAGCCGACGAGAAAACTTCGGAGCCCGAGAAGAAGGAGCCTCCGAAGGCTTTCAAGGTGGATCTGGATGGAATTCAGAACCGCATCGTGGCGCTAGCCATACCGCCCGCGCAGATTCGCGGGCTTGACGCTTCGAAGGACGCTATCTACTACAGCACTTCGCCGGTGAACGGGCTTTCCGGGCCAATCCCGGGAGAAGATCCCGCGATCCATGCTTTCGATCTTAAGGACCGCAAGGACAAGGTCGTGATTGAGGGAGCAATGCGGTTCGCTCTTTCGGCCGATGGATCGAAACTGCTCTATCGAGGAGAGGGCGGAAAGTTCGGCATTATCGACGCCAAGCCGTCCGATTCGCCACATAAGCCCGGCGAGGGATCAGTCGATGTCAGCGGTCTGCGGGCCGAAGTGGATCCTCCGCAGGAGTGGAAGGAAATCTACAACGAGGTCTGGCGACAGGAACGCGATTACTTCTACGAGGCCTCGATGAACGGCGTTGACTGGCAGAAACTTCACGACCAGTATGCGCAACTGCTGCCATACGTTGCCGACCGGTACTCGCTCACCTATATCATGGCGGGCCTGATCGGGGAACTTTCGAACTCGCACACCTACGTAGGCGGCGGCGAATTTCCAGATGTGCCTCATGTGAACTCGGGGTTGCTGGGTGCGGACTACGACGTGGACAACGCCAGCCGCATGTACCGCTTCAAGAAGATTTATGCCGGTGAAAACTGGGATCCGCAGGTGCGGTCTCCTTTGACCGAGCCGGGCGTAAATGTGAAAGAAGGCGACTACCTGATCGCCATCAACGGCCAGACTCTGCGCTCGCCGCAAACCCCGGACCAATTGCTGGTTAACACCGCGAACCAGGTAGTCACGCTGACGGTCAACTCGAAACCAAGCGCGGAAGGAGCACGCAAGGTTCTGGTGAAACCGATTGCCGACGAATTCAACCTGCACGAACTGAACATGGTCGAGACCAACCGCAAGAAAGTCGATGCCCTGAGCGGCGGCAAGATCGGCTATGTGTATTTGCCGGACATGGGCGACGCCGGGTTGAACGCGTTCGTCAAAGAGTACTTCCCGCAGATTCGCAAGGAAGGCATCATCATTCGATGTGCGCTACAACGGCGGCGGCTTTGTCGATCAGCTGATTTTTGAGCGGCTGCGGCGAACCGTAGCGGCCATGGGCAGTGCCCGTAACTTCGAGTCGGGCCCGGTTCCGGGTGCGACCTTTTACGGATACATGGCCTGCGTCACCAACCACTATGCGGCGTCGGATGGCGACTTCTTCAGCTACTTCTTCAAGAAGTACAAACTCGGTCCGCTCATTGGAACACGGACCTGGGGCGGCGTGCGCGGCATTCGCGGACAGATGCCTCTGATGGACGGCGGCTACATCACGCGACCGGAGTTCTCGCTTTACTCGATGGACAGTCAGTGGATCATGGAGAACCGCGGCGTGCAGCCCGATGTGATCGTCGATAATCCTCCGGATTTGGTTTTGAAAGGGCAGGATCCGCAATTGGAAAAAGCGGTTGATATGCTGATGCAGGAGATTAAGGCGAATCCAAAGAAGTTCCCGCCACGGCCTGCGGATTTGCCGCCCTACCCGGCGGGTCCGGGAATGTAGAACAGCAGTTGCCAGCTTCGAGCCGCGAGCCACGAGCGAAAACTTTTGGGTTTGCTCTGGCTCGCGGCTTTTTATTTACAGGGAAATAACTAGCCGGGAAAAACCATCAGCCCGGCTCCCGGAATGTTACCAGGTGGCACACTGTAGGCCGTAGCTCGGCGCTCGGCCTTCCCGACCTGCCGCTTGTTCTCCACACGTTAGTAGCGAGCAACTCCCTTCCACAGCACTTCGGACCCCACCCTGCTCGGGTCATCTGTTACTTCCATCCTCTAATGAAAATTTTCCAATGAAAGCATTGTGCTCGCCAGTTGGCAAATGTGAATGGAAGGACGCGCCGGCGCATGGCACCCCAGTACTCAAGTCCGGGTTTGATCCGTCCGATTGAGAAGGTGACAGGCCATGAATGAAAACGACGAAATCGTTAAGGAGTTTCTAGTCGAGAGCCACGAGAACCTCGACCGGCTCGACCGCGATCTGGTGGCGCTCGAAAAGCAGCCTTCCGACCGGGAGATTCTGGCAAGCATCTTCCGCACGATCCACACCATCAAGGGCACCTCGGGATTTCTGGCGTTCGGCAAACTGGAGGCGGTCGCCCATGTGGGCGAAAGTCTCTTGGCCAAACTGCGGGATGGCCAACTCAGCCTGCATCCGGAACTGACGACCGCACTTCTGGCCATGGTTGATGCCGTGCGCCAGATGCTGGCCAGCATCGAGGCGTCGGGAAATGAAGGCGAGCGCAACGATCAGGAGCTGATTGCGACTTTGACGCGCCTGCTGTCGCGCAAACAGCGACTCCGCCGCGGCCCTCGCCGCCAAGGAAGTAAGAGCGCAATCGGAGAAACCGGCAGAGGCGAAGCCGGAGACGCGGGCCGCGGAGGCCAGTACCGGTGCGTCAGATCAGCCGGCCCCCGGCGACATTCCGGCGAGCCGCGCTGAAGCACTCCCCGGTTCAGTATCCGAGGCCATCGTTCAACAGCCGGAAGGCGATCCGCGTCATGCCGGCGAGATTCTGGTCGAGCAGGGCGTGGTCAAATCGCAGGAGGCGGCCGAAGCGCTGAAGGCGCAACAGACGCAGGGCGCATGGCGCGAGCGAGAGCACAATCCGCGTCGATGTCGGACTACTCGACCAATTGATGAACCTGGTTGGGCGAGCTCGTGCTGGCGCGGAACCAGATTCTGCAATTCACCAAAAAGACCGAGGAGTCCGGACCTGGTCACCGCCGGGCAAAGGCTCAACCTGATCGCCAGCGAGTTGCAGGAGAGCGTGATGAAGACGCGCATGCAGCCGATCGGAAGCGTTTGGAGCCGCTTTCCGCGGACGGTCCGTGACGTAGCGCTCGCCTGCCATAAGCAGGTACGCATTCAGATGGAGGGGCAGGAGACGGAACTGGACAAGACACTGATCGAGGCTATCAAGGACCCGCTCACGCACCTGGTGCGCAATGCCATCGATCACGGCATCGAGCAGCCCGAGGTGCGCCGCGCTGCCGGAAAGGATCCGGAGGGCCTGCTGCTGATGCGCGCGTTCCACGAAGGTGGACAGGTCAACATCGAAATCACTGACGATGGCGCCGGGCTCGATCTGCAAAAGGTGGTGCGGAAGGCAGTGCAGAAGGGGCTGATCAGCTCCGATCAGGCCGCGCGCCTGACGGAACGGGAGATGGCGAACCTGATCTTCGCGGCGGGCTTGTCGACCGCCGAGAAGGTCACGAACGTCTCCGGACGCGGCGTGGGCATGGATGTCGTGAAGACAAACATCGAGCGCATCGGCGGCACGGTCGACCTGCAATCGGCTCCCGGAAAGGGCACCACCGTAAAGGTAAAAATTCCCCTGACTCTCGCCATCGTGCCCGCGCTGATTGTAACGGCGGGAGGGCAGCGTTTTGCTATCCCTCAGGTGAGTTTGCTCGAACTGGTCGGGCTCGAAGGCGAAGAGGCATGGAAGCGAGTCGAGATGGTGCAGGGTGCTCCGGTCTATCGCCTGCGTGGAAATCTCCTGCCGCTCCTCGACCTGAATCACGAACTGCGCCTGCCGGAAAAGACGCGCGAACGGAGCGCGGTCAACATTGTCGTATTGCGCGCCGAGGACCGGCAGTTCGGCCTGGTGGTCGATCAGATCAACGACACCGAGGAAATCGTCGTCAAGCCATTGCGCAAGAAACTCAAGAGCGCAAAGGTTTTTGCCGGGGCGAGCATCATGGGCGACGGCCGCGTCGCGCTCATTCTGGACGTTGTCGGACTGGCGCAGCGGGCCAACCTGATTGGCGAGAGCCGGGAGGCGAAATCCAGACAGGAGAAGACCGCCCGTCAGGTGGGAGACGCGCGCCAGACCCTGCTTCTTTTCCAGTCGGGCGACGGACGCATGGCGATTCCTCTTTCCTCGGTGGCGCGCCTGGAGGAGTTCAAACGTAATGCTATTGAGCTGTCGGGACGGCAGGAGGTGGTGCAATACCGCGGGCACATCCTGCCGCTGGTGCGAGTCGGCGAAGTCGTGGAGTGCGGTGCCGGCCCGCGGGCGGTGGAGGGCAGTGCATCTCCGCTACAAGTGGTCGTGTACACCGAACACGGGCGGAGCGTTGGCTTGGTGGTCGATCGCATTCTCGACATCGTGGAAGAAAACCTGGTGGTGGAGCGGCCCGGCCGGAGAGCAGGCGTGCTCGGTTCGGCTCTGATTCAGCAGCGGACAACGGATCTGCTCGATTTGGAAGGCGTGGTGCGGGCGGTTGAGCCTTCGTTCTTCGAGCAGGCAGCGGGCACATAGACGGCGGAGAAAGCATGGCAAACACGAAGCAGTTCAGCACGTTCTATCTCGAGAACTACTACTTCGGCGTGCCGGTCGAGCAGGTCCAGGAGGTAATTCGTTATCTCGACATGACGCACGTACCGCTGGTCTCGGAGGTCGTGCGCGGGCTCATCAACCTGCGCGGGCAGATCGTGACCGCAATCGATTTGCGAAGACGCCTGGGGATGCCTGATCGGGCGGCTGGTCTGCTGCCGATGAACGTAGTGGTGCGCACCGACGACGGCGCCGTGAGCCTGCTGGTGGACGAAATCGGAGACGTCATTGAAGTCGCGCAGGAAAGCTACGAAGCTCCGCCGCAAAACATGCTGGCGCAGCAGAAAGAACTGGTCGATGGAGTCTACAAGCTCGACGGGCAACTGCTGCTCGTTTTGAACACAGAGCGGGCCCTGAGCATCGATAGCGCGGGGCATGCGCCCAGCAATTGAATTTCAAGCGCCGAAGAGAACATGCGGGCGGAGGAGTTGAACGAAGAAGAACGAGGATGGCAGGTCGCAAGGTGACTGACGGCTTCGGCCGATCTTGAGGAAGGAACAATTCCATGGCGAGCAAAAAAGCAGTCCGGGCAGTGCATTCCAAGGAGGCAGGGAACGGGTTCTCCGGCTCCATGCTGGCAAAAGTGCCGGTCAATGTAATGTACGCCGACCGCGACCTCAACATTGTTTACATGAACGAGACCTCGCTGCAGACCCTGAAGACGATCGAACGCCTTCTGCCCTGCAAAGCGGACGAGGTGGTGGGCAAGTCCATCGACCTGTTTCACAAAGACCCGGCGCACCAGCGCCGGATCATGACCTCGGACCGCAACTTTCCGCACACCGCCAATATCCGCCTCGGTGAGGAGATTCTCGAACTTAACTTGGCAGCGATCTACGACTCCAAACATGAGTGGTGCGGCACCATGGTCACGTGGGCGGTGATCACCGAGAAGCTGCAGTTAGAAAAACTGAATGCCGACTATAAAGCGCAGATCGAGGGCATCCACCGGGCGCAGGCGGTGATCGAGTTCGAGCTCGACGGCACCATTCGCTATGCCAACCAGAAGTACCTCGAACCGCTCGGCTACACGCTCGATGAGGTCAAGGGCAAACACCACTCGATGCTCGTGGAAGAGGCCTCGCGCAACTCCGAACAGTTCAAAACCCTGTGGGGCAAGCTTGCCCAAGGCGAACCGGTGCAGGGCGAGGCGAAACGGGTCGGCAAGCGCGGTCAGGAGGTCTGGTACCAGGCCTGGTATAACCCCATCCGCGACCTCGCCGGCAAGCTCTTCAAAGTTGTGGTGTATGCCTCCGACATCACGGAGCAGAAGATGCGCATCGCGGATAACGACGGGCAGATGGCGGCGATCAGCAAGGCGCTTGCCATCATCGAGTTCGGCATGGATGGCATGGTGCGTAATGCCAACGAAAACTTTCTGCGGGCACTCGGCTACACGCTCGACGAAATCAAGGGCAAACATCACAGCATGTTCGTGCCTGAGGCCTTCCGGCAGAGTCCGGAGTACAAGGAATTCTGGGCGAAGCTGAACCGCGGCGAGTACGTGGCTGACGAATTCAAGCGCATCGGCAAAGGCGGCAAGGAAGTCTATATTCAGGCTTCCTACAATCCGATCCTCGACGTCAACGGAAAACCATTCAAGGTCGTGAAGTATGCCACCGACATCACGAAAGAAAAAATGGCACTCCAGGCGATGATTGCCGATGCCATGCTGCTCGCGCAGGCCGGCGTCGACGGCAAGCTCTCGACGCGCGCCGACGTCAACAAGCATCAAGGCGACTACCGCAAGGTGGTCGAAGGCGTAAACGACACGCTGGATGCGGTGATTGGCCCGCTGAACGTGGCCGCTGACTATGTCGATAAGATCAGCAAAGGACTCATTCCGCCGAAAATCACGGATGACTACAGCGGCGATTTCAATGTCATCAAGAACAATCTGAATGCCTGCATCGATGGCCTGGCTGGATTGCAAGAGGCCAATGCCGTGATCCAGAAGATGCAGAACAATGACTACAGCACCAAGGTGAACGGCAGCTATGTGGGTATCTTTGCAGAGCTGGCGGGCGCAGTCAACAACACGATAAGCCGATTTCAGCATGTGCTCGGCACACTGAAGAATATCTCCCAAGGCAACCTGGAGGAACTGCCGGAGTACAAGAAGATCGGGCGGCGGAGCGAACAGGACGAACTGGTACCGTCGATGATCCTGGTCATGGAAAGCCTGAAGGGTCTGATTGAAGACGCGGAGATGCTGGTCGAATCTGCCGTGGGAGGAAAGCTGGCGACCCGGGCGGACGGGAACAAGCACCATGGCGATTACCGGAAGATCGTGGAAGGCGTGAACAAGACGCTGGACGCGGTGATCACGCCCTTGCAGGACATGAGAAGCGTGCTCTCCGAGATGGCGGCCGGAGACTTGACCTCGCGCATGAGCGGCAGCTACGTGGGCGACTTCAAGGAAATCGCGGATGTCGTGAACACGACCGCGCAGAAGATGCAGGAAGCGCTGCAATCGATCGCGAGCAATGCGCAAACGCTGGCTTCCGCCGCTGCCGAGCTGTCGGCGACCACGCAGCAGATCACGGCCAACTCCGAAGAGACGACGGCTCAGGCAAGAACGGTGGCCGAAGCCGGCGGGCAGGTAAACACCAACCTGCAAACGCTGTCTTCGGGCGCCGAGGAGATGAACGCCACCATCGGCGAGATCGCCAAGAACGCGACGGAAGCGGCGCGGGTGGCCGGGGAAGCGGTGACGGCCGCGCAGTCCACCAACCAGACGGTAGGAAAACTCGGCGAGTCGAGCGCCGAGATCGGGAAGGTAGTCGAGGTCATTACCTCGATTGCCCAGCAGACCAACCTGCTGGCCCTGAACGCTACCATCGAAGCGGCACGCGCCGGCGAGGCGGGCAAGGGCTTCGCGGTCGTCGCCAACGAGGTCAAGGAACTCGCCAAGCAGACGGCAAAAGCCACCGAGGAGATCAAAGGCAAAATCACGGTCATCCAGGAGAACACAACCGGCGCGGTGAGCGCGATCGGCGGGATACGCGAGGTGATCGACAAAATCAGCAGCATCTCCACCACCATTGCGACCGCGGTCGAGGAACAGAGCGCGACCACCGGGGAGATGGCGCGCAACGTCTCGGAGGCGGCGCGCGGGGCCAGCACCATCGCCTCGAACATCACGGGAGTCGCGCAGGCGGCTCAGGATACCTCGACTAACGTGGGCGAGGCTCAGAAGGCGAGCGAGCACCTCTCGGCGATGGCGAATGAACTGCGTGAACTGGTGGGTCGCTTTAAGATTGGCGAGGCCGAAGGAAAAGATGGGACTGTACCGGGCGCCGTAAAACGCGCGGCCGCCGCCCGCTGAAGTTGACGACTACTGCCGGGTCCGGGGGCCGAGATCCAGACCGGGCGCGGCCATTCGCAAACAACCATGAGGGTAGGAGATCTCTGACGTGCCGCCCATCCGTGTATTGATCGTTGACGATTCCGCCGTAATTCGCCGCTTGCTGGCTGATGTATTGGCGGCAGACCCGGAGATTGCAGTGGCCGGTGCGGTGGGAGACGGGTGCATGGCGCTCCACTCGCTTCTCGAGCTGAAGCCCGATCTGATCACGCTCGACATCGAAATGCCCGGGATGGATGGCATTCAGACACTGGTGGAGATTCGCAAGGTGAATCCACGTCTGCCCGTTATCATGTTCAGCACGCTGACCGGACCGGGCGCGGCCAAGACGGTAGAGGCTCTGGCTCGTGGGGCCAGCGACTACGCGCTGAAGCCGGCGCGGTCAGGAAGTCCCGAAAACGCCTGCGCCTATGTGCGCGACGAACTGATTCCCAAGATTAAGGCGCTGTGCGCGCCGCGCGGAACGCGGCCGGTGCCGGCACCCATTCTCGCCCTCGCGTCTCAAAATCCACCGACCCGCATCGACCTGGTGGCGATTGCGAGTTCCACCGGAGGTCCCAACGCCCTCGGCGAGTTGATGCCGCAGTTGCCGGGGGATTTTCCGGTGCCCATTGTGGTCGTGCAGCATATGCCACCATCGTTTACGCGGTTGCTGGCCGCGCGCCTCGATACCCTCACTCCCCTTACAGTGCGGGAGGGAAAAGAGGGCGAGGTAATCGAAAAAGGGCAAGTCTGGATTGCGCCCGGCGACTATCACATGACGGTCACGCGGCAGGGAACTAAGTTTACTCTGGGCCTCAATCAGGGGCAGCAGGAGAATTCGGTCCGCCCTGCAGCAGACGTGCTGTTTCGCTCGGTGGCGCAGAGTGCCCGTGAAAATGTGCTGGCCGTCGTCATGACCGGCATGGGCTCCGATGGCACGCGCGGCTCGGTCGCCATTCGCCATGCCGGAGGCTCGGTAATTGTGCAGGACGAGGCCAGTTCGGTGGTCTGGGGCATGCCGGGGAGCATCGTGGCGGCCAATCTCGCGGACAAGATTTGTCCGCTGAACAGCCTGGGGCACGAGATTCTGCGGCGCGTCATTTTTCGCAGAAACGCCGCCACTGCCGCGCCCCGTTGAGATGGAACGGGGAACGAAGGGACGCGAATAAACGTTCATGGCAACCGAAGCAGTAAAACCGAAATTAGCGGCGCCGGCCGGAGCGGAAGCACGAGCGGCCGTTCCGCACGACCCGGCGTATCTTAAGATCCGCGATCTGATCTATCGCATCTCGGGAATTTACCACTCCGAGCAGAAGCTTTACCTGCTGACCGCGAGTTGTGCGCGCCGCATGACCGCCTGCGGCGCAGCCACGCCCTCCGCTTATCTCGACCGCCTCACCACCCGCGCCGATCGCGACTCGGAATTGCGGCAATTGCTGGACGAAATCACGATTGGCGAAACCTATATGTTTCGTCATCCTTCGCAACTCGAAGCCATGAGCAACGTGATCCTCCCGGAAGTCATGAAATCCAAGGCCGCTTTGGGGCTGAAGCGGGTTCGGGTATGGTCGGCCGGTTGCTCGACCGGGGAAGAACCCTACACACTCGCCATGTTTCTGCTGGAAGAAAAACAGATGGCGGGCTGGAGTTTTGAAATTCTGGCGACGGACCTGAATACCCGTTCAGTGGAGGCATCAAAGGCCGGCATTTACGGTGAGTATGCGCTGCGCAATGTCACCGACGCACAACGCCGGAAATATTTCCGTGACGCCGGCAACAACAAGCTGGAAGTCAACGACCTGCTGCGCTCGCACGTTCGCGTCGACCGCGTCAACCTCTGCGATGACAGCAAGATGGTTTTCCTGAAGGGAATCGACGTCATCTTCTGCTGCAATGTTCTGATCTATTTCGACATCGCATCGAAGAAGCGGGTGGTGCAGCACTTCTTTACCAACCTGCTTCCGGGAGGGTATTTCTTCCTGGGACATGCCGAGTCCCTGTATCAGGTCGATGAGGCATTCAAGTTGGTTCACTTTCCGGGAACTACGGCTTATTGGAAGCCAACCCCAGGAACGCCGGCCGGAGGCAAGCCATGAATGATGCCCGGATCGCGCAGCTTCGCACGCAAATCGCAACGCTCGATTCGATTTCGACCGCCCCGGCCATCCTTCAGCCGTTGCTCTCCATGATGCGGATGCCCGTCGAAGACATTTCCATGGAGAAGGTGGTGCAACTGGTATCGCGCGATGGAGGGATCGCCGCGCAATGTCTGCGCGTAGCGAACTCTCCGCTCTTCGGCTGCCGCATGGTTGAGACGGTTCGCGGTGCGGTGATGATGCTCGGCATCGATCGCGTGCGCTCCATCCTCTTTGGTCTGTGCATGAACAGCACGATTCCCCCCGACAAATGGGTGGTGAATCAGAACGCCTTTTGGCGCCACTCGCTGGGCTGCGCCCTCGTCACCCAGACGATGGCGAGCAAAATCGGCTACGCTGAGCCCGAAAAGGCCTACCTGGCAGGCTTACTGCACGACATTGGAATCCTGGTAATGTCGGTACTCGAAAACTCGAAGTTCCGGGAATGCGTGCAAAGCTCCGTCATGGAACGCTGTCCGTTGCACGTCTCCGAGCAGCAGACTCTGGGATTCACGCATGAAGATGCGGGTAATGCGCTTTGCGAACATTGGGGATTCTCGCGCGAACTGTCGGAAGCAGTCGGCTCCCATCATCGTCCCGATCTCATGGCGGCGGCTAACCCGCTCGTCTGCCTCGTTCACCTGAGCGACCTGCTCTGCCGGGTGCGCGGTCTCGGCTACGGATATAACGAAATCATGTCGGTGAATTTTTCCCAGGAGACGGCGTGGGCGCATCTTGTGACCAGCTATCCGGCGCTTGCGGACATGGATCTGTTCCGCTTTACGCTCGACGTCGATGCCTCCATGGATCAGATCGGCGCGCTGGTTGACTCTGTTTTTGCCCCGCCCAAGACGGCCAACACGGCTTCAGCATAGGAGCGACTGGCTCCGCAGGTAACCGCAGAATGGTTACTTTGCGGACCTTGAACTGCGAGTACTGGCAAGACGCCTGGCATTACGGAAGTGACATTTACATGCTGGCCATGAGGACCTAGGATGAGCGTGTAGTTTGGCAGTTCTGGGGGAGGGCTGCCGAAAGCGTCCTGAGCAAACCGCTCAGGACGCTTTTTTTGTTGGACCAAATTTGCGATCACCTGCGCGAATTGCTGTCTGAAATGAGGGGAATTAAGAGAGGCTGGAATTACTTCTTTTCCCAGCGTCTTACCGCTGTCCGCACTGCTCCAGGTCTCGTGATTTTCAGTGGTAATGACGATCTGTTCTGGGCTGGGCACGTCGATATGGGTGACGGCTGAAGTGAGCGGCTGGCCTTTGAAAGCGACGGCGATCGGTATTCCATGTCGCGCCATTGTCAGTCGAATGAAGAAGTGTGCCCGCCTGCCCTCCGGCCCAAATCTCCTGGCCCTGACTTGCGAAACAGAGCAAGGCATGCGGTGGCTCGCATTGCGGGGCGCCAGGTTTGGCCGCCGTCGATCGAACGCTGGAGAGCACCGTCCGCAATGATCCAGCTCGTGCTTTGCTTCACGAGCGTTGACGCCGCGGCAGTCACCATCGCAGATGGAAGCGCCTTTTGCATCGATCTTTCTTGCGGCCTTTCTTGCGGCGCCTTTCCCGCGAATTCGTCGAGCGCGGGCTTGGCCTTGGTGATGTCCGGCGCGTTCTGAAGCGCGGGCATTTCGTTCCGCGCGATCACATTCGCATTCTCACTGGATTGGATGGACGGGGCTGTCGACGGAGGAACCGCGGCGGCTTCGACCTCCACCGCTTCCGTGGATGCGCCCGGTACTACCAGACCCGACGCCGACTTGTTGGGCGCGTCTTTGCCCGCCACACCCGGCCGTACGGCACTGCGGGCGCGGAGGTCAAATGCCGTCCCGGGAGCGGGCGCAGCATCTCTTCTCATGGAGCCGATTTTCTTGGAATTAGCAGCGCCGGCCGTACTCTTTGCGACCTCGGACCCTTGGGCAAGGCGCCATTGACAACTTCTAGGGCGCCAACAGGATTCATTGCCGGCGCGGGTTTGCTCACAGCGGAAATCTTTGGCTCATTCGTCTTCCCGGAGTGCTCCAATACAGGACGCATGACCAAGACGGCGACCGCAATCCCGGCCGCCAATGCCGCCCATCGCAAGTTGGCCCAAGCCAAACCTGCCCACCTGAAACCAGGCTTGCGGTCCTGTCTCGTGCTTGCCGCGCTCGCATATCCCCCGACCGCGCTGGCAACGACGGCTTCCTTTTCTTCCGCGTCGACCGGTCGTATCGTTGTCTCCATTGGGGGCAAAGCCAGCGCAATCACATCGCGGCAATCAGCACAGAGTGCAAGATGTTGCAATACGCCGTCCCGCTCCGACGTCGGCAGGGCCTGCTCGGCGAACGCGGTCAGAACATCCGCTTCCGGATGTGTCTCTTCCGGCACGGCGGCTCTTAACCGATGCTGCACGATTTTTGGAACGTCAGGCATTCTTCATTCTTTCTGCTTCAGTCAATCGGTACTTCCGTCGGGAGCAATCTTTCTCCTAGGGAACGTCGTAGTTCCCGAATCTTGCATCAAACGTGACCTCAAATCGAGGGTAATATCTCGAACGTCAGCCTCCAAGGCCTCGGTAGCCTGGGCATGGCTCATTCCCTGCTCCCGCAGACCCGCCAGAATACGCTTTCGGAGCCCGGTTGAGAGCCGGTCGAGGCGCCGGCTTACGCTTGATTCATGCAGTCCCAGCGAGCGTGCAATCTCGGCCAGGGTTCGCCCATCCAAATAATAGGACGCCAGCGTGAACCGGTCTTCTGGCGAAAGTTCGGCCAGCGCCTGGTCGGTGGCCGTTTCGAGCCGCGGATCGGAGGGACAGGGCGGTTCCGGATCTTTAGCGACAAACTGTACGCCCTCCTCGGTCTGCTCTTCGAGGCTGACGGAACGCTTCTGCTTGCGGTAGCGATTGATGAACTCCTGCGCCATCACCGTGCGCAGCCAGCCTTCGAGCGATCCGCGCCCGGTGTAGAAGACGAGCTTTGAATTCCGCACCCCGTTGCGCGCGCTCACTCCGTATAAGTCGGCGAACAACGAGTCGGCGAGTTCGGCGGCATGCGCGCCATCCCGCGTAATATGCAGCGCCATGCCGTGCAGCTTTTGGCGATAGCGGCTGATGAAGTCTTCCCACGCGCGCTCGTTGCCGGCGGCACAGGCGCGCGCCAGCGCCAATTCTTCGAGACGCAACGCCGCGCAGAAATCGGCCTTCTCTTCGGCTGATGCCTTTGGCACATACTTGCGCTGAATGTCGTCGAGGATTACGGCGAATTGCTCGGCACTGACGCCATAGGCAGCGGCGCCGCTGCGCAGATAGAGTTCTGCGGCAATCGATGTATCTCCTGGTTGGGCGCGCAACGTCATTCCCGGAACATCTTCGTACAGAGCATCGTCCCACAAAACATCGTTCTACACAGCACTATCTCAGAATGATGCTAACAATTTTTTAGACGCAAGAGATCGTAAATCGTACGTTCTCGAATCAGCGAGCTAGACACTCCTGGAAGGTTCGCGAATCTGACCCCGGCACGCTCCATCATTGGCGTGCCGGGCTAAGGGCGGGAACGCGCACGACGGGAGTGGTGTCTTTAATAGAGTCAGTCTTCATAGTAGTCGGCATAGGTAACCAGTCGGCAACAAATTGGAGGCTCGTCATGCGCTTGTTCGTCGCCGTTGCAGGAGTAGTGTCGTTAGTTGGAATCACCGCTTTAGTCTCAAGCCCGCTACCGGCGGGCGAAGTGCCACAAACCTCGCGCTATTCGCTTCTCGAACCCATTCGCAGCGGCAATCTCACCGTCTTCCCTGTCGTTTCCAGCAAGTCCTACGATACGGGCGACTTCATTACGCTGGATGAAGGCATCCGCTCGGGCGATGTAGTCGTCACCGAGGCCGGACAGGCGCGTGGCTTGATTCGCCGGCATCCGGGCGATTCCAGGATCACGCCTCCGGTGCGTGACGCGGAGGTCAATCGCCTTGTCTTGGTTAATAACTCGAAGCGACCGCTGTTACTTCTCGCGGGAGAGATAGTAACTGGCGGCAAGCAGGATCGGGTTATCGGTAAAGATCGCATCGTTCCGCCCGAGAGCGATCCGGTCGACCTTAGCGTTTTCTGCGTCGAGCCGGGGCGCTGGGTAGCGGCAAACGGCAAGGCCGACTTCAGCGCGGGCCGGGCTGGCGGCGTGGCCGGGGGTGTCGTCGCCTCGCCGAGCGTGCGAGCCGGCGCGATGGCTGCGAAGAACCAGCAGCAGGTCTGGGATCAGGTCGGAAAGACCAAGCAGGCGATGTCCGAAATGGTGGTCGTTAATGGCGCTAGCCCCTCCCCTGAAATGACTAAGACGTCGTCTTATGCTCGAGTGATGGAGGACAAAGACGTTCAGAAACAGGTTGACTCCGTCGCCGGGCCGGTCGAGCGTAACTACGAAAGTGTGGTTCACCAGCTGCGCGACAAGAACGCAGTCGGCGTGGTGGTCGCCGTCAACGGGGAGATCGTCTGGGCTGATATCTTTGCCAGCACGCAATTGCTCCAAAAATACTGGCCGAAGCTCGTTCGATCCTATGCCACCGAAGCGGTGATCACACGTGCGAAGGCCGCCCAGGTCTCGGCGAAAGAGGCACAAAAGTTTCTGGATACGCTCGAAGCTCGACACGAGACATCTGACATTGAGCCGGGAGTATATAAGCAGACGGAAATTACCGGCGACGGCTTCAAAGTTTTCGAACTGACATCGCTGCTGCCGAAGACTGGATTCGCGATCCACATTGCAAAGATGGCAGATTAGCGAGGTTAGAGATCAGATTACAGAGGTGGGACCACACGCTCAGCGCTCGGAGGTTCGGCCGGTTTCGAACCTCCGCTCTTTACCTCATACACGTTCAACCTTTTTCCAGCCCCTTGCGCACGACGTCATTCGCGTCGTAGGCGAGCTTCAGGGCCGGCAATTCCTCGCGTGTGAACCATCCTGCCTCCGCCGCGTCGCTTCCCGCTTTCAACTCTCCCGCAACCTTGCGGCACAGAAAATCGATCAGCACATAGTGGTACCGCACGCGCGCATCATCGCTGCGAATGATGCGCTCGTACACGCCGAGCATTTCGCCGACTTCGACGACGAGGCCAGTTTCCTCGAGCGCCTCGCGGATCGTCGCTTCGCGCAAAGTTTCACCACATTCGAGCACACCTCCCGGCAATGACCACTCGCCGAGAAGCGGAGGCTGGCCGCGGCGAATAAGGAGCGCGCGATTGTCCTGCACAATCACGGCGCCTACGCCGATAAACGGCTTGTCTGGATATTCGCGACTCACACTCTGCCTATTTCGCCGTCACCTGATATTGCTCAATCTTGCCGTCAGGCATGATGCGCTCCCAGACTTCCAGCGTTTTGTGCGCAAAGCCTACTTCAAAGAGACGAAATGTCATACCTCCGCGATCGCTTTTCGCTGTCTGTGTAAACTCCGTAGGCGCGCCCAAAGGACCGAGGCTATCGCCAAAATCCTTGAGGGCCTGCTCGGTGAAATAGGCGTTGCAGTTGTCGGTCAGCAACGAGCGGTCGACTTTCCCCTGTTGTAGCCCCGCGAAGATCATCTTGGATTGCTCTTCCTGCCGCGCCGCATCGGGATCGCGGAAAAGCAATGTCGCGATTTTTGTAGCCAGGTCACCGGAAGCAGAAACCGCATCTTCGTTGGTGAGGACGACCACAGCAATTTTCTTGTCAGGGAAAACCAGATTCTGCGCGGTAAAACCGGAAACCTCTCCACCATGTTCGATCGCCCGGTTTGCCAGTTCCCGGCGCACTCCGACGCCGAGGCCGTAGTGCGTGCCAAGTCCATTCTTCAATACCGTCTCGCGCTCCATCGCCGCATAAGAGGCGGGCTTGAGCAGCGACTGATTGATCATGCTGATGTCCCACTTGGCAAGGTCCTCCGCGGGCATCGCTAGTTCGCCAGCGGCAAATAACCAGCCCTTTCCCTCCTTCGGCGACGGCCGCAGAGGGCCGGTCGCATAGCGCATGTAGCCGGTAGCGTCTGTTTCCGTAAGGCGGTCCTGGTCAATGTTGATGACGCTCTTCATGCCGAGCGGCGAGAAAATACGATCACTCAAGAATCGCAGCAGCGGTTTGCCGCTAGCCTTCTCCACGATCAACCCCGCGATGACGAAATTCGTGTTGCTGTATTGCCAATCGGTCCCGGGATCGAAATCAAGCGGCTTGCGCGCCCACTGATCCAGAATTTTGTCGGCTGTAACCGGCTGGAGCATCGATGGCATCACATAATCCTGCGGCCAGTAATCCTGGTAGCCGGAAGTGTGCGAGAGCAACTCGCGAATCGTCACCTCGTTGCCGCGTGTCAGGTTCGGAACGAAGCGCGAGACCGGATCGTCGAGCGACAACTTGCCGTCTTCAGCAAGAAGCAGAATCGCAGCGGCGGTGAATTGTTTGCTGATCGATCCGATGCTGTAGCGCATGGCGGGAGCCGCGGCTTTATGCGGTTCGATGCTGCCGTCGCCGTAGGCGTGAACGTAGGTGAGGGCACCATCCTGCACAATGGCGATGGATGCGCTTGGAACGCCGGTCTCGGAGAGCGTTTTGCGGGCGAGGTCATCGACTTTGTCGCGCAAAAATTGCGGCATCTCAGCCGTCAGGGACGCAGCGCACGAGAAAAGAAACAGAACGATCATCAGCGATCTGGCGTTACACGCGCGCGATTTCATTCGGAGTCTCCTTCAAAACGAATCAGTATAGCTTTATCAGCTGCCGCACGAGCGATCCAACCCGTCACGCGGCAACCTCCTGATAGCGCTTCGCATTACAATAGCCACCATGTCGCTCGACGAGTACAAGCGAAAACGGCGCTTTGAAGACACACCCGAGCCTCCTCCCAAGATCGAAAAGAAGTCGAAGCACCGCTTCGTAGTGCAGCGCCACCGCGCTACGCGCTTGCACTACGATTTTCGCCTGGAGATGGCTGGCGTGCTGAAATCGTGGGCTGTGCCCAAGGGGCCGTCGCTCGATCCGAACGATAAACGGCTGGCCATGCAGGTGGAGGACCATCCTGTTTCCTATTTCGATTTTGAAGGCACCATCCCCGAAGGCAATTACGGAGCCGGCACGGTCATGGTGTGGGATGTGGGCACCTGGGAACCGCTCTCGCCAGTGCCGGTCGATGGGCAATACGTGCCGGGAACCGACAAAGATGCGGATTCGATGCTGGCCAAGGGCGATCTCAAATTTCGTCTGAGTGGCAAGCGTCTCAAAGGCGACTTCGCACTCATCCACATCAAGGGACGGCGCCCCGGTAGCAAGGGAACGGAATGGCTTCTGATCAAGAAGAAAGATGACGAGGTCATTTCCGGTTTCGACATCGACAAGTACGACACGTCTGTACTTACAAAGCGCACGATGGCCCAGATCGGCGGCGACGAGGATTCGGCGGAGTGGACCAGTAGCCGGCCTGCGACTCGCGGCAAACTCAAAGCCGCATGGTTGGCCGATGCCGTCGCGAAAGCTGATCGCAAGAAAGCTGCCGGTAAAAAAAAAGCCTTAACCTCGGAGAGCGCTGAATCCGCAGAGACAGAACGGAACAAAAAGCCAGAGCACAAAGACAGTCAAGAATAAGAGTGCCTCCGCGAAATCCGTAAACTCCTCCGCGACCTCAGCGATCAAAGGCTTGTCGGGCGCGGTCCGCAAACCGATGCCGACCGCGATTTACCCCATGCTCGCCACTGCCATCGAGAAGCCCTTCGACAATCCCGATTGGCTCTTCGAAATCAAATGGGACGGCTACCGCGCGGTGGCGTTCATCGACAACGGCCATGTTCGCTTCGTCTCCCGCAATCAGAACGACCTCACGAAGCAGTACCCCGAGCTTGCGACGCTGCCCCAGTCCGTCAAAGCCCGCCGCGCCATTCTCGACGGAGAGATCGTGGCACTCGACGACGAAGGCCGGCCGTCATTCAGCCTGATGCAGCAGCGCACTGGCTTTCGCCCGGGAAAATCGCGCCTTCCTGGACGGCAGGGCGTGCCAGTCATCTACTACGCCTTCGACCTTCTCTACGTCGACGACCTCGACATACGCCGTGTCCCGCTCGAGCAACGCAAACAGTTGCTCCGCGAACAAATCACCGACGGAGATGTCGCCAAGTTTTCCGACCATTATCCGGAGAAGGGCCTCGCGCTTTTTCAGGTCGCCGCGCAAAAGGGACTGGAAGGAATTCTGGCCAAGAAACGTGACAGTCCGTACGTGGAAACGCGCTCCCGCGACTGGCTCAAAATTAAAATTACGCAGCGTCAGGAGTGCGTCATTGGAGGCTACACCGATCCCGAAGGCAGCCGCACCTATTTCGGTTCGCTCGTTCTTGGCCTCTACGACAAGCAGAAGCGCCTGATCCACGTCGGGCAGGCGGGCACAGGCTTCGATCAGAAAACGCTCAAGGAGATGTTCGAAACGCTCATGCCCCTCGCGACCAGCAAGAATCCCTTCTACGGCGAAATCGGCGGACTAAGAAAAGTACACTTCGTGCAACCCACACTGGTCGCCGAAATCAAGTTCACAGAGTGGACTCACGAAACGACCGAAGGTGGAATGAAGCTGCGGGCGCCGGTGTTCATGGGGCTGCGCCAGGACAAAGCGCCGGAAGAATGCACCCTGGAAGACGCAATCACGGTGAAGACCGCTACTTAATCTCTTTCATCGGAAGCATGGAGCCGTAATCCTGTCCTGAAGGCGTGACGGCACGTGCAACCACGCCGGCAAAAGCCTCCCGCAGTTCCGGATACTTCGCGACCAGGCCCTTGATCACACGCCATGTTGTCCTGAAAAGTCTTTTGCGTATTGGAAATGTCAAGGGATGAATACTTGACGACCACATCCAGGTCGTCGCCGACGGCCAGCGGAAAAATCTCCGTCATATGAAACGACCTTCCGGCCGCGCTCAGATCAACGGCATTGCCGTTGGCCGGCATATCCGCGGGCTGAACCGTCTGTGTTTCGTCGTACAGCTTGTCGCTATTAAGCGTGCTCATGAAGTCCACCGGCGAACTGAGCGCGATCGCCTCGCGGAAATAGAGCCAGGCATTATGGTTTTGGGATTTCTTTCTTGTATTCGCGAGCTTTCTCCGCATACCATGCGGCGTCGTGCCCCGCCGCCTCGGACGGACGTACGTAGTAGCCCGCCAGTTTCCAATCGTTGCCGGCCTGTTGCAGAATCATCGTCAGAGTGCGCCCTTCTTTTCCGCCTTTCACGTCGAGAATCACGATGCCGTATTTTCCCGGGGGCAGATTGTTCAGAACAAAGACCGCGCTATCGGCAGTCTGTCCGGTCTTGCCGAATACGCCGCACAGGAACTCGGCTCGCGGCAGAGGTTCGGGCCCCTCGGCGGTCAACAGGAATGGCGGTCGCACTATCGGCATGCGCCCCGGCGAAAGCGTCTGCATTATCCTTCACCGCCGCCTCAACTCCGCTGAAATTCCCGGCAAGCGAAGGGATCGAGTTTTGCCGGAGCCCGGCTACATCTCCGTGCGCCGATAGTCTCAAAATAGTGCCGGCCGGCCACCTCCAGACCCGACCGTAACGGGTCAGGCATGTCGGATGCCGACAGGCAGGTTTGTGAATGAGCTGTCCCGGGGAGAATCAGGAGTGCCAGACAAACAACGAAAAACCACCACTTCCGAAGCTCTGTTTCTGCTCTGTGACGCACGGCAAAGCCTCCTTCCGCATTCTACCGCCGGATGGATTACTTAAGTCCTCAAATCAGATGACTAAAAGCGTCAAGCCAGATTCCCCTCGTAACAAAACACGCAAGAAACTGGCGCAATCGCGTTCCCTCTCCAATGGTAAAATCAAGTGGGGCGTCAGCGGGCGCCACGCGCTGGCTCCCGCTTGAGCACTACGGGAAAACTCAAATGTTGCGTTCACAGCTGCGGGGATGGTCTGTCGCGGGATCGTTATTATTGGCCGTCATACTCACCTGTTCCGCGTTTGCCGTGGATCAAGGCACGACGCAACCTCCCGCTGTTCGCCACAAAGCCCGTAAGAAGCCGACACCTGCACTGGTTCTGCCGCCGCTTCCGCCGGGGCCGCTGGCCCAGGTGCCGATGGATCAACTGCCGGCCGCCCCGCCTAAAGTCCTCTACAATAACGGCCAGCTCTCGATCGCAGCCCAGAATGCCACGCTTGGCGATATTCTGCGCGAGGTCCACAAGGTGACGGGGGCGACTATTGATGTTCCACCGGCAGGCGCCAATGAGCGCGTCGTGGTGGCGCTCGGTCCGGGATCTCCTCGCTCCGTGCTTGCCACCCTGCTAAATGGAACTTCTTTTAACTACGTGATGCTGGGCTCGCCCTCCGACCCGGCTGCTGTTTCCGAGGTCATGCTCACGTCCCGGCCCTCGGGAGCCGGGGGAACATTCCAAACCGCCGTGAATAATCCGCCGGTTCCCCAGACACCAACTCCATTTGAACAAATGCAGCAACAGCAGTTCGTACCCGGCCGCGCACTGCCCGCTTTCCGGAATCGGCAGCCAGGAGCCAATCCGCAACCGGCCGCTGCGGACGATGATAGCGCCGACGATTCGGACGACTCGGCGGACGATAAAGACGACGATGCCGATCAGGCCCAGCCGCAGCCCGCGCCTCCCGGCGGGATGGTCCAGCCCAATTTACAGCCGCAGATGGCGACAGCAGTGACCAGGGCAATCAGCCTAACTGCCGGCCCCAGGACTCCAGAGCAGATTCTTCAGATGATTCGTAATGGACAGCGGCCGCCTGGAGCCATGCCACAGCCGCAGCAGCCTCCGCAAGACTAGACACTCGCGAGGCGATCGTTTTGGAGGATTGGCAAAGACGGCTTAGTCGCCGCTCGCCTGGCTTTGACGAGGCACGAGGGTTCGCACCAAATGCGTGGGCCGGGTAGGATTGACTGCGGCCAAGAGGCCGGTAATCGCGTAATAGGCTCCAAGAACTCCCAAACCAACCGATATGATTGCGGTACCGCTTACCAAGAAAGCCACAAAAAGTGCGTCCACGATAAATTAGCCTTTAATTGCGGCTTTCATGGGTCTTTTGGCCGCAAATTTTAACTTTATCCTGCGTTTGACCCGACCCCTGTTAGCAACTAAGATACGGAGTAGAGCTGCGTAATTTCACTCTCCAACATTTCTGGGGACCCGTCCACGTTACGGAAGTCCATAAGTGTCGTCGCTAAATGGCCATCACCAAGATTTCGGTGCGCGGGGCGCGCCAGCACAACCTGAAGAACATTGACGTCGAGATCCCTCGCAACACCTTGACTGTCATCACCGGTCTCAGCGGCTCGGGCAAGTCGTCGCTCGCCTTCGACACCATCTATGCCGAAGGGCAGCGCCGCTACGTCGAAACGCTCTCCGCCTACGCCCGTCAGTTTCTCGATCAGATGGAGCGGCCCGATGTAGACTCCATCGACGGCCTCAGCCCGGCGATTTCGATCGAGCAAAAAACCACCAGCCGCAGCCCGCGATCCACCGTCGGCACGATCACAGAAATCTACGACTACCTTCGGTTGCTTTATTCGTCCATCGGGTTGCCTCACTGTCCCAAATGCGGCAAGCCCATCAGCCGGCAGTCCGCCGATCAGATCGTGCAGCGCGTGATGGCGCTCACGCCAGACGACCGCGTCATGATCATGGCGCCCATCGTTCGCGGCCGCAAAGGCGAGTTCAAGAAAGAGATGGAAAAACTCGTCGAGCACGGCTTCACCCGGGCGCGCGTCGACGGAGAACTGGTCAGTCTCGAAGACGAAATTCAACTCGACAAACGCAAGAACCACACGATCGAAGTTGTCGTCGATCGCCTGCTCGTCAAGCCCGGCATCGAGCATCGCCTCGATCTCTCCGTCTCGTTGGCCATGAAGCTGGGCGGAGGGCTGGTTCTGGTCGCGGTCGTTAACGGAGAGGAAACGCTTTACTCTTCCCTGCTCGCCTGCCCCGATTGCGGCATCAGCGTCCCGCAGCTTGAGCCGCGCTCGTTCTCCTTCAACAGCGCTTACGGAGCTTGTCCGGAATGCCACGGGCTTGGCAGCCGGTACGATTTTGATCCCGCAAAAATCATCGTCGACTGGTCGAAGCCCTTGCTGGACGGCGGGCTCGGTCCGGGTTCCGCATCGCAGAATCTGATTCACAGTTTGCGACTGGTGGCCGAGGCCTACAGCATTGATCTCTCCACCCCGTTCGAAAAACTCCCCGAGAAGATTCAGAACCTCCTGCTATATGGCGAAAACGTGCGTGGCGGCCGAACCGGCTTCCTCGGGGTGATTGGTCACCTCCGCCAAAATCTGGAAGGCACAACCTCCGAGGGCTATCGCGAATATTTGCTCGATTACATGTCGGCGACGGAGTGTCCTACTTGCCATGGAGCGCGCCTGCGTCCGGAGAGCCTGGCGGTGAAGGTCAACGGCATGTCGATCGCCGAGTTCACGGCATTGCCAATCGCGCGAGCGCTCGAAACGGCTCGAAAGATCAAGCTGACCGGCCGCGACGAGACCATCGCCGGCCGCATTCTCCACGAGATCATCGAGCGTCTTGGAATTCCTCCACGCGGTCGGCCTCGGCTATTTGTCGCTCGGCCGGTCGGCGGCGACACTCTCCGGCGGCGAAGGCCAGCGCATTCGGCTCGCCACGCAGATCGGGTCCAAACTTCGCGGCGTGTTGTACGTACTCGATGAGCCTTCCATCGGCCTGCATTCGCGTGATAACGGACGTCTGCTCGCCGCGCTCGAAAACCTGCGCGATCTAGGCAACACTGTACTCGTCGTCGAGCACGATGAAGAGACCATCCGCCGCGCCGATTATGTGATCGATCTCGGCCCCGGCGCGGGACGCCATGGTGGTGCGCTCGTAGCCAGCGGCACGCCCCAGCAGATCATGGATGAGCCCGCCTCCCTCACCGGCGCCTACATCGCCGGACGCCAGCGCATTGCCATGCTTCCGGAGCGCCGCAGCCCGAACGGCAAAGCCATTGCGATTCTCGGCGCGCGCCAGAACAATCTCAAAAATCTCGACGTCATCTTCCCTCTCGGCGTGATGACAGTTGTCACCGGAGTTTCCGGTTCGGGCAAGTCGACGCTGGTCAATGACATTCTCTACCGCGCGCTCGCTCGTCAACTCTATCGCTCGCGCGAGGAACCCGGCGAGCACAAATCGATCACGGGCAGCGAACTGATCGACAAAGTCATTCGCATCGACCAATCGCCCATTGGCCGCACGCCCCGTTCGAATCCGGCGACCTACACGGGAATTTTCTCGCTCGTCCGCGACATCTTTGCCATGCTGCCGGAATCGCGCGAGCGCGGATACAAGCCCGGCCGCTTCTCGTTCAACGTCTCCGGCGGACGCTGCGAAGCCTGCCAGGGCGAAGGCCAGCGCCGCATCGAAATGAATTTCCTGCCGGATGTGTACGTACAGTGCGAACTCTGCGGCGGCCACCGCTACAACCACGAAACGCTGACCGTCCGCTATAACGGATACTCGATCGCGGACCTGCTCGAGATGCCCGTCTCTGACGTGCTGACAATTCTCGAGAACATTCCGCAGGTGCGGCAGAAGCTGCAAACGCTCGTCGATGTCGGCCTCGGATACATTCATCTCGGTCAATCCGCCGTAACGCTTTCCGGCGGCGAAGCGCAGCGCATCAAACTGGCGCGCGAATTAAGCAAGCGCCAAACCGGCAAGACTCTCTATCTTCTCGACGAGCCCACCACCGGCCTGCATTTCGACGACGTGCGCAAACTGCTCGACGTGCTGCATCGCCTGACCGATCTCGGCAATACGGTGATCATCATCGAGCACAATATGGACGTAATTCGCAACGCGGACTGGATTCTCGACCTCGGCCCGGAAGGCGGCGAAGAAGGCGGACGCCTGGTGGCCCAGGGAACCCCGGAGCAGGTTGCGCGAATCAAGAAGTCATACACCGGGCAGGAACTGGCCGCGTACTTCAATGGCTCAAATGGTTCTAGTAAGAATGTCTCGGCGATGAACGGCTCCGAAGCGAACCATTCTGCCCGACGAGAAGCTCCAGAAACGAGCCGGCAGGAATCCGCGTGAACGCATTCCCGGAGAATTCAAATCTCGGCAGAGCATCCGAGCCACACGAAGTGGACACAGCCGCTCGCGAGCAGGCCGGACCGGCAAACACCTCGGGGCTAACGCCTCTCGCGCCCCCCGCCATCATTTCTCCGGCAATGGGTTTCGTTGCCGCGCCGGATGCGGCGCTAACGCCCCCCGATCCGGCGTGGAACGGCTTCGACGTTCTCCGTCTCGCTGTCCTGACCATCGTCGCCCTCTTCGCCGGAGTTTTCGCGGTGCTGCTGGTCGCGCGCTACTGGATTTACCCGCACTCTTCCATCGGCTACATCGCGCGCATTCCACTCGTGGTTGTCGCTGGTCAGGGGGTCGCTTATCTGCTCGTGCTTTCCTACATGTACATCCTGGTTACGCGCGAGCGTCTCCGGCCCGACTTCCTGAACGCGATTCATTGGAACTGGCCCGCGTTTCCTGCGGTTTATGCTCTCGTCGGAGTTGTACTTTCGATCGCGCTTCAACTCCTTGCCAGCCGCCTGCCGATTCCAAAGAATCTCCCGATCGACACCTTCTTCCGCACACCTGCTGAAGCCTGGGCGCTCGGGATCTTCGGCATCACGCTCGCACCACTGATGGAAGAACTCTTCTTCCGCGGTTTCCTTTATCCGGTATTGGCGCGCGGAGTCGGCATGACGGCTGCCATCTTCATTACAGGATTTGCCTTCGCGCTCCTACACGGCTCGCAGCTGATGTATGCCTGGGGACCAGTTTTGGTAATTTTCCTGGTAGGAGTCGTCCTCACAATGGTGCGGGCGTATAAGAACTCTGTTGCCGCGAGTCTGGTCGTCCACGTCGCTTATAACGGAACCATTACAGCGCTGTTGTTCTTCGGGACAGATGGGTTCCGGCATCTGGAGAAGCTGAACCAGTAACAGTTCGCATGTTGTCAGTTATCTAAGAAAATGGATCTAACCGTGCGAACTGAGAACTGGGGAACCGAGGACTTCTTTTCTGCTATCGTAGAAATTCATGTCTAATCCGCGCCAAGAGCTTTTGGAGATGCTGGCCGCCAAGTCGTTCCGCCTCGGCGAGTTCAAATTGTCGTCCGGCGCAACCAGCGACTATTACATCGACTGCCGTACCACCACGCTCGACGCCCGTGGCAGCCAGTTGGTTGGCCAGGTTTTTCTCGACGAAATCCGCGAGCAGGGATGGGAGCCAGCGGCCATCGGCGGATTGACCATGGGTGCTGATCCGATTGTTGTCGCCGTAGCGGTTACCAGCGGCACGCTGCACGGCTTTCTCGTCCGAAAATCCGAGAAGCAGCACGGCACTGGCCAGCGCATCGAGGGCTTCCGTGAGAAAGGCGCGCCGGTCGTAATTGTTGACGACGTCTGCACAACAGGGGCCTCAACAATCGACGCCATCGAAGCGGCCCGCGCCTTCGGCTTCGAAGTCGTCGGCGTGATGTGTCTGGTCGAGCGCCAGGATGCCCACGGCCGTCCGAACGTCGAAAAGGCCGCTGCGCCGGCGCCCTTCATCTCGATATTTACCGCGCTCGAGGTGAGAAAAGAACATCTGGCCGCGAACAACGCATAACGCAATCGCGATGACCTCAACCATCCCAGACGGTTTCACCGACCTCGCGCCCGGGAAAATCGCGTCTATTGTGACCTTTCTCGAAATGCGCGAACGACCTGCGCCGGCAGCTGCTTCGTCGATCCAACTTTCGCCGAACTTATGTCCACTTGCGTCCGGTGATAACTCCCGACCTTGCCTGGTATCGCGCGCTCTATCGCCGGGCCGGTTCACAATGGCTTTGGTTCAGCCGCCTCGAGATGACGGACGAACAACTGTCGTCGGTGTTGAATAGCCACGCCAACGAATTGTTCGTGGCCGAGCACGAGGGACGCGAGATCGGCATGGCGGAACTGGACCGTTCGCACCCTCCGGATGTGGAAATCACATTCTTCGGGCTCTTTCCCGAAGCCATCGGCAAGGGTCTGGGGCGCCCGTTCATGAATGCGCTGCTCGACCGAGGCATGGAAAAAGCCGGCGGCGCGCATCTGGTTGCACACTTGCAATCTGGACGCGGCGTCCGCAATGCCCTTCTATATGAAATGCGGATTCCGGCCCTACAAACAGGCGATCGAAGTGGCCGACGACCCGCGCATCCGCGGAATTTTGCCGGAAGACACGGCCCCGCACGTCCCGATTATCCGTTAATCTGTAAGTTGTCTTCGACTTGAAATGCGCGGAAACAAACAACGACGAAGGACCAACGACCAACTGATCATGATTCAAACTCTCGAATGGACCGATCGCGGAGTAGTCTTCATCGACCAGACGAAGCTGCCCACTGAGGAAGTTTACGTAACCTGCACCACCCATCAGCAGGTCGCCGATGTTATCCGCACCATGGTCGTTCGCGGGGCGCCCGCCATCGGCGTGGCGGCGGGCATGGGCATCGCGCTCGGCGTAAAGAATTCGAAAGCCGAGAGCGGCGGCGAACTCAAAAAAGAATTCGACCTGATCTGCGAAGCCATCCGCCAGACTCGCCCAACCGCCGTCAATCTTTTCTGGGCAATCCGCCGCATGCAGGATAAATTCGAAACGCTGCGCGTTCGCCCGATCCCGCAAATCAAGCAGGCCCTCATCGAAGAAGCGCAGCGCATGCACGCCGAAGACATCGCCGCCAATCAGGCCATGGGCCGCCACGGTGCTACGCTCATGCCATCAAGCGGCGGCGTGCTCACGCACTGCAACGCCGGAGCGCTCGCTACCGCCGGCTATGGCACGGCGCTCGGAGTGATTCGCGCGGCCGTCGAGCAAGGCAAGAAGATCCACGTCTACGCCGATGAGACCCGCCCGTTCCTGCAAGGCTCGCGCCTGACCGCGTGGGAACTGATGAAAGACGGAATTCCCACGACGGTCATCTCCGACAACATGGCCGGTGCGATGATGAAGCAGGGCAAGATCGGAGCCATCGTGGTCGGTGCCGACCGCATTGCGGCCAACGGCGATGTCGCCAACAAAATCGGAACTTACACGGTTGCCGTTCTCGCCAAGGAGCACGGGATTCCCTTTTATGTCGCCGCCCCCATTTCGACCGTCGACCTCGAGACACCCGATGGCAGCAAGATTCCCATCGAGCAGCGCAATTCGAGAGAGGTGACGCACATCGCCGGCAAGCAAATGGTCCCGGACGGAGTTGAAGTCGAGAATCCCGCATTCGATGTGACGCCAGCAAAATACGTCGCGGCGATCATCACTGAAAAAGGCATCGCCCGCGCCCCATACGAAAAGTCATTGCGCGAGTTATCAGAGAGGACTTTGTAGAGAAGCGGCTTGCCGCGTCCCTTGGCGCACGCCCGAGATCAGAAGGGGTAATTGCCAGGGGTGATGCGAGAAAGCAGCCAGCGCATCCAATCACAGGTGCCGACAATCATTCAATCTCAACTCACCTTCGAGAGCGGCGGCAAACCCATCCGCCTCGACGCCTATCTTCCCGAAGGCGCCTCTTCCCTGCCCGCCGTTATTGCGCTCCACGGCGCGGGCGGCGATGCCACGGGGTCTGGAAAATTCGCTGCTCTTCTCGCCGAGCAAGGCTTCGCCGTTTTTGTTCTGCATTACTTTGACCGCACCGGCACCGAGTATGCTGACAAGCCGACCATCCTGCGTAACTTTCCAATCTGGATGAAGACACTCTGGGAAACTGTCAGCTTCGTTGAAAAACATCCGTCAGTCGATCGCGAGCGCATCGCCCTTCTTGGCTTCTCCCTCGGGGCTTATCTCTCACTGGCCAATTCTTCGATTGACGGACGAATCAAAGCCGTCGTTGAATTCTTCGGCGGCCTGCCGCGTGAAATGAAGCTATTCATGCGCCGCCTCTGCCCCACACTCATTCTGCATGGCGAAGCCGATCCGACGGTCCCAGTCGAGGAGGCCCACAATCTACAACGCCTGCTGGAAGAAAAAGGCATACCGTACGAAATCAAGATCTATCCCGGTGAAGGCCACGGATTCGAAGGCGAAATCTGGCGCGACTCCGCCCTTCGTACGCTTCAGTTTCTACAAAAACATCTGGCGGCATCCCCGCAATAACAACGGCTCACGTCCGACTTACCACCTGGGCCAGAGATGACTCTTCATTGTCGTTTTGCAGCCGAAGATAACAAGCTTCGAACGCTCCAAAGTAAAACAGAAACTGATAGCTGAAAGTCCGAATGGGCGTGGCCGCTCGCTCCCGTGTTTTACCCCCGGGCAAGAATAAAAAGCTGAGAATGGTCAGATAGAATATCGCGTGCGAAGCGAACGCCATCCAGCCAGGAGGCGCATGCCGGCGGCCGCGACTCGCTTGGAATCCGACAACAAAAAGCATCGCCGTCGCGCCGATAGCCAACGCGCTCGTAAACGCGGGTGGGAGCCATACCTTCCCCAACAACCGTGCCAGCAGCTCAACCGTGGATAACGCGGACCCGGCGATACCAATTCCCACTCCGGCGATCATGAGCAGACGCTCCCATGCCGGCATTGGCTTGGCTTTATGCGATGCCCGTGGCGGAAAAGATTGCACGATCGGCATGAGATCCGATTCCCACAGTTGCGACCGGCGTACCTTTCGAGGGTCGTAGTGCACGGCAATTTGCTTTTCGCGCAATGCTTCGGCCCACAGCTCCGCCTGGTCCATGTCATCAAATTTCTTCTCGAACTCCCCTATATAGGGTTCGCCATCAATTTGGTATTTGTAATGCAGCTTGACGACGAAGTTGTTGTTCCTCTTACTGGCGCCGGTCGAGAGAATCTGCCCGTACGTGACCGGCCAGGTCTGGGTCGTTGCGGACCGCCACGCTTTCCACCACCTCTGGATCGCAGCCAAAACCAGAGCGCTGAGAAAAATGGCGACCTCCGGCCACTGCTCAAAATTGAAAGGCGAAGCCATGTGCGACCGAGTTTACAACAGCGGAGTAGCCATGGAATTGACGGTTTGTCCCAGTGCTTTTTTCTGGGCCCCGGTCACTGAACTTTTATCCGCTGATTCCGTATCATTCTGTAGAGGTCTTGCCATGTTCGCATTTTTGCTCTGGTGTGTTCTCTTCGTCCTGTGCTGGCCCCTGGCCCTCTTCGCGCTGATTCTCTATCCATTCGTGTGGCTGTTTCTACTTCCCTTCCGGCTCGTTGGAATCGCCGTTCATGGAGTGCTCGCGCTGGTACGCGAGATCTTCCTGCTGCCCGTGCGCCTGATGCGCGCGCCATTTCGTGTTTGACGATCTTCAGTTCGACGACCGGGAATTAGCGTGAGGAGTCGGTATCGCGTCGCGAACTCGTGCAGGTTGCGATCCATACCCAGAGAAGGAAGGTCGGAATCCAATAGGGAAAAATTCCGTAGACGGTATCTGAAACGGAGTGCGAACGTCCGTCGATGAACAGGAAAACGTGGAGGCAGAACGCAAAAGCCAGTAGCGTGATGATCCAACCCCGGAGGGAAATCGGACGATAGATCGGGCCCGCAGGTTTGAACCAGTTCATGAGCGCCGCTAGCCCTCCATGGTCTTCAATGTGCCGCTGATCAAGAGCTTCGGTTCGGTCGCGCGTTGTACATCTTCAACGGTCAAGCCGGGAGCAACTTCTTCCAGAACCAGGCCGCCCGCAGTCACTCGAATGTAAGCCATCTCGGTGACAATCGTGTCCACGACCTTTACTCCAGTCAGCGGCAGCGAGCATTTCTTTAGAATCTTCGGCTGACCATCTCTGGTCGCGTGTTCCATTGCAACCACGACGCGACGCGCGCCCGCAACCAGGTCCATCGCCCCGCCCATGCCTTTGACCATTTTTCCCGGGATCATCCAGTTGGCGATGTTGCCTTGCTCGTCGACCTCCATGGCGCCGAGGACGCTCAGGTCGACGTGGCCGCCGCGAATCATGGCGAAAGAATCGGCGCTCGAAAAATAGGCAGTGCCAGCGAGTTCGCTGACCGTTTCTTTCCCCGCATTGATCAGATCGGGGTCTTCCGTGCCTTCGAGAGGATAGGGGCCAATGCCGAGCATGCCGTTTTCGCTTTGCAGAATCACGTCCATGCCGGGCGGAACATGATTGGCAATCAGCGTCGGCATCCCGATGCCGAGGTTGACGTAGAATCCATCGCGCAGCTCGCGCGCGATGCGCTTGACGATACGATCGCGCTTTTCAAGGTCTTTGCCAGGTTTAGTGTCAGCGCCCATAAAATTTCAGCCGGCCTTTCGGACAGTCCGTCTCTCAATTCTCTTCTCAAAAACCTTTCCCTGAAAAATTCGCTGCACGTACACACTGGGTGTATGCACCATTTCAGGATCCAGTTCACCTGGCTGCACCAGGTGTTCGACCTCGGCAATCGTGATTTTGGCAGCCGTGGCCATCATGGGATTGAAATTGCGCGCCGTCTTGCGATAAACAAGATTGCCCCAGGTATCGCCCTTCCACGCTTTGACGAAGGCAAAGTCGGCCTTCAGCGCGCGTTCCATGATGTAGGGGCGGCCATCGAACTCGCGAACCTCCTTGCCCTCCGCGACCATAGTGCCAACGCCGGTCGGGGTGAAGAACGCGGGAATGCCCGCGCCGCCCGCGCGAATGCGCTCGGAGAATGTCCCTTGCGGAACAAGATCGAGCTTTACGCGACCGTCGAGCACCATCGCTTCCAGCAGCTTGTTTTCGCCAACGTAGGTTCCGATGTGATGTTTGATTTGGCCGTTTTCGAGCAGCAAACCGAGCCCAAGCCCGTCGACGCCCGCGTTGTTGCTGATGGTAGTGAGATTCTTCGTACCCTTGGCGACAAGCGCTCGGATGAGATTTTCAGGATTGCCGCACAGGCCGAAACCGCCGACCATGATGGTGGCACCGTCAAAGACGTCATGGATGGCCTCTTCCGCGCTGGCTATGACTTTGTGCATGGCGGTTGTGATTGTAAATCAAAAAGCCGCTGCGAGCTTTGGGACCTGAGCCTTCGAGCAATCTGGATCGCGTTTAGCCCGTAGCTAATGGCTCAACGCTCATCGCTATTTCTTCAGTTTGACATCAGACTTTTGACTTTTCCTCAGTTCGTGCGCCTGCTCAAATTCCGTCGCCAGTTCGCGGGTATCGAGATTCTCCCGGATGTGGGCCAGCCTCTGCTCCAGCTTGTGGAGCGCGTCGGCTATGTTGCCGCGATTGGTGATGGCGATATCACGCCACATGGAATAGGGCGAACCGGAGATGCGCGTGAGGTCGCGCAGCGCGCGGCCGCCGATGTCAAGCAGCGGAGCATCGGAACCAAATTCGTCCACCAGGGTCCCGGCCAGCGCCGTCGAGATCATCTGCGGCAGATGGCTGATCCATGCGCAAACGCGATCATGTTCGGTGGGATCGAGCAGGGCAATGTGCGCGCCGATTTTTTCCACGCAATGGATAAATTCTCCACACAGACCGGTGTGCGGATTCTGCCGCGGCAGCGGCGTAAAGAGCCAAGCCGCTCCTTGAAAAAGATCGGCATCCGCAAACTCGACTCCAGCATTCTCTTTGCCGGCCATTGGATGTCCTGCAAGAAACCGCTGAGCGGCAGCCCGCCCGAACGATTTCGCGGCGCGCTGCACGATCTCCGCCTTCGTGCTACCGACATCCGTGACCAGCGTGCGCGCTGGCAGTGAAGGTCCAAGGCGCTCAATCAGATCGATGATCGTAATGACAGGCGTGGCCAGGACAATGAGATCACTGCCCCGGACGGCCTCGCTGATGTTGGTTGCTCCTGTTTCAATAGCGCCACAATCCTTTGCGCGCTTGAGGACAGGCGCACGATCACATCCGATAATTCGCGTGGCGAGGTGGCGCTTTTTCAGCGCAAGCCCGAGCGAGCCGCCAATCAAACCCGTGCCGACGATGGTGACTTGCTTGAAGGGCATCACTCAGCGGAGTGCTTGTATTCGAAGACTTCCGGCTTCTTCCCTGCTTCTTCCAGCGTAGCGATCAGAGCGTCGCGGCCCGCGCTGCGGTAGCCGATGCGAATGCTCTTGTCGGCCGTTTCAAAAACGGCATCCTGAGGCGAAAATTTCACCAGCGGAAAATCCCAAACTTTGGTCTTTTCTTCCCATGCCTGCAAACCCGCGTTGTAGTGCTTCAGGCGCAACACCGGACCGTTTGCTGTCTCCTCGATGGCCATCATCTCGTACATCTTGACCCTGCCATCTTTCACGTAACAATACATTCCCATCATGGTGTCGCCGATCGGCTGGCTCCATTCCTCGTCGGCAATGCCACCATCGAGTTCGCCGTGGCTATGGCCCGAGATGAACGCGAGGTCGTGCAAGGTCACAGTCCGCGGATCCTTAACTACATTCACTCTCGGCTGGGAGAATGACACAGCCGTGATGACAAGGGCTGCTGCGAGAACAGCGAGGACAATCGAAGGCTTTTTCATGATACGACTCCACTGCACTACACGAACCCATACCTCGAATCGGCGCTCTGCGAATCGGCAATGGCAGGAAGGTTATGCGATCGTTCTCCCGATGGCCGGCGCAATCATGCGAATGCTCTCCATCAGTTCGGCAAACTGCTGCGGATAGAGCGACTGCGCGCCATCCGACAGAGCTTTGTCAGGCTGATGATGCACCTCGATCAGCAGCGCATCGGCTCCCGCAGCCACCGAGGCTCGCGCCATTGGCGCTACTTTGTCGCGGCGTCCGGTACCGTGCGACGGATCGGCCGTGATCGGCAGGTGCGAGAGCTTGTGGATGATCGGAATCGCGGAGATGTCCATCGTGTTGCGCGTGTAAGTTTCGAACGTGCGGATACCGCGCTCGCATAAAATAATGTCGTAGTTGCCGCCGGCCAGCAGATATTCGGCCGAACATAACAGCTCTTCAAACGTTGCGGAAATGCCTCGCTTGAGCAGGACGGGCTTGCGAACCTTCCCCAGTTCGCGCAGCAAGTTGAAGTTCTGCATATTGCGCGCACCCACCTGGAAAATGTCGATGTAGGGGAGCATCAGGTCGATCTGCGAGATTTCCATGACCTCGCTGATGACCAGCAACTTGTAGCGATCACCGGCCTCGCGCAGAAGCTTCAGGCCATCGAGTCCGAGCCCCTGAAACGAATAGGGAGACGAGCGCGGTTTGAATGCGCCACCCCGCAACACTCGGGCACCGGCCTGCGCGATCTGCTCGGAGACTTTAAAGAGCTGCTCGGGCGATTCGACCGAGCATGGCCCGGCCATCACAACAATGCTCTTGCCGCCGATCTCCAAGCCGTTCCCAAGCTTGACAATTGTCCCCTCCGGGCGAAAGTTGCGTCCGGCGAGGCGGTAGGGCGAGGTGATGCGGTGCACCTCCTGTACCCCAGGCAACATTTCGATCTCTCGCGTGTCGAAGTCGCTTTTCGAGCCGACACCGCCCAGCACGGTCTTGAGCGCTCCAGTGGAGCGGTGAACTTCGAAACCCATCTGAACCAGCTGATCAATCACATTCTGGATCTGATCTTCACTGGCGGAATCCTGCATGGCTACGATCATGTTGGCTCGCTTATCCCCACGTCCTCGGAAGCTTGAGATCCCTCGCTTCGTTCAGGATGACAATATACTTGATAGCCTTTAACCCTCAGTCTTCGGTGAGCGAATCCAGTTCTGTTTCCTGACCGCCGCGCTGCGAATCGGGACTGATTTCGTGTCCCTGAATACTCCGCATGACGTCGAGCAGACGCTCGTAAATCTTCGCCAAGTCACGCTCCCCTAACGGCCCGTTGCTGTTGTGCTGTACATTCGCGATTACGTCTTTCTCACGGTCGGGCTCATAAATCGGCATTTGCGCAACCCGCTTGAGCTTCCCGATTTCGATGACCGCGGCTGCGCGCTCGTTCAGCAGAGCCGCCATTCTGCGGTCGACGTCGTCGATCTTCTTACGCCAATCCGAAATATCCATGGAGCTGTGAGCTACGGCAGAGCTACGAGCGAACCAATAAAGTGTGCCACAGACGCCGCTTCTCTTGCGGGATTTTGTTCGATGACATGCACGATGGCGCTCCCGACAACGGCCGCTTCCGCAAACTTGCCGACAGCGGCGAACTGCTCGGGCGTCGAAATGCCGAAGCCGACAGCGACCGGCAGCTTGGAGAATTGCCGGATTCGTTTGACCAGGCCACGGGCATCGCCCGACATCTGCTGGCGCTCGCCGGTAACGCCGGTGCGCGAGATGGCGTAGATGAATCCGGTGGAGACTTCAGCGATCTGCTTGAGACGCTCGTCGGTGCTGGTTGGCGCGGCGAGGAAGATAGTGGCAAGGTCGTTCTTGCGTGCCTCGCGCAGATATTCAGCCGACTCTTCGATGGGCAGATCGGTGATGAGCGTTCCGTCGACTCCCGCTACGCGGGCCACGTGACAGAACTTGGCGAGTCCCATGCGCAGAATTGGATTGAGATAAGAAAAGATGACGAGACCGACGGACTGCGAATGCTCGCGAATTTCGGCCGCGAGCTTGAGTACATGCTCAAGACTTGTGACCTTCTTGAGGGCGCGTTCGCTGGCGCGCTGAATGACGGGTCCATCAGCCAGCGGATCGCTGAATGGAACGCCCAGTTCGATAATGCTCGCGCCGGCTTCGATGGCGGCAAGAATCACGTCGCGCGTGGTCGCGATATCGGGATCGCCGCAGGTTACGTAGGCGACGAGAGCGGGTTTGCTTTCGAAGTGGAAGGGCATGGATGCTATGGCCGCTGCTCAAGAAGCCGGCGGATATTTCGCTTCCCATGCAGGACTGCGACGATCTGAAGGGGCGCCGTCTCTGGGCGGTACACGACAGTGTAGTTGGGATAACGCGTCAGCGTCCAGAAGCGTAGCTGCCGTCTGGCGAGATCTACGCGGGAGTGGCCGCGCATAGGAGACTGGGCCAGAAATGAGCAGGCGTTATAAATTGCCTGCTCTACGAGGTCGGCAGCGTTCTCGCCGTCTTCCGCAATAAACGACCAGATTTCGAAGATATCTGCCTTTGCCAGCGGCGTTAGAGCGTAAGCGCTCATTGTCTGCGAGAACGTTGCTGCCGCCAGTCGTCCTTCATCGCTTGAATTTCCCGGGCCGCTTGTGTGCCATCGATAATCTCCCCGCGTTCGGCTTGCAGGTAGCCTTCTTCGATGTGCGCCGACAAAGCTCGACGCTCTTCATCTGTCCAGCTTTCCTCCGCATCCTGGGCTTCGAGCGCGCGGCGCAGAACATCCTCGATGCTGGAATAACCGCCGCTGGAAAGGCGTTTGTTGATTAGAGTTTCTATGTCGGGAGGGAGGTTGAATTGCATGCGGGCGTCCTCGAATCTCTATTATCGTACTATGGGCAGGCTTTAGATACCGCTTTGAAGCCTTGTCTGGGGATCGCAAGGACGAATACAGTATTCGCATTAACGATCAATGGCAAGTCTGCTTCGAATGAGCGGACGGGGCTGTCGGCGGTCGAACGTGGAAATTGTGGATTATCATTGAAGAGTATCAGCAATGGCATTAACCGCAATCCATCCCGGGGAACACCTGGGCGAAGAACTCAAAACGCTCGATATGAGCGCAGCAGAACTGGCTCGGAAGATTGACGTTCCTACGAATCGGGTCACGCAAATCCTGAACGGAACTCGAGCCATCACGGGCAACACCGCGCTGCGCCTCGCTCATTTTTTCGGTACGAGCGCGGAATTCTGGCTGAATCTCCAGAGTCTCTATGAGCTGCGGCTCGCCCAGAAGAAGGTGGGGAAGTCCATCCAGGGCCTTCCGAGGCTCGAGCGGCGCGATCTTGTTCGCGCGTAACTTACAATTTTATGCAGCCCGAGCTCAACCCAACCGTCTTCGATTGGATCCGCGGCGGACGCAAGCCGGTGCATCGTAGGACACACGACCGGGGGAGTTTTCTTTTCCAACTCGTCCCTCCGGTGTTTGAAGCCTATGCAAAGATTCTCCATCGTATAGAAGCGAAGTACGACAATATCGACGACCCTCTCTCCCCGTCTGAGACTGCGCTCCTTAACATTCCACCCTGTGAACCTCTGAAATCGTTTATCCAGGCTCGACGCGGTAGTCCGCTGGGTAATCGGATCAAATGGCAGGATCTCGCCGAACTGCTGCAGGTGCCTTTTGCGCCAGAAATATGCCACGCATGGTACCGAAAGAAACTTGACGACACATGGTGCTGGCCTCACCTTCTGAGCGGTCCGGGGGAGGGGGGACTTGATGGCGAGGGATGTGCGGAACTTGCTTCAACCCTAGAGTTGTTTGCGAACGGCGAGGAATGCTTCTTTCGCTTTTCCGACATACCCTTCATCAACTCCGTTGAGCCCAAGCTGTTTAAGGGTGCTCTGAACGAAGTCTGCGGCTTTCTGAAAGGAAAATATTTTGGATTCGAGTATTGGTGGCCGCCCGACCGGAGTTGGTGCGTGTGCTCGGATTACGATCTGCACTTCAGTTTCGTAGGCGGATCTCGGAAGCTCGTGTCAGGGCTTCTGGCGAGTAGAGTACTTGAATGTATTGAAGTGACGCCCGAAACACGTGTTGATGTGTTTGCGGCCATGCCGCCTAATCCAGTTTAAGATTCTCTCTCATAATCCCAATATCCTTGTCGCCGCGCCCGGAGATATTGACAATCACCACCTCCGACTTCTTCATCTTGGGCGCGCGCTTGATGACTTCAGCGACTGCGTGCGCCGATTCGAGCGCAGGAATGATGCCCTCGGTTCGCGCCAACAGCGTAGTTGCATGTAGCGCTTCGGCGTCGCTCGCGGGGACGTATTCTGCTCGGCCCGTGTCGTGTAACTCGGCGTGTTCGGGGCCTATGGATGGATAGTCGAGTCCGGCGGAAACAGAGTGCGTCAGCGCGATCTGGCCGGCTTTGTCTTGCAGAACATACGAAAAAGTTCCCTGCAATACTCCCGGAGATCCGCCTCGAAAGCGGGCGGCATGGTCCCCTAGAGTTTCGCCTCGGCCCCCAGCCTCTACACCAATCAGCTCTACTTTCTTATCTTTGATAAAGTCGAAGAAAATTCCAATTGAGTTCGAGCCGCCGCCTACACAGGCGATGATCGTGCGCGGCAGCTTGCCTTCTGCTTTGAGAATCTGCGCCCGGGCTTCGCGTCCAATGACACGGTGGAAGTCGCGCACCATCGTTGGATAGGGATGGGCTCCCAGTACGCTTCCGAGCAGGTAATGCGTGGTGCGAACGTTGGTGACCCAGTCCCGCATCGCTTCGTTGATGGCATCTTTGAGCGTGCAGGATCCGGAACTCACGCCTCGTACTTCAGCACCCAGCAACCGCATGCGGAAAACATTGAGCTCCTGGCGTCGCATGTCTTCGGTGCCCATGTAGACGACACACTCAAAACCGAGCAGCGCGCAAACGGTAGCCGTGGCCACTCCGTGCTGGCCGGCGCCAGTTTCGGCGATCACACGCTTCTTGCCCATGCGCTCCACCAGCAGACCCTGGCCGAGGCAGTTATTGATCTTGTGCGCGCCGGTGTGAAGCAGGTCCTCACGCTTGAGATAGATTTTTGCGCCATCGAGCTTTTCGGTGAGGCGTCGGGCGAAAAAGAGCGGTGTCGGCCTCCCCGCGTAGGTCTTCAGCAGCAGTTCGAGGCGCTTTTGGAATTTTGGATCGCGTTTGGCTTTTTCGTACTCCCGCTCCAACTCCTGGAGCGCAGCCATCAGCGTTTCCGGAACGTAGCGGCCGCCGTAGACGCCGAAGCGTCCGGCAGCGCTTGCGGACTTTTTGCTCTTTCCAGCTTCAGCCGGCGCTTTCAGATGGGACGTCGCAGTTGCCATCGATTAATTTCTCTCGTCCGGTTTTTCCATGTCGCGCACCGCTTGCACAAACGCGTGGACCTTCTTCGGATCTTTCAGCCCTGGCGCTCGTTCGACACCAGTGGAAACGTCGACGCCCCACGGATGGAGCGTGTGAATCGCATCCTCGACATTGCCGGGATGCAGGCCGCCGGCGACGATCAGCTTACTGATGCTGTTGATGACACCCGCCCAGGGCTGCACGCGCTCCCAGTCAAAAGTCTTGCCGGTGCCGCCCATCTTCCCCGCCGTCGAAGAATCGAGCAACACGCCGGACACGACGCCGGGACGAAAGCCATGGGTTTCGAGAAATAAGTCGCCGTTTTGCGCGACATGAATCTTGTGCACGCGCTTGCCCTTGTAGGCTTCGTCCGGTTCAACCAGGCCGACGGCCACCGGATCCCAGCCCACCGGCTCTTCTGCGGGCTTGTCAAAAATTTGCGCGGCGAACGAACGAAAAATGCAGGGGCGGCTTGCGCCATTGGTAAGGGCTTTGAACAGCGACTGCGAGAATTCCTTATCCTGGTGGCCGTGCAGTTGGATGGCATTGAGGCCGATAAATTTCGCGGCGTCGCGCACCTGCTCCACCGTTTGATTCACAAACACGCCGACCTTTTGAACGCGCGCCGGCAATTGCTTGGCAATCGACTGGGCTGTCTCGGCGGTTACGTGCCGCGGGCTCTTCGGATAAAAGACGAAGCCGATGGCGTCCGCGCCGACGTCGCTGGCGGCGAGCGCATCATCGAGATTCGTGATCCCGCAGATCTTGATCCAGGTCATGAAAAACAGCTCTCAGCTCTTGGCTGTCAGCTATCAGTCAAATCATCTTGTTTCTACTGCAACTTTCGATTCTTCCATTAATTTTGCGAGTGCCTCGCCGGGCCTATTTTGTCTCATTAATGATTCGCCGATCAGAAAGGCGTCGTAACCTGCCGCCTTCAGGCGCGCGAGGTCGGCGCCGGTATGAATTCCGCTTTCGGCGACGCGCAAGCATCCTGCTGGAATTTTGGCCACTAAGTCGAGCGCTGTTTCGAGCGCGACTTCGAACGTCCGAAGATTCCGGCTGTTGATTCCGATCACGTTACACCCGGCAGCCACTGCGCGTTGGAGTTCGGCGGCGTCATGCGCTTCGCACAGAACATCAAGGCCATGCGAGCGTGCGCTATTGGCAAGCGCGATCAGTTCCTTCTGACCCAGCGCGGCTACGATGAGCAGGATCGCATCGGCCGAATTCGCACGCGCCTCAATAATTTGAAATTCATCGACAATGAAGTCCTTCCTCAAGCAAGGAAGGGATGTTACCGACGAGGCTTCGCGTAGATATTCGAGCGACCCCTGAAAATACTGCTGATCAGTCAGGACGGAAAGCGCGGCCGCGCCAGCGGCTTCCAGCTCGCGCGCCAAAGCCGCGGGCTCAAAATCGGCGCGGATCAACCCTTTCGACGGCGACGCCTTCTTCAGTTCGGCGATGACTGCGATTCCGCCCTCAGAAGCACGCTCCAACGCATTGCGAAAGCCACGAGGCGTATGCTGCGCGGCGGCGCGTTCGAGCGCGCGCAAGTCAGTGCTATGGCGTCTTTGGAATAGACGCTGGCGCGTAGCGGCGAGAATCGAATCGAGGGTGGCAGGCACGACGCAAACACAATTATACGGAAGGCGGCAGGAATCTTGCCCAGTTCCCAAGGTAATTTGCGCGGCCTGGGTAGCGCGTCGTACCTTCGGCGCGGAAGAAACCGTTCACGATCTCCTCTCGCACGCATTTACGAGCGGCCCTCACTGCTTTGCCAGGGGCGACGGCGAGACCGGAGGGTTCGGGAACGGGCCCTGAGTCTTGACCAGTGACACTTCGTCGAAAAGCAGGGACGGGATCACGCACGAAACGATCGGCATATCGGTCGACCCCGCGAGCCCCAGCGAAAACACCGCGCCCAGGCGAGGAATGAATTCGTCGTTAAAGACGATGGGCGTGTCTCCGGCAGCGACGATGTCCTTGAAAGTCGCGGCGGTCATATCAGCGATCTCAATGCCCTGCACGAGCTCTTCGTGTCCGTCCGGATAAAGCCGGTAGGCCTCGGCCAGGGAACTTGATCCGCCGCCCTGCTGCGCCATTCTCATAGCCAGTTTCATGAAGGAGGCGGTCGCTCCTCCGCCGATGCGGCGCACAATGATGCCGTAGTCGAGACCGCGATCTTTCGCCCGACGAAGCAGTTCCTTGTGCAACTCGTCGGTGCTCATCGCCTGCTCTGAGGTTACGAAAAGATTGCCAGGAGCCGGCCCCCAGCCGCGACGGCTGCCCGTGCTGTGCGGGATGGTGCGCGCCGGGTCGCGCGTGGCCAGCAGGGTTTTCAGAACCCCATGCTGGACCAGAAGCGTTTCGCGCGTCTTGACAGCATCGTCGTCGATTTTGCTTCCACCCAGAAGTTTCATGCCCTTGTATTCGTCGACCAGCGGATTGTCGGCGACGCTCAAAAAACTCGGCAGCACGCGGCCCCCGATTTTGTCGATAAGAGACTCTCCGCCCAGTTGGCCCATCAGTTGATTGAAGAACGCCTCGAAGCGGGGGTCGTCGCCGAGCGGAGTGCGGACGGCCATCAGACCGGTGGCGAACTGTTGCGAGAAGACTTCACCGGCAGCATCGCCTTCGAACAACACAGGGCCGTTGTAGCGCTCGAGTGAAGCCGCGGAGCGCATTTTCAGAATCCGGTCAGCCATCGCGCGCGTGCGCGCCAGCAACACATCGAGACTGGGGAGGTCGGCGATCGTGCGGCCAAAAAGGTCGAGAGAATCGGCAAAGGGCGCTCCGTCCGATCCCTGGACCTGGGCGCTGACCTTCAGTTTGAAGTGCCTCCCCGCGCGCGTGAAGCTCGATCCCTCGCTGTTGATATAGCGTGTGTAGACGTTCTTGTACTCAACATCAACCGACGACTCGTAAATCTCCGGTGTGCTTTTGAAGACAGCCGAGAGCTTGCGGGCAAGTTCCTTGAGATCATTGAAATTCGGGAGATTCTTGTCTGCGGCCTCGCTTACGCTGGCGACAGGTTCCTTACTGAAGTCGGGAATCTCATCAGCATGCTGGCGATTTTCGAGGACGGCGCGCTTAGAAGAGAGATCCTCCAGGGCCTTCTTGTATTGCCGGTCCGTGGCCAGCCAGAATCCGCGCCGGATCTGCTGATAATTATCGTCGAGGGGAGCCTGTTCGATGCTGCTCATGAGGCCGGCGCCTCCTCCGCTGAAAGTGCGCATGGAAAGATAATTGCTGTTGTCGAGCGCGTAGTCGCCAACGCGAACTTCGACGCTGATCAGCCGCGACTGCGAGGGCTTTTCTTCCGTGATGCTCCCGAGGAGCGCGGACACCGAGCTCTCGTTGATTTCATCCATGCGGTAGGCGAGGAAGTAAGGCTTGTCCATTTTCTGGAGCTGGAGCTGCGCCACAGAGCGCGCCAGTTCGTCCTTCATGGCACGCATGGGCACATCATCCTGGGCGCGCGCAAAAACGCCGCAAGCAATAAGAAGGCTGGCGGTGGCGACGGCCATACGGAATGCAGAACGTACACGACGGGCGACTGGCTGTGGAATGGGGTTTAGCGTATTGAAGTGCATGGTCGATTTCGCCTCGAAGGAACGCATTGGTCTCTCGTCTTTCCTGTTCTTCTCTATTTCGTCTGCATGGCCGGAGGTGGCAGAAGGATCGGGGCCCGCTCTTGCGATTTCTCCTTGCGCTGCACTTCAATCTGCGAAACCAGAATGCCCGGCGATGACGCCGAGACGGGGACCCATCCCGACTCCGCGCCGCACACGCCATTGAAAACGGCTACCTGGTCGTCAGTCGCGCTGATTTTGCTGAAGGCAATGAGAGGCGTGCCGATCAGATCGACGCCGCGCACCAGTTCTTCTTTGCCGTCGGGATAGATGCGATAGACGACCGTCGGACGCACGTTAAAGGCATTGGGCAGAACTCTCTGCGTGAACGTGAAACCGCCTTCGATGTCGTCGAAGTAGAGACCATAAGGCTTGTTTGCGGCTTTCACCTGTTCGATAAGTTGTTTCTTGAGCTCCGCGCGCGATACTTGCTTCGACGATTCAACGATCAGGTTCGACTGCCGCGCAACCACCTTGTACCCTTGCTGGCGCCGCCCGTGTCCGTTGGAATGGTCGAAACCCTCGATGGGCGCGCGTGACATCAGGAAGTTCTTTAACGTGCCTTTGTCGACGACGGTCACTCGCCGCGCCTTCACGCCCTCGTCATCGTAGGGGTAATAGCCGACAAGTTCGGTTCCCGCATAAATCTTGAGACCCGGATCCGAATAGACGCTGATAAATTCCGGCAGGACCGACTGGTTCACTTTCTTTTTGAACGTCTGCGCTTCGTCCTCATTTTTCTGGCGCTGGCCTTCGATGCGATGACCGAAAATTTCATGAAAGAAAACGGCGCTCGACCGCCCAGAGAGAATGGCCGGCCCCGTGTAAGGCTCGGCCAGGGGCGCCTTCACCAGAGCCAGCAGCGTTTCCACCATATGCTGCACGTCTTTCATAATCGCTTCGTCGGTTGGCAGGCCCTCCGCGCGAAACGACATGTAGGTCTGGTGGAGCGGCAGTTCCATGCCGTCGTCGGCCTTGGCGGTCGCAGAGATAATGACGCGAAAGAATGGGGAGGAAATCCGGATTCGGCTGCCATCGCTGTTTACGTAGCGACGGGTTTCGATCTCCGCGATGACCTCGGCGCTATTTTCGATGATCTCCTTATGTCCCGCGAACAGAGCGGTAAACTTGCGCATCTTCTGTTGCCATTCGAAGCTGTCGAAGGAGAATGGCGCGATCGCCTCGGAATAAACCTCCGGACCTTCTTTCGAGAAATCGCCGGACCGGTCTTCCGCTTCCACCTTCACCTGCACGTTGGCTTTCACGCGCTGCAGGCGCTGCGTCGCGATGCGGTATTTGCGTTCGGTCTCACGCCAGAGAGCCACACGCAGCGCATCGGGATCGTCGTCGAGCGGAATTTTCTGGCGCTCCAGCTGATCGACCGCGTCCCCAAAACTGTTCTGCTCCCGAATGGGATGAGTATTGTCGAGCGATGGGTCGCCGACGCGGAGGTCGAGATCAAGATAGCGAGTATTCCGATCGGTGTCATTGGTGAGCGCGCCGAACGACGCGGCAATCTGGATGTTTCGGTTGTCCGTCAGTTGGTAGGACAGAAAGTACGGCGGCACGGGGGCCTTCTTCAGATTCTGAATCGATCGATCCAGTTCCTGCTGCATCGCGCCCAGGACCGGATCGGAGGGAGTCGGTTGCGCCCACAACCCTGTAGAAAACAACACAAGCAGTATAAATCCGCAGATGCGGTGGCAGTGATTCACGGCAACCCCTTTGGGACGGCACTTGAAGCCCGACCGGAGACGACTTCGCCTTCTACCTCACGGTCAACTGAGAACTGTAACTGTTCCCCCGGTTAAAGGAAAGTGATTTGAGGCATACGATATTGCGATTCTCGAAATTGACTTAGTAAGCGAAAACATTGGACTAACACCCAGCCCCGCGGTGAAGCCTTAAGTCGTTCGGCTCACCTCATAATCTCAGTCACCTCATGGTCACAGTTCCAAGGGCCAAGTCTCACCCTCTCTTGTGATGTCTCTCACTGCGGAACGGGCACGTCGGTGCGGAAGATGCCAGAGGAGGGATTGCGCCTCAAGATCGCGACTCTGCTCCCCGGAACTGCAAGGGCGGTCGAGGTCTCCTCTTAATCAGGATCCGGAACGCTGAGGCGGCAAGGAGGAGTCCTCTATGTCGCGCGACACACTCACCCTCACCGATAGCCGCAACGGCCAGACCTACGAACTTCCCATCGAGAATGCAACCATCCAGGCAACAGATTTGCAGAAGATCAAAGCGGTCCCCGGAGACCCAGGGCTGGCCACCTACGATCCTGCGTTTCTGAATACCGTCTCTTGCCGCAGTGCCATCACCTTCATTGATGGCGATCAGGGCCTCCTGCGTTATCGGGGTTATCCAATCGAAGCTCTGGCTGAGTGCCACAGTTTTCTCGACATTGCATATCTCCTGTTGTTTGGGGAACTGCCGCATGGACCCGAGCGCGAGCGCTGGGTCAATGAAATCACGCATCACACCATGCTCGACGAAACCGCCAAACACTGCATGGAAAGTTTTCTGCGCGATGCCCATCCCATGACCACGCTGGTGAGCACGTTGTCGGTGCTCTCTACGTTGTATCCGGAAGCTCACGATGTCCAGGATGCGTCCAACCGTCTGCGGCAGATCAAGCGCATCATCGCCAAGGTTCCGTCGATCGCCGCCATGTCCTACCGCCATAGTCTCGGATATCCCTACGTGCCCCCGGACAATGATCTGAGCTATACCGAAAACTTCATGAACATGCTGTGGAAGATGGTTGAGCCCAAATACATGGCCAACATCGTCCTGGCTCACGCTTTGAACACGTTGTTCATCCTGCACGCCGACCGCGGACAGGATTGCAGTGCGAACATTATGCGTTGCGTGGGCAGCGCTCAAAGCGATCCCTACCTTACGACTGCCGCTGCCGCCTCCGCTTTCGCTGGTCCGCTCAATGGTGGCGCCATCGAAGCGGTCTTCAAGATGATCGATGGGATCGGCTCCAGGCAGAACGTGCCTGCCTTCATCAAGAAAGTGAAAGAGGCGCAGCGGAGAACTTGTCGGGATTCGGAGACCGCGTGTACACAAATCACGATCCCCGCACCCGTATCCTCAAGCGCACTGCGGAACAGGTATTCGACGTGACCGGACGAAACTCGAAGGCCGAGATTGCGCTTGAACTCGAGCGCATCGCGCTCGAAGACGAATTTTTCGTTGCCCGCAAGCTTTATCCGAGTGTCAGCTTCTATACAGCGATGATTTACCAGGCCATGGGCTTCCGGCCTGAAATGGCAACTGTTCTGTTAGCCATTCCGCGCACCGCTGGATGGCTTGCGCACTGGCACGAGATGCTCAGCGATCCGGAGCAAAAGATGGCGGAGCCGAGGCAGATCTATGCGGGACCCGAACAGCGTGAACTTCCTCCTCCTGAGCCGCACACGATGATCGAATCGGAAGCGGGGAGTTGGGCTTGCTGAGCTGCACCGGGCAACGCGTTCGCGCCCGAGACACGAACACGATGACGAACCTGTTCCACCGTACACCGAACCAAGCATGAATCTTGCATTGATGAGATTCCATCGCAGAAGGGGGAACGAACTGTATGAGTCTTAGCCAGCTTGCCCGGACCATCCGGGAATCTGCAACTCTCAAGCTCAATGAAACGGCCGCTCTGCTCCGCGAAAAAGGGGAGCCTGTCATCCACCTCGGAGGCGGCGAGCCCAAGAGCAAAACGCCGATCGACGCCGTCATCAACTGCTCGGCAGTGCTCAATACCGGCGAGATCCGCTATACGCCGCCGGATGGAATTCCTGCGCTGAAGAAAGCCATCGTCCGCTACACCGAGGAGCACTATCAGAAGCTGGTTTCGGCGAAGAACGTCATTGCCTGTGGCGGCGCAAAACAGGCGTTGATGGTGCTGCTGCATGCCATCCTCGATCCGAAGGAAGAGGTCATTTTCCCCGCGCCCTACTGGGTCAGCTATCCCGAGATGATCAAGCTGGCGGGCGGCGTTCCCGTGCCGGTGACTGCCGAAGACGGCACCTTCTGCCCGAGCTTTGACGAGATCGTCGCTGCCGTCGGTTCCTACACCAAGGCAATCATCCTGAACAGCCCGAACAATCCCTCGGGCGCGATGTACTCCCGCGATTTCATCCGTGAGATGGTCGAGTTCTGCGAGAAGAAAAGCCTTTATCTCATCATGGACGACATCTATAACCGGCTGGTCTTCGATGCCAAGACTGCCCCGATCTGCTATGAGTTCGCCAAGGCGCCGATCGAGGAATCGAAACTCGTGGTGATCAATGGCGTGTCGAAATCCTATGCCATGACCGGGTTCCGCATCGGTTGGGCGGTCGCCAATAAACAGCTCGTTGAAGCCATGGCAACCATCCAGTCGCAACAGACCTCCGGGCCAGCCTCGCCATCCCAGTGGGCGGCCGTTGGCGCGCTCAATGGAGTGCAATCGTGCGTGGAAAGCCTGCGCGTCACTCTGGAAAACAATCGCAACGTCATGATGGACCGCCTGAGGGCCTTCACCGGCGTGAAGGTGACGAAGCCGGATGGTACCTTCTATTGCTTCCCCGATTTCAGCGCGTACATGAAGAATTCGCAGGAGCTGTCCCGATTCCTGCTCGACAAGGTGCGCGTTGTCACCGTGCCGGGTAAAGAATTTGGCTTCGAAGGGCATCTCCGCCTGAGCTATTGCGGAACCATCCGCGACGTCACCGAAGGCCTCGATCGCATCAAGTGGGCGCTCGATCCCAACTCCGCCAATGAGCTCTATCTCGGCGAGCGCAAGCTGGTCAGGGAGTGGCTATGAACATCTATCTCGACGTTCAATCCCCCGCGGTGAAGGAGGCTGGCAAACTCGCCAGCTGTTACGGTCTGGAAAATCATGGACTGGTCAACTTAAGGCGAATCTATTGGAATCTGCCAACCCCGGCGCTTTACGAGGAGAGCATTTTCCGCTCCGAAGGAAGTATCTCTCACCTCGGACCGTTCGTCGTCAGCACCGGCAAACATACGGCGCGCGCTGCGGCGGATAAGTTCGTCGTGCACGAACAGTCGACCGAAGACAAGGTTTGGTGGGGCCAATACAATCGTCCATTCACGGGCGAGAGTTTCAGCGCATTGCTCACGCGCCTGCAAGGCTATCTGCAAGGCCGCGATGTTTTCGTGCAGGACGTCTTCGCCGGCGCCGATCCCGAACACAGCCTGCCCGTCCGCATCATCACGCAAAAGGCATGGCACAGCCTCTTTGCGCGAACCATGTTCCTCAAAACGCGCAATCAAGACGCGCTGCGGCGGCACGTGCCGGAATTCACCGTTATTGCGGCACCGTCATTCCAGGCATCCCCGATGGTCGACAGCACGCGTTCGGAGACCTTCATCATTATTAACTTCCGCGAGCGGCTCGCGATCATCGGCGGCACAAGCTATGCCGGCGAAATCAAGAAAACAATCTTTACCGTTCTGAATTTTCTGCTGCCGTTGCAAGGCATCCTGTCGATGCACTGCTCGGCCAACGTAGGTACCGACGGCGACGTCGCGATTTTCTTCGGACTCTCCGGCACCGGCAAGACCACTCTCTCCGCCGATCCCAAGCGCTACCTCATCGGAGACGACGAACATGGCTGGAGCGACACCGGCGTCTTCAACTTCGAAGACGGCTGCTATGCCAAGGTCATCCGTCTGTCGCCCGAAGCCGAGCCGCAAATCTACGCTTGCACGCGGATGTTCGGCACCGTACTCGAGAATGTCACATTTGACAACGTCTCTCGCCACCTCGACCTTAACGATTACACGGTCACGGAGAATACCCGCGCGGCATACCCGCTCTCGTATATCAAGAACCATTTGCCCGAAAAGCACGCGGGGCACCCAAAGAATATTGTCTTTCTCACCTGTGATGCCTCAGGGGTGATGCCGCCAATCGCCCGGCTGACTCCGGATCAGGCGATCTATCACTTCATCTCCGGCTACACCAGCAAGATCGCGGGCACAGAAATCGGCTTGGGTGTCGAGCCCGAGATCACTTTCAGCACCTGCTTCGGTGGACCGTTCATGGTGCACAATCCGCTCACCTACGCGGAGCTTCTCAAGAAGAAAATCCAGAAGCACGACGCCAATGTGTGGCTGGTGAATACCGGCTGGACCGGCGGACCGTTCGGTGTAGGCAAGCGCATCAGCATCCATCACACGCGTGCATTGTTAAACGCTGCTCTCAACGGGTCACTGCTCAGGGTGAGATATAAGAAAGATCCTGTCTTTGGCTTTGACGTCCCGGAGCAGTGTGAAGGCGTCTCGCCTCAGATCCTCGATCCGGCGAATACCTGGCCGAGCCGGGAGCAGTATTTCCAGAAGTACGACGCGCTCGCGGCGCGCTTCATCGAGAATTTCAAATTGATGATGTCGGAGTGCCCCGAACATATCCTGGAGGCGGGCCCGAAGCGGCTTACCGCAATGTCAGCGGTTTGAAGCTCGCAGCTTCGGAAAGTAATGGCATTACCCACGGATCTTTGCCCAAGGGACAGCCCGACGTTCCGGTAGCCCACCACTCATTCGAGGGCCATCAACAGATAATACAATCCCGCAAATACGGCCAATGCGATCACGCCCATACTCGCGAAGCGGACCAGCCTCTTACCCGTAGTCGGATGATTACCCACCGCGATATCGATTTGTTCGTCCAGTGTCTGAAACATGGTTTCACTCCGTCGTGCTCCAGCTCTTGCGCATCTCGTTCGCGTTTACGCGAGAGAGAGAGCGTCACAAAACTGCCGGCGTTAGAACATGACGCAAGCCTCGTTTACTCTTTCCAAAACACGCTCCAGCAGTGCCAACTCCCGTTCCAGGTCTGACTTACGTTTGGCATCCTGCTGGCCGGCGATCTCCTCTCTCAGGCTACGTTTCTTGTTGGTGAGAAGTTCCGCTGTCTGCTCAAGTTCGAGGGAATCGAACCGCAGATCATGAGCCATAACTTTGTTCAGTAGGTCGCTGCACTCTGCGGAATCTTGCTCCAGAAGAACATCTGCCAGGAGCTTGAGTTCGGTTGCTTCCAGATGGAATTGCATAGCTCTTTCCTCCCACGCGGAAAGTGTCTCGCAATCTCTATGGGAATTGGATCACGGAGCCGGAGGATTGTCAGTGACGAATGACCGTCGCCAATCTCGATTCCCGCCCGCTGTCTCGACGCTCCGGTGGGAGTCGATCACCATCCGTTCTTCCAAAATATGGAGGAGCAGTCGTCGAACTCATCTCCGGCTGGCCCCGCGGCAGCGCTAAACACCTACCCCTGCAGTGTCTAACTAGCTGACCCGTGAACTGGTTGGTTATACTGCTCTCATCTGTGGGCCCGTAGCTCAAGTGGATAGAGCATCGGATTTCTAATCCGGTGGTTGCAGGTTCGAGTCCTGCCGGGCCTACCACTCGTCCTTCCGGCCATCCTTCTGCGTCTCTCGATCCCACACCTGCCCGACGTCGCCAGCGGAAAACATGACGGCTCCCGTTTGTGAGAGCCTATCCACAGGAGACGACAGGTGAATTCTTCGATCGGCCGGGACGATCCTTGCCCTTGCGGTAGCGGCCGCAAATACAAGCAATGCTGCTTGAGGAAAGAACCCCCCGCAGCCGGACCAGCCGCCTCGTCGATCACGAAAACGGTGGAGACAGCGCTGGAACATCATCGGGCCGGGACGGCTCCAGACAAGCTTCCGCTCTTTATGGCGAAATACTCGCGGCTCAGCCGAATCATCCCGACGCTCTCACCCTGATGGGAGTAGTGGCGATGCAGACAGGCGACACCGCGTCCGCCGTTCGACTGATTCGGGCAGCGATTGCGGCGAATCCCGACAACGGCGACTTTTACAACCATCTGGGCAATGCGCTTCAGGTACAGGGCGAGCTCGAAGAAGCACTGGCGGCTTACGAGAAAGCGCTTACCTTGCAGCCCAAGAATGCAGATATCCATTTCAATGCCGGCTCGGTGTTGGCCAAACTAGAGCGTTACGACGATGCGGATCACTGCTATCGCCGGGCCCTTGCTTTACAGCCGGCTCTGGCTGATGCGCACAACAATCTTGGGCTGGTTCAGCAACGGCTCGGCAAACCGGCTCAGGCGGAGAAGAGTTACCGCGAGGCAATCCGGATATCCCCAGGATATGCGGAAGCCCACAGCAACCTGGGAAATCTGCTTCGGGATCGGGGGAACTTCGGTGAGGCGATTGCGAGCTTTAATAAAGCGATCGCGGCAAAACCCGCTTATGCCGAGGCTTACTTCAACCTCGGAAACTCTTTTCTCGAGACTGGACAGCTGCCCGAGGCCGCGCACAACTTTCAAAAGGCTGTTCAGGCGAATCCACGGCTTGCGGTCGCGCATGACAATCTGGGCATCGCCTTGCGCAAACTCGGCAGATTGGACGAGGCTATCACTTCCCACCGGAATGCCATCGGGATCGATCCGGCTTTCGCGGGAGCGTACAGCAATCTCGGCGTGGCCTTGCAGCAGCTTGGTAATTTTGACGAAGCAGTGAAGAGCTACGAGAAGGCGCTGTCGATCCGGCCGGATTACTCGGACGCTTATTACAACCTCGGGACTGCGTACCAGGATTCCGACCGGCTCGAAGACGCGATCGCCAGCTACCAGAAAGCACTCGATCTGAAACCGCGTCTGATGGCGGCCTACAGCAACCTTCTTTATATCCACGCCTCGGTACGCGATATCTCTCCTGAGCGGGAACTCGAATTGGCGCGGAAATGGGAACACCGCGCGCTCGAGGAACACGATCGCATTCAGGCGCGCAACCGTCAGTTTGTGCTCAGCCCCCGCGCCGGACGCAGGCTAAAAGTTGGAATCGTCTCGGCCGAGATTGGCGAGCACGCAGTCGCAGAGTTTCTCGAGCCGTTGTTGCAGAAACTCGATCGCGGGCGTTGCCATCTGACGCTGTTTCCGGCAGTTTTCCGGCCGGGAGAAAGATCGCTTCGAATACAGGCCCTGGCCGATGCTGTCCATCCAGTCGGCAGTCTCTCGGACGCAAGAGCCTCAGATTTCATACGGTCATGTGAAGTGGACGTACTGATGGATACGACCGGCCATACTCGCAATTGCCGCCTGGGAATTTTTGCTCATCGCGCCGCACCCGTGCAGGTGACCTACCTCGGATACTGGAGCACGACCGGACTGACCGAGATGGATTGGTATCTGGCCGACGACCATATTCCCGCCGCGTTTGAACATCACTTCAGCGAAGGGATTTGGAGGCTGCCACGTGTGGCAGTCTGCTACCGGGGCGACTCTGCGCTGCCTGAAGGCAACTGGAAACCGGATCCGGATGGAACGATCTGGCTGGGCTCGTTCAATCGTTATCTCAAGATTGGCGAAGTGACGCTCCAGTTGTGGGCCAAGGTAATGAACGCTCTGCCCGAGGCAAAGCTGCTGCTGGAAGACCGCCGTCCTGATGACTCTGACGCGCATCGGCGCATTTGCGCGTCGCTGGGCGCGCAAGGCATTGCACCGGAGCGAATAGCATTCGAACCAGCCGTGCCCGGACACGAACGGCACATGCTTCTCTACAACCGCCTCGACATTGCCCTCGACACCATACCTTTTAATAGCGGAACGACAGCTTGTGACGCTTTATGGATGGCAGTGCCGCTGGTTACTCTCGAGGGGGACTGGGCCGGGGCAACGATCGCCAGCAGTTTTCTGCGGGCGCTGGGACGGCCTGAGTGGATTGCCGGGAACGAGGAAGAATATGTCTGCGACTGTATGCGCTCTGGCGCGCGATGTTCCCCTCAGGAAAGAGCTGAGATCAACGCAGCGAGCGCGGTTGATGAGCAGTCCTTTGCTGGATCCGGCCGGTCTCGCTCGGATGGTGGAAGAGGCATGGGAGAAGATGTTCGATCGATGGCTGGCGAGTCAGGGCTGAAGCTGGGGCCATTTCGGACAACTTATGTGCCGAAAACGGAATTACTTCCCACTTTAGAACTCTCTTCGGATGAAGAATGGAAGTTGCGCGCACTTTCACAGAAAAACTTTGCGCTGATAAAAAATGCAACGCCTGTCCCTGCTTTTGACTTAAAATCTATCTCTCGCTTGATGAATGGTTTGTTAATTCACGCGGTGCTCTGTGATTTGGCAAGTGGACTGCACATTTGCGCATATCACTCTTCAAAGATCGACTCCCCCGAAGCGCGATAACGCATCTCCCCCTGAACGAAATTTGAGGTCGAGTCGGCCCAATCGGACCGAAGGGAAAATTTAATGAAGAAGTTGCAGTTATTGTTCGGAATATTTTGTCTCTCAGCTTTGGCGGCCGTCATGGTTGGTTGCGGCGGAGGCTCCTCCTCCAGTTCCGGTCAACGAGCGGTCACATTGCAGTCCGTTCAGGTCACGCCCAGCGCCCCGTCGATCGCTCTCGGGCTCACTCAGCAGTTCAAAGCCACGGGTACTTATAGCGACCAGACCACCAAAGACCTGACCAGCTCCGCCAGTTGGAGTTCCTCGAATACGACTGCGGCCACGATTTCCGGCACCGGTTTGGCGACGACGAAGGCGCAGGGCTCTACAACCATCATGGCGACGTTCTCGGGCGTGAGCGGAAGCACAACGGTGACCGTCACCGCCGCCGCCCTGGCATCGCTTGCCATTTCTCCGCCGTCCCCGTCATTGCCTCTCGGCACCAGTCTGCAACTGGCCGCGACCGGCACCTTCACCGATGGCAGCACCCAAGTAATGACCGGCTCCGTGCAATGGGGCTCCAGCAACACGTCCATCGTCGGGATGGGTGCGACCGGATTGGCATCAGGCGCCGGACTGGGATCGACCACGGTTACCGCCTCTTCAGGCAGCGTCTCCGGCAGCACGACCGCCACCGTAACCAGCCCCATCGTCCAATCGATCGCGATTACCCCTCCTTCGCCGTCGATTGCGGTGAATACGACTCAGCAATTCACCGCCATCGGCACATTCAGCGATGGCAGCACGCAGAACATTACCGGCTCGGTGCAATGGACCTCTGGTAATCCTTCGGTCGCCAGCATCAATGTGAATGGCGCGCCCGGCCTCGCCATGGGACTGTCGGCAGGGACTTCCCTTATCACGGCAACCTCGGGCAGTATTTTTGCAAACGCAACCTTGACGGTTACGGGCGCGACGGTGACCTCGATTGCCGTCACTCCCAACGAACCCGTCCATCCCGCTCGGGACATTGCAGCAGTTCACCGCGATCGGCACCTTCTCGGACGGAACGACACAGGACATCACAGACACGGCCACGTGGAGTTCCTCGAAAACCAGCGTCTTAACGATCACCGTCAGCGGACTGGCAACGGCCCGTAACCTCGGGACCGCGACCATCACAGCGGCCTCTGGCTCGGTCAGCGGAACCGCTACCGCCACCGTGAATGCGGCTGACCTTGCCTCCCTGGCAATTCAGCCGGGAGACGTGAGCATAGCCGCGACTACCAGCCAGCAGTTCGCGGCGATTGGCACTTTCAATGACGGCAGTACGCACGATCTCACCGGACAGGCTACTTGGACGTCGTCCGACAACACCGTGGCAAAAATTGGAAGCAGCAGTGGCCTGGCTAAAGCCGTGGCTCCCGGGAGCTGCACCATCACGGCCACGGTCGGCTCAATCGCGGCATCGATCACGCTCACTGTGACCAACGCCACTCTGGTCTCGATTTCGGTCTCCCCCTCCGGCCGCACCATCGCGCCGGGAACAAAGTTGTCCTTCTCGGCGACGGGAACGTTCAGCGATTCGAGCACGCAGAACATCACCCGGGACGCAACCTGGGCTTCGGATAACACGGCAGTTGCAACAGTCGGGTCCGTCAGCCTGGTGACGGGCGTTGCGCCAGGAACGGCGAACATCAGCGCCTCGCTCAATGGAGTGACCGGATCGGCGCCATTGACCGTCAGTTCCGCGACGCTCGTTTCGATCGCCGTAACGCCGTCCAGCGCTGTTCTGGCTCCGGCCTCTACGCTAGGTCTTACCGCTACGGGAACGTTCAGCGACGGAACCACCCAGACCATCTCGAACGCCGTGAACTGGTCTTCGTCCGACGCCAATGTAGCCAGTGTCAACAACTCCGGTCAGATCACGGGGCAGTCGGCGGGAAACGCCACCATCACCGCGCAGCAAGGCTCGGTCAGCGGAAATATGGTGGTCGTCGTCGAAGGCTCGGCTCTGGTTTCCTTGCAACTCACGCCTCCAAGCATCAGCATTGCGGTGCAGACCTCGACACAGTTCAGATCAATCGGCACCTTCGGCGACGGCAGTATCGCAGGACCTGACACAGTCGGCCTCGTGGACCTCGTCTCCGGCGTCGGTTGCGACGGTCGGCAACAGCGGAGGAACCAACGGCCTGGCAACCGGCATCACGGCAGGCACCGCGACGATCACGGCGCTGTTTGCGGGAGAGGTCGGGACCGCGACACTCACGGTAACGAGCGCCACCCTGAACTCGATTACGGTCACGCCGGCAAATCCCAGCATTCCGCTGGGCACGTCGCAGCGCTTCACCGCTACCGGCAACTTCAGCGACGGCTCAACCCAGAACCTGACGGGCCAAGTCACCTGGACATCGTCCAACGTCAACGTGGCCACCATTAGTGCAAGCGGGCTGGCGAATTCGGTTTCGACGGGAACGACCACGATCACCGCCAGCATGAGCGGAGTAAGCGGAAACACGACACTGACGGTGTTCTAGCTCACTGTTTATGAATGGAGGCACGGGCGCCCTCGCCCGTGCCTTCTCGAACCCGATTGGAAGGGGATGCAGGTCAGCCGCGTCCCCTATTTTCTATCCAACCTTACGATCCCTATTTCTCTATCCCTTCTTCTTCGGCCGCATCATCTGCCATTCCTGCTCCGTCAACTCGCGTCCGAGCGCGGTGAACTCGCCCGCGCCTTGCAGCCACTCACCGCCGTCCATGGTGACGACTTCGCCGTTGATGTAGCCCGAGCCATCGCTGACGAGGAATGCGGCAAGGTTCGCGAATTCCTCCACCGTGCCAAAACGCCCCAGCGGAATGCGCTTCTTGGCGGCAACTTCGAATTCCTGTCGCGGCAAGAGGCGGGAGAAAGCTCCTTCTGTCGGAATCGGTCCGGGAGCGATGGCGTTCATACGAATCCCGCGATCTCCCCATTCCACGGCCAGGCTGCGCGTAAGCGCATGCACTCCGGCCTTGGCTACCGCCGACGGTACGACATACGCCGACCCGGTATTCGTGTATGTAGTCGTGATGTTCAGTACGACGGCTTTGTGCTTCTCAGCGAGCCAGCGTCGACCGCAGGCGAGCGTTGCGTGAAGAGATCCCATCAGCACGATGCCGATAACTGATTGAAATGCGCCGAGCGACAGGTCTTCCGTGCGCGAAAGAAAGTTTCCGGCGGCATTGTTCATGAGCACGTCGAGCGGACCATCGGCCCAGATCGTGCCCATCATCTCTTCGACCGCGGCCGCGTCGCGCACATCGCATCGCAGACTGTGGATACGGCCCCCGGAGCGCTCGTGCAGTTCGCGCACGGTGGCAGCAAGAACATCTTCGCGCCGTCCGCAGATGTAGACCTCGGCGCCCAGTTCGAGGAATTTTTGCGCGGCAGCTTTGCCGAGGCCCGTGCCGCCACCTGTAATAAGGATGCGTTTGTTCTGAAGTAGATCGCTCTTGAACATCATGGCCCTTCGATTTCTTTGGGAACGACAATCGAGTTCATAGTCGCTCTCGCCTCAGTTTCAAACTCCGCTGCGGTTAAACCTAATCCTTCGTAGTAGTAGATTGTGATGGCCACCGGGCTGCAAAGCAACAAAGTTGCGAACCTTCGATGTTCAGCCGGTTCGACGCCACCGTATCGCGCGGCGAGGACTCCATGCGATTCGCCAAAGGTTGTTTCGGTCATGGTGATCGCTGTCACACCTTCTATCGCCGTCTCGGCATCCCTCCTCGTCTTCACAATCCGACGGAGGAGATCACTCTGCTCCTGGTTGCTCAATCGATGTGCCGCTGTGAGTAGTGAAACCGTCAGGTGGGCATGGCCGTCTTCACGCTCATACGACCATCGAGTTGGGTCAGAAGATGATTTCTGAACCCACTTGCCGGTTAAGGTCAGTCGAAAAGCGCTTTCGCGTACTACTGTATCGCCGGGAGGTTCACTCTTTGTCGACTTTTGAGATTGACTCAGCGCCGCCAATGATGCCAATACAACGACGGCAATGAGGATTCCATATAAGAATCTCACGGAGTCAACATAGACCAAGACAAAGGACACCACAAGACCAACTTCACTTGTTGCTCTCCAACCCCGCTCCTGCGCAAGAAACCGGACCGAGAGGCGCACGCGAAGATGGCCTTCCAGTTCCCCATTTGGCATGCTTCGCGACGACGGGATCCGCATCGTCGGCCAACTTTTTCAACGTCGCCCCAAATTTCCCATCGCCGCTGTTGCCCATGGCAATCACCGCATTCCTCCGCAATCCCGAAAGCTTTGCGCGCCGCACAGGCGATCCCCTGAACTTCTCGCGAAATTCTTCCGGCTGCATCTCCGCCAGCCATTCAAGCGGCGGGTTCACGAAACCTTCGCGCGGCTGGAACTCCTCCGCCATCGTGACCGGGGCCTTTCGGTTCCACGGACAAACGTCCTGGCAGATATCGCACCCGAAAACATGCCGCCCCATTCCCGGCCGTAATTCTTCCGGTATCTCGCCCCGCTTCTCAATCGTGAGATAGGAGATGCACAATCGCGCGTCGAGTTCTCCCGGCGCAACGATCGCCTGCGTCGGACAAGCCGCGATGCAGCGCGTGCAACTGCCACAGCGATCGGGCGCAGGCAAGTCAGCCGGGAGTTCCGGCGAGACTTCCAGCGAAGTGAGAATCACTCCAAGAAACAGCCACGAGCCGATCTTCTGGTTAATCACGCAGGTATTCTTCCCGATCCATCCGATGCCCGCGTACTTCGCGAACACGCGTTCGATGAACGGGCCCGTGTCGACGTAAGAACGCGTTTGCAGGCGGTCACCGGTCACCGGTTGCCGGTCACCAACTCCGTCACACAGCCCATGCAGTCGCGCCTCCACCGTCCGCAGTCGCCGCAGGACGGCATCATGGTAATCTTCGCGGCACCACGCGTAGCGCGAAATCCAGCCCGCGCCAGCAGCCTCGTTCGCACCGACCTGCGTCGAATACGGCTGGGCCGTGTTGTAGTTGATCGCGCACACGATCACGCTGCGTGCCCACGGCACCGCATTCGCCAGATTCGCCCGCTTCAATTCGCCGGCTTCGTTGCGCGCCTCCATGTATTTCATCTCGCCGTGCCGACCCGCGGCGATCCATGCGGGAAAATCCGCAACTCGCCAAAGTTGCGGACGGGCGCAATGCCGCAGAGTTCGAATCCCGCCTCGTGGGCGAATTGCTTGATACGCGAGGACAGGTCTCCCCCAGTCATCGCGCTGGCCTTCGCGTCCTTCGATTGCCAGGCTTCGAATTTGGGCGTCTGGGATCACAGTAGCCGTCAGGACGGAAGAGCCTGGGCGAAGCGTCTCGTGGCGTCAGCTCAGACCTCATCCCTCAGAAAAGGCTACCACTTTGGCGCTTTGCCCGAGCTCGCCGCGAGCCTCTTCGCGCGCCCAAACACTCGCCTGTGACTTACATCACATCGGCATGTCAAGTGCCACCGGACAATAGATTTGGATTTCTACGGAGTGTCCGTGTTCAAAATCGTTGCCGCTCAGTTCATCGCCCCCGGAATCAAGCGCTTCACCATTGAGGCGCCCCGCATCGCACGCAAACAGCGTCCCGGACAGTTCGTCATCGTCCGGATTAACGACAAAGGCGAGCGTATTCCGCTCACCATCGAGCGCTCCGACCCCGACAAAGGCACGGTCAACATCGTCGTGCAGTCGATCGGCAAGACGACCACGCTGCTGAACACGCTGGAAGCCGGCGACAGCATCATGGACATCGTCGGGCCGCTGGGCAAACCGTCCGAGGTCAAAAACTTCGGCACCGTGGTCGTGATGGGTGGAGGCGTCGGCACCGCGATGGCTTATCCGACAGCCGCCGCCATGAAGCGCGCCGGCAATCGCGTCATCACCATCCTCGGCGGGCGCAACAAAGACCTCGTCATTCTTGAGAACGAGATGCGCGACGTAAGCGACACAGTCTTCGTCACCACGGACGACGGCAGTTATGGCGATAAAGGTCTGGTGACCGACAAGTTGCGCCAGTTGATCGAAAACGGCACCCGCATCGACGAAGTTCTCGCCGTCGGCCCGATTCCAATGATGCGCGCGGTCGCCGACATGACGCGCAAGGAACGCATTCATACCATGGTCAGCCTGAACCCGATCATGATCGACGGCACCGGAATGTGCGGCGGCTGCCGCGTTCTGGTCGAAGGCAAGAGCGAATTCGCCTGTGTCGATGGTCCCGAGTTCGATGCCCACCGCGTCGACTTCGCCGTGCTCGTGCAGCGCAACGCGATGTATCGCGAGGCCGAGAAGCTGTCTCTCGAAGATTACAAGCGCGAATGCGAATACGAAAAGCAGAAAGCCGCGGGCGAAACGCCGGGTGAGGCTCACAACGAGCCCGAAGTTGCCGGCACGCGGGAGGGAAGGTAATGTCGACGACTCCAACCAAATCGCACAATCCCGTACCTAATAAAGAACGCATCAAAATGCCCCGGCAGCATATGCCCGAGCAGCCGCCGCAAGTCCGCAATAAGCTTTTCACCGAGGTGAATCTCGGCTACTCGGCGGAGCTCGCCCGCCAGGAAGCGCTGCGCTGCCTCGAATGCGCCAAGCCGACCTGCACCAAGGATTGCCCGGTCGGCGTAAAGGTAAAGGACTTCGTGCAGTTGATCGTCGATGGCGATTTTCTCGGCGCCGCCGCTAAGATTCGCGAAGACAACGTTCTGCCCGCCATCACCGGCCGCGTGTGTCCGCAGGAAGACCACTGCGAAGGCGCATGCCTGCTCTGCAAAAGAGGCGAATCGCTCGGCATTGGCTACCTCGAGCGCTTCGTCGCCGACTACGAGCAGCAGCACTTCGATCCGGCAACCATCGTGAAGGCTCCGCCTACGGGCAAGAAGGTCGCGATTGTGGGCAGCGGCCCGTCAGGCCTGACCGCCGCGGGCGACCTGGTCCAAAAGGGTCACGAGGTCCACGTCTTTGAGGCGCTGCACGAGATCGGCGGCGTTCTGGTTTATGGCATCCCGGAGTTCCGCCTGCCGAAGAAAATTATCCGCGAGCAGGTCGACATCATGCGCGCGATGGGCGTTGAATTCGAAACCGACGTCGTCGTCGGCCGCACCGTCACCATCGACGAACTGCTCGATGAAGAAGGCTATGACGCCATTTTCATCGGCACGGGCGCGGGCCTGCCGCAGTTCATGGGCGTTCCCGGCGAGCACCTCAACGGCGTCTACTCCGCCAATGAATTCCTGACGCGCATCAATCTGATGCACGCCTATGAGTTCCCCAAGTTCGACGAACCGATGGTCGACTTCCGCGGCAAGAACGTCGCGGTGATCGGCGGCGGAAATACCGCACTCGATGCGATCCGCTCGTCGCTGCGCCTCGGCGCGGGTAAGGCTTTCATCCTCTATCGCCGCAGCGAAGCTGAGATGCCCGCCCGCAAAGAAGAAGTTAAGCACGCGAAAGAAGAGGGCGTCGAGTTCCAGGTGCTCACCGCGCCGCTCGAATTCCTCGATGACGGCAAAGGATGGCTTTCGGGCGCACGCTGCCAGAAAATGGAACTCGGCGAACCCGACGCTTCCGGCCGCCGCCGCCCCGTTCCCATCGAAGGCTCGGAGTACGTCGTACCGCTATCGGTCGCAGTGATCGCCATTGGAACAACCGCGAACCCGATCATCCGGACCACCACTCCCGGCCTCGCCACAACCAAGAAGGGTTATATCGAAGCTGACGAGACCAAGCAGAAAACGTCACGCAAGGGAGTCTTTGCCGGCGGAGACATCGTCACCGGCGGCGCCACGGTTATTCTGGCCATGGGCGCAGGCCGCAGAGCTGCGGCTGGCATTCACGAATACCTGACTACCGGCGAGTGGTGATCGTCACTAGGCTGGAACGGCCGCATATTCTACCCGGTTGCGGCCTTTGTCTTTCGCGGCGTAAAGAGCAGTATCCGCACGATTCAGCAGGCTATTGACCTCGCCAATCCCTATACACTCGGAGATCGCAACTCCGAAGCTCATGGTGATAGCCTTCTCCACGCCACCACTGGCAACGCAGGTAGCCGCAATCGCTTTGCGCAAATCATTCGCACGCTGAACCGCCGCCTCGCGATCGCACGACGGCAGCACCAGAAGAAACTCCTCACCCCCGTAGCGCCCCACGCCGTCATACGGCCGCAACTTTGACTGGAGCCTGCGCGCAATCTCACGCAATGTCTCGTCGCCGAACAGGTGCCCCTCCGTGTCGTTCACCTTCTTAAAGTGATCGATGTCAGCCAGGATCACGCTGAGCGGCTTGTGTTCTCTGCGCGACCGCTCCAGCTCACGTTCCAGCATGCTGAAGATCTCGGCCCGGTTCAGCAAGCCAGTGAGCGAATCGCGAGTTGCAGCCTCACGCATGGCCTCTCGTGCGGCCACCAACTCGTCCTGCAAATCGAGAATGCGCTTGCCGACCAGCAGGCGCGCCTTCAGTTCCGATTCGTCAAACGGCTTTCTGAGGTAGTCGTCTGCGCCAGCCTGCAAAGCATCGAGCATGTCCTGCCGCCCCTCTTTTCCGGTCAGCAGCATGATGTAAACATAATGTCCGGACGAACCTGCGGTGCGGATCTGCTGGCAGAGATCGATACCTTCAATATCCGGCAACACCCAGTCGAGCAAGACCAGCTTGGGCGCGCGCGGTTGTTCCAGAATCTGCGAGGCCTCCGCACCCGTCTCCGCCATGACCACCTCAAACCCCCAACTCTTAAGGTGGCCGCCGATCAGTTGTCGATAGACTGCGGAATCCTCAACCAGCAATACCTGCATCTTGCCCCAACCTCCGGCCCTGATTGGAAATTGCCCGGCAGGTTACGTAACTCCCCTGATCAGGCAGGAAAGCAATTTCTCTCCTAACGGCAGCGGCTCCATCATACTGCGACTCCGTTCCGGGTATTAACGCGATATTCAACAAACGTTCATTCCTTATTAACAATTCGGGCTTTACGATCAGTCTCGTACCACGAACCAGCATTGCGTTCCCCCGGTGGAAGGTAGGGATCATGGTGTGCAAAATCACGCCACTAAAGTTGTCTAATTTTTTTGTTCCCAGGAGATTGAAAATGAAGCGAGTCTTGGCGTTAGCGCTGGCGATAGCGCTGGCGGGCAGCATGTATGCCGCGGACGCTCCGCAGGAGGGTGGCGCGGCAAAGAGCCCAAGGAAAAAGAAACCGGCGGCGCCCACGGTTGCCAGTCAGCTCATGGAGCTTAAAGCGGCGATCGAAGCACAGCAGCAGCAAATCCAGCAGTTAGGACAGCAGGTTCAAACCCGCGATCAGCAGATTCAGCAACTCACGCAACGTCTTGATCAGAGCCAGGCGGCCGCAGCCCAGGCGCAAGCCAAGGCAGAACAGGCAGCTTCTGAAACCGCCAACGAAGAGCAAACCGTCTCCTCTCTCAAGAGCGACGTCACCGACTTGAAAACCAGTGCCACCAGCGTCGCCATGACTTTGCAGGAGACGCAGAAGACCATGAAGGACACCTTCGAGAGTCCGGTTTCCCTTCACTTCAAAGGCATCACCCTGACACCGGGCGGATTTCTGGCCTCAGAATCCGTTTACCGCAACCGCGCGTTGGGTGCGGATATCAATACCCCCTTCAACAGCATCAACTTCCCCGGCAGCGGCCAGAACGCGGTCTCGGAATTTTTCTACTCTGGCCGCCAGTCCAGAGTCTCGATGCTGGCCGAGGGCAAGATAACTCCCGACCTGAAGATGAGCGGCTATTACGAGGCTGACTTCCTCTCCGCCGGCATTACTTCGAATAACAACCAGAGCAACAGCTACACCCTGCGCCAGCGGCAGGTATGGGCGCAGATCGCCTCTCACGATTGGAGCTTCACCGGCGGCCAGATGTGGAGCCTAGCCACCGAAACCAGGAAGGGCATGGATAACCGCTCTGAAGCTTTGCCCATGACCATCGACCCGCAGTACACCGTCGGCTTCAGTTGGGCACGTCAGGCAGGAGTCCGGCTCGTCCGCAATTTCAACAACCACTTCTGGCTCGGCGCTTCGATCGAGAATCCACAGACTACCTTGACGACCCACAACAACGCCTCAAACTTCGCGTTGGGCGGGCCCGGCAACAGCAGCGGTTTGTATAACGGTGGCGGCACTCCCACCGGTTCGAACCTTGCCAACTACTCGTTCAATGCGACCCCTGATTTCATCATCAAGGCCGCTTTTGAGCCCGGCTTTGGCCACTGGGAAATCTTCGGCATCGGAGCCCGCTTCCGCGATCGCGTCTACCCTTGCGTGGAAGCCACCGGCAATCCGGTTTGCAACGGAGTTTACGGCACCAACCCGGCCGGAGCCTACAACGCTTCGGTTAATGGCGGCGGGTTCGGCGCAAATGGTCGCGTGACCATCGCCAAGCACCTTGATTTCGGGCTGCATGCCATTGAAGGCCGAGGCATCGGCCGCTATGGCACCGGCGGCTTGCCGGATTCGACCGTGAATCCGGATGGCACGCTCGCTTTGCTCCGCAGCTATCAGGGCTTGGCCACACTCGAACTCCATTACCCGCGCTTCGATATCTACCTGAACGGCGGCGAGGAATACGCCAAGAAGCGCTTTGCGACCGACCCGATTTCCGGCAAGGAAGTGGGCTATGGCGTTCCGACCCTGGCGACCTCTGGTTGCTACACGGAAACTGTTCCCGGATCGGGTAGCGGCTTCGGCTTCGGTGGCCTCGGCAGTTGCAGCGTCGATACCAAGAGCCTGATCGAAGGCACCTTTGGCTTCTGGATCAAGGTTCACCAGGGACCCCATGGAAGATTGCAATTCGGTCCGCAATATTCCTACGTGGCCCGCAACGCCTGGGATGGAACCTTCGCCACGAGTCCATCTACGGTCTACTCGGCTCCGCATGGAATCGACAACATGTTCCTGACGTCGTTCCGTTACTACCTGCCGTAGATCTGCAAAACGATCGCCCCAGGATCATCAACAATCCTGGGGCGATTTTCATTTTGCCTTATTACTTCAACCGTTCGCTCACCGCGACCCCGCTCACTCCGGCGTCCCCGGAACATAAACCTGTTCCGGCGCGACCAGTTCCGCATTCGGAACCTCGGTTCTGACTTTCACCTTCCGCAAGCCGGCCTTCTTCTCCGGCTTCGCAACGAAGGTCAACATATATTGATGGTTGAGCCGGTTCGCCAGTTCCTTCAGGTATGGAGCAAACGCGACCGGAGCCCCGGTCATCCCGATGTAATACGACTCGCCTCCGGTTCTATCCGCAAGCTCCGCCAGATATAGCTGTCCCCAGTATGTTTGCCAGTAACTGTGCCCAAAATGTCCCACGCCCGGATAGTAGATCGCCGACACCAGAACACCGCCCTTTTGCGAATCATCGATCGCGGCCTCCAGGTACGGGTCTTGTAGATCGCCGCTGCCATAGTAAAGATCGATTCCATCCGATACCATCAGCACTTCCCGCCGGTTATTACTCTTCGGCCAACGCTTCAGTAAATCCGCGAGCGCAAAATACGGGCTGGCATTCGCCCCGCGAACTCCCATCGGAAGCCGTAGCGCTTTATCCGCCGCCGCATGGTCGTTCGTTAGATTCTGTGCAACTCTGGCGATCCCATTCTGCATATACGCAATTCCAATCTGCGCGGAATTTGGCTGTTCGTCGATAAATTTGCGGATGTCGTCGAGTTGCAGGCCGATGTCGCGAGCGGCGCTGTCATCAATCAGAATGAAGAGTTCCAGTCCCGCATGCTCTCCCCGCGCCGGCACCCAATCGGTCACCCGATCGCGGTCCTTTCCCTCCATCACCATTACATCGTTAGCCGACACGGCTGGAAAATCAGAGCCGTGATGAGCCTCCACCGTCACCACCATCTGCACCGGAACTCCATTGGTGGCCGGCGCCGATTGCGCCACCGCGCCAATCGCACACAGCGCAACAACCCCCATCATCCCAAACAAGAATTTTCCCTTCATCATTGATGCCTCCTTCAAAGGCGGCCGGACACATCTCGGCCAAAGATCCCCACCGAACCGAAGACCATACATCTAATCATCATCTACATTCGGTTAGATGCGCGAACTTCAATGCCGGGTACAGGCACGCCGCGAAACGGTAGCGCCGGCGTCTCGCCGGCAAAGCCTGGCCTGAGCGAAGTCACAGGCTGGTGGCGTCTCGCCGCCACTTCCCGCCCGCTTCTCTTCTGTTCAATTCCCCGCTCTTGTGTAAGAATCCGACCGAGATTTGGCACGTCCGAATCCCGCAAAGGAGCCCAAACCCCGAGTGGAGTTCTACCACTGGTTACCGCCCGAAGCCTCGAAGATTTTGCTCGTACTCTTTCTCTCGTTCCTCATTGGCTTGGAACGTGAGGAGCACAAGCTCGCCGCCGGTTCTTACTCCTTCGGCGGAGTCCGCACCTTTCCCCTTATCGGCTTGATCGGCTTCTCGTTAGCTCTAGTGTCCGGCCCCCAGCTCATTCCGGTCACGATGGGCTTCATGGTCGTCGGCGCGTTCCTGCTGCTCTCCTACTGGCATAAACTCTCAAGCGCGCAAACCGCCGGTGTAACCACAGAAATGTCTGGACTGACCACCTACCTCGTCGGCGCGCTCGTCTGCTACGACCACTTTTGGATTGCCACCACCCTCAGCGTGGCCAGCCTGCTCTTCCTCGAACTAAAAGTCGGCCTCGAAAAGTTGGCCAGCCGCACAGCCCCAGAGGAAATCCTCACCTTTGCGAAATTCTTGCTGCTTTCCGCGGTAATTCTGCCTGCCCTGCCGAACCAGCAATTCGGGCGCTTCCACATCAACCCGTTCAAAACCTGGCTCGTTGTCGTCGCCGTAAGCACAATTTCGTACGGCAGCTATATCCTCCAAAAACTAACTAAGGAAAAAGGAGGCGTAACCCTCACCGCCTTCCTCGGTGGCGCCTACTCCTCCACCGTGACCACGGTGGCCATGTCCCGTCGCGCCGCCCGCGAGAACCGACCGCATCTTTTCTCCGGCGGAATTCTGATTGCCTCCGGCATGATGTACCTGCGCCTCGCTGCCCTTCTCATGCTCTTCAATCATCAATTGGGAAAAATGCTTGCCCCCGCCTGTGTCGCCTTTGCCGTAGCCGCTATCGCGGTCGGCTGGTTCTGGTCGCGCCGCCCCGACCCTGTCGACTCGCAAATCAAGCGCGAATTCGAGCCCGGCAATCCCCTCGAACTGACGGCGGCCTTCGGCTTCGCCTGTCTCTTCCTGGCAATGCTCGTCATTACGCAACTCGCTGTAACTTACCTTGGTCGCGCCGGCGTCAACATCCTCGCCGCCATCATGGGCGTCACCGACGTCGATCCTTTCATCATGGGCATGACGCAAGCGGCCGGCACGCTCACGCCGATCAAAGTTGCCGCCGTCGCTGTCCTCATCGCCGCAGCCAGCAACAACCTGGTTAAAGGAATCTATTCTTACAGCCTGGCCGACAAAAAAACCGGGAAGCAGAGCCTTTCGCTACTCGTGAGCCTCTCCATAGCGGGCCTCATACCACTGCTCTGGCTCTAGGGAGGGCAGGGATCATATGTCACCGGTGACCGGTTACCTGCCAGAGGCTTGGAAAGAATTCTTGGTCCTAATCCTGTGACCGGTGACCCGTGCCCCTCACCCGTCATATTCCAATCGCGAACCAGCCTGCGAACTTCTGTCACCGGAGAATGTGAGCCCCGTCATAGCCCGCTGTATCATCCTCCATGGATCATCATTATTGGAGGGCAAGATGCCAGCAGTCAGCACGAAAAAAGGTGTTCTCGGAATTCTCACCGGCGGAGGCGACGTTCCCGGCCTCAATCCCGCCATCCGCGCCGTCACCATCCGTGCCATTCGCGAGGGCTATCAGGTCATCGGACTTCGTCGCGGCTGGGGTGGTCTCGTCGATATCATCCGCGACAAGGACGCCGACAATACCAATAATTTCCAGTTGCTCTCCGAAGATGTCGTCAACCGTGCCGGGCGCACCGGTGGTACCTTCCTCCACACCTCGCGCACCAATCCCAGCAGGGTCAGCAAGGGTAGCGTGCCCGCACATCTACAAGCCAGCTTCAACGCCGAGAAAAATGACCTCACTCCCGAGGTTCTTAAAAACCTCGCATGGCTCGGAATTGATTACCTCATCCCCATCGGCGGGGATGACACGCTCAGCTACGGCGTCCGCCTCGATCAGGAAGGCGTCAAGGTCGTCGCCATCCCCAAAACGATGGACAACGACGTCCCCGGCACCGACTACTGCATCGGCTTCAGCACCTGCGTCACCCGCACCATTCAGATGGCCAACAGCCTGCGCACTTCGGCTGGCTCGCACGAGCGCTTTCTCGTCCTTGAAGTCTTCGGGCGTTATGCCGGGTACACCGCGATGCTCCCGACCATGGCGGGAGCCGCCAACCGTTGCGTAATCCCCGAGCACAAATTCAACATCGAGCAGCTCACCGAACTGCTCGTCGCCGACCGCAGCAAAAATCCCAGCCGCTATTCCGTCGTGCTGGTCTCGGAAGGCGCCATGTTCGAGGGCGGCGACATGGTCTTCTCCGGCGAAACCACCGACGCCTACGGCCACAAGAAACTCGGCGGCATCGGCGACCTCGTCTCCGAACAGCTCAAGGAAATCTCCAAGAAATTCAACAACGGCAAATCCATCGACATCATCAATCAGAAACTCGGCTACCTCGTGCGCGGAGGCGATCCAGACGCCATCGATTCCATCGTTCCCATGGCCTATGGCAACCTGGCGCTCGACCTCATCCTCGGCCGAATTTACGGCCGCCTGGTCGTCCTGAAAAATGGCCGCTACGATAACATGCCCATCGACGTAGTCACCGCCAGCAAGAAGACAGTCAACGTGAAGGATCACTACAATACGCAGCGTCTGCGTCCGCACTATAAGAGTTTCGAAATGAAGCCGCTCTTCATCATGACCAGCGAAGCCGGATAACCGTGCTTTAGGCGGTCGAGTGGGTTTGGCGAGCGTCGTCGAGCGAGTTTGGCATGGTCGAGCGTGGTCGAGCGAGTTTGGCATGGTCGAGCGTGGTCGAGCGAGTTTGGCATGGTCGAGCGTGGTCGAGCGAGTTTGGCATGGTCGAGCGTGGTCGAGCGAGTTTGGCATGGTCGAGCGTGGTCAAGCGGGTTTGGCGATCTAAAGTGTTGGGTGGCGCAGCGCTTCAGCGCTGCGATACGGCGGCGCCCCGGATCGCATGGCTTTAGCCACTGAGGTTCTGCTGCTTCATGACATTTGGAGAGGTGGCATAATTCGAACCGCGTTCTTCATACGCTACTTTTTCAAAAGGCGCACGAGCTTAGTCGCCGCGAGGGCCCTCAACTCATGACCGAACTCGAAACAAAATCTCTCCCCGCAAATGCCTACCAGCCGCTAAAAGACGGTGAACTCTATCTGCCGCTCGTCCCCGCCAGTTCAGCGCCGCCAGAAGTTACCTGGCGCGCGGTCCTCTGGGGCACGTTCCTTTGCGTAATCTTCACCGTCGCCTCGGCCTACTCCACCCTCAAGGTCGGCCAAGGCATGGAAGCGGCCATCCCCATTTCCATCCTCGCCATCGGACTGGCGCGCGCCTACTCCCGCCGCTCCACCGTGCTCGAGAACATGATCATCACCGGCATGGGCGGCGCCTCTGCCGCCGTCGTCGCCGGGGCCGTCTTCACTCTGCCCGCTCTCTACATTCTTCACCTCGACCCGCATCCGGCCCAGACCGTCTTCATCTGTCTGACCGGCGGCTGCCTCGGCGTCCTTTTTCTTATTCCGCTGCGCCGCTACTTCGTGCGCGAAATGCACGGCAAGTTTCCTTTCCCCGAAGCCACCGCCATCACCGAAGTCCTCGTCACTGGAGAGAAGGGCGGCTCCCAGGCCAAGCTGCTGCTTCAGGCCACCATCATCGCCGCGATTTACGACTTCTTCGTGACCACCTTCCACGTCTGGAAGGAATATCTGAACTTCCAGTTCATCCCCGTGATGCGCTCGCTCGCCGATCGTGGCCGCATGGTCTTCAATTTCGACGCAGTGGGATTCATCCTCGGACTCGGCTACGTGATGGGCCTGCGCATCGCCATGATTTTTTGCGCCGGTGGCATTCTGGTGAACTTCGTGCTCGTCCCGCTGATCTGGTTCATCGGCAGCCACATGGGCGACACAACGGTCTATCCAGCGACCATGCCCATTTCGCACATGGCGGCCTCCGACATCTACCGCAACTACGTCCGGCTTATCGCCGTCGGCGCCATTGCCACCGCCGGTCTCGCCGGACTCCTCAAATCCCTTCGAGTGATTGCTGGATCGTTCGGCATCGCGCTCCACGCCTTCCGACACGGTGAGGCGCCACAAACGGAGCGCACGGACCGCGATATTCCCATCGGAGCCATTCTCCTCGGAGTGGTTGTGGGCACGATCGCCGTCGCCGTCTTCTTCGGACTTCTCCATGTTTCCTGGACAGTGGTGGTCGTGGGTCTGGCGCTCACGCTGCTCTTCGCCTTCTTCTTCGCCACGGTTGCCGCCAATGCCATCGCCACCACGGCCAACAACCCAGCCAGCGGCATGACCCTGCTGACCGTCATCGTCTCCACGGTAGTGCTGCTGAAATTTGGGCTCTCCGGCACTACCGGTATGTTCTTCGTGATGGCCCTTGCAGGCATGGTCTGCGTCGCCCTGTGCGCCTCCGGGCAATTTATCACCGACCTAAAAGCCGGCTACTGGATCGGTTCCACGCCCTCCGCACAGGAAAAGGTCAAGTTTATCGGAGTCGTCGCCGCCGCGATCACCGCCGGGTTAACCATCGTTCTGTTAGCGAAGGCATTCCAGTTCGGAGAAGCCGCGCCTGGCGACATGCGGGAAGTTCTGGTCGCACCACAGGCTTCTGCGCTGAAAGCGGTAGTTTCGGGATTCATGAGCGGACAGCCTGTCGCTTACATGTTGTTCGGCATCGGCGCTATGATCACCGTGGTGCTGGAAATGCTTGGCCTTTCCTCCATGGTCTTCGCGCTCGGAATCTACCTGCCGCTCCAGTTGACTACGCCCATACTGTGCGGCGGATTCCTCTCGCATCTGGTCAATAAACGCGGCGAAAAAATCGGCGGTGAACATGGCCAAGTCCATACGCGAGCGCGGCATCATCATCGCCTCCGGATTGATGGCCGGCGGCGCGCTCGGTGGCGTAATCGGCGCGGCCTTGCGCCTGTTCCACTGGTATCGCGAAGACCTCGTGCAAACGCCCTTCTATTTGAACGATCCTGTCTCGCAATCCATTTCGGCCCTGTGCTTCATCGGCCTCTGCATTTATGTCTGGTTCGGTTCCCTGCAAAAAGAAAAGGAGATCTGATGCCCCGAAATTCGAAGAAGAAACAATTGAAGAAGAACGCCCCCCGAAAAAAGCCGCGCGCGGCAACATCGCGAAGAAGCCAGCCATCACGAAGGCAGGCTCAAAGGCTAAGGCAAATTTAAAGAAGACGGCCATCCGGAAAGATCCGTCCGCCCAATACATCGCCGACGCCGTCCTCGCCATCGACACGCTCTGGGGCGGCGACGTCATGTGCCCCTCCGGCACCGGGCGCTTTATCGCCGACTCCTGGTTCTCCGACGAACCGCTCCCCGCCGCCTATACGCATCCCGCCGCGGCGCGCCTGCGCCAGTCCGGCGGCGTCTCCGGCAAGACCATCGATCGCGAAGCACTCGACCAATATCTGCGCGACATCGACCTTCCCAAAGCCGTTACCGCGGTCCGCGCCGAAGCCGCCAAGATGCCCGCCCTGCGCAAGGCCTACCTGATCAGTCTCGCCGACTCCATCGAGACCATGTTCGACCTCGCCATGGAAGTCGCAGGCAAAGGCGACAAAGTTCCCTACGCCCGTTGCGTCGAAGCCTCCACCGGAAGGCCACCCGAACCATCGCAGCCGGAGAAAAAGCGCGCCCGCGTTGCCGAACTCCTTGGCCGCGCCGGCTACAAACCTGGCAACGGAAATGGCACCGGCCTCCTCGCCGCTGTCGACGCCTGGCGCCGCGACCGAGTCTCTCCGATGGCATCGGTCAAATCCCTCGGTGCGGCCGTCATCGCGCACTTCGACAATCTCAGCGCCAAAAATCTGCTGCCCTATCTCCCCAAAGAACTAGCCTCTGTTCCGCGCGCCAACATCGATTTCCTCGCCATCAAGGACGCCTGGTTCTCGGGATCCATGAACTACCTCGGACGCGCCCGCAACAAAGATGGCTCGCCCAAATACGAAGCCACCTATGAGATCAACGCCTCCCTGCAAATTTCCTATCCCGAGTTCGAACAACTGGTCAGCCACGAAGTAGTCCCCGGCCACGTAACTACATTCGCGTACTTACAGGATCTGTACGTCCGTGGCAAAGCCGGATTCGAAACCACCGTCCTCACCATGAACACGCGTGCCGCAACACTCTTCGAGGGCATCGCCAACAATGCCATCCTGATTGCGCACGGCGTCACCGAAATCGACCAACTGCCCGATGAAGACCTGCAAATCGGCGTGCTGCTGGCCCTGCTGCAAGACGACGCCAAGAACCAGTCGTCGTACCTGACGTGGGGGGAAGGCAAACCGCAACCAGAGGTGGCCGCCACACTGCGCCGCGATTTCCTGGTCACAGAAGAGCGGGCCGACAAACTCTCCGGAGCCTGGGGCAAACACCCTCTGCTTGGCCGCATGTACCTGCCAGCCTATCGCGCGGGAACAGACAAGGTAGCCGCTCTCCGCCGCAAACACCCGCCCAATCGCGTACTACCCGTAATCTATGGCTGCAAAGGGTTGGTAGACATTCGGACGATCGACGAACTCTTGTAAGCCAGCGCAATGTCCTGGTGGGCGCGAAAAGCGCCCACTTGGGACAAGCTCCGCCCGGCATCCGCCTCCATCAGGAAAGCTGGCAAGAAGTCGCTTTTACTGAGAGCTGAGAACTGGCAGCTGAGAACTGCTTCTCTAGCTCTTTCTCGACGTAACCGCAAAGAACGCCGTCGCTTCCTGCTCGACGTTCTTACTCCCGCACTCCGGACATTCGACCGGTTCCTGATCGTGATCCCGTAGCGTCAGAACTTCCTCAAATGTTTTGTGGCAATCCAGACAGACATAATCGTAGATGGGCATGACGTCCTCCTGCGAAAACGATCCGCATGATTCTCTGACGCCCGTATTCTAGTCCCATTTTCAAAGAGAGGCACGAGCTTCCCACCCATGCAGGTACGGGTCATGACCGGCCTCGGCCACGCTCATCCAACTATGGGACAATGGAAAAATAACCCCTGATGATGCCCCAAACAAGATGAGCCTCCGAACAAAGATCCTGTTGCGCTGCATCCTCGCGCTAGGCGCGTGCCTGCTGCCCCTCACCGGCTGCGCGAAAAAATCTCGAGCGCAAACCATGCCTACCGGCCTCGTCGCCAATGTCGCAGTCCCCTTCCGCTTCGTCGCCTACGGAGATGCTCGCTTCCACGATCCCCGCGACTTCGATGCCGCCAATCCCGAGGTGCGCCAGGCGCTGGTCCGCGCCGTCGCCGACGCACACCCTGCCTTCATCTGCTTTACCGGCGACATCGTCTACAAAGGCTCCGACAAGAACGATTGGAAAGTCTTTGACCGTGAGACCAGCCTCTGGCGCGACAAGAATATTCCCGTCTTCCCCGCCATCGGCAATCACGAGATGTATGGCAACGAGAAGGCCGCGCTCGACAACTATTTTCACCGCTTCCCCGACCTGCACGAGAGCCGCTACTACTCCGTCCGCGCCGCCAACTCGCTCATTCTCGTCCTCGACAGCGCGCTCGACGAACTCTCGGGCCCCCAGGGCGGATGGCTAAGAAATCAACTCGACAATCTTCCCGCCGGCATTGATTTCGTCTTCTTCATGCTGCATCATCCGCCGTATACCAGCTCTTCGCCTCACATGATCGGCGAGGGCCACGAAGCCCGCTCCCAGGAAAAGGATCTCGCAAAACTTCTCGAAGCCCGGCAGCTTGCAACCCATGTCCGCTTCGTTGTCTTCTCCGGACACGTCCACAACTACGAACGCCACGAGCATGGCGGCGTTACCTACTTCGTCTCTGGCGGAGCCGGAGCCCACGCCTACCCCATCCAACGCGCCCCCGGCGATCCCTACCAGAGCAAGGAGATCAACTACCACTACCTGCTGGTCGAAGTGGATCGTCGACAGCTCACCATCACCATGAATCGCCTGCAACTAGAAAATGGCAAAGAAATCTGGACCCAACCCGATTCAGTAAAGATTGCCGTCCCAGCAGCAGCAGCGGCCGCGGCCGGCAAGAACTAACCGAGTGCAGTCTTAGATCCCACGCCTTTACTGACAACCGATAACTGACAGCTGTTTCCGATAGCAATTCCGGCGCATCTCGTCATAAAATGTCTCCCCTGCAAGGAGGCATTCCCCATGATTCTAGGCATGAGCCTGTCCACCTTCACCCTCATCCACGTCATCATCAGCCTGGCCGGCATCGGCTCCGGCTTCATCGTCGTCAACGGATGGCTGAACGCAAAACGTCTCGACGGCTGGAACGCGATTTTCCTCTTGACCACCGTTCTGACCAGCGCCACCGGGTTTCTTTTTCCCGTACAGCACATTTTGCCTTCGCACAAGGTGGGCATTATCTCGCTCGTATTGCTGACAATTGCCCTTTTCGCCCGCTACCGCTTTCATCTCGCCGGCGGCTGGATGCGCGGCTACATCGTCACCGCCGCCATGGCGCTCTATCTGAATTGTTTCGTCGCCGTGATTCAGGCGTTCGAGAAAGTCCCGGCCCTGAAGGCCCTCGCTCCCACTCAGAAAGAAGCGCCATTCGTGATAGCCCAATTGGCCGTTCTCGCCATCTTCATTGGGCTGACCATCGTAGCCGTCAAGCGAGCAAGAATTCCCGAAGCCGAAGCAGTCCGCCGCCAGGCCGCCTGATTCGAAAATGACGTAGCGCCGCAGTCTTCCGCGGCCCTCATCGCGCGCGCTTTTCGTTTCTCGGGGCCGTCCTGGCCCCCGCGGACATTCCCTCTCTCGCCATCTGCCAGCCTACTGGCCTCGATCCCGTCCCACCCCGTAAACTAAATGTGCAATCAAATTTCCGCGAGGTCCCCCATTGGCCGTTCTAGTAGTAGGAGGCGCAGGCTACATCGGCAGTCATGCCGCTCGCGCGTTACGCCGAGCCGGCTATCAGGTCATCATCTATGACAATCTATCCACCGGCTTCCGCCGCCTCGCCGAAGGCTTCGAACTTGTCGAAGGCGACATCGCCGACCAGTCCAAGCTCCACCAGGTCCTCAAGCGTGTCGACTCCGATCATGCACTTCGCCGCGCACTGCTATGTCGGAGAGTCCGTCACCGACCCGCGCAAATATTTCCGCAACAATGTCGTCGGCGCACTCAACCTTCTCAACGCCGCCGTCGACGCAGGCATCCGCCATTTCGTTTTCTCTTCCACCTGCGCGGTCTACGGAGTCCCCGTCAAAGTTCCTATCACCGAGCAGAATCCGCGCGAGCCCATCAATCCCTACGGAGCAACCAAGCTCGCCTTCGAGAATGCGCTCGAAGCCTACAGCCATGCCTATGGACTCCGCGTCGCGCGCCTGCGCTACTTCAACGCCGCCGGAGCCGACGAGTCCGGCGACATCGGCGAACTCCACGATCCCGAAACCCACCTGATTCCGCTAGCCCTGCAAGCCTCCTTGCCCGGCGATTTCGAGTTGCAAGTCTTCGGCTCCGACTATCCCACGCCTGACGGCACGTGTCTGCGTGACTACATCCACGTTAACGACCTCGCCGACGCTCACGTTCGCGCTCTCCAGCATCTGGAAAAAGGCGGTGATTCGCTGGCCGTGAATCTGGGTACCGGCAGAGGAAATTCTGTCCTGGAAGTAATTCACGCCGCGGAAGCCGCGACCGGCCAGCCAGTTCGCCGCAAAATCGGCCCGCGCCGCCCCGGCGATCCCCCCGCTCTCATAGCCGATCCCGCCAAAGCAAAAGAGGTACTGGGCTGGACCGCCCAGCGGAATCTAACCGATATAGTGAACAGCGCATGGAACTTCATGCGTAGGAATCTCCCCCGGTAAACTTGAAACGGAACCTGAAGTCAGCAACTTGGGAACTTTGTCGTCCTGAGCGCAGGGGCTGTCTCGCAAAGCGAAGCAGGCACGGAGTCGAAGGCCTCAACACCGTAAAACCCGCGACCAACACTGCAAGGCATTCTCATACCAAGTCGTGCATGGCGAGTTTCACCCGCATCGCATGTACAACTCAAGAGCAAGGGGTTCGATGACCTGGCCAGAAAGCCGGAAGGGACGCCCGGCAATAGCCCGACGCTTCAGCGCCGGGAACCGGCGCCGCTGAACACGAAGAGTCCCCGGGAGGACCGGAGAACGCGCGCAACAACGGTCAACTACGCGGCCTTTCCGTGATGTTCTTTTCCAACCTGACGCTGCTCGAGCAATACCGCCGCGCCCAGGAAAATTCCAATCAACCCAAACACCGCCAGCGCCAGAAGTGCTACCAATAGGACGGGCATAAATCCCTCCTACCCGGAATTCTGCGCTCCACCTGACCCGCATTCGGTGACGCCAATCACCCCGATTTGTGACTTTCTATTTCCCATTCCTGTTCCCGGTACGATCGTAATCTGCGATTGCCGATGGAAACGCCGTGAAACGCTGCTAGAGTTAATTCTGCACACCGACGAGCCGGAGGTGCAAATCTACGCTAAGGAGAAGGCTCGCATGCGCGTCGCCGTCGTTGGTTCGGGTTATGTGGGACTAGTTACCGGAGCTTGTTTCGCCGATCTCGGTCACGAGGTCGTTCTCGTCGATAACGACGAGAAAAAGCTGGAAGCATTGCGCAACGGCGAAGTCCCGATCCACGAAAAATTTCTGCCCGAGTTGCTCGCCCGCCATCGCGGCCATCGCATCAAGTTCTCCGGCGACCTTCAGGCCGCCACCCGCGCCAGCGAGGCCATCTTCATCGCCGTCGGCACTCCGCCCACTGAAAGCGGCGACGCCGATATGTCCTACGTCGAATCCGTCGCCCGCGAAATCTCCGGCGCTATCGATGACTACAAAGTTATCGTCGAAAAAAGCACCGTCCCCGTTTACACCAACGAGTGGGTGCGCACCGTCATCCTGCGCAACGGCGCCGACCCGGCGCACTTCGACATCGCCTCCAATCCCGAGTTCCTGCGCGAAGGCACCGCCGTCACCGACTTCCTCTATCCCGACCGCATCGTCGTCGGCGTAGAAAACGAGCGCGCCGCCGAGGTCATGCGCAAGATTTACGACCCGCTCACCAGTGGCTGGTACTACGGCCGCTCCGACGCCATTCCGCGTCCCGACGGCGCGCAGACTCCTCCCCGCCTGATCGCGACCAGCGCGCAGAGCGCCGAGATTATCAAGCACGCCTCGAACGCTTTCCTCGCCATGAAGATCTCCTTTATTAACGCGGTCGCCTCCATCTGCGACTCCGTCGGCGCCAATGTGCAGCAGGTCTGCGAAGGCATCGGCACCGATTCTCGCATCGGCCCGCGCTTCCTCAATCCCGGCATCGGCTACGGCGGCTCGTGCTTCCCGAAAGATCTCCTCGCCTTCCGCGCCGTCGCCAAAGAAGGAGGCTATGACTTCCGCCTGCTCGAAGAAGTCATCCGCATCAACGAGGAGCAGCGCCACCGCTTCCTCAAGAAAGTCCGCAGCGTTCTCTGGACCCTGCGCGGCAAGCGCCTCGGCGTCCTCGGCCTCGCCTTCAAGGGAGGCACCGACGACATCCGCGAATCGCCCGCCCTCCTGCTCGTTGAAGAACTGGTCCGTGAAGGCTGCCGCATCTGCGCCTACGATCCCGCCGCCATGGACCGCGCCAAAGAAGTTCTGCCCGCGACCGTCGAGTTCGCCTCCGACGCCTATTCCGCCGCCAAAGGTGCCGACGCCGTCCTCATCCTTACCGAGTGGGAGGAATTCGCCGCCCTCGATCTCGACCGCCTGCGCGGCGTGGTACGCTATCCCATCGTGCTCGACGGACGAAATCTCTACGACCCCGCCGCCATGACCGCGCACGGCTTCTCCTACTACAGCGTCGGACGCCCGCCCGCCGTCTGTGAAGAGGCCGCGAACGGCCGCGCGAAAAAACAGGAGCGCGCCTGAGTCACGTTTCCGCAACCAAGCCAGCGCCGCGCGCCCTCGTCACCGGAGGCGCCGGCTTTCTCGGCTCTCATCTCTGTGACGCGCTCTTAGCCGACGGCTACCGCGTCCTCGCCGCCGACAACCTTCTCACCGGCCGCCTCGCCAACATCGCCCACCTCCGTAACGACTCGCGCTTCGAGTTCATCGAACAAGACGTCTGCGAACCCGCTGACTACGGAAAGCTCGACTACGTCTTCCACTTTGCCAGCCCCGCCAGCCCCGTCGACTACGCCAATCACGGAATCGCCACCCTGCGCGTCGGCTCCTACGGCACTTTTCAGGCTCTCGAAACCGCCCGCCGCAACAATGCGAAATTCATGATGGCCTCCACCTCCGAGTGCTACGGCGATCCCGCCGTCCATCCCCAGCCCGAGACATATTGGGGGAACGTCAATCCCATCGGCCCGCGCTCCGTCTACGACGAAGCCAAGCGTTTCTCGGAAGCCGTCACCGCCGCCTACCACCGCTATCACAACGTCGACACCCGCCTGCTGCGCATCTTCAACACCTACGGCCCGCGCATGCAGATTCAGGACGGCCGAGTGATTCCAAACTTCATGTGGCAGGCTTTTCGCGGAGAAGATCTGACGGTCTATGGCGACGGCAGCCAGACCCGCAGCTTCTGTTACGTCAGCGACGAGATCGACGGCATCCTGCGCCTCGCGCGCTCCGACGAGCACGCCCCGGTGAACATCGGCAATCCCACCGAGTTCACGATTCTCGAATGTGCGCAAAAGGTAATCGCGGTCACCGGCTCAAAGAGCAAAATCAAGTTCGAGCCGCTTCCGCAGGATGACCCCAAACAGCGCCGCCCCGACATCTCAAAAGCAAAGCGCCTGTTGGGATGGGAACCAAAAGTAGATCTGGAAACCGGCCTGAAACTCTCGCTGGATTATTTCCGCCAGGCCGTGCAGCAAGTCGGCGGACCCGTGTAACTGATCCGCCTTGGGGTGGCGCAGCGCTTCAGCGGTGAGATCAGTCCGCCGTGGGGGGACTTGTGATCAGTCTGCTTTGGGGTGGCGCAGCGCTTCAGCGCTGCGATTAAAAAGAACTTGGAAGGCGGCTTCAGCCGCCGAGGTCAGCTAGCAGGTCTGCTCCGCCCGCGCCGCCGACAACACTGCCAGCAGCCGCAGAATTTCCTCCTGCTCATTTGAATCCTTGAACACAAATCGCACTCCCATCCCAAATCCAGGATGGCTGCTCAACACTTCACCGCTTATTTTGAATTTCATCTCCGAGGTGCGCACCATGATTTCGACGTTCGCCTTGCCCGGCAACGGCGTCGGCATCTCCACGTAGCATCCGCCCTCACTGATATCAGAAAGCTGGCAATGATTGGGTGTATTCGTTCCTTCCGGAAGCACGGTCGCGCCCAGTTGGCAGGGCACACGTTCCTCGCGCCGGCGGTCGGCGTCATCGGAACCCTGCTGGGAACTTTGCTTCGGCATGGGCGTCGAAATCTTCGTCTGTTTCAGTTTCGGCTCCAGAGTGAACCGCTCGATCACCGGCTCGGGTGGATCCTGCGTCGCCCCGCCCGGCTGAACGCCATTCTGTTGCAGCCAGCTTTGGATCAGCTTCCGTGAAGCCTGCGGTACATCCAGAAAGCTGATTCCCGCGCGTCCTGAAAAATCCTGCCATGCCACCGCGCCCGATAGCCGGACAATCTTTCCCTGCCCGGGCAGCGCAAACTCGAAATACACTTTGCCCTGGCCCAGTTCCCGCTGCTGCGTCGTAATCAATGTTCCGGTATCGCTGATGTTCAGCAGCGTGGCATCCAGTTCGGGCACGCCCGGATAAGAAACGCTGGCCTTGGAATTCACCCTCGCTCTCGGCGCGCGCCGCCGCTCGCGGCGCATCAGGCTCCGGGCCGCGCTCATGCTCACCCGCGTGCGCTCCGCCGATAGCGGACGGTACAACACAAAATTTGCGCCCAGGCCAAACAGCGGCCGCGCATTGCAATCCTCATCGACCACCGCGATCAGCATGGCCTTCTGGTTCTTGGCGGAATGCCGCAAGCGCGACAGAAATTCTTCCGAGGCTGCGCCGTCCCGGTATTCAAATACGACGGCGTCGAACTTCTGCTCGTCGAGCCGCGCCAGTCCGTGCGCCAGCGAAGGCGTGTGTTCCGCCTCCATTCCCATTTCCGCCAGCACGCTGGTCAGCAGAGCCGCAGCGTCCTGGTCGGGACACACGAGGAGCAGACGTATATCCATGATGGCTCAATGCTAAGAGCGGCATAAATCGCCATCAAGTTACCTGCGTCACATGAAAACCTCGGTCTTCCGGGTTCCATCTTTCCCCACAGACTAAACTGAAAGGGCGCGCTGGACCCTCACCCACGCGCAGGCCGGGATTAGAGTTTGGTGAACATCTTGCGCGCCACCAATCCCTGCCACGAAAGAGTGCCATGTCCCTGAAATTTGGAAGCTGGATGATCGTCGTCGGCTGCTTTTTCGCCCTGGCCGGCCTGTGCTTCATTCCGGCCGCATTCGACACGCCCCGTGATCCCGCCGTCCTCGGCGCTGGCGCCATGATCTTCTCTTTGGGTATGGTCCTCGCGGCCGCCGGTTTTTACATGAAGGCACGCTACTGGGCAGAGGCCGATCCTCCCGCATCCGCTCCACGGCAAGGCAAAACGAAGAACCTGCAATCAATGCGGTGAACAACGAGTCGGCCGTCGAATGCCGCGTTCATCATCTGCATCTCTGCGCTGACTGCCTGGCCAAGCATTACGACTTCAAATCCTGCGCCTACGTCCCCAGCCAGCGCCAAACCTACTCCAAGACCAAAGCCCAAACCGCCAACGCTTAACGGCGCGCAAGGCCGTAGAGCGGACGTGCCGTCGGCAGACCATTCCTGACCTGGTGAAGCCCCTGCCACGTCGATCGGAATTCCATGCGCTGGATTCTTGCTGAATGTTTCACGGACGGAAGCCGGAAGATTTCGCGCTTGCCGCGACTCGTCGAGATCTAATCTAGCCATAATCAACGCGGCGTTTGATCGGTGGCTTCGACTCCGGCGATGGTTGTTATTGTGGAGGGGTTGATTGTTGCGGCGGCGTTTGCGGCGACTCTGTCTTCTTATCCTTCTCCTGCACTCCCGACGGCGCCTTCTTATCCGTTCCCTGGGCTCCATAAACCGAGTACTGCCCGGTCGGCTTCTTCAGCCTCACGATAATCTGCGGTCTCGGGCTGCTTGATGTCGTAGTCTTCGCCGAACGTCTGGAACCCCGGCGCCAACACCTGCACTCGCAACGGCCCATACGGAATCCCATCGATCCAGGTCTTGCCCTCTTCATCCGTCTTCAGTTCCAGCCCGCCCATCGACTGCTTGCCATTCTTTTTCACCGGATGCAGCACCACCGCCGCATTCTTCACCGGCTTCCCGCTGGCGTCGCGCACGACCAGAAACTTCATGTTCGACATGGGCCCTTCATCATCCTCGTCCTGAGCCCAAGCCCCCCGTGGCGCTCCCAAGACAATGCCCAGCGCGACCATCACCGCCAACACAACGAAAAATCGATTCATGGCAACCATTCTAAGACACGCCGCAAATATCAAACCATTCAATGATTCAATCACTCAATGAAAAACAGCTCGATCACTTCAACCCCTTGACCACATAAGCCTCCGACAAAGCTTGCCTGTACATATACGCATAAGCGCCCCCATCACTCGAAAAGTGCGGCGGATACGCCTTGGTCGCGCCCGCAAGAAGCCCGGCCCCCAACACCTTCCAAGGTTCCATTTTTCCGTCCGACACGTTCACCCGGTAAACGCTCACCGTATTCTCGCTGCGGTGGCTGGCGCTTACATACAGCGATTTCCCATCCGCCGACCATCCGTCTACAAACCACTTGGAATCCAGCCCCGGTATCGGCCGTAAGCCGCCGCCATCCAGCGGCCATATTCCCCAATTTCCGTCCGGCCCCAACACCACTGCGTTCCGTCCATCCGCCGACAGCGTCGTTCCCGTCGTTCCTTCCGGCGTAATCGCCTTCGAACTCCCATCATCAATATTTATAAGATAGTCGCGGGCTCCATGTCCCGGTTCGATTCCAATCGCCAGCAGGTGCTTCCCATCCGGCAAATATCGAACCGGATCATAGGTAACCGAGTCGTGCGTTATCTCTTTTGTCTCTCCTGCGCCCGTGGGAACCAGCTTCAGCGCCCCTCCGTTCGCCGGTTTCGTGATGACCCACTTCCCGTCCGGAGAAATCGCCTCGCTAACCCCTTCGCCAATCCGCACCGGCGGCGATCCATCGGTATTACGAAAAAATACCGTGTAGTTCGGTCCTCCTCCATCTCCCGCTTCTTCAAACAGAATCTGCTTGCCGTCCCGGCTGACGTCTCCCAGAATCGACCATCCCAACCATCCAAGCTCCCGTTCCTCTTTCGCTCCCTCTACCATTCCACGAATTCCGACGCGCATCTGATTCGTGACGGTGAGCACGACCCCGTCGTGGATATCCTGAAGCCACATCCCGCCTGGCACGTTCGTGATCGTTCTGACTTTTCCTTCCAGCGTCACTCCACGCAGGTTGTCCCCGTTCCCCAGTCGCGTCGCAGTGAACCAAACCTCCTCCCCGCCCCGCCCCCAGGCAATACCCTCAATCGATGCCCATCCCGACGAAAGCTTCTTCTCCCGCCCGCTCAAATCAACCACTGCCACCGATCCCTGATCGTCGCCAGCCGTGTTCTCGTGGTCCGCGATCGCCACCAGTTTTCCATCCGGCGAAATTCTCGGCGTGCTGATCCAGTTGATCGTGTCCAGCAATACTTTCCCCATCGGGTATTCCAGGCGCCAGTGCCGGTTCTCGGGCAGGTAACGCACCACCGCCATGCCTTCTCCATCCGCCGCCCAATCCGCACCCTCTACGTTGTCCAGCACTTGTCGAGGCGCACCTCCGCTCAGCGGAACGCGCGCCAGCGTTCCCACTCGTGTGTGTCCCACAAGCTCAACCGTGTTGAGCCGGATCGCCAGTTCGCCGCTCTTCGAAATTGAAAGCAGCTCAGCATCCTTGAACCCTAGCTCGCGCGCTCCGTTCTCCTGCGTGAGCGCCATGTAAAGCTGGTTCTCACCTCCATCCCACGAAGCGCTATACACAATGTTGCCATCCGGAGTAAACCGCGCGTTCCCGATCGATCCCGTCCGAAATGTGATCTGCTGGTATTCCGGCAGCGACGGTTTCACGCTACCCCGACCCAGCCACCAGGCCACTCCAGCCGCTACAAGGACCATCGCTGCCACCGCCACCAACGGCAGCCCTCCGCGTCGCGCCTCGACTTTCCCGCTCTCCTCCAACTCGGGCGCAACTACCACCGCCTGCGCGCTCGTCCGCGTTCCCACCGAACTGTCCGCGAGCTGCTCCAGATTGAATGCCACGTCGCCCGCCGACTGGAACCGCTTCGCCGGACTCTTTTCCAGGCAATGCCGCACAATCCGCTCCAGCGGCAGCGGAATATTCCGTCCCGTCTCCGAAAGTTCCTCCGGCTCTTCTTTCAAAATCGCGCTCATCGTTTCCGCCGGGCTCTCCCCGTGAAACGCGCGCTTCCCCGAGAGCATCTCGTACAAAATCGATCCAAACGCAAAAATGTCTGCCCGGTGATCCGCCGCTTTCCCCCGCACCTGCTCGGGGGACATATACCCGGCCGTCCCCATCACCTGACCCGGCTCGGTGTTCACTTGCGCCGTCAGCGTGTCGCCGCCCTCGCTCGAAGCCTCCGGACGCGTCAGTTTCGCCAGCCCGAAATCCAGAATCTTCACCCGCCCATCGTCGGTAACAAAAATGTTCTCCGGCTTCAAATCGCGATGCACGATTCCCTTGTCATGCGCCGCCGCCAGCCCCCGCGCGGTTTGCAGCGCGCAATCGATCGCCTTCCGCACCGGCATCGGCCCGTTCCGCACCAGTTCCCGCAGCGTCGTTCCCTCCAGCAACTCCGACACAATATAAGGAGCGCCGTCCGCCTCGCCGATATCGAAAATCGAAAGAATGTTGGGATGATTCAGCGCCGCCGCCGCGCGCGCCTCCTGCGTGAACCGTTGCAATCGGTCCGCATCCGCGGAAAAAGCCTTCGGCAGCACCTTGATCGCGACCATGCGATTCAGCCGCGCGTCACGCGCCCGATACACCTCGCCCATGCCGCCCGCACCCAGCAGCGACTCGATGTCGTAAGGTCCAAGCTTGGTGCCAGAATTCAATGCCATGGGAAAGTGAAGCGCGCGGAACGAATAAACCCGAGGCCCAGAATTATATATCGGAACCAAGACGCACCCGTAGCGCGAGCCAAGTCCGTAGCGCCGGCGTCCCGCGGCAGAGACTGCCATGAGCGAAGTCGAGGCGCATAGCGGCGTCTCGCCGCCACATCCGCCGCGCTCTAACTAGAGTCGCGAGGGCAGCTACGCACGAGATCTCGTGCCCGTGGTCGGTGATGCCTCTTGCCGACCCTCAAACGACTCGCCCACCGGAGTACAATTGCCCCGCCTTCCCAAGTCAAAACAAAAAGGAGAGAGATCACATGAATAGACTCACGGGCTATCTGTTGTCGTCGTCTCTTTTGTTCGGATGTCTGGGCACAATCGCCGCGCAGGAACAATCCACCGGCGCGCATAACCCTCCCAAGGTTCTCAACATTCTTCGCGAATTCACCAAGCCGGGCAAGAACGGCATGTCGCATGAGAAAACCGAATCGGCCTTTATCAAGGCAATGACCGCGGCAAAATCTCCGGAGCATTACCTCGCCGTCGATTCCCTATCCGGCAAACCCCGCTCCCTTTTCCTCACCGGATTCGATTCCTTCGAAGCCATGGAGAAAGCAGAGCGCGGCGTCGAGAAAAATCCTGCCTTCATGGAGGCTCTCGACCGCGCCGGCGTAGCTGACGGTGAACTCCTCAGCGACACCGACAGCGGCGACTTCGCCTTCCGCGAGGATCTAAGCCTGCGCCCAGCTACCGATATCGCCCACATGCGCTATTTCGAAATTTCCCTTTTCCACATCAAACCCGGTCATGACAAGGATTGGGAAACACTCGTCAAGATGTATCAAACCGCCTTCGAAAAAATGCCCGACACGCACTGGGCCACCTACGAAGCGGTCTATGGCCAGCAGGACGGCACGTTCGTGATCTTCAATCCGATGAAGTCACTGGCCGAGGTTGATCGCAACTTTGCCACGGGCAAGCAGTTCGAAGAGGCCATGGGCGAAGAAGGAATGAAAAAACTTCGCGAACTGACCGCGGCCACCGTCGAGTCGAGCCAGACCAACCTGTTCGAATTCAACCCGCGCATCAGCTACGTGGGCGAAGACTGGATCAAAGCCAATCCGGATTTCTGGAAGCCCAAACCAGCCGCCGCTGCCAAAGCAAAGAAGGAAGAAAAACCGGAAAAGAAATAGACCATAGGTCTCGGGGGCGCCGCGCTACCCAGTTCGTCTCTGGTCGGTGGCGCTGCGCTGCCCGATCTAGTCTTTGGTAGTTTGCGCGCGCTGCTCAGCCTTTGGGTGGCGCAGCGTTTCCAGCGCTGCGCTGTCGCCACCAGCCCGGTCTGCGGCTTTAGCCGCTGAGGAGTGTCACTAAACGGCCCAGCGGCTGTTTATCCTGTTGGAGAGACTTTCCCAATCAGATTCTGCGCCAATCCAACCACCAGCATAGGCGACTCCTACCCGTGAAAACCTGTGTGCTAGTGTTTTCAGGTTCTCAAATCTCTCTCGCGGTCGCCGATCTACCGAAGGAGACTTCCAGCTTTAGAGACCGTCGCCGGTTGTTTCGGCGCGGTTGTGGCTTGCCCGTGTTGTTGAAAAATCTCATTTTCACTCATTGACTCTGGCATGGCACACTTGCCGTATGAAAGAGCGCCGACCAGGTGAAGAACTCCGAGTCGCCGGGATAAATTTCATTGGGGAACAGGACGGGCCATCAGAGCGCGAGTTGAAGGACGAGTTGGTGAAATTTTTCAACCGTGCGCTTTGGGTGAGAGTGGCTTATCTCTCCCGCGTTAGCTATGAAGACAACGGCCCCATGCATGTTGCGCTCTGTGTTCGCGGGCAGCCTGGGCAAAACCGAGCTTTTGGCGAGCGCGTTGGTCAGATATTCGCTTCGATTTTCGGCGGCCACGAACACCTCGACGTGATCTGGATAACCCCAGAGCAAGAGACTGCATTGTCAAGGGTTTGTCGCCCTTTCTACGGCTAGATCGAGCACTTCGCCGATGATTGACGTGATTTCCTCAGCGATCAAAATAAGATCCTCTCGCAACGACCTCACTGTTCCGGTGGTCCTGGAGATATCGCTTCCGCCAGCGCGACCCTGCGTTTGGACTGACACTCGAAAACCGCCTTATAGTAGTCAAATGGTGCTTTGGGCTTTGACAGAGCCACAAAATTATTCAATGTATTGAGCACCCGGCTCACCAGATACATGCTGTCATGGTGCATTTGTTCTCGGGACGCTTCTGCTTGTTCGCGCCGATACTCATCCATCAACATTTGCAGGCTCTTGCGAGCTTCCCCGATTCGGTGTTGGATGTCCGCATCTTCCGGGTGCGCGTTCAGAATCGCAACCACCTTGGACGATTCCCGCGCATCCTCTTTCCGTTGGTCAAGCAGATTGTTCATCGCCGCTTTGACCCAATACGTCATGCCATTCATGGTTCGGGTTTCAACACTGCCATCGGACCAGACCACCCCTACGACCGCGCCTTGCACGGGGTTCACACCCCATAGTTGATCCTTAGGCAGAGTCCCACCCGAGTGGACATATACGTCTCCGGACTTGATTGCACCTTCCCATGTGTCATCACCTTCGAGTGAGTTCGCACTCGCATATCGACACTGGGACGTTAGTACCTGATCTAATAGGTCTTCACTGTACCCCGACTCCCAATTGACGTACTTCTCATCCTTCTCGCCCCGCACTCCAAAGGCGACGAAATACGCTGTCGCAGCCTTTTGGCTGTTGTTCCCCAACTTGAATTGAATTATTTCTCTTACCCGATTGTAGTGGGCGCTGAGCACTTCGAGCTCGGGGGCTGGCGTCGTCTGTAAGGACTGACCTCGCAAGTCAGCAGAGTATGATGCGACGAAGAGAGCTATCGCAAGCAAATGGGAGGGTAGGCGGTAGCCTCTTTGGAGTTCGATCATGGCAGGCCATCGGTAAATGAGTTTACTTATACCGCATTTTAACGGAAGACAACTGTTAAAAAATCGTGGCTACACCAACTAACTGCGTCCGGCGACCTCCCGCCCGCCCGGGCCAACTGGATTCTCCTTGGATCGGAGTCGGGCGCGGGCGATTCCGCTGTCACAGAACTTTTGCATACACCAGAAAATCAAAGAGCCGCGAGGCCAGATTCGGCAACTCGCGGCTCGAATTTTCTAACTAGCAACAGTCAGGTTCGGCTTGCTTGAAGCTCCCTACGATACGCACAGACTTTCCAGCGCGCTCTGATTCCGGATCAACAACGTGGCCCCGTGCAGCTCCACTACCCCGCGCCGCTTGAAATCGCCCAGGATCCGCGTCACCGTCTCCCGCGACGATCCAATCAGCTGCGCCAGTTCTTCGTGGGTCAATGCCAGCTTCATCCGTACCACACCACCGCTCACCCGGCCCTCAGCTGACCACTGCAGGAGGAGTCGTGCCAGCTTCCCCGGGACCGAATGACAGAGTCCGATCGAACGAATTACTTCATAAGCCGACTGGCAATCCTGGCTCAGATGTTGCGTCGCTCGTAAACACGCATCTCCGTGCGTCTTCAAAAATCTCAAAAATTGATCGCTGCCGATGTAAGCCAATTGGGAGGGCTGCAAAGTTTCAACGGTCAATTCGTATGCATGTCCTGTAACCACCGATTGCAGTCCGAGCACCTCGCCCGGATGCGCGATTTTCACGATCAGCGTCTTGCCATCGGCGTTGGTCGTCATCAGTTTCACGCGGCCTTGGCACACGATATAAATCCCGCGCGCCGCCTGCCCTTCCATCAGCACCACCGCGCCCTCTGGATACGAACTCGTATGCTTGACGCGATTTAGATCGTCCAATGTCGACGAGGACAAACCCGAGAAAAAACTGTCCGCCCCAAGGTCGAACTGCCGCACATCCTCGATGATCGGCAATCCATACGGCGAATTCGCTTTTGCCTGCGCATCGCTTACAAATCGAAAACCAGGCCCGGTGCTTCTTCCCGCCATCGCTACCGTCGCTGTTGCCATATCGTTCTCTCCTTGAGAACCGCGTTTTTCCACGCGCGCCTGAAACTTCTTTCCTGCGCTGGTTTTTGGTGTGCCCTGCGCTTGTAGCTATCGCAATAGGCATGCCAATTCAATGGAGTTGACGGAATCGTCATCTTGTACACCTCAAGTCTCTTGGAATCAAGAGCTTTTGTGCAGCCAGCCTCGATTGCCCCAGTGCCTCTTCCTCCCCAACACCCCCTCCGTAGTGCGCCTTTTGCCACAGCCATGCGTGATCTCCATCACTTAGCCGCGTGAGGATTGCACAAAACTTTGTGATTTTGTCGTTGCCGACGCCTCATAACTGGCGTTGATGCTGTCTCTTGACGGGAAAGTGACGTGCGCTAGCTGGCACTAATGAAGTCGGAAAAATCCCCTGCCCGCCCGCCGGCACCCGCGAGGGCGATCATTGGCAGTCACCTCAGAATGGAAAGCTCCGGATCAAATTCAACCAAGTGAGGGCGATTCTTCACGTTCTGTTCTTGATGTTCCCGAATATGCCTGTGGCAGCGGAGCGATGTCGGCGACCAGCGTCTCCTTATCCCTATTGTTGCCTTTTTCATCGAAGACAGGCAGTCGTCGGCAAAGTACTTCCGCTACGGCCTCCACTCGCCTCCCCGACCGCATCGCCCAGTTCCCTGTGTCCGCCGGACAGGTTCATCTTGCCTAATCGACGGAGGCGGCCCATTTTTGCAGGATAAATAAAATTAATAAATATACTGTAATCAATATCTTAGAAACGATAACTCTCAATGAGAGAAATCCCTCTCGCGGCCGAGCTTGACCGGTGCAAGCTTGCCCGGTGCCACCAGAAATCAAGCCCGAAGGGCGACCCGCCGTAGCCCCGCGCGTCGGCGCGGGGTCAAGCCCAAGAATCACTTAAAGTCCCAGCGGGACAACCTGGAGCCACCCTACCCTTGACAATCCTTCACTCACATCTTAAAATTAGCACTCGTTGAGATTAAGTGCTAACAACCCAGCATCAATCCCAAACATACTTTGAAAGGAGCACCAACCATGGCTACAAAGTTTACTCCCCTGCACGACCGTATTCTGGTCCGTCGTGTAGAAGAGGCTGATACCACCCGCGGTGGCATCATCATTCCCGACTCCGCAAAAGATAAGCCGCAGGAAGGCGAAGTCATCTCCGCCGGCAAAGGCAAGATCAGCGAAGAAGGCAAGGTTCGTCCACTCGACGTAAAAGAAGGCGATCGCATTCTCTTCGGAAAATATTCCGGAACCGAAATCAAGCTCGACGGCGAAGACTTCATCATCATGCGTGAAGAAGAAGTTCTCGGCATCATCACCGGCGCAGCCAAGGCAAAAGAGACCGCCGGCTCGAGAAAGTAGCCTTCCGCCGTCTCAGCGGAGAGCCGTTAGGTTTTGGGTTCAAGGTCTTGGGTTCAAGCTAGAAGCTAATAGCTAGGAGCTAGCAGCTATTTAGCGATGTCCCAGACAGAAATTCGGCAGCAATCAGCTGCAATCAATTTAGGAGAAGAAGAAAATGGCAAAGCAAATTATTCACGGAGAAGAGTCTCGCCAGGCCATTCTCCGCGGCGTTAACATTCTCGCCGACGCTGTGAAAGTCACTCTCGGCCCCAGAGGCCGCAACGTGGTCATCGAAAAGAAATTCGGTTCGCCGACCATCACCAAGGACGGCGTCACCGTCGCGAAAGAAATTGATCTGAAGGACGCGCAGGAAAACATGGGCGCGCAGATGGTTCGCGAAGTCGCCTCCAAGACCAGCGACATCGCCGGCGATGGCACCACCACCGCCACCGTTCTCGCCCAGGCAATCTTCCGCGAGGGCGTCAAGACCGTCGCTGCCGGCGCCAATCCAATGGCCCTGAAGCGCGGCATCGAGAAGGCCGTCGTCGCGATCGCGGCAGCCTCGACAAGGAAGGCAACCGCAAGCCCGGCGAACTCGACAAGTTCTCCAAGCAGATCCAGGGCGATCACATCGCTCAGGTCGGCACCATCTCCGCCAACAACGACGAGACCATCGGCAAGATCATCGCCGAGGCCATGAAGAAGGTTGGCAAGGACGGCGTCATCACCGTTGAAGAAGCGAAGACGCTCGAAACCCAGCTCGACGTAGTCGAAGGCATGCAGTTCGACCGCGGCTATCTCTCTCCGTACTTCGTCACCGATCCCGAGCGCATGGAATCCGTGATGGAGAACGCCTACATCCTCATCCACGAAAAGAAAATCTCCAGCATGAAAGACCTGCTCCCGCTGCTCGAGCAGATCGCGAAGGGCGGCAAGCCGCTCGTCATCATCGCTGAGGATGTGGAAGGTGAAGCGCTCGCCACTCTCGTCGTCAACAAGCTGCGTGGCACGCTGCAAGTCGCGGCCGTCAAGGCCCCCGGCTTCGGCGATCGTCGCAAGGCCATGTTGCAGGACATCGCCATCCTCACCGGCGGCAAGGCCATCACCGAAGATCTCGGCATCAAGCTCGAGAACGTTCAGGTGTCGGACCTCGGCTCCGCCAAGAAGATCACCATCGACAAGGACAACACCACCATCGTCGAGGGCAAGGGCAAGCACAACGAGATCGAAGGCCGCGTAAAAGAAATTCGCAGCCAGATCGACAAGACCACCAGCGACTACGACCGCGAGAAGTTGCAGGAGCGGCTGGCGAAGCTGGTCGGTGGCGTTGCGGTAATCAAGGTTGGCGCCGCGACCGAAACCGAAATGAAAGAGAAGAAAGCCCGCGTCGAAGACGCCATGCACGCCACCCGTGCAGCCGTGGAAGAAGGCGTAGTCCCCGGCGGCGGCGTAGCGCTCGCGCGTTGCGTCCCGGCTCTCGACAAACTGAAGCTGGAAGGTGACGAGCAGATCGGTGTCAACATCGTGAAGCGCGCCATCACCGAACCGCTGCGCCAGATCGTCGAAAACGCCGGCGAAGAAGGTGCGGTAGTTCTCGGCAAGATCAACGACTCGAAAGATCCGAACTTCGGCTACAACGCCCAGACGGGCGAGTACGAAGATCTGGTCAAGGCAGGCGTCCTCGATCCGACCAAGGTCGTGCGCACCGCGCTCACCAACGCCGGCTCGATCGCCAGCCTGATGCTCACCACCGAAGCGCTGGTCTCGGAGATTCCGGAAAAGAAGGAAGCTCCAATGCCAGGCGGCGGACACGGCGGCGGCATGGGCGACATGTACTAAGAACGGCTTCGAGTTACTAGCTTCTAGCTAGGAGCCAGACCAAGAGCGTGCCCCGTCCAAGCTTGGCTTGGGCGGGGTTTGCTCATAGCGGAGGATCTAAGTGGTGGCTGTAGACCATCCGATCGGCCTGATGTCCGAGAAGCACCACGCGTTTGCTGAAAAGGTTGCGTCCCACATCGCAGTCATAATTAATGGGGTCCGGGTTTGTGGAAAGACTCCAACGGGAGAGAATCGCGAAGAGGAAGGAGTCGGCATTGGCTCTGCCGTACTTTGGAACGGCAGGAAACTGATCCTCACAGCAAAGCACGTCGTTGAAGGCGCCGATCCGCTGAACCTCCGCTTCTTCTTGCGACAGGGTGGAAAGATAGATTGGGCAGTGAAACCCGACCGGCCCTCCATTGGCACAGCCACCTACCTACAGGTCGAAGACATTGTGAGATGCGCATCCGAGGACCTCGCATGCATCGTATTGTCCAACAATGCGGAAGATAGGCTAGATTTCGCCGCCCTTCCTATGGCCTTCGGGAAAGCGCCTCCCGCCGGCGGCGGCATGCTTCTCTATGGCTGTCCCTACGACCAGAACGTCCCGGTGGCTGCAGCCAGAGCCAAAAATGCTTTGCACGTTGGCTTCGCAGCACGGCCTCGGGGATGCTGGGCAGTGGTGAGAAGCGGAATTCCACCGTTATTTCCTTCGTCGTTCGACCCGAAACGACATTTTCTTCTGCACTACGACCCAGCCGTGGAAGGCGCCCTGCCCTATGGGTTCAGCGGGGCAGGCGTATGGTACAGACGATCCGGCCGAGGAGATATTTGGCTCGCCGATCCGGTTCTAGCAGGCGTCCAGACGTCCTGGCATAAACCGAGCCACGCGATGATAGTGATCAAATCGCGCGTGGTTCGTTCATTCCTAACGACAAAATTCCCGAAGTAACCTGGCTGGCAGCAGATTCGAGCACTTCTTTCTAGCCGGAATGTAGAAGGTCTCAACGGAAAGCTTTTGGGTGGCGCAGCGGTTCACCGCTGCGTTTAAACTGCCACCACCCCCGACGGCTTTAGCCGCTGAGGGACGGCATCCAGCACCATCCCAGCCTTGGCAGAAGAGTAAGAATACTGTTCAGCAGTAGCAGCCAACCCCCTCTTCACCGGATTCAAAAGTACGAGCCTTTCCTTCAGCGCTTTTGGGTGGCGCAGCGGTTCACCGCTGCGTTCACACCGCCACCCCCCCCGACAGCTTTAGCCGCTGAGGAACAGCATCCAGCACCGCCCCGATCCTTTGCAGTCTAAGCTTCCCTCAGGGGCTGAAGCCCAACACATTCCTAATCCGCAGTGCTGAAGCACCGCGCCACCCAAGAGCAACCTACTCACAGGTTTCCACAAATGCGCTTGCACCAAGCGCTTTTGGGTGGCGCAGCGGTTCACCGCTGCGTTCACACCGCCACCACCCCCGACGGCTTTAGCCGCTGAGGGACGGCATCCAGCACCATCCCAGCCCTAGCGGAAGAATAAGGATACTGTTCAGGAGTAGCCGCCAGCCCCCTCTCCACCGGATTCAAATAGATGTACCGCCGGAAACCACAATACTCCTCCCAATCCCGAACCCGGTGATCATAAAAACTCGTCTCCCAAATCTCTCCACCAAATCCAAGTTCCTTCCTGGCCCGAAATGAAAATCCTCCTTTGATCAGCTGCAGAGCTCTCTCCAGAGTCAGCGTTGGAGTAATCAACAGATGAAAATGATCCGGCATAACCACAAACTCATGCAGCAAGTATTTTTTCTGGGCGCGATAGGAAAGCAAAACATCAAGAAACAGTATCGCCATCCTCTCAGACTGAAACAGGCTATGCTTCTGAAATGTATTAGCGGTGATGAAGTACGTTCCCATCCCAGTATTGCCCCGGCGAGGCGCGGCCATGGAAGACCTCAGCGGCTGAAGCCGCAGTACTAAGCCGACCATATCGCAGCGGTAAACCGCTGCGCCACCCAAAAGCGGCAATCCGACTGAGAATCAATAGAAAATCACTCCCAGAATGGGAAGATACAGGTGGCCGAAGCAGACCTCACTGATGGAATTACAACCCTAGCGGGCACGGGAGAGTTTTGCGAGATCTCGCTAACGGACTTCTTCCCATGGAATGGTTTTCGCCTTGCCCGAATCGAGCGCAGCGATGCGCCGGCCCGACCTCATCATCCTAAGCCGCGTTTACCGCTGCCCCACCCAAAAGCCATCTCATCGACCAAGCTGTTGTTGATATCCATTTCAAAATGGAATCCGGAAGGAAAGGAGTGGATGACGCTCGGCGATGAAGAAACCTCACAAATGCCCCGTGACCACCCTCACTGACGTCCAGCCCCAATCCACGCGACAATATTTGCGCTCGACCAGGCACGCAGCGTCGGTCCGCTCCAGAGCGCGGGTGCCCCCCGGAGGCTTGTTAACTCTTTGATAAATCTTGAGGCCGCGAGTGAATGGGCCGAAAATTGTCCGAATTTCTCGCCCGAATGCCTACGAAAGTAGACAAGAAATAGCCTCAAAAGCGCGATTTTCGTGGCTAAGTCCTTTCTTCCGAAGATTTTGCGGGTTAGTTGTTGCTCTGAAATAAGTTACGGGAGGGGGGGAGGGGGGGGACCCCCTATTATTTTTCTCGTTACTAAAATGCTCCGGAATCACTGCGCTCCCACGCGCTGCTACGAGGCTCGATATACAGGTTTGGGAGGCGAGCAGATCGATTCGAACCAACGGCTGATGTAGACCTGCGCGTGGGCTTCTCCGCAGAAGTGACGGGCGTCGGGGCGCTCGGCCGCCGCGAGATTCCATCGGAGGACGGAGAGTTTCTCCTCTCCGCATTCGATCACGAACCAACGAATGGGATCATCGCTGACGATCCCGCAGATTTCGCATCGGAACTCTTTGAGCGTTGACATGGTTAGTCGTTCGGCCCCGTCGAGAAAGCCTAACACAGCTAGCGAACGCCAGCTTCAAGCCTTGACGCTCGCCACGGCGGAGAGCAGTTTTTCGATCTCGGCGTTGTCTCCGAAGGTTTGGCTGATGTGGACGAAGACATCGCGATTGCCGGGGGCGAAGAAGAAGCTTGCTCCGAGTTGGAAAGGGTTTTTGCCCAGCTGATGCTGGCGATGACCGGCACGTTTGGCACGAGATCGCGCCTTCGCGTTCTCTTTGCGCAGAAGATGAAGCAGGTTCGCGGATTTTAATTCCGCGGCGCGGTAAGCGGTGCGGTCAGAATCGATGAGGAGCGGGAAAGTGATGCCGGTCTCCTCGCGAAACAGGCGCGCGTAGTTTATGTCGCTGAGGCCGATGGCTGCCAGCGTGGCTCCGGCTTGCTTGAACTTGCTTTCGTGTCCGCGCAACTGCGCGACATGCTCGCGGCAGAAGATTCAGCCGTAATGGCGCAGAAAGACGATTACGGCAGGATTCTTCTCCCACAGCGAGCCGAGTAGCACCTCAGCGCCGTCCGCTTCCGGCAGGATGATGTTCGCGAGCTTCGCGCTGATGGTGTCGGCCATCGGACGATTGTATTCGACCGGGCCGGATCAAGCCGCCTTCTGGGACCGACCTTGTCGCAGAGCTCGAGCGCTGCGACAACCGTCTTCAGCGACTGATGCTGGCCTCCTTTCATGGGTGCGAACTCTCGGCTGCGCCAACCTTCTGCCGAGCTTCGCTCGGCTGGACAGCCGAGGGCGGCTGTCCCCACGTGATTCGCTACGGAGTGATTTCGTAAATGGTGCCCAGATACCAATCGCCTCCGTACTGCGAGGTGCCATAGAGGTTTCCGGCCGTGTCGAAAACTACGCTGGCGGTTGGATAGCAAGCGTCGCTGTTGTAGAAGTCAAAGGCATAGACGACCGAGTAAGTCCACTTATCACCCTTTGCCGAGGAAAGTTTGAAGACGGTGCCGCAATCGCCGCCCTGAGAAGCGGTGCCGTAGAGATTGCCGGCGGAATCGGGAGTCAGGCCAGCCATGGGAGCCCATCCCGCATCGCTGCCGGAGGAGAAAGAGTAAAGAACCTTCATCTGCCAGCGATTGGAGTTGGGCTGGATTTCCTTGAGCCGGTAGATTGTGCCGCCTCCGCCCGCGCCGCCGTTTGAAGTTGTGCCGTAGATGGTGCGCACACCATTGACGTTCATGGTCAGCAGATCACCGATGGGCGCATAGCCCGCTTTGCCGCCGGCTGTGAAGTTGTGCACATTCACGATTCCCTTCACAGGATCCAAACGGTAGATGTTGCCCAAGCCCTGGTGGCCTCCGGCAAAAGTGGTTCCATAACTCCAGAGGTTGAAGGCGCTCAAGGGCTCATTGCCTTTCTTGCCGTTGAAAGAAACAAACTGAAACGAATCGCCAGAGGTGTCGAGGGAAAAGATAGTGCCCTGGCCGTAGGCGCCGCCACTGTAGGTCGTTCCCCAGAGACGTCCATTGCTGTAGGTCAAGGTTGCCTCGGGAAGATATCCGTCGGAGCAAGTGAAGTAATGAAGAACGGTGTAGTCGTGCGCCGGAGAGACCTTGAAGACGGTGCCGCATTCGTAGTCGCCATGGTCGTAGCTGGTGGTGCCATACAGGTTGCCAGCCTCATCCATGACCATGCCGCCGAGAGGACCGGCGCCTTCGGGATCTTGCATGTCGAACTCGCGAAGAACATGAAGGTTCCAGAGGCCCTGCGAAGAAGTGAGCTCGAAAATCCATCCTTCGTTTTCCTCTCCCCATGGGGCGACTCCGTAGAGATTGCCATACTGATCGATGGTCAGGCCCGCAACTGGAGTGGCAGCATCCGATTCATAGAAGGCATAAAGCGTTTGATACGTTGCGGCTGAAGCTAGCGACGCCGCAAGCAGCAGAAAGGCGCAAATCAGGATCGCTCTTGCTCGCATAGTTTTTCTCCTGGGAAGACACTTGCAGAGAGAGCCCGGAGGGGTCGAGCGGCCTGCGGAGGAATTTGATGCCTAAGGTCAAGCAATTGCAGTGACCCAGGTATCTGTTGCATGTGATAAGGTGCGCGGCGCCGAGGAATCGTTGAGAGTGAAACCGGAGTCGCGCTACCTCCGAGGAAATGGATGAGCGCGCCGGCGCCAAGCCCAGACGTTCAGAAGCTGATCTTGATAATCTGGCCGCCGGTTCCCACCAGCCAACCGGCATTGGGCGTCGCAAAGGAGACCGCCCAGCATCCGCTGACGCCGGGCAAAACGTACCAGGTTGTGCCTTCGTCGGGAGTCCATGCGGCGCCACCTGAATTCGCGGTGACCACGACGTAGTGCTGTGTCTCCTGGCAGATGGGGCGCGTGCAGGACTTGCCTAGCTGGCGCACGTAGCTCAGCCCGAAGATCGCGCCAGTAACTGGAGGTGCGGTGGTGAATGTCCACGTCTGTCCGCCGTCGGTTGACGCCGCCGTTCGCGCGTTATCGGGATCGCTCGGGTCGAGGTCGCCACCGCCGACAATTCCATTGGACGCGTCGCGGAAGTCGACGGTGAATGCGCCTGCGCTGGGCGAACTCACGATCGGCGTGTCATAGGCGTTCCAGGTATCGCCGCCATCGGTTGTGGCAAGGATGCGCGCGATGGGCGATCCGCCGGTCGCGATCCAGGCGTTGTCCAGACCTTGGGTGGCCACGCAGGTGTCGCTGGACGAGAACGAAGCTTCTCCTGAAAGCGCGGGCGGCATGTTATCGGCGATGCTCTGCCACGTAGTGCCGTCCTCGGTGCGAAGGTCGGGGAAGACGCCGTTGACCGAGTCGCTGTGGGCGATTCCGCGCGTGGGAGTCCAGAACGCGAAACAGTCGTAGAAGGCGCCGGCGAGATCGTTTTTGAATTGCATGTTCCAGGTCGCGCCTCCGTCTTCGGTCTTATAAATCCGAAAGTCGCTTGGAGCGTTGCCGATCGACAGCAGATAGGCGGTGGTCGCGCTTACGGCGCGCACGCCGCGAAACTGGAGCCACTTTGCATTCGGAACCTGGCCGGAGGTCCAGGTCGCGCCGCCGTCGGTGGTGACGACGAAAGTGCCGTGGCGTCCGGCGGCCCAAACGACCTTTTCGTTTACGGGGCTGACAGCGATCAGGCCTTCGGTGGTTCCGCTGTTCTGGACAGTCAGTTTTGGAAAACGGGTCTGCGCCGAGACGGGCAACGAGATCAGGATTGCTAGAGCCAGAGCGGCGGAAGCGGCGATCGATAAGGAATGTCGGGACATGGCAGTCTCTCCGGAAGGAAGTTCGTGGCGTGGATGGTGAGTATAGGCGCGCTGGGAAACAGGTGTCAAATCTGGGGCGGGGGCTGTAGGGCTGAACGAGGAGGCCGCGCCAGCCCGCTCAGGGCAAATTATCCACCATCGAAATCTGGCGCTCATCGGCGTCGTTCATGATGGCGCGTTTCCCATCGGCGCTGGCGCCCACCCAGAACGGAGCGCTGCGCAGAGACACCAAATCGCGCAACTGGTGCTTGGCTGGGTCATAGAGACTTAGCGTAGGACGACCATCCGGCAGGTCTTCGGCGAACACGATTCCTTCCCGCGTCACCGCCCAACTCGCCCAGGTGCGCGGGCGCAGGTGCTGTAGAACACAAGCCTCCGTCCCGCCGTTGACGGGCACGCGGCAAATTTCCGGCTGCGGATATTTCGACTTCGAGTAGTAGACATAACCGTCGGCCGATTCCAGCGCGGCAAATCCGCCATTCGTGGTGAGTTGCACTTCGCGGCCGCCGCTTGCGGGCACCTTCCACACCTGCCAGTCTCCGGTTTGGTCGGAGGCGAAGTAGATCCATTTTCCGTCGCGGGAGAAACTCGGCACGAGACCTTTGACAATGGGTCGCGCCTGCTCGTTGCCATCTACCTTAATGACGAAGATTCGCGTCTGCCCATCGTAGGGAGCGTCAAAGGCGATGCTGCGCCCATCCGGTGACCAGCGCGGAGTTCCGGCGCTTTCCGTGAAACTAAGCTGCCTCGGATTGGCACCATTCGTATCGCTCACCCAGATTTGCCAGACGCCGGTACGGGTCGACATGTAGGCGATTCGTTTACCGTCGGGCGAGAATTGCGGAGCTGCATTGCCGCTGTCGTCGGCCACCACCGTGCGCAGCATGGGGGTAGCTGATTTCTGCTCTGAAATCGTCATTACGTGCGGAGCCTCAGTTAATGCTTGGAGTTCAGCATCTCGGGCGCTCTCGTTGCCATTCCCAATCAGGCCTTCATCTTTGTGCTTCCGCTCCAGAACCTCCGCCTCGTTACTGTTCTTGCCTTGGGGAATGAGCGCGTCGCCGGTCGGCAAGCGGTGCGTCTCTGGCCGCACCTGAGAACTCCTGGCCGCAGCGGCCAGGTTCTCGGCCACATCCTTCCGGACCATCCTCAATGTGTTTTCAGCCATCTCCGGATTTCTGCTCAGGAATAGCGCCACCGGGACTCCGACAAGCAGCATCGCCGCACTCGCAAAGAACACCCGGCGCATAGCTCTGCTTCGCCGCGGCGCAACGGCAGGCGACACACGCTCAACCACGGCGGGCGGAACGGCCTCGGACGGTTTTTCCAAGCTCTCTCGAACCGACGGAAGCGGAATCGGAGCGACAGCTGCAACCGAAATCATGGCTGGTTCCACCGCTTGCGAAGGTTCAGACGGAATCGTCCCGATAAACCTGTACCCTCGCCGGGGAAGCGTCTCAATATACTTCGGGTCCTCCGCCGAATCGCCCAGCGCATCCCGCAGTTTGTTCACGGCCGCATTCAGCCCATGGTTGGAGTCCACGAAGGCATCGTCGGTCCAAAGCTGCTTCTGGAGTTCATCGCGAGTCAGCAACTCTCCGGGACGTGCCAGCAGCATTTCCAGGATTTGCAGAGGCTGGCCCGAAAGCTTGAGTTTCATTCCGTGTTTTCGGAGTTCGTGAGTCTGAAAGTCAGCTTCGTAAGGTCCGAATCGAACGCAACGCGGCAGGTTATTCGGTCTCATGTCCAGAGTCCCCTTGATCTTCCGTGGTCAATTGCCATGGAGAACGCATGCACAAGCTACCGACGTCTCCGCGTCTCATCACAGCGACGTTGCCGGATGCGGGCGCACCACTCCCGGCGCTTCCAGCTTGTAACTACGCGATTCGCGAGACAGAGGTTCCCCGCTTCCGAAACAATAATTTAGACGCCGAATTATGCCCGATGGTGAGCAATAACTAATGACAAGCGCGATTCTGATCGCGGAAGACCTCAGTCGGCACCGGATGAGCTACCTCATCGAACTCCTGCTGGCTCGCTGCGATCCCCGCAAGCCCTTTCGCAACATGAACTTGTCGGATGACCTCCGCGCTCTTCAGAAAGTATCGCGCGGGCATTGAGGTATCTGAACCCAGGCAGCAAGTTCGATCTCACATTCGCGCCGGTTTTCAAGCTCGGCCGAGATGGAGGTCGTATGAAAGAGAGATTCGCGGTTCTGGCGGGCGTGGTTCTATTGCTGATTGCGCTCACGCAGCTTTCAGCGCAGAAGTCCTCAGACGAGCAATGCACTCTGGCGGTCCTCTCGCGACGAATTGGGGACACAGGGCTCGTTTGCAACTCAGAGGTCGTTCAAGAGATGGCCCGGAGCGGGCATGCCTTTCAACAAAACCAGATGGGAATGGCTTCCATGCTCGTAATCGGTCCTGAATATAGTGAGAAAGAGGCTTTGAAATGGTTCGAGCGAGCGGCTCAACGCGGATACGCTCCGGCCCAGGTTAACCTTGCGGTGATGTACCTCAACGGCTGGGGCACAACGATGAACGATGCCGCTGCGCTCCATTGGCTACGGGCCGCAGCCGATCAGGGCTTCGCGCGTGCCTATTTCAATCTCGGGATCCTGTTCCTGAATGGACAGGGTGTCCGTCAGGATTACGCCGAGGCCTTTCGGTGGTTCCAAAAGGGAGCGGAAGCGAATGACGCTGACGCTGAGACGAATCTGGGCTACCTCTACGATCAAGGGCTGGGGTGCCCACACAGCGCGAAGACGGCTGTATCGTGGTATCGCAAAGCCGCCGATGCCGGGAATGCCCTCGGCGAGAATAATCTTGCCGACATGTATTTGAGAGGCGAAGGCGTTCCGCAGAATTACGCGGAGGCGTTTCGCTTGTTCCAAAAGGCGGCCATCCAGGGCTCCACCGGTGCAAGAATTAAGCTCGGCTTTATGTACGCCAATGGCTTGGGCGTGAAGCCAGATGCCCAGACCGCGTATGCCTGGATTTCCGCCGCGTCGACGGCCGGGGACCGTCGCGGAGACTACCTGGTTCCGGCCCTGAAAAAAATGCTGACCGATCACCAGATCTCCGCCGCCACTCAGGAAGCCCAGAGCGCGCCCTTCAAACCTGACCAGCAACTGCCGATCAACTCCTTTGCGCCATAGACATCTGGCATCCAGAAGGGGGCGAGAATCGGTGCTGCCGGGCGCCGGAAAAAGGACTAGACTTATGCCGGGAAAAGATAGCTCGACAATAGCGCCCATGATTCGAGGCAACCGTCGTGGAAATCTCCAGCCGGAAACAGAAGGGCTTCTCGCTGATCGAGCTGCTGATCGTGGTAGCGATCATCCTTATTATTGCCTCGATCGCAATACCGAACCTGTTGCGAGCGCGTATGTCGGCGAATGAAGCAGCTGCGGTTTCCGGCGTGCGCACGATCAACATGGTTCAGATCACGTATATCTCGAGCTATCCAACGGTGGGGTTCGCGAGTTCGCTGTCCGCTCTTGGTGGGACAAACTGCGCTCCGGCAACCGCCTCGAGCGCCTGCCTGATTGACAGCCAACTCGCCTCGGGCACCAAGAGCGGTTACACCTTCGCTATTTCCGGCACGGAAGGGACGCCAGCTGCAACTTACCAGGTCATCGCCGCGCCGATGACTCCGAACCAGACCGGCGTGCGGTCGTTCTGCTCGTTCGCGGACGCGGTGCCGCGCGCTTCGGTCACGCCAATCACCACCTGCGATTTCAGCGTTACTCCGCTGGATTGAAGTTTGCCTGAAATTGGGCGGAGGATCGGATAAAGCGCATTCACCGGACGGGAATGGAATTGGCCGTCTGATTGTGCGCGCGCAGCCAGGCTTCGGCCTGCTGGCGGGCGCTTGCGACCTGAGCTTGCGTCATCTGGGCGGACAGGCCTTCGAGGCGCGACTTGCTGTCCTTGTCGCCCTGAGCAAGCGCAAGCTGCGACCAGAAATAGGCCTTCGAAAGATCCTGTGGAACTCCACGGCCTGCCCAGTAGTAAGCGCCCAGAGTGGATTGAGCGGAAACGTATCCCTGCTCGGCGGAGCGCTCGAACCATCGCACCGCCACGGCGTCATCCTTGGGAACGCCGTCGCCATCGTGATAAAGAATGCCGAGCTGCCACTCGGCATCCGGATCTCCCTGCTCCGCCAGCTTGCGCAGGTCGTCAGGTGAAAGCGGGTGACCGCGGCGGTCGATGGCGATGGGCGGGTGCGCCCTCTCGGCCGCTTGTGCCGGGCGCAACCAATGTTGCTCGATGGTGGGCGCCAGCAAATAGCCGAGGGCCATGAATGCAACCGCCAGCGCCATGACCAAGAGAACAACATGTGAGAAAGGAAAACGGCGCGCGGGGTAGTGAGCCAGCCCAGCAAGATCCCTGTTATTTTGCCCGGGAGGCTCTTCGGAAATTTGCTCGGGGATCACCTCTTCGTGAATCGCCCCCTCGACGGCATCCGACGGGCTGACCATCGCCGGTTCCACATTCGCACGGTCGGCCTCCTCGGTTCGCGCTGCCGGAACCTCCGCAGGCCGAGACGGCTGATTTTCAATCGCCTGTCCCTCGGTCTTCTTAGCTCTCTCGTTCTTCGAGCGCGGGACTAGTTCGGCCAGCCTCTCCAGAACCGTTTCGTGAGTCTCCGCGAAAGTGTAGGGATAGGGAGAGAAGATCTCAAGGAGTCCGACGACACGGAAGTCGGCGAAAATCGGCGCTGCCATGAACGAGCCGATCCCTGCCATGCGGCAGATTTCGGGATCAACGCGCAGATCGGATTCTGTATCCCGGCAGGAAACGATCGCGCCGGTGCGGAGACACTCGCCGGACAAACCAGCGCTCGCGCTCACAACGGAGCCAACCGGCGGAGCCGGGACGCCGATGCACGCTCGGCAGACGACGCTGTCTCCCGTGAGGAGCGCAAGAGCAGCGCCGGAAGCGCCCGTAAGGCTTGCGGCATGCTCGGCGATCAGTTGCAAAACAGGATCGGAGGCTGTCCACTGCGCCGACTCTCTCAGTCTCAAGGACCGCGCGGCGATTCGCGGCTTCGCCAGCGGACTCCTGCATCTGGCGAATCTGCCGTCGGACGTCATCGAGCGCGGAAATTAATTCGGTACTGTCGGAAATTGGGGCGGCGGTTTCAACTGAACGTTGATCCGAAACATGTTCCGGAACACGATCCGCACTGCGCGATGGTTCTTCTATCGGCTTTGGATCCGGTGCACGCATCGGCAGCGTCCGCCTGCGGGTGCGCTCTCGACGAAGTGTCGGAGCCACGTTCGCAGGCACGATCAAGTTTCGCGCGAGATGGCTCCGGTCCGGCACGCTTAGCTGAGATGCTCGCTGTATAACAGGATGCTGCCCGAACCCGTCAGGTTGCTGCGGCATTCCGGCCTGCGCTCCCACCCACTCGGAGGCGCGCGACTCCTGCCGGTGCTGCTCGAGTTGCCGGATTCGAGCGACGTGATTGGTCGAGGCGACGAGCAGGTTGGCGAACAGCCACTCCTTGAGAGCCTGCCGTGAAGGATCGGGCAGGAAAGAAAATCGAATGCCGGCGCGTCCAGTGTCATCGGTCCACATCACCTGGCCGCTGCCGTGCACGTATTTTTTGGTTTCAGGCAGATCGAGACATAGGGTTACCGCGCGATTGACCTCCAGTCGATCGGTCCGGGAGAGGGCCGTGGGAATGGCCGTCTGCACGGCGAAGCCATGTTCGTGCAGGTCAAGCAATTCGCTCAGGTCAAGCACCGCGCCGGATTGTGGAGAATTGAAACTTACGTAGACAGGGGTATGCAGCCTCTGCCGAACGGTGCGGCGGCGTTCACGATTAGGAAGAGGCGCGTCTGGATCTGGCATTCTCAGGGTGCTGCGATCCATTTGAGCAACATATTAACTCAGGCGGCGACAGGGCGCAGCAATATCTGTCGTGCCTTCATGGGGCTGGGGTGAAAGGCGAAAGTGCTGGTGGAGAAGATCCTTCGCTTGGCCGGCCGGGATGACAATCGCTCTTCTGTATGGACGAACAATAGACGCAAGAAAACGCCCGCTGGCCGCGCGATCTCAGAGATTTGCGGCGTAGGCACGAAGCTGCGGCTGCTGCTGGGCCGCCACCAGTACGTCGGGGATTGACGAGACGCGGTCAAGGGCATCTGCCAGCGCCATCGGGAACTGCGAGGTCAGGAGATTGATATCCAACTGGAGGTCGCGGTCGCTATAGCTTCGGAAGACAACGAGAGAGCCACATACCCGGTTGGCCGTGTTGACGAGGTCGAGCGTCAGTTTCCAGGACGGCTCGCCGGAGATCGCCATCATGTGCGGAAACTTGCTCCAGTGAAATCGCTGGGCAGAGTCCACGGAATGGGGATCGAGCGGCGAGGTTGCATGCAGTTCAAAGGCATCGAAATCGTTGGCCTCGAAGGCCGCCACGAGAATGTTACGCACCTGATCAAAATCTTCAGCCGCTTTAAGTTCCTCGACGGCGCGACGCACGGAGAGATTGTTGATGACGATCTGGCGTTGTTCGATGGTGCGCAGCGCCACCCGGCGCAGTTCGCCGAACTCCAGGTAGTTGAGATGCTGCACGCCCAGCCAGATACCGGTTCCCACCACCGCCAGCACCAATCCCAGTGTGCTGCCGGTTGGCCAGAGCAGGAACAGACTCAACATGGCGAACACGGCCGAGACAGCGTAAAGAACGATGACGACCTGGCGGTGCGTAAGACCCATCTGCAAAAGCTTGTGATGGATGTGTTCGCGATCGGCGGTGAAGACGGGCCGTCCGCTGATGAGGCGGCGCAGGATGGAGAGCAAAGTTTCCAGAATCGGCAGGCCGAACGATACGACCGGAATCGCAACCGCGACAAACGTCGGCGCTTTCTCGGCGCCGGCGAGCGCGAGAGCGCTGAGCATGAAGCCGATGAAGAGGCTGCCGGAGTCGCCGAGAAAGATCGTGGCCGGATTGAAGTTGAACCGGAGAAATCCCAGAATCGCGCCGGCCAAAGCGACGCTCATCAGCGAGCACAGCCATGACTGATTCACGAGCGCGACGACGAAGAAAACCACGGTCGAGAACAACGCCGAACCCGCGGCCAGACCGTCGAGTCCATCGATCAGGTTAAAGGCATTCGTGACAGCAAGCACCCAAAGCACGGTGAGCGGCAGGCCAACGAACCAGGGCAGCGTATGCGGAAAGATCAGCGGCAGATCGAGAACGCGCATGCCGCCCGCAAAGAGCATCATGGCGGCGATGGCCTGCACGATAAATTTCAGATAGGGGCCCGCGCCGCGAAGATCGTCATAAATGCCGAGAGCAAAAATGAGGCAGGCCGGAAGATAAATATTCAACAGCGTGGAAGGAACGATCGCCGAACGAAGCCGCGGAAATATCAGGGCAAGGCTGAGCCATAGAAGCAGACTGAGCGAGAAGGCGAGAAAGATAGCGACGCCACCGAGGCGTGGACGCGGCGTTTCATGCAGGTGACGACCGCCCTGCGGCGTGGAGACCCACCCGTGAAGGACAGAAATATCTCGGACTTCGCGCGTCGCCAGGAACGAGACGACGAGCGAAAAAGCGAACAATGCCAAGAACAGCAGCGTCAATCAGACGTTCCTTCCGGCCGAAAATGAGATCATCTCGAGCCAGGGGTGTGGGAATCGCCGATCTTCGTCCGAACGCTCCCCCTCAAATACCGCGCCGGACGCCAGAATTGCACTTTTCTCGGACTATAGCTTCGCTGCTCGCGAGCGGCAATAGCGATTGAACGTTTCACTGTTGTCTCTTCCGAGTCCGGGGTATCTACGATGACAAGAGCCGGTTGAAAGACGATGGTGGTGAACATGCTAAACTCGTCGCACTCGCAACGCTAGGAGCATTCGTATGTCAGCGTGGAACCGCTTCCACCTGCGGATTTCGCAGGTCCTCGTACTCGCCTTGTGTAGCGCGGGGTTGGCAGGGCAAGCTCTCTCGCAGACTGTCGCGCAAACATCCACTACTTCAACGGATGCGGTGAAGACGAGTGACGTTTCCGGCGACCACCATCTGGTTGCGAATTCCAATGCCAAGCTCGGAGCCGGAGATCTGGTGGAAATCACGGTGTTTGGCGTGCCCGACCTCCAGACCAAGACGCGCATCAGCGGCGCAGGAGATATCTATTTGCCGCTGATCGACTACGTTCACGTTGCCGATCTGACGACGGACGAGGCACAGGAGTTAATCCAGAAGCGACTGGAAGATGGCGGATTCGTGCGCGGGCCGCATGTTACTGTTTTCATCGACGAAGCTCAATCGCAAGCCATCACGATGGTGGGAGAGCTGGCGCATCCGGGTCCATACACAATTTCAGGGAACCGGACGCTGTATGACATGATCTCGGCAGCGGGCGGTTTGAGCGACAAGGCTGGCCGGGTCGTGACCATCATTCACCGCGACGACCCCGATCACAAGATCGAATTGCAACTTTCGCCCAACCTTGCGGAAGACACAAAAAATAATGTCGACGTGATTCCGGGAGACACGATCATCGTGTCGCGCGCTGGAATCGTTTACGTTGTGGGAGACGTGCAGCATCCGTCCGGATTCATGATCGATGACAGCTCGCTGAGCGTTCTGAAAGCGCTGGCGCTGGCGGGCGGAAGCACTCGGACTTCGGCCTTGAACAAGACCAGGATTCTGCGGCAAACACCGAACGGAATTCAGGAAATTCCGGTTCCAATGAAAAAGATCCTGTACGCGAAGGCGCCTGACATTCCGCTGGTGAAGGGCGACGTTTTGTTCGTCCCCGGCAGCGCGGCCAAGGCGGCGGCGTATCGTACGGCGGATGCGGCGGTATCGATGTCCGCGGCGCTGGGAGTGATTGCAGTTCACCCGTAAGCAGACGACATCAGGCGACGGCGGCCTGAGCTGACTCTTCCCTGTCTGTTCCCATCAATTTTTCGAGCACAGCGATATAGTTCTGCGCGGTTTGTTCGCGCGACAGATTCGCCACAATGAAACGCCGTCCGTTGAACCCCATCTGGCGTCTGGCTGGGGCATCGACCGCGAGCGCGGAGATCGTATGCGCCAGCGCGTGACTGTCTTCGGGCGGTACGTAGATCCCTGCACCGGCGTCTTCAACAATCTTGCGCGCCTGACCATCGACGGCAATAATCACCGGCCGTTCGCAAGCCATGTATTCGAGCAGCTTGGTTGGAATAACGGTCTTGAACAGGTCCGCTTTTTTGAGCATGACGAGGCAGGCGTCGGCGGCCGAAACGAGGGCGGGAATGCGCTGCCGCGGTTGCTCTCCGAGAAATTTGACGTTCGAGACCCCGCGTGCGGCAGCCAGTTCCATGATGCGCTGTCTCTCCGCGCCTTCACCAATCAGTAGAAACAGGCAATTCGGCTGCGTGGTTTGAAGTTCTTCCGCTGCGGCAGATGAGCGTCTCCAGGCCGTGGGCCATTCCCATCGTGCCGATGTAGCAGACAACAAAACGTCCGCCGGCGTCGATGCCTTCGCGCGTGAGTTCGCGGCGGACCGCATCAGCCGCTGGATCTGGCCGAAAGAGATTGGTCTCTACGCCGTTCTCGACGACGGAAATTTTGCCGGCAGGAACCTGCCAGTGTTGAATCAAGTGGTCCTTGAACGCGGGCGACACGACGACAATGTGGCTTGCCTCGCGGTAGAGAAGACCCGCGATCGCGCTTAATCCACGGTGTAGTAAAGTGCCCTCTCCGCCGGCGCCCACAGCCGCGAGCGACTCCGGCCAAAGATCGCGCACCTCGAAGACAAAGGGCACGCGTTTGCGGCGCGCAATCCACCAGGCGGAGAGCGCAACGAGCAACTGTGGCGAGGTCCCGATGACGACGTCTGGGGTGCTCAATCGCAAACCTCGGAGAGCGGAGGAGATGCAGAACGAGGCATAGGAGCGAATTCGCTCGTGCGCTTTGCGGTTTGGCAGAGGCCACAGCCAGGTGCGAGCCACGTGAACGCCGTCAACTGTTTCCGTAAATGAAAGCCGACGCAGTCGCGAACGCCATTCCGGGGGAACAACCCCAGTCGGATGATTGGGGAATCCCGTGAGCACCGTGACGTCGTGCCCCATGCGGGTCCAATGCAGCGACAATTCAGATGCACGCGCGGCTGGCGCACCCATTTCCGGAGGAAAATATTGCGAGACGTAGAGAATCTTCACGACTTGTGTTGGTAGCTGAGACGAAGCGTACACGAGGCGGGCCACGGGTTACAGCACCAGAGGAGCGCGCGGACCATAGTCGCAAACACTGCTCCAAACAGCGGCGCCCACTATCCTACGTTCTGCCGACGCAGCCGAGGCTGAAGGGACTTAATAATGGACGAGTTTGAAGACGCTTTTCTCAACAAGCGCACGCGTGCGATTAGTGCGCCGGTTCGCGTAGCCGTCCCAACGGTTGGCAACTTCCGCGAATGAGCGATCGCCGGTAAGGTTTTCCATGACGCGTAATTGCACGATGTGCAGGCGGTGGTAGAACGGGCTGGCCAGCATCTTGAGCCGGGTTCCCGATTGCTCGTAGAGCGACCAGTAGCCGGTGTCGAAGCGCGAAAGATTCCGCAGCAGCGTGGTGACACCGCGATCGAAAATCTGCCGGGCCGAATCGCGACCGGTAGCCAGCCAAAAATCGAAGACGCCCCAAAGCGCCCACATGAATCCGTTCAGTATGTGAGTCGGCGGGTCGACAAGATATTCTTCGATCCACAGATTTCGCTCTTCATCCTCGAACAGAACGCCGCCTTCGGAGATCGGTTTGGTCAGGGAAATGAATGCTTGTTCGGCAGCTTCCAAATATTTATTCTCGCCGCTTTCCGAGTGCGCCCGGAGCAGCAGCGAAAGTCCCTGCCCCTGCGCCAGGCCCGAATACCAGGGAGCTTTCAAGCGTGCTGCGGTATTCCCAATCAAAATGATGGTTCCAGACCCATATGCCGTGTGGATTTTGCTCAAGATGGTTCACCAGCCAGTCAGCAGACTTGAAAGCCTTTTCGAGGCGCGCGGCATCATTCGTTCCGCAGTAGCGGTTGTAGTTCGCGAGTCCCCATTGAGAAATAGCGATGGGGTTGTATTGCCGGCCAATCGCGCCGCGATAATCGAGCATCGGAATTCCTGCGGCGTCATGGGCGCCTGCATAGTCCGCCTTCTCGCGAAAGGACATATAGTATGGGCCCAATTGAGGACTGTCCGCTGATGCGATGCCACCCGCCGGCGCATTCACCTCCGGCGTCTCATGCCAGAAGGTAAGTTGGCTTCGACCCGTTCCGAGATAAGCGGGCAGAATGCGGCGATAGTATTGCCAGCGCGCCGCGGCCGTTTTTCCGAAAGGTTGCTTCGACTGCGCGCTCGCGCTGATCACTCGACTTCCCATATTGTCGTGACCAGGTCATCGCCCTCGATAGCGACGGTCGTTGCGGCCAGCAGATTCGTCTCGATTGTCGCCGTCGGGGAGCATTGCATTGCCGTATTGGAAATAGCGCATCGGCCAGCCGTCTTTCTGCCAGCGAGCCAGAACCTGCCATGTGTCTTGATCCGCGGAGCCGACAATCTGCACCTCGCGGCTTTCGTTGACCGCGCTCGGCTCAACCATGGTGGAGAAGAAAATCGCTTCGCCGACTCGGCAAGCGAAGATCGAGGAACTTGCGAGGCTGGTGATTTCCGCAACTCGCCCGGAGCGCGACAGACGGAGAATGTGATTGGGCTCGAATGGAGTGTCGGTCGAGAGATAGAGCGCATCCCGCGTGGGGATCGCGGCCACCGCGCGGGCCTGCTGATTCCCGGAGAGGACGACCTCGACGGAGCGAAGGTCACAGCTCGCACGCAGCACTTTGCATTCCTCGCTTTCGTCGCCCGTGAGAATCCAAAGGCAATCTCCCCAACGGTCGTAAACGATGTTGTGAACGTGGCGGATCGCACCTGCGGAAAACGTGTATGCGATATGCCAGGTCTCACCACCATCCTGGGAGGCATAAATGTGAACTTCCGCGCGTTCACGATTGTCGAAATATTCTCCCCAGTAGACGGTGCCACTCGGAACCGCCGTGATATGCAAAGGCCGCGTGCCGCGCCGAATCTGGTGCGTCACTCGAAATTCATGGTCGCTGAGATTACACGTGACGATCGCGCCGGGGACCGCTGCAATCAATGTGGGGTCGTTGATCCCGTTTCGGCTTTCATTATTCGGTTCGCGCACAATGGCGAGCGCATGAAAGCCGTCGCGTGCAAGGCGTGAGCTTAGTCGCGCTCGCGAGGTGAGTGTTCGCCACCATGCGGGATGGAAGCTCGCGACGGGCTGCCATCTCCTATCACTTGATCTTCGGGCCTGATTGGATGGCGCTTTCCACCGGACCAGTTCATAACCGCAGCCCGCATATAAGACGTCGCCGTCCCAGGCCAGGACGCGCACTCCGGGAAAGGTCGTCACTCGCCGAATGGCGGTCCTTCGGGTGGTTGCGGTGGCGAGTGCGCTTTGCTTCATACGGCAAATTCAGTTCTCACTGCTCCGTTTTACGCGCGATCATTGGCCCGATGGCGAGCACGTCCATCTTCGTTCGCTGAAAGCAGTCGATCGCCTCCTGCGGTGTGCACACGATGGGCTCGTTCTCGTTAAAGCTGGTATTCAGAATTACGGGAATGCCCGTCTTTTTCCCAAACGTTTTGATGAGGTCGTAGTAAAGGGGATTTTCTTCGCGCGTCACGGTTTGCAGTCGGCCAGTATCGTCAACGTGGTTCACGGCGCCGAGGCTCTTTCTTTTATCCGCGCGGACTTTGTAGACGTGCAGCATGTAGGGCGACGGATGAGTGTGTTCGAAATATTCATGCTGCGACTCGGCGAGAATCGCCGGAGCGAATGGACGAAACCACTCGCGATGTTTGATGCGCGCGTTCAACACATCTTTCATGCCGGGCAATCCAGGATGGGCGACGATCGAACGATTACCCAACGCGCGCGGCCCCCATTCCATGCGGCCCTGGAACCAGCCCACGACGTTGCCTCGCATCATTTCGTCTGCCACAGCATCGAGGAGCGGCTCGCGGTCCACGCGCTCATATTTCACGCGCGCGGACTTGAGCGCACTCTCGACCTGGCATTCCGGAAATTCGGAGCCCAGGTAGGCATGATTCATCTGCGCCTGGCGCGGCTGCTGCAAGGTGGCGTGATATGTGTGCAGAGCGGCACCGATGGCAAGACCCTCGTCGCCCGCGGCGGGCTGAATCCAGGTACGGCGAAATGGTGTTCGCGAAAAAATCTTGCCATTGGCCACACTGTTAAGCGCGCAGCCACCCGCCATGGCCAGATTTTCTTCGGGCACAAGCTTGTGCAGCGTGTTCAGCGCGTGAAAGAAAACTCCTTCAAAGCAATGCTGCATGGCATAGGCGAGATCCATGTCGCGTTGCGTGATTTCGGCATTCGGCTCGCGCGGAGGTCCGAAGAGCTTTTCCATCTTCTCGCTGAAATGCCTTGCCAGTTGTACCGTTCCGTCCGGCATCACCTGCATACCCTGATCGCTGCCGAGCGGACGGAAGTAGCTCATGTCGAGTTGAAAACTGCCATTTTTCAGCGGTGCGATTTTGCGGATCTCATCGACGTAGGTTTCTTTTCCATACGGTGCCAGGCCCATCACCTTGCCTTCATCGCCGTATTTTCGATATCCGATGAAATCGCAAATCATGGTGTAGAAACTGCCCAGGGAATGCGGAAGGAAAATTCGCTCCAGCACTTCGATGTTGTGCCCTTCGCAACGCGCCATCATCGTAGAGACGAAATCGCCCGAGCCGTCGTAACTGAAGCCCGCGGCTTTCTCCCAGGGCGAGCAGTAATAAGCGCTGGCGATATGCGCCAGGTGATGCTCGACGTGATGCTCCTGAAATTTAAGTTCCTTCGGGTCGACGTCAAGAGCTTGCGCAAGCAGCGAACGCACGTCGCGCATGGATTCCTTGCGCTGCCGCATTTTAATGAAATTTAGAATCTTGGCAGGATTGGCGAGAGCATATTGAACTTTCTTCGTGAGGTGCGCGTCGCTGTCCTGGCCCACGGCCACGTGCTGAACATCGGTGAGCTTCGCTCCAACCGCATCGAGGCAGGCCTTCACCGCGAGCGCGGGAAAGCCGCCATAGTGTTTCCGCCGGTTCAACCGCTCCTCCGCAATAGCGAAGCGAATCTTTCCATCCTCGACGATCGCGGCCGAGGAGTCGGCGTGAAACATGTTCAGTCCAAGAATCAGCATGAAGCGCTCGCTTTTTCTAATCGCAACTTTTCTGTCGGTTGCGATTCGTGAAGAGCTGTTGCCATGAATTCGTCGACATCGACTTGCAGCGCCTGCCCCGTCTGGCAGGCGTTTTGCAGCCTCAGAGTCGCCAGAGTTGAAGCCACGATCTGTTTGAATGGGATTGGGGGCGGGATCTTGCCCCGAGTGGCATCCACAAACGCGCGCATCTCTTCGCCGTGGCCCTTGTCCTGTCGCCAGCGCGCTCGCAAGATTTTCTTGCGTCCGTTGCGCACAAGTTCGAGACGCCGAAAATCTTCGAGGATCGCAACCGACGCGCCGCCAAAAACTTCAAGCCGCTCCTTGGACGCTGACTTGTCGCCGTTCGCCATATAAGTGATCGTGCCCACGGTTCCGTTGGCGAACCTCAGCGTTGCGACCAGATTATCCCCGCTGTACTGACCGGCATTGCCAGATCGTTTCGGCGCGCACTTCGACGGGGAGCGAGTCCGCAAGGAACGAGAGGAAATCGACAAAGTGGCAAACCTCGCCCAAAATCCGGCCACCACCTACTTCGGGATCGTTGACCCAATGATCACCCGGAAGGTAGCCGGCATTCACGCGGTAATGCATGGAGAGCGGTTCGTGGATCTGCGCCAGAAAGTTTTTCAGTTCAGCGGCGAAGGGAGCAAAACGGCGATTGAAGCCGACCATCAGCAGCGGTGCGGTTGCAACGCCAGCGCCCGGCCGCGAGGTGGCGCGGACGATTGAAACCAGTTCGGATTCGGCCAGACAAAGCGGTTTCTCGCAGAAAACAGCTTTTTGCGCGCCGAGCGCGGCGAGCACCTGACTCGCGTGCAGGTTGTGGCGCGTCGCGATCATCACAGCGTCGACATTGGCATCGCGCAAGAGTTCATCTTCTGAATTTGAACAGTATGCGAAACCGAACTTCTGCGCGGCGCTTTGGCTGCGCGGGCCGGTGGCATTGCAGACGCCGACGAGCGCAACTTGAGAAATCGCTTTCAACGCCGGGAGTAGTGTCCCCTGCGCAAAAGCGCCCGCGCCCAACATGGCGACGCCGATGGAGTCTCGCGCGACGCGTCGGGGCAACGGCTTCGTAAGCGTGGAGTTCTTCGCTGCCCGGCTCTGCTGCTGACTCATTTCATCGTCGGGGATACGTCAGGAGCACGCCGAGAAACGGCTCATTGGCCCGGCCAAGAATCAAGTCATAGGCCCGCGCAGCTTCGTCGATAGAGAAGCGGTGTGTGACGAGAGAATCGAGATCGAGCTTACGGTCTGCGACGAATCGCAGAAATGTTTCCATGTTGCGGGTCTCGGTCCAACGCACATGGCCGATCGGATAGTCACGGCCCTTCTGCTCGTATGCTGCGTCATAGCGGCCGGGGCCGTAGGAGCGAGACACTCGGAACGTCAGTTCCTTTTCGTAATAGAGCTTGCGTTCGAGTTCCATGCCGACGGTTCCGATAGCGACCACAGTCGCGCGATCGCGGGCAACTTCAGCAGCAAGGTTGACGGGGCCGCTCATTGGAGTTTCCGCCGTGATTAATACGCTATCCGCGCCGGCGCCGCCGGTTTTCTGGAAACAGAGATTGCGGAATTCGCTCGCGTCGGTACTGACAGCCTCGGCGCCATTGCGGATGGCAAGTTCCGCGCGCTCGGCGACCAGATCCATCCCGAGAACGCGGCACCCCGCAATCTTCAAGAGCTGAACCGTGAGTTGGCCGAGCAGTCCCAGTCCGATCACTGCCACGGTTTCTCCGAGCGCAACTTCGGCAGTGCGAATGCCATGCAGGCAGATCGCGCCAACGGTTGCAAAGGCCGCTTCATCGAAAGATGCTTGACCGCTCTCGGGAATTTTCGCGACCAGCAGGCGAGGCACGCAGGCAAATTCACCGTGCACCGCATATCCCGCGCCGGCGCAGGCGACGCGATCGCCAACGCCGATGTCGGCAATTCCATCTGCGACCGCGACAACGGTTCCCGCGCTGCTGTAGCCAACCGATTGCGGCTGAGCGAGGCGCGAACGCACCGTGCCGAGCGTGGCGGCGAGTCCATCGCGCTGAATTTTTGCGACAACGTCACGGACAAGGTCCGGGCGAGCCTTGGCCTTGGCGACCAGATTCTTACGCGCGAAGTCGGCGGAGGCGCGCTCCGTGCCTGCGGATACGAGCGAAACGGCGGTCCGGACGAGCACGCAGCCGGGCAATAGTTGTGGAACTGGAACCTCGGCGATCGCGAGGCCGCCTGAACGCGCGTCTTGTAAGAGTTGTTTCATGCGGAAATGAGTTGAGGAGACGCTGCCATTCGGGCCGCCAGCGTCGCTTGCGTTGTCGTTGGTTGCGCTATCGTTTTTGCTGCAAGACTGCGCGCTCCGCCATCGATAAAGAGCTGCATCCAGATTTCCAGCGTGAGCAACTGCCAGATTTGCATCGACCAGTCTTCCGAACCGCGCCGATGCTCGTCAACATAACGGGCTACGGTTTCGGGCTGGAACAGGCCGCGGCGCCGAATTTGCGAATCGGAAAGAAGGTCATCCACGAGCGGACGCAAATCGTGCGCCAGCCAGTAATCGACGGGGGCGGCAAATCCCGCCTTGGGTTGTCGCAAGACTTCCGCCGGGAGCATACCCCGCATTGCCTCGCGGAAAATATATTTCGTCGTTGGACGCCACTTCCCTTTCAGCTTCCACTCCGGCTTCACGTTCCACGCGACAAATTCGGCGAGGTGGCGATCGAGAAATGGGACGCGAACTTCCGCCGATGATGCCATGCTCATTTTGTCGTTGTAGGTCAGGTTCAGAGTAGGCATGAAGATTTTCGTGTCCAGATAAAGCATCTGGTTGAGAAAATCAGCATGCTGAACCTTGTCGAATGCGGCGAGATGGCGCGCGCTTGGATCGAATGTCCCATCCAGACCAAGCGACGCGAAAAACTCTGGCGCGTACAAATCTTTCTTTTGGCTCGCGTCAAGATAAGTGCAGTTGCGAATAAAGGCTTCAGCCGGGCTGAGTGCGGCGGACCGCGCCATCTTTTTTGCCAGCCGCGCTGTGCCCTTGAACGCCGTGCCACGAAAGCCTGGGAGTGCGAACGCGGCCTTCTCTACCGCAGCGCGCGCGAACGCGGGAGTTCGCCGGAAATTCTGCGCCCAACCGTGCGCAACATGTTTGCGATAGCCCGCAAAGATTTCGTCTCCACCTACACCCGAGAGCAGGACTGTCGCTTGCTTGCGCGCTTCGCGGCAGACGAGGAACGCCGTAACGATGGCGGGATCCGCGGTCGGCTCATCCATGTGCCAAGCGAGTTCGGGCAACAGATTCACGACATCCGGCTCGACTACGATCTCGTGATGCTCGCATCCCAGACTTTGTGCCAACCGCCGGGGCACTGCCGGATCGTCGAGCGTGGATTCTCCCACGCGATATTTTCTTGGAAAGGTGATGGTGTAAGTACGCACCGCCTGCTTGCGCGCCATGGCTGCGACGATGCTCGAGGAATCAAGGCCGGCGCTGAGAAACGCGGCGATCGGAACGTCACTCACCATCTGCGCCTCGACCGACGCACAAAAACGCTGGCGAATTTCGTCTTCGAGTTCCGCCTGACTTCGCGCGAAATGATGGCCGGCGGCCGGGAACGTCAAATCCCAATACTGCTCGATCTTGAGTTCACCTTGCTGCCAGATCGCGTAGTGGCCAGCCTCAAGCTTCCGAATTCCGTCAAACATCGTCAGCGGATCGGGTACCCAGAGGAAGGTCAGATACTGATGCAACGCCTCCATGTTAATGCGGGCTTCGATGCCCGGCACTTCGAGCAGCGCTTTGATTTCTGAGGCGAATGCGAGCTGGCCACTGCGCTCCGAATAATAGAGAGGCTTGATTCCAAAATGATCGCGGGCCAGAAATAATTTTGGCGAAGCGCCGCGCAGATCGCAGATTGCGAATGCAAACATGCCGTTCAGGCGATTCAAGCAATCGACGCCATATTCCTCATACAGGTGAATAATGGCTTCGGTGTCGGTGTGCGAACGAAAGCGATGGCCCTTGCCTTCGAGCTCGCGGCGCAAGTCAGGAAAGTTGTAGATCTCTCCGTTGTAGGTGATCCACACGGAACTGTCTTCGTTCGACATCGGCATGTGGCCGTCGGGCGAGAGGTCGAGAATGGCAAGACGGCGGCTGCCGAGACCAATATACGTGCCATCGCCGAAACGCCGCTCCCAGAGCCCGGAGTCGTCGGGTCCGCGATGCCGCTGAACGGCGGTCATGCGGGCCAGTGTTTCTCCGTCGCCCCAATTCGCGAGACCGCTAATGCCGCACATCAGCAGGTTCCTCCGTGGCGAAGTTCGTAAATCTTTGCCTTGGTGTGGAACATCTGCACGGCTTGAAACGAGCAGTAGATCAATCCGGGAATGCCGTCGAGAATTCCCAACCGCACAAAATAGCGATACAGAAAAAGAAGAATGGGAGAGCCCGGCAGGCGAAAAAGATTGCGCTTGAGCCAGCGGCGTCGTTGCGACTGCGTGCCAAACAAGTCGGCGCGAAGTTCTTCCGAATTGCCGCCGGGCTTGAGGAGCACACGCGCCTCCCAGTTCGAATACTCGTTGTGCTTCGCGATATAACGCGACAACGACGCCACGTTGCGATGAACGAGGGCATGGCGCAACTGACGGGTTGGTCCGTCGACGACGACGTGTTCATGAATCTCGATGTCAGCCATCGACGTGTCCTGCTCCTTCAGACGGCATTCGAAGCGGCCGCGACCGCGACGAAAAAGCGATAGCTTCCAGAAGCTGGCGTCGCAATGGCGCAGAACGCGCCCAAGAAAGTGCATTTGGAGGCAGATGGAATAGCCGTCGACATCGGGATTCTGAATCGTAGTGCGAATTTCGCCTGCAAGTTCGGGCGTAAGGATTTCGTCGGCATCGAGCAGCAAAATCCAATCGCACGCGAAGGGCAGCGTGTCCATAGCCCATTGGCGCTTCTTCGGCCAGCCGCCGGAATAGTGAAACTGAACGACCTTCGCGCCGTAGGCTTCCGCGATGGCGAGCGTGTCATCGGTGCTCTGCGAATCGATCACATATACTTCCGCAACATCCGCGAGCGACTCAAGGCAGCGGGCAAGATTCTCGCTTTCATTGCGAACCGGAACGACACGCTGATCGGGAGCAAGTGCGACGCCGCCACCGAACGCGGACGATCGGAGATCGACGCTTCTACTTCCGGTTTCGTTGCGACCAGATTCATGAGGATGACGACGAATTCCCTTAATGGTAGCCGATTGCCAGCGGGGGAATGGTTGTTAATCGAGTTCCTCGCGAATACTTCGGGCGGGACCGGACTTAGAGATTCTGCTCGCACCAACGCTGGAGGACAAACAGCGACCAAGGCCGAGACCATGAGGTTTGGCCGGCCAGGAATCGCTCCCAGACAGAATGCATGGCGGATGAACGGACGAAGCTTTGGGCGGCATTTTCTTTCGTCAGCGCGCTTTCGACCATGTGGCCGCATCTCCTCGCGCAGCCAATGTTCGAACGGCAGAGTGAATCCGCGCTTGGGGCGGTTCACAATTTCGGGCGGCAACTCAACTCCAAGGTTCTTTAGCAGGAGCAGGCTTGGGTCCTTTGCCCTGCAACTTCTCTTCCCCGGAAACGCGAAAGCATGCCTCGACAAGATCGCGGTCTAAGAAAGGCACGCGCAATTCAAGGCTGCAAGCCATGCTCATCGAGTCGGAGTCGCGAAGCAGCGTATTGCACATATACCAACGCGACTCGAGATAAGAGACACGATTCGCCGGATCGAGGTTCTGTGCGGCCCTGACCGATGGTTCGAGTTGCGCGGCCATCTCGCGCTCCGCCGCCTCGGGGTTCCCCGCATAGAGCGCTCGCCGTTCTGCGGGGGAAAAGAGATTTCGCGTTACGAAGTAAGGATGCGTTGCGGCACTTTCGTTGACCGCAAGTCCGGAGGCCAACTCCGAAATTTTGCGCTGGCGGTCACTTCCTCCGCCGACGACAGCCATTGACGCTGCGACCGGACGCCGCAGCAATGACGGCAGAGCTGTGAAGCCGGCGGAAAGGCGCTCCAGTCGCGGCACATCGCGAAAGGTCGAGTACCCGGCAAACATCTCGTCGGCGCCCAGCCCCGTCAGGGCCACTTTGACGCCGGCGGCACGCGCTTTGGCCGAGATCAGAAACGTGTTGACGCCATCGATGGTCGGCTGATCCATGGCGCGCAAAGCCGCGGGTAGCGCAGCGAGGGCGTCCTGCTGCGAAATCGTCAGTTCGTGGTGGTCGCTGCCGAAGCGCTTTGCGACCAGACTTGAATATTCGGCTTCGTTGAACGCAGATTCGCGGAAGACCAGCGAAAAAGTCGCGGCGCGAACGCCGGCACCGCTCATCAATGCGACCAGGGCCGACGAGTCGATGCCGCCAGAGAGAAACACTCCAACGGGCACGTCGCTAACCAGGTGCGAGACGACAGCATTCCGCAACAACTCCGCCAGGTTGCCGCCTCCGTTGCCATTGCGAGAATCTCGCATGTCGTGCGATTCGCGGTCGGCACGCGACCCTGACGTGGTCGACGGAAAGAAGCGGGTTCCAATATTCGCGCGTGGAGATCTTATCCTTTTCCAACGACAAGACCGTCCCCGGAGGCACCGCCGATATTCCCTCGATTATCGTGTGCGGCTCGTACACGGAACCGAATGCAAGAAAGCTGTACAGTCCGTCGGGATCGATCTTGCGCGGCATCAGCCCGGTCTGAAGCAGTGCGCGAACCTCTGACGCGAAGAGAAAATATTTTCCGGAGTTATAGAAATAGAGCGGCTTGATCCCCATGGGATCGCGCGCCAGAAGCAGGCGTTTGGCGCGACGCGTCCCAGAGCGCGAGAGCGAACATGCCGCGCAGACGATCGAATGCCGCCGATCCCCACGCGCGATACGCGGCCAGAATCACCTCCGTGTCGGAGTGGCTGCTGAAAGCGATTGCCGGCCGCCTCGAGCTCGGCGCGCAGCTCGCGAAAGTTGTAGATCTCACCGTTGAACACGATCCAGTTCCCGGTGGATGCGTCCTCCATCGGCTGATGGCCCTGCGGCGAGAGATCGATGATAGAGAGCCGCGTATGAGCGAGACCAACCTGGCGCTTTCCGACGGGGCTCGGGTCAAGAACGACGGTGCCGGAATCGTCGGGCCCACGATGGGCTAGGGCGCGGGCTGCATTTTCAAGAATGCCGTCCGGGATGCGTCCGTCCTTCGTGACGATGCCGAAGATCCCACACATAGGACGTCGCTACTTGAACGCTTCTACATACAAGGAATGAGGCAGGTCTCTGGAGTCGCCGGGCTGGTACGCCGGAACATTTTCCGGATACAGGCGGCTGCTTCCTTCGCTGGAGTTCTCGACTTCGCGGAAGCCGGCTTTCCTGAGCACTTCGCTCATGTAGGTGAAGTCGAAGGCGGTGCGGTGCTGGCCATCGCAAAAAACGAAATTGGAAAATCGTCCGCCGAGCGAATCGAAATGGCGCGGAAAGTGGTCCTCAAACCATGCGCTCCGGTCCAGGCTATAAGCTTTAATCGCGCTTTCGAGATTCGGCACGATCAGACGAACTCCGCCGCCCGGCTTCAGCACACGCACGCACTCGCGCAGCAGGAGATCTAATTCGTCGAAATAAAAATGTTCGAACATGTGCGTGGAGTAAATCGAATGCACGGAATTGGAGGCAAACGGCAATCCGTTTCTTACATCCAGCCAAAGGTCGAGCTTGTTGAATAGATTGCCATCGATGTTTACAAAACCCGGCAGATATTTTGTGCCGCAGCCCAGGTGCAGGTGAGTCGAGCCGTTCGGCAAACGTCCGTGGAAGACGTACCGGTGCAACAAATAATTCGGGAGCGTGGCCTTGGAAATTCCCCAAAAGGCGATGTCTTTGTAGCGTTGGTGAAGCAAGGCACTCCTTCGACAACTGTTGCCCGATTATAGAGCACGATCTGCGGCGCCGAGAACGGCTACTTGCCGATAGAGTGTTGCCAAGTTGTGCGCCTGGTGAGACAGGGTCAGGCCATTCAGAATTGTTTGGCGCGCGGCATGGCCGAGCCGCAGGCTTGATTCGGGCGAGTTGAGCAGGGTTGAAAGCGCTTGCGAAAGATCGTCGAGGCTGTCTGGGGAAATGAGCCAACCGTTCTTCTGATGCTCGATGATTTCCTCGATGCCCTGCCCGCGACAGGCGATCACGGGCTTCGCGCTGGCCATGGCTTCAAGATATACGCAACCCAGACCCTCGCTGCGACTCGGAAGAACAAAGACGGTGCAGCGCCTCATGGCGTCGGCAACGGCGGCGCGAGTCTGCCGTCCCATGAAATGGATTCGCTGCGAAATAGTAAGCTCTTTTGCCAACATCTCAAGCCTCGCCCGATCCGGTCCCTCGCCGATGATTCGGCATTGCAGCCGCGGAAAAGTGGCGCCCAGCCGATGAATGGCCCGAAGCACTAATTCTTGGCCCTTGCTGGGTATGAGGTTGCCGACGACAAGAAGTTCCTGCTGGGCATCCCTATTTGGCTGGTCCGAGATTGAACACAAGAAAGGCGCGGGGGGAGAAAAAAGCTCGGTGTCAGTTCCGTTATGAATAACCACACTGGGGATGTCGGGCATCTGGGCGTGAAGAATCTCCTGCACCTTACGGCTGACGCAAACGACCGCACTCGCACCTTGATAGACAGCCGGCGGACGCACGCCGCCTCCACTCCGCGGGAGCCCCGGCGCGAAAACAGGTGTTGAACACGTCCAGGCCATGGACGGTCACAACGTAAGGAATCTTCAGCCGCCGCGCGAGCAACGCCGCAGCCTGCCCGCAAGGTAACGCGGCGTGCGCGTGTATAAGGTCGATTGGCCGCTTGCGATGCAGTTCCGTAACCGGGCCCAGCAATCGCGCATACAAGAAACGGCCCGCGCTCGCGAGGCCGATCGTTCCAGGAATCTGCGGGTACCTTATCCAGTGTGCGCGAGCCGTCGGGCTGGCGAACTGAGCGCGATGGTGGATCGGACTAACAGCAATCACGCTAGAAGGCACGCCCAGCGCCGCAAGCGCGTCAAGCGGTTCTTTGATAAAGCAGCCGGCGACTTCATTTGCGAGCGACGGGAAAAATGGCGTCAGCGTCAGAACGTGAGCAACCTCTGACTCCGCCGCACGCGAACGATGGTCAACCGCCGCGGAGTTCACCGAGCTATTCAATCGCACCTGTTCGACCGCGCCCGTAAGAGGCCTCCCGCCAACTCAATCAACCGCGATACATGCTTCTCCCAACTGAAATCCCGGGCACGGCCGCAGGCCGCGGTTTGCCAGGCTCGCGCGCAACTCCGGTGAATTACAAATCCGGAAAACGCAATCCGCCAATTCCTCGGAAGAAAATCGCGCAAAATAAATCGCCGCGTCGGTGCAAATTTCGCGATGCACCGGCAAATCCGACGCGACCACCGGGACGCCACTTGACATCGCTTCCACAAGCGGATGAGCGAACGACTCCGCATACGCGGGCGTTACATAGATGTCACACGCCCGATACAGATGATGCAGCGAATGGTAAGGCACGCTTCCGAGTTCAACAATGTCACAACGGGTACGCAGATCCCTGAGCAGGGCCGATGCCGACTGGGTTCGATAGCTGCCCGGGATTTTGTCCTTCGCTCATGCGACAAGTCAGATAGAGCGCGACCCTTTTCCCTTGCAGCCTCCGGCTCAGGATGGGCATCGCCCGCAACAAGGTTTCAAAATTCCGGTAATAGTTGTAGTGGCTCACGAACAGCAGCCGCACGGCGTCTGCTGCGCCATCAAGCTGAGCCTGGATCTCAGCCGACAGCGGCGCACTCGCCCTGGTGAAGGCATCGGCGTCAAATCCGTGATGGATGGCGGCCACTTCCCTGCCGCTCCACCGGCTGAGTTCGGTGGCAAAGGCCTGACTTGGCGCCACGGTCACGTCCGCGCAGCCAATCGATTGCCGCGCCAGCCATCCCTTAATCGTAGTGTCGATCCAGATCGCATAGTCACCCCGCGCCTGCACATCGCGCATGAAATCCGCGGAGGTGTAAAGGGAGTTGCGCGAAAGCAGTATCTGGGGGACAGGGGAGTTCAAAAGAGCAAAGTTGCCGGCGGAGATCAAAATCTGTGCGCCGCTGCGTCGAATTAACCGGGGAATTCCAGTCTGCTCATGGACCCAACGGCGAGGGACGCTGGCCGAGCCGACCTCGCCAATGAACGACACATTCTCGCTTTCCTCAAACTCAGCACGCAGAGCGGAGTTCAGGAGAACGGTGGCGCGGACATCGTCTCTCCGCGCCAGATGCGGAATAACATTTCGCAGATAAGTCAGCCCACCGCCGGCGCTCGCGGCAAGGCCGTTGATGAACAACCGAATCATCGATTCGACGCAACCGCGCGAAATGCCGCCGGTGCTACGGGAGGGGCCGCAAGAACGGTGACTTTTGAAGCCGTCGCGGCGTTGGGCTGGAGATCGACGAGCACAAAAGCACACACCCAAAAAAACACGCAGGGATATGCGCCCACCGCGAACAGCCAGTCTTCAAAGTTGGCGTGCACCAGTCCCGCAAGAACGACCATTGCCAGCGGAATCGAATAGTGGCGGAATTCGCAAGTTCGCCTCATCCACGCGCACACCCGCCAGACATGCGACACGGTAAGTCCCAACAGCCCCAGAAACGGAACGACGCCGAGCAGCGCCGACCCACTCGGCAATTGTCATGTAGCTGCTGCCGTGTTCGCGCGCCGTCTCAGCGCTTGAGGAGAATTTTCCGAAGTAGAGTCCCGGATCCTCGCCGGTCGGGCTCGTACCGTAACCAGTCCCAAACAACGGATGCGCTTTAATGCTCGATATCGATTTTTGCCAGGGGCTTTGCCGGGAACCGAGCAATCCTTGTTCCTTGTGGCCCTTGTAAAGCACGACGTCTTCCATGGCATCCGATGACTTGCTTAAAAGCTCGGGAGCCAGCATTCCGACTGCGGCAACCGCAACCAGCACAAGCGCGGAGATTTTGATGAGCAGCCGATACTGGTGCAGACTGATGCAGAACACCAGCGTTACAACAATCAGAGTGACAATTCCGGCGCGCGCCAGACTGAAGATTGTGAGATAGACGCAGAGCAGCAAGGCTATGGGGCCGCGGAACTTTGCACTCGGCCCCTCACTCCTGAACCAACCCCAAAGAAGGATGGGGAAAACTCCAATGCTCATTGCGGCGCCCAGCGAATTCGGATTACCCCAGATGCTTTCGTGGAGACCGAAATAGGAAATCGCGGTGCCGTAAACAGCGATCTCGCACGCCAGGATGAGGCCGCGAAAAAAGCGCTCCTCGCGATCAACCACGGCTAGCCGTGCGCCCGCCGAACAATATAAAAACAGCAGAAAAAGACTGAGCGCTTTATAAGAGGCCATCTGCACGTAGAGCGAGACCGTAGCGGAAACAAAAGCGGCGCCCACACAGAAAAATGCCACCAAATGCATGGACCGGAAACGACGGCGGGGCGCGCGCAACCAGATGATGTAGCCAAAGACCGCACCGGCCGTCAGTACGACCCAGCGCCCTTGCGTTCCGGCGCTCTGGACAGGGACGTTCATCCCGGCCCACAGAAAGGCGATCATCAGCAGGAGAAAAAATCGCTGATCAAATTTCCAGAGGCTGGCGACGACGAGTTCCAGCAGCAGAATCGCGCCCAGAAACGAAATGCTGCCGAAAGATTGCAGATGCGTCGCGACCGCGTAAAAAAAGAGCCCGGCGAAAAACACGAGACCGACCCAATGCCAGGGTTTTAGCTTGTCATCCATTGGACCTCGCTTATCTGGGGCAACGCGGCTGATGCGAGGCCTTCGGCGCAGGCTTCGGGGGAATAGTTTCGAATGCGGGCAAGGCTTCGCTCGCCCATATCGTGCCGAAGATCGCTGCGCAGAAGAAAATCGATAGCTTCGTGGAGCCTGCCGGAATTTCGCGGGGGCACCACAAAACCATTCCAGCCGTCTTCGACCAAATCACTCGAACATCCGGCGACATCCGTTACGATAACGGGCAATCCGCAGGCCATCGCCTCATTCACCACCAGTCCCCAGGGATCGCTGTGCGTCGGGAGAATGAAAGCATCGGCGAGGGCATAGAGGCCGGCAAGGTCTTCGCGATGCAGAAACCCCGGGAAACGAATGTCTCCGGCTTGCATGTGTTGCGCCCGTTGCTCCAGTTCCGGCCGGCTCGGCCCATCGCCCGCAAAGACCAGCCCGACCTGCGATCGAACATCGTCTTCGAGTTTGGCATAGGCGTCGAGAAGATCGAACACGCCTTTTTCCGGAACCAACCGGCCCACAAAAAGAAGAAACCGCTTCGGCAGCGCGAATCGTGCGCGGAATTCGGGCGAATGCGCGCGAATGGCGTCCGCCTGAGCTCGAACCAGCCGTTGTCCACCGCATTCGGCGCAATCGAAATATCTGTTTCCGCGACGCCGAGCGATTGCAGATACTCGCGTGACGCCCGGCCGGGGACAACAAAGCGATCGCAGCGCGACAAGAAATAACTTTTCAGCGACTCCAGCACTCCCCGCCCCGATCGCGCGTCATGGCGATTACTCTCCGCCCACAAGATCATCTCGGTCCCGCGGTTCTTCGCCCACCAGAGCGCCTCCCACGAAGCGACATAGTTGTAGCCGCCGCAAATAATCGCATCAGGGGCAAACTTTTCCAGGCAGGATCGAAGCTTCCAGTTCAGGAGCAGGTTGCTCTTACCGGCTCGCAGACGGGCGGAAGGTAATACTTCATACGAAAAACGGATTTCATCCTTGTAGATAGGCCACTGCCGGAGTCCAGCGTCGGTCTCGGAAAGAAACACAACGTGCAGATCCACGCGCTCATCTCGAGCGAGTGCGTTGAATACGGGAATGCGGTAGGGAGCGATGATCTCCGACAGAATCAGCACTCGCCGCCGGTGGTTGGGCATTCCCTTGTTTGAAATTGTTGGCATTCCAAGACGGCCGCTGATCGCTATTCTATCGGCACGTGGTTTGGAAATTCGTTAGCGCCGGTGGTTCCGACGTTCGCCAACCGCCTTCTCGAAGACGGCCGACCATTGCTCGGCCACGCTGTCCCAATCGAATTTTGCGGCGTGCTCAGTGGCAGCCGTTGCCATTTTCCGGCGCAGTTCTGAGTCGTTGATCAAGCGCGCAAGCGCCTCGCCCAACTGGTTGTCAGAACCAGCAAGCAGCCCGGTGACTCCATCAATCACATAGTCGGGAGCATAAGAATTGCGAGCAATGCACGGAAGGCCGCAGGCCGCGGCCTGTCCCAGCACTTGAGGATGCCCTTCAATCTCGCTTGGGTGAAACAGCAACTGCGCCTGCCGCATCTCTTCGCCTAACTGCGAGGCATTCAAGTGGCCCAGGAAGCGAACGTTCTGGAGACGCCCCTGCTCGGCTTGCCGCCGGCATGCACCCTCTTGCTCACCCGTACCCGCAAGACGAAACTCCCACTCCGGAAATTTGGTGGCCTCGCGAATCATCAGGTCCGCGCGCTTATATTGACGAAAAGAACCGGCGAAAAGAACTCTTTGGCTTCTTTGAAGTCGGCTCGAACCCGATTCTGCATGGTAGTAGCGCCGGTCGATGCCGTCATAAATCGTTTGGACATTCCGGCCGCCGAATTTCTCCGTGACCCCGGCCATATAGCGGCTGTTTCCAACCGCGACATCGCTCTCGCGAATAGCGCGAAACAGAAAAGGACGACTGTCGTTTTCGAGTCCGCCCGAAACTACGTAAGTCACCAGCGCGGTCTTGAGAGCGAAATGACGGCGGGCGGACAAAAAGGCGCGATCCAACGGGCCCTCCCGCGGGAAGAAATAAACATCGGGAACGTCGGTGAACAGATGCCACAAAATGCGCGGCGTATTCCAACCATGCCCCCAGTGCAGAGTTTGCGTGTTTGGGCGCCCGCCGATGCGCGGATCAGGAACGCCAGTGCCGAACATGATCACGCGGAACCGGGCAGGATCCATACGCGCAACGACCTCCTTCACCGTCAGGTTTTGCGCGTTCGAATTCTCGTCGTCCGCGAACGAGGGAGTGAAGACGGTGATCATGAGGTCTGAAGTCGGTGCAAAATCCAACGTCGAACGAGCCGCGAAATGGTCTGGCCACTTATCAGGTCTTCGATTGTAATTCGAGGCGAAGGTCGCGCAACCGAGCCTTCAGGCGCAATGGATTGTTTCCCGTCTCGAAGCTTGCCCGGAGTTGGGCTCGCGCGGCCTGCAACAATTCGGCGCGAATTTGCTTTTGCGCGCCCGCGGGCAGCTGCCATTGCTCGGTCGGGTCCGCTTCCAGGTCATATAGCTCTTCCGTCGCGCCTTTGTCGAGTCGCATGATCAGCTTGTGCCTGCCACTCCGCACGCTCACCAGCCGCGAACCCATTCGATCTTTGCGGCGAAGTGGATTGGTGCAGCCGTAAACGCACTCCGAAACCGCGGGAAGTTCCCACGCTGTTCCCTGCCGAAGCTCGCGCCACAGGCTAGTCCCCTGAAAGCTGGCAGGCGGCGCCACATCGAGAATATCCAGGAGCGTCGGCGCGAGATGCAAAAGGCTGAACGCGGTGCTGGGCGCCGTCGATTTTTGAAATCCGGGCACGCGAATCATCAAAGGAACACGCACAATTTCTTCGTGCATGCCCACTGGAGCATGATAGCGGCCGCCGTGATCGAGAAATTCCTCGCCATGATCGGCAGTGAGGGCAAGAGTGCATCCATCCCACAAACTCCGACGCTGCAATTCAGCGACGAACCTCGCGATCTGATCGTCGACGGCGCGAATACCAGCATCGTACAACGCAATCACAGAATCTCGCTTGGGTTGGAGCCTCCGCAGTTCGATGTCAGACCGGTTCCAGAATTCATTCCAATAGCGCGCCCGGCTCGCCGAAATATTTTTCCCAGTCAGTTCACGATAAGCGCCCGGTGAAGGGTAATACGGGGAATGAGGATCCATCAGGTGCAGCCAAAGAAAGAACGGGCGTTCCGCGACCGACTTCAGCCACGAAAGCGCGCGGTCGACGATCGTGCGGCGGTGGGAAATCTCCTAAGCGCACCGATATCGTCGGCAGGCGGCGAGGCGATGCTAAGACGATATTGAAAGTAGAGTTCGTTATAAAGCGAGCCCAGCCCGATCGCTCGCGCGGTGCGCCGGAGCGAATCATTCAACCTGTCGCGAGTGCCGGAAAAATCGGGCCAACCTTGGGCTACCGCTTCACCTCCACCACCGGCGGGTTTGCTCCCGAAGTCGAGAAAATCCTCGAAGACCTCGAAGCCCTGTTCATAGCCGAATCGCGGCGAAATGTACGGATTCGCAGCCGAAAATGCGGCCGTGGCGTAGCCTGCGTCGCGAAACGCACCGGCCAGCGTGTTTTCGCCGGGCGCGAGGCCGACAACGTCTCTACCAAAAGTGAGCGGCATTCGCGACGCAAGGATCGCCGGCAGTGAATAGTAAGTCGGCGCGCCGGCCACGACCGCGGTGGGAACCACGACAGACTCCGCAGCCAGCGCGTCAAGAAAAGGCGTGGTCGGCCGCGAATATCCGTAAAAACCGCAGTGATCTGCCCGCAGGCAATCGACGGTGATCAGCACCAGGGATTTTTGTTTCGGATTCACATCGATATTCTGCTGGCCCGTCATGCCGCCCTTGCCGCCCTGACTTCAACCTTGTTCCCTTGCGCGTAATAGAATCCCTCGGACGCGATCTGAAACAGATCGGCATCGTTGGCATAGAGCAGTCCCATCCATCTTTTCTCGAGCGTTGTCAGAAACTCGTCCAGCAAAATAAGTGTCGGACTTCTGAAATCCCGCAAACTCGAATGAAAGTTGATGGAGTGAATCGACACAACCGCCGGAAGGCCTCGTCGGAAGCAGGCTTCAGCGTCATCCACAAGTTTTTGTAAATTGACGGCACCAGTCGCAGGCTCCATCTCAACCGTGCGAAATGTGTGCAGCATTCCCTGCGCATCCAGATACGGTGCTGCGCCCACGCTTGGCCCATTTTGCGCCACGCGAACTCCGCACTCAAACCACGCTGCCCGCGTGGCATCGTTCGCGCGATATCCGGGAGCGCATGCGCTGAACGGGACGTATCCGAAAGAATGCCTGGTAGATCTCAGTCGCACGAAGAATCGCGGCCCGTTGCTTCTCCGGCGAAAGAAAACGCTGTTCCGCCTCCATCTCACAATCCCAATACTCGTATCCAATCCACGGCATGCGCCAATGGATATACGGCGTCTGCGCGCACCACATCTTTCGTATCAGTTCCGCCCGCCCCCCACCGGCATGCAGTTCGCGCGAAACAGCCTGTGCGCAAAAGTGCGTCAGCCCGTGCAGAGCCGGGTAAAAAACTTCGTCTTCAATTCCACGGCGATACGAATCGACCAAATGCGGACGCCGCCACTTTCCCGGGAAACCGTCGCTGATTGGGACGAGGGGAATTTCGCCGCCCTGTGATGCGAGAGCGCGATCGAAGTCGACGTTGGCCATGATGAAATTCATCACCATCGATGGATTGCGACCAACCGAATCGCGATGTCTCTTCAGTAGTTCTGCAAGCGTCGTCACGTCCTCTTCGGTCTCGAGACTGTAGAAGTCATAGGGGGATTCGCCAAGTTCAATCTCGGCAATCCTCAACTCTTCGCGCCCTTCGCGATCGCGCACGCCCACGCGTCCCCAATCGTCGCTTTGAAACAGCAGCAAGGGCCGATCGAAGCGGAACCCGCGATCCGGCGGGATGCCGTTGCATGCTTCAGGATTCGCCGCAGCCCGGTAATCATCGAAGTGAAATCCCGGCGGACTAGCAGGAAAGATTTGCCCGGCCATCGGCCGAGGGATTGAATCTTTACACATAGCCCAAGTCGCGCAATCGCTGCTCCAGAAGCGCCTGCTCCGTTTTATCCAGCGCTTCACCTTCGTCCTGAATCAATTCGCGCAAGACAAATTCCAAAAATGATTCCAGATTGTCGAACTGCGGCGCGAATCGCCGTTCCGCCGCGGCGCATAGTTCGTTCCGGCAAGCTGACCTGTCTTCGCGTCGGCTTTGTCTCTGTCATGGTCATTGCCAAATATCCTAGGGCCTTCCCACGGCGCCGAGGAGCCTTCGCCGAATCGCAGTCACGATCATTCGGTCGTCGTCGTCGAGTCCTACCAGCAGAGACAAACCGCAGAAAGACCCTTGTAATCAGTGGATAATGACACCCCCGTCCCATCCAATATCACACTGCCCAAATCAGCCGTGTAGGTGATATACACATCACATCCCCGAATTCTTGGGGGTGAACTTTTCAGCGTAGGTGCCAGGCAAAATCTTCACCGTGTCCCCGGCTACCAGCGTGTCCGCCGCCTTCTGGATCGTCAGCCAGGGTTGGGCCAGCGTCCCTGGATAGAGATTCATTCCCACTCACCGATACATAATAAAGCGGAGTAACTGCAGAATTTGTTGCTGTTGGCGTGTAGGTCGGTTTGTTGTCGGTGCCTGTGTCGGGGTTGAACTCGGTGAGGGTTGGCTTGATTGTGGCGGTTGGGGTTGGGCTCAAAACTGTTGTTGGAAGTCGTGTGACCGTAGAGGTAAACGCTATCGTTGGCGTCAAAGTCATTGTCGGTGTTGAACGTACTGGGGCTGTACTGAAAAAAAGGTCATGGTTGAGTCCTTATCATTTAAAGTGACATATTTCTCTACGCGGTTTAAATCTGGGTATGCTTGGCTGGGAATCACCGAATTCAAAATAGGTAGAGGCATTATGAAATGTTTAACTGAACTGGAACGCTTTGAACCTGGGATATTGCCTGGTGACGGAAGAATATTTCGGCATTCAAACTCAATAAGAACATGATCCCGGTTAATAATCGATATGTATTCATAATTTTCGAAACCCTTATCAACGTTAATTTTTTTTCTATTTTCTGTAAGTACAAACAAAAAAGCGGACCTGGAATTCCAGGTCCGCTAAACTAAGCTATACACAGCGAAGTGATTTCGGGAACCTGGCTGCCTTAACCTTTCGGTCTTAGGTCCATGGCTTTGCGCCCCCCGTCTTTCGCCGGGTTTGCCTTTTCGTTTCAGTTATGCTGCTACTCTAGCACATTACTTTATTGAGTTCAATCAACAGAACTGTAATGTCGGTGATAAATATTATGGGCCAAAGTGGGTTCCAGAATAATATTTACCCGTGGTTTGTTGCTTTCTATTGATATTCGAACGCGCCGATGTCGTAGGCATGGCCTACCGGTTGTGGGCGTGTGACGCCGTCGAAGTCAAAGGGAACAACACCTATGGTCATCCCGGCGTCAATCGCCGGTGACCCACTTTTGAGATGCAGATCGGGCGCGGACGGATCGCTGAAGACACTTGCGGGTGACGCGCTTATCCTCCCACCCACCTCCACACAACTCGGATAATCTTCCGAACACGACTGCGGCCCATAGACAAGATTATGGTCCGCCGTGATCATCGATGCCATGGCTGCCGTCCCAGCCCGAATCTGCCCCACAGACCCTCCCCCGCTCGAGAGAAAATAGAACATGGATATATTATTGCGGATGATCACCGGCGCGTCCGCATTATTGCTGGCCAGGTGGGCTGTGGTCACATAAATCCCCGCACCCCCATTGCCTCCCTCGGGCGCTGCCCCATAGACCGTGTTGTTATATATATTGATGTTCTTTCGCAAGCCATCCCCATAGGCCCCACGCACTTGAATTCCAGAAAAAGGAGGAATTGAGCACAAGATTATCGTATAAGTTAATGTACTCAACCACCCCATCCGACTGTTCGCAGCCAACGATCATGCCACCCCCATCCGTTACCAGGTTCTGATAGATATTGATGTGGTTCAGCGTCGCCGTCCCATTCGCACCCGCATGCCACCCATCTACATAGATCCCCGCCGCGTTCATGTGATGGACCGCGTTTTGATACACCACACCGTTTTGTGAGCTCTCCTTTACGTCAATCCCCAGCTTTTCGGCATTCGAACAGAAACCTGGCGGGTTGGCTTCGGTATTATCCAGCGTATTGTTCATCACTTCAAAATTGGCGGTATTCGAGATCGTCAGCGCCTCATCGTATGCCCCCTGGCATTCATGATAATAATGCGCATTGGTGATCGTGTTCTGCTCAACCGTCGCATTGGTCGACCACCATACCCCTATCCCCGACGAGTAGCTGATATGGTTGATCCGGTTCCCCTCCACCAACACGTGATCGCTGTATCGCGCGCGAATGCCCACATTGTTGCAGTTCTGGATGGTCAGTGCGCTGATTTCTATATACGTCAAATTCAGCCCGGAGGTATCTTCAGATATATTCACGCAGTTGACCGAGGCGTTTTGCAGAGTCAAGTTCTGCACTTTGATATAACTCTTCCCCTGGATTTGCACCAGGCCATCCCCCTTGTAATCAGTGGATAATGACACCCCCGTCCCATCCAATATCACACTGCCCAGATCAGCCGTGTAGGTGATATACGCATTCGCATTCCCCGAATTCTTGGGGGTGAACTTTTCAGCGTAGGTGCCAGGCAAAATCTTCACCGTGTCCCCGGCTACCAGCGTGTCCGCCGCCTTCTGGATCGTCAGCCAGGGTTGGGCCAGCGTCCCTGGATCGAGTCATTCCCACTCACCGATACATAATAAGAAATCTGTGGATTGCTATTTACCTGATTGGAGGAAGATGAGACGTTCACTGCCGGAAGAAATATCCGTTTTTTGGAACTGCTGATATTCGCACTGGCTGAAACACCCGGGGTGGGTTGGGGTTCCTGGCCTTGGGCGAGAACATATCTTGATGGAAATAGGACCAAACCTGTTATAATTAAAACGGCTAGAGGGAAATTAAATTTTTTCATACCTCTCCTTATCTAAAGACAACACAAATAAACTTACCAATTATGAGAAACGAGATCTAGCTAATTACGATCTCGACTGGAAAAGGAACCTGTTTATATGGATTTGGAAAAGTGCCAAAACCTAGCCATATAAGGCCATTTACCGGCAGAAATGTCCCTTAAATATACGAATTTGGGCAAAATTACTTGTACAAGTAACTAATTTAAGTAAACACTCTCTACTGAAAATGTTTTTGAAATATTGACTTTATACATCGGAGAAATAAATATTATCAGGAATTGAAAAAAATTTCAAGGTTTACGACTTTACAAATATGCAAAGTCTGTAATAATGAGGTAATGCGTTTTATAATTATTGTTTGTCCCTTTTCTGGACCAATTAATAAAGACCCAGGTTTTAAGTTGATGAAATACGCATTCGAAATGAAGAGTTATTAATTTTATGCCAAAGAAACTAACAAATTGGGATGAGAAAGAAAGACCCTATCGCGGCATATATGATGCCACTGTCGATGGGTTGATCATGATCGAGTTGGAAACCGGCCTGGTGGTTGAAGCAAATCCCGCGGCGTGTCGAATGCACGGCTACACACGGGGAGAGTTCATCGGGCTGCCTCTGACCGCTTTTATCCACCCCGACAGCCATATTGGCTTCAGTAAGTCTATCCTCGCCTTTCAATCAGACGGCCTGTTCGATACACGCACCCGCCACGTGCGCCGGGATGGCTCTATCTTTTATGCCGAATGGCGCGGTACGACCTTCTCTCATCAAAACCGCCCTTGCTTGTTGGGGGCTGTCCGGGATGTCAGCAAACGGGTCCAGGCAGAACAATTACTCCATCAGCGAGTTGAAACAAGCGCCCACTAGCAAGCCAAGCTGCTGGAGATCTCGCATACCCTGGCCTCCGCCTTGGAATTTCAGCCGGGCTTGATCCTCGACCAATTGCGCGAGATCATCGAGTACACCCAGGGCGGGTTGTTCGCCCTGGAAAACTCGACCCTGGTGGCCCTGGCCTGGCGCAGACTCCCCACTCGGAGCAATCCTTTCCCCTCCGCATCCACCTGCAAGGCCCAGAAACCCTCGACACCCTTAACGGGCACCTGCCCCTCTGCATCCCCGATGTTTGGAGTGACACTGCCGAGGCGCAGTTCCTGCGCTCCCTGCTGAACGACGGGGCAGCCGTATTGCTCGATGGGATGCAGTCGTGGACGTGGGTGCCCATGTCAGTGAGAGGCCGAACTCATCGGCGGGCTGGGGGTCGCGGATGCCAGAAAGAATTATTTCACCTCTCACCATGCCGACCTGGCCCTCAGAGTTGCCAACCAGGCCGCCATCGCCATGTTCAATGCTGAACTCTATAGCATGTAAGCCCTGGCAGTTATGGAAGAACGCCAGCGTTTGGCCCGCGCCTGCATGATGCCATCAACCAATCTCTCTTCTCCGCCGGCCTGATTGCCGAAGTCTTACCCCGCTTATGGGAACGCGACCAGGCGGAAGGCCGCCGGTCGCTCGAGGACTTGCGCCGCCTGACGCGGGGCGCCCAGGCCGAGATCGCGCCCTCCTGGCCGAACTGCGCCCATCCACCTTGACCGATTTCGACCTGGGCGATCTGCTGCACCTGTTAGCCAATGCACTCTACAGCCGAACCAACATCCCGGTGACCGTCAACATGACGAGTGAGGTCACCCTCCCCGCCGAAGTTCAGATTGTTTTCTATCGTATCTGCCAGGAAGCCCTTAACGTCG
>CAWEAB010000032.1:0-61883 GCA_963806745.1 uncultured Acidobacteriaceae bacterium
GGCATGAATATGGACATGTCACCGTCGCCCGACTGGCTGCCCTCTCCTCACATCAGCTCCGGCACCGGATGGCAGCCTGCCGCCATCAATCTCCACGCGTGGATGAAAAATATCAACGGCTGGGACCTCATGGCCCACGGCGTAGTATTCATCGACTACAACCAGCAGGGCGGCCCGCGCGGCGAAGGCAAAGCCGAATCCGTCAACTGGGCCATGCTGATGGAGCAGCATCAACTGGCGGGTGGCACGATTCTATTTCGCGAGATGCTCTCCGCCGAGTCGCTCACCGCGCCCCATCCCGGCTTCCCCGAACTCTTCCAGACCGGCGAGACCTATCACGGCCAGCCCCTCGTCGATCACCAGCACCCGCACAACGTTTTTTCAGAACTTGCCCTCGATTACACGCACCCGATCGGCGACCAGACTTCCTGGCAGAAGATTTCATGGCTCTTCTACGGCGCAGCGGCCGGCGAGCCCGCCCTCGGCCCCGTCGCCTATGTTCATCGCGCCTCAGCCGCAGAACTGCCCATGGCGCCGCTCTCCCATCATCTTCAAGATTCAACCCACATCAGCTTCGGCGTCTTGACCACCGGCCTCGTAATCTCGCGGTTCAAGCTGGAGGGCTCGGCCTTCAACGGCCGCGAGCCCGACGAGCGCCGCTATGCGATCGAATTCGCTCCGCTCGATTCCTGGTCCACTCGCCTGAGTATCGCTCCATCGCGCAATTGGACTGCCCAATATAGTTACGGACGCCTTGAACGTCCCGAAGCACTCGAACCGGGCAGCCAGCGCCGCCAGACGGCCTCCCTCGAGTACGTGCGTCCGCTCACAGGCAAACTAAGAGACGGCTCCTGGGCCACCTCGCTCATCTGGGGAAGAGTCCACAAAGTCCTGGACGACCATAACTTGAATAGTTATGTGCTCGAAAGCACGCTGAACTTTCTGTCGAAGAATTACGCTTTCACGCGTCTGGAACTCGTCGACAAGGACGAACTCTTTCCCACCAACCCGCTTTCCCCAAGCTACCGCATCGGGGCCTACACCTTCGGAGGCGAGCGCGATCTTGTTCAGTCAAAGCTCTGGCAATTCGCCGTCGGCGCCGACGTCACCTTCTACTCCAAACCGCAAAGCCTGAACGCCTTCTACGGCGCCAATCCGGTCTCGTTCCAAATTTTCCTTCGCGTTCGACCGGCTTTGAGCCACACGATCACTGATCATCGCGAGCCTACCTTCTAAATGAGTCAGGGCGCTGCGCCGGTCGTTACTTTTTTCAGATCGTCGACCAGATCGCTCATGGCCGAGTCAAAGTTCTTCCGTCTGCCTTTTTCCCGGCCCGACCCCTGCACGTGCTGCACGAACGGCCATAGAACGATATGCGTTTTCGGATCGACGATCGACATGCGAAGCTGAGAATCTGTGATGCCGCTGATATAAGCAATCTCGAAAATCAGATCGGCATCCGCGGGCGCGCCGGTCAATTCATATTTTCCCCAGCTCTTCATCAACGAATAAAACTCGTTATATGTCAGGTTAGGCAACCCTGGGTCGGCGTCGCTTTCTTTATACGAGATAAAAACTTTCTTCCCGCTCACGACTTGCGCCGGTATCGGCCCCGGCGCTGGATCAGGATTTTTCTCCGCAATCCCAACTGCCGGCAAGAGCACGATCGTCGTGGAGACGAGCCCTCGAAGCAGCCATATCCTGGATCTCGACATGATTTCTCCTTGTTCCTTAATAAAGGCCTAAAAAGCAGTTGGCCCAATGTCGCCGACATTGTAATTGCAATTCCCGTAGTTGCGATCTTGCTTCAGCCTGCGCACGGCGAACCAAAATTCAGATAAGCTACTGGCATTGCAAATGGTTAAGCGAAAGGGGAAAGCGAGGCTCCGATGAGCATTCAAGACGAGCAGGAACTCGCTTATCTAAAAGCCGTTGGCCGCATCGTGCGCCAGGTCTTGGACGCGATGAAAGGTGAGGTTCGCCCCGGCGTCTCCACCCAATATCTCGACGACATCGGTGCCCGGGTCATGCACGAAAATGGGGCGCACTCGGCGCCTCGCCAGGTCTACAAGTTCCCGGGCGCCACCTGCATCAGCCTCAATGACGAAGCCGTCCATGGTATCCCGAGTGATCGCACGCTCAACGATGGCGACCTCGTTAAGCTCGACGTGACTGTTGAAAAAGATGGCTACATGGCAGACGCCGCCATCACGGTGCCGGTCGGCCAGGTCACCGCCCAGGCCGAACAACTGATGACCTGTGCCGAGCGCGCATTCAATAAAGCCATGCTGGTGGCCCGCTCCGGATATCGCGTCTTCGAGATTGGTAGGGTGGTGGAACGTGAGGTTAAGAAATCCGGCTTTTCGGTTATCCGCGAACTCGGAGGACACGGCATCGGACGCACCATTCACGAGCAGCCCCACGTTCCCAACTATGCCGATCCGCAAGCCCGGCAGATCATGAACGAGGGACTCGTCATTACCGTCGAGCCGATCATCTCCAGCGGGTCCGGCCGTGTCTTTACCGCCAAGGACGGCTGGACCCTCCGCACCGGTGATCAGGCCCTGTCCGCCCACTTCGAGCACACGCTGGTCATTACCTCCGGCGCGCCGCTGCTGTTGACCGCCGCGTAGACTCTTCGGGATGACGTCCCTGGCTTTGGATCGAAGGTTCGACGCAGGCTGCCGTACCCGTTGACCGTCGCCCCGTTTCAGGCTAAAGTTCAATGCAGGGTTCAGTGTCTCGCCCCCCAGCCCTTTGGCCACAAGTGCGTCCCGCCTCGCTCAAACTCGTCGTTTGTCTGTTTGCGGTCGTTACCGTTGGACTGGCGCAATCGGCTTTGGCGGCGCCACCCCAGCTTTCCGCGCAAACGCGAATCGGCCTCACCTCCGGCGACCAGTGGGAGCCCGCAATCGCCGCCGATTCCTCGGGTCACATCTTTGTTCTTTATCCGCACTACGGTCATGTCCCGAACTGCGACAACTGTGGCGTCCCAACCATGTTGCTCGTCTTGAGCAATGACAATGGCAAAACCTGGCAGTCTCCGCACGTAATGCTCGCTGCCGGCTCGGGGCAGTTCGACGCCCAAATCGTCGTCGACCCCGCCGACCACCACACCGTTTATGCCGCCTGGCTTGAGAATAAGAAAGCGCGAGGTCATGCTAGCCAAGTCGACGGACTCGGGCGCGACCTGGTCTTTTGGCGTTGCCGCCCGCAGCGAAGAAGAACTCGACAAGCCGGCGCTCGCCGTCCGCGGCCAGAGCGTCTATGTTGCCTTCAATCATGAAGAGGAAGTATGGGTTGCGGCCTCACAGGACGGCGGCGGTAGCTTCGTTCCTTCGCGCGTCAACGCCGATAGCCGACCCGGCTGGTCGCTGCTTGGTTCGTCCACTATCGACCCGACAGGGAATGTTTATCTGGCGTGGTCTTCGTATTCCAAGGCAGGCGGCGCGCGCGGATCGGTCAACCTGTTTGTAGCCAAGTCCGCTGATGCCGGTAGAACCTGGTCCATGAAGTCAGTCGACACCTCCGCTGCCTCACCCGATTGCAAAGACGAAGACTGCGGCGAAGCTTATTTGGGCGCACAGATTACGCTCACCTCGGACAGCGACGGTACGCTGTACGCACTCTGGAGTGCTGGCCGCACCCCAATGGGAGCCCAGCGCATTTACTTTTCATCCTCCACAAATGGCGGGGAAAACTGGCTGCCGCGTGCCAGTGTCTCATCCGCGGTCGACGGCATCGAACACGCTTTCCCGGCAATCGTCGCTGGCAACAACGGAGACGTGCGCATTGCTTGGATGGATATGCGTCACACTCCCTACTGGAATACCTTCTACCGCAGTTCATCCAATGGGGGCGCAACATGGTCCGACGAGGTCCGCATCTCCCGCTACGTGCCCGGTTATTCCTATATCAAACAGGCAGGTTTCCGGTTCCCCTTTGGCGACTACTTCAGTATGGCCATTGATAACCACGGTGACACGCACATTGTCTGGGGCGAAGGCCTGAACTACCAGTCTCCCGGTTCCATTTGGCACTCCAGCGGCCGCTGAGCTTAGGCCTTTAGCTTCTGGGTACGGTTTCTCAAGCAAGGATCGCTCGAGGTATCGTTCTCCCACCCTTAGTCAACCCCATGTGGCTGGCTACTCTCTACAAGCCCATGCATCCAAAAGCGAACGGCATCGGTGCCCTGCCTCACGGAACGCAATATAATGCACAACCAAACCGAATTTCCCGGGTTAATACATGTGATTTGCAGGGAGTAAACCGAATTGTCCGAATTTAAAGGAACTAAGGCGGAACAATGAAGAAGCAGAAAAGTCTGGAGGGCGTGATGAATCTTCGTATCACAGGGAACGTTGTCGTAAAGGTAGTTCTGGCATTGGCAATTGCGCTGATGCCTATCTCCGCGCTGGCAGCGGATGAGCACAAAGGAGGGGGATCGAAACCTGCCAGCCATGGCGGCGGTCACAGTGGTGGTCAGAGCCACGCCGGCGGGCAGAGCCATGGCGGTGGACAGAGCCATGGCGGCGGTCAGGCCCGTGAAAATCGCGGCGGCGGTGAAGGACATGCCGCTCGTCCCAGCAGGGGTGCAACTCGCGAGGGCAGCCGACCGGGCAACGCGGGCAATGGAGGCAATCGCGGGGAAGTCAATCGCGGCGGCGTGAGCCGGGGCGAAGGCAACCGGGGCGGCGTCAATCATGGTGAAGGCAACCGTGGAGCCATGGGCGGCAATCGGGGACCGGCAGGCAATCGAGGCGCGGGCAACCGGGGTTCGATCGCAGGCCGCGGCAACGCCGGTCATGGTCCTGTCCATAGCGTCTCTCTGCGCGGCGGAGGCACAGCCACCGTTCGTGCCAACGGGTCCATCCGTTCCGTCAACCGCAACGGCATGCACATCACCAACAACGTTCATGGCGGGCGCACCGTCATTAGCGAGCACAATAATATCCGTGTCGTGAACCGTCCCGGCGGTGGCTACGTCCAGCATCCCTATAGGAATTTCGGTGGCCATGCCTATTACTCGCGTACGTTCTACGCGGGTGGCGTCTATCGCACTGGCCTCTATCGCGGCTACTTCTGGCACGGCGCCCACTATTACGGCTACTATCCCGGCTTCTGGTTCCATCCCGGTTTCTATGGATGGGCTTGGCACCCATGGGGCGCTCCCCTCTACTGGGGAATCGGCGTCGGCGGTTGGGGCTGGGGAGGCTCGCCGTGGTGGGGTTACTACGGTGGTTGGTGGAATCCCTATCCTGTCTACGCAGGTCCGGCATTTTGGCTCACGGATTGGCTGATCGCGTCGGAACTGCAAAGCGCTTATGCGTCGCAGTACAACACGGCAGCGTCGGCTGACCAGGCTCCCTATCCTCCGAGTCAGGGTGGAGCGACCTATTCCGATAACGGTCCGAACGCGCAGGTCACGCTCAGTCCGGAGGTCAAGGAAGCGATCGCCGAAGAGGTGAAGGCGGAACTGGCGGCGCAGGAGCAGCAGGCGCCCACCCAGGGCGGCGTCACCGATCAGGGCAACGCGGCTCCATCGAACTCCGGTGACGAAGTGCCGCCGGCGCTTGATCCCGCGCGGCGCACCTTCGTGGTCGATAACACGATCTCGGTGACCAGCAATGGCCAGGAGTGCGAACTCACTGGCGGCGACGTCATCACCCGTCTTACCGACACACCTGACGGTGACGGCAACGTCAACGCCAGCGTTTCGGCCAGCAAAAAAGGCGAGTGCGGCGCAGGCCAGACGATCGCTGTCTCAGTTGACGACTTGATGGAAATGCACAATCACTTCGAGGAGCAACTGAACAACGGCCTGAAGCAGTTGTCTGAAAAGCAGGGAACCAACGGTATGCCGAAGGCTCCGGACGCGGGTACGGTGCCGTCGGACATTCCGGCACCCGAGGCTGACAAGGACGCTTCCAAAGAACTGCAAGACCAGCAAGCCCAAGCCGATCAGGCTGAGCAGCAGGCCAAGCAGGAAGCGGCAGGTCAGGGAGGCGGCGGAGACGAGTAGGACTCACATAACTTAAGAAGAAACCGGGCCACCTGCAAAACGGGCGGCCCGGACTTTTTGTGCGAGGTCTATCCGTCGTCTCGCGCTTGACTCGCTTATCCCAAAGCCGCAAACACTTCGTCAGCCTTTCGAACTTTCGCGAGGCGCGGAAATATCTTTTCAAACGCAAAGCGATGCGCTTCTTCGCCCATACTGGTGGAGCAGATCTCCTCCACAAGTACAAATGCGAAGCCCAATCCCGTTCCCTGGCGCGCTGTCGATTCGACTCCGGCGTTCGTGGAAATGCCTCCAAGCACAACTGTGTCGATGCGGCGCTCTCGCAAAACCTGCTCCAAGTTCGTGCCGGCGAATGCCCCCCAGTGCCGCTTCGTGACGAGGATGTCCCCGGGCTGGAATCCGGCATCGGGCACAAGCTCCGAAGCGCTGGGCGGTGGCGGTGGAGCATTCGCAGGACGAAACGGTTCGTCCACCGGCAGATTCAGAATGTTATTCATATCCACCCGCACGTAAATGACAGGCGCTCCCTTCGTGCGGAATGCCTCCGCCAGGCGGGCCGCGCGCTGTACTACTTCGGTCGCAGAGTATGGCGCCGTTTGTCTGGCCACGATTCCGCTTTGCAGATCGATCAATACCAACGCGGTCTTCTTCGGATCAAGGTGGATTGGGGGCATAATTCTTACAATTCTATGAGATTGCACTACCCCGGGTTCTGTACCACGCGAATTTCATACTGCTCGAGCGCCGTATAAGATTATTTGCGCGTCCCAGAAGGGAATTCATCAAAATGTCTATGCGCTTCATTCGCCGTATTCAAATACTCTTCCTGCTTCTCTCCTGCTCGGCCGCGCACGCCGATGCCGACTATTACCGTCATATCTTCTTCGACAACAGCCTCGAATCCGATGCCTACTACTACAGCGAGGGCCGCGCGTCCTCTCCCTCTCAATTGGAACTCGTCCACGACAAGCTTCCAGTCAGTCACGACATATTCCTCACTCCCCCCAATGCCCTCCGCTTGAATTGGCGCTCCATGAAGGACGGCGGATGGGAAGCTGGTATCCGTCTCGTCGACTTTAGGAACCGCGAATTTCACTTCGATGGCGATGTTCTCTATCTCTGGTGTTTTTCGGAAAACGCGATTGCGGCTTCCGCTCTGCCGAATATTCGCCTGCTCGACGTTGCCCGCAACTTCTCCGGTCCACTCGATCTGGGCAAATTTACGCAAGGGATTCCCGCGCACCAGTGGGTGCAAGTGCGAATTCCGCTGCGCGAATTCACTACCGACTCGATTCATCCATTCAACCCCAGCCAGACCACGAAGATAATTTTCGGGCAGCATGTGGCGGACGGGGTGGACCACTCCCTGATCATCGACGAAATCAAGATCGATGAATCCGCGGCGGCCGCCAGCGATGCCCTCAAACCTGCGCCCAGCCTGCCGGCGCCGCAGAACGTCTCCGCCAAGGCTTACGAGCGGCACATCGATATCAAGTGGGACCCGGTGGACTCCGGTGACCTTCAGCGCTACCTCGTCTACCGCGCAACCCAAGGGCAGAATTTCAAACTGGTGGGAATGCAGGCTCCCGGCATCAATCGCTACACCGACTACCTCGGCAACCCAGGTCAGACCGCGAGCTACAAGGTAGTCGCGTCTGATCGTGAATATCGCATCTCAGCTTTTTCCAACGAGGCGAGCGCGACCACGCGTGCGATGACCGAAGATGAACTGCTCTCCATGCTGCAAGAGGCGTGTTTCCGCTATTACTGGGAGGGCGCGCATCCCATCTCCGGAACATCGCTGGAGAACATTCCCGGCGACGATCGCATCGTAGCCACGGGCGCCAGCGGCTTCGGTATCATGGCTCTCATCGTCGGGGTCGACCGCGGCTTCATCACGCGCGAGCAAGGCCTCGAACGCCTCAACCGGATCGTCGATTTTCTGGAAAAAGCTCCGCGCTACCATGGCGCATGGTCTCACTTCATGGATGGTTCCACGGGCAAGACCCTTCCCGTCTTCGATATGTTCGATAACGGCGGCGATCTCGTTGAAACCGCGTTCCTGATGGAAGGTCTGCTCGCTGCCCGCCAATATTTTCAAGGCGCGAGCGCTCGCGAGCGCGATCTCTTTGCACGCATTACCCATCTCTGGGAGACGGTGGAGTGGGACTGGTACCGGCGCTCGCCGCAAAGCGACGCCCTTTACTGGCACTGGTCGCCCGAGTGGTCGTGGTTCATCAATCATCGTCTCACCGGATTTAACGAGGCGATGATCGTTTACCTGTTGGCCGTTGCATCTCCCACTCATGCCGTGCCCGCCGAACTGTATGACTCCGGCTGGGCCAATCAGGGCGAGGCTGGAGCGCAATACCGGCGCGGATGGTCCGGTTCAAACGAGGGCGACAAATATACTAACGGCCACGCTTACTACGGCATCAAGTTGCCGGTCGGCGTCGGCTCCGGCGGCCCACTCTTCTTCGCGCACTATTCCTATATGGGATTTGACCCGCGTGGCATTCACGATCGCTTCACCAACTATTTCGAGAACAATCGCGACATGGCGAAGATCAATCTCGCCTACTCCGAGAAGAATCCCGGCCACTACAAAGGCTACGGCGCGAATTTCTGGGGACTGACTGCCAGCGACGGGCCCGACGGATACCTACCGCACGAACCGACATTGACTGTTGACGATGGCACAATGACTTTTACCGGTGCCTTCTCTTCCTTCCCTTACACGCCGGAAGCCTCGATGGCCATGCTCAAGCATGTCTATCGCGACCTCGGAGCCGAGGTTTGGGGAGTCTACGGTCCCCGCGACGCCATCAACCTGAGCAAAGACTGGGTCTCGCCTATTTTTATGGGACTGAACCAGGCGCCCATCACCGTGATGATTGAGAACTACCGCACCGGAGTCGTCTGGAAGATGTTCATGTCGAACCCGGAAATTCAGCCCATGCTTCGCAGAATTGGATTCGAGCCCGACGCGCGAACTGAGTCGAAGGTGACTCAGTGATATCGGCCAATGGCTAAGATTGCTCTATGGAGTGCGAGGTATTCCATACCAGCGCGCCAATTCTCTCATCTCGCAACCATATGTATGCGCCAGCGTAAACAGCCGGTGAATGCTGGGGATGGAGTTCTTCATTTCGATCTGGTGGAGGCGGCTAGGTGGCAGAACGAACTTTTTATTGCGTAGTCTGTGGGCTAATTTCAGGCTCTCCCGATGGACGTCGCGGAGCGACAGACCCAGGGCCCAGCGAGTGGTTCGCAAGCGTTTTCCCGGATTCAGGCGGTTCTTCGGCACTACTAGATATCGGCACTGAATCCGCGTTCTTAAAGTTATAGGGGCGCTGCGCCGGTACGAAAGTCACAAACAATGTTCCCGATGAGCGCGTGGATATATGGCCACAGGACTTGCCTACTCAGTTAATAGTCCGCCGGTTAACTCACTAACTCGCTGAATTCGATGTTCGCGACAATACGCTGCTAACTCCTCGACCAGCGTTTCGGTGGCTACGGGATCGAAGTAACTCGCCGTCCCCACCTGCACGGCGCTGGCGCCCGCCAGCATGAACTCCACCACATCGACTGGAGTAGTAATCCCCCCCATGCCAATCACTGGAATCTTTACCGATCTGGCCGCCTCATAAACCATCCGCAATGCAATCGGCTTGATAGCGGGCCCGGATAGTCCCGCCGTCACATTCGCGATCCGGGGACGCCGGGTCTCGGCATCAATCGCCATCGCAAGAAAAGTATTCACCAGAGAAATTGCATCGGCGCCCGCCTCTTCGGCTACGTGTGCCATCAGCGCAATTGAGGTAACGTTCGGCGAGAGTTTCACGATCAACGGACGGGCAGACACGCGCTTGGCCGTTCGTACGACCTCATCCAATAACTGCGGATCGGTACCGAATACAATGCCGCCTTGCGCGGTATTGGGGCAGGATACGTTGAGCTCGTATGCTGCGATTCCTTCGCCTTGATTCAGAATCTCGATCGTGTGCTCATAGTCCTGTCGCGTGTAGCCGAAGACATTGGCGAACACGACCACATTCTCTTTCTCGCGTAGCGCCGGCAACTTTTCGTCGAGAAAAGCCTGAGCGCCAATGTTCTGCAGCCCGATCGCATTCAGCATTCCCGCCGCTGTCTCGTAAAGTCGCGGCGGAGGATTTCCGGTCATGGGCTCAACTGAAAGCCCCTTAACCACCAACCCTCCCAGGCGATCGAGATGAACAATATCCTCGAACTCGATCCCATATCCAAACGTTCCCGAGGCCGCGATGATTGGGTTTTTCAATTCAATATCGCCGATGCGAACGCGCAGGTCTGGAGAGGCAGGGCCTTTCGAATGACTCATTGCGCGCCTCGATTCTGCGCAGGTGGCTCAGCGGTTGCTGGATGTCGGTTCGTCGTGAGTGCCTCCGTCAAAACTCGCCCCGTTGCCTGCGCCGGTGCGTTAATTCCAAGCAGCGATGCCAGCGTCACCGCCAGATCCACAGGTTCGGCATGGGTCCGATAAATTCCCGGCTGGAATGCGAGGCCATAAAAAGCCAGTGGTACATGCGTGTCATAGCTAAATGGAGTTGCGTGGTCGGTCCCGTGCATGCTGCCTACTTCGAAGATCTTTGGAATTCCCATCACGTACCATCCGCCCTCGGGAGAATAGCTGTGCGCATATCGCCGCCCCAATTCAGTGTTCGGAATCGATGTGCCTTGTCCCAGGCGATACTTCGTAAAATATCCGGCGAGCCCGGCCTGCTTGAGCGCTTCGCCAGTGTCGGTCTCCGCGCTGATTTCGTTTTCGCCAGCTGCCGTGAACGCGTCTTGATTCAGCCATGCCATCGGATAATCCAGATCGACATACTCCGCGCTCTTCCCATACTTTTTCGAGAGCAAGGAATTGATCTGCTCGCGCAGAGCCTTGCCGTCGAGTCCCGTCGCCGGCAGCCGCAGCGTTTTCGCGGACTCCGGCAGCGGAGCGATGCCATGATCGGCCGACAACGCTACCCAGACATTCGCCATGCCAATCTGGTGTCCGAGAAAGTCGAAGAACTCCGCCAGTTGTCGATCGAGCGCGAGCGCCATGCCCCGCATCTGCGGCGAGTCCGGGCCCACTTGGTGTCCCAGAATATCGTTTGCAGAAAGGCTTATGGCAAGCAAATCCGTGGTCGGTCCCGTGCCAAGTTTTTCATACAGCACGAGCTCTTTAGCAAAGTCAAACTGATACTGGTTTGCAAACGGAGTCGAGCCGATCACCTCGTAAAATCCCGCCGGCTTGCCATCGCGCCCATTGCGTGGCGCGGTCGAGTCGAGAACCTTGCCGCTCTCGTCCTTCCATTCCTGATTCCAGAACTTCTCTGCGTGATGGCCATTATTGAAATTCCGGACCCAGTCAGGGAGTTCGGACCTATAAAAAGTTGAAGTGATCCATCTCCCGCTCTTGGGATCGATCCAGTAGGCTCCGTCAGCCGAAAATCCACCGGGCAAAACCGCCGCGCGGTCCTTCAATGAAATCGCAAATACGCGGGCCTTGCCGCCGGTGGCCAGCTTGAGTTCGTCGCCCAATGTGTCACTCAACAGATTATGCGGTGACGCTCCAATGCCGCCATCGACCCCCACGAGCTTTGTCGTCTCGTCTTCAACCGAAGTAACCCGCTTCTTCTTCTCTGGATCCCACCACTCATTGCCGATGATTCCGTGACCGCTGGTGTAGCTTCCGGTAAAGAGCGTGGCATGTCCCGGCGCGGTCCTCGTATTGGCATAATCGTAATTACAGTCAGTGAAGTACGCTCCGCGTTCCAGGAAAAGTCTAAAGCCGCCGGTGACGAATTGATCCTGATATCGCTGGAGGTAATCGCCCCGAAACTGATCAATCACAATCACAACAACCAGTTTGGGATGTCCGTCGTAAGCGGACGCAGAAGCGTGCGGGCTGCCCGCGAGCAAACTGACAAGAAACCATGCCAGCAGGGCTGTCGCCGTGCGAAATTGGGGAAGGGTCATTGCGCCTAGTTTACAAGAGATTCGATCTTTCCTCAGCGTGCTTCGCGCCTTCTCGACGCTGCCCGCGGCGTGGAATTTTGAGTCGTGTCACTGCACGAAAAACGTCTTTTCAGCTAAAGTTAAAGTGGAATGCTAGATCTCACCTTTGTCCGCGACAACCTGCCTCTCGTTGAAGAAAAACTCCGCCAGCGCGGAATGAATCCCACGGGTGTTTTGGGCGATTTCAAAACCATCGACGCTGAGCGCCGCCAGGCCATCACGCAAAGCGAGCAGCTCAAAGCCAAACGCAATCAGGCCTCCGAAGAGATTGCCCGCCTGAAGAAAGACAAGCAGGACGCGACCGCGCAGATTCAAGCCACAAAAGACATGCGCGAGCAGATTCAGGAGCTCGAGAAGAGAGCCGAGGAAGTTGACTCTCGCCTCCGCGAAATCCTCACGGCCCTTCCAAATCTTCCCAATGACTCCGTGCCCATCGGCAAGAGCGAAGCCGACAATGTGGAGGCACGCCGTTGGGGCGCCCCTCCGAAATTCGATTTCGCGCCCAAGCCCCACTGGGAACTCGGCGAACATCTCGGAGTGCTCGATCTTGAGCGCGCCGCCAAACTTTCCGGCGCCCGTTTTGCTGTCTATTGGGCGATGGGCGCGCGTCTCGAACGCGCCCTCGGCAACTTCATGCTCGACCTGCACACCCGCCAGCACGGCTATACGGAAGTGCTGCCGCCCTACATGGTCAATTCCGACTCCATGTATGGCACCGGGCAGTTGCCAAAATTTGCGCAGGATTTATTCCGTGTTCCGCACGGCGAAAAAGACCTTTGGCTCATTCCCACCGCCGAGGTCCCGGTAACGAATCTCTTTCGTGACGAGACCCTCGATGCGGCGAAGCTCCCCATCTATCTCACCGCATACACGCCCTGCTTTCGCAGTGAGGCCGGCTCTTACGGCAAGGACGTCCGCGGCATCATCCGCCAGCACCAGTTTCAAAAAGTCGAGCTGGTGAAATTTTCGCGCCCGGAAAACTCCTACGACGAACTCGAAAAGCTGACCAACAATGCGGAAACCGTTCTCCAGAAACTCGGCCTGCACTACCGCGTCATGACGCTTTGCACGGCCGACATCGGCTTCTCGGCTGCCAAGACGTACGACATCGAAGTCTGGCTGCCCGGACAGAACCTTTTCCGCGAAATTTCGTCCTGCTCGAATTTCGAAAGCTTCCAGGCGCGACGCGCCAATATCCGCTACCGTCCGGAAGGGAAGAGCAAGACTGAACTCGTGCATACGCTCAACGGCAGCGGCCTTGCGGTGGGGCGTACCTGGGTCGCCATTGTCGAAAATTACCAGCAGGCGGATGGCAGTGTTCTGATTCCCGAAGCCTTGCAACCCTACATGGGCACCGACCGCATCACAGCAAGGAGCCTATAATGCCTTTGTCCAGGCAATTTGCTATGCCATGAATTCCAAAATACACTTGCAATCCGAAGCGGTACTGACGATTCCGAAAGTCCCACCGTCCCCCATGGGCACGATCTGGCGCACAATTCGCGGTTACATCCTGTGGTCCTACGAGCGTGGCACGCTGCATTACGACATCATGGTGACGCTCATCCTGCTGTTTGTGTTTCTGGCGCCGCGTTACATCAACTTCAAGGACAAGCCGGTCGAGCGCAATGCTTACTCGGCTGGAGTAATGGTGATCCCGGACAAACAAGGGGGCTTCATCTATCAGATCCCGGCATCGGCGGTGAACTCGGGGAACGGCGCGGACATCCGCCCGCAGCTGGAACGAATCATAGAACCCATCGCGGGTGCCGTCAGCATCACCAAATACGAGACGGTCAAGGACCTGACCGGCCATGCGCAAAGCTACAAAGTGTGGATCAATAAGGAATGACCCATCCAACTCAGCGAAAAAGCTATTCAACCCTGTTCATCCGGTTGGCTGCGATCTTGCTCCTCACTTCCGCCGCCTATCCGCAGCCCATGGGCGTTGGCTGGCGCATCGCTAAACTTCTGTTGCAATCCGAGCCCTCCGCCCTCGACCACGTCCTCACCGAGATGGACACTGCGGCCAAGACCTTCCACACCGCGCAGGCTGATCTAACTGCTGAGCAATACACCAAACTTGTCGACCTTACGGAAACGCAGAAGGGCAAGGTCTATTTCGAGCGGCACGGCAGCAATGTGAATATGGCCGCCGATATCACCGACCCCGACAAACAATTCGCCTTATACGCCAACGGTAAGGCGCAGATTTATCACCCGAAAATTGATCAGGTCGACGAGTACCAGCCCGGCAAGAGCAAAGGCCAGATTGAAGCTTTCCTGCTGCTCGGCTTTGGCGGGGGTGGCCATGCGCTGCTTTCCACCTATCACGTGAAGTATATGGGAACGGAGAAAATCAATGGCGTCAACGCGTCCAAACTCGAATTGACGCCGAAATCTCAGCAACTGCAAAACAACATCTCAAAAATCATTTTGTGGATCGATCCTGCGAAGAACGTCGCTGCGCAAATGCAACTCTTCTTCCCGGGAGGCGATTACCGGCTGACGAAGTATTCCGACATCCAAATCAACCAGAAACTTCCGGACAACGTCTTCAAACTTAAGACTACCGGCAAAACCAGGTTTGTTTCACCTACAGGGCTAGCCCAAGGCCGGACGTGCGCCACCAAACCTCGCAGATTCGTCGGGAAAACCCGCAAGCGTCGAACCAGCAGAATCAAGCTGAAAATCTAGCGCGGTGACGATATACTGCACCAAAGCCTAGGAAAGTCGAGCACGAATGGCAAGAGTTTTCACAATTCCGGTTCCTCCTGATCTCTCCCGCAAAAAGCGTGAGCGCAGCTCTGATCCTCGCTACGTGGATGGCCAGAAAACCTTGGTCGAAGCGATGAAGTATCTGGCTCAATCCGACCCAGTCGCGAATCGGGGCGCTATCGAACTGCTCTCCGAACACGTGCGCACGCGATTCCGAATGACGGATTCGCCTCTGAGCTAGGGTTTACCCTTTCGCGTCGCCCTCCCGCCGATCCTTAGGAATCAGCAGGTTAGCGGGAAGTTATGATGTGGGAACACACTCTAATTACTCAGGACCTTCTCACGTTCCTCGGCATCCTGACGCTCTTCTCGCGGATTGGATGGCAGGGCGAATTCGAGCACTTCCTCGACGGTTTTGACGTAATGAGCGGTCAGTCCCTGCAACTGCTCCGGGGTCAGATCTTCCTCGAGGTTGGTGCGGTTGTCGGCCGGGAGAATGACGTCGTGCACGCCAGCGCGTTTTGCGGCGAGCACTTTTTCCTTAATGCCGCCTACTGGCAGAACGTTTCCGCTGAGCGTGATCTCACCGGTCATCGCGGTTAGCGGACGCACCTGCTTGCCGGTCAAGAGCGATACGAGCGCAGTCACAATCGTCACACCGGCCGAGGGTCCGTCTTTTGGAATCGCGCCCGCGGGCACGTGAATGTGAATATCGTGGTTGGCGAAGAACTCCTCGTCGACGCCGAGTTCGCGCGCGTTGGAGCGGACCCAGCTCAGTGCGGCCTGCATGGATTCGCGCATCACGTCCTGAATCTGCCCGGTGATGGTAAGGCCGCCCTTGCCCTTCATCTGGTTGGCTTCGACGAAGAGCACGTCGCCGCCGGCGGGGGTCCAGGCAAGGCCTACGACTACGCCGGGACGCTTGGTGCGCTCGGCGATTTCGCCTTCGCTGCGAATCTTAATGCCGCCAAGAAACTCGTTGATAATTTCCTTGGTGACGACGAGCTTTTCAGTTTTTCCTTCCGCGAGACGGCGCGCCTGCTTTCGGCAGATCGTGCCGATGGTACGTTCAAGGTTGCGAACGCCGGCTTCGCGGGTATAGTGACGGATCACATAGCTGACCGACTCTTCGGGAAACTCGATCTGCTCTGGAGTAATTCCGTTTTCTTCGATCTGGCGCGGAATCAGATATTGGAAAGCGATGTGAATCTTCTCTTCCTCGGTGTAACCCTGAAGCTCAATGATTTCCATGCGGTCGCGGAGCGGCTCGGCAATGGGATCGAGCATGTTGGCGGTGGTGATGAAGAGCACTTTCGAAAGATCGAAGGTCACGTCGAGATAGTTATCGCGGAAGGTGGAATTCTGTTCGGGATCGAGGGCCTCGAGCAAAGCGGAGGCGGGATCGCCGCGGAAATCGCGGCCGACTTTGTCGATCTCGTCGAGCATGAAGACCGGGTCTTTCGTTTCGGCGCGACGAATGCCCTGGATAATCTGGCCAGGGAGAGCGCCGATATAGGTGCGGCGATGGCCGCGAATTTCGGCCTCGTCATGGACGCCGCCGAGAGAGAGGCGCACGAACTTGCGACCGAGCGCCCGGGCGATCGATTTGCCGAGCGAAGTTTTGCCTACGCCGGGAGGGCCGACGAAACACAGGATCGGCCCCTTCATATTGGGCTTCAGACGGCGGACCGAAAGATAGTCGAGGATGCGATCTTTGACCTTCTGGAGGTCGTAGTGGTCGGTGTCGAGAATCTCTTTGGCCTTGGGGATTTCAATCTCCTGGCCGGAAGTTTTTTGCCAGGGCAGGACGGCGAGCCATTCAATGTAATTGCGAGTGACCGAGTAGTCGGCCGCCATGGGCGACATGCGCGAGAGGCGCCCCAACTCTTTTAAGGCTTCCTTCTTTACGTCGTCGGGCATGCCCGCGGATTCGATTTTCTGTTTGAGTTCTTCGGTGTCTCGCGCGCCCTCATCCTGCTCGCCGAGTTCTTTCTGAATGGCCTTCATCTGCTCGCGCAGGTAGTACTCGCGTTGCGTCTGCTGAACACGATCCTGAACTTCTGACTGTATCTTGTTGCGCAGTTGCTGCACTTCCAGTTCTTTCGCGAGGTGCTGATTGATTTTTTCCAGGCGAATACGAACGTCGGTCGTTTCCAGAGTGTCCTGCTTGTCCGCGGTGGAGAGAGACGGCAATGACGACGCGATGAAATCAACCAGGCGGCCGGGCTCCTCGATATTCATCGCAACCGTGGAAAGCTCGTCCGACAGGGTGGGCGAACCGGCCACGATCTGTTGGAAGAGAGTTAGCACGTTGCGCTGCAGAGCTTCAATCTCGGAATCTTTCGGTGGGATCGTCTCGGGAACGGTGACCACCTGCGCCCGCATAAAAGGGGAGAGCTGAGCAAAGTCGGTCAGGCGAACCCGCTCCAGACCTTCGGCAAAAACGAAAAGGCTTTGGTTGGGCATCTTCACTACTTTGTGCACGACCGCCAAGGTGCCGATGGAATAGAGGTCAGTGGGCTGAGGATTATCGACGCGCGCCTCGCGCTGGGCGACAACCACGATCGTCTTATCATCGCCAAGTGAGTTGATGAGTTGCACGGAACTGTCGCGTCCGACGGTCAATGGCAGGACGGCGTGGGGAAACAAAACCGTGTCGCGGACCGGCAAAATGGGCAGCGAACGTCCGGCGGATTCATAGGAGGCAGAGGTAGAAGGAGTATTAATGTCGCTCATGATTTTCCCTTGAGTCAGTTTTACTCAACTTTGATGAACGAGGCCTCCGAAAAGATGCAGGGCAGTTGGTAGGCTGTTGAATTCTAGACCTTTTTTCGGTTTTTGCAAGACACGGAAAGGCTTATGTCCATTGCTGGTAACGCGCGCACCGGGCAGGGAACCGCTCCGCAGAAGATCGGCCCCGGTGCCAGACCCACCAATTACGGAGGGGGCGGGCCGGGGATGGGCCCGCCCGAAAAGACTTAAAACACGTGCTTGGCGTGGTCGCCTCTAAAGGTCAGCGCCTTGAGAACCCGCTCATTGGCTGCGTTAACTTCGAAGATTTTTTGCGTCTGATCGGATGGCCCTGAGAGCGCAACCAGCGTGCACTTGGCACGGACTTCGACTGGATTCTTCACCCCCACTTGCCGGAATACCATGATGTGATCCGATCCCTCCATGACGTGCTGGATCTTGTAGTCGCCCGCGGGCAGGAGTCTTGTCCGCAATGCGGACATTCTCGGCAAAGGTAACGCGGTAAGTATCTGAAATTCCCATCGAATTCTTACCGGCAAAAGCGCAAACGCTGATCAGTAACACACAACTCAGAATCACGAGCACAGGCTTCACTAAACGCATAGACAACCTCTCTTTCCGATGGCAAACCTTTCAATTTCAAGCTACTCCGTGGCAGCAGAGGGCGCTGTGCAGTGCCTCACAGCGGTTCGTGACAAAGAACGCCGCGTGGTGATCGCTGGTAAATGTCCCCCGTGACCCCCGCTCGCTTTGGCAACGGCTGCCCGACTTTTACAGTCAAAGGAGCAAGGAAAAGCGCTCCCGAAGCGCATAGAGTCTCAATTCCTTGCGAGGGGGTCTCAATGTCCTCGGCCATGCGCCTTGGCGGTGTCGGAATTTTCACAGTCGCTTTATGTGCGTGCTCGGGCAGCAAGATGCAATCGAGCCCCTCGCCCGCGCCCCCCCCATCTTCCGTGCCCGCTCATATCGTGGTTGTCATGGAAGAGAATCACAGCTATTCGGAGATCATTGGCGCGGCCGATGCCCCTTACATCAACTCGCTGGCAACGAAGGGAGCCCTGTTCACGCAGTCCTTTGCCGTTGCGCATCCGAGCCAGCCCAACTATCTTGCGCTGTTTTCGGGTTCGACACAGGGGATTACCGACGACTCCTGCCCGCATACATTTACGGGCGGCTCGCTGGAGAGCCAACTGGTTGCGGCGGGAAAGACATTCGCCGGGTATGCGGAGGGGTTGCCCCGGACCGGTTCCTCCGTCTGCGCGGCGGGAGAATATGCGCGTAAGCACGCACCCTGGACCGATTTTTCTCAGGATCAGCCGGGCGACAACCAGCCATTCTCGAACTTTCCAACGGATTTCTCGCAGCTTCCGCTAGTGTCTTTTGTCATCCCGAATCTCTTGGACGACATGCACGATGGGACCGTACAGGCGGGCGACACATGGCTGAAGGACAATCTCTCGGCGTATGTCAGTTGGGCGACGAACAACAACAGCGTGCTGATTGTCACCTGGGATGAGGACGACGAAAGCCAAAACAACCAGGTCCCCACGATCTTCGTGGGCGCAGGGATCAAGCCCGGACAGTACTCGGAGACCATCAATCACTACAATGTCTTGCGCACGATCGAGAATCTATATGGGCTTCCAGCGCTGGGTAACGCCGCCAACGCCGCGCCAATCACTGACGTTTGGAAGTAGCGCCGGGCAGGCGGACGGTCTGTTCATTTCGCCTGGCGGTAGACTCCCAGCACCTTAACCAAATCGGTGATCTCGCTAAGATGGCGGAGCGCATTGCGCGAATCCTCGTCGTCTCCGCGCAGCAGATCAACGAAAAACACATACTCCCAGGGGCGGCCGCGCAGGGGACGCGATTCGATCTTGCTTAGGCTGATGTCGCGCAGCGCAAAAACACTCAGCGATTTGAAAAGCGAGCCGGGAATGTTTTTCGTGCTGAAGGCAAGAGAGGTCTTGTCCGCGCCAGGGGCAGCGCGCGGTTTTCCGCGGTGGATGAGAAAGAAGCGGGTGAAGTTTCGCTTGTCGTCCTCGATGCCTGCCTTCAGGATCTTGCCCTCGTAAGCTTCGGCGGCGCGTCGGCTGGCAATGCCCGCCGCATCGGTGAGGCCTTCGGCGATCACGTGCTTTACGCTGCCCGCCGTGTCGTAAAAGGGCACCGGTTCGAGTTTGGGATTCCTGGCAAATAGATCCCGGCACTGGTCAAGCGCTACGGGATGCGAGAAGACCCTCCGGACATTCTTGAGGGGGACGCCCGGCGGCGCGATCAGGTTGTGGACGATGCGCAGGCGGAACTCGCGGGCGATGTAAACCTCACGGCTCAGCAGAAGATCGAAGTGCTCGGCCACTGAGCCGGCCAGCGAATTTTCTATTGGTATGACCGCTCCCTCGACGCTGCCGCGCTTGACTCGATCGAAGACCTCGAGCGAGCGGGCACAGGGAACGACCTTAGCGGAGGGCAGCATCGCCTCTGCCGCCTCGTGACTGAAAGATCCCAACTCACCTTGGATCGCGATTTTCATGAGATTCCTTTTTGTTTATCCACCTGCGCCAACTCCTTCACCATCTCGAGCGCATCGAGTTGTCCGGAATAATAGCCGCGCACGGTCTTCTCGACGAAATATCCCTTCTGCTTGTAAAAGCGTATGGCCGCGTCATTATTGACGGCGGTTTCGAGTGCCACGCGTTCGGCGCCCTCTTCGCGAAGTTGATCTTCGGCCGCCGATAACAACGCCGATCCGACCCCGAGCCGGCGAGCTTCGGAGACTACGTCGATGGTGATAATGTGTCCGGCTCGGCGGCGCGCCTCAGCCACGATGAAGCCCAGCACCGAATTCGCCTTAGGATCAACCTGCCCGTCGGCGACCAGCGTAAAAGCGCCCGGCCTGCGCATATAAAACGCTAATTCTCGCTGGGAATAGGCCATTTCCGGATCGAAACAGGCCTGGTCAATCTGCCAGAGCGTCTCAAAATCTGATTTTTGGAATCTTCGAATTCGAAACGACACGTTGCCATTCTACCGGGAGAAAAGCTTTACCACCCATATGGGCGGTCCTCCATTTTTTTCGTTTCCTCCCCTTGCGCATCCGCATCTGACAGACGTACGATCTCTCCCATAGAGAGGCTGCAAGTGGGGCTCTGGATTCCAATCGGCATCAGCTTCGCTGGGATTGTATTCCTGGTCTGGTATAGCTGGTTCGTTCGCTATAACCGACGGCGGGCAGCCGGTGTCCTTGAATGGGTTCAGGCCGCCTGCCTGGGCAAGGGACGCCTCGAAGATCTGCGTTGGCAATCCTGCAGCTCGCGTCTGAAAGCCACCTTGCATCTCTCCTCGCGCTGGTTCGAGGAGATTCGCCTCACGATTAAATTACTGCCTCGCCCGCTGCCCGTGCAGTGGGCCCTAAGCCGCTGGCACGAGCAACAGGAGACGCTTACCTTCGAAGCGGACATGGGCTTCCCGCCGGGCTTTCATCTGGACATTATTCGTCATCGCTGGTCCGGCCAGACGGGCGCAAAGAGCGCCTCCCGTAAGTGGACAATCAGCCGCCCGGGCCCGGTGATTCTGACCACCAAAGAAGACTGGCCGGTGGAGCTGACTCCCGTTGTAAATGCTTTAGCCACCTGGCGTGACAAGGATTTCGTCAGCGTCCGCTTTAATCAGCGCTCGCCGCATTTTACGGCGACCGTGGCCTTGGCCAACTTGTCCGACCAGAAGGCCGCCGCTTCGCTTCTCGGCTTGTTTCGGGAACTCGCTGCCAGCTCTTCTGCCCGGCAGCACTGAACAATCACGGTGAGAGCTATAGTTTTTTCAGGTGTTGGCGGCGAGTGGGCTTACTCCGGCTCGGCCACGAAGCGGTAGCCCACGCCGCGCACCGTAAGCAGATGGCGGGGGCGCGCCGGGTCTTCCTCGATGTAGCGGCGCAAACGCACCATAAAGTTGTCGATGGCGCGCGTGTCGGTATCCTCGTGCAAACCCCAAACTTCTTCCAGCAAGGCTTTCCGGGAAACGACGCGACCGGCGCTTTGGACGAGATAGCGCAGAAGGTCGGCTTCCATGACGGTGAGGTGGATGGTATTCCCGAGGGATCGCAACTCAAGTTCGGCGAAGTCGATGGACTTGCCGGCGAAGAGGAAAGGAACCTCTTTCGACCTCGAGTTCGGCTGGCGGCGATTGCTCGGGCGGTTGTGTGGTGGGTGCAACGGCCTGGCGCATCCAAGCGCTCCGCCGCAGTAAGCCGTCCAGGCGCGCAATCAGGATGGTCAGTTCAAATGGTTTGGGCAAATAGTCATCAGCGCCGGAGGCAAAGCCCTCGAGGACATCCTCGGGGCGTCCGCGCGCGGTGAGCATTAGGATCGGAACGTAGTTTTTTTTCTCGCGCAGCAAAGACGCAACCTCGAAGCCGCTCTTTCCGGGGAGCATGACATCCAGGACCACGGCGTCGAAGTGCTCGGCGCGCTCGATGAGGCGGGCGAGCGCGTCTTCGCCGTCGCCCGCGACCTCGGCCTCGTGCCCTTCCGCCTGTAGGTTGAAGCGCAACCCCTGCGCGATGTGCGCCTCGTCTTCGACGATCAGCACGCGGCTCAAGCGGACTTCCCCGTCATTTCACGTGGCAGTTCCAGAGTCACTGTGGTTCCTTTGCCGGCACCTTCGCTCTCGGCAAAAACGCGCCCGCCATGGTTGCGCGCGATCGAGCGCACAATGAAGAGACCGAGGCCAGTACCCTTTACGCGCGCCCGGCCGCGCTGGCGCACGCGGTAGAAACGTTTGAAAATGCGTTTCAATTCATTCTGCGCGATGCCCACGCCCTGATCGCGCACGCGAAGCACAACGTGCTCTTCGTCCGGAACGTCCAACTCGACGGCAATGTGAATTCCGTCGGGTGAATACTTCACCGCATTGTCGAGCAGGTTGGTGACCGCGGTATGCAACTCTTCGGGATCCCCGAGTACCTGGATGGCCGCGTCGGAGTCTGCTTCGGAATGTGGCTCGGCGCCTACCGCGCCCTGCCGCGCCACGGGCGCCGACTCGCGATACTCGAGATTCTCCGGCGGAAGATGATGGCGTGTCCGCGCGAGATCGACGCATTCCCGTACCACGGTACTGAAATCGATCGGTAGACGCTGCGGCTTCGCCTTCTTCTGCGCGAGCGCTCCGGCCTTGAGCACCTGCTCGACCGTCCCCATCAGCCGCTCAGTATCGACCAGCATGAGCTGATAGAACTCGCGGCGTTGCGCCTCGTCGACCTCACGCCGCTGCAAGGTTTCGAGATAAAGACGTATCGAAGCGATAGGAGTTTTCAGTTCGTGCGTGACGGCATTGATAAAGCTGTCGTGCTGCTCGTTTCGGCGAATCTCGCGCACCAGAAAAATCGTGTTGAGCACGAATCCGGTGACGATAGCACCGAAGAAGATGATCCCCAAGAAGACTTTGACGCCTTCCCGCCAGTTCAGGATGATCCAGCCGCTGCCCACGGCAAAGGCGACCGCAGCCAGGATGACTCCGAAGCTGAGGAAGAAAGCGATAGCCTTGCGCCGGCTGGAGATTCGCACAGGAAGATTGTAGCGGGGCGGGTGGATGGTGTCAGGCTGGAAGGTCTTCAGCGATCGCGAGAACGGAAGCGCCGGTGCGACGCCTATCGTTTCCGGAGTCCCCGATGCGCCTGCCGGGATCACTCCCCGCACCGCTTCTGCGTTGCCTGCTTTTGATGCGCAAGAAAGAAAGCCCAGCGCTGGGTATTGTATTGCTGCTGCCAGGAGTGCCCAACATTCGGCTCCCAGATGAATTGGAGTTCAGCGTTACAAGAAAGGGCCCAGCGCTGGGTGTTGTATTGCTGCTGCCAGGAGTGTCCAACATTTGGGCACCCAGATGAATTGCACTTCGGCGTTGCTCGCACACCCCGTGGCATCGTTGCCGGTCAGGCCAGGGATTTCCAGCATGGGAGCGTCGTTGGCGTTGTTGGGCGCTCCGTTCAGACACAGGGGCGCGGTCGTAAGGAGGGTCGTGCAGCTATTCATGGTTGCGGTCTGCCAGAAGTTAAAGGTGTCGTCCACCGTGTCCAGCGTAAAAGTGACCGCATTGTATTTGGTCGTGCCGTAGTTGCAGGGCGATAGATTGGTATCGTTCGTGCCGTGCCACTCCTGCACGGCGATGGGAACTGCGGAAAGGAGACGGAGGGGGCAGTCAGCGATGGCGGGACAATACCCTGCTCGGCGACGAGCTGCCCCGAAGCGGGCGCGATCGCCGCCACCAGGTCGGGAATTTCGAGACCGACGCGCTCCGTCATCTCCCCGCCCGAGGAGAAACCGGCGACGAATACCTGATTGGGATTGACGTTATATTGACTGGTCAAGGTGACGATTAATTGCCGCAGGAAGCCGGAATCGTCGGGGCATTCCGAGTCGGTGGAACCGCAACCCTCCGCGTAAGGGAAATGCGCCTCCGTTCGATCCGAAGGGCGCGCAGTCCGGTCCTCCGTCCATGCAATAGGCGTTCCAGTTCCACTTGTGGGTGGCCGCATCGTAGGTGGAGGCGGGCTTAACCAGTAGAAAGCCGTTCTGGTCGGCAAGCGGCTGCCAGCCCCAATTGAGCGAAATGATGGGAGTCGGGTCAGAGCCAGTCGAAATCGTGCTCTGCGTCCCGTGGAGCATGATGACCATCGCCGGACTCGCGGCGAGACTTCCGGGCACATAGACCTCGTAGTAACGGGTGATGCCATTCCACGTCATGGAGGAATCGATGAATGTGCCGGGGTTCACGGTTTGGCTGACCGGATTGGAAGTGCTGCCGAAGAATGACGTACTGCCGACGTAGGCGGCCGTAATCGAATCCGCGCCGGCCTGAAGCTTTGCCGTCGCGTAATTGGCTATACCGCCGGAGAGGGCCACTGTTCCCAGCTTCACGCTTCCGTTGTAAAAGGATACATTGCCGGTGGGAGAAGGCGTGCCAGTGACGTCCGAAGCCACGTTCGCGGTAAAGGTCACTGATTGCCCGGTGCCCGACGGATTCGGCGAGGAAACTAGGGTAGTTGTTGTTTGAGTTTTGCCGACGACCTGTTTCACTGGATTCGACGTGCTGCTGCCATAGGTCCCATCACTCGAATACACAGCCTTGATCGTATACGTATGAGGCACCAGCGTCGAGATCGTGAAGGTGGCTGTGCCACTGCTCAATGTACCCGGTCCCCATTTCCAGGCTTCCCTGCATGAAGGTAACGGGTTCCCCATCCGGGGGAGGGGGAGTGACCACAGCGGTGAAGGTTATCGGCCTCTCCGTAGCTGGAGGGATTCAGAGAAGACGTGAGCGTCGTCGTGGTCTTGGTCTGCGCCGCGCTCCACAGGGAGAATGGCCCCAGCAATAAAGCGATCAAGATTAGGGTCGTTTTCATAAACGGATTCCAGCCCCAACGTGGCGAAGTTAAAGGGAGGCTGACATTTATATCTTTCAGCCCGGCGGGAGAGCGCCAACCTGCGTGGAGCGCAGAATACCTTTGGCCGGCACGGTTGTCAACGGCTCCTATGCGCTATTGGGCCACCTGGAAGAAACAGAAAAGGCTCTGAACCAAGCCACCAGAGCCTGACTCGAGAGCCTTTACTTAGAGGTGAGAGCCGAACCTGTTGGTCTAGTCGTTGCCGGCCGCAGCCGAAGCGACCAGTGCCGCTGCGCGCACATCCCGCGTCAGCGCCGGTTTGGGGGGCAGATTATGCACGGTGAGGCGATACACATGCCGCGCCAAGCCCATCTTTTTCAGCAGCCAGATTCCATACCAGTTCAAATCGATTTCGTACCACGCCATCCCATGCCGCGCCGAGACTGGATGAGCATGATGATTGTTGTGCCATCCTTCGCCGAAGGTGAGGAGAGCCACGAAAAGATTGTTGGTGGACATGTCTTTAGTGGCGAAGCGGCGCGAGCCCCACACGTGGGTCACGGAGTTCACCATCCATGTAGCGTGGAGGCCAACGACTACGCGGGCAAACACCCCCCAGAGCAACCAAGGCAGCCCGCCGATGGCGTAGAGGATGACGCCAACGATCACGTTGCTCGTCCAATGATATTTCGTTAGCCAGACGTGAACCTTGTCTTTGGTTAGATCTGGCACATAGCGCGCTAGCGTGGTCGTGTCGTGGTGCATGGATTTGCCCATGAGAATCCATCCCATGTGCGCCCACCACTTGCCATCAATGGGCGAATGCGGATCGCCCTCTTCGTCGGAAAACTGATGATGAATGCGATGGGTCGCCACCCAGAAAATCGGCCCGCCCTCAAGCGCCAGGGTCGCGCACCAGGTCAGAAAATATTCCACCCACTCTGGAGTCTTATAGCCACGATGCGTGAGCAATCGGTGATATGCCATCCCGATGCCCAGGCTGCCTGAAACCCACCACAGGAAACACGCGACAAAAAATGCCTTCCAGGTAAAAAAGAAGAGTGCCGCTACGGCGCCAAGGTGAAACAAAATCATGGCCGTCGCCGTGACCCAATTAATGCCATCATGGTCGGCGCGGTCCTTACGCAGGCTGGTACCGTTTTCCGAGGCCTGCTGCAATTCAGCGGTTTCGCTCATCCGTTTTCTCCCCAACATCTCTATTTACAGAACGCCCATGTGACAATAGCAAGAGCGCAGCTCCAGCTTTGTAATACTTCTGTAATCCCTGACGGGGAAAGGGGTTACGGGGGTAATAGGCCTTCGGACAGCTGTCTGGTGAGGCTCGCTTCTGATGCCTCGGCCGGAATCATCGAGTCAACGATTCACGACTGTCTCTTGTGAGGACTGGCATCTTGCAACGCCCGACTCGCGGGTCGTGGCCGGTTACGCCCGTGATTCCGCATACCTTCCAGCGTGACATGTGACCTTTGCTGCGCACCTCGCGCAGACGTAGAATTCTCGGTAGCATTGGAACCGTGACCCGAACCGAACGAGGAGGTCCCGTGTTGAGATCGTTATTCCGGCGGCAATCCCGTCTGCAGCAATTTGTTCTAATCGCCGCATTTGTTTTTGCGGGCGGCCTTGGAGCGCAACAGACTCCCGCGCCTGAAAACAAGGTACCCGCCGAAGAGGCTCAGAAGTCCAATCCAGTCAAGCCAACTGCCGAGTCACTTGCCAAGGGCAAGAAGTTTTATGCCATCGATTGCGCCATGTGCCATGGCGAGAAGGGCGACGGCAAAGGAGACATGGCGTCGGATATCAAGAATGTGACCGACTTCACCAATCCCGACGTACAGAAGAACGCGACCGACGGGGAGTGGTTTTACATTATCCGCAAAGGGAAAGGCGAGATGCCGCCCGAAGGCCCGCGCGCCAAGGACGACGATGTCTGGAACCTGGTGAACTACCTCCGGTCGTTCGCGAAAAAATAGTTGCAGAGCACGGCGGCGCTTAGGTTCCAGCGCCCTGCTTGAAGACGCCTGTTCGGTAACGCTGATCCTCCGGCAGTGGTAACTCTCTAGGCAATATTTCTCGAAGGGCCCAATCGATGCGATCGACGCCGTCGGAGATTACTCGGATGAGCTGCTGGTTTTCAAGGGCATCGACGGAAAGCGAAATCGGTGCCAGCGCATTGCGGATGTGGTGATTCATCTCGGAGACAACCTGCATTCGGGCGATGGTCAGTTGCTGTTGCTTACGCGCCACGTAGGCGAGCCTGGCAATCAGGCAACTCACGATTAAAGCCGACAGGGCCTCAGCCAGCAAGCGCTCGCGGTTGCGACCGAGGTCGGGGACGAGCCAGTAGTGCATGAGTTCGGTGGCCAGAAAAGACACTAGTCCGACGCCCAGCGCAGCTCCGAGAACAAACCGCCAGGAAGTGGGGGATGCAGCCGGGCTTCTGCGCATGGGGATAAGCGAGATACGTGACCCCATAAACTTAAGAGATGTAATGTGCGACGTTTTGGTTAGCCGAATTTTGCCGTTGCAACGCCCGCGCAGAAAGTCACACGCGGGGCGCGCTCGATTCTTCCCTCTCCAACTTGGCCGTGAAGTGCCGAAGGAAAGGGGCTTCGTACGTTAGATTCATGCCCTGAATTCTTTCCCGACGTCGCCAAACCTCAAGAATAACTTCAACTACATAATCGATGTGGCTTTGCGTGTAAACGCGGCGTGGTATCGCCAAGCGGACCAAGTCCATCTTCGCTTGCGGTCCAAACATCAGCGTGCCGATTTCCACAGAGCGGATGCCGCCCTGGAGGTAGAGTTCGTTGGCCAGCGCTACCGCGGGAAAATGGTCGGGGGCAACGTGGGGGAGGAAGGCGCGGGCATCGATATAGATGGCATGGCCTCCGGGCGGTTGGACAATCGGAACTCCCTGAGCTGAGATGTGATTGCCTAGGTAGGCGGTGGAGGCGATACGGTATCTGAGGTAGTCTTCGTGCAACGCCTCTTGCAAACCCACAGCAATGGCTTCCAGATCGCGGCCGGCTAGGCCTCCATAGGTAGGATAGCCTTCGGTGAGGATCAGTAGATTTTTTTCCTGTTGGGCCAGCAAATCATCGTTTGTGCAGAGGAACCCGCCGATGTTGGCCATGCCGTCTTTCTTGGCGGACATGGTGCAGCCGTCGCCGTAGGAGAACATTTCCTGGGCAATCTCTTTAGGAGTTTTGTTCTCATAGCCGGGCTCGCGGAGCTTGATGAAATAGGCGTTCTCGGCGAAGCGGCAGGCGTCGAAGTAGAGCGGAATCTTATTCCGGCGGCAGATGGCGCTTACGGCTTTGGCATTCTCCATGGAAACGGGCTGCCCGCCTCCGGAGTTGTTAGTGACGGTCAGCATGACCAGAGGGATGCGGTCGCGGCCCACCTTCGCGATCAACGCTTCGAGGGCGGCTACATCCATGTTGCCTTTGAATGGATGATTCACCTCGGGATGGCGGCCTTCTTCGATCACCAGGTCAACAGCTTCGGCGCCTACAAATTCAACGTTGGCGCGAGTGGTGTCGAAGTGCGTGTTGTTGGGAACTATGTCTCCTTTTTTGCAGGCGCAGCTGAAGAGGATGCGCTCGGCGGCTCGGCCCTGGTGAGTGGGGATGACGTTCTTGTAGCCGAAGATGTCTTGAATGGAGTCGCGAAACTGGTCGAAGCTGCGGCTGCCCGCGTAGCTCTCGTCGCCTTCCATGATGGCTGCCCACTGATGGGTGGACATGGCTCCAGTGCCGGAGTCGGTCAGGAGGTCGATAAGAACGTCGTCCGCTAGGAGGAGGAAGAGGTTGTAGTTGGCGGCGCGGAGGAATTCTTCACGCTGAGCGCGGGTTGTCCAGCGGATGGGCTCGACGCTCTTGATGCGGAATGGTTCGATGATGGTGTGCATAATTCTAGGTGACACTGGGCTCAGGGAGATGTCTGTGATTGTGGTCACGGGTGAGAAAACCCGGCGCTGGTCCCTGTTCATAGATCTTGCCGGACGGCCTGAGCGCTGCCTTTCTTGCTTTACACATTCTTTACACCTTTACCGAGTCGCGGCGTTCGGCGGGAACGTATTTTACTGCTGCGGTGCGATCTAACTTGTCCCATGCGAAGGGGCGGCCCGTTACGGCTCGCATCAATGTGCGGAAGAGAACGATGGAAAAAACCTGCCGGTAAGCAAAGCGCTGTAACCAAACCTGACTCAGCAGCCAGATATCTTCGCGGGATTCGGGCTGGCGCCGTTCCAACGCGAAGGCGATCGAGGAGGCGATGAAGTCGATCACCAAGAAGACCACAAAGAAGATCAGCAGGCGCTGGAAGTCGGCGGGATCGGTCGAGTCGGGGTGGTAGTACTTGCGGGTGAAATACCAGATAGCGCCTCCCGCGAACATGATGTCGATGAAGGGCGAGAATAAGGGGAGCAGGATCTGAAAGATGAGGATGTTGGGGAGCGCGACGAATCCCAACGCACCTTTGCGGGCGAAGACATCTTTGTGCTTGAAGACGGCTTGGAGGATTCCGAAGGACCAGCGGAAGCGTTGGCGCATGAGGCCATTCGCGTTGGTGGGAGCCTCGGTGAAGGCCAGGGCTAAATCCTCGTACTCGACGCGATGGCCATTGCGCAGCAGCGCCATCGTGAGGTCGGCGTCTTCAGCGACCGTGTCGATGTGGAAGCCGCCCGCTTCGCGGACGGCGGATATGCGCCAAGCGCCGATGGCTCCGGGAACGACGCTGACGGCGCCAAGGGTATTCAGGGCACGGCGCTCGAAGTTCTGGCTGGTGATGTATTCGAGGGCCTGCCAGCGCGTCCAGAGATTGACACGATTACCGACCTTGGCGTTGCCAGCGATGGCTCCGACCTTGGGGTTGAGGAAGTGCGGAACCATTCGGGTGATGGCGTCGGGCGCGATAATCGTGTCGGCGTCGATACCGACGAAGAGTTCGGCGTCGCCGACGTGGTCGAGACCGTAGTTGAGAGCCTCGGCTTTGCCGCCGTTGGCCTTGGCGAGAACGATGACTTTGCCCGCGGCTTCTTCGCGCGCGAAGGCTCGCCGGACGACTTCAAGCGTGCGGTCTTTGGAGCCGTCGTCAATGACAATCACGCGAAGGTTCGGATAATCGGAGTCGAGCGCGCCCTGCACAGTTCGCTCGATGACTTTTTCCTCGTTATAGGCGGGAATGAGAACGGCGACCTTGGGCTTGTAGGCGGCGATCTCAGCGGGTGTGCCGTAGACATGAGAACGAACGCGGTCGTAAATAGCGAGGATCCCGACGGAGATCAGTCGTCCGGTCATGAGGACGTCGCCGAGGAAGAAGATGACGGTGATGCCCGTGATGGTGACGCTGAATAACCAGAAGCTGATCCAGTTGAGGCGGGAGGCCAAGAATTCACTGGGCGGGAGCGGCGGCATGACATCGGCTTTGTTTTTGCCCATGAGTTCGTGAACGGAGACGAACTCGAAGCCGCGGGCGCGAGCGCCATCGATGATGAGAGGAAGCGCGAGGACGGTGCGCTCACGGTTGCCGCCGCCGTCGTGCATGAGAATGATGTTGCCGCAGTGCATCGTGTCATTCGGTCGGCAGGGCGGAAGATGGTCGAGGACCTCAGCGGCGATTTGTTGTGGCGAAAGTGGCGGATCCGGCTCCCAGTCCTTGGTGTCGAGTTTGTTGCCGACGGTGATATAGCCCATGCTCTGAGTAAGCTCAAGCGGGCGCACCTGATCTTCGGTGTCGGGCTCGGCATCGACAGAGTAAGGCGGGCGGAACAACAGCGGCCGAACCCCAAGCTGGCTGGCAAAGAGCTGTTCAGTGAGATTGAGCTCGACGCGCATGTAGCGCGAGCCGATGGAGCTGATGTCAGGATGCGTGAAAGTGTGGTTGCCGACTTCGTGCCCTTCGCGGTAGATGCGCTGAGCGATGCCGCCGAATTTTTCCGCTTGAACGCCGATCAGGAAAAATGCGGCGGGCACATGCTCGCGCTTGAGAATGTCCAGAATTTTCGGAGTCCACTCCGGATCGGGGCCATCGTCAAAAGTGAGCGCGAGTTGGTTCTTGCTGGCTCCCACGCGGGCCACGCGGTATGGTTCGGGCAGCGTCTTCATCGTCTCGTCGTCGATCAGGCCCGAATCCTTGTCGATGCTGAATTCGCGCTCGCCGTCTTCCGGCTTGGCCTCGATGTGCAGGATTTCGCCCTCGCCCTCCATATCGACGTCCTGCCCTGGGGGAACATCCTTCAAGCGGTCCGGAGCGGCGGCTTCGCCCGGTACATCCCACACGCGCCAGAGCGAGCGATCCTCGGAGCCTAATCTCCACAGTGCGAAGGTCTGGATACCAATGGCCTGGGCGGCGCGCATCTGGTTGAGGGCCGTGACCGCATCAAGGAACCAGATGTAGTGATGGCGATTATCGTCGTCGAGATAGCTGAAGTGCGGATTGAGCGCATCGTTGTCGTAGTCGATATCCTCTTCGGAATCGCGCGAGCCTATCCATGCGTCCTGGACGGAGACGCTTTGGTCTTTCGTGCCGGGCGGGAGGTTGCCTTTCTTGTCGCGCTCGATCCAGTCGTAGCCGTAGTTGCCGATGGCGCAGATGAGCTTGTCTTTCGGAATCTCTTTGACTGCGGCTTTCAGATTGTCAGTAAACCAATCCTGGGAAGCGACCGGGCCGGGCGTTCCTCCCGGATAGTGCTCGTCGTAGTTCATGATGACCACGCCATCGACGGCGGCGGAGATGGCGGGATAGTTGTAGTCCTTGTTTCGGACCTGCACGCTTACGTAGAGCTTCATTCCCTTGGCGTGCAGATCGGAGGAGAGTTCTTTAAGCAGCGCGACGTATCCCGGCTGGGCTCTCTTGGGAAAGGATTCGAAATCGATCATCAGGCCGTGATAGCGATCGGAAGCGAGATATTGGGCGATCTCTTGCCGGAAACGGGCGTGGGCAGCGGGATTGGTGAGGAAATCGACGATGCTGGGAGAAAAGTCGTTGGTGGCGTTGTCGAAATTCTGCACGACGGGAAACACCTCCATACTGGTGCCTTCCGTCTTCACGAACTGCATGACATCAGGATCGATGGGGCGAACGGTTTGTCCGCGGATCACGTCGAACAGATTGTTGGTCTGGGAATCGACCGCCTGTAGATGGCCGTCGGGCGTGAGGACCTGGAGCCACGTGGGAAAAAGCAGGTCGATTTGGCGAGCATACTCGCGCAGGGAGGAGAAGCTGGCGGCATCCCAGGACACGTAAAAAGCGGCGCGCACGCCTTCCTCGGAGTTAAGGACGATTTGCGAAGGTGCTTTGCGGGACTTGCGAGGATGGCCAACCCGGGAGATGGTGGACAAGCGCCGTTTCTCACGAGAACGCTCGTTTTCGGCGACGGTCAGAGCGTGATACGGGCGTTTCTGCTTGCTGAAGGATAGATCAGGGAGCGGCTCGCTGCGCAGAGCACTATAGAGAAAGAAGACGATCAGCAACGAGAGCGCAATCGCGCTCACGTCAAAAACGCGGCGAATGCGCTTCCAGCGCGCCTGCAGCGGGTCATGAAAGATCTGCTTGGCCATCTCGTCGTACTCATCCTAAGGTGAGCGAGGCGGGGGGTCAAACATGGGTTGCGACTTCAGAGATCAGATTGCGCGGGTAGCAACCAAAGTCTCTGACGCCGCTGGCGGAAGCAAAAGGGTTTTACCTCCGTAATCCAACCTCTGACCTCTGCAATTCCACTTCTTTCGCGTATATTTTCAAGCGTGCTTGGGATGCTGCGGGAACATCGGGGCTTCTTTTTCGGAATCGCGCTTGGCGGACTGGCGTTGCGGTTGCTCTTTCTCATCTGCGTTCCTGCCGTTACCGACGACTCCCACGTCTACCTCGACCTGGCGCAAAACTGGTTACAGCATGGGGTCTACGGCCAGACGGAGAGCGGCCAGATTGTACCGGCGGATACGCGTTTGCCGGGGTATCCGGCGTTTCTGGCGGCGGTCTTTTGGATTTTCCGCGGCGAAAAAATACAGGCAGTGTTCGTAGTGCAAATTCTGTTGGACCTGCTCACGTGCGTGATCGTTGCCGACCTCACGCGGCGAACGGTATCTCGGCCCGGGCAGGCAAAATCGCCTTCCTTTTGGCCGCCTTGTGCCCATTTCTTGCGAATTACTCGGCGGCAATTTTGACCGAGACGCTGGAGGTTTTTTTTACAGCGCTTGCGCTGGATTGCGCGATAGCTGCCGTAGGGCGCACGTCAACCGGACTCGGAGCGACTCCGAAGGACTGGCTTCTCTGGACGGCGACTGGCGCATTCGTGGCCGCCTGCATCCTCTTGCGGCCGGATGGCGGTCTCGTGCTCGCGACTATCGGGCTCTATTTGCTGCTCGTGATTTGGAGAAATCGCGGCGCTCAAACGGGCCAGATATTGTTAGCTGGAAGTATGGTAGCCGTCATTGCCTTGGCTCCGCTGGTTCCATGGACGGTGCGCAATTGGCGAGTCTTCCATCAGTTTCAACCGCTCGCCCCGCGATACGCGACCGAGTCGGAGGAAGTAACCCCACGAGGATTTAATCGTTGGGCAGGTACCTGGATGGTGGACTACGCTTCGGTGGAAGAGATTTACTGGAACGTTCCCGGCGACAAGATCGATATCGGCAAATTGCCGCGGCGGGCACTGGATTCAGCGAGAGACGAAACGCTGGCGGTGATTGCCGATTATAACGAGGCACAGCAACTGACAGTGCAACTCGATGGACAGTTCGACAAACTCGCGTGGGAGCGCATTCGGGCCCATCCGTTTCGATATTACATTGTGCTGCCGGCCCTACGCGTGACGGACATGTGGCTGCGGCCGCGCACGGAGTTGGTGCCCTCGGATCCGCGATGGTGGGAATTTAACGACGATCTGCGAGGCTCGATGCTGGCGGTCGGGCTGGGCGCGATCAACCTGTTCTATGTAATCACGGCGGCGCTTGGGCTGGCATGGCGGCGGAAGGAAATGCGTTATTTAGCGATCTTGCTTTGCTTCATGGTTCTGAGAACAGCATTGCTGGCAACACTTGAGAACCCGGAGCCACGTTATACGCTGGAATGTTATCCAGTGGTGATTGTGCTGGCAGCAGCTTTGTTCGCCCGAGGCCGGGTGAGCGCGCGCAGTAATCCTGCCAAACTAAATTCCTCGCAGGGATGAACCGTGCTCGCTCCCTTGTGGATCATTCCACAAAGAGGCGACAATGGTTCCCGGCAAATAGGAGAGGCTGTGGCAGCCATCCCGATCCCAAAACCCGGTCCGCAAGCCAACCCGAATGTCGGAGCAACGTCCGGACCAAAGCGCGCGAGTTCGAAGCCCAAGCCGAAAGTCGGGCTCCGTGTCTGGATGGAGCGCGTGCTCGTCGAGTGCGACCGCGCCGTGGGCGGCTTTGAAGCCGATCCTGTCCACGATCTCCGCGTCGCCATCCGCCGTTGCCGCTCGCTCGCCGACGGATTGATTGCGCTCGATTCCGACCCCGCTTGGAAAGACATGAAGAAAGCGGGACGAAAGCTCTTTCGCGCCCTCGGCGAACTGCGCGACATGCAAGTATTGCAGGAGTGGATCGAAAAGCTAGGCGGCGCGGAGAAAGCGGCGGGCGATCCAGTGGTCGCGAAGCTGCTCGATCATGTCCATGCGCGCGAGGCCCAGTGCAAACAACTCGTCTGGAAGGATCTCGAGCAGTTCGACCGCAAGCACTGGCGCCAATGGAGCCGGAGCCTGCCCCGGCGCGCCGCGCGCGTGCGTCCCGGAAGCACCGTCTACCTGCATCTCGCCCTCGAAAAGTGGACTGCCGCTTACGATCTTCACAAGCGCGCCATCCGCACACGCTCTCAAGTCGCACTCCACGAACTGCGAATCGGCATAAAACGCTTCCGCTACACGGTAGAAAATTTTCTACCGCAGCAACATGCGAAGTGGGGAACTGACCTGAAAGAGCTACAGGACCTGCTCGGCGAAGTCCATGATCTGGATGTCCTCTGGGCCACGGCGGTCGCAGTGCAGGCATTTCCTGACATGGAGAGCCGCAAGCGCTGGCGCGAAAAGATCACGCGCGAGCGCAGTCTCCGCGTCGAGCGTTACCGCGAAATCATGATCGGCAAGGGGTCACGCTGGCAGGTGTGGCGCGCGGAACTGCCCGCGGGCCCGCAATTGCGCTCCGCTGCTCTGAGCCGGTTGCGCGTATGGGCCGGATATCTCGATCCCGATTTTGCTCACTCCCAGCGCGTGGCTCATCTTGCGATTCAATTGCACGAAGGGCTCTCTCGCGCCGGAATCCTCGGCTACCACACCACGGCGGACGCGCGCGACCTGCTCCAGGCGGCGGCCTTCATGCACGATGTTGGCAAGGCCAAAGGGCATGAGGATCATCAGAAGAAGTCATACCGGATGATTCGCAAGCTCGCCCGGCCCCTCGGCTGGAGCGTGCGTGACCTGGAACTCGCGGCGGTCGTCGCACGCTATCATCGCGGCGCCCTGCCCAGTCCACGAAGCAAGGCCATGCAAGGGCTCGAACTGCCGGACAGGCATCTCGCCATGCAGTTGGCAGGCGTTTTGCGTTTCGCCAACGCTCTCGATACCCGAAACGGCTTGCCGTCGAAGCTGTCGGTCGAACTCAGCGACCGAATTCTGCGCGTGTACTCAGCCGGCTACTCGCCGCTCGACCGCTCCGCCGAAAACGTCGCGGCCGCACGCCATCTTCTGGAAACCGTCCTCCGGTTGCCCGTGATGGTAAAACCCATGCGCCCCGCAACCACTCGAACTGGCGTCGCCAGCCGCTAGTGACTATTCCCCGCAAAAATAATCGTTGGATCGCCGTAACTTTTATGCTCGTCTTCCGGATTATGTAAGTAGAAACAAGCCGCGGCGGAGAAGATTTTGAAGGCTCTTGAAACAAAGCCCGATGGCAGGATCGATGAACAACTCCTGGTCGACGCGGCGCGGCAGGACCCCGCCCATTTCGCGGAACTTTACGAGAATAACTTCGACCGAGTCTATGCCTATATCGCGCGTCGTGTGCGTGGCCGTGAAGAAGCGGAGGATCTGACTTCGGAGGTTTTTCGCGAAGCCCTTGCAGGCCTGCCACGTTTCGAATGGCGTGGGCTTCCGTTCGTGGCTTGGCTGATACGCATCGCGGCCAATGTGTTGTCGGATCGCTGGGGCGATCTTGTTCGGCAACATGAAGTTGTCGCCGATGACCTCGATCGGATTGGCGTCGACGAAGACATAGCCCGACGGGCGATCCTCTATCAGTTTGTCGACGCCCTGCCTGTTGATCAACGGCGGGTCATTATCATGCGGTTTTTCGAGCAGAGAAGTTTACGCGAAATTGCGACCGCTCTGGGGCGCACCGAAGGAGCTATCAAGCAGCTTCAGCTTCGGGCACTCCAGAATCTCCGCGAACGGATAAGGAGCAGTCATGTCTAGCATTACTTTGGCAGATCAACTCGATGAAGCGATTGAAGTCATGATCTCGGAACCCGAAGCCGCGTTGCCCAAGGCAGATCTGGCGATCGGGGAACTGCTTGGAATCGCGGCGGAACTGCGCCTGCTTCCCGCTCCTGGCTTCAAGGCGGCATTGAAGGCGGAATTGCTCGAGTTCTCCACAATGGCGCGCGCCACCGACCAGAGCGGAAGAGAAGGCGGGCGGATCGAAGTGAATTCGAGCGTGGCGCAAATCCTTCCGACGCTCTTTGGAACAGGCGATGGAGCCTATCCAGTTCACCGGAGTAACTTCGCCATTTCAGCGGCGATCCATGTGGCCTTGCTGGCCGGCATTGCGACCACAGGAGTATGGATGGCGACGCATCCGCAACTCGCTCCTCATAGCACCAGCATTGTGATCACCGAATTGGTTGCTCCCACATTACCGGCGGCTGAAGACCAAAGCAGAGGCGGAGGAGGCGGCGGTGATCGTGACAAACTGACGGACTCGCAAGGCAGCCTGCCGCGTTTTGCGCGCCAGCAAATTGCGCCTCCAGCCATTGTCGTGCGCAATGAGAATCCGAAACTTCCCGCGGAGCCCACCGTCGTAGGTGCACCGGACTTGAGTATGCCGCAAACATCACCGATCGGTAACCCTCTGTCGGCGATCTTGCAGCCCTCCAATGGGCCGGGCAGCGGCGGCGGAATCGGCAACGGACAAGGCGGAGGGGTCGGTACAGGGGAGGGTCCGGGTTTCGGTCCGGGCCGTGGTGGTGGACTGGGCGGCGGCGCATATCGCGTCGGCGGGGGAGTTTCCGCTCCCAAAGCAATTTATGATCCCGACCCTGAATATTCGGAAGAAGCACGTCAGGCGAAGTTCCAGGGCACAGTCTTGCTTTGGGTGATTGTTGGAGCGGATGGCCGCCCTCGGGATATTCGAGTGCAGCGTTCGCTGGGCATGGGCCTCGACGAAAAAGCCGTCGAAGCCGTACGCCAGTGGAGATTCGAACCCTCGGTGAAGGATGGCCACCCTGTCGCCTCGCAAGTCAACATTGAGGTGAGTTTTCGCCTCTATTGACTAGGACTTGCCAAAAAAGCCGGAACCCCAGTCTTACAAATCGTACAATTTCATCGCCATTGCGCCATGCGTGGCCGCCCCACCCGCGCGCAACGCTGCGGCGATAAACGCGCTTTCCGTCACCTCTTCGCGTGATGCTCCGGCCGCTTTGGCATTCTTCACGTGCACCTCAATACAGTATGGGCACTGTGTGGTGAAGGCGACACCCAGCGCGATCAGTTCGCGATATTTTCTCGGGATCGCGCCATCTTCGCGGCCAACAATCTTATCGAGGTTTAGCCACGCGTTGAATTCCGTGGGCGCAAGTTTGCCCATTTCCTTTAGAAACCGCAGGTCGCCAACATCATGGTAGTGTTCGCTCATGTTCTCTCCGCAATTGAAAAATTGATTTTTGCGCACTCTAGGTGCGCACCCCAGTTCAGCCAGAATCCTGGATGAAGCAACCCCGGCAGAACGATTTATTGAGTGTAATCCCGATATGGCTATCGCAACTTGCTTTGAAAACCCGACACCGCAAACCGGCGTAGCGACTCAGGCACTTTTCAGGCTCAATTTTTCCGTAGAATCTAAGTTCGTGACTCACAAAAAGTTTGTGGCAATGGCGGTAGCCTGGTTGCGACGGTATCGCTGCGGCGTCGTGCTCTCCGAACAAGCCTGCGTCAGCGGCGAGATGCCCGACGCGATTGGCTGGAAGAAGGCATGTCACTCGGTTCTCGTGGAGTGCAAGGTGGCCCGCGGAGATTTCCTCGCCGATCGCGCCAAGCCTTGGCGCCTCCAGCCCCAGAATGGCGTTGGATCGGAACGCTATTACTTCGCGCCGGAGGGAATGATCGAACTCGACGAACTCCCGGCAGGATGGGGCCTGCTGGAACTTTGCGGTGGCGCAATTGAAATGAAGAAGCGCTCGGCAAAAAACCTGCGATCCTCCGCCGGCTTCGAGTTCGAGATGAACCTGCTGCTCGCAAGCCTACGGCGAGTTGAACTGCGCATCGAGCCCCAGAGCATCACCGATTTTTTGAAGTGGAAGAATCGGATGGCGGAATACAATCGCGGGTCCTTGCCCGAAGGATTGAAGCCGGCTGGCAGTGAGGCGAACGGGTTTCTGGAAGCGCTCAGTTGGGATTGAGATTTTCCCCGAGCCTGCTGTCTGTGGCCTTCTCCGTGAGCGGACCTCACAACCTGCCGTCCTAGCCTTCTACAGTACCCGTAGAGTTGCTACCATCCATGCGGGACGTCTGCCCGTTGAATCGAGAACGAAAACAAAGTCACGAGGAATGCTATTCGGCCGATTGATAGTTCTTTACAAGGCCGTCACAGGGGCTCCGCGTGAACCGTCACCAACGATGGTCGCAATCGTGTCCCCTGACGACAACCCGGTGGACTAACCGATCATTTTGCGCTGATCGCCGATGCGGCGCTCGCGTTCGTTTGCGAATCGCTGCACGCCTGCGGAAATCGAATCGGGGTCGAGATGCGCTTCCGCGATCACTTCCGCTTCGAGGCCGCCGCTTCTCCAGGAATTGTCAAAGTCGGAAGTGAGTGAATACTCATCCGTCAACGGACCGAGGTTGCGCAGCGGCCACACGCGCCGCGTGCCCGTGGATACCACCATCAAATCGTAGCGTGCCTCGGGCGGCAGTACGGAATCGCGATAAGCTTGCGGTTGGCGATCGAATAAATCCTCGCTGATCGCCGCGATCACTTTCACGTTCACACCGGCCGCTTCGAGTTTCGGCAGCACTTTCACCAGATTCACCGTGGAACTCGATCCCTGCGCAATCACGTAACCGTGGCGCGGCTTGTCTGGCGCGAAATCGCGGATCACATACAGGCCCTTTGCCGCGGCCCGCAGATCGGTGTCGGCGAAATTGGCTGCGGTCCGCGACCGGGAAGTCAGGACGCGCCACCTCCAGCGTGATGATGCCAACGTGCGGATCGCGCGCTGCAATTTCCGCCGCCGCAAAATAGCCGGGCGCGACATCGTTGTAATCCCAAAAGCTCAAATTGATCGCCTGACCGCGCGGAAACAGCTTCCACACTTGCGGCGCGAAGATGCCGAAGTGCGTGCGCGCATCCGCCGCGGTTTCAGGACCGGAGTGCGCAGTGAGAATATGCAGCACGCCCATGCGGAATTTGCTGTCCTGATTTTGTTGGCTCCAGACTCGCGCCGGAGTGTACATCAGCGGCGTGAACGCTCCGTACGTGCCGCTCAAAGCCCAAACGCCGGCAAATTTTTCGGGATCGACGGAAGCGCTTTGACTCACCAGCCCGATGGCGGTCGAAACATTGCCCGCTTCCTGAATCGGCGCTTTCAAGCGCGTGCCCAGCGGATTCTCCGTGGGACTGTAGTGTCCCCACAAACTGCCGTGCTCCACGTTGATCGACTCCGAAAGGTCGGCGGCCACCGTGAAGAATCGTCCTTCGGTGACGTAATTCATCCACTTAATGATTTCGGAAATCCCGCGCCGCGCTCCGGCCACCTCGCCCGGCTTCTTGAAGAGCGCAGATGCTAACCTGCTTTTCCGCGCCGGAAATCGCATTGCGAATCGAGACCTTCTGCGGCTCTTCCGGCAGCTTCGCTACGCGCAGGCGATCGTCGAGGAACGGATCGCTCGTGGCGGAGATGCCCAACTTCACGTCGTCGCGCACCGTGTCGCCGATTTCCACCAGACGATCGGCCAGGCGATCGCCCAATCCATTGCGGTCGAGCAGCGACATCACGATGTCGATGTTCGTCTTGAACTGAATCAATCGATCGCGATTGTTGGTGACCGGACCTTTGCGAATGCCGTCGAACTCCACGCCGTAATGCTTCTCGAATGTCTGCGCCAGCGCGACAAAGTATTCCGAGTTCATCTTCAGCGCGTAGGGATGGCTTGGCATAACTCACCAATTGCTCGCCGGCGAAGCCGGGAATTTTTCCGTCAACCGCGTTGGGCCAGTAGCCTTTGATCGTTTTACCGATGGCGGCGATGGGACGGCGGTCGTGCGGGTCCACTGCGTCCATCGCTTTCAGCACCGCGGCCACCTGGCCGTAATCGTTGCCGTTTGCCAGCGTGAAGACGTTCCATCCGTACGAGGTCCATTGGCTCACGATATCGTAGCCGTCGAAGCACGCGGCGATTACGCCGCCAATCTTGCCGCCAATCAGGCAATCGTCGATGCCCGCGTTGTTGTCGGAAATCATCACGCGCAAACGCTTGCCCACTTGCAGCGCGAGCGCCTGCGTCTTGAACTCCTGCGCGTGACCTTCGGTGAGCGCGAATTCGCCTTCCAGCGCAATCACTTTCGGCGAGGCCGGCGCGCCCATCACATCCCAGAACGCCGCTTTGCCCGCGGCCGTCGCAATGCCGATGCCCGAGGGCCCGCCGTTCACGTCGTTGGTGCAGTCCGTGCTTTCGGCGTGTCCCGAAAGCGCACGAATGCCCCGGTCTTTCGCCTGCGCAAACAGCGGATTGTCTTCCAGTCCCGCATCGCGCAGCAGCGTCTTCAGCGCGCCGGCGCCGCGCCGGAATCCCAGCGCGTCGATCGGCAGCATGGCAACCAGCGGGTCAACGTGATAACGCGGATCGCCGGTCTGCTGATACTTGCGGTACAGCGCCTGTCCCATGATCATCCACAGCGCATAGCACGTTGGAATCGAATGGCCGGCCGCGAGCATGAATTTATCGCAGTAAGGGTGTTTCGGCCGGCGGTAATCGTAACGGAGTCCGCCGTTTTCAGGCCCGACCAGATGGGCCGCAACGTTATAAGGTGTGTAGGCCAGCGGTCCGCCGAGATGCCCGGTCTGCGCGTAATTTCCCAGCAGCACCAAGGTCATGCAGGTCATGTATCCAATGTCGTCGAGCAGCGGATCGTACGCCAAAGGTTCTTGCTGGGAGGGAGAAGGAACCACTTGAGTGAGCGATGTCATAGACGGTCTAAAAAATATAACATCCGCGAAGCAGGGGACTCGTGGTCTCACGATTGTTGAGCAAGCTCAACCCAACAACTAAGCCATTTTTTAGCAATCGACCTGCTTCAACGGGGGGCTTCCGTTGGGTCACGTTTCGTTCACGAGAAGTCGGATTTTTCGAGCGACTGGGAGCCAGCGGAGTTGGAAATCAGCGGCGAGTCTGTATCCGATTCGCGAGGCACTCAGAGTCGGTAAAGCGTCTAGTTCCCGCCTGCTGCCTGCTCTCCAGAGGACCTCGGCGTCAAATGCATGTGAAGCAGAATTGTCAGATGTTCGGCGACAAGGGCATTGAAATTTTGTTGGGCGCCCACACCTTCGCCGCTGACAGAAGTTAAACCCTTCTGAATATGGTTTGTGCGGTGTGTTCATTATGGGGGTCGAACCCACAACGAACAGGCCTCCTCGAGTATGGCGCCATCGTTATTATCAGCCAGGCCAGTCTTCCGCTTTTCAGCGCTCGCGCACGCTCCCGTGAATCACGATGACGGAAGCTGCAGGTAGTTCGTACGATGTCGTCGCGTCCACGGACTGTTTCGTGCGCGACACCGGCCCGTCCGGATCCGACATGCCCGCCGTCTCCGTAACGACGGATGGCTGGGCTGGATATTCCGCGTGTCCCACTGGACGCGTGATCGCCGGATGCCAGCGATACTGGTTCCGACCGAAGACCGAGATTTCGACCGGCCCCTCGAACGATGTGCTGCTCTCGCCGGAGCGGCGATCGAAAGCAATTTTCACGCTATGCCCGTTTTCCTGGTCACGATTGACGATGAGCAGCGACCATTGGCCGTCGGGACGCTTGAGAGCATAGGCCGTAACCAGCGCGTGGCCGGCGCCGTCGGAGATGTCGCTGCGGGCGGGGAATACATCATGCTGCTGTCCGCCCGGGACAACCCACTCCAGATTGATGAGCTGCGACGCAAAGAACTGCGCCAGGGGCTGCTGAATATTGTAGTTACGGTCGACGGATAGCAGCCCGAATGTGCCCGGCGAGTCGTTGCATCCATGCTCGATCGGCAGCGGCAGATAGTGGAAGTAGTAGACTCCATTCCCGCCCGCGGTCAGGAAGGAGCCAACGTAATCGGCCAGCCAGAGCGCGGAAAAAATGTCCATATACGTTTCGCTCGCGCTCGAGGAGAGATTCGATTCCGTAATGAAGAGTGGAACATCTTTCGGCACTCCATCTTCCCGCCAGATCTGCATGATGTGACTGACCAGTTGAGGTTCGTCATAGAGGCTGCCCCAGGGAATCCGGCATGGGTCGTAGGGGTAATGCTCAAACGAAAAAAAGGACAGGTCTTTCAGGTGGCCGTGCCGATGCAGATATTCGATAAACCGGTTCGTCCACGAAACATTGCCCTGTGCATCGGGCCAGGTCAGAATGTCGGAATTTACGCCCTCGAACGACGGGCCGCCGAGTTTCAACGATGGATCGAGCTTGTGAAGCGCTGTTGCCCATTGAATGTACAGCGCACCATAGTCTTCGGGCGTAAAGAACTGTCCGTCGGCTTCTTCTCCCATTTCGACGTATGAGACGGGATATTTTCGATTTTTAAGATATGCGATTTCAGCGACGGCGTTCTCGGGCGTGTCATAGATCATGGCCACCGGGATCATCGCCGGTAGACCGCGCGTTACTCCGCTGGTGAAGAAAATGTCGAAGCCGACTTGCGCCTGCTTGGTCGTCAAGAGGTTCGAGGCCTCGTGCCAGGGGTCGACCGAAGAGCAGTATGTTGTTGTCTGCTCCTGGTCCGGCACATGGCGAAGGATGTCGTGAAAAAGGCCGTCTGCCGAGGTCGTGCCGAGATAGATTTCGCGGATGGCATAACCGACGCAGGCGCGGGGATCTGACGATTTGCCCGAAGGGCAAGTGTTGGACGACGCGCTCATCAGAATGCGCAGATAGCGCACCGGCATCGGGCTTGCGCTGAGATGGAGCGTAGCCGTTCCGCCCTGGCCGTGTTCGACCGCGCCAGACGGGAAAGATTGCCAGACACCGTGCGTCGGTTCGTGCATCGGATCGCGATCACTCTCCCAGCGTTGTACAACGAACTCGGTCGCGTAGGGCTCACCCCAGACGATCTTGATGGTATCGACCGACTGAATTTGCGAGACATCAAGGATCACCCACTGCGGATGTAGGGCGTTGCTTTCTCCGGTGAATCGTTCGGTCAAGTATGGGTTGCTCTTCCAATACGTGTTTTCGTCGCCATCGGTGAGGCGCGAGTAGCCGGCGTCCGGAGTGCCATCGTTTCGTGTGAATCCACGATGGGACAACGGATAACCGTATGAATAGCGGATTGGCTCGCCAGGCGTAGCCGAACCGACGAAGTATCCTTTTTCTCCAGCCTCGCTCCACGTACCCTGCGGATTCCAGTGCCATGCCTCGATGGAGAGCTCGGTATTTTGGCGATAGGTCACAGGCTGCCAGCCCGAGGCAAGAGCACGGTCCAGATTCGGTTGAATCAAGTCGTGATCGATCGCCTCGGCAGGGATGCGGTCGACGCCGGCGCCAAGGGTCTCGTTCGGGCGGAAATGATTGGTCGCGCTGTCTGGATTGATGTCGACATGAATGGTTTGGGCAAGCGGGACTGCACGAACTACCGCGAGGGCCAGAAGCAGGTTGAGTATTGCCTTTGTTCGATTCACAGGAACTCCATGGCCGGGCGCCACCGGCGATCAAGAACGCGCCAGATATCATAAAACGATTTAATTAAGGATTTCAGCGCACCCAGTGTAATGCCGTCCTGCGAGTCTTGATCGAAAAAGTTTTCCAGCCTACACTGCCGTTCTTGTATGAGGACATCGAAATTTCACTTTCTCTGGGAAATATCAGACTTTGAATGGTTTGAGGTTCTGGAGCACTCTTGCCCTCTGTGCCCGGCTTGCCCCAATAGTTTTACGATTCTTTGCGGCTTTTCGTGATAATCGTCCTTGCTTTTTTAAGCCGACCTTCTCATAATCGCTTGTCCAATGAAACGATTTAATGTTGGGAAAAATGCCGAGTTGATAGAGTTCTGGAACGGGCACTACATCGGCGTCCCAACGCCAGGCAATGCTTCCGCAAAAATTCTGCACACTGCCTGCTACCACTCGATTCACGGAGGTCAGCATGATTACATCCGTCTCTAAGCCGTCTTCAACGGTTCCTCGGGCTGTTCGAGTCGCCGTCTTCGCCGCCGTCGTTCTGGTACCCGCGCTTCTATTGGGGCAAGGCTACTTCGGAACTGTCAGTGGATTGCTGACCGACCCCAGCGGCGCGATTGTACAGAATGCGAAGGTCACGCTGACGGATCAGCAGAAGGGATACGTGTTCACGACCACCTCGGACAATACCGGGCGCTACCTGTTCCGAGCGGTCTCTCCGGGTGTTTATTCCGTCACGGCTGAAATGAAGGGCTTTGACAAGACCATCGTGACCAATATCAAAGTCAATGTCGACGACAACGCGACCGCCAATCTTAGTCTGACCATGGTGGCGGCCAAGGAGACCGTGCAGGTTTCCGCGCAGGGCGAAACCGTCGCCACCCAGGATGCCACGACCGGCCAACTCATCAACCGCAGGTTCATTAATGATCTGCCGCTCATCAATCGCGACGCCACCGAACTAACCTACCTCGCACCCGGCGTCACCGATATGGACGATCAGTGCCACAATTGCGGGAGTACGGGCTTTGTGTCAAACGGCAGCCGTGGCGCGTCCGCCGACATTCTTCTGGACGGCGCGTCGGTGACGAATTTCGAACCAAACGGCGGAATCACCCAGATGGCCTATAACCCGCCGGTAGAGGCCGTCGAGGAATTCAAAGTTCAGCAAACGAATTTCAGCGCCGAATACGGCTTCACCGGAGCATCGGTGATCAACATGGTGACGCGCTCGGGCACGAACCAGTTTCACGGCAGCGCCTACGATTTCCTGCGCAATGCCGTCACCGATGCGAACGACTGGTTCGCTAATTACTACGGGAACCCCCGGCCAAAAGGACAGCGCAACGAATATGGAGGAACCTTTGGCGGCCCCATTTTCAAGAACCGGACATTCTTCTTCGCGGATTTTGAAGGGACGCGAGCGATTTCCGCAAGCACCGCTTCGGCGGGAGTTCCATCAAGTCTGGAGCGCACAGGTGATTTCGGCGAACTGTGCGGGGACCAGGGCGGGACGTTCGATGAGAACGGAATTTGCAGCGTCTCTGCGGGACAGATCTACGATCCCTACAGTGGTGTATTTGACCAGAACCAGGGTTTCGCGGTCCGCAACACGCCGATTCCCTACAACGACATTGCCACGTACATCAGCCCCGGCAGTCCGAATCTTCCTCCCAACCTTGAGCCGGCTCCGGGTGTTGCCGGCAATCTAATTGATCCCGTGGCGCAAACGATGTTGAACATGTTTCCCGCGTCTAACCTCGATTCGGGCGACCCGTACAACAATTGGGCAGGTTCGGGCCCCAACCATAGCACCGATGCAAAGATGGAGATCAAGATCGACCAGCGCTTCAACGAGAAGAACATGTTGACGGGCAAATATGCTCAAGAATGGGATAGCCATTACACCGGCTGGAGCTGCTTTAATAACTTTGTCGATCCTTGCGCCACGGGCCCCAATACCTCGACCGCCCACACGTTCGCGCTCAACTTCTCCCACACCTTCAATCCTTCGACCTTGTTGATTACGACGCTCGGCTTCACGCGCGCCGCCTTCCACCAGAATCAATATGCATACGCGGGCAGTACGCCGGACCCGCTCGGCGCGCTCGGTTTCCCGTCATATCTGGCATCGAACGGGTTCGTCGGCGTGCCCGCCATCTTCCTCCATGGCTACCAGTCGGCGGGATTCACCAGCGTCGGCGATAACCCATATGGCAACTACCGTCAGGGAGAAAATACAGGGCAGTTAGCGGTCACGCTCAGCAAGGTGCACGGCGCGCATGAACTGAAATTTGGTTTTGACGCCCGTCTGCACCAGATCAACTACATTCAGACCAACGCACCCCTGGGAAATTTCTCCTTCGATGCCACTGGCACCTCACAGAACAACTCCGAAGATAATCCCAACGGCGGGGACACGATGGCCAGTTTCCTCATGGGGCAGATGCTGGGAGGAGGCAACAGCGGTTATGAAATCCAATTTCGGCCGGCGATGGAAAGCTTACAGTACGCCTGGTTCGCCCAGGACAACTGGAAAGCCAGACCCAACCTTACCCTCAACTTTGGACTGCGCTATGAGCTCTCCCTGCCTCGAACGGAACGTCACAACCGGCAGAACTGGTGGGATCCAAGTGTCATCAATCCTCTAAACGGAGGGTCGATCACATACACCGATCCGCTCACGCAGGATACCGTGACCCGTACCCTGTATGGCGGCGAGCGATTTACGAATGGGAACAATCGCACGAACTGGGACACGGACTGGAACAATCTTGCGCCTCGTTTTGGTTTGGCCTACCAGTTCAACAGCAAGACGGTGTTTCGCGGAGGCTACGGCATTTATTTCGGTCAGACTCGTTCGGGTGCGAACGGCCTTGGAAGTTACGGCACGCAGGGCTACAACGTTGGCACCAGCGTGATTACCACCTATAACAATGATGGCGCAACGCCCTATCTTCACCTGAGCAATCCTTTTCCAAACGGCTTTGTCCAGCCGGAAGGGAGTTCGCTGGGCCTCCTGAACGACGTCGGCTTCAATGCCGTTGGCCCTATTCGCAGCGGCTATGCCATCAAAACTCCTTACGAACAGAGCTGGAGCTTCGGCTTTGAGCACGAACTACCCGGGAATGTTGTCGTCGATGTGGAGTACATCGGGAAGAAAGGAACGCACCTCTATTTCAGCGGCGCGAACAATCCTCAGATTCTCGGACCACAGATCGAGCAATATTCGCAAAATCAGCTGAATGCCCTTCTCAACTATGTCCAAAATCCATTTTCCTCGGCGAATGGCGGCCCGATCAGCGATCCCAACAGCACGCTTTCCGCGCCGACCGTGCAAGGCTACCAACTTCTGCTCCCCTATCCTGAATTTACAGGAGTGACGACGGATGTGCAGCCGATCGCCAACTCCATCTACCACGGTCTGCAAATCAAGGCGGAAAAGCGATATTCGAATGGCTTACAGTTCCTGGTTACCTACACATGGTCTAAGTCGATCGACGACGCTTCCACCTACGACGATAACGTAACCTGGGAAGGCAGTCTTACCAGCCTTCAGGATCCCAATAAACCTTGGCTGGAAAGAAGCCTTTCGACTTTCGATATACCGCACGTGGTGCAATTCACTTACACATACGACCTGCCGTTTGGGCATGGGCGCATGTTCCTGGGCAACATGCCCAAGGCGCTCGATTCCATCATCGGAGGATGGAAGACGAACGGCATCTGGCGAATCTCCGCCGGACGCCCGCTTGTTGTTACTGTGGGAGGTTGCGGTACGCCGCTTCCCACCTACGGTTGTCAACGGCCCAACATTACAGGCACGCCGCGGCGTAACGGCGGCAACCATGCCAACTGGGTAAACCAGTATTTTGCCAACCCCGAAGTATTCCAGTCGCCTGACGAATTTACTCTGGGGAATGCTCCTCGTGCATTAAGTGATATTCGCAGCCCAATGACCTTCAAGAGCGACTTGTCGATCGAAAAAGAATTTCCTATGTCGAAGCTGCATGAAGGATTAAATGCCGAAGTTCGCCTGGAAGCCCAGAACGCTTTCAACCATCCGACCTTCAGCATGGGGACGCCCGGTCCGTACGGCGACGATACTCTGAATGTTGGATACGGAGATTTTGGTCAGCTGTTCTATATGTCGCCGATCGGAGCCCGCCAGGTACAGTTGGCGTTGAAGATCAACTTTTAGCTTGGTAGGTGAGCAACTGGATCAAGACTCAAGACCTCGGCACAATAAGGAATCGGTATGAGAAGTCATTGGGGGTACCGCAAGTTAGTTCTTTGGACGGCAGCGACAACCATAATGCTAACCGGTGCCCTCCCCACATCGGCTCGTGCCCAGCGTTCCTCGAACAATTCAAAGTCTCAATTAACCAAGCGCGTCGTCGGCGATTACGGATACTGGAGCAAGTATCAGACTCCGGCCTACGGCGCGAAACAGATTCCCTATAAGAAGCTGACGCACATCAATCACTACGGGGTGAGTTTCGGCTCCGACGGCAGCCTGTCTGTTCCCGATGGATTCCTGGAGCCCGAATTGATCCGCAAGGCGCACAAAGCGGGCGTGAAGGTGCTGCTCGGCATCGGCGGCGATTTCGGCGCTCTCGATGGCAATCCAAATCTCACAGCCACCCTCGTTGGCAACTTGTGGGACTTCATCAGTCAAAACGGATACGACGGGATCGATATCGACTGGGAGTATCCCACTGCCGACGAGACCGATACGTTCTACGGGCTGATGCAGGACCTGCGCAACACGCTTACATCGCCGACTTATGTGATTTCCGCCGACGTTCCGCCGTGGGGTGATCGGGATCGGGATACGCGATTCCTCAGGTTGATCCTCTGCGTCGATTACTTCAACATCATGATGTATGACTGCGCCGGCCCGTGGACCGAAGACGGGCAGCTGAATTCCGAGATCATCTGGGATCCGAGCGATCCCGATCCGTGGGAGTGCCAGCCCGGCGGTGCGGCCAATGAGGCGATCAGCATCTTTCTTCAGGAAGGTGTTGCGCCCGCGCAGTTGAACATGGGCACGCCGTTTTACGGATACTTCTATACAAACGTAAGTGCGCTGTGGGGGGAGTGCTCGAATGCGAGCCGCCGGAAGGATGGGGAGTGCGACGCCTCGGTTCGCTCGGTGAACTATGGCACCTTCATCAAGCAACGTATCAACCAGAAGGGATGGGAAACGCTTTTACGATGAGGTCGCGCTTGTGCCGTATATGTTGAGAAAAGGCGGAAAGCCGGGCTTTATTACTTATGACGACGCCTACTCAACGTACTATCGCGTCTGGTATTGCGATTGGCAGCAGAATCTCGGCGGGACGTTTATGTGGTCGCTCGACGCGGACTATGACGGGCAATCACAGGATCTTCTGGATCAGATGTACGCGGCAAGCCTCACGCCCGCAAACTGATATGTGCAGCGAGTCCGGCATGGTTCGTAGAATCGGAATATGACTGTCTATTGCCGCCCTCTTGGCGAACGATTGCGCGCGGGAATGGCGGCGCTTCTCGCCTGCGTTGCTTTTCTTTGTTGTAGCCTCGCGTTTGCGACTGAGCCAGGCAAGCCTCTCGAACTTTCGCGACCGGTGCGTCCGTGGGAGTTCGTCTCGGCGCTCGGCACCCGCGCCGCCATTCTCGGGCATGAGCAAGGAACCGTTGAAGCCTGGGCCTATCCGCTCAAAATCCTTACTGATTTTCATCTGCAATTTCATGTCGATGGCGTTGTCATTCCCGCGGAGACGCTGGCGCGGACGCTGATTGTCCGTCCCGAATCGACCACCATCGTCTACGCGAGCGACGCTTTCTCGGTTCGCGAAACGCTATTCGTTCCTGTGCACGAGGCGGGCGCCGTCATCGCCCTGGAGATCGAAACCCGCAGCCCGATCGAGGTGGAAGCCGTTTTCCGCCGGGATTTTCAACTAGAGTGGCCAGGACACGTCGCTGACTCGATGGCGGAATGGGATCCCGCGCTACATGCGTTCCATTTCGCTGACGATAGCGGAAAATTCGAGGTTCTCGTCGGCTCGGCTTCTGCAACTAAGAATGCTGAGGAATATGCCACCAATTATTTCTCTTCGAGCGAAGACTCGCTTCTGCTCGGGCCGGTCAACAAAGGAAAAGAGACGAGACTGATTGCTATCGCCGCGTCGTTTTCCGGACGGGCGGAAGCCGTTCGACTTTATCAGCATCTTCTCAACGATTACGCTACTTTGTTGCGAGAATCATCGAGCTATTACGGCGACTATCTAGCGCGAACGGTGGGCATTCATATCCCGGATGCCCAGCTTGAAAGCGCCTACGACTGGGCGCGCGTCAGCATGTTGCAGGGAGTAGTGCAAAATCCGTTCCTGGGCGAAGGGCTGGTTGCTGGATTTAATACCGCCCAGAACGACTATCGGCCGGGATTTGCGTGGTTTTTTGGCCGCGATGCCGAGTGGACCTCTTTCGCGCTGAACGCCGAAGGCGATTTTGCCCATGTGCGCAGTGCTCTGGAATTCCTGGGCAAGTATCAGAGAGCCGATGGCAAGATTCCACATGAAATTTCGCAAAGCACCGGCTTGATGGACTGGTTCAAAATGCCGTTCGCTTACGCTTCCGCCGATGCCACGCCGCTGTTCATCATCGCAATCGACGATTACGTAACGGAGAGCGGCGATGTCGGGTTCGCCCGCGACAAGTGGGATGGCCTGTGGAAGGCCTATCGCTTCTTGCAATCGACGTACAACGCCCAGGGTCTTGCCCAGAACGCCAACTTTGGCCATGGCTGGATTGAGGGGGGGCCGCTGCGTCCGCTCCAAACCGAACTGTATCAGGCTGGCTTGGGAGTCGAAGCAGTGCGCGCCCTTTCCCATTTAGCGCACCTTGTCGGGAAGGAAGATATCGCGACCGATTTATCCGGCATCTGCAATCGCCAGCAATCTCTGCTCGACAAAACCTTCTGGTCGCCGGACAAACAGATCTACGCCTACGCTCTGGACTCTGACAACAACCGCATGGACACACCGAGTGTACTTGCCACGGTTCCGATGTGGTTTCGTCTTCTGGACGGAGATCACACGCAGAAGATGATTAGCGAACTGGCCCGCCCAACGCATCAGACTGATTGGGGCATGCGCATTATCTCCTCGCAAAACTCGAAATATGATCCGGGTGGATATCACTTCGGAACGGTATGGCCGCTCTTCACGGGCTGGGCGTCGGTCGGCGAATATCGTTATCATCGTGCGTTTCCCGCTTACACCAATCTGCGCGCGAACGCGCTCCTGGCGCTCGACGGCTCTCTCGGACATGTGACCGAGGTTCTTTCGGGCGACTATTACCAAACGCTCTCGACCGGCTCGCCCCATCAGGTCTGGTCGTCGGCCATGGTCGTCAGCCCGTTGCTGCGGGGACTCATGGGATTGGAAGCCGATGCAATCGATTGCCAGCTGACCTTCGCGCCGCATATCCCCGCGGATTGGAATGGATTTTCGGTCGATAATCTCCGGCTCGGAGAAGACAGCGTCAGTGTGGACTATCAGCGGATGCCGGATCGCCTCCACCTCGAGATTCGTGCGGCTAGCGCAAAACCGGATCGCAGGCCATGCTCCCTGAAATTTTCTCCGGCACTTAGTCCCCGCGCCCGGGTCAGGCAAGTTCGTCTGAATGGACGAAACGTGCCGTTCAACCTGGAAACGAACACAACAGACCAGCACGTAACCATTACGATCCCGATCCCGGCCGGCAAGTCGGAGCTTGAGATCGGAGTGGACAATAATTTCGAATTGAGTTGGGAGCCCACTCTTCCAGCCCTCGGAGGCAAAAGCCACGGCCTGCGCGTGTTGAGTGAATCGTGGTCGGCGTCGCGGGATAGATTGACGTTTCTTCTTTCCGGGACGTCCGGAGAAAGTTATGAGTTATCCGCGTGGGATTCGCGCCAGCTCTCGTCGATCGATGGCGCACAACTCGAAAGAACGGGGGAGCGCAGCGCGAAGGTACGAGTGCGGCTTCCGGAAGACCCGCCGGGCGTGGATCCGCAGGCCACGGTCGTGTTTCATTTCGCGGGAAAATGAACTCCTACGGGACTCAATTTCGTCAGAACATCAGGGACGTGCGAATGCTTGAAACGGCTAAGAGGTTTGGCTTCCTATTTATCGCGATCATTTTGCTGTTTACCCTTTCTTCCGCACAGAAGCTGGCTTCAGACCACGGCGGCCAGGAGTGGTGGAAGCACGCTGTCTTTTATGAGATCTACCCGCGCAGCTTTGCCGACAGCAACAACGACGGCATCGGCGACCTCAAAGGTATCGACTCCCACCTCGATTACTTGAAAGACCTCGGCGTCGACGCCATCTGGATCACTCCCTGTTACCCCTCGCCCCAGGTGGATTTCGGCTACGACGTTTCCGACTACGAAAACATCGACCCGATGTACGGAACACTGAACGACTTCGAGCGTCTGTCGAAGGATGCCAAGAAGCACGACGTCCGCATCATTATGGATTTCGTGCTGAATCACACTTCTCCGCAGCATAAGTGGTTTCTGGATTCGGCGTCCTCTCGCAATTCGGCGCATCGCGATTGGTATATCTGGCGCGACGGCAAGGGGCCAGGCGTTCCGCCCAACAATTGGATCTCCGGCTTCGGTGGCTCGGCATGGCAGTTCGATCCCAAGACCGGCCAGTATTACTATCATTTCTTTGCCGTTGGCCAGCCCGATCTCAACTGGCGCAATCCTGCCGTCGAAAATGCGATGTTCGATGTCACGCGTTTCTGGTACAAGCGCGGCGTCTCGGGATTCCGGCTCGACGCGGTCGACCTTTTGTTCGAAGATCCGCAGCTTCACGACAATCCAGTTCTTGACGGTAAGAATGACCTCGGCGATCCCAACATGGAGAATAAGTACAACGACAAGCTGCCCGAGGTCCATACCGAACTTAAGAGGCTTCGTAAGGTCGCCGATGAATACGACGCAGTCCTGATCGGAGAGACTTACACCTCGAACCGTGAGGAACTCAAGGAGTACTATGGCGACCGCAACGATGAGATCCAGATGCCGATGGATTTTATGTTTTGCGAGGTGAATAAGCTATCGCCAAAGGAGTTTCGTACGCAGATCGGGAACGTTGAGTCAACGGGCGGATGGCCCGTCTATGTCATCGGCAATCATGACATGCCTCGCTCCTATAACCGCTATGGCGACGGCGTGCACAACGACCAGATTGCGAAGGTCATGGCTGGAATGTATCTGACGCTTCGCGGCACGCCCGTCATGTATTACGGCGAAGAACTGGGCATGGAGAACAACGATCCGGTCCGCAAGGAGGACGTGAAGGATCCGATCGGCATTGCCGGATGGCCGAAAGAAAAGGGCCGTGATGGCGAGCGCACGCCGATGCAATGGAACGACTCGCCAAATGCCGGGTTCAGCCAGGCGAAGCCATGGTTGCCGGTTCCCGCAAGTTATAAGACTCACAATGTGGCAAGTGAGCTGAATGATCCGGGCTCAGTGCTCCAATTCTATAAACATCTTCTTGCGCTGCGGCATCATGAACCGGCCTTACTCGATGGGGACTACGTTGCTCTCGATGAGGGCAATTCCGACGTTCTATCCTATCTGCGCCGTTATAAGAACGAGGCGGTGCTGGTGGTCCTCAATATGTCGGATAAGAAACAGCAAGTTGGCTTTGGCCTCGCGGCCCAGGGTTTTGCTTCGGCTAAAGCAACGACCTTGTTGACGACTCAAGACGCGGCGTCCATCCACGGCGTCGAGAGGATCGATCTCGAGCCTTTCGCAGTTTATATCGCGCGAATCTCGCGGTGAAACGATGAGCATTGTCTCTTCTCACGAGTTGAAAATCGGACTCATCACTCTGCTGATCTCTGTTTCCGCGGTGGCGCAGAATTCCGGCACCTGGGACTCGCAGCTCTCCGCTCTCTACGCGCCGCGCGAGTATGTTCAGAAGCGGGCATCGAGTTACGACCGCACCGGCGGCAATGACGACTTCGTGAAGATAGCTCCCGGCCAGACAATTACACTTCTCGACACCGCCGGTCCCGGCAAGATTACCCACATTTGGTTCACGATCGCGTCGCCGGAGAAATACCACCTCAAGAAGCTTGTCCTGCGCGCGTTTTGGGACGATGAGACCTCGCCCAGCGTGGAAGCTCCCATCGGCGATTTCTTCGGCCTCGGACTCGGCGACTATTTCCAGTTTGAGTCCGTTCCGTTGTCCGTCGCATCCGATAAAGCGCTGAACTGTTTTTTCCCCATGCCCTTCCATAAACGAGCGCGAATCACGGTAGCGAACGAGGGTAGCGAGAATGTCGATTCATTTTATTTCAACATCGACTACCAGTCACTGAACAAAGACCTGCCCGCCGACACGCTGTATTTCCATGCCCAATATCGCCAGGCAACGCCGGCCAAGGGCTGGACCAGCGATTGGGACTCGAACGATGCGAGCGCAATCACGGCCCGGAAGAATCTCGACGGCACTGGAAATTACGTTTGGATGGAGGCGACGGGGCAAGGCCATTTTGTTGGCGTGACGATGTCTGTCCTTCAGAATCAGGACGGCTGGTGGGGCGAGGGCGACGATATGTTCTTCGTCGATGGCGAGAAGTTCCCCTCGATCAATGGCACGGGATCGGAGGACTATTTCCTAGGCGCGTGGGATTTCGGCGACCATGCCTTCTCGTACGGTCTCTATGGCGCGCCCGTCAAAGGTCCAGAACTAGCCGGCAGCCGCTCCTCGGTCTATCGCTTCCATCTCGATTCACCCATTCCATTTATGAAGAGTCTGAAGGCAACCATCGAGCATGGCCATGCCAATCACCGTTCCGATAATTTCTTTTCGGTTGCTTACTGGTATCAGACGGAGCCACATGCGCCGTTTCCTCCGTTGCCGAAAGTTGAGCAGCGCATTCCGCGCATCCACCCTGTAGGAGGTCCGGGAAATGCCGCAAAGTAAGCTCTCGCAGACAAATCGAACCAAAGTCGAATCGACTTTATTCGCCTTGATTTTCTGTCTCGTTGCCTCCGCTTCCTTCGCGCAATCAAATGCTCAGTCAAAACCCGCGCCAATGCCCGCCGCTGCCGCAACTGGGCTTATTGCGCCTCGGCCAATTGTGGTCGGCTATTTCCGAGGCGACAGTATGCGCCGCCAGTTTTTCCTCAAGGATCTGATCTCACGCGGCGCCATCTCCGTCCTCGATCAGATCAACTATTCGCAGGCCAACGTCAAAGATGGCCGATGCGTGGTTGCCGATCCCGATGTCGACCTCACCTTCTCCTTTCCCGCCGAAGACAGCGTCGACGGCACGGCCGATACGCCCGCTATGCCTCTTCGCGGAAACTTTCACCAGTTGCAGGAGCTCAAGAAGCTTTATCCGCGCATGAAGGTTTTGATTTCTCTCGAAGGCACGCCTGACGTCTTCGTGAAAGCGGCGCAACCAGAAAATCACGTAGCTTTCGTTACTTCCTGCGTCCAGCAGTTTATCCAGGGCAAGATCGCTGACGGCATCGTGGCCCCCGGACTCTTCGACGGCATCGATGTCGACTGGGAGTATCCGGAAGAAGCCGACAAACTGAACTTCGTCGCACTCCTGGCCGAGTTCCGCCGCCAGTTGAACGCGGCCGGACCAAACTATCTTCTAACCGTGGCCATGGGCACAGCGCGCAATACTTTTCAGCACCTTGACATGGGGCAGGTTGCACTTTATGCCGACGAAGTCGGCATCATGAACTACGACTATGCCGGGCCATGGAGCAAGAAGACCGGGCTGGTTGCACCGCTTTATCACGTTGCCGGCGATCCGGAGCCAGACGGCAACGTCGATGCAACCATCTGGAGTTATAAACAAGCAGGCGTGCCACTCTCGCGCATGCTGATGGGAATGCCATTTTATGGCTATTCATGGAGCCAGGTTGCGACTGATAGCCACGGACTGTTTCAACTCGGTGAGCCCGTGCGCGCCGACGCGACGTATAACGTCATCGCCTCCCTTGCCGGTAAGTTCACCGTCTATCGTGATCCTAAATCGCAAGCACCGTGGCTCTTCGATGGCACTACATTCTGGACTTATGACGATGAGATATCCATCGTGGGGAAGGCGAAGTATGCGAAGGATCACGGCTTGCAGGGCATCATGATCTGGGAGTTGAGCGGCGACACAGCCGACGGGAAACTGCTGAAGGCGATTTCCTCTGGTCTAGGCCCTCGCGAAGAGCCTGCGAGAGCCGTCCGCGCGACTCGGTAGTTTCCCGCGGCCTTGAGCGGTCGTTCACAAATCCTAAAAGGTCGGCTAGGCGGAGATCGTTTATGAAACGCATTTTATCTATCCTTCTTGTGTGGTTACCATCTTTTTTTGCAAGCGCGGCCTCTGGACAGGATGCAGCCAATACTCCCCACTCCGAGCAGATCCCCGCCCCGGCCTGCCAATCTGTTCCAGACTGGGATAGCACTCGCGCTGCCACCTGCACCAGGACCGACATCGCGGATTGGCTGAATGACATCAAGCACTGGCGCGCCGAGCATCTGCTTCGCATCGGATACGACGGATCGCAATATGCGCGGCCCGAACTTCTCTGGACTCAGAGCAGTTTCGTCCAGCCGCAGATGATGACGCAGGATCGCTTCTTCTACGATCCAGTCAAGCGCCAATATACAGTCGATCGGTATCTCGCCGATCTCGATAAGCGCTACGGCGGTATCGATAGCGTGCTACTCTGGCCCACTTATCCAAACTTAGGCATAGACAGCCGCAATGAATACGATCTTTTTCGCGATCTTCCGGGCGGCGCCGCTGAGATGAGGAAAGTTGTCGAGCAATTTCATCGTCGCGGCGTGCGAGTCCTCTTTCCGGTCATGATGTGGGACCAGGGCACTCGCGACGAAGGCGCTCCGAACTGGGTAGCCACCTCGCGCTATCTCTCCGACATTGACGCAGATGGAATCAACGGAGATACGCTCGAAGGTATGGTGCGCGCCTTTCGCACCGCATCAGACAGCATTGGTCATCCCGTGACCCTGGAGCCAGAGCTGGGCTTCGGCTCGAACGAAATGCTCGCTTATAACAACATGTCATGGGGCTATTGGAAGTATGATTTCGCTCCTACTGTCAGCACCTACAAATGGCTGGAGCCGCGGCACATGGTGCACGTCTGTGATCGCTGGGCGCACGACCATCTCGACGATCTTCAATTCGCATTTTTCAACGGCACCGGCTTCGAAAGTTGGGAAAACATCTGGGGCATCTGGAACCAGATGACGCCGCGAGACGCGGAGGCTCTGCGCCGCATTGCGACCATCGAGCGCGCTTACCCCTCGTTGCTCATCAGCCCCCGATGGGAGCCGAACGTCTACATGCAGCAGTTCGGCGTCTTTGCCAGCCGCTGGCCGGGCGAGCAATCGGCGCTCTGGACAGTTGTGAATCGTAATCACTATCCCGTCTCAGGACGACAACTTACCGTGACTTACAAAGAGGGATCACGCTATTTCGACCTTTGGCACGGAGTAGAGATCCGTCCGGTGAATGAAAATGGCGATTCGATCCTGAGCTTCGACCTGGAACCGAGCGGCTACGGCGCAATCCTTCAGACGTCCGCGGCCGACCGTACGCTAAACGATCTTTTGCAAGCCATGCGCGCTCTCGCGCAAACTCCGCTGAGTTCTTTTCCCCGCGAATGGGTCGCGATGCCCCAGCACGTCGTCGAGATTCCCAAGACCAAGCCTCCTGTTTCTGAACCCGAGGGTATGGTCCGCATCCCGGAAGCCGATTTCGTCTTCCGCGTCAACGGAATCGAAATCGAAGGCATGAACGACGAAGGCGTTGACTTCCAATATCCGTGGGAGCCGTCCGCTCGTCGCTTTCACGATGCGACGGTTCACATCAAATCTTTTTGGATCGACACCTATCCCGTCACGAACGCTGACTTCAAGAAGTTCCTCGATGCCACTCACTACCATCCCGGTGACGACCACAATTTTCTCAAAGACTGGAGCGGCCGGAACTACCCCTCCGGCTGGGCAAACAAGCCGGTCACGTGGGTATCGCTCGAAGACGCGCGCGCGTACGCTCAATGGACCGGCAAGCGTCTTCCGCACGAGTGGGAGTGGCAGTATGCAGCGCAGGGCACGGACGGCCGCATCTATCCATGGGGCAACGACTGGGTTCCGCAGGCTGTCCCAACGCCCGATCGCGGCCGTGATCTCGCACCCGCAAGCGATGTCACCGCGCACCCTAAAGGCGCGAGCCCATTCGGCGTGATGGACCTCGTCGGCAACGTCTGGCAATGGACCGACGAATTTGCCGACGACCACACACGAGCAGTCGTCCTTCGTGGAGGCAGCCACTACCAGCCTCAGGGCTCCCGATGGTATTTCCCGCAGGCCTACAAGTTATCAGAGCACGGTAAGTACTTACTGATGGCTCCAAGCATCGACCGCTCGGGAACCATCGGCTTTCGCTGTGTTGGCGATGCGGAGTGATTGTCAGTATTAGTCGGACCTGACCAATGAAAGCTCCAACTTAGTCCTTCAGCGTAAGAATCGACACAGAAAAAGCCGGTATGAGGAATCGAGTTTGCGGAACGTCCTGCTTTACCACCTTAGGCGAAGCGCCACCGATGGTCTGTGCCGAAGCACTTGCGCACTCCTTCGGCAGATCGATTGAGATCTCGCGATTCCGCGGGTTGATCGCGATCAGCTTCCGCTTCCCGGCAGCGATAAAGCCCTGCACATTCAGGGCATCCGAGTCCGCAGGCGCGCCATTTGGCAGAACCTCCGTATCGGCAAATTGGTCGCCCGGTCCGAGATTGTCTTTCAGTAACTCGAGCACGGTGTAGCGCGCATTCGGTTCTCCCGTCGCCCAATCGACCATGGTCACGCTCGGGAACTGGCTCGGAAATCCAACCAACTGAGATTCGCCAATCACGTCCACTCCCAATCGAGCCATTTCCACATAGAGACTCGCGTAGAAAGCGCCGCTCAGGTTCCAATATTCCGGCGGAATCGCCTTCTCCACATGGTTCGGCTCGCCCTGCACCATATCGCCAGAGAGAATCGAGCCCGCCTCGTTGACCATGATCTTCGTCGACGGCGACAAACGGTCGCGGATCTGCGCGATGTACCGCGCCTCTCCAACAAACTCGCTTACCCGGTCCGGAAAGGTGAACTGCCAGTGATCGAGCGTCTGGTCCGCCCCCGGGGCCGCATAGACGTGAAACGAAATGTAGTCCAGCGGAATTCCCGGCTTGTGATTCTTCGGATTCATGAAATACTCAAACATCTTTTGTCCGCCCGCCGGGTACGACAGCGACAGCCCAACAAACTTCATCTCCGGCGCAACTTTGCGTACAGCTTCCACAATCGCATCGTATCGCTCGACATATTGCTCCGGAGTAGGCTCATGCTCCGAGTCGATCTCGTTGAAGATTTCCCAGTAGCGCATGTCGTAATGATGTCCTGATGCGTGATACCTGCCCAATTCATCGGTGAACCCGCCCTGCATATACCAACTCGCGATCCGCCCATAGTAGTCGGCGAGTTCCTTAACATCGCGCAATTGGTTGCCCTGTGTGTACTCCCAGTCAACCTGGTTGGGATTCTCCGGATACGCCACGGGCTGCGTCGTCGTAAACATCCACTCTGGAATCGTGCTGAAACTCCAAACCACGGGCCGTCGGTCGCTCGCCTTCACAAAATCCTCGACCAGCGGATCCATGTACTGGAAATCCCAAAATGTCTGGTCCTTCTCTGGAGGCCGCAACTCAGCAACGGCCATCTTCGGATAAGGAAACCAGAACGCATAACGCGCATAGTCGCACCCGATCTTCGCGAGCGCGTTGAACGCGGCATCATGAATCGGCGATCCCCGCCGCAGCATGGGGTTGATCACGGCCTGCAACGTCGGTGTCGTGCGTATGGGAAACTTCTTATTCCAGTTCACTGTGACCGACGGCACACCCTGTGCGAGTAGCGCGCTAGCTAATACCGGCAGTAATAAAACAATGGCAAATACTCGAATAAGCGATCTCTCGTGATTAGTCATGGTTCCGAGCGGTCGAATCGGTTGAGGGCCATGTTAGGGAGACCTCGGGAAGGAAGTCAACTCGACAGAGAATCGCAATTGCGAGGAAGGAATCGTCTTCCCCAGAAAAGCCAGGCCACCCCAGTCTTTCATGCACTCGGGAGCCGGATATGAACAAATCTCGATACGGAAGGGGTCGACGGTTCGAGTCCATTAGGGCCTACCATCATTTTCATAGGGATACAGAGAATCGCCAAAATGCTCTAGCCCGTTCTCAGCCCGTGATTCCGAGGGCTTGCCCTATCGTAGGACTTCTGGATAGGGCCCTAGAAGTCAGAGCCATGCGGGAAGTTAACCAGCCCTGTTCGAAAGCCGTTACTGAAGGCCGTAGCGAAACCACAGGTGTGAAATTTGCGGGTGGTCTGCTAAGTCACTGATAAATATGGTGGCCAGGGACGGAGTTGAACCGCCGACGCCAGCCTTTTCAGGGCTGCGCTCTACCACCTGAGCTACCTGGCCACTTCGTTTTCCGCATCGCAGAGGTCCGGCAAATCTTTTTGCCAGCTGCGCGCTGCTATTCGGCGGGAGGCCGATCACGGCCAGTTCGCTGAGAGCGTGCGGAACTTGTGAATTATAACAACCCCTGCGCTATCGGTCCAAATCCGCGATCCAATCACCCTTTTCGCAGACCCATTCGCGTCGGTCTCGCCCCGTTATCCGCAGGGAGATCGCAAGCAACGCTTACGACGGTCCCGGACCGGCCTCTCCACCCACAAAGTCCCTTCAGAGTGTTCCGTTCAGAATCGTCATCGCGCAGCGATTGCCTCCAAACCAGTATGGAATCTCGCGATAGTCTTTGACATCGAATACCGCCAGGTCCGCATCTTTCCCCGCCTCAATCGAGCCTTTCCGCTCGGCAATTCGCAGCGCCCATGCTCCGTTGATCGTGGCCGCCGAGATCGCCTCCGCCGGCGTCATCTTCATGTGCGTGCATGCCAGCGACATCGCCATCGGCATGCTGAGCGTCGGCGACGAGCCTGGGTTGTAGTCCGTGGCCAGCCCAACGGCCACTCCTGCCTCAATAAATTTTCGCGCATTCGGATAGCGCGACAGCCCAAGAAAATAATTTGCCCCGGGAACAAATGTCGTGACCGTTTCGAGGCCGGCCAGGTCCCGCAAGTCGGCCTCGTTCACGTGATCCATGTGATCGAGCGAGGCTGGAAAATACCGAAGCAGCGGGCGCAATGGTGTCTGGCTCAATTGGCCAACATGGGCTCGCACGGCCAAGCCGTATTCTCGGCCCTGGAAAAAATCGCTTCCGCATGCAGCGCCGAGAACGCGCCGCGCTCGACAAACACATCGACAAATTGCGCCAATTTGCGTTCGGCGACCTGCGGGATCATTTCGTTGCAGACTAGCCGGACATATTCCTCAGGACGGCCCTTGTATTCGGGCGGCACAGCGTGCGCGCCAAGAAAAGTCGGTACCACCGTGCCCGCCCACCGTCGCGCCGCACCCCGGATCGCTTCGAGCGATTTCATTTCCGAATCGAAGATCAAGACCGTATCCCGATTTGGCTTCCACAGTCGTGCTGCCGTGCCTGGCCATTTCGTGCAGCGTGGCCAGCATCTCGGTCGGCGAGGGCATTTACCGGGTGCGCGCACGCCCTCGATACTCGACCGAATGCCGCCCCCCGCTTCGGTGATCTCCTCGTAGCTCGCTCCCGCAATGCGTTTCTCGAAGTCGATCAGCCGCGGCTGCACGAATACCGGGTGCGTGTGAGAGTCGACAAATCCCGGCAGC
>CAWEAB010000033.1:0-15726 GCA_963806745.1 uncultured Acidobacteriaceae bacterium
TCAAGTAAAGATCTTCAACGGCGGGTTTTACTTCTGAGTTTTGAATTCTGATTTTTGACTTTCAACTTCTACCTTTTTCTACCCTCCGCTGGCCACGATGGCATCGACCAGCCGCGCCGCTTCGGTAGCCAGCGCCACATCGTGCGTGCGGATGATGTGCGCTCCCTTCAGAATTAATAATGCTTCCGCCGCCAGCGTCCCATGGATACGCGCCTCCACGGGCGCGTCGTGGCCATCGTGCGCGAGCGCGCGTCCGATGAAAGACTTGCGCGAGACTCCAGCCAGCAGCGGAAATCCCATCTGCTGAAGTTCGCCAAAATGCGCCAGCAAGGGATAATTCTCCTCCAGCCGTTTTCCGAAGCCGAACCCGGGATCGAGCACGAGATGATCGCGCTTGACTCCGGCGAGCGTGGCGGCCTCCGCCCACTGCCGCAGGTCGCGCTTCACCAGCAGCACGGGATCGCCGACGGGCGGAAGGGTGCGCCATTCCTCCGGGCGGCCTCGCGTGTGCATGAGGATGGCTCCCACTTTCAGTTCGGCCAGAGTTTTGGCCATCTTTGAGTCCCAGCGAAAGCCACTGATATCGTTGACCACTTCCGCGCCCTCGCTGACCGCGGCGCGCGCCACGCTCGCCTTGTAGGTATCAACGCTGATCACGGCGTCCGGCCGGCGCTTCTTGAGATCGCGAATAACGGGCAGGACGCGCTTGCGCTCCTCTTCTTCGGAGACCGGCCCGGGTAGTGACGAAGGCGCGGAAGAATCTGTCACCGGAGCATCCGCGGCAGCCACGATGGTTCCGGGCCGTGTCGATTCTCCGCCGATATCGATGATGGTCGCGCCCTCGTCGAGCAGCCGTTCGGCATGGCCCACAGCTTTCGAAGCGTCGATGAACAGGCCACCGTCCGAAAACGAATCCGGCGTGACGTTTACGATGCCCATGATCAGCGTGCGGCGCCCAAGTTCAAGCGTGCGCGACCCGATCTTCCACTGGAAAATTGCCCGCATGTGCGATGAGTCATTGTAGAACGGGCTGTATTCATGCGGGTGTTACAATCTGGGCAATGCCCCGCCAGAGATCAGCATCGCGTCTGCTTTGCGCGGTTGTGCTCGCCGCGATGGCATTCCTTGCGGCCTCTGCCGCCAGCTTTGCGGCAACCGGAGCGCCCCCGGCCGAGTCCAGCACTCCACCCGGGAAGCCCACGGCATATCCCAGATCGCAGGGCAGAGTTACAGCGACTGCTCCCGTTTCGCCCGCTGTTCAACGCCTCCAGTCGCGCATTACGGCGCTCCTGAATTCTCCCGACCTGGCGCACGGCTTCTGGGGGATTGAGGTTGCTTCCCTGGCCACCGGGGAAACCCTCTACTCGCAAAATTCCGACAAGCTCTTCACTCCCGCTTCGAATACCAAGCTCTTCACGACGGCAGCCGCGCTCGCGCTGATAGGGCCTGAGTACAAGTTCCGCACCACGGTTGAGACCACGGGCACGCTCGACCGCTACGGCCGTCTCAACGGAGACCTCGTGCTGGTCGGCCACGGCGATCCGAATCTCTCCGGGCGAGAACTGCCTTACGACATGAAGACGCAACGCAACGACGATCCGTTGTTGGCGCTTGAAGCGCTCGCCGATTCGCTGGTGGCCAAGGGTGTGAAATTTGTCGACGGCGATATCGTGGCCGACGATTCCTATTTCGCCTTCGAACGCTATGGCGAGGGCTGGAGCCAGGACGATCTGGTGTGGGCCGATGGCGCGCCGGTTTCCGCACTCACCGTGAATGACAACGTGGTGTTTGTCAAAATCCAGCCCGCCGATCGTCCGGGTGAGAAAGCATTTGTCAGCCTCAATCCCTTTGCCGACTACTACCGCATCGACAATCGCATTGTGACGACGCCTGCGGGCACGGGACGAAAATTTTATGTAAACCGCGAGCCGGGCTCGACCACCGTAACGCTATGGGGAAATCTGCCGCTTGACGATCCGGGAACCACTGAGGCGCTGGCCATCGAAGAACCCGCCGAGTTTGCCGCCGGGCTCTTTCGGCAGTTGCTGGAGAAGCGCGGCATCATTATTTATGGCCACGATCGCACGCACCACACGGAACTCGCCAGCCTGTCGACCTTCACCGCGACCGCGATAGCTCCGTCGCATGGAGGCAGTGAAGAGACTGGGCGTCCGCCGGAGCGTCCGATCGATTATCCGGGCAAGATCAATCAACCGGTGACGCTCGCGAGCTACGAATCGAAGCCGCTTATTGATGACGTGCGCGTCATCAACAAGGTCAGTCAAAACCTGCACGCCGAAATTCTGTTGCGTCTGCTGGGCCGCGAGCGCGGGAATGCCGGCACTGTCGAAGGCGGCCTAGAAGTGATACGGCAATTTCTGACGCAGGCGGGCATCGCTGGCGACCAGTATGTTTTCTATGACGGTTCGGGCTTGTCGCGACAGAACATGGCAACGCCGCACGCCATCGTGCAACTGCTGCGCTACGCCTCGGCGCAGCCTTGGGGAGCAACATATAAATCCACGCTGCCCATCGCCGGCGTCGATGGAACGCTCGCGGACCGGTTGAAAGGTCCGCACGTGGAGAAACGTGTGCTGGCCAAGACAGGCTCCCACAGCAGTATCAAGACGCTCTCCGGCTACGCAACTACGGACTCGGGACAGGCCATCGTCTTTTCGATCATGTCGAATAACCTCAATCTGCCTGCCAAGCGCGTGACCGACACGATCGACGGGATTGTGGAAGCGATTGTGGAAGACGGACCGGCGTCGAAGTAGCCAGTTTGAAACGTCAAGGCCAACATCATCCGCGCAATCACAGCCGGCCAAGCCCTCGTTCTTCAAGGGATCTGGTCAAGCTCTACGAAGATGATGCGGTTGTCGCGCTGAATAAGCCCGCCAAAATGCTGGCGGTTCCGACCGACGATTCCAGCGCGCCCTCTGCTCAGTCTCTACTGGCTGCCGAACTGAAAGCGAAAAGGCAGCGAGCTTTTGTCGTGCACCGCATCGATCGCTACACATCCGGAATCCTGCTCTTTGCCAAGACTCCCGCGGATCGAGATGCGCTTGTGGAACAGTTCCGGCGCCACACTCCGGTGCGGCAATACCTGGCGGTCGTGCGCGGGCACGTAACTCCGCGGGAAGGAGCGCTGGTTCACTATTTTCGGCAGGAAGGCATGTTTCAAAAGTTAACCAAAGAGCGTGATCCACGGGCAGCTCGCGCCGAACTTCGTTATTCCGTCGAGCGCTCGCTCCGCGGCGCGACGCTGGTTCGCGTCAGCCTGGTCACGGGATTGCAAAATCAGATCCGCGTGCAGTTTTCAGCGCTTGGCCATCCGATTATTGGTGATAGAAAATATCATCCGGCAGAGGCCTTGGAACGGCGAATTACTCGCGTTGCCCTTCATGCTGCCCATCTCGAGTTCCTGCACCCGCGTTCGGGAAAGAAGGTCTCCGTAGACTGCGCGCCTCCTCCGGACTTTGAGGCTCTGCTGCGCGCATTGTCGCCGCGCCGCGCATGACCGGCAGAAATGACGGGATTGTCGAAGTGATTGTGGGAACATGGAGCGGCGGGGCAATAGCGGTCCGAAGCGAAGTCCAATTATTCGCGGAAGCTACATATCACGGGCGTGAGTCGAAGCGACCTTGCGCGTGTGATATTTACCGTCTTTACTGAGAAAATCGAACCTCGCGTCATAGCAAGCCACGCGTCTGTATTTGGAACCGTCGAAGCGATACCACGTCAGTCCTACTTCGGTTGCGGATCCATGTTGACCCAACACCAGGTCATGAAATCCGTTCGTGACTGTCGATTGAATCGTAAAAGTTTGCGTTGCCGGGCGCCGCAAAAGCAACGAGAATGTATCGCCGCGTAATCGAAAAACCCAGACTTGGCAGTTTCCCGTGGGGCTGCAAAAATAGCTGCCGCTCGCACTCGCAAGGAACTCGCCTCCTCCTTCTTTACCGCAGAAGAACTTTCTTAATCTGAGTTTGCCCAACAAGCGTTTGCAAATCCGCCTCAGACTCGACCGGGATCGTCGACATCCAAGGGCGGATCTGCGCGGCGATGGCGCGAGTCAGTAGCGTCCGCTGCGTGGGAGAAAGCGACTTGGATTGATCGACTCGCTCCCACCCGGTCACGACTTTCTCTGACTCCCAATGAAATCCAGATTTGGTTGGCTGGGCATGAGCAATCTGCATAGTCCAAAGAACGCCGTACACCAATAAGGCAATTTGACGGTTAAGCATCACGCCTCACAGAAATGACGCGAGAATCCCCATCCTCTTTCCTACCCGCGCCAGCACCTCCAGCGCCTGCTGCAACTCATCTTTCGTGTGCGTCGCCGTCATGATGGTGCGGATGCGGGCCTTGCCTTCGGGCACGGTCGGGAAGGCGATGCCGGTTCCGAAAATGCCTTCCTTGAAAAGTTCGCGCGAGAAGTCCATCGTCAGTCGTCCGTCGCCAATGATGATTGGCGTGATTGGTGTCTCGCTCGCGGGCGTGGTCTGGCCTCCGATATTGAAGCCGAGCAGACCCAACTCTTTTTTCCAGAAACGTGTGTTCTCCCAGAGCTGCTCCATCCACTGCGGTTCGGTTTGCAGTACATCGAACGCCGCAATACACGTCGCCGCCACCGACGGCGGATGCGAGGTCGAGAACAGGAACGGGCGACCGCGATGATAGAGAAAGTCGATGAGATCGCGCGTGCCACAGACATATCCGCCGAGCGCGCCAATCGCCTTCGAAAGCGTGCCCACTTGAATGTCGACGCGTCCATGCACATTAAAATGATCGACCGTGCCGCGGCCCTGGCGGCCTAAAACGCCGGAGGCGTGCGCGTCATCGACCATCATGATCGCTCCGTATTTCTCGGCGAGATCGCACAGGCCGGGCAGCGCTCCGATGTCACCATCCATGGAGAAGACGCCGTCGGTGATGAGCAGTTTGTGGCCCGGCTGATCTTTAATGCTGGCGAGTTGCTCTTCGGCATGCGCGAGATCCTTGTGATTGAAGACCAGAATCTTCGCGCGCGACAGCCGTGCGCCATCGATGATCGACGCGTGATTGAGCTGGTCGGAGATGATGAAATCGTCTTTGCCAAGAAAAGCAGAAACCGTGCCGGCGTTGGCCGTAAATCCGGACTGAAAAACCACGCAAGCTTCGACATTCTTGAAACGCGCGATTTTTTCCTCGAGGTCCATGTGAATGCGCATGGTGCCGGCAATGGTGCGCACGGCGCCGGAGCCGACGCCAAATTTGCGCGTAGCTTCAAGCGCGGCCTCGCGCAGCTTGGGATGCGTGGTCAGGCCAAGATAATTATTCGACGCGAGATTGATTACTTTCTTGCCGTCAAACGTGCAGACCGGCGCCTGCTCATCTTCGAGCACGCGCAGCTTGAAATGCGTGCCCTTGGCCTTGAGTTCGTCTAGCTGATCGGAGAGAAATGAGAGTGGATTGGTGCGGACGGCAGTAGGCATGAATGACCTCGGCAAATTTGTTGCCGCGGATCTGCGCAGATTCGCGCGGATTCGTGCAAATTTCAGTTTAATACTTGCCGCGAAGAGATGTGAAATCGATGCTCATGGATTGCCCGCAGGCTAAAAACCCAGTTCGTCAGTGCGACTGCGGCGTCTTCATCAGCGCGCCCGACTGGTACCCAAGACTTTCCACGCGGTGCAGTACTTCCTGATATGTCTTCTCGTCCATAGTGGGTGTCCGGCTCAGAATCCACAGGTATTTTCTGCTGGGTTCACCGACAATCGCATACTGGTACTCAGGGCCTAGCCCGATGATCCAGTAGTCTCCGTAGAAGGGCCAGAAGAACGTGACTTTGAGCTTGGCATTGGTTGTGGCGTCCACAACTTTGGCCGTGCCGGTCGCCGTCGTGGTGCTGCCATCCTTCTGGCGACACGTATTCGCGACTTGGATTTTCCCGTCCGCCCGCAACGTGTAGGTCGCGGTCGTGTCGGACTGGCACTTGCGTTGGAAACGGTTGGGGTAGCGCGCAATCTCGTACCACTTACCGATGTAGCGCTGGAGGTCGACACGGTCCACCGTAATCAGCGGAACATCGGAGGCGAAACTGACATCAGTTGCCATGAATAATAATGTCGTGAAAGTTATGAGGGCTGCCAGGATTTTCATGCGTGACCGGAAATGCCCATATTCAAAGTGTAAGCTGCTCGACGGAGTTACGCCGCCTTTCACTTCTTCGCCTGCCCCAGCGCGGCGATCGTCCCCTTGGTCGCGCGCAGATAATCCGCCGGTGCCAGCAAGATCTGCAATCCGCGCATGCCCGCGGAAATCGAAACGACATCAAACAGCTCAATCGTCTCATCCACAAACACCGGATAGTCGCGCTTGGCGGCCAGCGCCGTCACTCCTCCGCGGATGTAGCCGGTAAGCCCTTGTAGCTCTTTTACCGGCACGAGGTCGATCTTCTTCTCTCCGGCGGCCGAAGCCAGCGCCTTCAGATCAAGCTCCTGATCGCCGGGTATGACGGCCATGACGATTGCGTTGCGATCTTTGCTGCCAGCTGGCCGCGCGACCAGCGTCTTGAAGACCTGCTCGGCGGGCAGTCCGATTTTCGCCGCCACGGTTTCGGCGGCGAGGTCTTCCGGATCGACCTCGTAGGCACGCAACTCGTACCGGATGCCCATGCTGGTCGAGCAGACGTGCAGCATTGGTCTTCGGCGCTGTGGTTTTCTTCGGCGGCTTCACGTTGTATAGTGTCCGAACATCTTGTAATTTAGCAATCGTGCAATTTTGGCAAGGCCGCGTACTCGGTTTCAATTCATTCAATTACCCGATTTCGAAATTACACAACCCGCTATGCGAAGGAGGTCCTGTGCGTCTACTTATCCACTGGATTTTAAGCGCAATCGCATTGTGGATTGTCGCGCATTTTGTGCCCGGCATCTACGTGAGCGGCGCGAAGGCAGCCCTGATCGCGGCCCTCGTCATCGGTCTCATCAATGCCACCCTTGGCCTGATTCTGAAAGTGCTGACCTTCCCGCTCACCATCCTGACCCTCGGCCTTTTCTGGTTCGTGATCAACGCGCTCATGCTCGAACTGGCGGCAAATTTCGTGCAGGGCTTCGAGGTGCGCGGTTTCGTTCCTGCTCTGATCGGCGCAGTACTCATGAGCCTGGTCAGCTCTGTCCTCCAGTGGATCTTCATGCCGAAGCGCGAGCGGTAGCGTTCCCATTGGCGGTTCTCGGTGAAATCAAGCTCGCGGTAGATACTTGTTGCGGCGATACCCTCCACAAGCCGTCAGCCGTCGGCCATCCAGTTGCTGATTACTTTAGTCGCTCCACTTCTTGACTCTTACTGAGTCGCTCGCGCTGCCCCAAAATAGGGGCGTGACTCCTGCTCCTAATAATCGAGCCGGCATGCTGGGCTTTGCGCTAATCGGCCTGTTCGGGCTGCCTTTTGCGGGCTTCGGACTGTTCGCGCTGTCGCAGGCAATCAAGCAGATCGGCGCTCCTTCGGGCAGTCAATCCATCTGGCTCCCACTCATGTTTGGCGTGATTTTCAGCGGCGTCGGATTTGGCCTGATCTTTCTCGCGCTCGCCGGCAGCAAGCGTTACGCTCGCCAGCAGCAGGTTGAAGCCGACCATCCGACCGAGCCATGGCTATGGCGCGACGACTGGGCCGCTGGCCGCGTCCAGAGCAGGACGAAAGTCAGCATGATCGGCAGTTGGGTGTTCGCCACCTTCTGGAACCTGATCTCGTGGACTATCGCGATCTTTGCCTTCCCCGCCGCTTTTCAGAAGCAAGGCCTCGGCGCTTGTTTCGTGCTGCTCTTTCCTGCCGTCGGAATCTTTCTGCTCATCTATGCCATCCGGCGGACGATCGCGTTCTTCGAATTCGGCAAAACATACTTTCAGATGGCCAGCGTTCCTGGCGTTATCGGGCGCGAGTTGAAGGGTTCGATCCAGGCCCGCTTTCCGCATTCGCCCGACCATGGCGTGACCTTGCGCCTCTCCAGCGTGCACAAATACGAGACAGGTTCGGGTAACAACCAGACGACGCACGAAAATATTCTCTGGCGAGACGAGGCGGAAATCAGCTCGGGGCAACTCTGTCCCGGACCCGACGGCACCACGATTCCTGTGTCCTTCAAAATTCCTTTCGATGCGCAGCCCACCGAGAAGCTGAACGGGCGCGACGAATTCCTCTGGCTCCTCGAAGCCACGGCCAAAGTTCCGGGCGTGGACTATCACGATGTGTTCGAGGTCCCGGTATTCCGTACCGCGCAGAGTCCGACGCAGGCGGAAGCTGCTACCGAAGAATCGGTATTCTCCGTGCCGGCGAGTGGAGTCGCGCCTCCGCAGCAACCGACCATACAGGTGCGTCCGGTCGCGGATGGCACCGAATTTTATTTTGCGGCGGCGCGCAACAAGAGCTTCGCGGTCTCAACCACAATTTTCGCCGCGATCTTTGGCGGAATCGGGTACGGCCTCACCCACACCCACGCGCCATTCATCTTCCCGGTAGCCTTCGGAGGCTTCGGCCTGTTGCTCGGCTACCTCACCGTGAAGATGTGGCTCGGTACGACGCGCGTTGTGATCGGCAACTCGCTCACGCTCCAGTCGGGATTGCTGGGCGGAGGTAAGGTGCAGCAAATCGCGCTCGCGGACATCGCCAACATCACCGACAAAATTACGGCGCAACAAGGCGGCGGCACGGGAACTCCTTATTACGACATCGAAATGACCCTGCGCAGCGGAAAGAAATTAACGCTCGGCCGCACTGTGCCCGACAAGCATGAAGTCGAATGGCTGGTGAGCGAGATGCGTCGACTGGCGGGCCTCGACCAGAGGAGCATGACGGCGGGGATGTCATAGGTCCGAGGTCGGTCACCGGTGACCGGTAACCAGTCACCCGATCTGCCCTAGAGGTCTTCCACAATCTTCTGGAGCGCACGCGCAATCTCCTCGGGCGGTGTCTCCTCAGGGAACTGTACCGGCTTGCCGATCCGTATTTGAATCTTTCCCGGCCGCGTGATTCTCTTTCGAGCCCGCTTGAGTTCGAACAAACCATCGATGCGCATGGGCAGAATCGGAATTCGCAGATTATTCGCCAGCAGCCCGATCCCGGTGCGAAAGAGACGCAGTTTGCCATCTTCGGTATGGCGGCCCTCCGGAAATACGAGCACGCTGTAACCGCGGTCGATGGCCTCGCCTGCATAATCAAAGCTCTTGCGGAAGCCGGCCTCGCGCGGCAGCGGAAACAGATTAAGCAGCGTGACAGCCGACACCCATTGCACGCGATCATAGATGCGCAGAAGCCAGTTGCGATTTGGCGCCGGTGAGCACAGGGCTTCGAGAGCCTCGCCGCCCGTGGCCGTCGCGAGTTTATGGCGGATGCGTCCCGGCAGAACGGTTTGAATCAATCCGACGTCAACATCGTCAATGTGATTTGAGATGACAAGCAGCGGGCCGGGAATGCCATGCAGATTTTCGCGTCCGATGACGCGCGGCCAGCCCAGAACGAGAGCCGCCGGGCGCATCAGCAAATAATGGGTGACCAGCCGCAGCCAGGTGGAGGGCCAACGCAGCGTCCAATGAGGATAGTGAAAGCCGCGCTGGGCAACGGTCTTGAGGCGGCCACGCTGCTCGTCACTCTCCTCGTCTGCGCCGGGTCGGGTTCGAAGCAGCGTCTCGATGTCGGCCACGGTCGCCGCGTTCGCAAAGCTGGTCTCGCTCAGGTCTACCTGATAACGGTCTTCGAGCGCTCCGAGCAACTCGACGCGTTCAAGCGAGCTCAGGCCGAGGTCGCGCTCCAGATCAGCGCCGGGTGCCAGCCTGGGCGCGGCGCGTCCCGTAACTTTTGCGACAAGTTCCGCGAGCGGACTGGCAATCGCTCCACCGCCAGGGGGATTCTCGACGCCGTTCAGGGCAGCAGCTACCGCGTCGCGGATCACGTTGCGGCGCGGCTTGCCCGTGGTCGTGCGCGGAAAGTCATCCTCCGGCCACACAAACCACCGGCGCATCTTCTGATATTCGGCGAGCGTCTGGTTGGCGCGGCTGACCGCAGCTTTCGCGCCCGCTTCTTTGTTGTCCGCGCCATGGTCGTTCAGGATGAGCGCCGCGCATGCCTCGGCATTCCCTCCGCGATCGATGCCCACCACAACCACGTCACGCACTTCCAGTTGCGCGCGCAACGCGGCCTCTAAATCCTCCGGATAAACATTCATCCCCGCGGGCGTGACGATGACTTCTTTCTTCCGCCCCTTGAAAAAAAGATTGCCTTCCGCATCGAGCGCGCCCAGGTCGCCGGTGCCATACCAGCCTTCATCCCCCGCGACGGGCACGAGTTCGCGGCCGTTCCAGTAGCCGCTGGCAACGCCGCTGCCGCGAACCAAGATTTCGCCGTCCTCAGCCAGTCGCAGTTCGCGGCCAGGCAGAACCTTTCCAATCGACCCGCGGCTGGTGTGAAAAGGGTGATTCAGGCTGATCAGCGAAGTAGTTTCGGTAAGCCCGTAGCCCTGCACAACCGCGTAGCCCAGCCGATGCCACAATTCCTCGGTGCCTGAATCGAGCGCGGCGCCCCCGCTGATGATGGCGAAAAACTTCCATCCAAATTGGCGGCGAATGCCGCGAAATGTCCACCAGCGGCGCAGGAAATGCTGGCTGGCGGCGCGAGCGTAATCGGCAGCAAACCGCCCCTGCCGGCCGCTCGCTTCGAGATCGCGCTCAATTTTCTGCTTGAGCGAATCGACAAGGCGAGGCACGGCTACCAGCACAGAAATGCGCTCGCGATGAATGGTTGCCATGATCTCCGTGGGATTAAACGTGTCTTCGAAAACGACGGTCGCGCCCAGCAGCGGCGGCAGAAAAATTCCCAGGAACTGTCCGAAGACGTGACTCAGCGGCAGCAGGTTGAGAAAGCGCAGCGGATGAAACCATCGTTCGTACTTGAGATATTTGGCAATCTCTGTCGCGATGGGTGCGAGGTTCCCGGCGACGTTGGCATGAGTAAGGACGACGCCCTTGGGCTCGGCAGTCGTGCCGGAGGTGAATACGATCTCGAGAGTGTCGGAGGGCTGAATCGCGACGGGCCGAAAGCGCTCCGCGGAATGAGGCGCGATGGCGGTGCACAGCTCGGCGGGATCGATGGCCGCAATTCCAGCTTCGTTAAAAAACTGAGCTCGTTCGCGCGGACACAGTACGAGCCGGGTACGAACCTGCTGGCTGATGCGTCGCGCAAAATCGGGCGCAGAGGCGTCATCGACCGGAACGGCAATGACTCCCGACAAAGCGCAGCCAAGAAAAACAGCAACCCACTCCGCCGAGTTCGGACTCCAGAGCAACACCGCATCGCCCTTTACCACGCCCCGCGCGGCCAGTTCGCGCGCAAACTGGTTTGCCGTGGCGGCGACGCGCGCATACGACCAGCGTTCATGCCGGTATCCACGCGGATACACATAAGCCGGGCCGCTGCCCCAGCGTTCGAAGTCGTCGAGATAATCGAGTAGACTTGTCCGCACCACCTGTTTAGTAGCACAATTCCCAAATCTTTACCGTAACCGAGCAGCCGGGGGCCGCAGGTTGGGAGCGACCGGCGCCGAATAGGAGCGAATGACGCAACTCTGGAATTCCCATGGATGGCTTGCGTGGGCCGTGCTGTGGTCTGTGGCTCTGGTTTCGTGCCAGCCGCCCGCTACCACAAATCAAGGCGCGAGCGGCGCCACATCGCAGGAGCAGCCGGCGCGCCACGAAAAAAGTCTGCTCGAAGGCCCCAGCCGCGACCTGAGCCAGGACGAGGCGGCGGGTGGCCACATCCTGCGCAAGCATGTCGGCCAGAGCGAAGAAGAACTGCGCCGCCGTTTGCAGCGCGAAGAGAATATTACGGGTGCATCGACCTATACGGATCGCGCGACGGCTGAACATGTAGTGGGCGCGGCCATCGCGCAGTCGCAAGATCAGATTCAGAGGTGGCTCAGTCAGGACCGCCATCCAAACCTGGTGCTCGACTATGACGGGATCGAGGCGATTGGGCGCACCATGAACCGGGGCGAAGTCCATTCGCGCCCGTGCACGCACGCCCTGGTAGTGCTAAAGTACGCGGGGGCGAACCGGTACTATGTTCTGACTTCTTATCCGGAGTGCCGCTAATGAAACCGCATGACGCAAATTCGAAAGTGGAGATGACGGCGGAAAATTTTCCCGCCCTGCACACCTTCCTGCGCGGATACTTTCATGAAGACGTAGCCGACGAGTACGGCACGCCTCCCGAGGCTGCCGACCAGTTCTGCGAAGACGCCGACAGCGACGAGCGGATTCCAGTCGCCCAGCAGTGGCAGAGAGTCCTGGACCTGACGCATGGCGACCCGGCCTCCCTGAATGGCGCGCTCAAGAAACTAGGCAGCGCGATCCGTCTGAAAGAAGACGACATTCCGGCGGTCTCGGCGGTCTTCGCGCGCTGTTTAAAGCCCTCGCGCCGGGCGGCGAACGAGTAGATAGGGGTCGATCCAGGCTCTCAAGCCTCCATCCCAACCCCATCCGGTGGCATAATGATTTGAGGTGCAGGCCGACACACGGGTTTGTGACGTAGCTCACCGCGCATGGGTATATCGCGGGATACTGTCTCTGCCACGGGCGCGGTGCGCGCGGCGAACCCTGTCCGACCACCAATTCAGGAGCACGGCTATGCCGGAAGACAAAAACAGCATCACGATCACCGATAACCGTACGGGCAAGACCTACGACCTGCCGGTCGAGAATGGAACTATCCGGGCGATGGATCTGCGCAAGATCAAGACCGGACCCGAGGATTTCGGCCTGATGACCTACGATCCCGCTTTCATGAACACGGCGTCCTGCCGGAGCGCGATCACCTACATCGACGGCGACCGCGGCATCCTCCGCTACCGCGGCTATCCCATCGAGGTGCTCGCCGAGCACTGTACCTTCCTCGAGGTGGCTTATCTGCTCCTCTTCGGCGAGCTGCCGACCGAGTCCCAGCTCAAGACCTGGGAATACGACATCACCCACCACACCATGCTCCACGAGAGCACCAAGAAATTCATGGAAGGCTTCCGTTATGACGCTCACCCTATGGTGATGTTCGTGAGCACCGTAGCCGCGCTTTCCGGCGTCTATGCTGAGTCTCGCGATGTGCACGATGCCGAGAATCGCATGCACCAGATCAAACGCCTCATCGGCAAAGTTCCGTCCATTGCTGCCTTGTCCTACCGGCACAGCGTCGGTTTTCCGTACGTCTATCCCGATAACGACCTCTCATACGCCGAAAACTTCATGAACATGCTGTGGAAGATGGTCGAGCCGAAATACGCCGCCAATCCGGTGATTGCGCGCGCTCTCGACATCCTCTTCATCCTGCACGCCGACCACGAGCAGAATTGCAGCGCCAACGCCATGCGCGCTGTGGGCAGTTCACTGGCTGATCCTTATCTCGCGACCGCCTCGGCGGCGGCGGCACTCTCCGGCCCGCTGCACGGCGGCGCCAATGAAGAAGTGCTGCGCATGCTCGACGAGATTGGCAGCAAGGACAACATCCCTGCCTACATCAAGCGCATCAAGGAAGGCAAAGGCAAGTTGATGGGCTTCGGGCACCGGATTTACAAGAATTACGATCCGCGCGCCAAGATCATCAAGTGGACCGCCGAACGCGTTTTCGAAGTTACCGGCCACAACCCGAAGTTGGAAATCGCCCTTGAACTCGAGCGCATTGCGCTCCAGGACGACTACTTCGTGCAGCGCAAGCTCTATCCGAACGTAGACTTCTACTCCGGAATCATGTATCAGGCGATGGGCTTCCGGCCGGAGATGTTCACGGTCCTGTTCGCCATTCCTCGAACCTGCGGCTGGCTGGCGCAATGGCAGGAACTGCTGACGGATCCCGAGCAGAAGATCGCGCGGCCGCGGCAAGTCTGGATCGGCCACGAGACCCGCGAATTTATTCCAATGGAGAAACGGAGTCCGGCGCCGGTGGGCGCGCGGTAAGCCCGCGTAGAGCGGGCCTGCCCTGAGCGAAGTCGGAAGGGCCCTAGCCGCGGAAGGGCACAAAATTGTGGCGCGGAGGATTCTCCGTCCGCGCCATTGTTTTTTCAGATGCCTTCCATTCCGCGCATCTGTTCCAATACTCTGTCTCTGGTGAAGACGAATCTCCCCTCCGCGCGGCCCGATCCGGAATACGTTAATCACGCTTCATTGCAGCACATCGCTCACAGCCGCCTTTATCCGCCACTGACCGATCCCAGCTATCTGGTCCTTCGTTCCCGCCGCCTGATTTTTTCCAATGGATTCAGGAGCTCGGGCAACAGAATCTCACGATCCTCGACGTAGGCGGCCGCTATCAGCCCTACCGGCCGCTCTTCGGCGATAAAGTTGCGCACTACATTGCCGTTGACATAATGAAAACCGGCCTTGTCGATGTGGTTGCCGACGGCCAGCACCTTACCATTTGCTCTAGGGTCGTTCGACGTTGTCATTGCAACTCAAGTATTGGATTATTTTCGGGACCCGGCCGAAGCCATCGAGCAAATTGAGATGGTGCTCAAACCGGGCGGCATCTTGCTGGCGAGTGTCCCAGCCTGTGCGCCCGCTTTTGCCGAAGGCGAGTATTGGAGATTCACCCGTCCCGGCCTCCGCGCCCTGCTGTCTTCGTTTGCCCAGGTCCAAATTGTTCCTGAGCTTTACAGCGCGGGCAGCGTGGTTCGCACTCTCAACCTTGCCCTGGACGCCTTCGTGCATTACTCATCCGCGCGCTGGCTCTATCGCCGGACGCTGTGCCCGCTCGCAAACCTGTTCGGTCTGGGCCTCGAAAAACTGAACCTGACTTCGAACGATCAGTTCACCGCCAACTACAGCGTGCTCGCAAGGAAGGCCACGTAAGATCGGTGGAGCGCTCCGCTCTTCCTGATTTCAACGACTCCCCTTATCACGCCCGCGCGTGCTGCGCCTCACCGACAAACGTCCAGTCGCAGATGTGTGATTATGGGGAACCGCCGAGACAATTACTGGCGTTTTCTCTTCCGCTTCTCGCCACGGCGGCGCTGCGGCAGAGCAACTCGATCTGATCCCTCGCAGAACGGCCGTCATCTCCATGGAGGTTGTATGTACAAATTTGCCTTTTTTTCAGTGTTGTTTCTTCTCCTCATCGTTGGCGAAGGCCTGGCCCAATCAGTGACCGGCCAGCGTTTCGACGGCCAGTGGCAAACCAAACTCACCTGCCCGCCCAAAGGCAACACCGACGGCTACACCTGGGAGTTTGCCAGCGTCATTCAGAACGACAATTTTCGCGGAGAGCGCGGCACCGCCGGCGAACCCGGCTATCTGCTCATCGAAGGTAAGATCGCCGAAGACGGCAAGGCCAAACTGTCCGCCAACGGCATAGTTGCCTCCAGGAAATATGCCCGCGGAGTCTTCGCCCGCAAGGGCGAAGAATACAGTTACGACATCAAAGCCCAATTCAGGGAGACTCAGGGCGAGGGCACCAGGAACGAAGGGCTGGGCATAGTGGGCCGCCCGTGCACCTTTGAGTTTGTCAAACTTGTCAAAGACGAGCCCAAAAGTCCTGCCAGTAGCCCGAATTAGCGGTTTAATTTTGGACTGGAATCGGGTATAAGACCATAGCCACGTTGTGGCCACCTGCATTGGTGTCGTAACTCGAGGAGCCACAATGAAAAAGATTGCTGCGATTCTGCTATTTATTTCCGCATGTGTGTTCTCCGCGCAGGCTCAGATCCCCAGATTC
>CAWEAB010000034.1:0-17296 GCA_963806745.1 uncultured Acidobacteriaceae bacterium
ACTCCTGCAAAATCTCCGCCGACCTTCCGGCCAGCACCCCACCCCGCACTTCCATCTGATGGTTCAAACTCGGGTGGTTAATAACCGCAAGAACCGAATGAACCGCCCCCGCCTTGGGGTCGTCCGCGCCATATACCAGACGGCGGATGCGGGCATGAACCAGCGCTCCCGCACACATCGCGCAAGGTTCAATTGTAGCAAACAGCTCGCAGCCGCCAAGCCGGTGATTACCTAGGTTTTGCCCAGCTTCGCGCAGCGCCACGATTTCCGCATGTGCCGACGGATCATTCTCCGCTAGATTGCGATTCCATCCCCGCCCCACAATCCGACCGCCACACACCACGACGGCTCCCACCGGCACCTCGCCGATTTCCAGGGCGCGCTGGGCCGAGCGCAACGCCTCTTCCATCCAGAGTTCATCCGGAGGAAGATTGATTTTCTGTTCCGTTCATCGCACGATTTTCAACAGACGAGTGTAACGGACTCGCTCGGTTGCCAACCGTTTTTTCGCCATCCGAACGCGTGTGACCTTAGCTTGGTTACTGAGAATTTATCTTCCCTTTCTCAGCCGGAGTGATAAAAACGCGGCCAACTGAACTGCATGTGACACTTCTCGTCACAACACGCCAAGCCTCAAATAATCATAGATATACAAGCATTTTCTCAATTGGAACTCTAGTCCCGGAACGGCACGCGGTTTGCACCTTTCCATAGCGGGCGGCGCCGGACTGTGGGGCGCGCTCGCCAGGAGGATTTACTCCGTGAATAGAATCCAGAAATTCGCGATGGCTGCATCGATCGCCATGTCGCTCTCTATGGTTGCCGTGGGGCAGGTCTCCTTCAATGAGGTAAAGGCGAAGAACGCCAATGGAAACGCCACCACCGCCGTCAATAATTCCAGCCAGACGCTGGCCAATGCGGGGACGACGGTTTCGCCCAACATCTCCGTCTGGAACCGCGTAACCGGTTTCAACTACCTGGCCTTCAACAGCGCGAACAGCGCCGGCTCGGCAATCAATGACTCCGGTGTGGTTGCGGGCGCCGGCACGGTCGCCGGTCTCGCGCAGGCATTTATCTGGCAGCCCGGGACAGGAACACAGTTCATCGGTTCGCTCGGCAGCGGCCTCAGCGTTGCCACCGGAATCAACAACTCGGGCGCGGTCGTCGGCCTTTCCTACAATACCGCCAACCTGCAGCATGCGTTCCTCTGGACTCAAACCAGCGGCATGCAGGACCTGACGCCCACGCTCACCAGCATCGGCGGCGCGACCGCGACGGCTATTAATTCCTCGAACCAGGTCGTCGGATACTACTACCCAAACGGAAGCCGTCTGCCGGTTGGTTTTTCATGGACTGAGGCTGGCGGTCTCGAAAATCTCGGTCCGGCCGGAACAGTCGTGCACGCGGTCAATGACTCAGGAATGATCGTCGGACAAGCGCCGAACGCCGACGGATACAAGCACGCTTTTATCTGGACGCAGTCGGCTGGCATGCAGGATCTCGGCACGCTCGGCGGCGCGACTAGTAATGCGCTCTCCGTCAACAAAAACGGCTGGGTGGTAGGAAGCTCGCTGACCAACTCGGGCAACGGCATGCTCCACGCCTTCCTGTGGACTCCGGCTGGTGGCATGCAAGACCTCACCATTCTCTCGGGATTGCCCAAATCTCTTCAGCCTTATTCGGTGCAGGTCAACGACTACGGAGTCGTTGCCATGTCCACGAACAAAGGACTCGAACTGCTCTCTCCGAAGATGTACGCGAACCTGACCGCTTCGCAGAATCCTTCTGACTATGGGCAGCCCGTCACATTCACCGCAAAGATCACGTCCATTGCCGGACCTCCTCCGGACGGCGAACTGGTGGATTTCACCGTCAACGGCGTGCTTTACGCGGCGGTGCCGCTCGTGAATGGAGTCGCACAGTTCACGACCTCCACGATTCCGCAGGGTCCGCATATCGTCGCCGTCAAGTACGTCGGCGATGCCAACTACCTGCCGAATTCGTATGAGGCCTTGCAGCAGCAGGTCAACTAACCAAAATCGCAGAGGTCAGATCGCAGGAGTAAAAGCCTGAGAGTTCAATCACTACTCTGAACCCCTTAAGCCTCTACTCTGCCATCTGACCTCCGCAGTTCTTCACCTCTGTCATTCCGTGTGCTCCCGGTCACGTTCCCTGCCTCTCAACCCGTGGTATGCTATGCGGGTTATGGGAATGACGCAGATTTTGCGCAAGGTCTTTCTCGTCGACCTGCTCCAGGGTCTCGGAGTAACCTTCCGTTATCAGCATCCCAAGGAAATCTATACCGAGCAGTACCCTATGGAGCGGCCGCAGATTGCCGAGCGTTATCGCGGCGCGCCGCGCCTGAACGTCAATCCCGATACCGACGAGACTCTTTGCATCTCCTGTGACTTGTGCGCTCTGGCCTGTCCTGAACATCTGATCGTTGTCACCAGCGAGCGCAATGAAAAGACCCGCCGCAAGGAACTCACCAACTTTACCTACGATCTCAGCCGCTGCATGTTCTGTGGACTCTGCGAAGACGCCTGCCCGACCGACGCCCTCGAACTGACCCAGGATTTTGAGCTGGCAAACTACTCCCGCGATGAGATGATCTGGGACCGCAAGACACTGGAAAAAGGTCCGCAGCCTACCGTTTATAAGAAATAGCCCGCACTGCACCGTCAATCCACTCGGCACGAGACTGGGACAGGTTCAAAAACGCGCGGAACCCCGCATACTGCCTCCCTCGTCTTCAACCGTCAGGGGATTACTTCCCCGGCCGTCCGCTGGCGCTTATCAGCCCGACCCAGCATCGAAAAGTAAAATCGATCCCATCAGGGTTCAAAGGATTTACGGTCCATTCACGGTCTCTTAACGCAACCGTAGCATTGCAAGCTTCACGACAACATAGAATTTAAGGTCCTGTTCGATAACGTTTCCTGAGGAGATTCAACGTGCGACCGAACCTGCATAAGCTGGCGTTCTTTTTTATTCTGGCTGCTCTCCTTTCTCCGTCGGCCCTTCGAGCCCAAACCCAGGTCACCACGGGAATGATCCGTGGTGTGGTCACGGACGCCTCGGGTGCGGTCGTTCCCGGCGCCAGCATCGTTCTCATCTCTTCGAACCAGGACGTTCTGCGGAGCACCAACGATGCGGGCGCGTTTGTGTTCCTCTCCCAACCGGTTGGCATCTACGCACTGGAAACCAGTGCCCCGGGATTCCGCAAGCAGCGGATCGATCAGGTGCGCGTAGAGATTGGCCAAACCACCAGCGTGAACGTGCGCTTGCATCCAGGGGCGGGCGGCGAGTCGGTCACCGTTACTGGCGAATCTCCTCTCTTGCGCACGGAAGACACCGATCTTAGTTCGGTAATCGGCCGCGAAAGCCTTGATCGCCTTCCTCTCAACGGCCGCCGGTTCCTGGACTTCGCTCTTCTCGTTCCAAACGCCACGCCCGACGGCCAGCAGGGACTAGTCAGCTTCGCCGGCGAACAGGGAGGTGAAGACACGGGCTATGCCAACGGCAATGGCGCGAATTCCTTCACCGTGGACGGCGCGAGCGCGACCAGCAATTATTTTGGCGCCGCTCGCGGCGGCGAGCGCGTCCCTTACATTTTTGGCGAGAACGCCATCGAGGAATTTCAGGTGGCAGTCTCACCCTACCGCGCCGACTACGGCGGGGCCGCCACCGGCTTCGTTAATGTCATAACGCGCTCCGGCTCCGATCGCGTCCACGGAAACGCGTTTTACTACAACCGCAATTCCGGAACAGGCGCCAACGATGCGGTCGATAAAGCGGCGGGAATCCCCCGACCGGTAGACGTTCTCCAGCAATTTGGCGGCAGCGTGGGCGGCCCGCTCATCGCGCGCCACGCCTGGTATTTCGTCGATTACGAACAGCACAAGGAAAAAAATCCGATCTCCGTGATCAATCCGAGTTTCGCCGGTCTCGATCAGTTCGACGACTTCGGCGTGCCCGATGATGTGCAACTTCCCACTCCGAACGGCTCCTTCCCGGTGCCCGGTACGCTTACTTCGCCCGACCCTAACAATCCGCAGTATCTCCAGAACGTGGCGAATGCGATCTATGGCATCGAGTCAAGTCTCGGCGTGCGCCAGCGGCTGCGCGACGACTGGTCGGTTTTCACTCGGCTCGATTACCGCGACGCGAAGGACGACCGCCTGTATCTCAGCGTGAATTGGAACCGCTTCGATTCTCCAAGTGGAATCATCACCAACAGCAACACTCCTCTGTACGGCCTCAGTACGCTGGCTAACAGCTATGTGCGCGATTACCATGCCAGCGCCGGATGGAGCCACGCCTACGGCAGCCGGTTCCTCAATGAACTTCATGCCAGCTTTTCGCGCGACGATCAGTTTTCAACCCCCACCGGGCTGGTGAATCCGGTCCTTCCCTCGATCCTGTTAAGCCCCGGCGGCGGCGATGCCGATTCGGGGACGACCTTGGAACTGGGCAACGCCGGCTTCGCGGGTGGACGCACCGATGAGGCCCTGTGGCAACTCTCCGACCACGTCAGTTATCTGCGCGGCAAGCACACCCTCAAGTTTGGCGTGGAATATAGCCGCTCCCATGTCACCGATCTTGCCTTCGGAGGTTTTGATCCCGACGCGCAGGCGCAGAACGGCACGTTTCGCGGCTCCTATACTTTTTCCAGCCTCACGAATTATGCGCTCGGAATCTACGATAGTTTTTTTCAGAGCACCGGTCAGCCCAAGTTCTCCTTCGCCGTGCCCTATCTCGGTTTCTATTTCCACGACACTTATCAGCTCCGGCCGCATCTGACCCTCGATTTGGGCCTTCGCGAAGACTTTCAGGTTTATCCGCAACCGGCGGAAAATCCCGGCTTTCCCGCTCACCGGCCAATTTCCCAATCAATATCGGCGCCTCAGTCCGCGCTTCGGATTTGCCTGGCAGCCGGTGGAGAACACCGTCGTGCGTGGCGGCTTTGGCAAGTTCTACGAAAATTTCAACGGGCTCAACTTCCGCAACTCCGTCGTCTCTAACGGCCTGCTCTCGCAGCAGGCCTCTGTCAGCTTGAATTACGATGGCACGGTCGCGCCGGACCAGCAGTTAGCGGTCTTCCCCAACCAGATTTCCGATCCATCGCTCTTCTCCGCCTCCGACATTTCGCTGGTCGCTCCCAATTTTCGCTTCCCCTACATCCTGCAAAGCAGTTTGCAGATTGAGCGCGAGTTCGCCAAAGACACCGTGATCACGGTCGGAACTTCGTGGACGCACGGGGTTCATCTCATCTCGTCGAGCGCCTACGATTTGAATATGAACCAGCCCGTCGGCACGACCACCTACATTCTCTGTCCGTCCGGCGCGGCCACGCCCGGCGATTGCGCTGGCGGTCGCACCGTCACTCTCCCCAATCTCGACGCCGGGCTGCTCACCGAGGGCCGCATTACTCCAAACTTCGGGCAGATCAACGCCACCATCGCTCCCGGCATCAATAACTACAATTCATTTTTCGTCCAGGGCCAGCGGCGCTTCCATCACGGACTGGCCTTCCAGACCGCATACACATTTTCCAAGAACATGATGTCTCGCGGCGTGGACTTCAATAATCAATTCGATTTCAGCAACACGCACGCCCCGTATTTGCTGGACCAGCGTCACCGCCTCTCTATCGCGGCCGTCTATTCGCCCGAATTCGGCGAGCATCTGCAATCGGCCACGCTGCGCGGGATTCTCTCCAGTTGGACCGCTAGCACGGTGATGCAGTTTGCTTCCGGCCGGCCCTATGCGGCCTTGCTCGACAATACCTGTGCCAGCGACGACATCTCGCAAGGCTGTCCCGATGACGCCGTTGCCGGAACCGTTAATAACACCGCCGCCAACCAGAGCACCGCCAATTCCGCCCTCGGAATCAATGCCGGCAGTCCCAGCCCGTTCGTGGGACTGGATTCTTTTTATGGACCATGGACAAAGCAGGTCGATCTCGGGCTCGCTCGCCGCTTCCGCTTAACCGAAAGCCAAGCCGTCACCTTCGAGGCGCAGGCCTTCAATCTTTTCAACCACCCGAATTACTACGTACAAAATGGAAATGGTGTGAACCCAACTCAGTACGAGCCGTTTGGATCGACCTGTGGCGACGGGCAATCGCAGGACCAGACCTGCTATTTGGCGCCGAACACCGGACAATTCGGAACGCTCAACATCATCAACTCGCTGAATGGGCCGCGGGTCCTCCAGTTTGCTTTGAAGTACACCTTCTAGCCAAACCTGCTCGCGGGGCTCCGAACACGGCCGTTCGTACATGCCTCTAAGAACGACAGCCATCGTCCAGTCTCCCGCTCGTTGTGTCTTTTGAACGTCAAGCCGCGCAACCTTCCTCCGATGAATGCTGGTAGTGGGAACGCGCCCTCGTGTCAGCGCTGGGCGTGGACCGCCGCGCTGTTACCAAAACGTCGCGGGTCGCGCGATGGAGAGCGGTGGTCATGAAGAGGGGCACCGCGAGGGGAGAATAATGGAATCACCTGCCAGCGTCTTGTTGATCGAGGACAATCCTGGAGATGCAGATCTTGTCCGCTTGCGGCTGGTCGATACCGATCCGCCGGTCAAAGTGGATTGCGTGGGCCGTCTCTCCGAGGCACTTAGGTCGCTCGCGGCGAGGACGCCGGCGCTTGTGCTTCTCGATTTGAATCTGCCCGACAGCAATGGCGCCGCGACCTTTCGACGCGTGCTCGAAAAGGCTCCCAATGTTCCGATCGTAATTCTCTCCGGGCAGAGCGATGAGAGGCTGGCGATGAAGGCCGTCCATCAGGGCGTGCAGGACTACCTGATCAAGGGCGACATTACCAGCAAACAACTGGAGCGCGCGGTGCGCTATGCCATCGAACGGCAAGCCTTGTTGCGCGCCCTCGATATGACGCGCAAACAGCAACTGGAATTCAAGAACCAGTTCCTGTCGCATGTTTCCCATGAATTGCGCGCGCCCCTCACCTCCATTCATCAATACGTATCGCTGGTGCTCGATGGGCTGAGCGGACCGGTCGCCGCTGAACAGGCCGATCATCTCCGCACCGCGCTCAAGAGCGTGACGCAACTGCAAGCCATGATCCGCGACCTGCTGGAGGCGACGCGCGCCGAGAGCGGCAAGATGCGCATCGAGCCGCGCTGTATTTCCATCGGCGAAGTGATTTCGAACGCGCTCTCGATGATGAAGCGCGTGGCGGAACAGAAGAAGGTCAAGGTCGAAGCAACGCGTCGATCCCGAGATTCCGCTGGTGTATGCCGATCCGGATCGGATTCTGGAGGTGCTGGTCCATCTCATCGACAACGGCATCAAGTTCACCCCGGAAAACGGCTCGGTCCAGGTGAAGGCTTCCATGGTTGAGACCGACCCGAGCGCGGTCTACATTTCCGTGAGTGACACGGGCCGCGGCATCAAGCCGGAAGCGTTGCCCAGAATTTTCGAGCGTCTCTTTCAAGGCGGAGACGCGATGGATGGCCACCGCACTGGCCTAGGACTCGGCCTCTACCTGGCGAAAGAAATTGTCAGCCTGCATGGCGGACGCATGTGGGCGGCCAGCGAGCCCGGCAGCGGCAGCACATTTTCCTTCCACCTGCCCGGTGTACTCGCTCGCCAGGCTGCTGGCGCCGGTAGTCACGGAAAAGGGACGGTTGCGCACGTCGTTCGTTCTGGTGCGCGCGGAATTGAAGCCGAGCAACACGCCTCCACGGGGGAATTGGAAAGAGGTTTGCCAGCATGCGCTGGAGGTGATTCGGAATTGCGTCTACGTCGATAAGGATCTGGTGCTGCCGCCCATGGCAAGCGGGTTTACCGACACGATTTACGTGGTGGCGTCGACAGACATGTTGCGTGTCGGCATCATGCTCCATCGCATCGAGGAGCAGATGAAAGCGGTCGAGCAATTGGGAAAGTCGGGGACGCTGAAGCTCTCCGCCGAACCTCTGGAGGGCATCGCAGCCTCGCCGGTGCAGACTCTCGAACAGCAGATCCAGGCGGTCGCCAAGTGCGTGCACGAGACCATCCTTGGAAGAATGGCGGGAGCGCATGAGGATTGCGGGCCAGGGCAAGGACAAGGAAGCTTCCGGCGGTATCCACTGAGGGGCAGAAAAAGCTCCGCGTGGAGCAATCTGGCATATAAAAATGTACGTACATATCCGTTATCTATCTGTATTAGCATTGGGTTGCCGGGGAAAATGTTCGTTCTTTTCTATGTGAAGAATGCGGGGTGTCGGATTGTCTACGAAAACGGCTTTGTTTCCCATCACGAACGCGGCTTCACGTGGACGAATTCCCTGAGGCGTCACCGGCGGGGTGAAGAGTGCAGGGGTCCTTCGACTCCGCAGGAACTTCACTTCGTGAAATTCCTGCTTCGCTCAGGATGACAGGGTCGAGGAGATGACACGGTTGAGGAGCGGTTAATAATGGCAGGGTTTAGCGGGAGTTAACAATTACGGTTGAGGACCAGCTAACTTCGAACCGGGTTCAAGTGCTTTTCTTTTCCAGTTCGGCCCATCTGGCATAAAGATCATCGAGCGCTTCCTGGGAGGCATCGAGGGCGGCTTGGGCGCTGACTAGATGCGCGGCGTCGGTCGCGTTGGCTGGGTCTTCTAACTCGGCGCGTTTGGATTGCACTAACTGCTCGGCTTCTTCTATGCGCTGCTCGATGGTTGCGTACTCGCGCGCTTCCAGATAAGACAGCTTCTTCTTCGTGGATCCCGCCGGGGTGGAGTTTGATGCTGCCTGCGAAGATGACGGCGTTGCCCCTCCCGATTGTGCCGCCTCTGACTTCGAGCGCTGTCCCTGCCATGCCTCCCACTGCGCGTAACTGGCAAAGGTTTCGGCGCTGCCTTTGCCGTTCAGACCCAGCACTATGGTCGATACGCGGTCGAGCATGTAGCGGTCATGAGTTACCAGGACTAGCGAGCCGGGGAAATCCAGCAGGCTTTCTTCGAGGATTTCCAGAGTCGGGATGTCGAGATCATTGGTGGGCTCGTCGAGGAGGAGAATGTCGGCGGGCTGGAGCATCAGTTGCGCGATGAGAACGCGGGCGCGCTCGCCTCCGGAGAGGCGGCCTATGGGTTGGCTTAGTTGTTCTCCGGTGAAGAGGAATCTCGCGGCCCATCCGGCTACGTGGATTACGCGGTCGCGATAGATGACGGAGTCGCCGTCGGGGGCCAGGGCGCGTCGCAGGGTTACGTCGGGATCGAGGGTGCGGGTCTGGTCGAAGTAGACGATGCGGAGCCAGTCGGCGCGGCGAATTTCGCCGCCGGTGGGAGAGAGATCGCCTTGCAGCAGGCGGAGCAGAGTGGTTTTGCCGCTGCCGTTCGGGCCTACGAGACCTACGCGCATTCCTGCGGTTAGCGTGAAGTTCAGGTTCTCGAAGAGCTGGCGCTTGCCCATAGCGCAGCTTACGTTTTCCAGTTCGATCAGGCGCTTGGTTTTGCGGTCGGTGGCGGAGAAATCGATTTGCGCGGTGGCGGTGCGGGTTCTTTGATTGAGGTCGGCTAATTCGGACATCAGGTCGCCGGCTTTGCTGATGCGGGCCTTCGACTTGCGGGTGCGGGCTTTAGCGCCGCGGCGCAGCCACTCGATTTCGCCGTGGACCAGATTCTCCAGCGCTTCATGACGCTTGGATTGCGCGTGCAGGAATTCTTCTTTCTTCTCCAGAAAATTGATGTAGCTGCCGTGGACGCGGAGGGAGCCGTCGGGAAAAATGCGGTTGAGTTCGACCATGTCAGTGGTGACGTTCTCCAGGAAATAGCGGTCGTGGCTGACGATTACGCTGGCGAACGGGGCGCTCTCGAGGATGTCTTCGAGCCAGGTGATTCCCGGGAGATCGAGATGGTTGGTGGGTTCGTCGAGGAGCAGAATGTCGGGATGCTGGACCAGGGCTTCGACGATGGCCAGACGTTTTTGCCAGCCTCCCGGAGAGGTTGGTGGCTTGGACTTCGAGATCGTCGAAGCCGGCGCGGCCCAGGGTTTCGGCAAAACGGGCGCCGCGCTCGGTGCCGGTGACGGCGGCGCGGTCGAGCGCGTCTTCGATCACCGTGCGGATGGTGGCGCCGGCAGGGAAGCGGGAATCCTGCTCGACGTAGGCCATACGCGTACGCTTGCGCATGGAGAGTTCGCCGGAGTCGGTGTCGACCTGGCCGGCCAGAATGCGGAGCAACGTGGACTTGCCGGAGCCGTTGGGGCCGATCAGGCCGATGCGGTCTCCTTCGGAAATGGTGAACGAAACTTTCTGGAAGAGCGGATTGGCGCCGAAGGATTTCGTGATTTCCTGGGCGTTGACTATGGGCGGCAATCGGGCGGTCTCCTGAGGCTTTAATTCAGAGTATCAGTTGAACTGCTCGGTTCGGCGGCGGATTTCATCGCACCGCCTGGAGGCCGGCTGCGCGGCGAGAATTCCCTGAGACGGCTGGGCGGCGCTGGGCATGTAGGGATCCTTCGACTCCGCGGAAACTTTGCTTCGCGAAGTTTCCGCTACGCTCAGGATGACAGGTCTTGGGAGGGTGAGGGCGCGAAGTCGTGACGGCTACACGGGCGGCAGCGGCAGGCCCGCGATATTCCATCCAATGTTGTAGACCGCGTTGTTCGTCGCGAGGACGGCGGATTTTCCGGGCGCGAAGGCCAGGCCAACCAGACTCTGACCCGCGACTTCGAGGTTGGCTTTGCCTTGGGGCGTGATTTTTACTATGCCTCGCTTGCCGGTGAGGGAAGCGGCTACGTAGAGATTGCCTTCGATGTCGAACGCCAAGCCTTGCGGACGACCAAGGCCTCGATAGAAGACCGAGACGCTGCCGTGGGGATCGATCTTATATATAGAGTCGAAGCTGGATGTGGTCGGGCCGGTGACGAAGAGATCGCCCTGCGGGCCGATGGCCAGGTGATAGGCGGAGACGCTTGGCTCGAGCGTGGCGAAGACGAAGATCTGGCGGTCGCGGGCGATTTTGAAAATCGTGCCGCTGCGATCACCTACATAGAGATTTTCGTCGCGGTCGAAGGCGATGCCGGTGGCTACGCCCATGCCTTCGGCGTAGGAGGAAACGCTTCCATTGGGAGTTACTTTGTAGATGGTTTCGTCGTGGCGCGAGGAGACATACATCATGCCATCGCGGTCAAAGGCGATGGCGGTGGCGTTCATCATCTCAGTGACGAACGGAGACATCTGGTAATTGGTGTCGATTTTGAAGATCGCCACTGGAGCTTTTTGGCCGCGCGATCCCGAAAAAGTCACGTAGAGATTGCCGTCCTGATCGATGGCGGGATTGGCGACGGGGTGAAGATCGCCAGCGATCGGCGCGGCAACCTTGATGGTTTGCGGATTGCTGACGTGCCCGTTGGTGCCGACGACGACCGGTCCGGAGGCAGCGCCTTCGGGTACGCGCGCGATGACGAAGTCGTCGGAGCTGATGAGGACCGAGCCTTCGATCTCGCCGAAGCGAACGCTGGGGCGGCGCAATTCGGCGGGACGCAGGCTTTTGCCGATGATGCGTACTTCTCCTCCCGGCAGGGCGAGGCTGGGAGATAGCGCCTCGATGTGCGGTTTGCCGTTGACGGATTTTTTGCCCAGCAGACGGTCGGAAATGCTCATGAGTTCAACCCGAGGGGAGTGGGTGCGTTTCTTCTTTGGTCTTTCCTACAAGCTAACCTTTTAGAAGACCAAAGTGCAGCAGAAGATGCATGATAATGAGCGCATAAAGTCCTGCGCCGAGGTCGTCGACCACAATGCCGGTGCCTTCGGGAAGGCGCTCCAATCGCCGGATTGGAAACGGCTTCAGAATATCGAAGACACGAAAGAGTATAAGGCCCGCGAGAAACGATTTCCAGGCTAGCGGAACGGCGATGAACGCGACGAGTTGGCCGGCGACTTCGTCGATGACCACGAATTGCGGATCTTTCAGCCCGGAGCCGCGCGCTACGCGGGTGGCGGCTGGGATGCCGACGAGAGTGACGATGGCGGCCGCGATCAGTGTTGCCCAGGCGCGGCTGGCGGGTGGGATAGCCAGAGTGGCGAGTGTACCAGAGGATCACAGTGGCGACCGAGGCCCAGGTACCTGGGCCCGGCTTGATGCGGCCGATTCCGAAGAAAGTGGCGACTAGCGTGGCCCAGAGCGGGGCGCGGGGAGACGAGGCTGTGACAGCCGACGAGTCGTCGGCGCTACGTGCTGGCGGCGTGGCGCTGTCGGGCGTCAATCTCCGTCCTCGTCGTCAGGATTCTGCGGCCGGACTGCGTCTTCGATGTCTTCCGTTTCGGTCGATGGGACCACGTATGCGCCCGTGGCCCATTTGCCTAAATCGATGGAGCGGCAGCGCTCGCTACAGAAAGGAAAGTCGGGCGAGCCCGCGGTGGCGGGCTTCTTACAGATCGGGCAGCGGAGCTTGGGAAGGCGTTTGGGCATGGGGAAAGTCGAGAGTGAGAAGTGAAAAGGCAAAAGTAAAAGCTACGGTTCGCGATTCGATTTTTACTCTTGCGTTTTCACTTCTTACTTCCGACTTTAAATGATTTCGGCGACTAGATCATAGTCGTGCGCGGCGGTGATGCGACAACGATAAAACTCACCTTCTCGCGGAGTTTCGCCTTCTGTCTCAATTCCCGGGTAGTCGTTGACGAAGACTTTGCCGTCGATCTCGGGAGCGTGCATGGCGGTGCGCCCTTCCAGCAGTAGATCGGATTCGCTCGAGGGGCCTTCCAGCAGCAGGTCGAATTCACGACCGATCAGCGTTTTCTTCTTCGCCTTGCTGATTTTCTTTTGCGTCGACATCAGGGACTTGCGGCGGCTTTCGATCTCGCGGGCGGGAAGTTTCTTGCCGTCGTCGAATGCGGCGGCGCCCTCCTGGTCGGAGTAGCCAAAGGCGCCCATCCAGTCAAAGGCCGCCTCTTCGACGAAGCTGCGCAGCTCCTCGAATTCCTTTTCGGTTTCGCCGGGGAAGCCGACGATGAACGAGGTGCGCAGCGTCACGCCGGGAATTGTGCGGCGCATCTTTTCGATCGAGCGCAGGAATAGGTCGGCGCCGCCGCCACGCTTCATGCGCTTCAGAACGCTGGCCGATGCATGTTGCAGCGGCACGTCGATGTAGGAGCAGATGTTGTCATGGGCCGCGATGGTATCGAGCAGGCGGCCCGTGATTTTGTTGGGATATGCGTAGAGGAAGCGAATCCAGCGCAGGCCTTTACTGCCGGCGAGCTTTTCCAGCAGCAATGCCAGGCCATCTTTCAAGCCGAGGTCTTCGCCGTAGCAGGTTGTGTCCTGGCCGATGAGCGTAATTTCGCGCACGCCGGATTGCGCGAGGCGCTCCGCTTCGGCGATCACGGATTCGAATCGACGCGAGCGAAACTGGCCGCGGAGCTGCGGAATGATGCAGAAGGTGCAGGGATGGTCGCAGCCTTCGGCGATCTTTATATATGCGGTGTAATTGGGTGTGGCCAGCACACGCGGCGTGTGGTCGTCGTAGAGATAGTTAGGGAGGTCAGCAACCGCGCCATCCCAGGTATTGCGGTCGAAGCGGCCGTGCTCGCGGCGATGGTCGCCTTCCGGGCGCGAGGTCAGGATTTTGAAAGGGCTGTCGGCCTGCGGAGACTGGGCGATTCCGGCGGCGGCTAGAATTTTCTCCAGCTCGCCCGTACCGACTACGGCATCGACTTCGGGGATGTTCTTGCGAATCTCGTCGCGAAAACGCTCCACCAGGCATCCCGCAACTACCAGACGCTTCGCTTTGCCGCCGGTCTTGTGGCGGGCCATTTCGAGGATCGTGTCTACCGACTCCTGCTGGGCGCTGCCGATAAAGGAGCAGGTGTTTACTACAATGACATCAGCATCTTCCGCCGCCGGAGTGAGGCGGGCGCCGGCTTGCGCCAGCATGCCCATCATGACCTCGCTGTCGACGAGGTTTTTAGGGCAGCCGAGGCTCACGAAGCCGACCTTGGCAGGCGCGGCCGATCCCGCATTTACGGGGATATTCTTTTTATTGGGCACTCTATCAGGCACCAGGAGATGAGTCGCAGGCTTCCAATCTGATCAATTCTAACATCCTGCCGGGTGGTCGCCTTCGCGGCGCGCCACTAGTGCATGGGTATCACAGGGGTAACTTCGGTTATAGCCGTGGTGCGAAAACGCGTGCTAGTCTGATTAAAACCAAGTAGTTGCTTGCTTTTCCGGAGGAGTGATGTCTGCGAAACGGTTCTTCGGTGCGATTTTGCCAGTCATTGTGCTCGCGTCGAGTGCGTGCGCACAGATGAGCTATTTCCTGCCCAAGAACGACGTCTCGGCCACTGCCGGCACGGAGTTCGTCAGCACACAGACCGTCTACAACACGCGCGCTCTCCTTCAATCCGTCGCTGCACTTCGGCAACCCGATCGCCTTCGCGTTCAACTACAGCCGCTTGCTCAAGACGGCCAAGATTTTTGGCATTCGCGCCGAGTTGCCGGTGGGAATTTATCCGCGCATGAACATGAATCTAGCGTACAACGGGATTCCGAAAGACATTGGGGCGCTCTTTGTGACTCCGTCGGTGCGGGCTAACATCTTCGCCAATGACAGCGTCAGCCCATGGGTCAGCGTCGGCGGAGGTTACGGCCGCTTTCGTTATGCGTCAGTGAATGAATTCTACGGACCGAACACGGGTCCGAGCGGGTCCAATACCGGCGTGGTTCAGTTCGGCGCTGGTCTTGACGTATATTTCTGGAACCGCTGGGGATTCCGCGCGGAAGCGCGCGACTTCTATTCCGGTGAGCCTTCTTATAACGTCGACACCAACCGCAGCCCGGCAACATAACTACTATGTCGGCGTAGGCGTGTTGCATCGCTTCTAGCGGGGATTGAGCCCTTCAATATCCTGAGTCCGCGCGATCCTCGATTACTTTCCGCTGGCGGTAATTTCCTCGAAAAGCTCAGGAAGTTTCTCGGCGTCATCCGCTGACTGGCCGAAGCGCGCCGACTCATAGTGGCGAGTGAAGGTTGCCACTTTCACTTTCAGAACCGGCTCCTGGATGGCGGCGACAAAATCAGCGGGAGTCTGTGAAGGCGACTTGCGCCATCCCAGCCTGCCCATGCGTGCGACCATTCGCTCATACCAGAGTGCGGCGGCTTCCCGCGGAGCGCGGCGGGGATGTGCACGTAGACCGCGGGCGCGAATCGCGCGAATAAGACGGCGAGAATTTACAGCGGCGATCAACGCGAGCATGACCACGAAAATCCCACCCAGCCACCGTACCGGGAAGTTCGAGATGTGCCGGTGGGCGCGGCGCGCGGCTCCGAGCAGCGCGCGATGTTGCCGCTTGATCCAGCGGCGCACGTCATCAATAAAATGGCGGGTGTTGGTGGCCGCGTCCTTGCCCAACTGACGCTGATGGCCGATGTCATAGTTGATGATCCACTCGCGCCAGAACGAAGCCGCCGCATCCATGTAAAGCTGAACTCGCGACCAGCCCGTGTGCGTGGGCAGGCTTGATGCCGGAGTCGGATCAAAACTGATCCAGCCAAATCCCGGGAAATAGGCTTCTACCCAGGAGTGCGCGTTGCTCGCGCGCACGACGTACTGTCCGGTAAGGTCGTTGAACTCGCCGCCGCGGAAGCCATTCACGATGCGCGATGGAATTCCGATGGTGCGCAGCATGACCGCCATGGAACTGGCGAAATACTCGCAGTGGCCCTCTTTTCTTTCGAAGAGGAAATAAGCCAGCGGATCCTGTGGCCGTATCCGCCCCAAGTCCAGCGTGTAGCCAAAATGCGCCTGGAGATATTGCTCGATGGCAATCGCCTTCTCGTAGTTGCTGGGAACTGACGCGGTGATCTGCTCCGCGAGTTGCGAGATGCGAAGATCGATGGGCGGCAGTTGGAGATACGCTTCCGCCCCTGGAGGAGCGGTATTCGGGGCGAGCCGGAGCGCGTCGGCGTCATTGTCGGGAAGCTCGGAGAACGCTTCGTAACGGCCGATGGGATGTTCCACGTCAAGGTTAAAAACCGCTCCGCTGGCGTCGACGCCTACCGGGCGATAATTGCCGATAAGGTTGCGAGGCTTCTCGGCGAGAAAAAAAACGTTTGTGCCGAGCGGCTCCATCAGAACGCGATAGTGAATCAGTCGCCGCGGGGTAGTCGTGGACCCGGGCGGGTCGGTCCGAGGCAGGCGATAAACTCCAGTACCAGGTAGTTCCAGCGGACTGGAACCGAACGAACGCGACCATTCGCGGCCATTGAAGTTGTTGAGCGCGACTCCCCGCCACTTCAGCTCGTAAAGTCCCTGTGTGTCATTGTCGATTTCGATGTGCATGACCACGCTGCTCGACTGCTGGATCTGGCCGATGCGCCCGAGCTGCAAGCGATCAGAAAAGCCGGTGGAGACGTCGCTGGTAGGGGAGTAGGCGGTCAGGTAGCGCGAGGAGATGCGCGGCAGAAAAAAGAAGATGAGGAACCCGCCGGCCAGGATCAGTAGCATGAGAGCCGGGGCAATTGCGACCAGATTGAATGCCATGCGGCGGGGAGACGCGTCGGGGCCCGAGTCCGCGGCCACGGCCAGATGCATATTTGCGCTGTCGCCCCGCCCGCTGGCCTCGCCGGTGACGGAGTGACGCATTTCCATCAAAACAAACGTAACGATAGCGATAAAGAGGAATCCGGCAAAGGCAAACACGAACGTGCTGCCCACCGTGAGGACGGCGGAAGCCAGCACCATCAAAAAAGAAAGAACGGCGAGCAGATAGTGATCGCGAGCGCGCTGCAAGGTGAAGAGGCGCATCACGATGAGGAACAGGACAAGGTGAATGGTTGCCGTCAGGAAGCTGCCCGAAAGAAAAAAGTAATCGGCAAAATAAATGAGGATGTAAAGCAGCGTGAGGTAGGTCGTCCAACGTTTCGGGGATTTGAAAGTCACGCCGGGCGAGGAGGAAATATGCGCGAGCAAGAAGCGCCAAACCGACTCCGGTAATGGCGAGCAGATCCAGGCTTCCGGTCGACGCAAGCATGACGAACCCGCTGAGCACCAGCAAAAAGAGCGCGACGTTGAAATAGCGCTCAATTGCCTTCGCCTCGGTCAGCTGGGGGACACCGGGTTTGAGAGCAAGCTCAGGCACGGAAGTCTCTATTGTTGGCGAAACTCGCAAAGAAGGGAAGTGTCCGCAGTAATGAAGAGATCAGACGGCGCGGAGGAGCATAGTTTGGGAAAGGTCGCAGGGATTCGGGCGAAACCGCATCCCGAGGGCGCGCCTGTACAGATCAGAATTCTGTCTGTTAAGATTTATAAACGGAACATGGACAGATGTTCTCGTGTCATTCCCACCAAGCGACTAGCAGGTATTG
>CAWEAB010000035.1:0-71929 GCA_963806745.1 uncultured Acidobacteriaceae bacterium
CAATGGCTTACAGCCGCTGGAATCACTCTGGAATCAGAGTTGAATGCAAGCGCGGCTACTTTCGAGCCCGCCCGCTCCATCTCATCCGTTACAACGTCCCCGTAAATGTTGAGCGTTGTTTGAATATCACTGTGCCGCATTAGCTTCTGTTGCACGGTGATTGCTGTCCCCACGCTGTCAAGCCATGAGCGGTAGCTGTGCCTGAATGCGTGCGTGCCCATGTGCCCGAGTCCCGCGCGCTGCGTTGCCGTATCCAGGGCCCGCCAATATCCCGTGTAGGAATATGGCAAGCGGCCCAGCTTGACCGGCGAAGGAAATAACCAATCCCCGGCTGCCCGAAACTCCGTGATTTGTTTCCACGCGGCTAGGATCTGGAAGTAGTCGAGCGTCAAGCGTCATCGTCTTGCGTGAGCCCTCAGTCTTCACGGAATCAAGATGCTGATTCACAATCCCGTGTTCGACATTGAGCGTTGAACCCATCCAATCCACATCCTGCCAGCGCAGTGCAAGCAACTCCGAGACACGCAAGCCCAGGCACAATTGCAACAGCACCATAGTCTTGAATGGTTCCCGCAGATGCTTCGCTAGGATGTGAAACTCTGCCACGGTAAGGCTACGGGGTTTCGTCTGCCGCTTTGATGAGCCCCGCACGGTGACAAGTGAAACGGGATTGGTTCCCACAGGAATAGAGCCGCACCACATGGCATAGTCAACCAAGCGGTATAGCAATTCCCGCAGATGCCCGCGCGTCTTTGGCGCAAGGGGTAAAGACTCCAGCCACAGTTGCACCGGCCGCGGCTGTAAATCGGTGATTGGTTTCGGGCCCCAGGATGCCAAGACGTATTTCTTGACCCACAGCTCTGTGACGCGTTGCGTACTGTGGCGAAGGCCCGGCATTTTTTCGATTCGGTAATGCTCTACTACCCACGCGACTGTTGGCGCTTTTCGCTCTGCCTGATGTTTCAAGCTGCGCAGCATTTCCTCAGCTCTGCGGTTGGCTTGCTCTTGCGTTAGTTCCCTGAGGGCCCCCAGCTTGCGAGTGGTCCTCGTTCCGTTGAGTACGGGGAAAAACACCCATGTGCCCCGTGCCTCATTGCGAATTGCGATTGGTTTCCGTGCTCGTTTCAAGTGGTACGCCTTTCCGTGAGCACGGCTGGCGCATCGGAGCTTACCACAGGGCGTGAGAGTAGCGCGGCGTCAAGATCTTCTTTCCGAAACCTCCAGACGCGGCGTTGGGTACCGGTTAGCGCGTATGCCTGGACTTTTCCCTGCCTAACCCACAGCAAGAGCGAACGGGGCTTCACCTTCAAGTAAGCGGCTGCCTCCCGCGCGGTGAGCCATTCGGAATTGTTCGCTGTACTCATCAGTATCCGCGGTGGGCCCCTGGGAAGGCATCGGAGCTTGACCCGCTCCCAGACTTCCGCGCACCCTTTTCCAGCTTGCGGATTACCTCTTTGAGCCGGGCAATTTCGATCTTGGCAAGCCGTAGTTGCTCTGCTAGCGTTGGTCCGTTCGTTGTCGCGTCCATCGTAAACCCCTCCTAATCGGGTCTAAATGACACATAAATAGAGCCTTATTGCACTAATGACTAACGGTCACATTATCGAAACTTCACTGCATTCGTGCAAAAAGGGCTGCGCAGCGGCTTAGGCTGATCGGCCTCCCTTGAGATTTTGACCGGCATCCCGGTCATGGGTCCTAGGAACAAAAACAATGCCGGGCACTCCCTTCACTTCCGTATTGCTTTGCACACCGGCGAGCGTGCACCTGGATAGTATGGCCCGCGCTTCATGCCCGTCAGTCCCACGTCTACCGCGTGCGCGTTGTTCTCTTCCATCGTGACCCATTCCAAGTTGCCCGCATGGTTGTTCGGCTTGCATCCGTCTTTGTGGTTCACGTAGGGCTTCCCATCAGGGTTAGGAACGAATGTCAGCGCCACAAGACGGTGCACGTATAGCTTCACTTGGCGTTTACGCGGTGCTTGCTTGTATCGCGTTGGACGCGGTGCGGGTGGTGATAGTTCAACTTGCATATAGCCCCCGCCCTTAATTGGTCTGCTCCGAATTGGCACCTGTTTTCCAATGCGCCGTACTTGCCCCGTGTTGGATACTTCATAGGCCAAGCGATACGGTGCAAGGTTAATGGGCTTCCATTGCGCCACTCGGATCTTGCACGCCTTAATTGTTGCTTTCATATGCACGGTGACCACTTGTTGTCCGGTGGTGCGAATGATCCCGGCGCTTGTGTTCCCATGCGCTCCGCTATGGTGTGCCGTGTATGACACGCGCGGCAGAGTCCAACCAAGTTGTCTTGGTCTAGGTAGTCACCACCCTGGGCCATGTATTCGGTTGCCTTGATGACGTGGTGCGCTTCGTTAGCTAGCTCTAGGCACCGTGTCCCTTGCTCATCGAGCTGCGCGCATTGTGGGTAGCGGAATAGGGTTTCTGCGCGTGTCATCCTCCACGCTTTGCTATTCGGGTTGTATGGCACCGGCTTGGCTGCCTTGCGTTGCTTGTCGGCAACAGCAACCGCGTTCCGATGCGCGGCACAGTACGATGAGCCCGGCTCCGCGGTGTTGTGACACTTCGCGCACATCTTTGGCGGACGCATTCCCATCTAGGGCAACGTCCGTTTCTTGATAATTGATAGGATTATCATTATCAAACCCAAGCGGTTTCCGGCCGCGCTAACTGGTTGAAAACAGTGGACACAAGATGTAACCCCTACGATCATGTGTTGGTGGTGGGGGCAATATTTCGCAGCCCTCACCAAGCAACTAGTGCCGGGGTCAATTCGGTTTGGCAACATCTTTCCGCGCCATGAAATAAGCACCCCTGTGGTACACAACAGCACCTTTCACAACCGCTTCCTTCCGCCAACGGTAGAACGTCGCTTGTGGGCCGAAGTCCGGCGAGTAGACCACTTGGTCACCGGGCTTGAACGCGGCCAAGACGTTGCGCTCCATCCGATACAGCGCCGTGTTCTCGTTAGCTTTTTCCGTGGGCTTATCGACTACCACCAAGCCATTAGCGGACCAACCCATGTACAGATCCTCTACGCGGCCATTCCGCGGGAACACTGTGTAGCGGCGCACGCTATCGCCGTTGTCCGCATCGGTCAAAGTTATTGTGACCACCGTTTCAACCTTGCGAGCAAACGCCGAACTACCAAAGAGCGCATCGCGGCCAAAATATCTATCTTTGGGTTTCTGTTTCGGTGCGCCCATGCTCGCAACCACAGCAACATTTCTTCGTGTGGCTAGGCGTTGTAACCCGTCCAAAATCGGAGCAACCACCGCCATTTCGTTTTGCTTTGGAATCCACAAGTCCAACCCTTCGATGAACCACGCCTCTACACCTGGGTTGCGGTCAATAAGCGGCTCCAGAATTTCCGCGGGAGGCCGCGTCTGTTGCGAGCTGGACAGTCGAATAATTCTTTCGCGCGCTTCGGAAGGCAACCCGAGGGCTTTCATTGTGCGAAACATCGCCTTGGGGCTTCGATCATGTAGCAGCACGCGATAGTCCCGCGCTTTGGCCGTGTGGCCCCAGACATCACCGCCCTTATGCACTTTTCCGAGTAGCGTTATCATCCAATACGTCTTGCCGGAGCCGGAAGAGCCCCCGATTAGAGAAACCTACCCTTTGGAAACCAACCTTCGTGTCCTTCTGACAATGCGTCCACAAGGTATTCCGTGGGTCCGTCATCCTCGATTGGTATTTCCTCTTCCGCGTCAAAGATCGGCTCACCCTTGACCGCCTTAAGAATCGTGGCAGAGCGATAGTCTGAGCGTTCCCACTTTCGCGGTATAGCGGTGACTCTCTAAATGCGTCGTCAATTTTGTAAATGTCATTGTTGAAGCGGTGCGCAAGGATGCCGCATAGCGCAAGATCCGCGCGGCTATGATCGCCGTTGTAATCGCTCAAGTCCCCGGCCATCAGCTTGCGGAATTTCTCTTCCTCATTTCCGGCAATCACCATGCCCGGCTTTGGTTGTGCGACGGAAAGCACACGCTGGCATAGCGCGGTGAGCTGATCTTGACGCGGCATCAGATCCAACGGTGTTTTGTGGAGGTGTCGGGCCGTAAACGTGAAATAGTAACCGCGCCCCTTAATCTCAATTTGCTTTGCGCCTGGGATTGGTCGCACAATCGGCTTCCCATCGCCCGGTAGATCGCCCAGGCCGAACACATGGCAGCCGGTGCCCGAAGGGCTGTATTCGCCGTAGCTGTCCAGGCCAATCACTATCTCGCGTGACTCCGGCGTAAATTTTCCGGTGACGGCATCGCAACACTTGTCAATGTCCACACCAAACACGCCATCCCCGAGCGCAAGCCCAACACCTGAAAACTTCGACACAACAGCCATGCACTCCGCATAGGTGTTCCATGTGGCCGGATTATTGGCCATCGCTTTGCGGCCGCTGGGCTGATATGGAACCTTCGTTTCCTTGCCGTTGACCACTTCCAATTTCCAAAGCACCCAACGGCGTTGCTGTTGTAACTCGGAAGTCTTCACTTCGCGCGTCCCGTCCGCCGAACGGATTCCAACTTGTCGGCTACCCACGCTTCAATCAAACTTTCCGCGGGAACGCCGGGACGTACGAGACATTCCACGAATAACCGGCGTGCTTGGTCTTCTGTTAGGTTGATTGTGAATGCTGTCCGCATTGTTTTTTTCCTCTCTATTCCTTAAAAGAAATGGGGCCCGGTTGCCCAGGCCCCGAGTTTGCCTAGCTCAGCGGGTGCTGCAAATAGGTGAATGCAGCGCTTTGCAGCAATTTTCCTTCCGTCCTTGCGAACGCGAGGAATGCAAGCTGATGGTTTTCGATGTACTTTTCACGAAGCGCAACGAACGTCACGCCCAGCGAATCACGAATGATGTATTTCGAGAAATCACCGAACAGCATGGAGATATTCCCCGCACCAATCGCGGCCATGTTCTGGTTGTAGAAAAACTTTTTTCCCCAGACCGAATCAGGCTCACCGGAAGCGACCGAAACCTGCCAGATCGGACGCCCGTAAGCATCGAGCTGCGAACGGAGTTTGTTCCAGGTGGAAGCATTGGCCATGAACGCGCCGTTTTGGGTATAGGCCGGGTCCAAAGCACTGACGAGTGCACTAAGGTCCGCAGTCCCCACCGTGTTAAGGTCGGTGTCCCCGGAGTTGTTAGAGTTACCGTGAGCACCAACGGCCAAGGTTTCACGGCCGCCCGCGCTGACGAGGGCAGTAATGAGGCCGGTGATGGTTCCCGAACCTGTGGTGTAGTTCGCTTCCATCGCGCGGCCGATACGGACGGCGAACGCCGAAGCTAAATACTCCTCAAGGTCAATGGCCGAATCCTGGAGAACTTGGATTGGGACGATAACTTCCTTGGAGCTGATGAGCGAAGAGCCCAGCGTCACCGAAGAAAAAACCGGGTCCGCTGTGGTCACGCCCCCAGACTCCGCGACGATGGCACCGACGTTGCCTGTGTCATCAACGGTAGGCCAAGTCAGATTCGCGCCGGTTGCTGTTTTCAAAATTCGGCAAGCCTGCCGCATTCCCGAATAGGCTTTAAGTTTTTGCTCAAGCTCTTGCTGAAAAAAAAGTGGAATGAGTGTTTGACCGTCCCCACTGGAAGACAGCGCGCGGGTTTCGTAGCTTTCTTTGCCCGTGCGGCAGAGGTGAAGGAATGCCTTGCGGTATTCCGGGCTAGAGCGGTGCTCATCCAATTGGCTCAGTTCGCCCGTTGCGTTTTCATTGCCTATGTTCGGTAGGTCACGAAGACGCTTGTTATCGCGGGACATATCGCGTTCGATTCCATCCTGCTCAACAGATGAAATCTTTACGCGAAGCTCTTCCTGGGCTTCGTCCAGTTTGCGCCACTGTTCAGCGGCATTGGGTGATGTGGAGGTTAACAGGCCGCGCATTTGCTCACTGATGGCTTTGCGCTCAGCCCGAAGGCGTAGTGATAATGACATAGGGATTTCTCGGCCGAAGTATCGGCGTAGTTGGTGCCTTAGAGATCGGCCCAGACCCTTTGTCGGGAAATCTCGTAGCGGCCCGTTGTGCGGGCTTACTGCCTACTCACCGGTGAGGTGAGTCCAAGGGTTGTGGTTGTGCGGGTCGGGCACCCTTTGTGCCAAGCACCGCGTTGCTAGTTACAAACTCTCTTCAATTTCAAGCAAGCGTGTCTTGCGTTCCATTTCACGCTTCCCCCGTCCGCCTTCGATGGCCCTAACGATTTCTTCCGGCATATCGACTTCCGCCAAGTGTTGGCGCAATTTGCCATCGTGCATTCGAGGGGTCCACAGACGCGCACACGCTATTGCACGTTCCGTCTTTAACATCGTCCTCCCTTCTACACCGATACGCCCTTTGCGCACGGTGCGATTTCACAAAAAGTTAGCCGCGCATCGCCGGAACCATATCAAGACTATGATCCCGCTTCGGTACGTGAGGTGTGAACGGAACGCCGTGTACCTCACAATCGCGCCGATAAAGTTCATTCTCCAGGGCCAGCTTGTGGGCTTCGCCTTCGGGAGAATCCATGTAGTCGATTACAGCGCCGGGCAAATGCTCCCCACCCAATTTCCATTCTCATTGGCTTCCGCAAGCCGGACGCGGAGCGCGCGGAATTCAAAAAGTTCAGCGGTAATGGAATCGCGTGACCGCTCGCACAGGGGCTTCTTTCGCTCCAAGAGAACAATGCCCGTGCGGTAAGCGGGTGTGCGGCTGCATCGCGGGCAAGCTCCAACTCCAGGGCCAATTGCTTGGCGCGCGCGGCTGTCATGGCGGCCATTGTGGGCTTGGTTATTTCGGCCACGGCGCTGCGCAAGGTGTCCGCGGTGATGGTAGATACGTCCCAAGATCCAATGATGGAAGCGGCGCGGGCCTTATCGACCCCGGCCACGTTACAAATGGTTTCCAGCACGGGCCCAAAAATCTTGGTGATGTCCCGCGGCTCGGGATTTTGGAAGCGCTGGAAACGTTCCAGGGCAACGCTCAACATTGGTTCAAACTTTGCAAGTAGATCGGTATTCATAATTCCCCCAAAAATGTTTGCGGTCTGGCAGCTCCACCCTTTGCGAAACTGCCCCCGCGTCGGCAATCCCATATGAAGTCAGCTTGCCGAAGGCTGCCCCGTGTAATCCCGCGTCCGGCGACAAGAGGCTTGGCCCCACCGAATACGGCCCGACACGGACGGTACAGAATTACGGGGCCAAAACCTTTGGAACGGTGGAACACCCAATGCGAAGCGCTCCACCGTTCCCCTTTGTTGCCAAACCGGCCCCTAGTCTGGGAAGCGCGCGTTGGCAAACCCTGTTACGCAAGACTCAAAAGTCCGCGGTGCTCCGCGTGGTGCATTACGAACTTGCACAGATACGTGGCTTCGCGGGGTTGGTACGAATCCCGCACCACGTCCAACAGCATCGCAATGTAAGCCGCGGGCCGATTGGACGCGGCCGCACCGCTCAATATTCCCAGGCCGCAAACCTGTAGGTCCGCGTACCACTGTCCCCGGACTTGTTCTAGCGTTGGCATAACTGCATTGTCAGAGCCGGTCATTTCTGGTTTCTTCGTCGCCATGTCCCTAAATGTACGCTTGTATAAATGAAAAGTCAAATGCCACAGGAAATTTTTTAGGCCCGCTTCACCCAGGCCCATTTTCCGCCTTTGTCCACCTTCACAGCGAATTCCTGATCTACTAGCCTTCGGCAAATGCCGAACACCAAAGCTAGGGGTTGCCCGTCCTTCCCCAGAGTCCATCCTAATTGCTTGAGCCCCGCGACAATTTCAGCGCTAGTCAAGGGTCCGGTAGCGGCCCCAAGTAGACCGCGCACGGCTTGCGTCACCTGGGGTTTGACGAAATTGACGTTTGCTTCGGCCGGAGTGGTTTGCTGATCTACGATTAGCTTCCCCTTGTGCCGGTCATCCATCTGTATCAGCGTCTCAAGCGCGCTGATTCGGATGTGCAATGACTCAATCTTTTCGTCTAACTTTTCCCTTACCTGCATTGCGTCCCCCAAAGCCTTTAACGCCTCCAGATAATCAGTCTCGTAGCTCTTCATGTGACCTACTGTAGCCTTGTTTAATCGTCAAGTCAAACAGATAAACAAATGCCATTTCCGGCGTCTAGAATGCCCCAGGACGCATCGCCACAGTGGGGCTAGGGAAAACCCGGCTCTAACCGCGTGCACTTAAGACGTGCATGTGCCGGGTGCGGTTAAGATGTCCATTGTTTTCAGTCACATACGTAACATCAGAATGTTATTTTCGGGCTCTAGGCAGGAATCTGGACCCGCGGTACTTTGTCTCATCGGGCGGGAGGGCCCAAACAAATGCAGAAATCAAACTTAGGCCGGCCGGTGGTGTGGTTGCTCTTAAGGCGCACTGATATTGATTGGTTTCACCCGACGCTGGTTAGCGTGCACTTATCTGAGAAGGCCGCGGAGCGCGCGGAGCGGAAGTTACTGCGCGGTAAAAAGCGGAAGCCACAATTACAAATTGAGGGTGTGGACGGCCGAATACTACGGGATGGGCAAAACGAAAAACTTGCTTAAAACGGCCATATAATCGCGCCAGGATGCCCCCAGACGCATCGCCATAATCTCTGCGTGGTCGGGGCGCGGTATAATCGCGGGCGTTGAGGGGGCACGGGTCGCCTGTTGAGTGTGCCAATCTCCGGGCGGCCTTTCCGTCTACTTTTTCCGACTGTCATTTGGGAAGATCAATGCTTTGAACGCCTCCCGGTCGTGCGGGTCCTTCTCTGCCTGCGAACGCCATCCGCCCATAAATTCTTTCCATGCATCCGTACCTTTCAGTGCCTCGAAGCAATGAAATGGCATGTGACCCTTTACATCATTGAGCGCATAACACACGATTTGATAGCCGCGCTCGGCGTTGCGGCATTCACGGTGATCCACAGCGGGGTATAAGGGATGAACGCCTTGACCACCTGCTTTTGATGTTCCCAGTTTTCTATCGAACAACAGGGATACTCCCGATAAGGCGCACTTCTCTCCCTGCTCACTGAGAAGCTTCGCTAATTCCGTAGGCGAGACCCCTTGGCGGCGGCGTCTTGCTGCCCATTTTCTTGCCTCGGTTGATAACTCGGGGCGTAGAGTTTTGCTGGCCATTTGAAGCTATCCTTCCACGTGATGCGGCTGATTATTGCATATAGTGGCGGGTTTCGTGCGATACTTTCCGCTGTTATGACAATACAGATGACAGAGAGCGGCTGTGGGCGTGTTTCTCGCTCTCGCAACGCTTACAGCGGCACAAACCAAAGCAAAAGCTATACCGAAGTCCAGAACGATCTCGCGTTACATGCAGCAGATAGGCTTACTGTATGTCGAGACTGACAATGACCTCAACGATGCGGAGTATTCAGTTGGGGAGGACCGTAGCGAAGCGCGGATTGAATCCCTCAAAAAGTCTCTAGATCACATCGAGCGAAGCACGCGCATTGAGGTCAAAGACGGTACTGCGGACGCGATTTTCCTCGACGATCTTGTGCACTTGAGAAATAAGCGAGAAATGTGGGCCGTAGCGAGTGCCTCTCATGTTGACGTACCTCAAAGTCTCAAGAATGCTGTGCACGCTTGCAAGACTGAAGCAGACGACGCCATTGACACCGGGCAGATGGACACAGACCTCCACTACCAGTGCATCGAATTCAAACCTGAGTAGATGCTTTTGGTGTGCTCTATCTGCGCTCTGTTTACCCTAAGACTGTCCGCCAAGTTGCGTATCCTCGATTGCTTGGTGCTCCTCGGGAGCCTATAGGCATCGGCGTATAATCCCGCACTTGAGGGGGTCAGGGCCGCCTGTTTGAGCAGCAATCAGCTCCGGGCGGCCCATTGTTCTTTTACATCCGCACCAACGAGAGGCCGCTATACTAATCCAGCATGGCGCACGATATTTTTACACTTCTCGCTGCTTTGTTGTGGCCCGGTTCCTCCCGCGTCCGGTAGTTCGGGCTTACGTAGAAAATTTTATCCGGGCCCGTTGGACGCATCTCCGCTACGCACCAACGTCGTTCGAGTCTCGTAATCACGGTGGAAGTCTATCAGAGTGGCCGGTAATTTCGCCAAAGTGATTCCAGAAATCAGTTCTTTGCTTTGCATGAACTTAGACGGACTAACTTTGCCAGCCGTGACCACTAAGTACTTTGGTTGACGCTTTCAGGCAGGTTCGAGTCCTACCTGAGGAGCCATTCTTTCAACAACTTCCAGAGTCTCAAAATAAAACTTCACCGCATTTCATCGCATTCGATTCGGAAAAGTGCTTCGACTTGTCTCCAGAAGTCGAAAGCAGCCCCGGGATCTAGCGGTCGAATTTCTCGCACACATATAGCACGCAAGCTAGGCTCCGGTCCCTTAAGGAAAACGGACCACGGAACCCGACGGAAAAACCTAGGTTGAAAATTAATATCAACGCCAGCAATATCGCGTTAGGGCGCAGGCTGCGCCTCGGCCTTTCTTAAATCAATAGTGGCATTCTGGATCAGTGGGTTTGCCCAGAAGCCGATGCTGAGGATAATACCGTAGGTCAGGTAGAGGAATGTCATGCCGTTGCGCAAACCTACATGGTCACCGATTCGCCCGATGATCACGGGTACGACTGCGCCTCCAATGCCCATGCCTGTCCCAAGGATTCCTGCAAATGAGCCATGGTGCTCCGCGACGGAATTGAGCGCCAGCGAAATCACGATGGGCCACATCACCGAGGCAAACAGGCCGATTGCAGGGAAAGCCAGGTGCGAGGTTTCCGCGGATCCAAATAGAGCCGCCGACAAGCAGAGCAAGGCTCCGATCGAGGCGCCGATCAAAACCTTGCGGCTATCGAAGATTTTCAGAAGCAGCATTCCGATCAGGCATCCTGCGGTCATCAGACCCCAAAACCACGATACGGCTGCCGCACCTGTCGTGTGTGGATCAAACCCGTGGTACTGCGAAAGAAATTGTGAAATCCAGTCCGCGGTACCCTGCTCGCAGCCCACGTAGGCGAGCATGGAGACAAAGTACATCCAAACCACTTTCTTCTTTATCAAGCTAAGATACATATCGCCCGACCCCGCGCTTTCCGCGGCGGTATATTGGACTCGCGGGAATTTCGACGCCGCGAGAACAGCAATCATCAGAAGGGTTGATCCGGCAAAGATCCAGTAGATTGAAGCCCAGGGCAACTCGCGCGGAGTCAATCGTCCGAGCACGCGCAGGAATAGATTGCTGTCTAGCCGGGGTTTCTCCAGGTTCAGCACGAGGTAGGAATAGATGCGTGGACTGAGAAATGACGCCGCGCCGAAAACGAACTGCGCCAGCGCGGAATAAAAAGCGTAGTGCTCCTCGCCTCCCGACACCCTGAGCAATGGATTGATCGCCACCTGCAGCACGGCCATTCCAGACCCGATAACGAAATACGAAACGATCGCGACGCGATATTCGGGGAACAGAGCGAAGCTGAGTGCACCCAGTGCCCCAGCCATGAAGGCTAGTATCATCACCGGCTTCTCCGTGAGTCGCTCGACCAGAAAACCGGCCGGAATTGACATAACGGCGTAAGCAATGAAAAAAGAGAATGCGAGAAAGGCAGCTGCAGTAAGGCTCACACGAAAGCTATTGATAATGTCGGGCACGAGCGGCCCGACAACATTCGTGAGCAGAGAGATCACAAAAAAAGTGACCATGACGAGGGCTAGCATGTAACGGTTTCTGGACATTGTGAGTTCGTAAAGCTTGTGTTTTGCGTCTGACTACATTACGCGATTCAGCTAAGGCCGATTCGGCGCAGGCCGCTATTCCGGACCGAACCGATGATGCCAGACTCTGGCTGCCCCAATAAGATTGGCATCGTCTCCGAGGGAAGCCAAAGCGATCTCCGTTTTTTCATACGGAACAAAGCGACAGCCGCGGCCAATTGTCCCGCGGATTTCTTCCAGAAAAAGAGAGGCGCTTTTCATGAGGCTGCCCGCAAGCACGATAGTGTCCGGAGTAAAAAGATTGATCAGGTTGGCAATGCCGAGGCCGAGATAATGGGCCTCGCGTTCGACCGCCCGCCGCGCGAGTACGTCTCCCTTGCGTGCCATCTCGCATATTTGTTCAGCCGTCTGATACGAATCACTTGTCGCAGACTGGCTCTGGGCCCAGGCGGACATGGCCGGTCCAGCAGCCAGAGCTTCCCAGCATCCGTTGAACCCGCAGGAACATGGCGGACCGGACAGATCAATCACCTGATGGCCAAGTTCGGGATGAGCTGCACCCACACCACGATAAAGTTTGCCATCCAGAATGATGCCCCCGCCAATGCCGGTGCCTACGGTGATGTAAATCAGCCGCGACTTATCCTGGCCCGTCCCCCATCCGGCCTCCGCTAACGCACCCGCATCGGCGTCATTCTCCAACGCTACTTTCACTCCAAGGAGTTTCGCCAAGTCTTGCACGGGGTTCTGCCGCCGCCAATGCGGGAGAAAGTCTACTTCGCCAAGTTCGCCAGTGAGAGGATCGACGGGCCCTGTCGATCCAATGCCAATTCCGGTGATCTCGACCCGAGCGCTCTTCGCCATCTCGCGAAGCATCACCAAGATGCTTTCAAGTCCAGCGGAATAGGTCGATTCGGGACCAGTTGCTACCTCGCGCCTTGCAAGGACCTTGCCTTGTTCATCGACCAAGCCCACCGCCAGCTTGGTTCCGCCAATGTCAACCGCTCCAATCATTAAATTACCCGAAGTTAGATTTACTGAAGCTAAGTGCCGATATTACGCGGCATTGCGCAAAGTTTTCGTATCATTTATTGGTTTACCCCGCTTGCCAAAAAGCCGCCGTCAATAGCAATTACCTGACCCGTCGTAAACGAGGCCGCGTCTGACGCTAGATAGACCGCGATGCCAATCAGTTCTTCCGTCTGGCCGAAGCGCCCCATCGGTGTCCGCATCAGCAACTCTCTGCCTCGAGCCGTATTGTCGAGAAGGTCTTTGTTCAACGCGGTGCGAAACACGCCCGGTGCGATGGCGTTGACCAGAACTCCCTTCTTCGACCATTCGACTGCCAGTGAACGGGTCAGCGACACAACGGCAGCCTTGCTGGCCGCATAGGCGGCTACCTCGCTGAGCGCGACAAAAGCATTTAGGGAGGCAATGTTAATGATGCGCCCCCATCCTTGCTTCAGCATATGCTTCCCAAATACCTGGCACGCGCGAAACGTCCCCGTGAGGTTGGTATCGATGATGTCTTGCCAATCTTCTTCTCGCATGTCGAGCGTCGGAACACGGGTAATCTTCGCGGCACAATTAACGAGAATATCGATCTTTCCAAAGTGCTCGAGCGACGATGTGGCCAGCCGTTGCAGTGATTCCCGATCACCAATATCGCAGGTCAGCCTGAGAGTTCGACGTCCACATGATTCAATCTCTGACGCGACCTCGTCGATATTCTCTTTACGGCGTCCGGATGCGACAACATCCGCTCCTGCCCCGGCAAGACCAAGACTTAAGGCGCGCCCGATACCGGATGTACCGCCAATGACAATCGCGACTTTGTTGGACAGGCTCAGACTGGCCGGTTTCATCTCCTCAATTCACCTTTCCGAGCCGGAGCGTTTGCGGTTCCTTCGCTTTGCCCGGCACACTTCAAATGACTGAGCACTTGGTCAACCCCTGTGCTCATCATGTTGTCCCGCTTTCAAATCGTCCGCGATAGGCCCACAACCCTAGACCGGGATTCGAGATAAAGAAAATCTCTTCGCCGTCGACGATGTTTCGACCAGGCCGCAGTCTTGCAGGCTCGAAGCGGGAGAGCATCGAGGGCAGATCGCCATAATCAAACCCAACCCCCTCCACCTCCTCACGCGTCAGGTATCCGGGGCACCATGTGATGGAGAACCGATCTTCCGACGAGCCATGAATCAGGTGTGCCGCGGCACCGAGTTCGCTACGCAGATCAGCATTTTTCTCTACAGCCGCCAAAGTGGCGGACGTGCCCCGGTATCCGTATTTGCGGATCAGGTCGTCAATATGACGATCCTCACCGAACTGCTTTACACCGGGCGCCAGAATTATCAGATCGGCGCCATTCGCAAGAGCCATGCGGGTACGATAAATGGCCTTGTTGCCCAGCCACGTGCTGTGATATTCCCGCGGATCCAGGTAGACCACTGCTTTGGAAATTGACCGGTCGAGCATCGCGAAATTCACCTTCAGGCTAAGATCAGCCGCGCGTTGGAAGCATTCGACATCGTCACCTATGTAGAGACCCCGCAGAACAGAATTGCCATTCGCCGTCACCCCGACTACCGTCAGCACATAGACGATCGGGAGACTCTTGAGGAACTTTTCGCAGGCATAGTTCAAAACACGGCGAACCGGATTGTCGGCGCGCCCCATGATCCGCTCCATCCCAAAAACAGCTCCGAGATAGTGGCTGCGACTGATGCTATCCGGCCCGCCAGCTCCGATCAGGATGTTCTTGTTGTAATTTGCCATTCCGCTTACTTCGTGCGGAACGACCTGGCCCAGCGAGAGCACAAGATCAAAGCCGCCGTGAGAGATCAGGCGATTCACCTGTGCAGGCCAGGAGTAGCTTAGCCTTCCTTCCGACTGCTCATGAATTACATCGCTCGGCACTTCCCCGATTACCTCAGTATCAGTGCGCCAATTGTGAACCCGGAATAAGTCAGGCGGCGTTTCTCCAAACATGGCTGCCAGTTGTTCCCGCGACATCGCAGCATGCGTACCAAGGGCTGGCAGGATGGCTTCAAGCCGGCGGCCGTAGTATTCGTAAACGTAACGGGTCAACTCGCCCGCTCGCGACTCCCTGCGTGTGAAGTCAGGCGGAACAGCAAGGACACGACGCCGCTCACCAAGCTTGCCTAGAGCCTCGCAGAAGAGATCCCGCAATTCTTCGCCAGTGATTTCGAGCTCGGGACCACCTTTTGCTGCGTAAAGGGCCATGATGTCAAACGCTCCCAGGCCGGAGGCCATACCTCGACACGGACTTCCGAATGGACGAGTATATCGGGCCTTGCAACCAGCGGGACAAAAGGATTGAGGAAATCGCCGGATGACGAGTGCTAAGATTGACTTCCAGTCTGCCCGTTATTCTTTTGGAGCAATGATTCGGTCGCAGTTGCCGAAAGTTTTTTCTCCGGACCAGCAGAATGGGGTAAGAGGGATAACTGCTTATGAGCAGGACCAGCACCAAAACCGGATCATTGAACTCGCTGGGTTCAGAGACGACAGCGTATAGTGCCACTTCTGCTGGCCCTAAGCAGCCTGAGTCTCCGGAGGTTGAGACCACCTCTGCCGCTTCGCGGCGCAAGGAACTATGGAGTCTTCTGGGCGACTTGCCGTGGACACATCGTGCGGCTGCCCCGCGGCTGCTGAAGACCGAGAAGTATGACGGCTATACGCTGGAGCGGCTCGTGCTCGACCTCAATGGAGAAGAAGCCGTCCCCGCACTGCTACTCATCCCGGAAAAACGCCAAGCTCCAGCTCCCGGCATGCTTTACATCCACTGGCACGGAGGCATGTATGACCTTGGCAAGGAGCAGTTGCTGACCGGCACCTCTGTGCAGCCCCCCTACGCCCCAGTTCTTGCGGAAAAAGGAATCGTCACTCTGGCGATCGACAGTTGGTGTTTTGGCGAGCGCAAGCGCGCGGCGGACGGTCGGACGGGTGAGGAAGATGCCTTCAAGCGGATGCTGTGGAAGGGCCAGGTCCTGTTCGGCATGATGATGTTTGATGAGTTTCGCGCCTTGGACTATCTCGCCTCTCGACCGGAAGTTGACTCGCAGCGGTTGGGAGTTTTGGGAATGTCAATGGGCGCGACGAAGGCGTGGTGGCTCACCGCGCTCGATCCCCGCGTGAGCGTGTGCATGGACATCTGCTGCCTGACAGATTTCGAGGAATTGATTCGCACGGATGAACTGAAGGCCCACGGCATCTACTACTACGTTCCCCGGCTTCTGCAGCACTTCCAGACGGCACAGATCAACGAGTTGATCGTCCCGCGACCGCGTCTCAGTGTCAATGGGCGACTCGACCCACTGACTCCGCCCGCGGGCGTAGAGAGGGTAAGGGACTATCTGCTTCCGCTTTATCGGAAACTAGGACGCGAGCACGACTGCGAGATCAAGCTTTATGATTGCGCTCATGTCGAACTTCCGGAGATGCGCAAGCGCATCCTGGAATGGATGGACAATTACCTGGTAGAGCCGAAGACATAACCGTTTCTAGACGGCGAGTCTTCTTTTGCTAGACAATTCTCCATCTCAACGGTGCGCTGGGTTTACTATCACCGCTGAAACGAATTACCCTCTCGTCGGACCTCAACGGCTCAGACGTACCGTTAACAGTGATTTGTCGCAGGCGCGCCCGATCAGCGTCGGCTAGCACTATTTCAATATTCCAACTTCCGGCCCGCGCCGGGGCATACCACCCGGAATAGCCGCTCGTCGATTTCTTGAATCCCATTAACGGGGAAGCAAATTCGTAATCCGGCAACGGGAGATCTGGGTGGAACTTGATTCCGTTTTCGTGAAATTCCAGACCGACCAATTTTGCAGCGGAGTACAACGGCCAGGCGTGCGCATGCATATTCATCACCGGGAACTCTGGTTCGGTATGTCCAGGATTCTTCGATAGCGCAGAATGGTAAGCGTCTGGGCCACTCCAAATTCCACACCACAGATCCGGATAAATCTCCGCATGACGCGCGAGCGAGTTCTTTTTCCACTCGTCCCAGGCCATGGGTCCGTTGACTTGAGCGAGAGCCCAAATCAAGGTGCCGGTGATGGCGGCAAAGATTCCTCCATTGGTCCCCACTCCTGCTTCGTTATGCATAGTCGGGTCCGGCTGGCTTAGCAGAGCGGCTCCAATCGGAGAAGGTTTGCGCATCAACTCGTCGATCGCTGCGACCAGCGTGCTTACTTGATCTGGAGTGGCACTGCTGCCGAGAATGGCCCAGGGCTGAGGCTCGAGCCACAACTGTTTTTCACCCGACCAGCCTAATGCTTCGCCGAGCCAGGCGCGTCGAAACCAGCGCCCCGTCCATTGCTTCCGTACCGCCTGGCGTTGAGCTTCAGCCTTGGCGCGTGCTTCGCTAGCGAGTTCGGGACGGCCCGTGAACTCCAGCATTCTCGCGTAATAGTTCAGCACATATCCTGCCATGGCAGCGTTGAGGACGCTTTCGCCTTGCACGGACACTTCCGAAACCTCCGCCGGCGTCAGGCGGTTTACTACGATACTGTCGTTCCAGTCCCCATTAAAAAGGCGCATCAAGCCATGTTTGCCGACTCCGATATCCCCGTTGACGCGCGCAAAGGCGCGAGCCAGAAATTCACGAACGGTCAGATCATTCGGATTCGACTCGCGGCTTGGATAGGAGGGAACGGTCTCATCGAGAAATTCTTTGTCGCGAGTAGCGAGAACATATTCACTCGCCACCCAAAGTAGCCACAGTTCCAGATCGCTGGGCCGATAACGGCACGGCATCGGAACTCCGCATCCAACGATGCCATAAGGGATGCGACCCATCAGGCTGAATCTCCTTGAGCGTGTAGCGAATAACTTCTCGCACGATCCGGGGATCGGTGAAAATGAATGGCAACACATGTTGGAGTGGATCGCGCGCCGCACCTTGGATCCCCGCGATGTACTGGACGCTGGATCCCTGGGAAATGACATGCTCCCGGAAAAAGCTGTCATATGAAATGCCGCTGCGCAGATAGTAGCTGCTCCAGGCGGTTTCTCTCTCCACCCACGGTTCGGACTCCGTGCGGAATAGAAGAGTACTTTCTTTCCATTGAGAACTTGAACGCGCCCATTGAGTGGACGGATGTTCCGCATATTTAGCTATCAGGTTGTCGAGATCGAATCCCTCCGGAAGATATCCGTAAAGGAAGTACATTGTTCGGCTTTCACCCGGGTTCAATACAAGATCCCGTTCCAAACATAGTGCGCTCTCCGGGCCACTTGTACTTAGATCGTTGTTCAAGCGCGCACTCATCCCCAAGGGATGGTCAATGCCGCCTTTGAAGAATTCGGTCCCGTTGGTGGCAAACGCATCGGCCCGGGCGTCCAGTGAGACAAGAAATGTTGATGGCGGCTGGAGATCGTCCATGCTAGCGCCGGGCGCTAATGGCGGAACGGGACCACCGTAGAACCCCGTTGGGTTCGCTTTCAGCGCAGCCTGAACTTTCTGCCATGACTCTTCTTCTTCGGGCGCGCGGCCTCGAAACAATTGGGTTTCGAGCACTCCCTTACCGCTCTTCAATGCTCGGAATTGATGCACGAATCGATCGGAGAAATCGCGGCGGAGGTGGGTGACATTTGTCGCTTCGCCCAAGAGTGCCGCTTCCATCAACGAGCGATACGAAAATTGATAATTGTGGCAACCCCAATACTCCACCCATCGTGGCCTCGCCGGCTGCTTGGACTGGTTCGTAATCGTCACCTGGGAAATCAAGACGGGATCATCCCCAAATGGGGCGAAGATCACCTGGTCGATCTGATACTGGTGCCCGGTTACCCGCTTCCGCAAATATCCCATGCCCAGAAATCTGTCGAAGGACTCTGCCGTACCGGAATAAAAGGTGCTCAGGACAATATTCTCGTCCGCAAGGAAGCCGATTCCAGCACCGTAGCGATCACGTTCCGGACAATAATCGTTCAGAAATTTCGGACTACCCTCATCCTGCCGTACCTGGACGTACCCGTAATTGGAAACAGCCGCCACGAGACGGTTGTTCCCTACCTGGTGTGTGTGGTCGGTAGGAGAGCGCCAAGCCTTATCGACCGGCGAAACGGCTTTGGGATCCTTGATCTGATTGCATGTGTACTCGTAGGCAGGCATCCCAAATGGGTCACTTACCCATTTTCCAAAATGGCCCGATCCGTAAGCCTTGTCTGCCTCGCCTTCGGACGGAAGGGCCGCTGTCGGTGGCGTGCGATTCGCAATCCCCGCTAGCTTTGTCGAGACGAGACTGCTGCTGAGCCCCAGCCCTGCCAACTCGAGGAATTTGCGTCGCTCCATTCTTCAAATCCTTTCATCTGGGATCGCTAAGAGAAGGCGGCGCATCGTTCACTCCCGAACCCCACGTCTCATTGGGCTCGGAGCCAAGTGCGACATGCAATGTGCCGCCCGCGCTCATGTCTTGAAATGAAATCCAATTGCGCATGTGCTTATGGCCATTCAGCGTCACACCTTGGATATAAGGATTGGATCCCGGATTCGCCGATGTCTCAATGGTGAAAGTCTTGCCCGGATACGGAGCCTGCAGATGGATGGCGACCTTCGGGAACGTCGGGCCGACAAGTTCGTACGCAAGGCTCGCCGGGTCCACGCTGTAGATGCCCATCATGCTCAGCACCGCCCAGGATGACATTGCGCCACAATCGTCATTGCCGGGAACGCCATCGGGTGCGTCGAGATAGTTTTCCTGGAGCACGCGGCGGACGACCCGCTGTGTCTTCCACGGTTGTACCGAAAAGTTGAACACATACGGCGCTTGCATAGCGGTTTCGTTGTAAGGGTTGTAATACTGCGCGTACCAGCCCGGCTCGGGATAGTTGAAAAACTCAGTCATGCGCTCATTGAAAAGGTCGAGGCCGACCGCTTTTACTAACCATGCCAGGTCCGACGGGGCGAACGACAGATAGTGCCAGCCCGTACCTTCGACAAATCCATGACCATCTTGCGCCGGGTTGAAGTCCGGCACCCACGTCCCGTCGGCGTTACGCGGACGGAAGAACCGGTCCTCGGGATTAAATACGTTGCGGTAATAGAATGCGCGTTCGTAGAGCATTTTGGCATCGCTCGTTTTGCCAAGTGCCACCGCGAGGCGGTACAGCGACGCATAGGCGACGGCATACTCTTGAGTCATTGCGACGGAACCGTAATCGACTTTGTCATTTGGGACGTAGTGGACCTTATTGATCCAATCAATGCCCTGCTCGCCAAGGTAAGGACTACCGGGCGGCGGGGCCTGGGTCGCGTCTTTGAGCATGCCTTCCCATGCTGCATCCATGTCGAAGCCGTGAAGTCCATCAAGCCAAGCCGTCGCGAGCGCGATGGTGAGCGGACTACCCACCATGTCGCTGGTGTACAGATTGATCTGCGGCCAGCGATCGATCCAGCCTCCCTGCCGGTACATCAGCACAATCGATTGCGCCATCTCTTGCATGCGCCGCGGTTCGATCATCGCCAGCAGCGGAATTTCGCTGCGGTAGATATCCCACCCCGAGAAATTTGCGTAGATGGGGTGTCCGGCAGAGACGTTGTGAATGTGACCATCGAATCCCAGGTAGCGGCCGTCTGAATCGCTGAAGATGTTGGGCATCAGCAGGCTGTGATAGAGCGCGGTATAAAACACTTTTCGCTCCGTGGGAGTGCCACCCGAAACTTCGATGACACTCAACTCCTTGGTCCATGCGCTATCCGCTTCCCTTCGAATGGTGTCGAAATCTTTTTTTTCAGTCTCCGCCTGCAGATTCTTCTCGGCGCCTGCCACGTCCACGTACGAAATTCCGATCTTCGCAGTGATCGCCTGCTCGCGCTGCTCCAGGTTCCCATCTGGCATAGGCTCCGACCCATTTCTGGTGGTCGCCTTGCTCAACCGAACGGCTGCCTCCAGCAATTGTGCCCGGGCTGTAAATGTCCGCCGCCGTCCAGGTACCGAAGGAAGAAAACGGCCGGCTGAAGGTCATCACGAAGTAGACCTTGTAGGTTGGCTTCATATTGCAGAAGGCATGGTTCTCAACGTAGCCTTCGATCCGGCTATCGCCCACAACACGCACCGAAGCCGCGGAGGTGTTGTTGAGCGTGTGGCTGATTGGGACAACAATATTGGCGGCTTTTCCGCCGGGAAATGTAAATCGGGCCACGCCGGTATGATCGGTGGCGCTCAGTTCCGCGTTGATCCCCCATTGCAGCAGTTGCACCTGATAGAAGCCCGGTTTCGCCGTTTCCATTTTGTGCGAGTAAGGCGATTGAAAGTCCGAAACTTGCGTGACGACTGGTCCTGTGGTCGCCGTGAAAAACACATTCCCCCGAGTTCGCACAGCCCGCACCGCTCATGTGGGTCATGCTGAAACCTTTAATCCTTGTTTGAATGTAGTGATAGCCCGCCCCGTGCTCCTCTGTATCGGGGCTGAGTTGCACCATTCCGAAAGGAGTCGTGGCTCCCGGAAAAAGGTTGATGCCATCGTCAGGATCGCCACCTGTACCGATCAGCGGATTCACACTGGCAGCCGGACCTTCCGTTCCAGAACTCTGGGCACAAACCGTGCACGCGGCCAAACCTAGAAGCGTGACAAGTGCCATGCACCGCACAAGGGCTAACCAACGATCCGTATGACACAGCCGACTAGCCGGGATCGGATTTGACGGGATTGCCATCATGTAATTCCTCTCTGGAACTGATCAAACACCCACTAAAGTGCTGAATGAATGTCGAAGCATTTCGTTTGGTCGAACGGGCTACGACTCAATTTCATCGAGCAAGACTGATTTTCTCTCGTGAGCAGATCTGATCGCAGCAAACGCAACGCGCGTTGCGAGTACTGAGTCATCCACGCTGCACACTGCCGGGCCTTTGCCAAGGATCTGATCAACAAAGCGTTCCAGCGCATGCGCATGACCCTTGTCCGGTTCGGCTGTGAACTGGAGGCGGGGATCGTTGCTTGCCGCGGCCTCCTCGCATGCCGCACGCTTCTTGGCGAGCCAACCGGAGACACCACCCTCGCGCCCGACTTGGGGGTGGCGATCCTGCACCATGGGATAAATGGTCTTTGCGGGGACGCCTTCGATTCCGGCCGTGCGAACTTCCAGCATGTGGTCCACTGCGAGATATGCGCCGTTACCCATGAACTCATACAGCTCTTTGCAGTAGCCAAAAGTTCCATTGCTCCCGATGACGATGGTGGCTAGAGCGCCGCTTCGATAACGAATGATCACCGCCTCATTGAGCATCCCGGTTTCCACGGCTGTTACTTCGAGGGGTTCTTCAGCGAGGAACCAGTTGCACACGTCAGTGAAATGGGTCATCTCGAAAAGCATCGGCCCGTGGGGCGCATGGGTCCTGTCGAATACCCAACTCTTCCAGCTATACCAATCGTCGTTGATCCGCACAGAAACGGAAGGAACTCCGTTGTCAGCCAGGCTCGGGAGCCTCTCGCCTTCCCGCCGCCAACGCCATGGGCAGGGCTTTGGATTGGTCATGTGCTCGCGGAAGATGCGCTGCGCGTCGAGCATGGCAGGACTGGCGCGGCGGTTGTGGCCTACGCAGAACGGGATGCCGGCGGCGTGCACAACTCGCTGAATCTCGCGCATCTCACTGAGCGTTGTGGCGAGCGGCTTTTCGACGTACACAGGCTTTCCGGCCTTTGCCGCTAATGCGATCACCGGCAGCCGAAGCTTCTCAGTTGTGGCGAGGCAGATGACGTCAACCTCAGGATCTTCGATGGCACCCTGGAAGTCCTTGCGGATATGCTTCGCACCAAAGACATCACGACACTCGGCTAGTACGCCGTCATCCAGGTCGACGCAGGTATGGAGCGTCATCCTGTGGGATTTCACAATATTGGGAATGTGCTGATTCCGCGCGACAGAGCCGCAGCCAATCACGGCAAAGCGAAGAGGCGCGGCTTCACTGAGCGGGCTCACACAGACTCCTTGCCAGATTCCAGTGATCCTTCGCGAAGGATGCCGCCCTTACAAGTTTCCGGATCGTTCCGGGCAAGATAGTGCCGTCGAGAGACCAGACCGAATTGCCGCATAATCTCATTCACTGAAAGATCTGCTGAGCGCGATTCCAGCGTGAACAGGCAGTTGTGCTGGCTGAAGCGGATTCGTACGTCGCGACCATAATGGTGCGCGACCTCGCGCATCTTTTCCTGGTTATGATCTGCGAACAGCGTCACTGCATCGAAATTGATTGTCGCCAGCAGAACTGGAAACCCAAAGCCGAAGCGCAGCGTCTCAGATCGATAACCTCCGGCTGCCAGTTCCGTGCCGTCCCGATCGAGAATGCGGCTCCACGGAGAATAAGCAAGGACAAAAGGTACACCGTAGATCACCGCCCACGAGTCGAGCAGAGAACCGGCTGGCGTGAAGCTAGGAATTACAAAGAGGTCTGCTCCCGTTTCGATCTGGGGATCGAAGACGGTACGGGGGTAAAAAACGTCGACGCAGATGGCGCCGCCAATCCTTAGCCCTTCCCAGCAGATGGGATCGGTGTTTCTAGATTCAACTCCTGATGCTCGTTCGCCAGAAGCGGGAGCGCGCTTTTGGTAATAGCCCAGCGATGCTCCATCGCTCGAAAGCACATAAAAACGATTGGCAAGCACACCGTTGTCGCGAACTAAGAGGGGTAGGACCAGCGAGATCTTCAACCGCGCGGCTGTTTCGCAGAGAAACGCCGTTGCCTGCCGCCAATCTTCTAGAGCAAACTTGCCGATCGGAGCCGACGCATCTCTTCGGTGGAGCAGATTGATCGTTTCAGGAAGCACAACGAGGTCCGCCCCTTGTGCGGCCGCATGCTCGACCCATCGGGCAGCCTCTCGCAGTGTCTCCTCAAGATTGGCGAAACCTTCCTCCCTGAGAGCAATCGTTGCGATCGTCTTTTCGTTCACGGCGCCTCACTTCCGCCATCGAATTTAATCTTGAACACAACCATTTAGGGTTTCGGACAAGTCCCGGCAAGTCTCGACCATAACCAGCCCGCACTGACCGCGCGCAAGTCAATTACAAACTCTACGACAGCCAACGGTCCAAGTGCTCGGCTACAAACTCGTCATCGTTCAAAAGCGGATAGGCGGAGTAGACGCGCTCGATCTCCTCCAATTGTCCCTCGGAGAGGGACTCGGATGGGTCCAGACACCAGCGACCGGCAAGTAACCCCTGTCTGTGCAGGACTTCGTGGATGCCTGGAATGCAGCCGCGAAACTGATGTCTGGCATCGAAGATGGCTGCGTTGGCATCGGTAATCTCTGCGCCCCTGGCGAGCACCGTGTCAATGCGTGCGCAATTGTACTTTGCATCGTGTACAGCCTTGAGAAGTTCCACAGCGCGGCGCGTCCACACGGCCCATTGTCCCAGCAAGCCCCCCACAAAATGCGCCGTACGTTCTCCGAAGCGGAACTCCGTGAGAAGGTCGGCGACGATGTTATCGTCATTACCTGTGTATAAGGCAATTTCGGAACTGCGTCCGCTATGGGCAACCGCGCGCAGTACTTCCATGGTCTGATAACGATCAAATGACGCGACCTTGATGGCGACCACAGACTCGATCTCGACGAAGCTTTCCCAGAAGTCGGCGTTGAGCGGACGGCCGCCGACAGCCGGTTGGAGGTAGAAGCCTATGAGGGGGAGCGTCTCTCCGACTGCCCTACAATGCTCGATAAGCGCATCGTTGGAGGCATCAGAGAGTGCGGCGAGGCTGAGCAATCCGCCGTCGTAACCGATCCGGCGAAGCGTGGCAGCTTCCCGACAAGCTTGCTCGGTATCGCCACAGATGCCTCCAATCTTGGCCAGCACTTTTCCTGAACGCTTCTCAAAAGAACGTACTTCTTCGAAAGCAAGCTCGAGCACAGGTTCGAAAAGGCCCACCTTGCTGTCACGGATGGAGAATTGTGTAGTGTGGACCCCGACTGCGACGCCGCCGCTGCCAGCATCGCAATAGTATCGTGTCAGAGCGCGCTGGCGTCTTTCATCGAGCTTGAGAGCCTCCGTCAAGGCCAGAGGATGGGCGGGAATGACAAGCCCTCGCCGCAGGAGAGCGCGAAACTGTTCAGTGCGGTCCGCCATCAGAACTTTCCATCCACAACCTGGAATTTCGTTGCCTTATTCAGGCTTGCTCCGCCCGACTCAACCCAACCTGCCACAGCTTCCATCAGTTCGTCGGCTGAAACCTCAGGATAGCCAAGTGCGGCATGGCAATCTCTTGCGTCGCTCAGCAGCGCGAGTCCTTTAGACTCGCCTTTCACGAGCAACTCGCGTTGGAACCGACGAGCAAAAAATTCCGCGGCGCGCAGCACTCGAATCTTCTCGGGGCCCGTTACGTTGAGAATTCTCGCGGGCGATTCGCACAGTTCTAGAGAGCGCATAGCATAGGAATTGGCGTCGCCCTGCCACAAGACATTCACCGCGGGGACCGAAAGGTCGACAGGTTTGCCTTCGTAAATCTGCCGTGCTATGTCGACCAGGACGCCATAGCGAAGATCGATGGCATAGTTGAGGCGGAAGATCAGGCACGGCGTTTTGAACTTTTTGGAGTAGAACTCAAAAATCCGCTCTCGTCCGAGGCAGGATTGCGCGTACTCCCCAACTGGCACCGGAACATCTGACTCGACGCAACCACCGTGTTCCGGGGAGACGAAAGCGTATACGTTTCCAGTGGAGAATGCCACTATGCGCGAGTCCCGAAAGTGCTGCGCCACTTGTGCCGGAACCACGGTATTCATGGCCCAGGTGACCTCAGGGTCCGCAGCCGAGCCAAACTTGCGGCCGGCGAGGAAAAGCACATTCTCGACCAGCGGAAGAGCCTTGAGGCTGTCAGGATCGAGAAGGTCGCAGGCGATGGTCTCGACGCCTGCTTCCGCCAGTTCGCGCTCCGCGTCGGAGGATTGAAATCTGGAGACTGCAATTACGCGCGACTTCCGGTCTGCGCTGCGCAGGGCGCGTAGAAGCCTCTGAGCGAGCGTGGGCCCCATTTTTCCGCCGGCGCCGAGGACCATGGTGTCTCCGCCGAGCCGCCCGGCAAAGGCGATATCCGCCTCACTCGGTTGTGCTAACAGATGGTTGAGTCGCTGCTCAGAGTCTATTCGGATCATGGAACGGATAGGACGAAGACCACCTCATTCGTCGGGCAGAAACGTATCGATCACCGCGGTCCACCCATGCATAAATGGTCGCGAGTTTCGAAATGCGAAAACATAGTTTGAATTACGGATCAAGAATATGTTCTGGTTTAGGCCCTGTCAAGCGAACACACCAAGCTCAACCGCGCAGCCAACACGCTGCCTGCGCCGCCTGTAGGAAGGGGATGCTCCAATACTCGAGCGTGTTCCATTCGATGGCCGTAGACTCTTCGAGATATGGCGAGTCATCGGGCCTGCCAATGAAGCCTACCATCATCGCCTCAGGGAGTTGCGGGATACGAAAGGAATAGCCGATGGGTTGTCGGTAGCCGATTCCGGAGAACAAGGATCGGTTGAGCGTATTGTGTCCGAGGCACCAATGCAGCAACCGCTCCGCCGGCCCGCGCCACCCGGGCTGGTTCAACACGGTGGCAGCGCGAGCTAACAGATGCGCGTGGCTCATGAGGACTGAACTTGTCCCATGGACAATTCCCTGCGAATTGAACGGATGAATGAAGGTCCGCACACCTCGCCCATTTCCCGCATCTCGGAACAACTGCCGGTCGCGATCGGGCGGGTCGAGATAGACGCCGTAAGGGGTAAGCGAAAAGGGATTGCTGCTGGAGTCGGCCAGCAGGTAGTTCTCGATATAGTCGAATGACTGCCTGTCGAGCCTGTTCTGCGATCCCCTTGGCCGGCAACATCGCACGCAGTTCCCAGAGCCGAAGGAGCGTGAGGGCTGGATCAGCCGCGAATGCGATCGAGCGAAATCCGTCGGAGGAGTCAGCCTCCAGGAAATACCCGGACAATCCCTCCGTCGCCTTTGCCTGGCGGCGCAGCAATTCCCCGGCCGAGGCGATGAGCGCAGGCAAATCGAGCGATACGTCTCCGGCTGCAAGAAGTTCCAGGTTGCCGCGCAGCTCTGCGGCCAGGAAGAGCGTCCGATTATCATGACCGCGCTGCCGCGCGAAGGCAGCCGCTTGCCGGGCAAGCCGCATGCATCTTTGAGTTTGCGGCGGCCTCAGGTGCCTGGATGCGCGAGCCTGAACGTGGACGAAGGCCCATTGGACCAGCGGATTGTAGGTGGTGCGAATCCTGCGCTCGTCGCCCGACTGAGCCACATTATCTGTCCAGCGGTTGTCGCTGGCATCGCCGTAGCAACCGGGATGGTTCTCAAACCACCAATTGTTTTCGTAAGTGAAATTGCTACCAGGCGGCGCACTGCCGCCGGCGACGTCCTCGTAGACCTGGCCACTGGGGTCGATCATGCGATGAAAGTAAGCATTACCCCATGACAATTCGTCGAGCAGCGAGTCGGGCGCAATGCCTCCTCGCGCCAGGTCTTCGCCAAGCCTCTCGTGTAGCGTCAGAAGCGCTTCGACATGGTAAAGGGTGAAAGCGAGCCACTTGCGAAAGTCACCGGCATCGTGCCAGCCACCTGCGGCCGGCAGCGGAGAACCATTAGTGTCAAGGATGCCATCGTCAAGATGGCAGGCAGCGTGGATGCCGAATAACTCATAGCCACAGCGTTGAGCGCGCAGAAAGGTCAGGTAGCCAGCAATAATCCGGTCATAGACGCGATCGTGAATGGCGAAAGGAGGAGAGACCTGCCAATCGGTTTCGATCTGGTAACTGCCGGGAATCTTAAACCGGCTGAAATCCGCCTGCCACATGGGACCCCAACGGCTTGAGATTCTTCGCAACTCGCCCTGATATAAGACTGATCCTTCGGCCGGAACGAGTTTGCCTCGGAGTAGATCGAACGGGGATGGAAAGCGCGCCGAGAACCCGTCTCCTCTCGTGACAGAACGCGGCAGGCGGAGACAGTTCTGGCGGAGATAGAACGGGATTGTCTCGGGAAGCGCGCTCGCGTCCCCAGGCAGCAGCGTCAGGATCTTGGGGCTTTCCGGAAGATATCCCAGGTGGCTCAGGCTGAGCTGCATATCCATTTAACTATGCACCTTATTAATCATGCATCTTCGGGCAATCGCTCATAGCGCGAGAGAGCGTACCCTACGGCCAGGTAACCCCTGTCGCCATCCCAATGTGACCGAACTGAAGAGAGGTCTTTCGGGCTGTTTCCTTCAATAGTGCCGCAATGGCGGTTTCCCGCTCCGGCGTAAATTCGCGCAGCGGCAAGGTAATGCTGATGGCTGCGACCGGCCGATCGTCCCGGGCGACAACACCTGCCGCCAACACCCAGTAGCCGGGGAGCAGCTCTTCTACGTTGCGGGCGTAGCCCATCTTCTTCACCGTGGCGATCTCCTGTTTCATGCGCGCCAATGAGGTGATTGTGGTGCTGGTGTATTTCTTAGTGCATTTCGACATGATGCGATCAACTTCCTCAACCGGCATGCGAGTGAGAAAAATCTTCCCGGAGGCCGTGGCGTTCAACGGGCGTCGAAGACCAACATCGGCAAAGGCGTCGGGCGCTCCGGAGTAGCCTACCGAGTGAATGAACAGCACGTAGTCATGGTCCAGGACGCCAAGTTGCACAGTGCCCGGGAGCTGTCGCGCCAATTCCTGCATGGGAAAAAACGCCGCCCGGTAGATCGCCGAGTGCCGGAGATAGCCGGAGCCGATCCACAGGGCGTGACTGCTCAACATGTAGCGACGCGTCACCGGCTCCTGGATAATCAGCTTCGCTTCGATCAGCGTGGTACACAGCCGGTGCGCTGACGCCTTGGGAACATTAAGCCGCGTCGCCAGCTCTGTAAATGAGAGCTCGAACGGTTCGTCTGCCAGAAGTTCCAGCACTTTGAGACAGCGCACCGTGGAGCTCATGGCGGTGGAAGTCTTTTTCATACAGAAACTCTTGCACGTACCTCTTGACAACGCAATCTGTTTTTGATTAGCTTGAGCCGCAATATAAACACTGGTTTCGTATTCCGGAACTAATGTATCACGATCGGGCGACGCTGAGATGTTGGCGGATAACAATGAGGAGGTAAGGGCATGAGGGCAGGCGAACCGAATTTGATGTGGAAGCATTCTACAGTTCTAGTGCTAGGCGTTCTCTTCTTGGCCATTTGTTTGTGGCCGACTCGTGGGGCGGCGCAGGAAGTGACTGCGACGATCAATGGCACCATCACCGATCCTTCCGGCGGCGTTGTCGCGAATGCAGAGGTAACGGCGACCGACCTGGATCGAGGCACAGTGTGGCCGGCGAAAACCAACAACGCGGGCTATTACAATCTGACCCGTCTTCCTGTCGGTCGTTACTCTGTGCGCGTGACCGCGCCCGGCTTCCGCGCCGCAGTGGAGACCACTCCCGACCTGCAACTCAACCAGACCGCTGTCGTGAATGTGCAACTGGTTGTGGGTTCGAATAGCGAGACTGTCCAGGTTACGAGCGAGGCGCCCCTTCTCCAGACCGAATCGACTGCGGTCGGCACAGTGATCGATGAGAAGGCTAACGTCGACCTTCCACTGGCCTCCCGCAACTATCTCCAGTTGACTTTGCTCACCCCTGGTGTGGTGTCGCCGAACCCGATAGGAGCGAACGGCAGTTTTGATAGCGGCGCAACCACCGGCCAGAATGCGCGACCCGAAATCAACGGCAATCGTTTTACTGCTGTGGACTACATCATCGACGGCATGGACAACAATGAAATGGCCAGCAATTTCATTGCGTACACGCCGCAACCGGATGCCATCCAGGAATTCAACCTGATCACGCAGAATGCTCCTGCCGATTTCGGCAACTACATGGGCGGCGTCATCAGCGTATCGACAAAGTCGGGTACTAATAAGTTCCACGGCTCCGTGTTTGAGTTCTTCCGCAACGATGTTTTAAACGCCAACGAGTGGTACCGCAACCTGGATGGAAATCCTCGTCAACCGCTACGCTGGAATCAATTCGGCGGCGCCATTGGCGGTCCTATCGTGAAAAACAAACTGTTTTTCTTTGCCGATTACGAGGCAACGCGATTCGATTACCCAACCAGCGCATCTTCTTTTTCGGCATTAACCGCTAAGGAGCGTACAGGCGACTTCTCCGAGCTCCTAAGCTTGCCGACGCCGGTTATCATCAGAGATCCGCTGACCCAGACGCCCTACCCGGGCAACATCATTACCTCCGGCCTGAGTCCCGCGGCTTTGGCCCTCGCAGGTTCGCAGTACTATCCCACTCCTATTAACAACAATCTTCAAGCCAATGCGATCGACTTCAAGCGCACTTACACAAACGTCGATCAGGGAGACGGCAGGGTCGACTGGGCGGTCAATGACAAGAACCATGTATTCGGACGTTTCTCGAAGGAAAACCTGGTAAATCCGACCGCTCATTCCTATTTGTTGGCTTACAACCCGGATAATCCCGCAAAAGTTTGGAACACCGTCATCGATTACACAAAAGCTATTTCCAACAATCTGGTGAACGATGCACGCTTCGGCATTAGCTATGTCAATGTAATCAGCAATCAGACTGACTCGAACAGCGTCGATGTCAGCCAGTTTGGCATAGCCGGCCTTACCTCAAACATTTTGCCTGCGATGACGTTTTCCAAGAACCATCTCGCCGGTGGAGTTGGAGGTAGCCAGGCCGCGTTCGGGAGTAAAGACTCGTACACCGTTCAGGCTGACACGGTGATCCAATACCAAGACGTGCTCAATTGGACACACGGGAAGCACAACTCTCGCTTTGGTTTCCAGGGATGGCGCATCCGCATGAATGGATTCTTTCCCGGAAATGGCGGTCTGGCGGGGAACTTCGACTTTAACGGTCAATATTCCGGCTCTGCTGAGTCAGACTTTATGCTTGGATTGCCCGACGTTATTCGGGTAGGCCGGCCTGGTCCCGTCTGGGGGCAGCGCGGGAATATCTTCTCAGGCTTCTTCCAGGATGACTGGAAGCTAACTGAGAAACTCACATTAAATTTGGGGCTGCGGTACGAGAACCACACACCGTGGTATGAAGCCAAAAACAAGCAAGTAAACTTCGATCCCATTACCGGCAACCTCGAGTTGCCCGGACAGGGCGGGTTCAATCGTGCGATGTACAACGACTACAACGGAGTCAGCAACTTTCAGCCGAGAATCGGTTTCTCTTACTTGCTATTCCCCAAGACGGTGCTTCGCGCTGGATACGCGATGTCTGAATTCATGGAAGGCACGGGACTAGGCCTCCGCCTGCCCGAGAACCCGCCTTTCTCAGTTCAAACAGAAGCGAATTACGGCGGCCTCACCTATCCGACATCAACATTGGATCAAGGCTTCACTCCAATCTCAACGACGAACCCGTGCACGATCCAAGGATTGCAAGACGCGGACCCGGCATGTTATTCGGGCAACCTTCTTCTAGCATGGGATCGTCATGTGCAACCGGCGCGTTCGAGTCAATGGAACGTTACCGTCCAGCAACAGATCACCAACGCGATGACTTTCCAGATCGGCTATGTCGGCCAGGCGGCCCGCCACTTGGCAGTGCCTAAGCAACTGGCCCAGGTGTACATCGCTCCGGATGGCACTATAGGCCCTTCGCTTTTCTTTAACCAGAACCAGAACCTTATCGCCCTGGGTGCGATTCCGTTCGCTACCTATTCTGCGGCGAACTCCAACTACAATGCCTTGCAGGCTGAAATCCAAGGGCGTGCGAGTCATGGCTTGTCCTATGAACTGAGCTATACCTGGTCGCACTGCCTTACCAATGCCACCGGCTACTTCGGAGAAGGCTCGCAGTCCGGCAGCCAGGATGCATGGTTCCAGAATGTTTATGACCCGAAAGCAGACTATGGTAGCTGCTATTTCAACGTCACGAACGTATTCAGCGGCTATCTGATCTACGAGTTACCGTTCGGACGCGGACGCACATACGGCAACAACGTAGGCAGCGTAGCCAATGCGGTCATCGGCAATTGGCGGGTGAGTGTGGTGCCGACTTTCCGTGGAGGCTTCCCGATTACCATCAATGCCAACAACCCTCCAGGCACGAACTCCTATGGCGAACGGGCAGATTGCAATGGTCCGCCGATCGTTTACGGGAAGAGCCATCCGCTTGATTCGTCTTTAGGTGGCGGCTACCAGTGGTTCTCGCAAGCCCCCTACTCCCAACCGGCTTCAGGGTATGGTACCTGCAGCATCAGCTCGGTTTACGGACCAGGTGAGAGCGACGTAGACATCGGCCTCGCCAAGTCGTTCATCGTGCATGAACAACAGAACATCGAGTTCCGCAGCGAATTCATTAATGCATTCAACCATACGATACTGGATGCACCGCAAAACGGCCTGGGATCGAACCTTGGATTCATCAATGGTGGAAACAGTTCCCAGGGCGCGCGCAACATTCAGTTCGCATTGAAATTTAACTTCTAGCCGTCGGCTAGGGATGGCTGGATCACAATATGTCTAACTCGGCGCCGGGCCCCCAACGAGCCGCAAGGTTCAAAGCCCGGCGCCCTTTTTATCTGTCCCGTAAGCAAGAGTAAACAACGGCATTAATGAAGGCTGCAAGCGTGGAGGGTCGACTCCACGCAGCCCCACCTCTCGCCTGGATTCGGTAAAGATGCAAGGCGCGATGGTCTCGTTCATGCGATTCTTGAAGGGCCTATGAGGAATAGTGATCTCATCGCGTTCCTGAAGCCGATCTTGAATCAGTTCAGCGCGAACGATTCCATCGAGTTCATCGATGTCACCGGCCAGGTGACCGATATTCAGGCGAACCCTCATCGCCTCACAATCCGCCTCAATGTTTCAGCGGGCCTTTACAGGGGCCGTTTTGAGACCACGCCCAACGCCTTTGACATGTCAACGGCCATGATCAAGATGGTGCGCGTCCCCGACGGAAAGCGCGTGCCGGTCGGTCCGTGGGACCTCGATCACATTCGCAACGTGATGGCCGTTCCCATGATCCGCACCTATGTGAACGGAAAACTTAAGGGTGGGCTCTGGTTTGATATGCCCGGCCCGCAGCAAATTGCGGAGGGACGTCTCGCAGCGGAATTCGGGTTTGAGGCGCAGGAAGGCGAGAACGAGCTGATCTTGGAACTGATAGAGCGCGATCGCGATCGCATGGACTGGGGACGGCTCGCTTACTTTGAGCTTCGCAAAGATGATCGCCGCACTGTTTCCCTGGAGCCGGCTTCAGCCCGGCATCCACGTGTCTTTCTTTCCTCCGATGATGTGGAGAGGCTCCGCGAGCGCTGGATCGGAAGCGCCGAGTTCGAGGCACTCCAGCAGCGACTGCGCACCGAGGATCTCGTCTTTCTCACCGACAACAGCCAGGGTACGCTTGAAGTTGCCAGCCTCGTCTACGCTTTGACCGGCGACCACGTAATCGGTGCACGCGTCAAGGCCCGAATCATGGAACTTGCGCACGCTCCCACCTGGAGCGGCCGTCCCGATCCTCTGCTGATGGGCGGCGACAACGACCGTGTCATCGGACAAAAGCTCTATCACACCGCTCTCGCCTGGGATTACCTCCAGCCTCTCTTCAATGACGAGGATCGCCGCGCAATTTTGGCCAAGGCCGAAGAGTACCTTCAGAAGATCTACGATTTCACTCTGCTGCAGCGCGCCTACATGGGCTATCCGACCATCGATCCCCATTCCCTCGGTGCCTGGAACGGCGCCGCCATTGCCTGCATGGCGTTTTACGAGCATCTTGCGATAGCGCGTCATGCCCTCCCGCTTTTTCATGGTCTGTTCTGCGACAGTCTGAAGCTTTTTCCGGCGAGCGGCAAGGCGGCATGGGCGACATATTTTCCGTTTCACCTCGTTCTTTACCTGGCAGCCGCCCATACTTTCGGGGGAAGGAGGCCAGAGCTCTCATCGAGCGCCTTTCTTGACAATCTTGGGAAGGCATTGCTGGCCGCCTTCGAGGTGCCTAACAGCCAGGAACTTCAGCGCGGATTGCGAACACGGGAGCACCGCTTTCTCACCGCATTCCTTTGCCGCTTCCATCCCACGCCCGGCATCGAGTCCATCTACCGCGCGTTCGCGGAGAAGGAGCAAATGGCCACAGGAGAACTGGTGCTGGGCATCTTCGATCTCCTCTATGCGCCGGATGCAACCGGCGAAGTTGCACCCTTCCCCGACCGGCCGCTCTTCGCAAAAGACGTCGGCGACTTGATTGCAACGTCCCGGGGCAAGCATGTGGTTGCGCTCTCGTTGAGCGGCGGCCCTAAAGCCGGGCGCCGCGCCATCTTCACTCTAATGCCGCACAACCGGGAGTTTGCTCCGTCACTTGGCGCTCTCGACGTGACCATCGACGGAACGCCGGTGCTCTGCAACGTGAACATGGGACTCTACGGGCTCAACAGCGCCCTCACGAACACCATGTGTTTTGAAGATGGCGGTGCAGTCACGAACGGCCAATATCTCAATGGCGCTGTTCCGCCGGAGAGCTGTGCCGTAATCCGGCGATGCTTCATCGATGAGCGTTACCTCTTCGCGCACATCGTAGTGACCCATGCCCTTGATCCGAAGCTCAAGGTGCGGCGCGCCGACCGGATTTTTCTTTTCGACCGGAAGTCAGGAGTCATCCTGCTCTCTGATGCTTTTGCAGGCGAGCGTGCGATACGGTTTGCGACGCATCTCCATTGCTCGGGATCGGTAACGGAACTTGGGGATGGGCAGTACCGCCTCACGGGCGGGCAGGCCAACCTTATCGCCGGCATCAAGAGCGGCAGTAAAGGGCTCAATGACGAAGAAAAGGGAGAGATCTTCGTTCAGGTGCTTGGGAGTGTCCCTTCGGCGCGCGTCGTGATGGAAGAACCCAAGTGGGTCCCGGCGTATATCTACGGTCTCAACAACACGGGCCTTGAGGACATCAGCGAAGGGCGCTTTCCGCGCTATAAACGGTGGCGGCTCGAAGCCACAGAACCGGTCACGCAGGGATCGTTTCTTGTGGCGCTCAGCCCGCAGAACGGCCAAGTGCGGTATGCCGAGGGCATGATTCTTCTGCCCGAGTCAGGCGGCATTCGTCTCGGATACGGGCTATTGACGGCGCTCGGCGTGGAGTGCAACTGCGAGTGTCTCATGTGGGATGGGCCGAGCTGGGCGCATTACGGCCATGGGGCTTCGATCGCTGCACCACGGCAACGGCCAATTAAAGTTTGCCAAGCCGGTCGACGTCGAATACAGCACGATTACCCGACAAGGTGCGATCTACTCTCAGGGGGCGCTTCGGCTTGAAGACAGCACCGGTTTCGAACTTGGCCCTTGGGCACCGGTTGGAGACGAGGGTTGGAAGACGCACAACACGAATCGCGCGCCTTTCTGGAAGGCTCAAGATGGAGCACGGAAGGCCGGGGGCGAAGCATGAGCAAGAGTAAGGCAATCAAAGTGGCCGTTCTTGGCAGCGGGCAGATGGGCGAAAACGTTATTCGACACCTGGCTGACAGTCCGTTGGTGCGCAACATCACTGTCTTTGACCGCCATCCGGAGCGTATGGAGCTGCTGAAACAGCGCCATGGCGTGGAGACCTCTGAGAGCCTTGAACGGGTTCTTAAAGATCCGGATATCAGGTTGGTGTTCATTACCGCTTCAAACAATGCGCACAAGGAGCTGACCATTGCTGCCCTGGAAGCGGGAAAGGCCGTCATGTGCGAGAAGCCAATGGCGACAACCTTGGCGGATGCTGAAGCAATGGTGGAGGCCGCGGAGAGAACGAATGGTTTTCTCCAAGTCGGCTTTGAACTGCGCTACTCGCATCTTTACACTGCGGTAAAAGATTGGATTGATCGGGGGCTTCTTGGACGAGTGCTGAACACGCACTGCTTCTATTGCAGCAGCGCATGGGGCCGTCACGACGTGTGGCGTGCGGGCTCTCGAACAAGCGGAGGAATGTTTGGAGAAAAGTTAAGCCATTACGTCGATCTGCCGCGCTGGTGGATCGGCGACGCGGTCGAGGAGGTTTACGCAACCTGCGCCCCGAACGTGATTTCCTACTATGAAGTTCACGACAACTTCCACTGCACCTACCGTTTTAAGAACGGAGCTGTGAGTCATCTCACCTTCATGATGGGGCCGGCGGCAACTTTCCAGGGAGATCCACTGCAGAATGCAGTTTCTCAGCAGGCGGGCGATGGGCACGCGCTGCGATACATGATCTACGGAGAAAAGGGCGCGGCTGAGACTGATGTTTTTCCGCGAACAATTAAACGATGGGAGTTCGGCGAAAACGACTACGGTCAGACAAGCGAGTGGGTACAGACGGAGACTTGGAGCCCCGAGCAGGACTTTGCCTACTTTCACAACACCCATGATCAGGCGCTTGATATCGTCCGGCGCGTGGCGGAAGGCGAACCGCCGAAGATCAACCCTCGGGACGCGCTAGAAACCACCAGGCTTTGCTTTGCGGCTGAGATCTCAGCCAAGGAACATAGGCCGGTTCGTTTGGACGAACTCAAGTCATCCAAGCCGAGCGCCGCGAGCACATCGAGAGCAAAGCAATGAGTGAGGAGTCGGGCCAGCCGGCAGCGATATCGGCGCAGCATCACGTTGTGGAAGCGCCAGGCATGACTGCCGCTCTCGCCAGTTATTACTCAGACCGGAAGTTGATGTGGCGCAACGTGACGTGGATTACCTTTGGCCACTTCGGCATGGCGCTCGCCACCACCATTCTGGTGCCCCTGATGAATCTCAGGCTCAAAGCGGTCGGCGTAAGTGATTCGAGCGTCGGTCTGCTCACCTCCGCCAACCTCTGGGCGGTGAGTTTCCTGGTCATGTACTTCTCCTGGAAGAGCGATCACTGCACCAGTCGCCTGGGACGCCGCACGCCATTTGTGCTCCTGTCTCTTCCATTGATTAGCCTTGCCCTTGTCCTCTTTCCACTCTTCAGCGAGAAATGGGTACTCATCGGATTGATGATTGTGTACTACTTCTTCAATGACATGAGTGCCTCGACTTACCCCCTGCTTTCAATTGACTGCGTCTCGAAAGAGGTCCTGGCCCGGGTCTCCGGGTTGGTCGCCATCGTAATCAGCTTGGCCGGATTTCTGTCTTCGCGTCTAGGCGCAGGCATGGCAGACGCACACCAGACGCGAGTATTCATCCTGGCGGCGGCGGCGATGGCGACTACCATGCTGCTGGCGCTCTGGCGTATTAAGGAGCCGCCCTTCTACCATCCTGCGGAAGGAAGATTTAATTTCCTGGCACCGATTAAGGTCGCCTGCCGGGACAAGCGGATTGTAGTTCTAATGGTAGCGGTCGCCCTGCTCAATGCATTTATCATGATTTTCAATACTTGGGTGTGGTTCTATGCAAAAGCGAAGCTCGGTCTGACTATCGGCGCTACCGGGAGTGCGATCTCCTGGGGGCTTCTGCTCAAGATTGCGGTTTCGTATCCAGCAGGCTGGCTGATCGACCGGTTCGGTAGCTATGTGGCGTTATGCATCGAGTGGGTCCTGATGCTGGCTCTCGTTCTGTCTTCGATTCATGTGACAAATGCAAGCGGCTTGATCCTGCTCATGGTGCTGTTTTCATTGCTGACGCCGTTCCAGGTGGCCGGAGACACCATCCTCTGGAAGACCATGGACAAGGCCGACACCGGCTCATACACGTCAACCGTCGCGCTGATTCGCAACTTTTGTACCGGCACCGTGATTGCAATCTCGGGCTATCTGATCAAGTGGACCGGCAGTTACGTGGCGGCTTTCTGGTTCGGCTTTGTACTCAGCTCGATTGCGCTGGTCGTATTCTTTATTTACCGGCACATCATGCGAAGCGGCGGCACCTCGACGGCTGCTCCATCTGCAGAGGCCAGTGCAGCGTTAGTTGGAGGATCCGTTTCGCCCGCTTAGCCGTTTGAATTAGAACGGAATGCATCGGGGCAGAGATCGATTCGAAGCTCATGATGCCTCGCGATGTTTCAAGCGGCGGGGAAAGGATACTCGGGGATCCATGAAAGTTTGCCTGGCCCAATCACGCAGTGAACTTGGAAAGCTGGCCGCGTGCGATATTGGAGTCGCGCTGCGCACGCCGCCTGCGCGAGAAGCCATCCTTGCGCATGATCCTGGCGGCAGCGCCAAGCCAGAGCGAAATGCTTGCGGCGCTGGCTTGCGAACCGGGCATTGATTGGCATCGTGTGACGGCCTTTCATATGGATGAGTATATCGATCTGCCCGAAGATGCTCCGCAACGCTTCGGGACGTGGCTCAAGCAAGCATTTTTCGATCACGTTCCGCTTGCAAAGGTAAATCTCATCAAACCAGGAACAGACCCGGAAGCGGCTTGCCGAGCTTATGCCGCGATGTTGGCTGAGGCTCCTATCGACATAGTGCTGCTTGGTATCGGCACCAACGGGCATCTCGCCTTCAACGATCCTCCCGCCGATCTTGATGATCCGCTTGCGGTAAAAGTGGTGGAACTGGATCAGATGTGCCGCGAGCAACAGGTTTTGGACGGCTGCTTCGCCACGCTGCGTGACGTTCCGAGAAGAGCCATTACACTTACGGTTCCCACGCTGCTTGCCGGCCACGAACTATTTTGCTGCGTGCCGGGCCGCCACAAAAGTGCTGCCGTGAAGGCGATGCTGGAGTCGCCGATCAGCGGCGCCTGCCCGGCAACAGCGCTGCGTATGCACCCACGATGCACCGTTTACCTCGATCCTGAATCGAGTTCTCTGAGCGAACTTCATGAGCACAACAAAGATCACGGGGCGTGATACCCAAACCGGGCATTCCATTGACGTAACGGTGGAGAACGGAGTCATCGCCCGCATTGAAGAGTCGAGTAGCGATCCCGATCTCTATCTCTCGGCTGGCTTTGTGGATCTGCAGGTGAACGGCTGCGCCGGGTTTGACTTGAATGCTGAGCAGATTTCAACGGACACGGTAAGCGGCCTGGTCGACGCGATGCTGGCCAGGGGCGTGACCTCTTTCTTGCCGACCCTCATTACGGCCCCGGAAGACGACATCTGTAGCGGGCTCAGAGTGATTGCAGAAGCACGCCGCAGTCATCAGAGAGTTGCAGCCTGTATACCATTCGTCCACATCGAAGGACCGCACATCTCCCGGCGTGATGGATACCGGGGCGCCCATCCCGCCGACGCCGTTCGGCCTCCATCTATCGCGGAGTTTGACCGATGGCAGCACGCGGCCGGCGGAATTGTCGGCATGGTCACTCTGTCACCCCATTTCAGCGAGTCCGCCGAGTATATCGCGGCGCTGGTTACGCGCGGCGCGCACGCTGCCATTGGCCATACACACGCTTCACCTGAACAGATCAGGCTTGCTGTGGAAGCCGGAGCCAGCCTGTCAACCCACCTCGGCAATGGGATCGCCCAGGAGATTCCGCGACACCGCAATCCGATCTGGAGCCAACTCGCCGATGACCGTCTCACAGCAACCTTCATTGCAGATGGCCATCACCTTCCACCGGATGTTCTGAAGGTGATGCTGCGAGCGAAGGGCGTTGAGCGGTCGGTGCTGGTGTCAGATTCAGTTGCCCTGACTGGCATGCCCGCCGGTACCTACAACACCCCCGTGGGAGGACGAGTTGAACTCCGGCCAGATGGGCGGCTGTGCCTCTTTGGTTCGACGCTCCTTGCAGGGTCCACTGCTTCGCTGGCGCAGTGCATTGGCCATCTAGTGCGAATGACTGGGATGCCGCTCAAGGATGCAATCGCCATGGTTACCGCGAATCCGGGTCGGTATGCGGGCGGGAGAGGTCGACTCGCCATTGGAACTAGCGCCGATCTCGTTCGGTTCCGATGGAGCGATGAGGTATTCATCGAAGATGTGTGGCTGGCCGGACAACGGGTGCACAGCAGAGGTTGCTGATGCCGCGTCCATCTTGATGAAGCGAGCAAAATCAAGGAGAAGCTCCCAATCGGGAAATCCGCCAGAACGCAGGCCGCCTGCGGCGAGCGCTTCAAGAAGTCCTAGCGTCGCTTCATGTCAAGGACGGAATCCCCGGCGTCGCCAGCGTTTTCATGTTGACTCCAATATGGGTGCGCGCCTTCATATAACCCGGCTCGGGCGCACGCCGGAGTGATAAACTTCGGGCGTACTCAAAACTACATTCGGGTTGAAAGGAAAACTCATGCGATTGCGTTTTGCATTCATGGCTGTGTTGTTTCTGTCCTTCGCGTCTCTCTCCGCATTTGCTCAACGGGAATGGGGCAGGCCACATCCGCCGAAAAGCGGGGCTTGCTTCTACAAGGATCCCGATTTCAGGGGAAACTACTTTTGCATGAACCGGGGGGAACGCTGGCCTTCATTGCCGGGCGGTTTTAACGACAAAATCAGCTCTATTAAGGTATTTCGCGACGCGCGGGTCCGGCTTTTCATCGACAATGATTTCCACGACGTGAGCGTCCGGATCGACCACGACGTGGCCGACCTGCACCGCTTGAGGCTTCCAGATAACCCTTCCAAGAGTTGGAACGATCGCATCTCTTCCATCGCTGTCCACCGCGAACGCGATGAGTGGGACCGGAGCCATCCTTAAACCGGGGGTTCACGCACTCAGAACCGCCTTACTCGTAGCGCAGCGCTTCAATTGGGTTTAGTCTCGAGGCTTTGATTGCGGGCAACATGCCGCTGACGATGCCGACGAATCCGAGGATCACCGTTGAGGCGATCAGCGTCGCGGCGTTAATGGTCAGGCGGATGTCGCCGTCCTTGCCGTTTTCGATGAAGGCGCTCCATAGTGTCAGCGATCCGACCGACCACGACACGATGTAGGCGAGCACTACTCCCGCGATTCCACCGAGCGCGGTAATCACCAGGGCTTCCGCGAGGAATTGCACCAGAATGTGCCAACCGCGCGCGCCGAGCGCCTTCTCTACGCCGATCTCGCGCGTACGCTGCGTCACTGACACTAGCATGATATTCATCAGGCCTACGCCGCCGATACCCAGCGTGAGCAGGCCGATGAAGCCCAGCAGAATTTTTATTCCCGTGGTGATGACGCGCAGGTCGAGCAGGTCGGCGAAGACGTCGAAGACGAAGATCGCACGCTTGTCCTTTGGGTCGAAGTCGTGGTGGAAAGCCATCGAGCGCCGGACAGCGTCGGCCACTTTCTGGTGATCGCCTTCATATTCGATCGCGACCGCGTTTAGGTAATAGGTGTTGACCAGGTCGCTCATGGCGCTGAACGGGATGTAGACCTTGCCGTTCATGTTGTCGTCGCCGTTTTGAATGGTGTACTTGAGGACGCCGATAACCTGATAGGAGATGCCGTCGACGCGCACTTTTTCGCCGATGGCGTTCTGTCCGGAGAAGAGCTTTTTCTTGACGTCGGCTCCGAGAACTGCGACGTGGCTGCGCGTGTTTTCGTCGAGTTCGGTGAAGAACGTTCCGTCCTGCACGTCCATGCGGCGCATATGCGAGTAATAGGGATAGACGCCGCTGACGCCGTAATTGTCGCTGCGAATGCCGTAGGCGACTACGCATTGCTTGGCGGCTTCTGGAGAGATGCGCTTCAGGAGCGGGACTTCATTCTGGAGATAATCGAGGTCATTGACGGTGAGCTTGATTTCGCTGCCGGCTTTGGTGCCTCCGGCCTGGAGCGAGGTACGGCCGGGGAAGACGAAGACGAGGTTGGTGCCCCAGGAGCGGAAGGCGATCCAGAGGGCGTTTTCGAAGCCGGTGCCGTAGGCAAGCAGAAGCACGACCGTGGCGATTCCCCAGGCCATGCCCAGCATGGTGAGGATGCTGCGTCGGCGATTGTGCTTCAGCGCGTTGTAGGCCTGACGGCCGAGTTCGATGAACATAAAAACAATTTAGCAATTGTGTAATTTAGTAATTGAGAAATTGAAAACCTTGCAGCAAATTGACTTTCAATTTCCCAATTACTCAATTTCCCAATTATTCAATCCTCTCTACTCTTGTCTCAACGCTTCAACCGGCGGCAGCATCGCTGCCTGGCGGGCCGGATATAAGCCGGCGGCGATTCCTGCAACTGCCAGAGACAGAATCGCAACCACCGCCGACGCGGGAACTATGCGCGGCGTATCGAAGCCTTCCGGTGCGGGCAATGCGGCCAGCAAAGTTACAAATGCGGTCGTGATGGCCAGGCCAATGCCTCCGCTTAAGGCTGTAAGAAACGCGCCCTCAACGAAGAACTGAGTCATGATGGCGCGATGCGTTGCGCCCAGCGCCTTGCGCAGACCAATTTCGCGCGTGCGCTCGGTGACCGACACCAGCATGATATTGATGATGCCGATGGCGCCTAGCCCTAGCGTCACTACGCCCACCACCCCAAGGAACCAATCCATCGCGCTGAAGATTTTGCCGACACGCTTGTTGTCTTCGATCGTATCCCAATCTTCGAAGGCATCGGTCAGCTTGGGATCGAACTCGTGGCGGCGCGCGATGACCTCATGCACCTCGGACTTGGCTTGTTTGTCGAGCGCCGGTGTCAGCGGACGATAGTTGATAAACGAAATCGCGTCTTCGCTATTTTGATCTTTCAGCCGGAACAGGCTGCGCATGGTTTCGATAGGAATGAAAATGCGCGCGTTGGTGCCGTTGTTGCCGTCCTGCCCGACCTTGGTCACCACCCCGATGATCTCGAAGTTGATGTCGTTGAGCAGGATGCTCGAACCGACGGCCGGCCGGCCGGGAAAGATGTTCTTGAGCAGTTCCCAGCCCACGACGGCCACGCGGCGAGTCTCGCGATTGTCCTCGTCATTGAACCAGCGGCCGGGATCGACCGGAACGTGCCGGATCTGGTTGTAGTCAGGAGCGACGCCGAAGACCTGGCCGTTCGTCGAACCGTAGTCACTGACGGCGCGGATATCTTCGCGGTTGAGGACGGGCGAGACAAACTTCACGGAGCGCGCTTCGTCCTTCACGGCGAGGTAATCGCCGTAGGTGAAGTGATAAGTACGGCCAGAGAGCGTGCTGCCTTCGACGGCGGGAATGCGGCCGGGGAAGGTGAACATGATGTCCTGGCCGAGATTAGAGAGCTGGCGGTTCTGCCCGCTGCGGAAGCCCTCGCCGAGTCCGACCAGCAGCAATAGCGACCCGACGCCCCAGGCGATGCCGAACATGGTGAGAAATGAGCGAAGCTTGTGCGCCCACAGGGTGGAAAGCGACTGGCGCACGATTTCGAGAAGCATCCGCATAAGTGGCGTTGGCGGCGGGGGCGGGTGTTCAACGCACCCACGCCCTTCAGAGTTAGATACGGAGAACGTGGCGGCGCGGTTCCGAAAAACCGCGTCGGGTCGTCCGTTAGTTTCATTCATTTAGATTCAGCCATTCCATTTATCGTAGCCTCCGGGATTTGGGATTTTCGCCGCGGCTGCCGCATAACTGGTGACCATTGCTCACAGCTTGCGCGGTAGCGCGTCTAAGGAGGTGACCTGGGGTGTGGCCGCACTCGACGCCCCTTTCAGCCAATCCAATCGATCGCTCTCAAAGGAGGCAGTTTCCCTATGTTCCAAGCGAAGATGCAGCCGGTATTTGCAACGGAGGTTCCAGAGGGTTTGCATGTTGTGCATAATGCTGGCGGCTCTGTCGAGCCTTTGCCTGGCGCAGTCGTTCGTGCTCGATCTGCCGCGGCAGAGCCAGCACGCGCTGGTTTCGCAGCGGATCGGGATTACCGATATCACCATCAACTATCACCGTCCGCTGGTGAATGACCGCAAGGTGTGGGGCAATCTGGTGCCGTATGGGCAGGTGTGGCGCGCGGGAGCGAATGAGAACACGACGATCACGTTCAGCGATCCGGTGACCATCGAAGGCAAAGCGCTCGATCGCGGGACGTATGGGCTGCACATGATTCCTAACGCGGACGAGTGGACAGTTATTTTTTCCAAGAACTCGACCTCGTGGGGAGCATTCACCTACAAGCAGGACGAGGATGCGCTGCGCGTGAATGTGAAGCCGCAAACGGCGGAGATGCACAACGCGCTGACCTACGATTTTGATCAGGTCACGCCCGATTCGACCGTGGTTGAACTGGAATGGGAGAAGGTCGCGGTGCCGTTTAAAGTTGCGGTCGACGTACATCCGCTGGTGGAAGCGAGCCTCAAAAACCAACTGCGGAACCTGTCGCAATATACGTGGATCAGTTGGGATGATGCGGCGACTTATTTGCTCACAGAGAAGACCGATTACGAAATCGCGCTGACCTACGCCAACAAGTCGATTGAGAACGAAGACCGCTACGAGAATGAACTCACGAAGTCGAAGCTTCTGGAGGCTCTGAATCGCAAGGACGATTCGCTGGCGGCGCAAAAGCGTGCGCTCGAGCTGGCGACGCCGTTGCAGGTGCATTTCTTCGCCCGCGGGTTGCAAGGCGAGAAAGCGCACCGATGAGGCATTTGTCTATCTTCCGCGAGAACGCGAAGAAGCATCCGGATATGTGGTTCACGCATACCGGACTGGCGCGCATTTACACCTCGCAGGGTAAATATCGACGACGCTGCCAAGGAGATGAAACTCGCGCTGGCTTCGGCTCCAGAAAACCAAAAGACTTACGTGGGTGGGCTGGTGCAGAAACTGGAGGCGAAGCAGGATATTAATTAGTTGCTGCTTGCTAAACGATTTGGCTGCGACGATTTCACCTGAGTGCCTGTGCCTGGTTCCCAGGTCTCGGACAATCACGAGACCTGGGGCCCGCTCGATTCGTCGCGCTTTTCGTTTTCGAATTCGCTATGGTTGACTGATAACTGAAGAATTGCGTTAGCCGCGAGATTAAGCGCGATGGACCAGTTTTTGCGCGCGCTCTGCCTCGTCATCTCCATAACCGCTTATATAGAGCGTGAAATAGAACCCTTCTTCGCGTGGCGTCGGCTTCGGTCTGGGTGAAGTAGCAGCGCCGGACGCAGAGTTCCGCCGAGCAGCGAATTCAGGAGCGCGACGCAGCAGATCGCTCAACTTTGCGGCAAACTCTCTTGTGAACCTCGTAGGAGCAACGCGCTTCAATCTGCGAAAAAACGAGATCGACATAGCTGGCGAGCTTGTGGCGTGGCATCGAAGATTTCTTCTTCGGCCGTCAGTTCGTCGCGGTCCAGACATCGCATTTAGCAGTTTCGAAAGCGCTGCGGTGGGAATTGGTTGAGCGCAGGAATTCGGAGAGTTCGGCGAATTGCCGAGCCTCTTCGATTTTCTCGATCAGTTCGGGATGGAGCTTAAGGTCGAAATAGGCGAGCCTGCCAGAGGGATCATTCCACGGAAAATCCAGCACCGGATCGTCGTAGCCCAGTTCGATTGAGAAGTCGGCATCCATTAAGCTGTCAGTCGCCAGTTATCGGTTATCAGTTAATCGCCGTCGAGCTTGCGAACATCAAAATCGGCTCAGAAAATTCACGATCTCGGTCTCGGCCCAGTAGCCGTCGTCTGCTGATAGCAACCCCACGTGCCAGGCCGTCTCGACCGTTGCGGCTTCTCGATCCGATGAAGGCGCAGTGCCCACCGTCGCTCGTTTCCACGAATCTGATGTTTGGGTTCGACCTGAATTTTCTGTCGCGTCTCGGGCGTGATCAGGATGAAGGGATCGGTGGCAGCGTGCAGAATTAAGGTCGGCACCGAGATATTTTCGACCACATGCGCGGCGGAGGCACGGTCATAGTAATCAACGGCGCCCTTGAATCCACAATAATACGCGGTGATTCTGTCGTCGAACTCGCGCAGACTGCGAATGTCCTTGAGCCTTTTTGGATCAAAGTGGTCGGGAAAAAGGCGAGCCTTCTGGCGCATTCTCCGGCGCAGCGCCCACAGGAAATAGGTCTCATAAAGGCGGTTGGAGGGCGCATGGAGCGCATCGGCCGAGGCTGCCAGATCAAGCGCTGGGCAACAGGCGGCTACCGCGCGAAACTGCGGTGGCGCTTCCTTTCCCCATTCGCCGGCCAGCTTCAGCACAAGATTGCCGCCCATGGAAAAACCGGCGAGGGCTAGACGCGACACGCCATCGCGAGCAATGATCTCGCGCGCGACCGCCGCGATGTCGCTCGACAGCCCGGAGTGGTAGAGCACAGGGGCGAGCGCGTCGGTCCCCCCGCAGTTGCGCTGGTTGTAGCGGACGACGTTCATTCCCGCGGCTAGCGCTTTTTTCGTGATGCCGAGCATGTACTGCGATTCGCTCGAGCCTTCGAGCCCGTGGACGATGATGATGGTCAGGGCCGTGGCGCGTTCCGGCTGCCAGTGGCAATGGCACAGGACCTGGACGCCAGGGGCGACCTCGACCATGCGCGTTTCGGGTTCGGGCAAGTGAATGCGCCGCTGGATCAGAAAGCTGGCAACCGTTTGGACGTGCCCTCCGCGCAGCCACCGCCGCGGCACGAAGGGGTTCGTCTCTTTGTTATTGGTTTGCGGAGAGACCACACTTTGATTTTAAATAGAAATCAGCAATTTTCTTCGGGGAGCGGATCGATGCCGATTTTTGAATACATCTGCAAGGAATGCCAGCACCAGTTTGAAGCGCTGGTTTACGGTCAGCAGAAAGCCGTTTGCCCCAAATGCGAGAGCAAGAAGCTGGAGCCTAAGCTATCGGTATTTGCGGTTTCGGCAAAGAGCGGTGCATCCTCGTCGATGCCTGGACCGATGTCCTCGGGACCGTGTGGATCTTGCGGCAGTCCGGATGGGCCGGGCTCTTGCGCGTGGAAGAACTAGTTTCCAGTTCCTGCGATGGCTTGCGGTCATCTTATCCCCCAACTACTCCGTTTCCGCTTTTTTCCTGCCCGTGATTCCTTTGCGTTCTCCTACGATGGTAACCACCTCGAAATAACTAACGCGATCTTTCGCAAATTAGCATTCAGACCTATGATCCGATTTGGATTTAGCAAGCAAGGATCGGCTAAAGACCGACCGGCGCAAAGAGCCGCGGCTCAGGGTTGAATTCCCTGTGCGCATCTGGGGGGTGGACCGGATGGCACGCCCGTTCGCGGAGGTCGTGCGGGTAAAAAACGTGAGCTTCAGCGGCGCCGTGTTGCTGGGGGTTCGTGCGAAGATATGCGCCGGCGAACTTCTGGACGTGCAGCACGGAGAACAGAGAGCACGCTTCCGGATTGCATGGGCGAGCTCAGGAGAGGCAGGAATCGAGGTCTTGCCCTCCGAACCCTGCATCTGGGATGTGAGGCCAAAGACGTTTGACATGGTGGGAGCCGGATAGGCCAATCGCCGACTGGCATCCTTCGGCCAACTAACGTGGATTCACGTGGCCGGTTCCCACTTTTACTTCGCGGCTCACACCTCTTTCCTTTCGGTCCTGCCACTCCCGCCGATCACGATCGGGTCTTTTTCTTCGAGCAGAAATTTTTCGAAAACCTCATTTGAGAACAAGCGTCCGCGTGCGGTCAGGCGAATGTTTTCGTTCTGCTCTTCCAGCAAGCCATCGCGAAGGCAGTCTTCGATTACCCCGTTGTAGGGGAAGAGCTCCGCGCCCGGGAGCGCGCGAATGGCCGCAAGATCGATGCCGCGATTAAGCCGCAGGCCGAGAAAAAAGCTCTCCTCGATCGCGGCCTGGCGAGAGACGGGTGTGACCGTCAGCGGCGCGCGATTCATGTAGGCATCGAGGGAGTCAGGAGAGGAGAAGCGGACGGCTTCGCTGCGCGAGCTGGGATCCACCGTCGGCAACATCGAATGGGCATCCACGCCGAAGCCGAAATAGGGTTGTCGCGTCCAATACTTCAAGTTATGACGTGACTCCGCGCCCGAGCGCGCAAAGTTTGAGATTTCATATTGCTCGATGCCGGCGGCATTCAGAGTCTCCGAGGCCTGCGTGTAAAAGTCTGCCGTAGCGCCGTCGTCGGGAACAAAATGGGCGTGATAGCGCGTGCCTCCGGCGATCAGTTCCCTGCCCAGGCGCGAATCATCGTCCACCTCCAGCATGTAGACGCTGGCATGCGGCGCATCGAGCGCGATCAACTCATTCAACGAATACGACCAGCTCTCAGGCGGTCTGGTGAGGCAAGCCGGCAATCAGATCGATGTTGATGTTGCTGAGGCCGTTCTCGCGCAGACGTGCGATCTCCTCGATCACCGTCGAGCGTTTGTGTAGCCGCCCGACCGATTGGGCCTCCTGATCGACGAACGACTGCACGCCCAGGCTGACGCGGTTTACTCCGGCGAGCAATAGCGTTTCGATCAGCGCATTTGTGAGCGTTCCGGGCGCACATTCGACTGTGACTTCCGCATCGCCGGTCACATCAAATTGACTGCGGACTGCTTCGAAGATCCGCAGCAACTGCGAGGCATCGAGGATGGAGGGCGTTCCGCCACCGAGATAAATGGAGTCGACCGGCTCGTCGAAGTGGCCACCGACATCGACTGCCGTCTGGCGTGCATTGCGAATGTCTTCGATGACTCGCGCAACATAATTTTCATAGGCAGACTTCGAGAACACGTCGGAAGCGAAGTTGCAGTAGCTGCACTTGGTGCGGCAAAAAGGAACGGAGATATAGAGTCCGAGGGACACGTTGTCGCTATTGTATGCGGGAGGCGCGATCCGGATAGCAATCTGGCATTCAAATAGAATGGGAACTGCGATGGCAAAAGATAAGAAAACGACCGCCGAAAAGCAGAATATCGAACAACTTTGCAACCACTGCGGACAGGCTTTTTCGACATTTCTCCACCAGATGGAGGAGCAGAACGCCAAGGTTACTTGCCCAGCCTGCGGCAAGGAACACAAAGCGCCTCCGGAGAAAGACTAACCGGGCAGCGAAAAGGTAGCGAGCGGCTTCAAGGGGAAGGCTACGCCCTCGCTCTGAGCGCCTCGATGGTGCGCGCGCAGATTTCATCGGGGGATCCGATGGCAGCAATGGATACCAGTAATCCGAGGCCTTTGTAGAACTCGATCAGCGGCGCCGTGCTGCGTTCGTAGGCTGCCATGCGGACGGTGATCGACTCGGGACGATCGTCTTCGCGCTGAAAAAGCTTACCCTGGCATCGGTCGCACACGCCCTCGACTTTCGGAGGGTTGCCGGTGATGTGGTAGACGGCTTTGCATTTCTCGCAGGTGCGGCGGCCGCTTAAGCGGGCAACGATCTCTGCCGAGAGGCAATTCGTAGTTGACGACGGCGTGCAATGGAATTTTTTCCGTTTCCATGAGCTGTTTGAGTGATTCGGCTTGAGCGAGAGTGCGCGGGAATCCGTCTAGGACGAAGCCCGCGGAACAGCGAATGCAGCCGGCGCGCTCGCGTACCATCTCCCACACCGTGCTGTCAGGAACGAGTTCTCCGCGGCGCATGTGCTCCATGGCCGCGCGCATGGCGGGGCTTTGATCCTCTGCCTTGAGCTTGGAGGCTGCGCGGAACAGGTCGCCGGTGGAGAGATGGCAGGCCTCGAGCTTCTTGTTGAGGAGATCGGCTTGCGTGCCCTTGCCCGACTCCGGGGGCGCCCAGCAGCACCAGTCGCCATCCTGAACCTGCCCTTGCTGGCGTCGGTGCATCCGCCGAAAGAAGGCTGGAACCAGCCGCAGCGGTCTTGCTTGGTTTGGGGAACATTCGCGGTGAGAGTGCTCATGATGCCTCCTGGCCGTGCCATGGACATCCGAAAGGCTAGAAAAATACCGCACTTCAGGCGGTGACCGCAATCACATAATGATGGTCGACACGGAGGGCGGCCTGCCAGTCTTGCCTGCCCTCCAGAGGGTCGCGCGGCACACCTTTTCCATCCTCGGCGCCGATATTCCATCTAATTAGGGTAATCTTAGCTTTTGGCGCACGGGTCTTCACTCGCGAATGGCATCGAACCAGGAAGAAGAGATCATAGGTAAAGCGTATGACGGCCGCCTGATGCGGCGGCTGCTGGGGTATCTGCGTCCCTACAAATGGCACGTCGTGGTGGCGCTGGTGGCCATCATTCTGAAGTCGATCGCCGACGTGCTGGGCCCATTTCTCACCAAGATCGCCATCGACAAATACCTGGCGAAAACTGTCGAGCGCCCACTCCTGGCTCGGCGATCGCCTGAGCAGTTCGCCACTGAAAGGCATCGGGCAGATCGGCGGACTTTATGTCGGTCTGCTGATCTTCACCTTCGCGCTCGAATTTGTGCAGACCTACCTGATGCAGTGGACGGGACAGAAGGTCATGTTCGATCTGCGCAGCCAGATCTTCCGCCACCTGCAACACATGCACGTCGGCTTCTTCGACAAGAATCCCGTGGGCCGGCTGGTCACGCGCGTGACCACCGACGTGGATGCCTTGAACGAGATGTTCACCGCGGGCGTGGTGTCGATTTTCGAGGATGTGTTCGTGCTGACCTTCATCCTCGCCATCATGCTGGACATGAACTGGAAGCTGGCGCTGCTGACGTTTACGGTGCTGCCTCTGATCGTCTACGCGACCAAGGTTTTTCGCGACAAGGTGCGCGACTCCTACCGGCGGATTCGCACGGCGATTGCGCGCATCAATTCGTTTTTGCAGGAAGCGGTCTCCGGCATGCTGGTACTCCAGCTTTTCAATCGCGAAAAGCGCGCCTACAACCAGTTCTCCGACATCAACGCCTCGCACATGGAGGCTTATAAAGACGCGATTCTGGCCTACGCGATCTACTACCCGGTGGTGGAAATTCTGTCGTCGATCGCGGTGGCAAGCATTATCTGGTTCGGCGGGAACGGGATTCTTCGGCAGCATCACAGCTTCGACGGTCGACATCGGATTTTCGCGAACCACTCTGCTGAGTGTGCACACCGCGCAGACGGTGATGACCATCGGCGTGCTGGTCGCTTTCATGCAATATGCGCAGCGCTTCTTCCGGCCGATTCAGGATCTGAGCGAGAAGTACAACATTCTCCAAAGCGCGATGGCGGCGGGTGAACGCGTGTTCAAGCTGCTGGATACGAAAGTCGAGATCACATCGCCGGCCGACGCAAAGAAGGTGAGCGGTCCCGGGCGAATCGAATTCGATCATGTGTGGTTCGCGTATCGGACGGTTTCGGACGACGAAAAAGCGGTGGCTGACGAGAAAGCCCGGTGTCACCGCAGAAAACGGGAATGGCAGCGAAGGCAGCGCCCGACTGGGTTCTGCGTGACGTGAGTTTCACGATCGAACCGGGCCAGACGATCGCAGTTGTCGGACATACCGGCGCGGGCAAGACCACGCTCATCTCGCTGTTGATGCGCTTCTACGATGTGCAGCGCGGCGCGATTCGCCTCGACGGCGTCGACATCCGCGAGATGAATCTCGACGACCTGCGCGGCCGCTTCGGTGTCGTGCTCCAGGATCCGTTTCTGTTTACGGGCACGGTCGGGGGAAATATTCGCCTCGGAACCACGCGTATTCAGGATGAAGATGTGGAGCAAGCCGCCGAAGATGTGAACCTCGCCGACTTTATTCGCACGCTGCCCGGAGGCTTTCAGGAAGAGGTGCGGGAGCGCGGCTCAACGCTGTCGACCGGGACAAAAGCAGCTGATCTCATTCGCGCGGGCGCTGGCCCACAATCCGAAGATTCTGATTCTCGACGAAGCCACGTCGAGCGTGGACACGGAAACTGAATTTCGCGTGCGAGATGCGCTCAACCGGATGGTGGAAGGGCGAACTTCGCTCGTAATCGCGCACCGGCTCTCGACGATTCAGCGCGCCGACAAGATTATCGTGATGCACAAAGGCCAGGTGCGCGAGATGGGCACGCACCAGCAACTGCTGGCGCGGCGCGAGATCTACTACAAGCTTTACCAGTTGCAATACAAAGACCAGGAACTGGCTCCCGCCGCTTCTCCTCCGGCTCAATCGACCGTCGGCGCCAGCGACTAAACTGCTCACAAGTTGCGGGGTGCACGGGCGAGCGCCTCGTGCTTCCACTTTAAGGCACCACTCGGGTAATCACAAAGAGCATTACTATTCGGCCATTTGACGCGCGGTCGCTCAATAGCATCGAGCATGAACTCTTGCCCCGCGCGGATTTCGCGTGCTTTTTCGGCGGAGTCACGATATAAACTACGGAAGGTAGTAGCCCTCCCTGATTTTGTGGCGAGCTTCTCTCGTCGTCTTGGCAGTCGCGTTTTGAGTAGTACACCGGCGACGCGGGGCTCCGTTCAGTAACCACAAAATGCCAAGCAAAGTGTGATGAGGATCAAGCGTTGAATGTGTAGCTGGAAAGTTCTGTAAGCAAAGTCTTTGGAAGCGGCTTTGCCTGTTTTCGTCGCTAGAACTTAATCCCCATGTAAGGCTTCACCAGGAGAATCAATGACTCGTGCAACAACGGTGGTTCGTAGTCTCTTCATAATTGGCCTGATGTCGACCACGCTGGCCTTTGGCAAGACGAATAAAACTATTGTGACGCGTCCGTCTGAATTTGCGGTTACGCCGCGAGTGGCGGATCTGCCGATCGAGCTGTCGCTGTTCCCGGGAATCGAAATGCCGGAACCCAAGGCCGGGCCACTGCGCACCAATGCGACCCCCGGACCGGTAGGCCAGAAGGATCCAGCGTTGCAGACGCTGGAGCTCCCGCAATTCAGCGGCTCTAAGGGCATCGACTTCGATGGTATAGCCTCGAACGGTTATGCGCCCTCGGATTCCAATATGGCAGTGGGGCCCAACCACATCGTGGAAACGGTGAACGTTCTTTTCGCGGTCTATAACAAGAGCGGAGCTCTGCTCGCCGGCCCGACGAATATCGGAAACCTGTTTTCTGGCTTGAGCCTCTGCGCCAGCACCTACGGCGATCCGGTTGTGCTTTATGACCGTCCAGCGGACCGCTGGGTGGTCAGCTACATCGGAGCGCCGGCTTCGGGTCAGGCCTCGGAATGCGTGGCCGTCTCCAAAACGAACGATCCGACGGGCGCGTACTACGCGTATGGCTATTCCTTCGGAACGAATCTCAATGACTATCCAAAACTGAGCACCTGGGCGACCGCGTCCAACAGCGCCTACCTGGCGACCTACAACATTTTCGTCGGCTTTGGGGCCTTCGGAGGCTCGGACCTTTGCGGCTTCGATCGCACCAAGATGCTAGCCGGTGATTCGAGTGCGGCTCAGCTCTGCCAGGAAACTCCGTCCAGCGAGTTTGGCTACCTGCCTTCCGACATGGACGGCCCGACGCCTCCGGTTGACGGCACCCCCGGACTTTTCGTCACCTGGCAGAACAACAACCCGGGCGAGCTTTATCTGCGCAAGCTGACCCTCAATTTCGCCGAGCGGAACGGCAACGCTTTCATCCCCGACCACCATCAGTGTGGCGAACGATACGTTGGCATGCGGCTCTGGTGGGACCTGTGTTCCCCAATCCGGCACAACGCAGAAGTTGGATACGCTCGGCGATCGCATGATGTACCGGTTCGCGATCCGGCATTTTGCCGATCATGACCGTGCGGTAGTGAACCATTCCGTTGGAAACGGAACCTCGGTCGCAGTCCGCTGGTACGAACTTTACGATCCGGCAGGCGCAGTAACTTTAAATCAGCAAGGAACTTTTGCCCCGGATAGCACTTACCGCTGGATGGCCAGCGCGGCGGAAGACCAGAATGGGGATATTGCCATCGGCTATAGCGCCTCCAGCAGCAGTATTCATCCGGCTATTCGCTTTACGGGTCGGGTTCCGAGCGATCCCCTGGGAAGCCTGGAAAGCGAAATCAGCATTTTGGAAGGTACGGGGTCACAGTCGAGTGGACTGTCGCGCTGGGGCGATTACACGGCGTTGCAGGTCGATCCGAGCGATGACTGCACCTTCTGGTACGTAGACCAGTACGAACAAACAACCGGCACTTTCAACTGGCATACGCATATCGGCGCGTTCTCGTTCGCAAGCTGCTCGGGCACTCCGACGTTCAGCCTGAGCGCGAATCCTACCGCGTTGACGCGTACAGGCAGGCAACCAAGGTACGAGCACGATCACAGTCGCCGACTTCAACGGCTTTAATGGCAGCGTCAATCTGAGCGCTTCCGGTATGCCAAGCTGGAGTTACCGCCGGCTTCAATCCGAATCCGACAACTACAAGCAGCACGCTGACCCTGACTGTGCCAGCGGGCACGGCAGCGGGCACATCCACCGTGACGGTAACCGGCACGTCGGGCACCATCACGCAGCAGACCACCGTTCAGCTGACGATCACTCCAAGCGGTCCGATCATGGGGTTGAATCCGACCTCACTCGCATGGGGTAAGGTCCTGGTTGGAAAGACGGGGGCAGCTAAGACCGTCACCGTCTCCAACACCGGTGGTTCCACGCTTAATTTCACCAGCATTACCACGACGGGTGACTTTGCACGCAAAGCAGGCCCCAAGACAACTGACTGCGGTAGTTCGCTGGCGGTAGGAAAAACCTGCACCGTGCGCGTCACCTTCACGCCCACCCAAACTGGCGCACGCACGGGCAGCCTGGTGTTTAATGACAACGCTCCGGGCAGCCCGCAGAGCGTGTCTCTTAGCGGCACCGGCAAGTAGGAGCAATCGCGGTAGATTCTTCGGGCGGGACTTCGGTCCCGCCCTTTTTTCATTTGTGCGCCGAGCCGCGAAGAGCATGCGCGCGCTTGCGATTGGTTTGCGAGAGATGTCTCCATCAGGCTACAGTGGGCGTGGGGCAACCGCACAGAATCGGACCTGAGGAGAATATCGTAGCGGCGCGGCGTCGCTTATTTTCATACCAAGGAATACCTATGAAGCTTTTGGAAGCGATCAGCAAACCTGGCGCGTTGGTGAGCGGATGGACGAGCGCGATTCTCTGCTTCAGCGCCGCGAGTGGATTCTGGCTGGCCGGAGCACGCGGCAGAGCGGCCTGTTGGCTAGTGATCGGCACGATTGAAGTCATAGCGATTGCGTGGTAGAGCGGAGAATCATTCGTGGCGCTGAAACCCATTGCGAGGCATGCTCCCTTACAATTGCAACGTGCAGATACTCATTTCAGCGGGCGAAGCGTCGGGCGAGATGTACGGCGCCGAGCTGATTGAGGCGCTGCGGGCGCGGGCTGGAGAAGTCGGTTTCCCCTCCAAACTTGGTTCGAACACCCTCGGGCGAGACGCCCCCTCCTCGATAAGCTTTTTCGGGGCGGGCGGCGAGCGCATGCGTGCCGCCGGTTGCGAGATCGTTGTCGATGCGAAGGACCTTGCCGTTGTCGGCATCACCGAGATCTTCAGCCATCTTCCGAAAATCCTCGGTCTCTACAAGAAACTGATTCGCACCGCGGACGAGCGGCGGCCCGATGTTGCGGTCGTGATCGACTCGCCCGCGTTCAACTGGCGCGTGGCCCGTCAGATGCGCAAGCGCGGCATTCCGGTGGTCTATTACGTCTGCCCGCAGTTCTGGGCGTGGCGGCAGGGGCGGGTGAAGCTCCTGCGCAAGTACGTCAACAAGGCGCTGGTGATCTTTCCGTTCGAGGAGAAGTTTTATCGCGACCGCGGCGTGGATGCGACTTTCGTCGGGCATCCGCTGGCCGACCTGGCGCCGCCCGATGTTTCACGCGGAGCAATTTGCGATTCGCTATGGCCTGAACCCAGACAAAACTTGGATCTCCCTCCTTCCAGGCAGCCGTCGCAAGGAATTTCGTTTCAATCTGCCTGCCATACTCGAGGCCGCGCGCCAGTTTGGCGACGATTTTCAATTTGTCTTGCCTGTCGCTTCCACCTTGGATGAGCAATGGGTGCGCGAGCGTGTATTCACAAGCGGTCACTCGCCACACAATAGCCTCTCGCCTTTTATCGCACTCACGAAAGATGCTCGCGCTTCCCTTTATCACTCCCGCGCTGGCGTCGTGGCGAGCGGAACCGCGACGGTCGAGGCAGCCATCATGGGAACACCTTTTGTGATGGTCTACCGGGTTTCGCCGATTACTTATGCGCTCGGCAAGCCACGCGTCAAAGTTCCCCACTACGCGATGGTCAACCTGATTGCGGGGGAAGAGGTCGTTCCGGAGCTCGTACAAAGCAAATTCACGGCAGAGAATATCGTGGCCGAGTTGGGGAAAATCATCCCCGAGGGCGAAGCCCGCACTCGAATGTTGCAGGGTCTGGCGGGCGTGAGAGAGAAACTCAGGCGGGGCGGCTCGGGCATGCGTCCCTCTGAGCTCGCGGCCGAGACCATCCTGGGCATGCTTCAAAAAGAGGACGTGCTGGCTCCCGTCAGCGCGATAGAAGCCTATTGCGGGCCGCAGTACTGCGGCGGGCAATCCGCTGGCGCCTGCGTTCGAATGCTGCGCACTCCGTTCTTGATGTGAATAGTAGTCATCACCACGGGATAAGCCCACCAAAGCTTTTGAATCACCTTGTCCCCGGGGAGCCAGGAATGAGGCTTCTTCAACTCGTACCCGACCAGGAATTCAGCGGCGTACAATCCGCCGAACTTGCCCACCAGGCGCGGATTTCCGGGAACGCTCGTGACCCATGGGGCGCCGGCGGCAAGTTCGTGGTCGAGCACCAGCTTGTGAGTCGTATAACGGAGAGCTCTCGGCGCCCGCCAGAGTCGCCATCACGCCGATGAACTTCTTGTCGATGATCTTTCCTCGCGGAGGGACCGGCTTGCCCGGAAGCATGATGGGCAGAACGGCGGAAGGAGCAATAGCCAGCGAGTCATTGTTGAGATCGCCATCTTTGAGACTTTGGGCCAGCGTTCTGATTCTGAGCGGCGGCGGAAACGACGATGGCAAGAATCGCCGTCAGTGTTAAAACGAAGCAACGGACAGTTAGCAAGCACAGCTCCTTCAGGGCTGATCGCGAGTCCAATGCAGGAGGAAGTGCCAAAAGGCTTGCTGGCTGCGCGATTCAAGATAAGCTCAAGGTGAGAGGTGCAACTTCTGCGCCATCTGCAATCCGGTTTTGGGAACACTGTTTTTAGCGGGGTGGTGGGACTTTCCCAAACCGGTACGCCGTTTTCCGAGCGCCGTTGTGCAGAGATTTGACGGGCTCGGCAGAGTTTTTTCCGTTTCATTAGGCGCCGAGACCAAATGTCCACTTCCGGTCATCTCCCGCTGACCCGGGCCCCATTCCCGCACCAGCCAATCATTTCCAGCGTGCCGGGCCGGCTAACCAAGACGGAGGAGGGCACGCCCCGGTAGAATCAAATTTTCGTAAACAATACTGGTCCTCTTGTGGCCCCAGCATCTTTTGCGGGAAAATCAACATCATACTTAACGCGGTAATCCCAGGAGACTTAACCTGATGCACTTCCAGTCCCGGCTGCTCGGCCGGACGCGTTCCGCCTATCTTCTTGTGTCGCTTGCTGTCTTGATTGCCAGTCTTGCCCCGGTGGCACAGGCGGCCGAGAAGCCGCGCATGCGCGTCGACGACTACCAACTGGCGGTGGAACTCCTGCCGGAAACCCATCACCTGAGTGCCCACGCCATTGTCAAGGTCACGGCTCTCGAAGACCTCAGCACCGCCAGCTTTCAACTGAATAATGCACTTCGGGTCACCAAGCTGGTCGATGCCAATAACAAGCCACTCAATCCAGAACGCAACACGAGCGATTCGAGCATACGGTTTGGTTTGAATGCGGACCTGAAAAAAGAGATGAGCACGACGTTCGCCTTCGATTACGAAGGAACGCTCGAAAACGCCGACGACAGCCCGGTCCAGGGATTAAAGCTCGCCTACATCGGGCCGGATACGAGCTACCTGTTGTATTCGGGGTTATGGTTTCCGGTGGCCGGATACGGCGTGAACCGCTTCACTTCGACCATCAGCGTGACCGTTCCGGCGCATATGGTGGTGATCGGCAGCGGCAAAGAGTCGCATCCGGAGGCCGGTGAAAAAGCCTCGGAGAAAAAGCCCGCGGTTGCCGGTTCGCTGGCTAACTCAAAGACTTTCACCTTCCGGTGGAGCAAACCAAGTTTCCCGGGCACGATCATTGCGGGCTCGTTCAAGGAATACAAGAGCGACGAAGCCGGCATTGACCTGCACGTCTTTTTCAAGCCAACGCATGAGAGTCTGGAGTCCGAGTATGCTTCGACCGCGGTGAAGGAGTTCACTTACTTCATCACGCAATACGGAATTCCGCCTTCCTCGCGGCTTGAGGTGGTCGAGATTCCGGACGACACCGTGCCTTCGGCCTACGCTCCGGAAATTGCCGCCATCGCCAGCCGTGCGGTTACGGAGAAGATCAACTACCGGCTGCTCGCCGACACCATCGCCCATCAATGGTGGGGAGTCTCGGTCACCCCGGCGACCAAGGACGACTGGTGGATCAGTGACGGCTTTGCGCGCTACTCCGAAGCCCGTTACGTGGAAAGCGCGGCGGGCGCGGCCGGGCTCGAGGAGATGGTGAAAGACATGTCGGTGGGCGCCCTCGCCTATGACAGCGTGCCCCTTTCGAGCGCCGATAAGCTTGACTATTTTTCTCCCGAGTTCCAGTCGCTCGTAACCGACAAGGGCGCGATGATCCTGCACATGCTGCGCTTTGTCGTCGGCGATACGCGCTATTTAAAGATCATGCGCGATTTCGCCACCCAATATGCCGGCAAGCCCGCGACCACCGACGACTTCCGCAAGCTGGTGGAAAAAATTTACGACCAGCGGCTCACCTGGTTCTTTTCGCAGTGGATGGACTCAACCAGCGCGCCGGAATTCAAGACCAAGTACACCGTCTACCGGTTGGGCAACAACAAAGGCTTCCGCATCGTAGGCGCGATTCAACAGGACCTTGACCTGTTCCGCATGCCGGTGCGGCTGCGCATCGATACCGATGGAAAGACGGAAGAGAAACGCATCGAGGTCGTGGGAACGGATTCGCCTTTCTCGGTGGAAACGTTCGGCCGGCCACGCCGCATTTCGGTCGATCCGGATAATCACGTGCTGACGAACTCCAAGGACATCAAGCTGCGCTCGTCGATCGTCCGGGGACAGGGACTGATTTCGCAAGGCGATCTTGCGGGCGCTCTCAGCGAGTTCAATAAGGCGCTCGAGGTCAATAAGAACAGTTCCCTTGCCCATTACCGCATCGCGGAGGTGTTCTTCATGCAGAGGAACTATCAATCCTCAGCGAACGCCTATCGCGAATCGCTCAACGGCGATGGCGATCCGCGCTGGACTGAGGTTTGGAGCCACCTGCAACTGGGCAAGATTTTCGATATCACGGGCCAGCGCGAGCGCGCGGTCAACGAATACCGGCAGGCCATTCAGACCAACGACAACACCCAGGGCGCGATCGACGAAGCGCGCCGCTACATGCAGAAAGCCTACGAACCGCAGCCGAACAGCTAGGATTCACCCGGCCTGCGCGCTGGGCCCGATCGGCTCACCAGGGAAGCCAAACAAGATGACCCGTACGCGGGGGCGATCCGCGATACGGGTCGGGAGGAAACATGCACAGCATACCCCTCGTTCCCCCGTAATGTCAAGTATTATTATCGACTTTATTGAATAATGCAAACGGCCGCAAATTGCGGCTTCGGCGCGGAAATCATCCCTTCGCCCCGTGAAATCCCTTCCGTCGCTGCTCGCTGTAACGGTGCAGCGCGTCTTCAAGAATGGGGTAGGCCCGGGCCGCCGGCTGAATGTCATCCACCTCGACCGACTTCCCTTCCAGTTGCTTATAGTCCTGGAAAAAACGCCGCAACATGAGCAGGCGGTGCGACGGCATCTCTGCCGCTTCGCGGTAGGAATTAAACTCGGGATCCTCGGTGGCGATGGCGATGATTTTGTGATCTTTCTTGCCCGAGTCAATCATGGTCATCAGTCCGATGGCGCGCGCGTGGATAATCGTTAGCGGAACCACCGGTTCCTGACACAGCACGAGCACGTCGAGCGGGTCGTCATCTTCAGCCAACGTCTGCGGCACGAACCCGTAATTCGCAGGGTAATAGACGGCGGAATAAAGAATGCGGTCGAGTTTGATCAGGCCGCTTGCCTTGTCGAGTTCGTACTTCACGCTCGATCCGAATGGAATTTCGATGACCGTGTTGAATTCCTGCGGAAGCCTGCTGCCAGGAGTGACGTCGTGCCAAGGATGGATCATGAGCTGTGCCTGCCTTTTACTTGATACGCGAGAATCGGGTCATCGGGTGATCGCGTGCATCGTGTGATTCGAAGTCCGCGTCGCGGAAGTGAGCTACCAGCAAATTCCTTCGTAGGTCTTCGCGCCCTCGGGCCGCTTAGCGCGGTCAAGATGAATCAGGTCGATCACAATCTGCTCCGGCCTCAGACAACCGGCCAGTCGCTCCCTGCTCGCGGACTTGTTCCCGAGAATCACCACCTCGGCCGCGCGCATCACACTTTCGAGATCCGCTGTCAAAACCGACCCAATATGCGGAATCACTTCTTCAATATATTGGCGATTCGCGCCCGCGAGCCGTCCCAGGGAAACGTCCTCATCCCACACGCGCACCTCAAGGCCCTCGCCCATGAGCCGCTTGATAACCTGCACCTGCGGGCTCTCGCGCAGATCGTCTGTGCCCGCCTTGAAGCTCAGGCCAAGCTGCGCGATTTTCTTCTTGCCGGTGCTGAGCACCATGTCGACTGCACGATCGATATGTTCCGCATTGCTCGGCATCAGCGACTCCAGCACAGGGAGCTTGAGGTCGAGTTCTTTCGCCTTGTAGGCGATTGCCCGCAAATCTTTTGGCAGGCACGAACCGCCAAAGGCGAAGCCCGGCGACAGGTATGCGGGAGAAATGTTGAGCTTCGTGTCCGACGTAAAAATCTTGGTGACCTGGTGGGCATCTACGCCGAGGTGTTTGCACATAGTGCCCATTTCGTTGGCGAAGCCGACCTTCAGCGCGTGATAGCAGTTCGAAAAGTACTTCACCATCTCGGCGACAGGAATGGTGGTCTCATAGAGCGTGGCGGGCACGTCTTTATAGAGTTCGCGCAGCGGCGCAAGATGGTTGAGATCGCTGGCGCCGAGAATCGTATACGGCGGATTCAAAAAGTCGGCGACTGCGCTGCCTTCACGCATAAACTCCGGGTTGTAGCAGACAGTGAAATCGCGCCCGCACTTCTTGCCACTCGCCTCCTCAAGAATCGGCAACGCCACCGTCTCCGTCGTTCCCGGCAGGACCGTGCTGCGCAGAACAAACACGTGTGGCGATTTCTTCTGTCGCATGGCCGCGCCAATTTGGCGTGCCACGTCCTCGATGTGGCTCAGATCGAGCTTTCCGTTCTTCAGGCTCGGTGTGCCCACGCAGACGAACGAAACCTCGGAATTAAGCACGGCCTCGGTCGCATCGGTGGTGGCATGCAGGCGGGAGGTTTTGTTTGCCTCGGCAACCATTTCAGCCATGCGCGCTTCGACAATCGGTGTGCGCCCGGACCCGAGCATCTCAACCTTTGTGCGGCTCACGTCGACGCCAATGACCTTGTGCCCCATCGACGAAAAACATGCCGCCGACACCGACCCGACATATCCCAATCCAAAAATGCTGACCGACAAGCCCACGCGCACTCTCTCCTGATCTTTTCTGATGGTTATGATTTCTGTGTAATCGAGCGACGCAACCGCCCCATTGAAACTATATCAATCTCAGCCCTAGCTAACCGCGTGACAACCCGCCGCTGACAGCGCTCGATCTATCCCGAAACACGAACATTTATTTTCAACAGCTTAGGAGGCCCACCTCAATCCTACTCGAATCGAACCCCGGCGTGCTGCCCGAAAAAAGCACGCTGCCACTCATCGGTAATCGCAGTCCCGCCCGCTCTGTTGGGAGCCGCCATTTACGCATGTAAGATAGCTATCTGTGGCTTCCGCATGGCACAACAAGCTGGCTCGCCTCTTCCGCGCCGACTGGAAGGAAATTCGCACGCGCGGCGGGCAGGAGTTCCACAAGCAAACCGATCTTTTGCGCTACCGGACGGGCCTGCAGCCAGCGTCAATTCCCGTCCCCTCAGGCAGGTCGGCTACTACACCGGCCCCGCCTCTCGGAAATTTCTTTTTCGCTCCCGACACCGCAGCCGAACGCGCGGAATTGCTGAGCAAGTATCTGCCCGATCAAGCTGACGCCATCGTGAAAGAAGCGGATGAAATCTGCCAACATCGTTTCCGGCTCCTCGGCTATGAGAATCTCGATTACTGCGCTGAGATCGACTGGCACCTCGATCGCGTCCACGGAATCCGGGCGCCGCTCGAGCCGTGGTTCAAAATTCCATTTCTCGACTTTCGCGATCGTGGGCGACCACAAAGTCACATGGGAACTCAACCGTCACCAGCATCTGGCGGTACTGGCCAAGGCGTGGCTCCTCACGAAAGACGATAAATATCTTTGCGAACTGATCGCGCAGTGGCGTAGCTGGAGCAAGTCAAACCCCTATCCGCTCGGAATCAATTGGGGCAGCACCCTGGAGGTCGCGTTTCGCAGCCTGTCGTGGATCTGGATCGACTGTCTGCTCGCCAACGAACCCGCATACCAGGAATTCCGCGCAGAACTTCTCCCCGCGCTCGCCTTTCACGGCCGTTACATCGAGCGGTATCTCTCCACATATTTTTCGCCCAACACGCACTTGCTGGGCGAGGCGCTGGCATTGTTCTTCATCGGCACGCTCTATCCGCAATTCCCAAGTGCCTCGAGCTGGCGAGTTCATGGTTGGAGCATCTTGTTGCATGAGGCCCAACGCCAGGTTCGTCCCGACGGCGTCTATTTCGAGCAGTCGTTGTATTACCACGTGTACGCCCTCGACTTTTTTCTCCACGCGCGACTGCTGGCTGCGAGCAACGGAATTGGAGTGCCTGCCGCTTACGACGAAGTTGTGCGGCGAATGCTGGATGTGGTCGAAGCGCTCGCACAGGCAGGTCCGGCCGAGGGTTTCGGCGACGATGATGGCGGCCGACTCTTCAATCCGCGTCGCAACCGCGTCGAGCATATGACGGATCCGCTGGCGCTCGGTGCGGTCCTTTATGATCGTGACTTCCCGGCGGCGCGTTTGACTGGGGAATCGATCTGGCTGTTTGGCGAGGGCGCGATTACAAAGCTGACTAGGCCCAAGAACACCTGCCAATCCCGCGTCCACTGCCTTCCCGGATGGCGGGCTCTATGTGCTTGCGGGCGCCGCGCCATTGCCGCACGCCATGGTGATTGACGCTGGTCCGTTCGGTACGGGCCGCTGCGGCCACGGCCATGCCGACGCCCTCAGCCTGCGGCTGACCATGAACGGTTCGCGATGGCTGGTGGATTCCGGCAGCGGCGTCTACATCTCAGCCGACCCGGCCGAGCGCAACATCCTTCGCGGCACTGGAGCTCACAACACATTGCGCGTCGATGGCACAGATCAGGCCATTCCGGATGAGCCATTCTCCTGGAGTGGAATTCCGACTACACGCGTCGAAAATTGGGCGACTGGAAAGACCTTCAGCTACTTTGCCGGCAGCCATAACGGTTACGAACGCCTGCCGGGACACGTCACGCACCAGCGTTCTGTTCTGCGCGTAAATGGCGGCCGACACAGCTTGTGGCTCGTTCGCGATTCGGCCCTTGGCGCGGGAGAGCACGACTTGGAACTTAACTGGCATTTCGCAGCCGACGTGCGGCTAAACGAGGTCGGCGGCGGAGAGTTCGTGGCCCTCCGGCCCGAAGAGCCCGAAGCAGCACTTCGCCTGATCATGTCCGATAAGACGTCCGAGCAGCGGCACTGGGGCGTGAGTATCGCCCAGGGTCAAATTTCTCCCGCCTATGGACGCTACGAACCTGCGCCGGTCTTGCGCTGCGCCGCGCGCGCCAAACTACCTGCGGAGGTTGCTACCGCGATAGTCGCGGAAAGCGTTGTGGGTGAGGCCGGGCAAAATCGGCGACGCCTGAACATGATGGGTGTGCAAAACGAGGCCGTCCAGGCCTACGAACTCGACGACGCTGACACAATTCACGAGTTCTTATTCGCCCGCGACAAGCAGCCATGGAGCGCCAGCTTCTGGTCCTCCGATGCCGAACTCGTCTATTTTCGCTCTGAGCATGACGAGCTTGCGCATCTGATCGTGATCGGCGGCAGTTCGGTCGCATGGCACGGTAAGCCTCTGCTCAACGCCGACGGCCCATTCCAGTTCTTCGAGTGGCGCAGAGACGGCCGCATCACAAATTCGCAGCCGCGAGAAGATCTCCACTACTCCGGCGTTCGAGGAATTAATATCGAGTTTGCATGGTCCCTCGTCCGTTTCGCATCCAACTTCTACGTACGCGGAGAAACACTAAATGTGCGGCATCGCCGGCATTCTTGAATTCGGGCGCGACGCGCGGGCCAGTTCGGCGGCGTTGCGCGAAATGTGCCATGCCATGGCGCATCGCGGGCCGGACGACGACGGCTTCTACACCGATGGCGCTGCCGGGATCGGCATGCGCCGCCTCAGCATTGTCGACCTGAAGACAGGCCACCAGCCCATTTCGAACGAGGACGGTACGCTTTGGATCGTCTTCAACGGCGAAATTTATAACCACCGCGCATTGCGCGAGCAACTGATTGCCCGCGGCCATCAGTACCGCACCAACAGCGACACGGAAACCATCGTTCATTTATTTGAGGAATACGGCGCCGGGCTGCGTCGAGCATCTGCGCGGCATGTTCGCCTTCGCCATCTGGAACCGCAACACGAAGACACTCTTCATCGCGCGCGATCGGCTTGGCATCAAGCCGCTCTACTACAAGCTGACGCCGGAACGTCTGCTGTTTGGATCTGAGATCAAAGTGTTGCTCGCCCACGGCGGCATTCGAGCGGAATTCAATCGCGCTGTATTGCCGGAATATCTGGCCTTCGGATATCTCTCCGCTGAAGACACGTTTTATTCGGGCATCCGCAAACTTCCACCCGGACACACCATGACGATCGGGCCGGATGCGAAGCCGGAGATCCATCAGTACTGGGATCTCGACGCCTCGCAGCCACACGAATCGCGTGACGAGAATTACTACGTGCGTGCCTATCGTGAACTGCTCGAAGGCGCGGTCGAAAGCCATCTGATGAGCGATGTGCCGCTTGGCGTGTTCCTGAGCGGCGGCGTCGATTCAAGCGCGGTCGCGGCCTTGATGACGAAGATTCGCCGCGAGCCGGTGGAAACTTTTTCCGTCGGCTACGGCGAGCAGACTTACAGCGAGTTGCCTTTCGCCCGGACCGTCGCCCAGCACATCAAGTCGAAGCATCACGAGGTTGTAGTCACTGAAGACGATTTCTTCGGCGCGCTGCCGCACCTTATCTGGCATGAAGACGAACCCATCGTGTGGCCGTCGAGCGTCTCCCTTTACTTCGTAGCCAGACTGGCACGCGAGCGGGTGGTAGTCGTACTCACCGGCGAAGGCGCCGACGAAACGATGGCGGGCTACACGCGCTATGCCTTCACGATCAAGAACGCGGCCATGGATCGCGTCTATCGCGGCATGACGCCGCGATTTCTGCGGAAAGCGCTGCGGGATTCTGTCGCTACCTCTTCCCTGCTCGGCGCAACCGTGCGGCGGAAACTCGAGCACACGTTCCTCGGCAAAGACGGCGAAGCTTGGGACTCCTTCTACTTCGACAATTTCTTCTCGGCCTTCAGCGGCGCCGAGCAGAGCGAGCCTGTTGACCAGCGTAATTTGCCCAGGAATTCCCGCCAAGTTCCGCATACAAGAATGTCCTCTCCTACTGGGAACGATCTGCGGCGCAGGCGGGCGGCGAGATGCTGCAACGCCTGCTTTATACCGACATCAAGACCTACCTCGTCGAGCTACTGATGAAGCAGGACAACATGAGCATGGCCGCATCCATCGAGAGCCGCGTGCCATTTCTGGATCATGTGCTGGTGGAGTTCGCCACCCGTATTCCGCGCGACATCCAGATTCAAGGATTGGCGGGCAAGCGAATTCTCAAGAAAGGCATGGAGGACCTGCTGCCGCACGAAATTCTCTACCGGCCGAAACTGGGCTTCCCCACCCCGTGGAGTGGCTGGCTCGCCGGGCCGCGACTGGAAAAGATTCGAGCCATGCTACTTGAACCGCGCAGCCTGCAGCGTGGATACTTCCGCCGCGAAGCGATCGAAAAACTCTTCGACGATCATCGCGCCAAGCACCGCGATAACTACGATCGCATCTGGCGTCTGCTGAATCTGGAAATCTGGCATCGCGTCTGCATTGAGGGCGAGTCGCACGACGAAGTCGGAGCACCAGAGATGCGCCTGGCGTCAATCATTGAGTAATCCCACAATTTCTCGCGTTTTCGATGAACTTCACCAAGTGGAAGGCGTCCGCTTTCATCGGGGAGTCGACCCCTCGATTGTTGCCGACCTTGAGGGCGACCTCGGCATTGCAATCCCTGGCGATCACGAGGATGCATTGATGCTGAGCAACGGAATGGAAGCGTACGGAGGATACTTCAGGCTGTTTGGGATCCACACCTCGGAAACTATCGATTCGGTCGCTTGGAACCAGCCTGAGAAGTGGAAGTTTGCGTGGGGGACACGATGTTTCAGATTTTGGTGCTTCGGGGAAACTGCATGGGGAGATCAATATGCCTATTCTCTCGACGAGATTCAGGGAAAACGCGATCCTAGGGTTTATTTTCTGGAAGCTTCTACAATGACCCCGCGAATTTGGTCTGGCTCGTTTCCTGAGTTTCTTGAAAATGAATTCCTGCGCTCTGCCAAAACGCCGTACGACGACGTGACCATACACGCCCGCCAAAAGTTCGGTGTGATTGAGACGGATTATCACTTGGTCTACATTCCATCTCTCCTTCTAGGTGGAAGCGAGGACATCAATAACGTCGTAAAGTTAGACGCGGGCGCCGCGATGATCTGCAACGGTGATGTTGCCGTGGGATTGGAAGCGGCACCTGACGAGAAAACGCTTAAAGAAGTGCAAACCTACGAAGACGAAATGCACCGCAGCAGACTTCGACTCGTGTGGGCGTGAGAGCAGCGTGGACGTCTGCTCAACCCGCCTGCACCGGCCCCGCGGCCACCGCGTTCTTCTTAAGAAACAGCATCTGCAAATTCATAGTGAACTGGACCAGATCAGCGGGGGTGTACATTCTTTTCAGCGCCAGCGGATCATCGCCCGATCGCACCACCCCAAACGTAGTCAGCGCCGCAGATTTGAATCCCACTTCCCGGGTAATGCCCAGCGTCTGACGGCGACCAGTGCGGATTCAGCGCCGGATGCGGATATGAAAAATGTTCGACGGGCGCGCCGAGCTTCTCTGCGATCCGCTGCTTGCATCCGCCAATCTCCGCCCGCGCCTCGGCCTCGCCCACCTGAGCCACATTTGGATGCGAGATCGTATGTCCCCCGATGGTATGCCCGGCTTTCTTCAGCGCGCGCACCTGCTCCCAAGTCATCATCATCCCGTGATCGGCCTGCGCATGGGCAGGGTCAATCTCCAGCGCTCTTTCCACTCCTTCGACAAACACGCGCTGCTGCTCTCCAACCAGCGCGGCTCCGCGATCCCAGGCAACGGGCATAGCCGCCTGCCGCTCTGCGGGCGAACCCAGCTTATAGGTCCTGCCCGTATCGGGATAAGTCCACTCCGGCTTTTTCGTTGTATTGAAGGCGAAACGGATTCGGCAGTACCAAGGTAACGTCCCGTTTTCGACCGATTCCACCATAATGTAAAAGGTCGCGGGGATACCGTACCGGCTCAATATCGGAAGCGCAATCTCGTAGTTGTCGGCAAATCCATCGTCAAACGTGACGGCTACGGCCCGAGCGCGGAAGTTTGCGTCCGGACCTGGCGAATTCGGCCACGTCGTCGATGGTCACCGGTGAGAACTTGCGGGCAAGCGTCTCCATGTGGCGCTCGAATTCCGCGCGAGAACGTGAGGATCCCAGAATGTAGTCGGTGCGTGGGGGTTCATCGACTACGGAATGGTAGGCCAGAATGGCGGCGGTAGGGGCAAAAAAACGACTGGTCAGGGGAAGAATGGAGCTGCCAACCAGCGCTTTTTTCAACCAGCGCTTGGATTTTGACGCCAGCACCCTGAATTTCTCCCGCTCTCCGCAATGCCAAGAGACGCTATGATAACATACGAGTTACGGGGTTCCAGCCGGTCTTTCCGTGGCGACCACACTTTCATCCAAGCTGTATTCGAAGCCATGGTAGCGCCGTTTGTGCGTCCCGAAAGACGCCAAAGAAAGATCACAACGGGGGCGATGTGAGCACGAAAGAACAAGTAACCGATCTGTTTACAAAGACTGTCGACGACTGGGCGAAATTTTACGACGATCCCAAACCGCGCACGTTAACTGCGCAAAATTTCGTTTCGCGGCGCCGCTTCGCCATCCAGATGATCGAAGCCCGCCTTCCGAAAGGCGCCAAGATTCTCGACGTCGGCTGCGGCACCGGCCACCTCGCAGCCGAACTCGCGCGCCGCGGCTATGAGACCTGCGGCACCGATCTCTCCGAGGGCATGATTCAATACGCCCGCACGCACTACAATCCCGACTCGTTCCAGGTCGCCGATATCGAGAAGTTGCCCTTCCCCGACAATACCTTCGACGGCATCGTATGCCTCGGTGTAGTCGAGTACCTCGCCGCCGACGACGCCGCACTGAAGGAAATGCATCGCGTGCTCAAGCCCGGCGGCTACGCGGTGATCACCACGCCCAGCAGCATCTGCCCATTCTTCTACATGGACCGTGCGTTGATCCGGTTTCGTTTCGCCGTGCGTCCCGCACTGGGTGCCATCCGCGGCATGTTCGGCGGCAAGCTGCGCGACTCGCAGCCCTATCCCAAGGTTCAGCATCGCCGCTACCGCAAAGGCAGCTGGGATAAGCTACTCCGCTCGCACGGCCTTCAACTGGACGACTGGGTCTGCCACGCCTGGGGAATGTACGGAATCGAGCGCTTCTGGCCGCAAGGCGGATTCTGCCGCGCCAGCGATCGCTTCGCGCGCAATGGCGCGATCAACTGGCTGGCCTCCGATCAACTGGTACGCGTGAAGGCGGTAAAGTAAGGTATCCTTGCGCTCTCTTTATCGGAGGGCGCATGAGCCGTTGGAGTATCGCCTTATTCCTGCTCTGTTCGATCGCAGCCGCGCAGAATCCAACCCAACAGAACCGCTGGTCTGCCTGGGAGCCATTTCTCGGCTCCTGGCAAGGCACCGGCGATGGTCAGCCCGGTCAGGGCGCGGGCGAATTTACGCTTGAGCCCGAACTTCAAGGCGCGGTGCTAGTCCGGCACAACTTCGCCGACTATCCGCCACCAAAGACAAGCCCGCGTATCGCCATGACGATCTGATGGTGATCTATCGCGAAGACACAAGGACTGTCGCCGATTACTGGGACAATGAAGGCCACATCATCCACTATGACGTCGTGGTCTTTCCCGGCAAGCTGGTATTCACCAGCAGCTCGGCTCAGGCCGGACCGCGTTTCCGGTTGACTTATGCTAAGACTGGCGAGGACGCGCTGAAGATCACGTTTGAGATCGCGACGCCGGACGCCCCGGGCGCATTCAAGACTTACATCGAAGCTTCGGCTCATCGCAAACCGCGGCGCTAGCTCAAAAAGCCAGTGGCAAATAAAAGCCCGCGTCTGGAAAACTGACGCGGGCTAATTTCGTGATCACGACCCGAGTTCTGCGACGCCGGAAGCCGCAGGCGCGTCTAGTTCTTCTTCCCTTTGCCCTTCTGTTTCAACCGGCCCTTCAGAGAACCGCCGCTGTGCGCGTTCAGGCCCGTTCCCTTGCCGCCGCCGTTATTGAAGTTGATGCCAGAGCTGCGCGAGTCTTTGGTGGTCTTCACCACCCGGGCATGCGATTTCTTAGTATGGTCGCCCTTAGCGACCTTGGCGTGCTCGATCTTCTGGAGTTGCTTGCTCGACGACCCACCCGATTTCGGTCCCGCCACCTTCATGGGAACTGTGCTCTTCGGTTCGCTCTTCGACTCGCTCTTTCCCGCGTGAGACTTGCCATTCTGCGCCGCTCCGCTCAAACCGAGCGCCAGCACCGCCGCCATGACCGCTACAAAAAATCGCATTTCACTCCCCTAATACCGAAACCGAGCCTATAGTCGCCAATTTGAGGACACTTAACCCGCCAGACGCCTCGTCCAACCTACATTATGTTAACCCATAGTCTTAGGAAAGCACTCGTTAAAAGGGAGGAGGATTACGCGGGTCACCACGGCTTTGCGAAAGCCTACGGACTGCACCAAACTTGCGCCAATTATCACATTGTTATCAATCACTTACACTGAAACTATAACTGCAATAAATTCAACTGCAATTTCGCATAGCCCCGCTCCGCGGCCCAAAGATCAAGCGCCACCGAAGCGATCTCGTCCACTACCGGCTCGCCCAGGCCACTCTTCGTCAGATCAACAGTCTTGATATAGCTCTTGCAGCTGTCGCAAGCCTCCACACGCACATGCTGTAATTCTTCCGCTGCGTAAACCGGCAGCTTCGCCGGATCCATTTCCGCGCACGCCGGACAGATAATCCGCCGGAACTCCCATTCCGCCAGACAAAACGAGCAGATCAGCGATCGCTGGCTGCCCTCGCCCAGCGGCCGCATCACGCCCAGCCCTGGCTTCCGATTGCAAAACGGACAAACATAGGCGGTCGGCCCATGCCATTCGAGATTCGCTTGCAACCGCACGCATACCGCATACGGCTGCAAGAATGCCCGTGCAAAAAAATCGTCCGTCCCCAGTAGCCAGCGCCGCACGGTCGGCTTCCCAGAAGCCAGCCAGCAAATCGAAGTAGAAATCCTCGTCGCGCGCAGCCAGGGAGCGCGCTTCTTCCCGCAACTTGCCCGGGCCATTGCGTTCGACCACCGACAGAAACGGCCGGAATCTCCTGGCCAGTTCCCGTTCCAATCGCCCCTCGAAGGGCTTGGGACGGGCAGCGCTTTCCCGCACCACGCGCGAGCCCTGAATCTCTCCGTAGAACCTCTGCTGGTAGCGCGCGATCGCTGCATAGAACCGCAAAAGGTCTGCCGAAGCGGCGCGCAGCCCAGCCAGTTCCTCGGCCCGATCGATCCGCCGCTGCCAGTCGTTATTTGCCACGGTGATTGGACACCCGAGAGAAAGGTAGTTCGCGATTTGGTCCTATGCGATCCGGCATGGGCCGATTATCGGTCCCCATCTCAATCCATGCAATGCCTCGCTTCACCCTTTACGAGTTTTCTCCAATTGACGACCGACCCCTCCCGGCGATATATTGTCCCGCATGTAGTGACGTTGGGCGTGTGGGCGCCTGCAAAAGTTCACCTCCGTATTTCCGAAACTGATTTAGAACGCGCCTGACGGAGGCAATGAATGGAACTCTCTCGCCGCACTTTCCTCAAGGGCACGGTCCTTGGCGGCACCGCATTTTCTGCCCTCGGATTCGATCTGACACCACTCCACGCGCAAACCCAGGGCCTGAAAATTTCCCGCGCCAGTGAGACCCGCAGCACCTGTCCCTACTGCGCGGTGAGCTGCGGCGTCATCATCTACACCCTCGGCGACAAGGCCAAGAATGCCATCCCGCAGGTCGTGCACGTCGAAGGCGATCCCGATCATCCCATCAATCGCGGCACGCTCTGCCCCAAGGGCTCTTCGCTCGAGCAGGACATTCTGAACGAGCGTCGCCTCCTGAAGCCGCAGGTGCGCCGCCCTGGCGGCACCGATTGGGAAGATATTTCCTGGGATCAGGCTTACGACGAGATCGCGCACTGGGTGAAGAAGACGCGCGACGACAGCTTCGTCGTGGCTAATGCCGAGGGCAAAACAGTCAATCGCTGCGAAGGTATGGCCTTCACCGGCGGCTGCACCGACACCAACGAATTCAACTATCTCGCCGTCAAAAGTATGCGCAGCCTGGGGGTCTGCTACCTGGAAAACCAGGCCCGGGTTTGACACGGCCCAACGGTCTCCAGTTTGGGGCCCACCTTCGGACGCGGCGCAATGACCAACGGCTGGATCGACATCAAGAACACCGACATGATGTTGATCATGGGCGGCAATCCCGGCCGAAAACCATCCCTGCGGTTTCAAGTGGGCGATTGAAGCCAAAATTCACCGCAACGCCAAGACCATCGTCGTCGATCCGCGCCTCACGCGTACCGCTGCCAACGCCGATCTCTACCTCCAGATCCGCGCCGGAGCCGACATCGCCTTCCTCGGCGGCGTGATCAACTACGCGATCGCCAACAACCGCATCGCGAAAGATTATCTCGTCAACTACACGAACGCCGCTTTCGTTATCAAGGAAGGCTTCAAGCTTCCCGACGACGGCCTTTATTCCGGCTTCGACGACGAGAAGAAGACCTACGACAAGTCGACCTGGAACTACGAAGAAGGCGGCAACATGGAAGGCAAGTGGACACCCTCGCCCGAAGGCGCAGGCGCCACGTTGCATTCGGTCAGCGGCACGCAGCATCCTCCCAATGAGACCGGAGACGATGTCCATAGACTCGATGCCCTCGGCCACCAGGGTCAAGGCCCAGCCGGTGCGAACGCCCAAAAT
>CAWEAB010000036.1:0-24493 GCA_963806745.1 uncultured Acidobacteriaceae bacterium
CTGTTCCCGACGAAAGATGATACGTGTCATACGCAGGCTTGTCTTTCATGTGGAGCGTTGAAGTCGCACCGGCCACAAAGTCGACATTTACGATGTCAATGTCGATCGTGCGAGCGGAACGGCAGCATCGGCAATCCAGCCAAAAATACGAAGGACCGCACCATATCGAATTGCGTCGTCTCCGCATAGCGACTGTCGCCCAGCACGATGCTCGGGCGGAAGATCGTGATCGGAACGTCCGGCAGCAACTCGCGCACCATGTGCTCGCAGAATTTTTTCGTGCGCGCGTAAGGATCGTAGTCCGAGCGGTCCCACTCAATCGACCGGTCTTCGGTCACGACTTCGTGGCTGCGCTTGCCCGCAACGGCCACCGTGCTGACTCTGAAAATCGCCGCAGCCCGTGATAGTACTGCGATTGCCGCGCCATTTGCAGCACTTCGAGCGTCCCGCGCAGATTCACATTCAGGCAGGCCTTCTCCGACTTGCGATTGAGCGAGGCCGCGCAGTGGATCACGGAATCGGTGGTATGCACCAGCTTGTCGTAGTCCGCGCGATCCAGGCCAAATCCCGGCGTCGGTCAGATCGCCGCGAAAGATGCGAATCTTCGCCTGCAAATACTCGTAGAACTCCGGAAACGGCAGATGCAGCTGCATCGCGTTCCACAGGCGCAACTCCGCTTCGCGGGGATCGCGCCCGCGCACCAGCAAATTCAGGGTCGCATCGTGCTGGCTCAGCAGATTGGCGGCGACATGCGCGCCGATGTAGCCGGTCGAACCGGTCAGGAAAATCGCCACGTTGCTCCGTTCGTCCCGTTCTTGCGTTGTATGTTATCTCGCTCGCTGCCGGGCTCGGTAGCTTGCCCTCGGCCGGCATCTGCAGCACGCGCGGCTCGCGCGCCTCCAGCGGCTTGCCCTTCAATCAGAGGATACGTCCAGCGCCGCAACGCGGGAATGTGAATGTCGATCCAGTACTCCCACCAATCGAGCCCAGCCGTGTCGTAGCCGAAAGCATCGCGCTCTTCGGGCACCAGCGCCTGCGACAGTTTTTCGACGTCATCGGCCACAAAATCGTGCTCGTTGTGCAGAATAAAGGGCTCGAAAATCGACCAGTTTTTCCACGCGCTGCCAGATTCGCTCCGCCTTGGCCAGCGGCTTATGGGAAGCGGCAACGGAGACATGATCGTCTGAATCGCCTGCACGATCATGTTCTGCGCCGGCGCCGACATCCGGTTATAGCGCGCCTTCGAAACCGAGATCGCATCCATGCGCAGGCGCAACCAGTATTCCAGGCCCTTCTTGCGCGCGATAGTGGCGCGGTGCGCCAGGGACGTCAACTCAAATGAGCGGCCCATGTCGCACGGATTCGTCACGGACGTCGCCAACTGATACAGCGGATCGTGCCGCCGCTCGACCAGCGCGGCGGCAATCAGCGTCATGCCCTCGCATACCGCATCCACCGGAATAATGTCGAGCCGCTTGCGCTCGTTTGTAGGCAGTTGCCGGAACGATGTCCCCAGCAGATAGGAGAGCGAAGCCGAAGTGTTGATGCCCTCATTCCACCCGCGGAACGGCTTTGTGACGGATGTTTCGACAATCGCCGGCCGGACAATCGCAATCGGCAGACCCGCGCCGTACTTGGCGATGAGCGATTCGGCCAGACTCTTGGTGTACGTGTAAGTGTTCGGCCAGCCCAGCGCCTGCGCCCGCTTGATGCCCTCTTGCGTCAGATAATTCTTCAGCCAGCGCACGCGATTCTTGCGAATCTGGTTTTCCAGCGCCGCGCCGCTCAGCCCTTTCGCGGCATGCTCCTTGTCGAGTGCCTGCTTCCTCAGCTCTGCGGTGACTTCTGGGCCCTCCGCTCGCTCCTGCGCTGACTCCACCATCTCATGCAGCGCATACCATTCTGTTTCCGCATCGAAATTCGCAGCGCCCGCCGGCGTGTAGTTCGGCCTTAGGCGCTCGCTCACTCGTCCATCGCGCTGGCCTGCCACATAGCAGGTCGAAAGATGCAGCAACGCCGTATGATCCGAGCCGCGAATAAATTCGATCAGGTGATGCGTCGAATCCACGTTCACGGCCAGCGCGTCGCGCAGGTCGGGATTGAAATCCGTCAACCCTGAACTGTTGACGATCAAGTCCAGCTCTTTTCCGAGCCGCGCCGCAACCTCAGGCGCCAGGCCGATGCCGGACTGCGAGACATCGCCCTCCACCACCTCGATCTTCTCCGCCAGCAGTGCACCTAAACCGCCGCCGTACTTCTCGAATACCGGATCGAAAACCGGAGACTCCTCCAGCATTCTCTCGAAGCGCTTCTGCGCCGGATTCGTCTTCTGCCCGCGAATCAGCAGATACAGTTTGCCGATCTCCGGCAAATCGAGCAGCGTATTCGCCAGCCACACCTTGCCGATAAATCCGGTCACGCCTATCAGCATCAGGCGTTTCCCGGCCAATGCCTTCCGCACCGAAAGCTTCTCCGGATGTCGCGCTTCGTCGAAATAGACAATCGGCCGCACCCGCGGCTCTTCCACCCGCACCGCCGGTACAATCGCCGATTGCAAAGCCTTCGGCCCGCGCAACCCGAGCGCCCGCACCCACCGTGCCGGACTCTGCTGTCCATCCGGCCCCGCCTCGCGGATGCGCGCAAAAATTCCGCGCGGTCGGATGATCGGGCTTAGCAATCGCCCAGTCGCGACGCCATCGCGAAAATCAAGCCGGTTGGCAATGATCCACCGCACGCCCAAATGCCGTGCCAGCGGACGCATCACGTGATCGAGTCCCTGGCTCACCAGCACCACATCCGCGCCCGTAGCTTGCAGCGCTTTCAGGTGCCGTACGCCTTCTTCTTTCAGCAGCGGCTTCAGCTTGTACTCAAACTCTTCCTCGCCCAGCAGATCCAGCCGGTCGCGCGAAACGCCGCGCAGCACCGAATACACGATTCGCGTCGCCGCCTTGCGATTCGCGGCATACAGGAACGGGCGCAGCAGCGCCATCAACAGCACCAGGCTCCGCCGCGCGAAGCGCGCTATAAATGTCTGGCTGTTCCAGGTGAAGAAGGCAATCGGCCGGATCGTCGTCAGTTCCAACAGGCTGCCTTCCACCCGCCAGTAGACGGGCGATGACGGCCGCGGGCGCGACGCCGACGGAAGCGTATTCGCGCTCTCCGATGCACGCTCGCCCCGAGCATTGCCGTTCACCGGCGATTGTGCTGAACGCTGACGCTCGAGATTTTCAATAGGCTCCACGGTCAAGACAAAGACACAACATCGAAACTGCTACGATTTATGACAGCCCGTCCGGTAGGCAAGACGGAATTGCTTATTTTACTCTCTGAAGCGGGCTGGAATACAGGTATAGTCCAACTGAAAACGCCTTCAGCAAAGCCAGTCTGCTACTTCGTAACTGATAGAATGGCCGGGATTTAAACTTATGCGAGCCGCAGGAGCGAATGCCATGCCCTACAAAGACACAATCCTTCCCGAATTCGATATGGAAATGGACAACACCCGCCGCACGCTGGAGCGCGTGCCCGACGACAAGTTTTCCTGGCAGCCGCATCCTAAAGCCGGCACTCTCGGGTGGATGGCCGGTCACATTTCGAATCTTCCGATTTGGGCAGTCATGACGATGAAAGAAGATTCGCTGAATCTTGCTCCTTCGAGCGGCGCCGGGCCCATCATGCCGAAGCCGTCGAATCGCCAGGAACTGCTCGCGAACTTCGACAAGAATCGCGTTGAAGCAAGGGCCGCCCTGGCCGCAGCCGATGACGCAGCCTATGCCAAACCATGGGCGCTGCTAATGGGCGAACAGGAACTCTTCCGCGAGCCGCGAGCCGCAGTGCTGCGCCGCATGATCCTGAATCACATGATCCACCATCGCGGGCAACTCACCATGTATCTGCGCCTGCTCGACGTTCCCGTGCCGGGCCTCTACGGGCCTTCCGCGGACGAGCAGAAATTCTAGTTTTGTGACCAGGTTCGCGTGCCCCAAGCCGGCGCCGCGCTTTTTTGCGCTAACCTGGGTGAGGATTCACGGAGTTTAACGTGCCTATCGCGTCGCGGAATCTTTGCGCGCCAGTTCCCGAATCTCGTTCAGATACTCCACATACACGGGAATCGGGATGTCAGGCGAGTCGCCATCATTCAGGAAATGTGAGAGATGAATTTCCACGGGAATGGATCGGATGACGTCGCGGAAGCGCGCCATCTGTAGATATTTCACCCGCCAGATCTCCAGCATCAGCGATCGAAAATCCTCGCTGATAAAGCCCATCTTACGATCACTCAGATAGACCGCATCGAAATGTTTCGAGACCAGCCTGCTTCGGATCGGATCATCCGCTGGCGAGAACACATAGACAAGGTGAAACAGATCCGCCAGATCACCCCAAAGTACTTTTTCCTCGAAGGCGCTGAAGCGGAACGGCGCATCTCCTCTTTGCTGGATCCTGCGGGCACGATCGGTAACGTTCAGATTTTCTCGGCCCAACTCCGCCCGAAACCACTCCAGCCTTTCCCGCGCCAGATTGTGACGCAGGAATTCAATCGCATAGGCGTTCGGCAAATACATCTTGGCATCGCCATCGAGCCGCGCCAGCCATGAACCCCAGTCTCTTTGTTCGAACACCGTCAGCAGCCCGGTCAAATCCGCCACGGTCACATCGGGGTGATACTTCACCGCCTGCCAGAAGTGTTCGGTCGAATCGTAGGTCGCGCCGTAAAGAACAATTCCCTCTTCAATCGGATACCAGTTCGAGAGCACCCGCGCCGGAATCGATGGCGCTGCGCTCCAGCAATTAAGCGAGTGTTTCCACTTTTCCTGCACCGCGAGGAACGCCTCCGAGTAGCCCGCATGAACCGTCTCTTTCACTCGCGCCAGAGCATCCTTCAACTCGGCCTGCGTGTGAGTGATCAGCGTTTCCAGCGGGCGCTCGTCTTCCATGGAGACAACTCGGCTCTCGATACCGCGGCGAAGCAAATCCTGCGCCAGTTGCTTTTGTTGTTCCGAATCAAGGCCGCCGTGCCAGCGTTTTGCTTGCGAGTCGATATACGGAAATAATTGAGAGAGCGACGTGAATTCGATGAACCCGTGCACCGCGAACTTCACCGGATGCCCATCCTTCACAATGACCGTCGACGGCGTGACCAGCGCCTGCAACGAGACTGGCTGCGCCTGGGCAAATGAGACAAGCGCAAATGAACTCAGGACCAAACCGAACATCGTCACTACCCGCCGCAAGCTCTTCATCCCGACCCCTGTCCCCTGTGTATGCATGCTTGAAGTTCCTTGCTGACACCCTCGGCATCAGCCCGGTGAAGTCGCGTCAGGCCGCCCGTTCCGTCCAGCAGACATCCCAATATTTCCCGAACTTGCGTCCGTTCTCGCTGAAGATGCCCACGACCTTGAACCCAAATTTTTCATGGATCGCGGCCGTCGCCGGATTCGGCAGCGCATAACCGGCGACAAAGCGATGAATATCCTCTCCTCGCAGAGCCTCAAACAGCGCCGCATAAAGCTGCCTGCCGATCCCGCCTCCGACAGCCTCCGGCGCGCAATAAATCGTAGTCTCCGCCGTCGTGTCGTAAGCAGCCTTGGGACGAAATCGCGTCGTCCCCGCGTATCCAACGATCCCATCGGCGCTTTCGGCGACGAGCAGCCGGTGACGCCCCGTAGCGCCAAATTGCGCAAACCACGCCTCCCGCCGCTCGACCGTGTACGGCTCCACGTCAAACGTCACAGGAGTATTGATCACATAGTAGTTATAAATTTCGGTCAGGCGCGGCAAATCCCGCCGTTCCGCCGTCCGGATGTTCACAGTCTTCATCGGTCCCCCACGGCACCGCACCAGCCGTTATTTCCAGAACAATCCCGCGATCCCCGCAGCCAGAATGAGCCAGGCCGAATTGATGCGAAAGCGCAGCAGCGCAATCAAACTCGCGCCAAAGATCGCCAGCGTGGCCCAATCCACAATCGAAGCCTTGCCGAGTTGCCAGCTCACCACGGCCATCAGCGCAAGCGATCCCGCCACAACTCCATCAAGAGCAGCCGCAAACATGGGGCGCCGCCGCAGACGCGGTATGACGGGTCCGCTGATCGCCACGAGACAAAACCCGGGTAGAAAGATTCCGGCCGTGGCCACAACCGCGCCCAGCCAGCCTGCGACCAGGTAACCAATAAACGTCGCCGTCGTGAACAGTGGTCCCGGCGTGAATTGGCCAACCGCAACCGCATCCAGCAACTGCTTCTCAGTCAGCCAATGCAGGCGTTCGACAAATTCCGCCTGCAAAAACGCCAGCAAGACATATCCGCTGCCAAATACCACCGAACCTATTTTGAGGAATGACAGAAATAATCGCCACAACCCAGCCGGCCACGCTACCAACGCCGTAGCAACCGCGGCAGCCGCGATTAACATTTTCGGCATGGCCACAGCACCGAGACTGAACAGGCGCCCCTTCATAACCAGCGAAGCCGCCGCCAGCGCGCCCGCCAGCAGAAGCACCAGCACGGGGCTGACTCCAGCAACGGTCAAAAATGCAGCGAAGGCAGCGACCACAGCCAGCAAAGCCGTGCGCAAGCCGGTGCGGCTCATCTTCCCGAGCGCCTGAATGATGACCGCAACCACCACCGGCTTGATGGCGTAGAGTACGCCCTCGGCTCGCGGCAGCGAACCAAAGCGCACATACGCCCATGCAATCGCCGACACAATCAATGCTGCGGGAATGATGAAGCATGCGCCCGCGACGATCAGCCCCCGCCAGCCGCGTTTCAGTTGTCCAACAAAAATGGCCACTTCCGTCGAACTCGGCCCCGGAATCAGATTCGCGGTGGCCAGCCGATCCAGAAACTGTTCGTGCGTGATCCACTTCCGCCGCCGGACAAACTCTTCTTCCATCATCGCCAGATGCGCCGCAGGACCTCCGAACGCGATCGTGCCCAGCTTCAAAAAGACAAGCGCAATGTCGCCCAGTGTTGCCTCGCGGGTCTCGGGAGATTCCATGCAGAATGATCTTAACCGCAGAATGCGCTGAGAGCTGGCTCGCGGAGGTGCGGAGGAATCTTGTCGCCTAAGCTGGCGGGCCTTGAACGCGAAAATGGCGGCTCAGGCTCTTTTCCAGTTTCTTAACCTCGACCGGCTAACCTTGGGCATGAGTTTCCAGTCAAAATAGCATCATGAAAAATTCCCCCAACCGCAAGCTGATCCCCCGCTACGCTCGGATCGCCTTCCTGGCGTTGCTCGTAGCATCGTCATTACTCGGCCAGAACGCCGCTCCCAAGCGGCCGACCAGCCAGCCCTACACCGGAGACCTCTCCATCTTCGAGACTCCGGGCCGGGACGAAAGGCTTCAGATTAATCGCGTGATGGACATTCTCGGAATTGCCCCCGGCAAAAGCGTCGCCGATATCGGAGCCGGATCGGGCTGGTTCACGGTGCGGGCGGCGCGGAGAATTGCCGAAAATGGTGCTGCTGGAAGCGGCGCTGCTGGAGACGGCACCGCTGCAAACGATGCCGCCGCGGCCGGTATCGTGTATGCAGTCGATATCAATCCCGAAGCCATTCATTACATCGATAGCCGCGTGCGCAAGGAATCGCTATCCAATGTGAAAACGATTCTGAGCAAGGAGAAAGATAATGACCCGCTGCTGCCGCCGGCGTCGGTGGATGCTGTCCTTCTATTGAAGACGTACCACGAGATCGCCGATCCGGTGGCGCTCCTCGAACACTTGCGTCCGGCGCTCCGGCCGGGAGCGCGTGTGGGAATCATCGACCGCAACGGAAACGGCACCGATCATGGCATCAGCAGCAAGATCGTGGTCGAGGAGGCCGAAAAAGCGGGCTACCGCCACCTCGAGACCTATGACTTTGTGAAGGGCGATCACGTGGATTACTTTCTGGTGTTTGCGGCTCGGTGAGTTGCTCGGGGTAGTGATTGTAATCGCTGACGGGAGTCTTGCTTGCGACAATGCCTTAATCGCTGACTGTCGTAATTTCTGTTAGCGTCACTTGAGATTAACTTCTGGTTTGTCTGTCAATCGCCCGCGACCACCCGCAAATAGGTTGAATACTGCTCGTCCTCAATCGCCGTAAATGGCAGCATGATAATTGGTTCCTGAGCGGTGGCCACCTGCCATCTTCCGGCGCCTATGCTCGCAGCTGCCAGCAGTTGGGCGCGGCTCACGTTGGGAACCGATTTCGTGATGGGAAAAAACACCAGAGGGCCGCGCAGCAGAGCCACCGTGTCTGGATGTTGTGTGTCGATTGCCTGCAAACGGGCTGTCATGGGCAGGTCCAATTCGACTCGATCTCCACTCTTCCATTTGCGCTGAATCGATGCGAATTTTCCCGGAACAATGTCCATTGTCATGCGTTTTCCGTTGACCGCAATCGTCGCGGCTTGAGCCCACTCCGGAATCCGGAAATTTGCGGTGAACTCCGCGGGCCTTGCCAGCGAGAACTCAAATTGAATCGCCCCGTCGATGGGATACGCGCTCTTCTGATTTAGTGAGACCGGCGAGCCCGCGTGATTCCACCTTACCGTCGACGGAATATAGAGATTTACGTAGATCCCTTGCCGACCGCGAAAGTAGGTGCAGATCCGATAGTCAGCCGCCACTTGCGGCAGCGTTCCCGAGCAACAGGCCCAGCGGCGGCTGGAATAGACCTTGCGTCCTTCAAAGTTGTAGTCGGAATAATAGAAACACCTGCCGTCGGGCTGGATCGGTTTCGCTCCGAGCACGGTGTTGTACATCACCCGCTCCATACTGTCGCCGTAGCGCGAGTCTTGTGTTATCCGCAACAAGTAGCGAGTGATCTTGAAGTGGGCATACGCCCCACAGGGAGTTTCAAAACTGGCGTGAGTGTTAGTGAGACTCGCCGGCAGCTCTCCTTTGCCCGGCGTGCACAAGGTTTCGTCAGGGCCCCATCCGCCGGTGGCGTAACTTTGCGCGGTCAAGAAATCGAATCCGTTCCGCGCCGCGCGCAGGTGCTTCGCGCTGCCCAGCGTCAGATAGGCCTGCGCAGCGGACGACAGCGAATTAATGTAGCTATATGGGTGTCGGCCTGCGAGATTGTCGTGTCCTTCGCTTAGCGGGTCGTAATAATAGTCGGCAAGATAATCGACCCCGAGCTTCCTGTACAGCTCACCCGCGCCGCGTTGAAAGGCGATAAACATGTTCTCGGAGGCCGTGTACGATTCATCAGAATCGTCGACGGCCCGGCCCGGCATGTGGGCCAGGGCAGCGGCGGTACTGCGCTTCTGAATTTCAAACGCGTCAGGATCGTGCGCGAACTGGTGCGCATCCATAAGCCCGCAGAGCAGTTTGTCGTGGCAATATGTGGGAAAGCGATTGTTCTTGAAATACTGGCCGTCAATCACTCCCGCATACAGCCGATTCAGCCGCAATATTTTTTCGCGAATCTCAGGCCTTTGCCGGATCGCATACATGCGCGCAAGAGCGGAAACCCACTGGCCATATGTACAACTTGGGGCATATGCGCCGTCAGTGCCGTTGTGTTTCGGGTTATAGCTGTACCAGCCTCCAAGATCATCGCCGGGCGCCGGTTTGCCAATCATCTGGCGGAACGGCATCATCAGGCTGTCTTCGTTCAAGGACAAGAGCAACTCGAGATGATGGTCGAGTTGCTGCTCATGCATTGGGCTGTTGAGGTCTACGTCGCCGTACCCGAATTCGTCCAGCACCGGCGCCTTGGACGCTGAGGATGCCCGCAAGTGGCGAGGGAGAGCGGTCGCTGCAAGGGAGACGGCTAGAGACTCGAGAAAAGTTCGACGCGAAACTGAACTCTTTGCCACCGGAAGTATTCCTCAGGAACTTCAATTCTACTCGCGCGCACATAACCAACCCCTTATGTCCGCGAATGACCCGGCCCGAATAAAACAGGCACACCCGTAGGCGGGGCTGCGCTTCGAGCGATTTGTCGGAGGGAATCATCTCAATTGGCGCAAAATTCCGATAGCGCTCGTGGCCCGAGAGACGGTCGAACAGAGGACGCAAACTTACGACATCGCGCGATTTCGCCAGTTGCGTTCCTTCCCTTCGCGTGATGCAAACGAAAAGCCGCCGAACGGTAATTCTCAGGAAGTCCCGGTCATTACTTCCCCACCACCTGCTGCACTCCCTTCGACGTGCTGCCTTGGAAGGTCTGGTCACCGCCGTACACCGCCTTGATATGTGGCGTGCCCACGGGCAACGTCGAAGTCGTAAACCTCGCCGAACCGCCGTTCAATGATGCCGTTCCCAGTACCTTCGAGTTATGCTCAAAAGTCACTGTTTCTCCATCCGGCGGCACCGGTGTGATAACCGCCGTAAAGGTTACTGCTTCTCCTAGAGTCGATGGATTCGGGGATGAAGTGAGCACAGTCGTTGTCACCCGAGCCGACGGATTAAGTTCGAACACTACGCCGCAACCACCGGCCCCAGGACAATAGGTGGATGTTCCCCCGCCATACGTCGTTCCGTAAAGATTGCCGCCGTCCAGGATCAAGCTGCCAACCGGGTTACCGCCGTCCGTAGCATGAAAGGACCAGAGAAACGTCCACTCGTACCCGGAACCGGCCGCCAGCTCGAAGACAGTGCCGCATCCGTCGTAGCACGGAGATTTGTGAATACCGAACGCTGTTGTGCTGTAAATGTTCCCGGATGAGTCGAGCACCACGCCCGCCTTAGGATTGGAACCATAACTCCAAATAAAGTTATGCAGAACCTCCTCCGTATACTCTCCGGTTGGACCGAGAGTCAGCTTCCAGACTGTTCCCATGCCTTTTACGGCGCCGCCACTCATCGTCGTGCCATAGATATTTCCAGCGCTGTCTAGCACAGGAGTTCCCTGAGGTTCTGACCCGTCGGTCCGGCCAGCCTTGAAGGTGTGAAGGATGTTCGCATTCCAACCTCCAGTTCCGTTTGGTGACAGCTTGAACACGTGACCATTCTGCAGGTCATCCGCGCCGAAAAGGTTCCCGGAGCTGTCTATAGTTAACCCGGCATAGCCGCCGCTATCGTAGATAACCTGCTCATTCCAGCCGCCACTACCATTCGGGGATAACTCGTAGACCGTTCCCGTTCCATTCCCTCCGCCATAGGTTGTGCCATAGAGGTTGCCGTGTGGGTCCAGGGTGAGCCCGGAGAATGGGAAGGCACCATCGGGGGTTGACATGAAGTTGTACAGGACGGTTTCGCACCAGCCATTCCCGCTGTTGCTGCCGTTTGGACAACCACCGCCCGGTTCGGGGCTCAGCTCGAACACGAGGCCATATCCGGAGTAAGCGCCGGATGCGAAAAGCCCTCCGTAGTAAGTTGTCCCATAGAGATTCCCCCGGCCGTCAGAGGTCACATAGGAGTAGGGATACGATCCATCGGCACAGTTATGAAGGGAACAAAAGCTGTACAAGACGGTCTCGTTGTAGCCGCCGGCCCCGTTCGGCGAAAGCTTATAGACGGTGCCATACAGATTCGCTCCGCCCAGTTGAGTGGTCCCGTAGAAGTTGCCTGCGCCGTCGGGCATCAGACTGGACGCCGGGTTCTCTCCGTCCACACAATTCGGCTGAGAACAGAAGTTATAGAGCACGACTTCGGGTTGAGCGTGAGCTTGTGGAAGAGCACCTAGCAGCAGCATGAAAAGTGCGGCTAACGTCAGAACGCCTCGCATATCCCTCTCCTTGTCTCCAGTACCTCCCTACGGAATGAACTCGAACGCGACCCCGCAACCATCAGGGTACGGGCAAAAGTCGCCCAGGCCGCCGTCGTAAGTCGTTCCGTAGAGATTGCCGGAGTCCACAATCAGGCTGCTCACCGGATGAGCGCCATCCATCCAATCGAAAATCCAAAGCAGTTCGGTCTGATATTTGACCCTTTTGGGAGGCCTCGCGAGTTCGAACATCGCGCCGCAGCCTTGTACATCCGCCTTCTTCCCTTTTTCTTGGCAGTACGAGGGGCTGCCGCCGTAGGTCGTCACGCCGTAGATGTTTCCGGATGCATCGAGCGCCACCCCGGCCATGGGAAGGTCGGGCGCTTGAATCGAGAAACAGCATCCAAACAGCCCGGGCCCCGACATGAAGGAATGAAGAACCTCCTCCGAATACTCTCCCCCTGAAGGAGTCAGCTTCCAAACTGCGCCGCACCCCGGTTGAGCGTCGTTGCACCTTCCTTTGCCGCCATAAATGGTCGTGCCATAGAGATTTCCGGCGCTATCGAGCGCCGGAGTGCCAGAAGGGTAGTTTCCGTCCGTGGGATGTCCTGCGAAGGCGTGAAGAATAGTCTCGCACCAACCGTCACCCGTATAGCTGCCAGTTGGGCATCCGCCGCCCGGTTGGCGACTCAGTCCGAACACTGTGCCGGCCGCGTGGGTACCGCCGCTTTCGGTCGTCGCATAGAGGCTACCGTTCGCGGTTTGCACCTGCCCGTCAGGATGGGCGCCGTCAACGCAGCTCGGCTGGGAGCAAAAGCTGTAAAGCACCGACTCGCTCCAGCCGCCACTGCCGTTCGGCGATAACTCGTAAACCGTCCCCATTCCATTGCCTCCGCTATAGGTTGTGCCATAAAGATCACCGGATGGGCCCCATGTGAGCCCCGCGAATGGGGAGGCGCCGTCGGGCGTGGAGGTAAAACTGTAGCGGACGGTTTCGCACCAGCCATTGCCGCTGTTGCTGCCACTTGGGCACCCACCGCCTGGCTCGGGGCTCAGTTCGAACACGACCCCATATCCGTTAAAACCATCGCTGCATGCTGACGGGACACCTTGTCCATTAGCGCCCCCGGAGCAGGCTGTCCCGTAGAGATTTCCGACGCCGTCGAAGATCACCGTAGAACTTGGGTCATTGCCATCTGCGCAGTTCTGCAAGGAACAGAAGCTGTACAAGACACTCTCGTTGTAGCCACCCGCCCCGTTTGGAGACAGCTCAAAAACGGTCCCGGACATATTCGCGCCGCCCAGCGCGGTGGTCCCGTAGAAGTTGCCTGCGAGGTCGGGCGTAAGGCTGGACGCCGGGCTCTCACCGTCTGCACAGTTCGGCTGGGAACAGAAGTTGTAGAGCACGATTTCGGTTTGGGCGTGCGCTGGATGAGCCGCAATCAGCAGCAGAGCAGAAAACACAACTAGGGTCAGGGTGCCTCGGACAGCACTCATAAGCGCAAACCTCTTTTGGGGAGCTTCGCCTTAACGGCTGGTACGTCTCAACGAGCGGGACCCGGGCCCTTGGCGAGGCGCAAACATTATAAGAACAACCGGCACCCTGTCAAGACCGAAACCTCGAGTCCGGAAGTGTGGTTGTTGCTGACCGACAGCGGCAAAAGCCTTGGCCAGAGCCTTATTTGAAACGACACCGATCACAACCTCGACAACAGGATCGTGGTCGAGGAGATCGAAAAAGCGGGCTGCCGGCCTCCATGCGACCAACCGTATTCAGAACTCACATTCCGCAACTACCTTCAAAAGCCGAAGAAGCGTTTCGCGCTCCGCTGAGCTCATTTTCCGCCGGACACTCTCATCGGCGGTCTCCCGAGCTTCGATGAGCCGTTCCCGGTACTTCCTTCCCTTGGCCGTCAGGTGGACAAGAATTGCTCTGCCCGATTTTCCCCGGTGCTCCGACACGAGTCCTTCCTGGGACAGTGTCTTGATCGCCCGGTGCACAACAGTCCGGTCCAAGCCCAGGCTCGTGGCAATCTGATTCGAGTTCAGCCCCGTTCCCCCGCGCAACGTCGAAAGGATATAGCCGCGCGTCGCCGAGCACTGGGTTTTTCGCTCCAGTCTCCTTCCCGCCGAGAAGTACGCGGCTGCAATATGGGCGAGCACCGAATCTTTCAGAATGTTTTCGGGAATATCTTTCCGGGGGAGGATGTTCATAGGACGGTCACCGTTGCCTCCAGAGGTCTTCGCCACTGCGGCGTCTCATTGCAGGCAGCAGATTTCTTCCCGATCGCAATCACCATCACAATCTCCTCGTGCCGCCCGGATAGCCCCAGATATTGAGACAGTCTTCGCCAATCAAAACCTTCCATCGGACAAGTATTCATTCCCAACGCCTCGGCGGCAATCATCAGATTCTGGCAAGCCAGCGATGTACTCTTCGTCGCCCATTTGAACAACTCCTGCCGCGACAACGGCGGCATCCCCATCACCATCCGCAGATTCAGCAGCCGGAAGAGCACCCGTTTGATCGCCGCAAACATACCGAAGGGCCCCGGCATAAACAGGATCCGCCCAATCTTTGCATTCCGCTCGTAGTCGCGAATTTTTTCTTCGCTGAAGTTGCTCCGGCGCATCCACTCCAACTGGCCCTGCGCCGTGGCCGACAGCGATCCCAGGTCCGCCACAGCCACCACCAGTGCGGAGGCGGTTTGCGCGGGCTTCTGTCCCAAGCACAGTTTCGCCACCGCGGCCTTCTTCTGCGCGGAGCCCACCCAATAAAACTTGTAAGGCTGGCTGTTAAAGCTTGAAGGGGCATGGCGCGCCGCATTGAGAATCTGCTCGCGCACCTCATCGGAAATTTCTACGGGTTCAAAGACCTTAACCGCCCGTCTGTGAAAGATCGCATCCAGCGCCTCGCTCATGGCTCCCCTCCATGTTGCTATTACAACATATTGATGTTGTTATTGCAACATCGAAGGGCAAAGCGTGAGCTTGGAGTGGGTGCCGGAAATCAAGCGACAGGTGGCGCACGCTTCCATCAACCGAACGCCCTGTATTCAGGGTTGTCGGAATTGTCGACTAAGTCAAGGGAATTGCAATTTGGTTTGAATCTGATGAGCGGCAAGTCCTGATTTGGAAAAAGCGAGTAGGGCTGAGCAAAGATACGTCATAGCCCAACTGAAATCTGTTCCTAAAGCCAGGCTTGTCGTGAGAAATTTGCTGCATAATACGTTGGGTCACTTCGAAAGTGTTTGTACTATTTCGTGATTTTCACTCCTTCTCTCGGGGGTGTTCGATGAAGTTTCGCCGTCAGTGGTGGACACAACTAAAGGCAGTGCGAACGCAACAGAAGGACCGCGACGGAGTGGACTGCCTATGAGGTCAATGGCGCAATGATGATGTTGGACCGAAACGTGGTCAAGTATCTGGAGTCGAAAGCCCCGCAACCGACTCAGCAGTCACTCGATGCGGTGCTCGAGCATGCGCGATCTTTTCGCCTCATCAAAGGTGGTCTGGGGGATGGCCAGCCGCTGGGAAATGAGGTTTTACTGGCGGGGAACGACCAAGTCATGCTCTCCGAGTTGCGTCAAGTCCTGAGAATTATTGATTGCCCCGCCGGCCACTGCATGTGCTCCGGTGACCCAACGCTTGGATTCCAAGACGAAGTCGGCAAACAAGTGGCTGTTATCTGCGTGCATCACGGGACGCGATTCGATGGGATGAGTGGTGCGACGATGCTGACCTGGTCGATGGACTTGGGTTAATGAATGGCTGGCGGCTCACGGTGTTCAGTATCCTCTTCAGCAATATCAGGCTAAATTGCAGAGGGGTTCCGCAGCCCATGCAGCGTGGCAACGTTGGTTCGCCGCAATGCCCTCGTGTCTTCAGCCCTTGCTGGCGGGTCAAGAAGGATACGCCGGGATGTCGAGGTTCGTACCCTCTCCATCTTCTGTGGCGAGTCACCGGGCACCCAGTCTCAGGTAATGGCTCCAAAAACTACTCATGTCGATGAGCGCAGGACTGTCGTGAAGCAGGTGCTGGAGAAAGCATATCCCGACGCGATCGAGCGGGCGAGGGCGCTGCTAGTCTGGTACGCGCACGGAGTGGGCATCTGGAGTGGATATCCGGGTTACGAAACAACGGCGGAGAATGCGCTGCTTGATACACCGATCGATGGATTGTTGGGTGCCCTGCAAGGCTCTGCGTTGCAGCCGCTTTTGCTGGAAGGGGCAGCGCGTTTCCTGGCGGGGTGGGACTTCGCCACAACATACGGACACGAACTCGGACGTCTTCCGACTGAGCTAAGGCAGCAACTCCTGAAAGTGCGGGCTGGGAAACCACGAACGAGGACCGAATGGAACGAGCAAAGAGCGGCGTTTAGCTCGCGACCTCAATGTGAATTAAAACCGCAGCTCTCGCTTATCGTTAAGTGTGGGCAGGCCGTATTATCATTCCTTAACTTCCTTCGAATTTTGCCAAAAAAAAATGGCGGCCGCTAAGGCCGCCACAGAAATTAACTTCCTAATTTTTTAGTCTCCAGCTACCGGCTCCGCCACGTCTTCCGTCTTCTTCGCCGGTTTGATTCCGTGCAGGCCGTTGCCATTGTGTCCATTGCCATTCGAGTGCCCGTTCCCACTCGTCGTAGCAATCGCGCCCAACGGAATAAATCCGCCTTCGTTCGAAACAGCCGGCTTCTCTTTCAATACAACTTCACGATAAAGCTGCGCCATGCGCGCGTCGTAAGCGGGGTCATTTTTCTGTGCCGCCGTTTTCGCTGACGGCTGATCGGCTGGTGGCTGACGGCTTCTTTCAGCTTCGCATCCCGCGCCCGCGTCTTTTCTTCGCGTGCGGTTTTCGCGATGCCGAGCTTGTCGAGATCGTGCTGAATCTCCTCCGTCACGATCTCCTCACGCAGCCGCAGATACTCCTGCATCTCCTTGGCCGGCACATTCACTTTCTTGCCACCCGCGAAAATTTCGTGCCGCCCATGCTCCTCGTACCACTTAGTGAGCGTGGCCGTCATGTGCATCTTCTCGATAATGTTCCGCCAGCCCACGCCCGTGTTGTAGGCGCAGAAGCTGATCTCGCCTTCCTGCGTTGCGTACGGAATGATGCACTGCTCCGTGCGGCGGAAGTCGTAGTTGAACAGGTCCTGGAACCACATGCCGGCGATGAAGAGGAAGTTCCAGCGGTCATTGTTGCGGCGCTTCATAACATCGTCGATGGTGCGGTCCGGGCCCACTTTGCCGTAGTTCTTGCCCGTAATGTTGTAGTTCTTGTCGAACTTCCGCAGCAGATCCATCATCTTGAAATGCTTCGGCGACTTGAACGGATCGTAGTTCTTCATCAGCAAGAGCGCCATGCCGAGCCCGGTTAGGAACTTGCTGCGCGCGCCGTCATTCACCTTGGCGATGTCTTTGCCCAGCTGGTCGCCCTTGAGGAACGCGGTAACCGGAACAGCTTCCTTGGTCTCCTTGTCGATCATGACCGCCATGCCGGTGCCGCAGTTGGGATGGCATCCGCAGGAAAGCTGGCCCCAGTCGTTATTGGCGTCGCCCGCATGCAGCAGATCAGCCCAATCACTGAAAGTAGACATAAAGCTGATCGGGAACCAGTCGCGAGCGGGTTCGCCGAGGCCGGTCTGATTCTTGACGTCGTGCGCCAGGTGCGCCAGCGTGTAGCGCTGCGCCTGACGGCGGTCGTCGGTAATGGCTTCGTCGCGTCCGGTGAAGCTGACCGGTTGGTAGCTGAGGAAGCTGATCGTCTTCGGATTGTCCAGCGCGAACTGGATGATCTTCCCAACCTGCTCGTTGTTAATGCCGTTGATGATGGTGATGACCGGAACGATTTCGCATCCCGCTTTGTGCAGGTTCTCGATCGCCTTCAACTTCACGTCGAACAGGTTGCCAACCGCGCGGTGCGAGTTGGCAGCGTTGCCGATGCCGTCAAATTGTAGATAGGCATATCGCAGCCCGGCTTCAACCGCCTGCTGCGCGAATTCAAAGCTCTTGGCAAATTCGATTCCGTTGGTCGCAGCCTGCACCGAGTTGTATCCAACCTTCCGCGCGTAGCGGATCGCGTCCAAGAAGTAAGGCGACAAAGTCGGCTCGCCACCCGAGAACTGCACCGACATCTGGCGGCGCGGCTTGATCGTGATCGCGTTGTCGAGCACAGTCTTGATCTCTTCCCACGTCAGCTCATGGACGAACCCAACCTGGTTCGCGTCCATGAAGCACGGATCGCACATCATGTTGCAGCGATTCGTGAGGTCAACCGTCAGCACCGAGCCGCGGCCGTATTTCACGGTCGAAGACCCATGATGGTGCAGGTGCTCGTCGTTGTGCGCCTTGATATCGCGGCCAGGGAAGACGTCTTCAAGGTGCTTCGTGAACTCTGGGTCGATCGACATCAGGTCTTCGAAGTGCCCATGCTTCGGGCAATCTTTGACCATGTAGATCTTGCCGTCCTTCTCAATGATCTGAGCCTTGACCTCGCCCACCTTCTCGTTCATCAGGATGTCAACCGGGAGGTGGCCGTCGAGAATCTGCTGCCGGATCTCCGGTACGCACTTCGGGCACAGCGAGTCAGTCGAGCGCGGCCATCCGAGCGGCGGCTTCGACTTCTCCCATGACTTCAACAGCGGCTTGTCGGACCACTTCGGGGTCGGCGATGCATTGGGGGACACACGATTGAGTCGTTCGTAAATGGCCCACGCGCCACTGGCGGCGACGGTGACGGCCTTCTCAACGTACTTGATCGGCTTATGCATTAGTTCTCGCTTTCCTCCACACCGGGAGTCAAATCAAAATGTTTCAATTTCCGTTGGCCCGCACGAAACCGTCGAAAATGGAATTCCACGAAAGAAACCTGGAAGCTTCGATGCGTAGAATTAGTCATGGTTATCCTATTGAACCATGACCGGTTAGGCACGTAGAAGGCAGGGAAAGGGCGAAAATGCGGCCTGAGCGGTCGAAGACCGCAGTGAATGGAGGCTAAGTTATTGAAAAAACAGGGCGCATACTGGTATCTTCGCCCAATGCGCCGTGGACTCTAACAGGATGTGTCACGGTGGTTTTTCCATTCTTACTGCACAACCCGTTCCTTCCCACATTATTCCCTTGCTATCCTCCCCTTTAAAGCCGACTATAACCGGTGGTCAAGAAGCCTTTTTGCTTGATCCTATTTGTTCGCGCTGCAAGCGGGCGTCCAGCTGTGGACGAAAGCAAAGTTCCCAAGAATGCGCGAAGTACCGTGCGAGCCTGACGAGGATCCGATTTCTGGCCGATAGAGAAAAGAAGATTTCCTCGCGACTCGAGGGGACTCGAACATGTCGTCGAACCCCGGCGAACCGCACGACGCACTTGCCGCGGAGCCTCGAACTCGACTCGTCCCTCCCCGCGACGTTACCGAGGACTGGGCCCAGGATCTCGTAGAACACAGCCGCGATCTGCTGTGCATTCACGATCTCGAAGGCTGCTTTCTATCGGTAAATCCCGTCCCTGCCCGCCTCCTCGGCTATAGCGTCGAGGAAATCCTTAAAATTCCCATGCGGGAACTGATCGATCGCGCGTTCCGCGATCAGTTTGACTTGTATCTGCGCACGATCGCGAGCGCAGGCGAGGCCGCGGGAATCCTAGCAGTCCTCACACGTGCGGGCCAGCGCCGCTACTGGGAGTATCACTGCACCCTCCGCATTCATGGCGTGGAAAAGCCCGTGGTGCGCGGCATTGCCCATGATGTCACCGACCGCATCAGAACCGAGAAATCGTTACGTACCACTAACGATTCTCTTCAGGCCTCCAACGACGAACAGGAAACCATGCTGCATAGGCTCCGGTTGTTTCGGAGCTTGCTCGATCACTCCAACGATGCCATCGAGATAGTTGATCCCGAAACCTTCCGCTTCCTCGACGTCAATGAAAAATCCTGCGCGGAGCTTGGATACACACGCGAAGAACTATTGTCCAAGACGATCTTTGACATTGCCCCGTTCCTGACGCCGGACCATGCGGTAAAAACCCGTAATTCACTGGCCAAGACGAGCTTCAGGATTCTCGAATCCGTTCATCGGCGTAAGGACGGCACAACATTGCCGGTCGAAATCAGTCTCAAACGGGTGCGGTTGGATCGCGAATACGTGGTGGCCGTTTCCCGCGACATTACGGAACGCCAGCGTGCCGACAAGGCTCTCAGAAAAAGTGAGGCCGAACTCCGCGAGGCTCAGACCGTGGCTCGAATGGGAAACTGGCATTTCGATCTTCAGACCGGGACTGTAACCGGCTCTGATCAGTTATTCCGCTTTTTTGCTCGTGAGCCGCAACCCGGTGGCATTCCATTCCGCGAACTCGAGCAACTTTTCCTCCCCGAAACCTGGCTCCAGGTGGTCCAGGCCAATCGCAAAGCCCTTGAGACTGGGAACCCCGAGGAACTCGAACTGGCTGGCCTTCGCCCCGATGGCTCCCTGGTCTGGCTCCTGATTCGCGGCAAAGCCGAGACCGACGAAGCCGGGCGGGTGATTGGGCTCAGCGGCATTGCCATCGACATCACCGATCGCAAACACTCTGAACAGGCGCTGCGCGATAGCGAAGAGCGCTTTCGCCTCGCCCAGGAAGCCGCCCAGATCGGCACCTACGATCGCAATCTCCAGACTGGAGAAAACCGGTGGACTCCGGAGATGGAGAAGATCTACGGGTTGCCGCCGGGCGCCGCTCCGCCCTCGGTCGAAAAATTTCTCGCCCTGGTTTTTCCTGAGGACCAGCCTCGGGTCGCTGCGCTATTTGCGAGCTCGATCGAATCCGGCGAGGCCGGCGGCGAGTGGCGAACCGTCTGGCCGGACGGCAGCACTCATTGGATCTCGGGACGCTGGCGCGTAATCAAGAATGCCAACGGTCAACCCGTCCGTCTGATCGGCAGCGACTATGACATGACCGATCGCAAGCGGGCAGAAGAAACCCTCCGCACCAACGAGGAGCATTTCCGCCTTTTCATCGAGCACGCACCGGCCGGGCTGGCGATGTTCGATCGCGAAATGCGCTACCTGCATGTGAGCCGGCGCTGGCGGACTGACTACCACTTGGAAGATCGCTATCTGCGCGGGTTGTCGCACTATGATGTGTTTCCGGATATTCCCGAACGCTGGAAGCAAGCTCATCGCCGCGGGCTGGCAGGCGAGGTTGTGCGCGAGGACAGTGACCGTTTTGACCGGGCCGATGGCTCCATGTATTGGCTGCGTTGGGAAATTCGTCCATGGCACGACAAGACGGGCGCGGTCGGCGGCATCGTGATCTTCGCTGAAGACATCACTGAGCGCAAACGCATTGAAGAAGAACTTCGCCACGCCAAGGAGAGACTGACCGAAGAAAAACTTTACCTGCAGCAGGAAATCGAAAGCCAGTTCGGATTCGAAGAGATCATCGGCCGGAGCCAGCCTTTGCGCGATGTGATGGAGAGCGTCGGCAAGGTCGCCGCCACCGACGCCACCGTGTTACTGCTGGGCGAAACCGGAACCGGCAAAGAACTCGTCGCGCGCGCCATTCACCGCTTGAGCCGCCGGGCCGGAAACGCCTTCATCAAAATGAATTGCGCCGCCATTCCCTCCGGCCTGCTTGAAAGCGAGCTGTTTGGCAATGAAAAAGGCGCTTTCACCGGAGCCGTCGGCAGAAAGCTCGGTCGGCTCGAACTCGCGGATCAGGGAACCATCTTTCTTGACGAAATCGGCGAGATCTCGCTTTCTCTCCAGCCAAAACTGCTGCGCGTTCTTCAGGATCAGGAATTCGAACGCCTCGGCGGCACACAAACCTTGAAGGTCAACTTCCGCCTTATCGCCGCCACCAACCGCGACTTGGCCCGGAGCGTTCGCGACAAAGAATTCCGTAGCGATCTCTTTTACCGCTTGAACATCTTTCCCATCTTTCTTCCGCCCCTGCGTGAACGGCGGGAAGACATTCCCCTGCTGGTCGAGCACTTCGTGCAGAAGATCTCGGGACGCATGAAAAAGTCGATTACCAGCATCCCGAAAAAAACTATGGACGCTCTAACCAACTGGTCATGGCCGGGTAACGTGCGCGAACTCGAAAATTTCATCGAGCGTTCCTTGATCCTCTCGTCCGGATCGGTGCTTGCCGCTCCGCTCAGCGAACTGCAACCTGTGGCGCTCGATCCCATCCAGGAACAGACCCTCGAAGCCGCGGAGCGCCGGCACATCCTCGACGCGCTGCGCGAAAGCCGGGGCCAGGTCAGCGGACCGCGCGGCGCCGCCAAGCGTCTCGGCCTCAAACGCACCACTCTCCAATCCAAGCTAAAACATTTGGGCATCAATCCTCGGGGCTCATCCTAGTGGCCCCCGCCCTCGGGCGTCCCATGCCTCGCGCCCGCAATTTCATTTACAATCCTCGGGCGCATGAATCGCGAATATCTCAAGCACCACAGCCACGAACTGGGCCGCGACATGGAGGCCCTCGTCTTCGGCCATGCCGGTCAGCCCATCCTCGTCTTTCCCAGCTCCATGGGCCGTTTTTTCGAATACGAAGACGCCGGCATGATCCGCGCCCTCGCCCCGAAAATCGACCAGGGCGCCATCCAGGTCTTCTGCCCCGATTCCGTCGATAGCGAGAGCTGGTACAACAAAAGCGTTCACCCCGGATCCCGCATCTGGCGCCATGTCCAGTACGAACGCTACATACTTAACGAATTCGTTCCATTCCTGAAGAACCGCAACTGGGCGCCGCAGATCGTCGTCACCGGATGCAGCTTCGGCGGCTATCACGCGCTTAATTTTTCCCTGCGCCATCCCGACATGGTCAACGCCTGCGTCCCCATGAGCGGCTCTTTCGACATCAAGAGTTTTCTCGACGGCTATTACGACGACAACGTGTACTTCAACAATCCGCCCGACTATCTGCCCAATATGAGCGATGACGGGCTGCTCAGCCGCCTTCGCCAGATGAAAATCGTCCTCGGCACAGCCGACTGGGATATGTGCCTCGATGCCAACGTTAAAATGTCAGGCATGCTGCACGCCAAAGGTATCCCGCACTGGCTCGACATCTATGGCGACAACAGCAAGCACGACTGGCCGCTGTGGCAGAGAATGGCGGCAAAGTATTTTTAGGGATTGCGTCCCTTGTCCTTCGTCCTTTGTCGGTCGGTTGCCGGAACCTGAACGCCGCGAATTAGCGAATCGCGAAGGACCAGGGACGAAGGACGAATAACGGTTTCGCAATCGTCAGGAGCATTTTATGACCACCAAGAAAATCGCCATCCTCTTCGGCATGGAAAACACCTTCCCGCCAGCCCTCGTAGAAAAAATCAACTCCATGAAAGTCGACGGCATCACCGCCGAGTTCGTAAAAATCGGCGGCATCCGCATGGATGAACCCAAAAAATACGACGTCATCATCGACCGCATCTCGCAGGATATCCCGTTCTATCGCGCCTATCTAAAAAACGCCATGTTGCAAGGCTCAATCATCATCAACAATCCGTTCTGGTGGACCGCCGACGACAAATTTTTCAACTACGCCATGGCGCACAAGATGGGCGTAGCGATTCCGCCCACGGTCATCCTGCCGCACCACACGCATCCGCCCGACACCACCGACAAGTCCATGCGCAATCTGATCTACCCGCTCAACTGGGAAGAGCTCTTTGCCTATGTCGGCTTTCCCGCATTCTTAAAACCTTATGCCGGCGGCGGATGGAAACACGTCTACAAGGTCCATAACCCCGAAGAGTTTTTTCAAAACTACAACCAGACCGGCGACCTTTGCATGACCCTCCAGCACGGAGTCGAGTTCGAAGACTATTACCGCTGCTACGTAGTCGGGCAGGAAAAAGTCCACATCATGAAGTACGACCCGAAAGCTCCGCATCACGAGCGCTACGTAAAAGGGAATCCGCAGCCTCCGGCAAAACTAAAAGAGCGCATCGAGAAAGACGCGCTCGCTCTTTGCCGAGCGTTAGGCTACGACCTCAACACGGTAGAGTTCGCGGTAGAAGGCGGCATCCCCTACGCCATCGACTTCATGAATCCGGCCCCCGACGCCGAGGTCACTTCGGTAGGCCAACAAAATTTCGAGTGGATCGTAGACGCCGTAGCCGAGAATGCAATAAAGAAAGCCCAAAGCGGCGCCAATCCAGTAGAAGAGTTGCGCTGGGCGGCATTTCTAAACGGCCCATCCGCAGAACCCAAAGCTCCAAAAACTCGCAAAGCAAGCAAATAACCCGACGGTGCCCCGCCCTTAAACGTCGCGCAGTTGGCGACGTTTAGGGTGGGGATCTTGACTCTCCGTCCAAGCGCTCGTCGGCACCAAGCTCGAACAACGAGTCCACATGTTCACTCGTCCTTGAAGCCCCGACCATTCAGCGGTAACATTCCCTTTTCACAGAAACTCGTCGAGGCCCAATGCCCCAAAATTACGTTCCCGCATTCCTCTTCATCGCGGTCGTCGGACTCCTGATCCCGTTCACGCTTGTCATCGCTCGCATCATCCGCACGCAAAGTCCCAACCGCACGAAGCTGATGCCTTACGAGTGTGGCATCGATCCCTACGACAATGCTCGCGGGCGCTACACCGTTCGCTACTACATCATCGCAATCCTGTTCGTAGTCTTCGACGTCGAAACCATTTTCCTGTTTCCCTGGGCGGTGAAGTTCAAAGTGCTCGGCGTATACGGCCTGGTAGAGATGCTCGTCTTCCTCGGCATCCTGATCGTCGGCTACATCTGGATCTGGCAAAAAGGCGCGCTCGAATGGGTGTAACCGGCCGGCAAAATTCAACCTGGCCGCTGACGATGTCATCTTTGATTTTGGGTGGCGCAGCGGTTTACCGCTGCGATAACAGCTATGCGTGAT
>CAWEAB010000037.1:0-42844 GCA_963806745.1 uncultured Acidobacteriaceae bacterium
GTCGAAGAGCCGATGCAGCGTCCGCGCCACTGCCGCGTCATCGCCCGACGTCCGCGAAGTCGCGTACTGCTCGAACGTCGTCGTGTCGAGACACGCCGAGCCATACACGTAGGGCCGATCGTCGATCAGGATCACCTTCGGGAAGCTGCGCGGGAACACCGGGTTGCTCAGGTGCAGCTCCCCTCCCGGACCGGTCAGGTAGCGAGCCAGGTTCGCCTGCTCCGCTTCGAGCGCGTCGTACTTCCCACGGTCGACGATCGCTCGCACGTGGACACCTCGCGCGATCGCAGCTTGGACGTGATGGAGGATCTCGGGATCCTCCAACACGCAGATCTCGATCCGGACATCGTGGCGGGCGGAGTCCAGCGTCGTCGAGGTAGAGGCCACGACCATCGGCAGGCAGCACCGTCACCCGACCCGACGCGAGGGTCGGCGTTGCCGGCGACGCACCGACCGAGCGGACGGCGGCGGTCCCGAACACCGCGCGACGACCGCGACCCGCAGCAGACCCTCGCGTGTCAGCCGGATCACCACCGACAGCTCCCGCCGTCGAACCCGCCCGGGCGACGGCGGCCGCTGACGGGACCGTCACCACCGACAGCTCCCGCCGTCGACCATCAGCGTGTGGCCGGTGACGAAGCGGGCGTAGTCGCTGGCCAGGAACACCACCGCGAGCGGGATGTCGAGATCGGGATCGCCGAAGCGCTGCAACGGCATCGTGAGGCGGGTCGCCTCGGCCCGTCGGGGTTCTCGTCGATCCAGTCCTGCATGAGCCGGGTCTTCGCTGCGGGGCACACCGCGTTGACGCGGATGCCGTCGGGCCCGAGCTCGCGCGCGCAACCTTGGTGAGCACGCGTACGCTCTCCTTCGCCGGCGCGTACGCGGCGTATCCGATGTCGCCGCTGATCGCACCGCCCGACGCGAAGTTCACGATCGCGCCGTCCTTCCCCTTCATGTGGGGATGGCACTCCTGCGTGAACATCAGCGTGGCGAGTGGGCCGGTGCGGAACATCACGTCCATGAGCTCCTCCGAGGTCTCGAGCAGCGGGACGCGGGGTGCGCCCGCGATCGCGGTGTTGACGAGCACGTCGACCGTGCCGAAGGCGGCGATCGTCTCGCGGACCGCGCGCTGCACCTGCTCGCGCTTGCCACGTCGCAGTGCACGCTGATGCCCTCGTGCCCGTCGGCGACGATCTCTGCCGTGACACCGTCCGCCCGCGCCGCATCGATGTCGACGACTACCACCCGGGCACCTTCGGCCGCGAACATCCGGGCGACGCCGCGCCCGATCCCCTGGCCGGCGCCGGTCACGATTGCCGTCTTGCCCTCGAGCATCGCCGTCATCCGGTCTCCTGGCTCCCTGGTGTGTGGTGTGCGGGGCCGCGTACTGTACGGCGCTCGCACCGGATCAGCATTGATAGTGGGGGGACCATGGCCGACCAGCGCGACGGGCTCACCGAGGCCCTCGAGGGCATCGTCACCCGGGCCGCGTTGCGGAACCTGGCCGAGCGCTACGCGCAGGGGGTCGACCAGCGCGACCGCGACGTGTACGTGAGCGCCTTCCACCCCGAGGCCACGCTCGAGGTGCACCACCCCACCGAGCGCGAGGAGGGGATCAACGTCATGCGGGGCCACGACCAGATCGGCCGCGTCCCCGACTTCATCAAGGTGTACCCGAAGACGTTCCACCTGCTCGGCCAGTCGACCTACGAGGTCGACGGCGACCGCGCGAGCGGTGAGGTGTACTGCGTCGCGCACCACCTCACCCCCGATCGCCACGGTGGCACCAACTACGTGATGTACATCCGCTACGACGACACCTACCGACGCGACGACGGCGAGTGGCGCCGCGCAACTCGGCGCGTCAACGTCGACTGGACCGATCAGCGCGCGGCGAACCCGGCAGGTCACTGAGATGAGCGGTCGCGCCGAGGGCCCTGCGCCGGCAAGGTGGCGATCGTCACCGGGGGAGCCGCGGCATCGGCCGCGCTGGCCCTGCGACTCGCCCACGAAGGCGCCGACCTCGCGATGGTGGCGCGCGACGTCGACGGCAACCGACTCGGCGCAGTCTCGCCGAGACCGTCGCGGAGGTCGAGGCGGTGGGAGCACGGGCGGTCGCGGTCGCCGCCGACCTCGCCGATCCGGCGTTCCCGCGCGCGTAGGTGGTCGAGCAGGCCGAGGCGGCGCTCGGCCCCGTCGACATCCTCGTGAACAACGCGGCGATGTCGATCTTCCGCAACGTGATCGAGTGGACACCGGCGAAGGTCCGCCTCATGTGGGAGGTCAACGTGATGGCGCCCTGGGAGCTGTGCACGGCCGTCGTGCCGGGAATGCTCGACGCGGGCGTGGCTGGATCGTGAACATCTCGTCGGGCGTCGGCGAGGTGACGAACGCCCGCCCCGGGGGCGCGGCCTACGGCGGCACCAAGGCGATGTTCGACCAGATGACGCAGTTCCTCGCGCTCGAGCTCGACGGCACCCCGGTCACGGTCAACACGGTGTCGCCCCAGGCGGCGTCGCGCACCGAGTTCGTCGATCAGCTCGTGGGCCAGGGCGCCATGAAGGACGAGATCACCGAACCGCTCGAGGTGATGGCCGAAGCCATCCTGGCCCTCGCCACCGCCCCGCCCGAGGCGCCGGCGGCATCGTGATGCGCGACCTGGACCTGCTCGACCGGTTGGGCCGGCCGGTGCATACGCTCGACGGCACGGCGGTGCTCGAGGGCTTCGACGTCGACGATCTCGCGGCGCGCATCGCCGAGCTCTCGGACGCGTCCACCCGTCAACAGGACCTGCGCGGCGCGTGGGGCACGAAGTGGGGGAACGAAGGGCTCATGACCGACAACGCACTGGTGGGCAAGCGGGCGATCGTGGTCGGCGGTGGCAGCGGGATCGGCCTCGGGTCGGCCCGCCTACTCGCGCGCGACGGCGCCACCGTCACGATCGTCGGTCGCACCGAGCAGAAGTCGTCGTGGGATGATTTTCAGGTCTACGAAGAACTCGAAAAAGAAGGCAAGCTCACGACGCGCATCTCCGAGTGGCTGCCCTTCGACGAGTCCATCGAAGAGCTGAATCGCAAGCGCGACTCCCATCCGGCATCCGACAACATGCTGCATACCGGAATGCTCAAGGGTTTTATGGACGGCTCGCTCGGCTCAAAAACCGCTGCCATGCTCGAGCCCTTCAGCGACGACCCCGGCAACAGCGGCATTCCGCAATATGATCCGCCGAAGCTCAACGCGATGACGCGTGAGCGCGTGCTCGCCGGATATCAGATCGGCTTCCATGCCATCGGCGACAAGGGCGTGCAGATGGCGCTCGACGCCTTCGGCGAAGCCGAGAAGGCTGCAAAAGATACCAAGGTCAAAGCCGCTGACGGTAGCACCGATTACCGCCTTCGCGTCGAGCACGCCCAGGTCACGACGCCGCAGCAGATCGCACGCTTCAAAGAGCTCAAGGTCATCGCTTCAATGCAGCCCAGCCACCTGCTCACTGACATGAACTGGGCTGAGTCGCGCCTCGGGCCGAAACGCGCGGAAACTTCTTACGCGTGGGCCGAGTTTCTACGGCGTGGTGTGGTGCTCGCCTTCGGCACTGATTATCCGGTCGAACCGGTCACGCCCTTCCGCGGCCTTTATTCAGCCGTGACGCGCATGAGTGAAGACGGCAAGAAAACTTATGTAGGCCAGAAACTGACGATCGAGCAAGCCATCGCCGCCTATACAACCGGTGCCGCATTCGCCGAGTTTGCCGAAAAGCAAAAAGGAAAATTAGAACCTGGCATGCTCGCCGATTTCGTCGTGCTCGACCGCGACCTGACTGCCGCGACCCCGCCGAAAATTCTGGAAACAAAAGTTCTGCGCACCGTAGTAGGCGGCAAGACGGTGTTTGAGGCGAAATGATCGTAGCGTTGTCGTCCAGCCATCTGTCGCGAGGCCGTCTTCGCCCTTGTCTCCCCCCGCGCCTGGCTTCTCTACTGCTGATTGTCGCCTTTGCCTTTATCTTAACCAACCGGTCCACCGCTGCGGAGCGGCCCCTCACCCGCCTCGACGGCACCAAAATCTCGCCCGCCGAAATCGATGCCACAGTTACGCGCCTGATGCGGGCTGCTCAAGTCACTGGCGTCAGCATAGCCATCTTCAACAACGGACAAATTTCCTACCTGAAATCCTACGGCCTTCGCGACAAGGAAAAGAATCTTCCCCTCACCCCAGACTCGGTCATGACCGCGGCCTCATTGAGCAAAGTCGCTTTCGCTTACATGGTGATGCAACTTGTGCAGGACAAAATTCTCGATCTCGACAAGCCCGTTTACCAATACTTTCCAAAGCCGCTGCCCGAATACCCCAACTACAAAGACCTGGCAAGCGATCCGCGCTACAAGAAGATCACCGCCCGAATGCTGCTTAGCCACACCAGCGGATTTCCCAACTGGCGTTGGATCAACGAGGACCGTAAGCTCAACATCAATTTCGAGCCCGGTTCGAGGTTTGCATACTCGGGGGAGGGCATCGATTTGTTGCAGCTGCTCGTCGAGACCATCACCAAGAAGCCACTCGAAGAATTAATGCGCGAGCGCATCTTCGAACCCTTCGGGATGACGCGCACCAGCATGATGTGGCAAAGCAAATTTGAGAGCGACTACGCCAATGGTTACGACGAGGAGGGTCGCTCCCTCGGCCCGGAGCGCCGCAAGACGGCCGACGCCGCCGGTTCCATGCAGACGACGCCCCGCGATTACGCTCGGTTTTTCCAGGCCGTAGTGCAAGGTGAGCGCCTGAACAAAGAAACGCGAAAAATAATGCTGAGCCCCCAAATTCTGATTCTGTCGAAGCACGAATTCCCCACGCTCCTCTACGAACCGACCGACGAAAACAAAGCCATCCGTCTAAGCTATGGGCTCGGTTGGGGTCTCTACTACACGCGCTATGACGAGGTCTTCTTCAAAGAGGGACACGACGACGGCTGGCGCAACTACACTGATCTGTTTCGAAAAGCCGAAAACAGGCTTGCTCATCATGACCAACAGCTCGAACGGCGAAGGCATCTTCAAAGATTTACTGGAGACTCTGATTAAGGATACTTTCACACCCATCGAGTGGGAGGGCTACACTCCCTACGACAAACTACCTCGCGCGCCATTAAAGTCGGCACTGTTGGAAGGATACTGAAATAAGTTGATCGGAGAGAAATCAAGCGCCAGGAATTCTGTGGGTATCGGCGCGCTAGCGCCGCAACTCGTCAATCACCATACCGTCAGAGGCGACCAACTGGATGGCAAGCGCAAGTCTCCCATCGGCATGCGTAGAGCAGCTCAGGCAGGGATCGTATGCCCGAATTACCGCTTCCACGCGGTTTAGCATCCCTTCTTCCAGCCGGTCGGCGTGCACGAAATGCCGCGCCACCTGAAGAATGCTCCGGTTCATGGCAAGACCGTTGTGTCCCGTGGCAATGATCAGGTTGGCCCATCGCATCAGGCCGTCGCCGTCAATCTTGTAATGATGAATGAGTGTGCCGCGCGGCGCCTCGGCCACGCCGATCCCCTCGTCGCTGTTCGGCCGCGCGATGGCGCGCACGTGCTTCGAGAGAATCTCCGGATCGTCGAGCAGTTGCTGCATGCGCTCTATGCAGTACAGAATTTCGATCAGCCGCGCGTGGTGATAGTGAAACGAGCTGAGGACGGCTGTGCGCTGAATCTCGTGGAACTCGGCCATTTCCTGATCGGCACGGCGCGTGCCGAAGCGGTCAGCAATATTGAGGCGCGCCAGCGGTCCGACGCGGTAAATGCCGTCCGGATAGCCCTTCGGTTTGTAGTACGTCGACTTCATGTAGGTGAAGGGCTCGACCTTTTCGCCGAGAAAACTCTGATAAGTAGCGGGATCGAGGCCGCTCGCAACCACATTTCCGCTGGCATCGACAATGCGGATTTTCCCGTCATAGAACGTGAGGCCGCCGTCGTCTTTGACGATGCCAAGAAAGAGTGTTGGGAAATTACCGAAAGATGTGATCTCTTCGCGAAATTTCTCCGTGATGCCCTTGAACCACTCCAGGGACAGCTGGGCGATGGTCAGCATCTCAGGCAAGTCGACCAGAATCGCGTCGCGGTTCTGAATGGAAAGTGGCTCGCTCACTCCACCCGGAACGATCCATGCCGGATGAATGCGCTTGCCGCCCAGGCGTTCGATGATCTGTTGTCCAAATTGACGCAGACGGATTCCATTGCGCGCGACTTCGGGATACTCCGCGGCGACACCAAAGATGTGGCGCTTCTTCGGATCCGAATCGAAGCCGAAAATAAAGTCGGGCGACGACAGGTGAAAGAAGCTGAGCGCGTGCGACTGCAAAACCTGGGCGAGCCCGAAGATCCGGCGCAATTTCTCGGCAGGACGGGGAATCCGCACCGCCAGCAGCGCATCGCAGGCCTTGGCGGATGCAATCAGGTGGCTGACCGGACAGATGCCGCACGTCCGCGCCATCAGCGAGGGCATCTCCGTGAACGGCCGGCCTTCACAGAATTTTTCGAAGCCGCGAAACTGCGTCACGTGAAACTGTGCGTCCGCCACGCGGCCATGGTCGTCCAGGTAGAGCGTGATCTTGGCATGTCCTTCGATCCGCGTCACCGGATCGATACGGATCGTCTGGCGCTTCTCGGCCACGCCTTCGGTGGCTTTGGTGCTCTCAATCTCTGGCACGTTTCTTACGAACCTCTCTTGGCTATCGCCCTCAAAAGTCTCAGGCTCCGAAGCGCGTCTTGCTGCTTAAATTCGGGCTCCGCCCTTCAATCAACTCCGACACCGCATAAAAAATCGTGTCGGCGGACGGTGGGCAACCGGGAATGAATACGTCCACCGGGACGACCTCGTGCACCGGCCGAACTTTCTCCAGCAGGGCCGGCACCACTTCCGTTGGCGTGCCCGGATCCAGCGTGACTGTTTCCTTGTAGGCGCGGTCCAGGCTCTCCTGTAGCGGAAACTGGTTGCGCATCGACGGCACGTTCGCCGTCACCGCGCAATCGCCCAGTGAAACCAGCGTCTTCGTGCGCTGGCGAATGATCTGAATCTTGTGCAGGTCTTCTTCAGAGGAAACTGCGCCCTCGACCAGCGCGATATCCACGTCCGGCGGAAATTCCTTGTTATCGACCAGCGGCGAATAAACCAGTTCGGCCTTTTCGGCCACCGCCAGCAGACGCTCATCCAGATCGAGAAATGACATGTGGCAGCCCGAACAACCATCCAGCCATACTGTCGCCAGGCGCAGCTTGCTTACTGGGTTACTCAAGACGCCGCCTCACTGATTCTCCTCGCGCATCTGCGTCAGGTAGGGCAGGAACTGGCGGCGCTTCAGCATCTCGGCCACCGACTTGCCTTTTTCAAACAGCGCACCCGTTGGACAGACGTGCACGCATTTGCCGCAACCCGTGCAGGTTTCCGATGTTCCCCACGGCTCGGCCAGATCGGTGATTACCAGCGAATTGATCCCGCGGCCCATCACGTCCCAGGTATGAGCCCCCTCGATCTCTTCGCAGACACGGACGCAGCGCGTGCACAGAATGCAGCGGTTGTGGTCCACCGAAAACCGGTCGTGCGACGCGTCCACACTCAGGTTCGGATAGCGATAGCGAAAGTGAACGTGTGTGATGTCGAGCTTCTGCGCCAGCGTTTGCAGTTCGCAATGCCCGTTCGAGACACAAACCGAGCACACGTGATTGCGTTCGGTGAACAGCAGTTCCAGAATGTCGCGGCGATACTTGCGCAGGCGCTCCGAGTCGGTCGTCACCTCCATGCCTTCTTCCACCAGGGTGGAGCAGGCGGGCAGCAGCCGGTTCGTGCCCTTCACCTCGACTAGGCACAGCCGGCAGGCGCCTACCGACGAGAGTCCTTGCAGATCGCACAGGGTGGGAATAAATATCTTGTTCTGGCGGGCCACTCCCAGGATGGTTTCGTCCTGGCGCGCGCTGAAGTCGCGCTCGTCGATCTTGAAGGTTTTAATGGTGGAGGCGCGAATCATTCTGTGCTCTCCGTGACTTTTGTCTTCTCCACGATTTCGGAGTCATCCGCCGCTCCATCTTCGCTCTTGCAAACGCCCGCCGGGCAGCGATGCTCTTCGATATGCACTTTGTATTCTTCGGCAAAATACCGCAGCGTGCTGAGCACAGGATTCGGCGCCGACTGGCCGAGTCCGCAGAGGCTGGTGTTCTTGAGCAGATCGGCGAGTTCCTCCAGTTGTGTGATGTCCGCGGGAATGCCGCGCCGTTGCGTGATTTTTGTGAGTAGCCCGTGCATGTGGAAGGTGCCCACCCGGCACGGCACGCACTTGCCACACGATTCGCCCGCGCAGAAATCCATGAAGAAGCGCGCCACGTCGACCATGCAGGAAGCGTCGTCCATCACGATCATGCCGCCCGATCCCATGATCGAGCCGGCGCGCGCCAGGTTCTCGTAGTCCACCGGCATGTCCAGAAATTGCTCGGGTAGGCATCCGCCCGAAGGGCCGCCCGTCTGCACCGCCTTGAAATGCCGGCCCTCCGCCATGCCGCCGCCGATCTCAAAGACCATCTCGCGCAGAGTGGTGCCCATCGGCACCTCGACCAGTCCGGTATTGTTGATGCTTCCGGCGAGAGCGAATACCTTTGTGCCTTTGCTTTTTTCCGTGCCGATCCCTGCATACCATTCGCCGCCGTTGCGGATGATCGGCGCCACGCTTGCAAACGTTTCCACGTTGTTAATGAGCGTCGGCTGGCCGAACAGGCCTTCCATCGCGGGATACGGCGGTCGCGGTCGCGGAATTCCGCGTCGCCCTTCAATCGAGGCCAGCAGCGCCGTTTCTTCCCCGCACACAAAAGCGCCCGCTCCCAGCCGCACTTCCAGGTGAAAACTCAATCGGCTGCCGCAGATGTTGTTTCCCAGCAGACCCAGCCGCTCTGCCTGCTTGATCGCGTTCCGCAGCCGCTTCACGGCCAGCGGATATTCGGCACGTACGTAGAGATAACCTTCCGAGGCGCCGACCGCAAAAGCCGCGATCAGCATTCCCTCCAGCACTCGATGGGGATCGCTCTCCAGTACGCTGCGATCCATGAAGGCTCCGGGATCGCCCTCGTCCGCGTTGCAGACGACATACTTCTTCTCGCCCGGCGCCTTGGAAACCGTGCTCCACTTCAAGCCCGTCGGGTAACCCGCACCGCCGCGTCCGCGCAGGCCGCTACGCGTCACCTCGGCGATTACCTGCGGCGGCGCCATGTCGCCAAGCACCTGCATCAGCGCCGTGTAGCCGCCCGCCGCGATATAGTCCTCGATCCGCTCCGGATCGATGTTGCCGCAATTCTCCAGTACGACTTTCTTTTGCTTCTGGAAGAACGGAACATTGGTGGGGCACACCAGCCGCTTAACGCGTTCATGCTCCAGGCCTTCCACGATCTCTCCCGCGTCATCCGCGGTGACGCGCTGGTAAAGCGTGTGGTTGCCAACGGCCACCAGCGGCCCGTTCGCACACAAGCCCATGCACCCCACGCCCTTGACCTCGCATTCGGACTCGCCCACCTGCGCCGCTCCACTCTTCTCGTTGCGCGAAGCTACTTCTTTTTCCAGAGCCGCCTTCACGCCCTCGCTCTGGCAACTGACGCACCCAGCCGCCATGCACACCTTGATGGGGTGTTTGACCTTCGACTGGCGTTCGCGTTCGGTTTCCGCTATTTGTTCGAGTTCTTCAGGAGACATGCGACTTCCAGTTGGCGAGGCGTTCGCGCAGTCCTTGTGGCGTGACCTTGCCGGCAACGTCATGATCGTAGACGACGGCCGGTGCCAGCCCGCACGATCCTAGGCAACGTGCCCCCAGCACGGAAACCCTTCCGTCCGAAGTGGTCTGCCCGGGAACGATTCCGAGTTCCTTCTTCACGGCCGACAAAAGGTGCGGAGCGCCCTTGATGTAGCACGCCGTTCCGATGCACACCACGCAGGTGTGCTCGCCCGGCGGCCGGAGCGAAAAGAAGTGATAGAAGGTGGCAACCCCATAGGCACGGCTGAGCGGCACACGCAGATACCGCGCCACGAAGCGCAGCGCATCGAGATCGAGATATCCAAAAACTTCCTGCACCGTGTGCAGAGACTCGATCAATCCGCGTGGGTTGCTTCCCATGCGGCGCATGGTGGCTTCCACAAGTTTCCAGCGTTTATCCGCGTTAGGCGGGGCGGGACGGGCAAGATCCGGAGCGGCAGGCACTCTCTTACTTTCCTTCTGTTGAACTCTGTGCGCTCAGTAGGCGCGCACAGACGCCAACAAGATTAGTTTAAGAGTCGCGCCCGCGAAGCGATGTGACAAGCCTCACAGAGAGGTAGTTTATGAGTACACCTTAGTAGATGGCCATAGGAACCATTCAGATGTTCGCTCAGTCCTTCACCATATGCGGCACGAACTGCGAGAAATTTCCCGTGATGGTTCCGTCTGATTCGCGCATCCCGATTCCACACGCTCCCGCATCCGCCACCAGCCACGAACCGACCACCGCCGACTTCGACCCAAAGCTCGTCGCGTCCGTCAGCGCTTGGTAGACGAATCCGTTGCCCCCATATTGGCCGTCCGTCTCCATCTGGAGAATTCCGCTTTTATAAACTCCTATGTTCGCGCCTTCGCGCCCCAGCTTCGGTTTTTTCACGTAGTTCAACATGCCATGCGCATCGTCAAGATATGCTGGCAAGAGATATTGATTGTCGGGATACATCTCCCACAAAATTGCCAGCAGCGCCTTGTTTGAAAAAAGCATCTTCCAAATCGGCTCAATCCAGATAGGAGCGGGATAGGCCTGCATCACATTTTTCCAGAACGTTTCCTTGACCATCATCTCCCACGGATAGAGTGTGAAGATGGTTTCAATGCGCTCGCCTTCCAGTCCCGCGAACTGCTGCTTGCGGATGTCCCACCCCACCTGGTTCATCAGCAAACCCCGCGTCTCGATCCCCGCATCTTCGGCGGTTTGCCGCAAATAGCATGTCGTCATGGTGTCTTCTTCGAGTTCGCAATGTGCGAAGAAGACCGGCGGTTTCATGTAAGGCTTGATGTCCTTCCACTTCCAGATCAGCTTGTCGTGAATGGAATTGAACTGCGTCGCGCCCTGCGGAAACTTGTCCTTCATCCAAAACCACTGAATAACCGCGGCCTCGATCAGCGCCGTCGGAGTGTCCGCATTGTATTCCAGCAATTTCGGCGGTCCGGACCCGTTGAACGCCATATCCATGCGCCCATAAAGCGCGGGCGGCTCCGCTGTCCACGTCTTGCGAATCAGTTCCGTCGCGTCGCCCGGAATACCGAAGTCGCCATAGCGCGCATTGTCGATAACGTACTGGCCGGCAGCGAGGCACATATTCTGTAACTCATTGGTAGCGTCTTCAATCGCCTTCGCCTCGCTTCTCGTCAGCTCGTAACAAGCGGATTCGTTCCAGTAGTCGCGTCCGTCAGGCAGCCGGTTGTAAGTCAGTCCCTGCTTGGTTACCGTAGCCAGCCAGTCTTTCCGCGGAGACGTCGACACGCGCTGCATTAGCTTCCTCCAAAAAATCCGCTGCCGAATCCGCCGCGAATGATCGCCGAGCCCTCGGGGGACGACGCCCGATATGCAGGCAGGTCCGGCGCCGGCGAGAAGCTCCCGCCAATCGCCGGCTGGCCTGGATAAAACCCGCTGCCGCCGTAGTACCAGCGATAAAAAGGGTAAGGGCCATAGCTCCCGGGCGCTGGGTGATGGTCGCACTTGTCATCGCCCACCACATGGTCGCTGGCGTCGACGCAGCGTGCAACCTGCCCCTTGGGTTTGTTGTCGCATGCGGTGCTCAGCATGGCGGCGATGGTCAGCAGCGAAAGCGAAATTCTCTTAGTCATCTCTTCATCATGGGATGATGGCTCTTGAGTTTACGCCTGCCCGCTGTTTTGTTGGAAAGTAACTAGGTAAGTTCAATTGCAAAATGCGATAAGCAAGGGCGCACATCTTGCCTTTAAGGTTCGCACTCTTGCCCAACGGGCAACCAGCAGCTTTACCGAGAAGCCACCGGCTCCGCTAACTCCGCCAGAAAAGAATGCTTCCGATTGTCCAGCCATGTCATCCAATCGCGAAGGCCGTCTCCAGCCAGGCTCGCGACCCTCACCACTTCCATCCCGGGATGCACCCGCCGCGCATTCTCCACGGCGAGCCCCGCCTCGAACGGTACATAGGGCAGCAGGTCGGTCTTCGTCAACACCATTAACTCCGACTTGAAGAATATCGACGGATACTTGAGCGGCTTGTCCTCGCCCTCGGTCACGCTGAGCAGCACAATCTTGGCGGCCTCGCCCAGATCGTAGCTCGAAGGACAAACCAGATTACCTACATTTTCAACAATGAGCAGGTCCAGCCTGTCGAGGTCCCAATCGGCAATATGTTTTTCGATCATGCGCGCATCGAGATGACACGTGCCGCCGGTTACGATCTGTTTCACTGGATAGCCGTAGCGTTTCAGCCGGTTCGCGTCATTTTCGGTTTGCAAGTCCCCGGTCAGCACAGCCACGCGCGTACCCGCCGGAAAACTCTCCAGCGTCTTTTCGAGCAGCGTGGTCTTGCCCGAACCCGGCGAACTGATCAGGTTCACGACCAGCACACGATGTTCGCGAAAACGTTCGCGCAACTCCGCCGCGACGCGCGCATTTTCATTGAGGACTTTTCCTTCCATGGGAACGCGGTTCATCCTGTCTTGACCTCCACCCATGCCGGAGCCGCGTATTGTAATTTCGGCTCGGCGGAATACACCTTTTCGGTTTCCGTCTTTTTAATCTCTAGCTCTTCAATCTCAAGATAAATAAATTCCAGTTCGTCGCCGCTGATTCGGTCCGTCACCAGACTCCCGCAAGCAGGGCAGAGCAGTTCGTAATTGCGGACTTCGAATTCTCGTTTGCAATCCCGGCACCGCCCGCGTGGCGCAACGTACTCGACTTCGAGCTTTAGCCCGGCCATCGGCGTGTCGATCGTCAGCGCCTCAAAGGCAAAATTCAAAGCATCCGGGTCGACCCCCGCCAAGTTCGCCAATGCGCACGCCAACTTTCTCTGCGCGCGAGCCGGGTTGCCGCCGCAACTCCGCCGCCACACCGTCCAGAATCGAATTGGCAATGCCCATCTCGTGCATATAACCTCAACAAATCCGCGGCAACTGATCTCCAGCCAGCATATCCACGCACCGCGACGTTCCAAGTTCCGTCCGAATGGTCACGATCGGCGAGTCCGCCTCGACTACCGTCCCAATAATTTGCGCATTTCGGCCCAACCCATCGGCGTCGCATCGCTTCCAGCACCGACTCAGCCGCCTCGGGCGCAACAATCGCAATCAGTTTTCCTTCATTCGCCACATACAGAGGATCGAGCCCCAGCATCTCGCAAGCCCCGCGCACCTCTTCGCGAATTGGAATCGCTCTCTCTTCAAGCTGAATCCCCACCCGCGACTGCTCCGCAATCTCGTTCAGCGTGCTCGAAACGCCTCCCCGCGTCGGATCGCGCAGCACGCGAATTCCGTTCCCGGCATTTACCCGCAGCATAGCGGCCACCAGTCCGTTCAGCGCGGCGCTGTCGCTCTCCAACGGGCATTCGAATTCCAACCCTTCGCGCTGCGCCAGAATCGCAATACCATGCTCGCCAATCGACCCGCTAAGCAAGACTTTATCGTCCGGCTGCGCGAGGTTAGCGGAGAGCACAAGCCCATCGGGAACAATCCCGATGCCGGTCGTATTGATAAACAGCTCGTCGCCACAACCTTTCTCCACGACCTTGGTATCGCCGGTTACGATCTGCACGCCCGCTTTCTCCGCGGCCATTCGCAGCGAATCCACCACCCGCCGCAGCAGGTCCATCGAAAGCCCTTCCTCAATAATGAAAGCGACGCTTAAGAAAAGCGGAGTTGCCCCGCTCATCGCCAGATCGTTGACGGTCCCATGCACAGCCAGCGACCCAATATCCCCGCCCGGGAAAAACAGAGGTTTGACGACGAACGAGTCAGTAGTGAACGCGAGCCGCGTCCCACGCACATCGAGGACCGCCTGGTCATCCAGCCGGTTCAAGACTGGGTTGGCGAAAGCCGGCAAAAAAATAGATCGCATCAACTCAGCACTGAGCCGCCCACCCGAGCCATGCCCAAGCACGATAGTGTCTCGAGCCGGATGCGGCGCCGGACAAGTCAGTTCAGCAAGAGATTGCGCAAGCGAGTTGGAAGTTTCATCCATGAGATTTAACTGAGAGCTGAGAGCTGACAGCTGACAACTTATTTTGGTGCCTTCGGTAGTTGTAATACGCCGCGCAAGCTCCCTCCGACGAAACCATCGGCGCCCCCAGCGGATTCTGCGGCGTGCAGCGCATGCCAAATGCGGGACAGTCCGTTGGCTTCTTCAATCCCTGTAATACCTGCGCGCTGATGCACTCCGCCGGCTCTTCCACCGTAATCGACGCCAGCCCAAACAGCCGCGAAGCGTCATAGTCGCCATATTCCTCGCGCACCCGCAGTCCGCTCGCCGGAATCAATCCAATACCGCGCCACTTCTGATCGGCAATCTCGAAAACTTCTTTCACCAGCCGCTGCGCCGGCAAATTGCCCTGATAATTCACCGACCGTACATACTGGTTTTCCGCCTGCGCCGCGCCCTTCTCGAGCTGCCGCACCAGCATCAACACCGCTTCCAGAATATCCACCGGCTCGAACCCGCCCACTACAATCGGAATGCGGAAATCGCGTACCAGCGTCTCGTATTCCTCGTAGCCCATCACCGTGCACACATGTCCCGGCGCAATGAAACCATTGACGCGGCATTCGGGCGAGGTCATCAGCGCGCGAATCGCCGGAGGCACTAGCACATGTGAAACGAGCGCCGAAAAATTTCCAATCTTTTCTTTCTTTGCCTGCCAGATCGCCATCGCATTGGCGGGCGCAGTCGTCTCGAACCCGACCGCCAGAAAAACCACCTTGCGTTCCGGATTTTGTCGCGCGATCTTCAGCGCCTCAGTCGGCGAGTAAGCTATACGCACATCCCCGCCCTGCGCCTTCACCGTAAATAAGTCGGTCCGCGACCCCGGCACGCGCAGCATGTCGCCGTAAGAAACAAGAATCACTTCCGGCCTCGCCGCCAGTTCCAGCGCCTTGTCGATTGTTTCCAGTGGCGTGACGCACACCGGGCATCCCGGCCCATGCACCAGTTCGATGTTCGCCGGCAGCAGTTCATCCAGGCCGTAGCGCATGATGGTATGCGTCTGCCCGCCGCAAATTTCCATCAGCACCCAACTGCCTTGCGCCTCGCGCTTGATCTCGGCGAGCAGGCGGCGGGCAATGTCCGCGTTACGGTATTCGTCAAGAAACTTCATCGGCCTTTGTGGTGGCGGTGACTCCCAGCCACGAGATCACTCTACGGCGCGATAAACACGTGCTCGGTGACGTTGATCACATGCCCAAGTGATTTCGTGCTGAGCGTGGCATGTGCGACTTAGGATGGTCTCGAGTGGTTTCGCGAGATGCCTGCGGCTACAACTTGCTACTTTGCGCTATCTTCCGGCGGGAGTTCTTCCTGCAACTTGCCCAGTTCTTCCAGCGCCGCGTAGGTCCGCTGCGCCTCCTCCTCGTCAATCTTGCTGATGGCAAAGCCCACGTGGACCAGCACATAGTCGCCCATCGAGGCTTCAGGAACAAAGTCCAGCCGTACCTCCCGCACGATTCCGCCAAACTGCACGCGTCCGGTGCGTGCAAAGCCGAGATCGTTTTCGCTCAGGATTTTTCCGGGGATGGCCAGACACATAGAGCGCCTCAGGCGAGAATTCGGCCCGCACTCGTTATCGCCTCCCGCGGTAGTTCCGGCAGTGACTAGCATCACACCCGCCTGTGACTCGCAACAGAAGAGCCACCCCGAGGGTGGCTTCTGTTTTTGTGCTGCAACTTGGTTCAGTTCTGCGAAGGGGGAGGCGTAGTGCTCGACGGGGATGTTGTCGTCGGCGCTGTGTTCGGGTTATTAGGATTAGTGTTCGATGGATTCGTACCGTTGGGCGATTGGTTCGGATTCGCACTTCCCGGTTCAGTTGTGTTCGGAGACGTGCCGGGGGTGGTGCCGTTCGGGTTCGTCGCGCCGGGGGTTGAATCCGGTGCTACCGTGCCGGGAGTTGTGTTCGGGGTTGGAGTTGTATCCGGCGGCGGTGTAGTGCTCGGGGTCGTTGTTCCCGGCGCTTGTCCCGGCTGGGTTTGCGGCGTGTTGGGCTGCGGACTCGTCTGCGGAGTGCCGATTTGCGGCGCACCGGTCTGGGTAGTTCCCGTTTGCGGTGTGCCCGTCGTGCTGCCTTGTCCCGCCGCGCCGCCCGTGCCACCAGTCTGAGCAACCGCCAGCATACCGCATGAAAGCAGAGCCGCGAACAGCATGAGTCGTATTTTCATTTTGCAAGTACCTCCGATTTCGATCTGGTCGAATTCCTTTAAGCGGACCGATGGCTCCATTGTGCGAGTACCCAGGCACATCGGACATCGGGCTTCAACCCTAGTTTGTGCGGAGAATTGCGGTATTGGCGGGATTGCGGTCTACGGCGAGATTACCATTCGTCCCGGCGGGGTTCCGCCGGTAGAAAACGGCGAATTATTGATGATGGTGGGCTGGCCCGTATTCTGATCGTAGGTATAGCCCTGGATTCCAGTTGGACTCCCGATGTAGAAAAACCCTCCGCCCGTGGAATCGATAACCGCGAACAGGTTGCCCGCAGTCACGCTGAACGGTGAATTGATGGTTGGGGTCAACGCCCCGGTATTTGGATCGATCGAAAATGCCCAGACGCTGTAGACCCCCCCGGGTGTCGTCGCAAAAAGAAAAGTGCTGTTGGCGGAGAACACCAGAGTGGTCGGTTCCGAGCCCGCGATCTGAACGAAAGGCGATCCCGTAATCGCAGAAAGCGCCCCATAAGTGGTTCCCGGCGTCAGATTGATATTGAACCCCGAAAGATTGCCGATGCTGGTCGGCGGGTTGTTGACCGCCGTTGAATTCGCGACGTAGAGGTGCGTTCCAGTGCTGTCGATCGCCAATCCCGATGCCCCAGCTCCCGAGTAGTACGGCGAGCCCGACACTGGCGTGAGGGCTCCGGTTGAACTCGAAAAGTTGAATGCCGTCACCGTTCCCACGCCCGAGTTCGATACGTAAACCAGGTCGTCCGTGGGCGCAATCACGATCTCTCCCGGATCGATGTTGGCGAAGAATGGCGAGCCCACCACCTCCGTCAACGCTCCTGTGCCCGAATCGATTGAAAAGACCGAAACATTATTGGAAAGGCTGTTGGTCGCCAGCAGATACTTGCCCGAGGGATCGACGATGACTTGATAAGGGCCGCTGCCCGCTGGAGTGGGTGTGCCGTTCCGAGACAAACTCCCGTCATTGGCAATGTTGAAGAGCGAAATTGTGTTGGCCGCAGAATTTGCCACGTACAAGAATTTATTGAGGAGGGCTAGGCCCTTCGGCGAAGTACCCAGAATTTGAGGAGTCTGCCCGATGCTGATCATTGCACCAGTGATTGAGTTGATCTGCATGTAGAGCACCGAGTTCTGGCCGGGCAGCGTTACATAGGCGTTCTGGTGCTGCCCAAACGTGGGAACCTGCTTGCTGCCTGAACAGGAAACGAGAAAGGAACCGAATACCGCCACACCCAAAACGGCAGCCAACCCAAAAGGCTGTTTTTTACACACCAGCGCGGCGCGTGCCGCCACAAAAAAGCTCATTTGCGCAAATGCTCCTGCCTGCGAGATCGAATGTCTGATGGTAGAGATACTATCGTGCACGAGAAAGCCCAAACTGCGCAACTCGTCGAAGTATGGCGCGAGTCGGTGTCGACGTGGACATTCCGAATCCGCGTGCTGCCAGTTCTTACATCGCCGAGGGGGCAAAACTGTTTGCCTGCGCCGCGGGTTTGGGGTTTCCCGAATGCCAATAAAATTAGATGCGGTCTCCCCCGCAGTTTAAACTAAATCTGCTGTAATCAGAGTTGGAGCGATAGAAGTCTTGCTTGAATTAAACAGCCGACATGATCGATATCCACTGCCACATTCTGCCCGAGGTTGACGACGGCCCCAAGTCCTGGGAGATGGCGGTCGAAATGTGCCGCATGGCCGCGGCCGACGGCATCACCCACACCGTCGCCACTCCCCATGCCAACCACCGCTACCTCTACGAGCGCGACTATCTGTCCGAACTCCTCGACGAACTCCGCGTCCGCGTCGGCCCGAAGCTCGAATTCAGCCTGGGCTGTGACTTCCATCTTTCCTTCGAGAATCTCGAGCGCGTGCTTGAGGAGCCGCACACCTACACCATCGGCAACACAAATTATCTGCTCATCGAGCTCAGCAACTACAGCATCCCCAATCAGCTCCCCGAGTGCTTCGTCCGCCTCGGAGACCGCGGCCTGACCCCCATCCTCACTCACCCCGAGCGCAACCCAATACTCCAGCAGACTCCGCAACGCATCCTCGAATACGCCGAGCAGGGCTGTCTGATCCAAGTGACGGCTTCGTCTCTGACTGGTTTCTGGGGAGAGCGCCCCGAGATCGTAGCCCACTGGCTACTCGATCGCTCCGCCGTCCACATCCTCGCTACCGACGCGCACGATACCAAGCGCCGCATCCCGATTCTGTCAGAGGCGCGTGACGTTGCCGCCAAGATTGCCGGTGTGGAATGTGCCGAGGCGCTGGTCGAAGGCAATCCGGGCGCCATCGTAAAAGGCCTGCCGATTCCGTATTGCCCTCGACCAGTATTGGATTAGCAATTACTGACTACGAGCCAGCCAAGATGTCGCTGGTCTGCTGTTCACAAGAACTGAAACTATTCTTCCGCACCCTTCACCACCTGCCGCATCTTACTCGACGTGCTTTGCGCAAACTTCGTGTCCCCGCCGTAAACCGCCGTGACCGAGGTCCCACCCACCGGCAAAGTCGAGGTCGTAAAGGTGGCGGAGCCACTCTTCGACAATCCCGTTCCCAGAATCGTTGTTCCATTTACGAATGAGATGGTTTCTCCATCGGGCAGTGTGCCGTCGTTCGAAGAGACGGTCGCACTGAAGGTAACCGCTTGTCCGTATTTGGACGGGTTCGGCGAGGATGTAAGCGCGGTCGCAGTTGCGGCGACGCCATTGCCTTGTACCGTGGTGCTGGCGACTGTATTGCCGGAGGAATCGGTGAGCTTTATTGTAGCCTCACGCACTCCGCGCTCCGTTGGCGCAAAGACGATGTTTACCATGCACGGATTATGCCCCGGCACCGTTCCTTTGCACGTGTTGACACTGCCCACTGTAAAGTCGCTTTGAGGACCTCCGTCCACCGGGCCGAAAGTTGTGGTCGCGGCCACGGTGTAGTTCAGTGTGAGTGTGCTGCTGGACTGCATCAGGACGCTGCCATAATTTACGGTCACGCGCTGCCACTCTAAGACTTGGCTGGTAGCTCCGGGCAGTGGGCAACGCCCAACCGTTCCAGCGTGATCCACAATAAAAACATCGCCCGCTTCATCAACCGCCACACCATATGGATAAACCAGTCCACTCGTCGGCAACGTCGTCTGCGCGCCACCGCCATTCGGAATCTCCACTACCCGGGCATTGTTAGGATCGGAGATAAAGATATTGCCGGCTCCATCCACCACGACTCCGCTCGGATTACTCAACCCGCTGCCGACTGTGTATTGCTCGCCGCCATCGGCCGGAACCACGACCACCCGGCTGTTGCCGTTGTCCGCTATATAAAGATTGCCAGCTTTATCCAGCGCCACGTCGCGAACGGAACGCAGCCCGCTGCCCGCGGTGTACTGCCCCCCGCCATTGGCGGGAACTACCACGACTCGTCGGTTCGCGGTGTCCGCAATGTAGATGTTGCCCGCCTTGTCTTCAGCCACGCCGCCGGGATCGCTCAGTCCGCTGCCGACGGTGTACTGGTTGCCGCCGTTCGCGGGAATCACCACCACCCGGTTATTGCGGCTATCTGCTATGAAGATATTTCCTTTTCCGTCGGCCGTTACACCGTTGGGTCCATTCAATCCAATGCCCACCGTGAATTGAGCGCCACCAGCGGCTGGCACCATCAGGACGCGGCTGTCGTTGCTATCCGCGATGTAGATATTCCCCGCTCCATCGACGGCTACGCCACGGGGACAATGAAGTCCGATGGCGGGCACCGTCGTCTGCGCGCCCACGAAAGAGACGTTCTGAGCGAGGCCCAACTGCACTGAACTCAGCAGCAGCAAGAGTCCGAATGCTGTCGCCGATACGGCACACCAACGCCGCAATTGCGTGATGAATAGACGGAGGCTGTAAAAAGCAACGCGAGAGGTCGAACCGCTAAAGTACGTGCTCATAGGATGATCTCCTTGGAAGGAATCTGCGTTCTGGGGCCCAGGAGTATTCGGATTACAAAATGAAGAGTTGTTAAATGTGTGAATCTAGTGAGTAGATTCTGAGAAAGTGGGGTCCGTACAACATGCGAATGTGCGCGCTAAGTCGATCACTTGCAACATCATAGGTCACAGTTGGTTGTGATTGAGCAAGGACCCGTACGAGCACGCACTGAAAAAGAGAGCCTGCTGTCTTATATAAATTGTAGGGCGATAACTTACTGCTGAGGAAGGCTATTCTCGCGAGGTTCGGGCTTAGCCGCGCTCTTTGGATCTCCCGTTGCTGGCGACGAAGTCATCGCGCTTTCCGGATTTAGCAAGTGGTCCTTGCTCGGCCCCAACCCCAATTTAATCAGCGCCCGCGAATCCGGAGTCGTTTTCGACTGCCATCCCTGGTCGGCCTGATACTTCTGCATCGCCGCCTGCGTCGCGCTGTCCCACGATCCCGAAGGCTCGCCCTGTAAGTAATGCTCGCGAATCAAAGCTTCTTGAATGGCCGTCGCCCGCTCGTGATCGATCGCCTGCTGCCCGCGTTTCTTCGAAGCCCGCGAAGAAACGCGCGAACTCTTCGAGCCTTTCTTCCAGCGAGCGCTCGACGTCTTTTGAGCAGAAGTTTTATGTGAGCTCGAGGAATGTGCGGCGCTCTTGTGAGCAGAAGTCTTATGAGCCGAACCGCCGGTGTTCGCCGCTCCGCTCGTATGTTTCGATGGCGCGGTGGATGGCGTCGCTTTCGTACTCGGCGTCGCCGTAGTCGACACGGAAGATGCGGCCAGTAGACTGCCGCACAGCGTTACGGCCAGCACACCGCAAAGCGCGCCGGTCCTCCATCCTCGACTTGGATTCTGATCTCGCATCTTTCGCACATCAAGCCGTCCCTACAACGGCCTCCACCGCACAATAAAAAGCCGGCGAGACAGCCTACTGTATGTTCCCCGAAACGGAAACAGTATGCCAGTCTCGCCGGTGCATCTTTCGATTACGGAAGTGTCCCGGCCAGGAAGATGGTTCCATCCTGCGCCCGCGACCCGCGCGGCCGCACCAGGAACACCACGTCCTGCCCGCTCTTCAGCGACGCTTCAATCTTCGAGAAATCGTCGGCGCTGTTCACCGGCTGCTTGTTGACTTCCAGGATTACGTCGCCGCGGTTTAGTCCAAGATCCTCGGCAAACGATCCTTGCTTCACATCCTGTACCACCACGCCCTTGCCCATCGGGATGTTCAGCCGATCCGCGAGGTCGCTGGTGATGCCACGTACCGCCATCCCGAGCTTGCTGGGCTTGGGTTCTTCCTCGCCCTGATTTTCGTCTTCGTCGCCCAGACGCGAAGCAAACAGCTTGGAGCGGTCGGCGATGGTCACCGTCGTCTCTTGCTTCTTGCCGTTGCGCACAAAGTCGAGTTTGGCTTTCGAGCCCGGTTTGCGCGACGCAATGTCACCCACCAGGTCGTCGCCGCTCTTGAGTTCCTTACCGTCAACGGCCGTGATCGTGTCGCCAATCTTTAACCCTGCCTGCTCCGCCGGGCTACCAGAAACAACGTTCGAAACCGTTACTCCCGTTCCATAAATACGCGCGATCGCCGGGTTCGGTTGGGCCGCGAATTCAATCCCAATCGATCCACGGGCCACGCGGTGATCCGGCCCGATCAACTGGTTGTAGACCTGCGCGACTGTGTTTGACGGCATAGCAAAACCAACACCCGCGTACGAACTCGTCTCGGTAAGAATCGCCGTGTTGATCCCGATCACTTCGCCCGCCATGTTCACCAGCGGTCCGCCGGAATTGCCCGGATTGATCGCCGCGTCCGTCTGAATAAAAGATTGGAACTGCCGGTTTGGAACAATGTTGCGTCCCTTCGCCGACACGATGCCCGCCGTCACCGTCTCCTGCAATCCAAACGGACTGCCGATCGCCAGCACCCAATCTCCCACCTGCATGCCGTCGGAGTTCCCAATCTTCGCCGCCGGCAGCGCATGGTCCACCTCGATCTTGATCACCGCCAGGTCCGTCTCCTGATCCATCCCGACTAGCTTGGCGTCATGACCCGGCGCGCCCTCCGGCTCGCTCTGAAGCTTCACGCGAATCCGGTCCGCCTTTTCAACCACGTGCCGGTTCGTGACGATATAGCCCTTTGGATCCACAATCACGCCTGACCCGAGCGACCGCTGCCGGATCGTGCCCGCATCCTGTCCGCCCTGGCCGCCGAAAAACTTGTCGAAGAAATCCTGAAATGGAGTGTCATCCCCGCCGCCCTGATCCCCCTGGTCGTCCTGATCGGGATTGGGATGCACGCGCCCACCGCGGCGGTGCGGGTTCTTAATCGTCGACTCGGTATTGATGTTGACGACGCTCGGCTCCAGTTGCTTGGAAATCTGCGAGAAGGCGTTGGAAAGCTGCTGCGGCGCTGGAATCGTCAGCGGCGTGGCATCGGAGGACCTCTGTCCCTCTTTACCCTTTACCCCGTACGAAATAACCGTGCCGATCAGAATGCCAAGGGAAAGTGTCAATAAAATCGTAAGCGTATAGGCCCAGCGGTTGGCTTTAAGGCGGGTCCAAAAGACGCTTTCGCGCGAATCCATTTATTCCTCCTGATAGTCACGTGCCGATAATGGCGCAATCACTAATTATACCCATGCCCGCAAGCTGGCATGCGAGGCCGTCATTCATTAGACGCCGAAAACATCCAGTAGGTTAAAGTGATTCTGCTCTGCGATCGCGATTCCTGCGGCCGCAATCCATCGCTGGAATCAAAGAAGCATCATCGACCTTGCCCAACTTACTAATTATCGGCTTCGGAAACACCCTGTGCTCCGACGATGGCGCTGGCCACAAAGCGGCGCTCGCTCTCGAATCCGAACTCTCATCGCCCAACTGCATGATCGTCGTCTCCCAGCAACTCACCCCCGAAATGGCGGAGCCGATCGCAAGAGCCGCACACGTTCTCTTTCTCGACGCCTCCCACGATGGCGTTCCCGGCGAAATTCGCTGTGAAGGGATTCTCCGCGACCCATATTTTCAGCCCGGAGCGATCACCCACCAACTCACTCCTTCTTCACTGCTCGAGCTGGTATGGCGCTATTTTCAAGCTGAGCCCCAAGTAGACCTTCTAGCCCTCACGGGCGCAAACTTCGAACTCGGAGAAGAATTCTCGACTCCCGTCGCGCTAGCCTGGCCACACTATCTGGCCCGTATACGAACCTGGGCAAAGAGTCCTGAACACGCAGCTCTCAGCTAAAGTGTGACCCCAGGCAAGACTGCCGGAACCTCAACGAAATGTTCGTATTAGCTTTTACTGGCGGCTGAGACCTGGAGGCTGGAAGCCAACTGGCACTTTGGTGGAATCCGGTGGCACCCGCGGGCCATTTCCTAAAAATAGCCATCGTCCTACATTTCTATTGAGCAGTTCTGGGGGAGGGCTGCCCGGGCGCCCGAGACTCGAAAGAGTTTCGGGCGCCCGTTTAATTTTGTGGAGTTTTATTCCCCTATCCGGTCTGGTGCGCGGGTTCACGCCCTTTCTTGGCACCTTGACCTGAGAACGCTCCCCCTCACCGCCGGAACGTCCCCACCTATTCCGCTTCCCCGACAATGTGGCCCTCCATCGCCGACTCCACTTCCGCTTTGGTGGCTCCCGCCCCCAATGCCAATTCGGCATTCAACGCGTAGAGCTTGAAGAAATATCTGTGCGGTTTGCCCGGCGGCGGACACGGCCCGTTGTAGCCAGTTTTGCCAAAATCGTTTCGCCCCTGCCGCGCTCCATTTTCCTGTTGCTCTTTTTTCCCCATTCCCCCAGCCAAACCGTTCAAGCCGGATGGAATGTTGAAAATTACCCAATGCACCCACGTGCCTCCCGGAGCATCCGGATCGTCGGCGATCAACGCAAACGATTTCGTCCCTGCGGGTGCACCATTCCACGCTAGTGCGGGAGATCGGTCTTCGCCAGCGCACGTGAGCTGTTTGGGGATGTCCCCGCCGTTTGTGAAATCGGGGCTTCGCAAGCTGAAACTCACGGAGGACGCTCCTTTCATTCCGCTGCGCGCGCCCGCCGCCACGAGCGGCAAACTCGCAGACAGGCACAAAAGAAAACAGATTGACAGGAGAGGAATGAGCGAGCTCCGCACGCTCCGACGCATGGGATCTTTCTAGTTCGTAGAAATCGTAAAGTTCACCGTGATCCGGGCCTGCGTCTCCACCGGCTGGCCATTTTGAAGATACGGTTTGAAGTGCCACTGCTTTACCGCCTCGCGCGCCGCGGTCGCCAGAATCTCCGGCCCGCTCAAAATCTGCAACTCCTGAATTGTCCCATCGCGCGCAATCAGCGCCTGCAAGCTCACCACGCCCTGCACCTTCATCTGTCGCGCCAGCAGCGGATAATCAGGGGGCACACTCACATCCACACTCTGCGCCGCTTCCCGCGAAACCCGCACCCCACGCGACGCGCCCGGCGCAATTCCCGTAGGCGCCATCACACTCGTTCCCGTCGCTCCCGAAGCCACATCGACATGAATCACCGGGTTTTTCTCCGGCACGCTCACACTTCGGTTTCCCGCCACCACCTCCACCTGCAAGGAAGGTAATGCCGTCCGCACAGTCGTAGCCGCCAGTGGAATTACGGGTGCGGCCTCCGCCTTCACCGGCTTGCGCTCGTGTGGAACAGGCTCCGGCGTCGGCGGATTTTCTGCGATTGCCTTGGCCTTCCGCAATGCCACTGCCTCCGGCGATTCTCCCTTGGACGGAAACCAGAAGTCCCAGTCTTTTGCGATCACCGCTCCCAGCGCCACCAGAAGAATGGCAAGCGCAATCAGCATCCGCTTCCGCTGGGCCTCGACGTCCGCCGCTGCTGCCGGCGCCAGCTCTTGACGCCCCCGATCCAGATCCGCACGTTGCAGGTGGGATCGTTCCAGGTGTATTTCGGTATGATTTTCGTCGTGAAACGTGGGCACTGAAATGGTCCTTGGGGCCAGTCGGATTTCGGGGGACTGGCTACTAGTATGCCCTGAAAGACGCCCTACTTCCAGAGAATTGCGGGGCTTCCTCTGGATCGCTCTGGTTACCCCCTTGTGATTCGCATCACACCCACCTGTGCCACCTATCACCGCCCCAAGTTAACCTCAGCCGCACACTGAATACGTGATATTGGTCACACGAATTGAGGCCTGTGGCCCGCCGATGTCACAAAGGGGTGTGAGATGCTCTCACCATATGGACTGGACATTATCGAAAGCTGTCTGACCTGCAAGATGCGCGCCGAACGGCTCTTTTGCGACCTGCCGACCGCCGCTCTACAATCCTTCGAGAGCATCAAGTACGCTACCGCTTACCCCAAGGGCGCCGTTCTCTTTGTGGAAGGTCAGGCCCCGCGAGGCATCTTTGTCCTCTGCAAGGGACGCGTCAAACTCTCCATCTGCGCTAGTGACGGCAAGACTCTCATCCTCAAGATCGCCGAACCGGGCGAGGTTCTCGGCCTCAGTGCCGCCGTCTCCGGCAAAGCCTACGAACTCACCGCCGAGACCATCGATCCCTGCCAGGTCAATTTCGTCAAGCGCGAAGATTTCCTGCGCTTTCTCAGGGAGCACAGCGAAGCCTGCTTCAAGGTTGCCGAGCAGCTCAGCGAAAAATATAACGTCGCCTGCCACGAGGTTCGCTCGCTCGGTCTCTCGCACTCCGCCGCCGAAAAGCTCGCCAAGCTGCTCATCGAATGGAGTTCGAAAAACGGCGAGTCACAAAAGCAGGAGCCGCGCGTGAAGCTCTCCCTTACCCACGAAGAAATTGCTCAGATGATCGGCACCTCGCGCGAGACCGTCACGCGCCTATTCGCCGATCTCAAAAAACGCCAGATCCTCCAGACCAAGGGTTCGACCCTGGTCATCCGCAACAAAGCCGCCCTCCGCTCCCTCGCGACCACGGGATAGGAACTGCCTTACGGGAACGAACCAGCCCTCCTGTGGCAACGGTCACTATTTCCGGTGACTCGAATCACTGTTTCCCTCGCCTCGACCGCGTATCACCGTATCAGGAGACAATTTATATGTCGCAGAGCTGCCTTGATTGCACGCAGCGCTCGGATGGCGTGTTTTGTGATCTCGAGCCCGATGCTCTTCAGCAATTCGACGAAATCAAGTCTCTCGAGTCCTGGCCGCGTGGAACTATCTTGTTTCGGGAAGGCCAGCCCGCCCGCAGCGTCTATCTGCTCTGCTCGGGACGCGTACGCCTCACCGTCTGTTCAGAAAGTGGCCGCCGCATGACCCTCCGCAACGCCTATGCAGGAGAGGTGCTGGGGCTGAGCGCCGCCCTCTCTGACGGCGTCTTCGAAGTCACCGCCGAGGTGATGGAGTCGGTCCAGGTCGCCCAAATCCGCCGCCGCGAACTCCTCCATTTTCTTCGCGAGCACGGCGAAATCTGCATGCATGTCGTTCGTCTCCTCAGCGAAGACCTTCACGTTGCCTACGACCGCGTTCGTTCGGTCGGCCTGCTTCGCACCCGTCACAGTCACGGCTCCGACCATGGCCCGCACAACTCCCCCGGCTCTAATCATTCGCGCAGCGCCCATACGCACTAGGCTCAGTACGCGTTACTCCGGGCTGCGACGCGCATCGCCAGGCGACGCCATGCCCCTTGCATGCCGCCCATCTTCGCGAATGGTTCGCCCTTCCGGCCCGGCCAGCGTGTTTCTTGTACATCCACCTTGTGACTCAAATCACCCATGGAGGTGCGGCGACTCACTGCCTCTATGTACCTCCTACCCCCAAGATGTTGTGTTATTCAACAGCGCTTTCCTCGTAAGGAGGCATTTCGCATGGCCGTTTGGGCAAACCTCTGGGCTCCCCACGCCCCTCACCATGCGCGCTTTTTCCGTAATGGGATTAGCAGGATAGCCTGTGCCGGTCTCTTCCTCCTCCTCGCCTCCTCCGCTGCCGCCCCCGCTGCCGATATCTCCAACGACGACTGCCTCGCCTGCCATGGCGATAAATCTCTTACTACCAAAAAGGCTGGAAAGACAATCTCACGCTTCGTCGACGGCAAAAAGTTCAAGTCCTCCGTCCACGGTTCGCTCTCCTGCACCAACTGCCACGCCGATCTCGAAGGCAAGGATCTGCCCCATGATGCTCCGCTGAAGCGAGTCGACTGCGGTACCTGCCACACCGACGAATTCAAGCAGCACTCCAACTCTCTCCACGGCAAAGCCATCGCCCGCGGCGACGCCCTGGCGCCCCACTGTGTGGACTGCCACGGCAACCACGATATCCTCCCGGTTAAAGACAAGAACTCCGCCGTCGCTCCTCTGAAAGTCCCCTTCGTCTGCGGACGCTGCCACCGCGAAGGCACCCCCGTGCAGACGAACCGCAACATCGACCAGCACAACATCCTCGAAAATTATTCCGAGAGCATCCACGGCGAGGCTGTCCTCAAGAAAGGTCTGATCGTCGCCGCCACCTGCGTCTCCTGCCACACGCCGCACAACATCCTCCCGCACACGGATCCAAAGTCTTCCATCAATCGCCACAACATCGCGGCCACCTGCACCAAGTGCCACGCGCAAATCGAGGTCGTTCACCGCAAGACAATCCGGGGCGAACTCTGGGAGAAGGAAGCCAACGTTCTGCCCGCCTGCATGGACTGTCACCAGCCCCACAAGATTCGCAATGTCTTCTACACCCAGGGCATGGCCGACGCCGACTGCATGCGCTGCCACGCCAATCAAACTCTGAAAGCCGCCGATGGCCGCGTCATGTTCGTGCAGGTGAACGATGTCGCTGGCTCACGCCACGCGAAAGTCGCCTGCAGCCAGTGTCACTCCGAAGTCAACGCTTCTCGCGTTCGCCCCTGCGAAACCATCACGCATCCGGTCGAGTGCAGTAAGTGCCACGAGGAAGTCGGCCAGCAATATCAGCGCAGCCGTCACGGTCAACTCCAGGCCGCCGGCGACAAGAACGCTCCGAACTGCAAGGACTGCCACGGCGGCCATCACATTCTCGGCAAGCACGATCCCGAGTCGGTCAGTTTCCCCACTAACGTGCCCACGCTTTGCGGCGGTTGCCATCGCGAAGGCCAGAAGGCAGCCGTGCGCTACACCGGACCCCAGCACGAGATCATTCAGCACTACACCGAGAGCATCCACGGCAAGGGCTTGACGAAGTCGGGTCTGACGGTGACCGCGACCTGTACCAGTTGCCACACCGCGCACCTGATTCTGCCCCGCACCGATCCTGATTCAACCGTGAATCCGAAAAATGTGCCCGCTACCTGCGGCGCCTGCCACCACGGAATTCAGGAACAGTTCGTGCAAAGCATCCATTCGGCCTCGGTCACCAAGACCGACAAACCACTCCCGGTCTGCAACGACTGCCACACCGCGCACTCCATTCGCCGCACTGACGACGATGGCTTCAAGCTTGACATCATGACGACCTGCGGCCGTTGCCACGGCGAGATTGCCAAAACCTATTTCGAGACTTATCACGGTAAGGTCTCGCGTCTCGGCTACACCAACACCGCGAAGTGCTTCGACTGCCACGGATCGCACGACATTCTTCCTCCCTCCGATCCACGCTCGCACCTCAGTCGCGCCAATGTCGTCACAACCTGCCAGAAATGTCACGCTACCGCGACGCGCCGTTTTGCCGGCTATCTCACGCATGCCACCCACCACGATCCGAAGAAATATCCCTTCCTCTTCTGGACCTTCTGGGGCATGACTACGCTGCTGCGTCTCGACCTTCGTTTTTGGAGGAATTCACACTTTGCTCTGGCTCCCGAAAGCTGTACAGATGCGGCGCGAATTGCGCGCCGAAGAGGCCCGTGAGGACGCTGAGAAAGCCGGTGGCAACCCCGCTGGCAAGGATGGAAATCATGCCGACTGATCTCGAACTGAGGCATCAGAGCGCACAACTCTCCGCTCAAACGCATCTTCCCGCCCCGCCTCGTCCGGATCGCGAGTTCGTCCGTTTTACTCGTCTCCAGCGCGCGCTTCACGCTTGCATGATTGTCAGCTTCATCAGTCTGGCCACCACCGGCATGACGCTTAAGTTTTCCTATACCAGGTGGGCCGCGATCGTCTCCCGCATCTTTGGCGGATTTCAGACGGCTGGCTACATTCATCGCACCGCCGCAGTCCTGATGTTTGGCGTCTTCACTGCCCATATCTACAGCCTCATTCAGATGAAGAAGAGAGAGCGGAAGACCTGGCTCGGCCTGATCTTCGGCCCCGATTCCATGATGCTCAATCGCCAGGATCTCGACCAGTTCATCGCCACCATGAAGTGGTTTGTCGGTGTGGGCCAGCGCCCGCAGTACGGCCGCTGGACCTATTGGGAGAAATTCGATTACTTCGCAGTGTTCTGGGGAATCGCGGTGATCGGAAGCACCGGCCTCACACTCTGGTTTCCGGTCTTCTTCACGCGCGTGCTGCCGGGTCCCTTCATCAACGTCGCCACGATCATCCACAGCGACGAGGCATTGCTCGCCACCGGCTTCATTTTCACGGTGCATTTTTTCAACACGCATCTGCGTCCCGAAAAATTCCCCATGGATACGACCGTGTTCACCGGCCATATGCCCCTCGCCGAACTCAAGCGTGACAAGCCGCTGGAGTATCAGGCTCTGGTGGAAAGCGGACAACTCGAGTCGTACATGGAAGAGCCGCAACCGGAAATCGTCGTACGAACGATCCGTGCCTTCGCCTGGATCGCTTTAAGCATTGGTTTCAGCGTCGTCGTTTGGATCATCTACGCAATGTTGTTCGCGTATCGCTAAAAGGAGTCGTCTACATGGCGGCAGGAAGAAAATTCGGATTGTTCCTCGGCCTAACTCTGGGCCTTACTCTGCTTTTCGTCTTGCCCGTCACGGCTGCCGATACGGACTGCCTCGCCTGCCACGGCGATCCCGGCATGAAGTCCGATAAAGGCAAGAGCCTCCACGTCGATCCCGCCAAACACAAGTCGAGCGTCCACGGCGAACTCGGCTGCACCACCTGCCACGAGGGCGTCAAAGAGTATCCGCATCCGAAGAACATGAAGATGCCGACCTGCGCCTCGTGCCACTCCGACGAGGTCGCGCAGGTTCCGCAAAGCGTGCACTCGATCTTGGGCAAGGATGAGCTTGCGCCAGCTGCCACGGCCAGACACATGAAGTCCAGCAAGCCTCTAAACTCGTTCCCCAGCAGTGCGCCACCTGCCACGACGATGCGGTTCACCAATATCAACAGGGTGTTCACGCCGTAGCTCGCAAGGATGGCGATAAGCAGGCCCCGACTTGCCTCGCCTGCCACGGCAGCCCGCACCAGATTCTTGCCGCCGACGATCCCAAGTCCCCCGTTCATCACAACAACATCCCCGCCACCTGCGCCACCTGCCACTCCAAGAAGCCCATCATGGAGAGCGTCGGCGAAACCACCCAGCAGTTCTATTCCTACGAGCAGAGTGTTCACGGTCAGGCTGTCGCCAACGGCTCCACCAAAGCTGCGGTCTGCACCGACTGCCACGGCGTCCACGAAATTCGCCGCGCCAGCGACGACAAATCCTCTATCTTCAAATTCAACGTTCCAATGACCTGCGCCAAGTGTCATGAATCGGTGAAATCCGAATTCATGCAGAGCATTCACGGTCAGGCCATCGCGCGCGGCAACTCACAAGCCCCGGTCTGCACCGATTGCCACGGCATCCACTCCATCAAGTCGCATCTCGACCCGAACTCTCCCGTCAACGCCCAGAACCTCGCCAAGGTCACCTGCGCCCGCTGCCACGAAGGCGTGCGACTCTCGCAGGAGATCGGTGTCGAAGGCTCTCGCGCCTCCACCTATCTCGCCAGCTATCACGGCCTCGCCTCCAAGCGCGGTTCCCAGATCGTCGCCAACTGTGCCAGTTGTCACGGCGTCCACAACATCCTGCCGTCCAGCGATCCGCGTTCCACCATCAACCAGGCCAACCTGGTCAGAACCTGCGGCCAATGCCATCCCGGCGTGACGGAAAAATTCACGCTCGGCAAGGTGCACGTCGACGCCCCGCTCTCCGCCGACACCGGCAGCAAAGCCGTCCGCTTCATCCGCGGCTTTTACGTCCTCATGATTTTCGGCGTGATCGGTGGCATGCTCCTGCACAACCTGATCATCTGGCGCCGCAAAGCCATCCTCGCCCGCGACGCCTATCCGCGCACCGTCACCCGCATGAATCCCAACCAGCGCTGGCAGCACCTCACCCTGCTGCTATCGTTCTTCACGCTGGTCATCACCGGCTTCGCCCTCAAGTACCCCGACTCGTTCCTCTCCTACATCCCGGGCATGGGAGAGCGCGTTCGCGGCATCGTTCATCGCATCGCAGGCGTCATCATGATCGGCGCCGGTGTTTACCACTTCCTCTACGCCATATTCACACGCGATGGCCGCAAACTCGTTCTCGACTTGCTCCCCGAGCCGAAAGACGCATTCGACGTCCTCGGCGTCATGCGCTACTACCTCGGACTCGGCGGAACGAAACCCGAGTTCAAGCGCTTCACCTACGCCGAGAAAGCCGAGTACTGGGCCCTGGTCTGGGGCGTCTTCGTGATGGCCGCTACCGGCATCGCACTCTGGGCCAAGGTCATAGTCGCTCACCTGTTCGCCCGCTGGTGGCTTGATGTTGCCACTGCCATTCACTTCTACGAGGCGATCCTGGCCACTCTCGCCATCATCGTCTGGCACTTCTACCAGATCTTCCTCGATCCCGACGCCTATCCCATGAACTGGGCCTGGTGGGACGGTAAGGTCTCCGCGCATCACTATGAGGAAGAGCACGGCCTCGATAGCGAAACGCTGCTGGCCGCGCGCGCCGCAGAGGAAAAGTCCGGCTCCTCGGAGGAAGACGAAGAATCCGAGCCAGCCGCCCACAAGTAACGAAGAATGTCGCGTAGAGTCAGGGCTTGTCTCGTCTCAGGGCCATCCGCGAACTGATATCGAAATGACGCCCCACAACCGCCAGCGTTTTAACCCTGGCGACAGCCGTATCTGATGTAGACTTTGCTTTCTCAAAATAATCCGGAGGTCTTGCAAGTCATGGCCGAATCCCCGTCGAGCGCTCCTCTTTCCGCAATCTCCCGCCTGCGCGCGTTCGTCGCTAATCCCATCTCCATCATCGGGCTCGCGCTCTCTTTTGTCGCTCTCGGCAACATTCTCTTCCTCTTCTTCATTGACATGACGTCGGACCATCCCAGTCCCTACGTCGGCATCCTCGCCTACATGGTCGCACCCGGATTCCTCGCACTCGGTTTGCTGCTCACCGTTTTCGGTGCGCTCTTTTCCCGCCGCAAGCGGCTGCAAGACACCGGCTCACCCTCCTACTTCCGCCTCGATTTCTCCGATCCTTCGCACCGCGGCGCCGTCGCCCTCTTCCTCGCCTTCATCATCGTCTTCGTCGGCATGAGCGTCATCGGCAGCTACAAGGCCTACACCTTCACCGACTCCGTCGGCTTCTGCGGACAGCTCTGCCACTCCGTGATGGCGCCCGAGTTCACCGCTTACCAGCAATCACCACACGCCCGTGTCGCCTGCGTCGATTGCCACGTCGGAGCCGGCGCTACCTGGTACGTCAAGTCCAAGCTTTCCGGTGCGCGCCAGGTCTTTAAGACCGCGCTCAATACCTTCCCGCGTCCCATTCCAACGCCTGTCCACAACCTGCGTCCTGCTGCCGATACTTGCGAGACCTGCCACTGGCCAAAGAAGTTCTATGGCGCGCAGCTCAAGGTCTTCAATCACTTTTCGAGCGACGAAAAGAATACCCCGCGCCAGATTCGTCTCCTCATCTCGACCGGCGGAGGCGATCCTTCCACCGGAGAGCCCGAGGGCATCCACTGGCACATGAATATCTCCAACCAGATCAACTACATTGCCACCGACGAAGAGCGCCAGAACATCGCCTACATTCAAGCTCGCGACATTCAAGGCCGCGTCACCGAGTACTTCGCCAAAGATTCCAAACTCACCAAAGAGCAGATCGCCAGCTCGCCCAAGCGCCGCATGGATTGCATCGACTGCCACAATCGTCCGACGCACATCTACGTGCCGCCTGACACGTCCGTCGATCGGTCCTTCGCCGCCCACCGCCTCGACATCACTCTGCCATTCCTAAAGCAGCAGTCCGTAGCGGCTCTCACCGGCGACTACAAAGACACCGACGCAGCCATGCAAGGCATCGCAAAAACCATAGAAGACTTTTACTCCGCTAAGTATCCTGACATCGCCAAAAATAAGCAGCCGGAGATCCGCAGCGCGGTCGAAGAACTCCAGCGCATCTACAAGCTCACGTTTTTCCCGGAAATGAAGCTCGACTGGCGCACCCATCCGAACAACATCGGCCACCTCTACTTCAACGGCTGTTTCCGCTGCCACGACGGCAATCATGTAAGCCCCGAAGGCAAGGTCATTCCCAAGGGCTGCAACACCTGTCACACCGTTCTGAGTCAGCAGGAGAATAAGGTAAGCGTAGCGGCTGCCCCCGGAGCCGACTTCAAGCACCCTGTAGACCTGGGCGACATGACCGCCGTAAATTGCAGCGACTGCCACACCGGCGGAGTCAGCCCGTAGATCGGGAGGTAGGGAAACTTCGTCTCACGCGGATCTCACGGGTTACGTATCAAGAGCAAGTCCTTTTTCGTTTTGATTGATCAGTATTTCTCCGCGTAAATCCGGGGAATTAAGTTCAAGCAATCCCCGCCACGTCGTCATCGCCAACAAAAAAGGGAAGAGCATTGTGCGCTCTTCCCTTTAGCTTTAGAAGGGGAGGGATACTCAGTTGCCGCGCTGGTCCACTTTGGCCCGCAGCGCCGGCGACTTCGGTTCATAGACGCAAAAGGGTTCCGGATCGAGGTAATCTCCTGTCGCCGCGAACGCCCGCGCCCGGCAGCCCATGCAGACGTTGCGAAACTCGCAGCAGCCGCACTTGCCCTTGAGGTTATCCGTATCGCGCAGGTCGTTGAACACCTTCGCGTCCGCCCAGATGTCGGCAAACTTTTCCTTGCGCAGATCGCCCGCAATCGCCGGCAAATATCCGCAGGGGAAAACTTCGCCCTCATGCGACAGGAAGCACACGCCCGTTCCGGCTAGGCAGCCCTTCGTCATCGCATTCATGTCGCTCGGGTGACCTCCCGGATGTCCGCTGTGATTTCCCGTCGGGATGCCCGGTGTGATTACCCTTCGGCACCGCTTGTGGCTTGAGAATAATTCCCGTTCCTCCCGGCATCATCATGTCGGTCGGTCCAATGGCTTTCGTATCTGCGGCGTGCCCCATCGTTCCTGGGCCGCCCCCGGTAAGAGTGGCATTCTTCTCTGCCGCCCGCCGCTCCTCCGCTCTGCGCTGCCGTACAACTCTGAAGTAATGCGGAGCGCAAGTAGCCTTCAACTCAATTCCGCCTTCGAGCGACTGGTCGTAGAACCAGTTCAACATCCGCTCATATTCATCCGAAGGCACCATCTGATCGTCCGCAATATCCACTCCGCAACCAACCGGAACTAGCAGGAAAGTATGCAGCGCGTCGGCTCCAATCGTCTTGGCCAGGTCGAGCACTCGCGGCAACTGGTCGGCGTTGTGGCGCGCGATCGTCATATTGATCTGCACCGACATGCCCACTTCCTTCAAATTGCGGAAGCCATGCAGCGCGGCCTCGAATGCTCCCGGAATTCCGCGGAACGAGTCATGCGTCAATGCATCCGCTCCGTCAAGCGAGATCGAGACGCGCTTCACTCCCGAATCGGCGATCATGCGTGCGACTTCTTTGGTCACGAGCGTTCCGTTCGTCGCCAGCGCCACGCGCAGTCCCTTGTCGTTGGCGTACTTGGCAAGCTGGAAAATATCGGAGCGATAAAGCGGCTCGCCACCGCTCAGCACCAGAATCGGATTCGAATGCGCGGCAATCTGGTCGATGATGTCAAGCGCCTTCGCGGTCGGTAGATCGGTTGGGGAGGCCAGTTCAGTCGCGGTTGCGCGGCAATGCACGCAGCGCAGATTACAGCCTTTAGTTACTTCCCAAAAAATCAGCCGCGGCTTGAAAACTTCCTTCGACACATGCGGCGCGCCATGCTCGGACGAACCAGCAGGCTCGGATGGCGAATGCGCCGGTTCAGACGTCGTTTTCACGGAGTTTCCCTCTCGTTTTCTATCGTCAACACCCTTGATGTCTTGTAGGAGAACCATGTGGAGGTCACCTCACCCTGTGTGGAAGCTTAGGGGAGGTATGAACTACAGGCCGTGATTCGAGTCACGAGCGATTGTGATGAATATCACACGACCTAAGCCATTGCAGACGCTCAGGTTGCACTGCCTGCTTGGGGGAGCACCACCGTCCGCCTAGCTCGCACCCCAGGCCTTGCTCTCGGGCCGTCTGGGGAACTTAGTTCGGTCTCGGTTCCAGCCGCGCGTAATACCCTTTGCGGGTCTGCACCTTCAGATGCTGCCCGTCTTTCGTAGCCGAGACGTGGATCGTGCGATACCTTCCATCCGCCTGAAAATCTGCCGGCTTATAGGCAATGAAGTAGCGGCTGCGAATCAGATCTCGCAGTTTGTCAAACGACTTGGAAAGCGTCGGCGCATCGTGCGGGAACATTGCCTCGCCGCCACTCCGCTCCGCAAGCGCCTCCAGAATCTTGTCAGCGTCCGTCTTATCGCCAATGTCTTCTCGCGTGCTTATTGCATAAACGGTTACCCCGGTCCGTTCCTCGACCTGAATCGTCTGCTTCAGCGAAGTGTGACTGGAGTTGTCCTCGCCATCGCTGAGCACGATCAGAACGTTCGCGACTCGATCGCCGTCGGGATATTCGGCTAGTTTCCAACATGCAAATGTGACCGCATCGAAGAGAGCCGTTCCGCCTTCATTAGAGAGCTTGTTGATGCCGCTTGCGAGTTGTGCCGCATCGGATGTGAAATCCTGCGTTACCATCGTCCCGGTCGAGAAGCCTGCGATGAAACCGAGGTCGGAAGGATTGGTCAGCACCGTCTGGATAAAGTGTGTGGCTGAATGCTTCTCGAACGAAAAGCGGTCATGCACGGAACCGCTGGTGTCGATCAAAAGGGCAACCCGCAAGGGAAGTTTGGATTGCGGCGCAAATTCTAGCACTCTTTCGGGTGGCTTATTATCGTCGGAGATCTGAAAGTCAGAACCCTTGAGATCGTTGATCATGTGCCCATGATGGCTCACCGCGAAGAAGAGATTGACCTGATCGACGCTTCTGCGAATCGTCCAGACCAGGCTGGATTCACTGGCCGCGTCCGGAACGAGACTGGGAAGGTGAACGCTCGCTTCCGTGGTCGCCGCGGAACCGGCCTCGGCTGACTTGGTGCATTCGCCACAGTATGTCCCGGCCGAGTCTGATCCCAAAGCGCCCAACTGCGCTTTCAATCGGTCACTATTTGGCATCGTCGTCAATCGACGCGGTGAATCGGACACAACACCGGACGGCTGACTCATATTCGCCAACTGCGCGCTTAACCTCACGGTTGCGCGCAAGGATGTCTAGATTCTTGCGCGCCGCGGGAGCGAAGGCATTGGTCGGATCCTCGCTGAGGAATATCTTCAGTTGACTCTCCATGACGTCAGGGTCCTTGAGAGACTCGGCAGCCGCAGCGGCGACGTAGTGCACATTCGCCATTCCTTTGTGGTCGAGCGCATGCACGCGATTACAGAGGTCGAGGACTCTGGAGTAGTCGTGATTCTGCTGTTCCGCATAGGCGAGAAGGGAGAGAATCATGGGGTCTTTCGGACGAAGAGAAGCAGCTTTCTCGAAATCCGATTTCGCCGATGCGGAATCGCCGGCTGATAACGCGAGACGGCCGAGATTGAGGAAGGATCCGGCGAACTTGTCATCAAGTCCCGCGGCGATCTCGAATTCACTCCTGGCGCGAGCCGTATCACCCTGGTCTAAATAGGCCAAGCCCAACCCCATGTGTGCGGCGACGAATTTGGTGTAATTGGCGATCGCTTTCTGTAGGTGGGGGATCGCCTCGCTCGACTTCTGTTCCTTAAGAAGGGCGTTGGCCGCATTGTATTGCTGGATGGCGCTATTGGGAGCGTCGAGGTCGAGGGCCGACAGAATGCCCGATTCGATCAGCCGTTGTCTTTCCTGCTCTCTCTTCTCTTTATCCTCGGCGACGCGGTTTTGCTGCTCGACATAGAAGGCGGCAAAATCAATGTTAGCCATAGAGTCCGGTCCTGTATTAAGACCGGCGAGAGGCGAAGTGGAGGTTTGTGCCAATAAGGGGTGCGCGCTCGATGCGAGAAGCGCAAGTAGGCAAGCCAGGGCTCGTGTGAAATACCTGAAAATAGTGCGCGCCGGTGAGAAAGACAAGCGAACCCCTTCCGACTCTTCAGCGGGCACTCGCCAAGCGCGTCTGCACAGGCAGTAACGGACGAGCGACCGCGCGGAACAGGGACAGAAGTATAAGCGATTTCGACGGTTCGACGACCAGGAATTTGGTGGGACAGGCCGGCCGTCGCTACGTGAGCATCTCTTACGCCGCACTTCCTAATTGTCCGAGCAGTTTCTCCGCCGCTTCGCCGGGATCTTGCGTCCCGAAACCTTCTTCCAGCACTGTGACCTTCACCTGCGGATCGATCTCTTCCAGCATCTTCTTCGTCGATTTCCCGTAGACCGTTTGCATCTTCGCACTCAGGATCACCTGCTTGGCTTTCGTCGCCTTGAGGAGGATGCGCGCGTCGTCGATGCTCATGGTGGTCAGCGCGTTGTAGCCCGCGCTGCACAGCACCTCGCGCAGAAACGTGCAGACGTCATTGGATTCGTAGACGCAAAGGATGCGCGGACGATTGTCTCCTGCGATGCCCTTCGAATAGCGCGAACCTAGATAGGCTGCGGTGATCGCCTCTTCTACCGCCTCATAGATCTCGAACTGCTTGATCAGCCCCGTCATCTCAAGCGTCTTGCGCGTACGCTCACAGAGGCCGCTGAGCTTGAGGTCTCCACCTTTGGCGCGGGCCGATTGCATGAGGCGCACGAGTGCCCCCAACCCGCTGGAGTCGACGAAATCGACCTGGTCGAGTTGGAGAACTACGTCTCCGTACTTGACGATTGAATCACCGACGGATGAGTGGAGGGTGAAGACTTCGTTGCCGGCAACGATGCGTCCATGGCACTGGACGATGAGCACATCGCCGACCGGACGGCTCTCGAGTCGAAGTTGCATGTCGACCTCTTGGTGGGGTTGTCGCCGCGGCGCGCTGCGGCTTGGTGTCGGAAGTGTACACCAGATTCTCGTCTATGGCTTCGGTCAAGAATTTAGCTGCAAGCTCCAGTCCTCGAGACCCGTGAAATCCGTGGAGAACAAGTTGTGAGAAACGCTTGCTCGGAGCATAGAGCCGGTTGCCGGGAGATTGGAGCCTGCCAATGGTCCCGTCCCATCCACTTCTTTGTATCCGCGAATTGCGGTAGCGTATTATGCAGTTGGTTTTGTGTGGGAGACGTCCCGTGTCGAACACTGGCGCCACGTTGTCCGCGGGAGATGTTGTTGGCAACTACCGCATTCTCGGCCTGCTTGGGGCCGGTGGAATGGGTGTGGTGTATCGCGCGCTGGACGTCAAGCTGGAGCGCACCGTAGCGCTAAAATTCCTTCCTGAACACCTGATTGCGAGCGCGGAAGATCGTGAGCGCGTGCTGCGCGAAGCGCGCACCGCTTCCTCTCTCGACCATACCAACATTGGCGTCATTCACGGCTTTGAGGAGATGCCGAACGGGCGCGTCTTCATCGTGATGGCGTATTACGAGGGCGAGACCCTGGCGCACAAGATTCTGCGCGGCGCACTCTCGATTCGCGATGCCGTGGACATCGCCATTCAGATCGCTGAGGGGCTGGGCGCGGCTCACGCGGGCGCGGTCATCCACCGCGATGTTAAGCCCTCAAACGTCATCATCACGCAGAAGGGTATCGCCAAGATCGTGGATTTTGGCCTGGCGCGGCTTGCTTCATCGACGGGTTCGACACAAAGCGTCAGCACTGTCGGCACGATCGGCTATATGTCGCCCGAGCAGACAATGGGCAAGGTGATCGACCAGCGGACCGACATCTGGTCGCTCGGAGTCGTGCTGGCCGAGATGGTAACGGGGAAGAATCCGTTCCAGCGGGAGACGGCGGCCGCGACGATCTTTGCCATCCTGAACGAGGCACCGCGTCCCATGGACGATGCGGTGCCGATTGAGCTGCTGCACATTATCTATCGGGCGCTTTCGAAGGAGCCGGCTACGCGCTACGCAAGCTGCAGGGAGATGCTGGCGGACCTGCGCGAGTTTCGCGGACATCTGGAGATGGAGACGGAGGACATAGTCGGAACGGCTTCTTCGGGCGTTGTCCCGGCGCAGTCGGGATCGTCCCATCCGTCGGCCGGTCCGATTACGCGGCCTTCGGGTTCGCGGCCATCTTCGCTGAGAAATTCGTCGCTTTCGGCGAAAGAGCTGCGGATGCAGATTGAGCAGGCTTCTCGTCCAGTATGGGGGAGCGCGGCGGCGCCGGCTTCACGCTGGAACGGATGGTTTGCAGGATTTGGGATCGCCGTTGTAGTGCTGGCGATTTTGTCGTTCATGCCAGCCGTGCGCGACCGAATTTCCGCATTGTTTATGCGGCCGGTGGATCATATTGCGGTATTGCCATTTGAGAACGTGGGTGGCGATCCGGCAAACGAGGCGGTGTCGGCGGGATTGATGGACAGCTTGGCTTCGCGTTTGACGAATCTGGAGGTGGGGAAAGAATCGCTGTGGGTGGTGCCGACGAGCGAGGTGCGGCGGCAGAAGATTACCGATCCCACGACAGCGCTGCGCGAACTGGGCGCGACAATTGCGGTGCAGGGAAGTTTGCAGCGCGATGGGCAGACGATCCGGATGACGGTGAACCTGATCAATACGAAAAATTTGCGGCAGATCGGCTCGGTGGCGCTCGAAGATCGGGCGGGAGACTTTTCGACGCTGGAAGATGAAGCGGTGGCGCGCATGGCGAAGCTGATGAAGATCAACGTGACGCCGGAGATGCTGCGCGCGGGTGGACCGGTGAATGCGGGAGCGTACGAGCTTTATCTGAAGGCGCTGGGGTATACGCAGAGGTACGACAAGCCGGGAAATCTGGACCTGGCGATTGACGCGCTGGATAGCGCAGTGAAGGCCGACCCGCGGTTTGCTCTGGGATTTGCGGAACTGGGGGAGGCTTACCGGCTGAAATACTCGCTCGACAAAGATACGAAATGGATTGACGAAGCGCTGGCGAATTGCAAGAAGGCGGAGGAGCTGGATGACCGTTTGCCGGTGGTGTATGTGACACTCGGGCACGTCCATCGCGCGACTGGGAAATATGAATTGGCGTTGCAGGAATATCAACGGGCCCTACAGCTTGATCCGCGCAACGCTGATGCCGAAATCGGATTGGCCAAGTCGTTCGACAATGCGGGCCGCCCCGCGGACGCGGAGGCGTCATTCCGCAAGGCGATTGCCCTACGCCCTGATTTCTGGGAGGGATATAACCAGTTCGGCAATTTTCTGGAGGACCACGATCGTCACGATGAGGCAATTGCCGAGTTCAAGCGTGCCATCCAACTTACCCCGGACAATGCTTCGCTCTATCTCAACCTAGCCTCTGTGTATATCGACAAAGGCGAGCCTAGGTTCTTTCCCGATGCTGAACAGGCTCTGCGAAGATCGATTGCGATCGATCCTAGCTATCCGGCTTACGCGAATCTTGGGTATCTCGATATTCAGGAGAAGAAATTTGCTGAAGCGGCGGATGCGGTTCAAAAAGCTCTGCGACTAAACGATAAGGACTATCTAGTCTGGGGCAACCTGGCAATCGCATACGAAGGTCTTAATGAGAGCGAAAATGCAGGAAAGGCGCGGGACCGCGAGATCGCACTGCTCGAACGTGGCGTCGAGGAAACTCCCCGGGACGCGGTGATGCAGGCGAATCTGGCTCTACTGTATGCACAAAAAAAACTTCGTGAGAAATCCATTTCTCACATACAATCGGCACTCGCTCTTTCACCGGATGACGCAAGTGTCCTGGAAAGCGTCGGTGAAGCTTATGAGGATCTGGGCGATCGAGCACGGGCTTTGCAGTGTATAGAAAAGAGCTTGCGTCAGGGATATAGCCTGGCCACCCTCAAGGGTATCGCCGATCTCAAGAGCTTGTTGTCGGACCCCAGTTTTCGACCTATCGGGAAATAACTAAATTCAATTCGAAAAGGAGCCAGCCATGGCCGCAGCGCGCAACCTACCACCGATTGCAGAAGATACTCCGAACCCGCTCCAGATTTCTATTTCAGGCACGGGTGCGTCGCCCGTTACCTGCATCATTGCAAATGGACAGGGAGTCGCGTTTGTCAACGGTTCGGGCAGCGCCATCAGCGTCTACTTCGAGGCTGATGTCCAGGGCGTCACTGTTTTTACGCCGAACCCTGTCAACGTTCCCGCCAACAGCACGACCACAATATATCCCCAGACGCAGAACCGAACCGTCAATTTCAACCTCGACGGTTCGGATGTCTATCCGTACGCGATCCAGGTGGGCGGCGGACCTCTGTATATCTTAGTAGGAGTGAACGCCACGGGGGTGGTAAATGTAACGCCTTCGCCGGCGATCATTCCCCAGGGAGGAACTTGGCAACTCTACAAGCCTTCCGGCGATAACAACACGTACAACGTAACTTGGCCGGGTATAACCGCTCCGCCGTTCCCGAATTTTACGGTGAACAATGCGACACAAACCGCCGCTACCACCACCAATGGCTATATCGCATATAAGGTACAAAAGGCAGTATCGCCGTCGGAGACGACAGGGCATGGGGGCGGCACGATCCGAGTTGGAGGCAACTAGGATCATCGGAGACATTCAAGCCCCCCGCAGCAATCCTCCTGCGGGGGGCTTCGTTTGTTAAGCGGTTGATTGATGCGCTCCGTCTGACCGAATGTCCCTCGGTTTGGCGCACGACGGTTCTTCTTCTAGAGATGGGTTTCCTGGCCGCCATTCCCGGCAATCTAAGAGCGCAGGTCCATTCCTCCGTAAGTGGCTGAATTCAGCCGGGATGGTTGAAATCAGCCACTCCCGTTTCCGAAACTTTTCCTGCCCACGCGCGTTCAAATGAGTAGGCATTCAGAAGAGATGAAAAGCTGAAAGCCTCAGGATTCCGGCGAATCGAACGGTTCAGGGAAGACGGGTTCTGGAGAAGGGGGTCTACCATGAAGTCACTGAAATATTTGGCGATGTTGACGGTTTTGATGGTTCCGCTGGCCTTTACGCAGGCGGCGCAGGCACAGGTCAGTTTCGGAATTGGAATCGGACCGGGGTATGTGGGGCCGGCTCCGGTTTGTGAGTACGGGTACTATTCGTATTATCCGTATGCGTGCGCTCCGTATGGCTACTACGGTCCCGATTGGTTCGCGAACGGCATCTTCATCGGCGTCGGCCCGTGGTATCACGGCGGCTGGGGTCGCGGATACTATGGCCGCGGGTACTATGGCCGTGGG
>CAWEAB010000038.1:0-75163 GCA_963806745.1 uncultured Acidobacteriaceae bacterium
TGTGGGGCCTGTTCAATAGCGTCGGCCACACGAAGCGCACGCTCAAAGACATGCCCAAGGAAGGCAAGCTGCTCTTCGCCATCGTTTGTCTGTTCTTCGTTGGCGGATTCCCCCCCGTCTGGAAGGGCGGTGCGGTCAGCAAGTCGATTGAATTTTCCAAGATCATCGTCGCCTGGTCTCTCATCTTCCTCCTCATTACAACTTTTGATCGCCTGCGCCGGATCATCTTTATTCAGGCCATTTCCGTGGTAGTGGCATGTTCAGCCTGTATCGCCAAGGGTCACGATGTCGACCGCCTGAATGGCGTGCTCGGCGGCATTTACTCGAATCCCAACGATCTCGCCTTCGCCGTGGTGCTCGCGCTGCCCTTTGCCCTGACCTATTCATGGTCATCAGTAAGAACGTCTCTCGTGAAAGTGCTCTGGCTCGGCGGAATGCTGATCATGCTAGTTCACCATCTTTTTGACACCGCCTCGCGTGCCGGATTTATCGATCTGGTCATCTCAGGTTCGTGTTGACTTCTGTACTTCTTCGCCATTTAAGGCAGCCGTCCGATGGCTGCTCGTGGGCTACTATTTTCACCGCCGTGGCTGATCGCCGCCACCGTCGGTGGCAAACTCTACGATCGTTTCACGGCCCTCGAAGGGCGGCAGTACCACCGAGCAGTCCGCCTACGGGTCGTACCAGGACCGTATGTATCTGATGAAGCGCGCCGTCGACGCCATCGAGCACTACCCAATCTTCGGCATCGGAGCGCGCAACTTCCCCACCTACTCGGGAATCTGGCGTGACGTGCACATGACCTATCTACAGGCCGCCGCCGAAGGCGGCATTCCCATTCTTGTTCTCTATTTGATGTTCTTCCGGCGAGGATTTCAGAACCTGAAGATCCTGCGCAAGAGGAAGGATCTCGACCCGAATACGACCCTCGTTGTCGGAGCGCTTACCAGTTCTCTTGTCGGATTCATCGTCGGCGCACTCTTTGCCCCCGAAACATTTCAGTATTTCCCCTACTTTGCTGTCGGGTTCACCGCCGCTGGCGCGGACGCTCAAAGAGATGGATGAGGAAGCCGCGAAAGGCCCGAGCGTAGATGCTCCCCCGCCCAAGCGCGGACGTCATTTCCTGGAGGCTTATGATTTCGGAAGAACAGATGCAGTCAGCGCCGTCGATAATGTCCGCTGATTTGCAGGCCATTCTACGCTGTCTCGGCTGCGGTTCGCATCTCGAGAGCGATAACGCCGGCGGCTACCTCTGCCCCGCGTGCAAGCGCGCCTATCCCAACGTCAACGGCATCGCTCGCTTTGTCGACGCGCAGCACTATGCCGCCAGCTTCGGATTCCAGTGGCACCAATATCAGAAAACCCAGCTCGATAATGACGAGATAAAAGAATCCGACGCGAACTTCCGCTGGAAGACGGCGCTCAAGCCCGAGGAGATGAAGGGTAAACTCGTTCTCGATGTCGGCTGCGGCATGGGTCGCTTCGCCGAGGTCGCCACCAGTTGGGGCGCGCGCGTCGTCGGAATCGATCTCAGCGCCGCTGCCGAAGTTGCCGCCAAAAATCTAGCCCAGCGCGATTTTGTCGCCATGCAGGCCGATGTTTTCGCCCTGCCCTTCGCGCCCGAAAGCTTCGACATCATCTATAGCGTCGGCGTTCTCCATCACACGCCCGACTGCGAAGCCGCCGTCAAGACCCTCGCAAAATATCTCAAGCCCGGCGGCATCCTCGCCGTGTGGCTCTACAGCGGATACAACAAGTGGTATCGCTTCAGCGATTTCTGGCGCCGCTACACCAGTCGCATGAAGCCGCAAACTTTGCATGGCATTCTCAAGGTCGCCGTCCCGGTCATCTACAACACCGAGATGACGCTGCGGAAAGTGCCGCTGGTCGGCCGTCCCGCTGCGGGCTTGCTCCATCACGTCTTCCCCGTAAACCGGCAGAAGACGGCGGAGAAGCGCACCCTCGACACTTTCGACTGGTATTCTCCGAAGTATCAGTCCAAGCACACGTACGAGCAGGTATTTCGGTGGTACGAAGCAATGGGCATGGAGGACATGCGCATCGGAGAATTCTCCATAGCAGTGCGAGGCAGAAAGCCGGCGAGCTAAATGAATCCATGCTGGAGATCCCTAGGGAGACCGAGCTTGCTCACGTCTCCCTCGGGAAATCGGATGCCCGTTGCGCGCGGGCATTAAGCGGCGTCAGCAGATTTTGGGTGGCGCACTCTTCAGCGCTGCGATGCAGACTAGTAAGCGCACCCTAGTCTCGACCGAATGCGTTCTTCCACAAAAAATTCGCCTATAGCCGCCGCGTGCTGCCGACCAACGTGGCAGGCTCTGCGTCGCCCGCCTCCCGCCCCGTCCACATCATCTTCTGTCTCGCCGACCACTTTGAACCCGCCTTTGATCCCACCAGCGGCTACAAGCGCGTCGCCCGCGACGAGCAATTACGCCGCGAGGAAGCCTGGTTCCGCGAATATCCGAAAGTCATCGATAATCTGCGCGACCACGACGGCCACGCGCTCATCCATACCTATTTCTATCCCGCCGAGCAATACGACGAAGAGCTTGTCGAGATGCTCGCCGAACACTGCCATGCCGGCTGGGGCGAAACCGAGATCCATCTTCACCACGGCATGCACGAGCCCGACACGCCCGAGAACACGCGTCGCCAGCTCGTCGAATTCCGCGACCAGCTTGCCTTTCGCCATCGTTGTCTCTCCCTCGTCGACGGCTCCAGCGATCCGCATTATGCCTTCGTGCATGGCAACTTCGCGTTGGCCAATTCCGCCGGCGGTCTGTTCTGCGGTGTCGATTCCGAAATGCAGATCCTCGCCGAGACTGGCTGCTACGCCGACTTCACCATGCCCACCAGCGTCTGGCATCCCGCGCAGACCGCAAAAGTAAATTCGGTCTACGAATTCACGCTCCCGATCGACCAGGTCGCACCGCAGCGCAAGGGCCGCGATCTCGCCGTTGGTCGCTCTCCTCAAACACCTGGCCGCTGATCGTGCAAGGCCCGCTTGTCACCGACCTGCTGCGCTCCTGGCGTGCTGTAAAAAGCCCATCATCGAAAACGGTGCCATCACCGGTTTTGTTTTCCCGATGACGCTGCATCGCCTCTCGCCCTCTGGAAGAAGGCTCAGATCCGCGTCGCTCGGTCGTCCCGACTGGCTCTTCATCAAAGTGCATTGCCACTCGCATGGACCCGACGCAGCGCGAGGCCGTCATCGGCGCTCAGTTCCGCGACTTCCTCCATCATTTCGTCAATGGCGCCGCCGACAGAAAAGAGGCTCTTCACTTTGTCACCGCGCGCGAGATGGCTAACATCCTCCTCGCCGCCTGCGACGGCCGCGAAGGCAATCCCGGCGACTATCGCGACTACCGTTTCAAGCTGTTATCCAAGTCGGCGGACGCTTTGTCAAAGCAGCCGTTGCCCGCGAGCCCGCAGCGCGAAGTTGTGAAAAGATGAAAGGATAGGTCTGTCATGTGCGGCATAGCCGGAGTCGTCAGCGCAACCCGCGAGAGCAACATTACCGAAGCTCTCGTGCGCCACATGTGCGACGCCATCCGCCACCGCGGCCCCGATGACGACGGTGTCTACGTCGCCGACGGTGCGGGCCTCGGCATGCGCCGCCTTTCCATCATCGACGTGTCTGGAGGGCATCAGCCCATCTTCAACGAAGATCGCAGCGCCTGGATCGTCTTCAACGGCGAAATCTACAATTTCCCCGAGCTGCGCTCCGACCTCGAACGCCGTGGCCATCGCTTCACCACCAAAACCGACACCGAGTGCATCCTTCATCTCTACGAAGACCTCGGCGCCGATTGCGTGCAAAAACTCCGCGGCATGTTCGCAATTGCCATCTACGACAAGCCGCGCCGCAAACATATTCCTCGCCCGTGATCGCTTCGGCAAAAAGCCGCTCCACTACGCGCTGCACAATGGCAATTTATATTTCGGCTCCGAGATCAAAAGCATCCTCGCCGTCGCGCCCGAACTCGCCGAAGTCAACTCCCAAGCCCTGCTCGATTATCTCTACTTCGGCTACGTGCCCGAACCGCTCACGGCGTTCACCGGCATCCACAAACTTCCCGCCGGACATCTCCTCGAATTCGAAAATGGTGAAGTCCGCGTCCGCCAATACTGGGACCTCCCCGAATACGACACGCATACGCCCCGGGTTCTCACAGCGAAGACAGAAGAAGAATGCCTCGAAGAGCTCGACCACCTCCTCTTCGAAGCCACAAAAATGCGCCTCATCTCCGACGTCCCGCTCGGCGCATTCCTGAGTGGCGGCATCGACTCTTCAACCGTCGTTGGCCTCATGGCGCGCGCCAGCGCCGGCCCCGTCAAAACATTTTCCATCGGTTTCAAAAAAGACGATTTCGACGAAGCCCAATACGCCCGCATGGTCGCCAAGAAATTCGGCACCGAGCATCATGAGATGATCCTCGAGCCTGACGTCGTCCAGACCGTCGAGCATCTCACCTCATCTCTCGAGGAGCCCTTCGGCGACTCCTCCATGCTCCCGACCTACTACGTCTCGCAGATGGCGCGCCAGCACGTGACCGTCGCGCTCTCCGGCGATGGCGGCGACGAAATCTTTGCCGGCTACGATCGCTACCGCATTCAGGCCGGACGCCAGGTCTACGAGCGCATCCCCGGCTGGGCCCGCAATTTTTATCGCAACACGATCTTTCCCCTTCTGCCCAGCAAGATGAATGGCCGCCGCCTCAGCTACAACGTCACCCTTCCCTGGCAGGAGCGCTACATCGACGGCCTAGCTTTCCTTCCCAGCTTCGAGCGCGACATCCCGCTTCTCTCCGACGATTTCCGCGCCATACTCCAGCGCAGCGACGATCCCGCCAACGTGCTGCGCCGCCGCTTCGCCGCCGCGCCCGCGAAAGATCCCGTCAGCCAGACGCTCTACGTCGACACCAAAACCTACATGGTCGATGACATCCTCGCCAAAGTCGATCGCATGAGCATGTTAAATTCGCTCGAAACCCGCGCCCCGATCCTCGACCACGTCTTCGTCGACTACGTCACCAGCCTGCCGCCCGACTGGAAGCTGCGCGGCAAAACGCAAAAATATATCTTGCGCAAACTCGCCGAGCGCGTCGGCGTCCCGCGCGAAGCCATCTACCGCGAAAAACGCGGCTTCTCCCTTCCGCTCGTCCACTGGATGCGCCACGAACTCAAGGACATGCTGCTCATCCTCCTCGAGCCGCGCACCCTCGATCGCGGCTATTTTCAGGCCACCGGCATCCAGCGCCTCATGGACGACCATCTCGTCCGCGGCAAAACCATGACCGGCCGTATCTGGCGCCTGCTCATGTTCGAACTCTGGCACCGCAACTTCCTCGAAAAATTCGTCAATCCCGCCGGCCTGTTCTCGCTCCTCGTAACCGCCGACTCTCGCAGAACAATGCGGACCGAACCCGTGATCGCGGGCGCCGGCGCCCCCGTTCGTGAATCTAGCGCGAACACTACCGTCCGCGTGCCCGGAGCTTAACCAACGTGGCCACCACGCCGCTCGCGGCTCGCGCAACCGTCGATCCTCCAGCCCCGCGCATCGGGCTCTTTCTGATGATCAACACCTTCGAAACGGGCGGCTCCGAGCGGCAGTGCGCTCTCCTTGCGCAAAATATCGGCGCGCGTTTCAACGTTCACGTAGGATGCGTCAATCCGCGTGGCCCTCTGATTTCCCAGTTCGGCAAGTACGAGCAATTTCCCTTAGGCGGGAGCCTGTTCGGATGGAAGGCCCTTCGCACGCGCCTCGCCCTGGCCCGCCGCCTCCGCCAAAATCACGTCCAGGTCACGCATGCATTCGATTTCTACACCAACTTGACCATGATTCCCTCGGCGCGCCTCGCGCGCGTCCCCGTCGTCATCGGCAGCCATCGCCAGCTCGGAGACCTTCTCACTCCCGCGCAGTTCCGTGCCCAGGCCGCGGTATTTCGCTGGTGCGATGCGGTCGTCTGCAACTCTCAGGCCGGAGCCGATCGCCTCGCCTCTTCCGGCGTCGCTCGCGAAAAACTCGCCATCGTCGGAAATGCCATGCCAGATGCGGCGTTTGAGCCCACCGTCCCCGCCCTTCCGCCGAATGGCAAGCCACGCGTCACCATGATCGCGCGCATGAATGCGGACTACAAAAACCACGCCGGATTTTTACGCATCGCCGCGGAAGTTCACAAGCGCATGCCCAACGCAGAATTTCTTCTCGTCGGCGACGGCCCGCTGCGCGCGGAAATCGAAAAGCAAGCCGCAGCTCTCGGACTGACAAACAACGTCGTTTTCCTCGGCGATCGCCGCGACATTCCCGCCATCCTCGCGTCCTCCGACATTTCCGTCCTCACCTCCGACTCAGAAGGCTTATCGAACGTGATTCTCGAATCCATGGCCGCTGGCGTCCCGGTAGTCGCCTATGCGGTTGGCGGCAACCCCGAAATCGTCACTAACGACCGCGGCGCTCTCATTGCCGCCGCCAACGAGGCCGAATTTGCGGATGCAATCTGCCGCCTGCTATCCGATCCAAGCCTTCGCCGCAAACAAGGCTGCAACGCCCGCGCCTTCGCCGAACAAAACTTCAGTCTTGCCCACGTCTGCCGCCAGTACGAAGATCTCTACATGACTTTGCTCGCACGCAAAGGCAAACTATGATTTGCAACTCTCGAGAGTTGATCTCCGAATACCCAGAGTTACTCTCCACGGACCTCCGACCGCGAGAGTTAACCTCCGACCGCCGAGACTTAACCTCCGACTGCCGAGAGTTAACCTCCGAATGCTTTTGGGTGGCGCAGCGCTTCAGCGCTGCGATTCTGCCGCCTGAGGGAGCGGCTTTAGCCGCTGAGGGATTCTTCAATCAAAAGAAGAAACTTCAATCTGCGAAATGACGCCAACTCAACCAACCAGAGATCGTATCAAGGTCGCCATCATCGCGCCCAGCCTGCGTTACGTCGGAGGCCAGGCTGTGCAGGCCGACCTGCTCATGCGACTCTGGCAAAACGATCCCGACGTGGATGTCACATTCATCGGCGTCGATCCTTCGCTTCCACGCTCTCTTTCCTGGGCCGAGCGTATCCCCGGCCTCCGCACGCTCCTCCGCGAACCCATCTACTTCTGGCATCTGTGGCGCGGCCTCAAAAATATTGACGTCGCCCACATCTTCTCCGCGTCCTACTGGTCTTTTCTATTAGCGCCAGCCCCAGCCTGGTGGTTCGCCAAGCGTCGCGGCAAGAAAGACAATCGTCAACTATCGAAGTGGCGAAGCCCGCGACCATCTCCAGCGCTTTCGTTCCGGCAAGTACGTGCTCTCCCGCGTCGATCAAATCGTCACGCCCTCCGGCTATCTGGTCGACGTCTTCCGCGAATTCGGACTTACCGCCACCGTCGTCCCCAACCTCGTCGATCTCTCGCAATTCCATTATCGAGAGCGGAAACCGCTCCAGCCACATCTGGTCTGCACGCGCGGTTTCCAGGAGTACTACTCCATCGATGTTGTCGTGAAAGCCTTCGCGGAAATAAAGAAGGAGTACCCCGATGCGCAACTCGACCTGGTCGGAGGCGGCCAGCTCGAAGCGGAAATCCGCAGCCTCGTCGCTGGCCTCAAACTAACGGGTGTCAACTTCGCCGGCGTAGCCACGCGCGACAACATCGGCAAGTATTACGACGACGCCGATATCTTCATCAACGCATCCTGGCTCGACAACATGCCGGTATCGGTAATCGAAGCCTTCGGCAGCGGCACGCCCGTGGTGTCAACGTCGCCCGAATCGATGGCCTACCTCGTCGAACACGAGCGCACAGGATTACTCTCACCCGTCGGTGACGAGAAAGCGCTCGCCGCAAACGTAATCCGTCTGCTGCGTGATCCCGAGCTAGCCGCGCGCCTCGCTAGCAACGCCCACCATGAGTCACGAAAATTTACCTGGGAAGTCGTCCGTGATCAGTGGGTGAATGTGTATCGCGAAATTTCCCGGTAGCCTCTCGTTAAGTTACTCGCCACGTCATCGATGAGAGATATACTCTATCGGCGTCAGTTACCCGCTTCTTTATGCTCACGCAACTATCACGAAATGCATTTTGTGTTTTGGCAGTTATTGGCCTTCTGTGCGCAGGTTGTGCCAGTTCATTAGCCCAATCGTTTTCTAAAACTGACCGTGACATCGCTCAACAGATGCTCAGGAACGCTGCAGCAGACGTCCAAAAGTATTACTACGATCCCAAGCTTCACGGCGTTGATTGGGACGCAAAGGTGCGTGAGGCGCGGACCAACATCGACAAAGCCGATTCGATGGATAGCGCTGTATCGGAAATCGCCGCCCTCCTCGACACCCTAAATGATTCCCACACAACCTTCATCCTTCCTCCTCGAAGCTACGTTTACAAGTACGGCTTTCGCCTCAGGATGATTGGCGACCGATGTTATGTGATCCATGTTCGGAGTGGCAGCGACGCCGAAAAAAAGGGCCTGAAGTCCGGTGATCAGATTCTCGCTGTGAACGGCATTCCCGTCACGCGCAAAACGCTCTGGAGAATCCAACGCATCTTCCAATACTTGCGCCCGCAGCCCGGCCTGCGCCTCACTCTTTCGGGCGACGATGGCCAGAAACGCCAGCTCGATGTGATGGCGAAAATAGAACCCTCTCCGATTGTCAAATACAGTCTGAACCAGGGCATCAATTTCGAAGTTCGCGACTGGACCGAGGAAGAAATTCTCCTCGAGCCACAGTATTTTGAAAAAGGCGACGGGTTACTCGCCGTCAGAATTCCTGCCTTCGCTCTATCCGCCGAGGGCGTAGACCGGGTTTTGGGCAGGATGCGGAACCACAACGGAGTAGTGCTTGACCTTCGCGGCAATCCGGGTGGATTTACGGACACACTCGACCGTTTCGTTGGAGGAATGTTCGAGAACGATTTGAAACTCTATGATCGTGTCCGGCGGGACTCGACGAAGCCAATCACAGTTGGCGGCCGACACCACGATGCATTCACGGGCAGGCTCGTCGTCCTGATTGACAGCGGCTCGGCCTCCGCATCGGAGTTGTTTGCCCGCATCGTGCAATTGCAGAAGCGCGGGTTTGTCATGGGGGACCGCAGCGCCGGCATGGTGATGGAAGCAACAGGTTATCGGCACGAAATGCTTGTCGATACCGCGCTTTACTATGGGGCTCAAATCACCATCTCTGACATCGTCATGACCGATGGCAAGAGCCTGGAACACGTCGGGGTAGAACCCGATATCATGATCGCCCCGACCGCTCAAGATCTTGCATCCCACCGCGATCCGGTGATGGCCAAAGCTGCGGGCCTGGTCGGTGTGAAGCTTACGCCGGAAGAGGCGGGGACGATGTTTCCTGAGAAAGAATCAAGAACTGACCAGCCTTGGAAGGTTAATCATTCGGCCTCAGCCCATCCTCACCGCGCAGTAGGCGAGCAAACCGGCTCGATGCGTGTCGCCTCCGGGTTGGGAGCAAAGAACGCTGAAAGTACAAGGCCACATTGACCAGCGCCACCATCACGGGCACTTCTACAAGGGGGCCGATGACGGCCGCGAAGGCGGCTCCGGAGTTGATACCAAATACCGCGACCGCAACCGCGATCGCCAGCTCAATTATGTGGTGGCCGCCTGAAGCGGCAAAACCTAGGTCGAAAGATGCTGCCAGTCTTCTGGGAGTGGCGTCATTGCTGGCCGATCTTGTCGATTTCTTTCTTGATTGCCAGCTTGTCAATCGATGCCAGAGGCAGGCATAGGAACAAACTGATGCGCCGTTCCAGGGTCACAAAGGCGTCCCGAAAGGCCCGTTTTATCTCCTCGGGCGTGCCCTTCACGGAAGCCGGGTCGGGAACTCCCCAGTGCGCAGTCAAGGGTTGGCCCGGCCAGATGGGGCACACTTCTCTGGCAGCGTTGTCGCATACCGTGAACACGAAATCCAGTTTGGGTGCGTCGGGCTGCGCGAATTCACTCCAACTCTTGCTCCGAAGACCGGCCGTAGACAATCGTGCACTCTCGATCTGTGTGATTGCCTCCGGCCGCACCATGCCCGCCGGATGGCTTCCAGCGCTGTAGGCGGTAAAATTCGGCCGCCCTTTCTGATTCATGATCGCTTCCGCCATGATCGAGCGAGCCGAATTGCCCGTGCATAGGAACAAGACGTTGTAGTGTGTCGGCATGGTCTGTATTTATTGGCAACAGCTCGGTCCGCAGCACGATTTCGTCGCCGGTTTCACCGCCCGAACGAAGGCGCTCAAGAACTTACCATCCACCTGTGGTGCGATCGCATCCACGTCAATGTTTTGGCCTGACAGAAACTCACGTGCGTCTTCAATTCGGTAAACTCGAGTCTCCTCGACTTCGATCCCCTCGAAACCAGCCGCCGCAAGTTTGCTGCGATATTCGTTTTCTTCCAGAGCGCCCGCCACGCACCCAACCCAGAGCATGACGCTCTTCCGGATCTCCTCGGGCATTTCCCCGCGGGTCACCACGTCTGAAACGGCGAAACGTCCGCCCGGCTTTAACACCCGAAATGTCTCTCGCATCACCCGGTCTTTATCGGCCGAAAGATTGATCACGCAGTTCGAGATCACGACGTCCACCGAATTGTCGGGCAGGGGAATGTGCTCGATCTCGCCTCGCAGAAATTCAACGTTCTCGATTCCAGCCTTCCGCTTATTCTCGTTCGCCAGAGCGAGCATCTCGTCCGTCATATCCAGCCCATAAGCTTTTCCCGTGGGCCCAACTCGCCTTGCCGACAGAATCACATCGATACCCCCGCCCGACCCAAGATCGAGCACCACCTCCCCGGGTCGCAACTGGGCAAGTGCCGTCGGATTGCCGCATCCCAGCGATGCCATCAGCGCCTGCTCAGGAATCTCCTGCGCCTGCGCTGAGTCATAAAGGTTCGACGTGATCGGATCGCAGACACCCGTGCTCGCCGTCGCCCCGCAACAGGAACTTCCCCCTGCGTCACTCGCAACGCAGCCTGCCCGTATTTCTCTTTCACAACTTCCTTGATGTTCGTTTCACTCATGTCATTACTCCTACCCGCAAATTTGAACGATCTCTTCCGGCTTCAGTGCTTTGTTCCGAGTGCAGCATTCCGCATATAAAAACTGAAGTAGTTCTTGCAGAGCCTCGGTGTTTGCCGTATACCGCATAAAAGTGCTCTCCCGTTGAACACGCACGAGGTCTTCCGCTCTCAACTTGTCCAGATGGTGCGACAAGGTCGAACCAGGAATGTCCAGTTCCTCCTGAATCGCGCTGACAACCAGACCCTCCGGGTGAGCCGACAGCAGCAACTGCATAATCCGCAGTCGCGGCTCGGTTCCCATAGCCGAGAACATGTCTGCATACTTTGCCACCTGCTCGGCCGGCTTTTTGTCTTGCTTGGAGTTCATATTTCGATAATTGCAGAAATATAGGATAATCGTCAATGGAAAATTTAGTGTCAATCGGATTCCACCGCGGATCAGGGAGCTATGTCAGTCGGATGCTGCTTCATCCCAGGGTTACCATAGCCTCCGACGGCTCCCACAATCCGCTTGACTTAGCACGCGTATGGCAGAGAATTATCTAGTAAGCTAAGAGGACGGGTCTCAGTGGGACGCCGGGCTGGCTTAGGCGAGGGAATCGGTATCGAGTCGCCTAACTCGTTATTTTTGAATACTTTGACTTTAAGTCCTTATTCCCCAAAGACCTGGCAGGAATTTCGCGCTAAGTCTCTGATTCTTAAAGACCGGTCCCACAGGGGGGGGGTACCCCCATTAACAAAGTAGTAACGATAGAATTTCCCATCTTGAGACGCTCCCAGCCCGCGCCGTTTTTGCCGGCTGCAACGGAATCGGAGCCCGTGGAATTGGAGACCGGTGAAGCTTCACCAGATTGATTTCAAAACAGCCGATTGGAAGCTCCTCGACAGCTTCGGGGACCGCACCGTCTTTCAGACCCGCCCATGGCTGGAATTCATCCAGGAGTCGCAGGACGCTACCCCAGTCTTAGCCGAGGTCCGTGACGGCAGCGAAGTCGTTGGATACTTCTCCGGCCTCACCTTCTCCAAGTTCGGGATGAAAGTCCTCGGCGGTTCATTCCCCGGCTGGACCACCCCCTACATCGGTTTCAACCTGAAGCCCGGAGCCTCCCGCCGCGCCGCGCTCGAGGCCCTAGAAAAATTCGCCTGGGACGATCTGAAAGTTCTCCATATAGAAGTCTCCGATCCAAACTTTACCTTCGAAGATGGAGAAGGCCTCGGCTTCACCGCTGAACACTACGGTTCCTATCGCACCGATCTGACCCGCTCTGAAGAAGAAATCTTCAATGGCATGGAAAGCGCCTGCCGCCGCTGCATCCGCAAAGCCGAAAAAAGTGGAGTCGTCATCGAGGAAGCCCACGATGCCGCCTTCGCCGACGAGTACTATGCCCAACTGAAAGACGTCTTCGCCAAGCAGGGCCTCGTGCCCACCTACTCCGTCGAGCGCGTGCGCTCACTCGTCAAGCACGTCGAGCCGAGCGGCAATGTGCTGCTAATTCGCGCCCGCGATGCGGAAGGGAAGTGCATCGCCAGCGGAATCTTTCCCGGCTTCAACAAGATCGCCGAATTCTGGGGCAACGCCAGCTTCCGCCAGTACCAAAATCTCCGCCCCAACGAAGCCATCCACTGGTACGCCATGCGTTACTGGAAGCGCCGCGGCGTGGCCATTTATGATTGGGGTGGCGAGGGCAGCTACAAGGAAAAATACGGCTGTGTCGCGCACCGGGTGCCATGGTTCACGAAATCGCGCTACCAGATCATCGGCGCGCTACGTAACGAAGCCAAGAATATGTTTGCGCGCAAACAGAAATTCCTTGGCTGGCTGCAAGGCGAGCGCAACCAGCCAGACACCGCCCCAGAGCAGGACAAAGAGAAGGACAAATCGAAGGGGAGCGATAAGGAGCCGGCGCCACTGACTGCGAAATGAGCAAAACCGAAGAGCGCAATTTTAAATAGGTAGCGCTGGACGATTCGGTCCATTTTCTCTGGAAGTTTTCGGGAGGCGCAGAACTGGGAAACGCAAGAGCTCTTGGAAGCGCAGAGCCTTTGGGAAGCGCAGAGCCTTTGGGGCGCAGAGCTTTTGGAGCGCAGAGCTTCGGAGCGCAGAGCTTTTGGGCTGAAGAGCGAAGGTTGTGTGCGGGAAGCGCAGAGCTTTTAGGTGGCTAGCGCAAAGCTTTTTAGGTGTGAAGCGCAAAGCTTTTGGGTGGCGCAGCGCTTCAGCGCTGCGATTCGAGGCATCCTCACTATGCGGCTTTAGCCGCTGAGGTAGGTGGTAATAACAACATGGGTATGCTAATCAAACGGGGACTCAAACATCTCTCTCGCGTCAACGACGTGCTCTTTCGCACGCTCCGCATCGAGCGCGACATCACTATCTTTCCCGACGATGTCTTCCTCACCTCTTACCCCCGCTCCGGCAATACCTGGACCCGCTTCCTCGTCGGCAATCTTGTCCACATCGAAGAGCCCGTCACTTTCTTCAACGTCGAGCGCCTCGTCGCCGACATGTACAAGCACGGCGACCACTATCTCCGCGGCCTCGCTCGCCCGCGCATCCTCAAAAGCCACGAGGTCTTCGACCCGCGCTACAAGCGCGTCATTTACATCGTGCGCGACCCGCGCGATTGCGCCGTCTCGAATTTCCATTGGGAAATGAAACAGCGTTCTTTCAACGACCAGCTCCCCATCAAAGATTTTCTGCCCAACTGGATTGAAGGCAAAATCTGGGACCGCCTCGGCAACTGGGGTGATCACGTCACCAGTTGGCTGAGCACTCGCAGCGGCCACGAAGGTTTCCTGCTGCTTCGTTACGAAGACATGATCGAAGATCCAGCCCGCGAACTGATGAAGGTCTCGAAGTTGCTCGGCATCGAGCAATCCATCGAGCGCTGCCAGCGTGCCGCCGAGCTGAGCTCGTTCGATCGCATGCGCAAGCTCGAAGAGAAACAAGGTGACAAGTGGGTGCAAACCCGCTTCACGCGTCAGGACAAGCCCTTCGTGCGCCAAGCCACGAAAGGCGGATGGAGAGAGGTTCTTCCGCCTGAATGCGTGGCCCAAATCGAAGCCGCGTGGGGACACGTAATGATTCAGGTCGGCTATCGGCTAGTCTCGGACGGAGCCAAAAACGAAAAGCTAGCTCACCAGGAAAGCTAGAAGAAGATTGGGAAATTTAGTAATTGGGAAATTCGGAACTTGTGTAATTCTTCTAGGTTGCGGTTTTCAAATTACTCAATTACTAAATTTCCCAATCACTCAATCCTTTCAGAAGTTTATCGGCAAACCGTCCCCGTCCGCTCGCGTGATGTGAAACGCCCCGGCTTCCAGCGGCTGCAACAACTCCGTCAACTTCTTCGACGTCGCAAAAACAAAATTCGTCGGTCCAGAAAAGAATCCCGAGTGCTTCCAGCGCGTCGCACCAGACCTGATGGCTCTGATTGGAAACGATCAGATCAACGCCATCCTTCTCTAGCGCCTGAGTCGCCGCACGAATTACTGCCAGCGCATTTTCCGGCATCGCCCAGCAATCCACAATCGATCCGACGCGCATCGTTCCATACTTCGTATCCTTGCGGCGAATTCCCACGATCGCCCAGCCGATCGGTGAGCCATTTTGACTGCACCCGCAATCGCCGCGTGCTCGCGATGATCGTGTGTAGTCACGTTTGCCGGATAAAGAAGCCGAAACGTCCTCGCGTCGCGCACAGTCGCAGCGCTGACTGTTCTCCTTCGCCTGCTCCCACAATTCGTCGCCCAATCACTGAAACTCGCTCACTTCCTCGACAGCAAACTCCGTCGCTCCGCCGTCGAGAAGTCGCGACTGCCTGCGCCGTCATTGATCGCCAGCCATCCAGTTCCAGTCGCAGCCGCAAGGTCCATCAATATAGCGCGCCAGCGAATCTCGCGCAGCGCATGCATCTGTCGCAGAAACGTTGCGGGATGCACAACACGGAAATAGAACGGAATCGGAGTCAGGATGAAGCCAAGTGCCTTCAGCATCCGCGCAATCGGAGTTTCCGCTCCGCCCATTCCAAGTGCGTATAGATAAGGCTGTCGCGCCAGCGCGTCGCGCGCCAAGCAGCATGCCAACACTCGTAAACTGGCGATCGACAATTCCCTCGGACAGCGGATGATGATAGCAGGCAATTCTCTGTACGCCTTTACCGCGAATGAAGAGCGCTTCTTGCTTCAGACCATAAGCTCCGCGGACCGATGTTCCCGCAACTGAGGAATCGACCGCAACGTAGAATTCATTCCAGACCGGATTATCGCTCAGCGGCCGGAAGCCAGCGCGGAATGCATGATTCGGAGAAGACCAGGTTCGGATCGCCCGACGATGCCTGCAATCGGCGATTGAACTCCTGCACCGCCGATTCATGCTCTTTTCGGTATGGTTGAATAACGATAGCCAAGACTATCTCGGAGAGGCTTGGAGTTTGGTGTCGATTAGTGCCGCCGTCGCGCCCAGCGTCTTCATCTGTTCGATCTCTTCCGGCGAGAGTTGCAGGCCGAACTTCTCCTCCAACGCAAGCACCAGGGTTAAGTGCTGCACGGAATCCCACGACTCAACCGTGTCGGGCGAAGAATCGGCAGTCAACTTCGCGGCCGCGACTCCAAGGATGTCGCTGGCAATGCCTCGAACCTCGTCGAATGTGCTCAACTTCTTCCCCAGATGAAACCGTTTCTATCGTGCGCTTGAAGTTTCGGTGACGTTCAGCTTAATCCAATCCGGACTCGCCAGCCTCGAACTCTTCAGGTCCAGAACCCACAGAGTACCAGTCTCGTTCGTCTGCTCCCGCACGAATCCGTGTTGCTCGTAGAAGTCGCGCGCAGGAGCGTTCTTCTTGGTCGGCAGAAACCATCCAATCACTCGCTTGCGCCCGCGATCAGCCGCGCTACTGGCGATATGCGCCAGCAGCGCCGTTTCCACCGTTCTTCCGATCACGCGGCAGCTCAGCAGGAATGTATCGATCTCGCATTGCTCGCCTTCATCATGCGTGATTGCAACACCCACCAGTCCATGATCGCCAAATCGGTCGCGTACCTTGATCGAGAAGATATGCCAGCCAGGCCGTTTCGCCATTTCCGCAATCTGCGCTTCACTGTATCGCCGTGTCGTAACGTTGAATTGGTTCGTCTTCTGCGTGAGCTGCGCAACCCGCGCCAGCGTGAGATCGGTGACCGGATCGAGATCCGCTTCCTGCTCAAGGTACCGGAAGAAGTCTTCCTTAGACTGGAACTTGTGCTCGGCGTTCGAGCGCTCACGTTCTTTGGCATACATCGCGGTACGCTGCTGGTCTTCTGCCGAAAGCGTAAGCCGTTCGAACACCGGACAATCGCGAACCGCAGCGGCATATTCCAGGGGATTGCCCGAGATCTCAATGACGGTTACTTCCGGTAACGCGGCGCGCATCTGTTCGCGCTCGAACGGATTGTCGTCGAGGAACGCGACCGAATCGATCCCGATGTTGAGTTCCTCGGCAATCTCGCGGATGTTCTGCGACTTGTCTCCCCAGTTGATGCGCATGGCCACAAAGTCCTTCGCTCGCACCAGCATTCCCGGATGCTTCTCAATCGCCTCCATGGCATCGTCCAGGTTGTTCTTGCTGCATATCGCAAGCAGGATACCCTTACGAGACAAGTCAAGCAGCGCGCGTTGCAGAGCCTGGAACGCAGCGCCCGGATATTCCGGTCCAATCTTGATCCCAGCCATTCCGTCTTCGCCGATGATTCCGCCCCAAAGGGTGTTGTCGAGATCGACGACTAAGGCTTTACAGGTACGGCCCGCGAGCGGAACTATGTATCGCATCCACTCGCTCGCCATGTCGATGAGATGATCCGCAGCGATGGGCAGACGCGCCATCAGCCATTTGCGTTCGTCATGCCAGTGCGCGCTGCCATGGCGCGAGACGAGCGCGTCATAGTCAAGAACATAAACGCCGCGATAATTGCCCGCAATTCGACGCAGCTCACTATTGATGTAACGAATAAGTCCAGACTGTCCAACCTCACCCTGACTGTCCAGCACCCCAAGACACGGACGCGCCGGATGCTCGAGCGAATGAAGGATGAGTCCAGCCTGGCTGTGCCGACGGAATGCGCCGACCCACTGCTCGTAGCTTTGTCCAACCCGGTCTGCAGCTTGCCGCGCCGTTTCCGGAGACAGATCGGCGAATCCAGTGGTCAAATCAGGCGCAACATCTTCAGCGCGCACCGCGAGCGCCATCGCGTGGGGAGCAAATTGGTAGAGAGAACTTCCCGGGTCAACGATGTCCTGCACATAAGTATTGAAATCGCCGACATAAACTTCAAGGTCAATTCGGTAGGCAAAAGCTTCAGCGCGCAGCAGCGGAAGAATCGGCTCGACCGTAAATGAACGCAGGATGGCGAACTTGAACTTGGTCAACTGGAGATTGCCGCGCAACTGGTCGATGCGAGAACTGATGAAGCTCGCCGTCGCCGAACCGGTCTCGCGGCGCCAGAGTTCCGTCAGTCCGCTCGCCGCGCGCTCGAACTGGCGGTCCGCAATACAGGCATCGATCTCCGCCCGCCGATTGACCGGGATGTGCTCGCCTGCCATGATTCAGACCTAAGCTTGCGCCGCATCGCGTTTGTTGACGCCCATTCTTCCCGCGTCTGCATAGCGCGCCAGTGGAGTCTTCGATTTCAGCCAGAACTTGAAGTCAAAGTACAAAGGATAGAGGATGCTCATTATCCGAACAGCCAGCGACGGTCGCAACTGCTCGGGCGGTGTCGAGAGCGTGTACCCAGTCGCCTGCAGCAGGTCGCGCTGAAGACTCTCAATGTCGCGAACCTCTGACGCCGAAAAGTTACTCCTCCATCGTCCGATGGTCTGTGCCTCGGCTTCCTTGCCGTCACCGCGAAACGACGAGTTCGGATCGTGTACCGAGCCGAGCGCGACCTGCTGAATCTTGTCATAGTCAAGGTCCTGCTCGATGAACTTGCCGATGCGTGCCAGTGTTTCACGCGGATTCTGCACCACGTCTTCGTAGTGCACTTCCATATAGTCGTTTCCCATCGCCTTGCCGTAGCGTCGTCCTTTGCCCACGATCCAGCGCCAGAAGATAGCTGGCACAAGGCACGCGCGGCTACGATCCCAACGAAACGGACGAATCCAGCCGATGCGATGCAGGGAAGCGGTAACGTCGCGGCCGTCGCGAATGATGTGCACGACCAGCGCGTCGGGCACGACTTGCTTGATCAGCGGCAGATTGAGCAAATGCAGCGGCGTGCATTCGGCCCAGCGCGACGCCCCTTGCTTGCGGGCGATCGTCTCCATCACGATGCGAAGAAAGTCGCCTGCATTGCGGCAATCGTCCATTACCTGCTGATCGATGTCCTCGCGCTTGAGGTCGGTCCGTTCGAAGAGGTTGCTCTTGTAATAGGCGTCGAGCAGCTTGCGCCGATTGGTGCGCCGCGCGAGATTGCCGAACCGCACCCCAAGAAGATTGAACGTATTACTTTCCGCGAAGTAAACCGCGAAGCCACCGCCGGAGAGCAGCGTGTGGTAAAGGAACTTGGTGCCAGAGCGTCCGCATCCGAGCACGAAGACGGGAGCCGTGAGCGCGAGGATTGCCGCCAGCGCCGAAGAGCCCGCATTGCTCGCCTGCAAATCCTCGGTTTTTGTCATGGTACTCATGACGGTTTGGAGTGCGAAGCCATTTCCGCCACGGGCAATGGTTCGTCGGCCAGTTCGAGCGCCGACTCGTTGGCCAGTCGCCCAACCGGCGTGTTCAGCTTGAGCCAGAGTTTGCTGTCAAGGAAAGCAGGATACATGGCCCGCATGAGTGAACTGCGCACACTCATACCACGCTGCTCCCCGGAAATCGAGAGCTGATAACCATTCTCCTCGAGGCAGTTGCCGACCGTACTTTCGATGGCGGCGATATCTTGGGGCGAAAGGCGCTCCTTCCATCGGCCCAGGGGATTGATCCTCTCTTTAGCCGCTTCTTCCCGGAACGAGGAGTTCGTTTTGGATAGGCTGCCCAGACCTGCGCCCTGGATCTTCTCGTAATCGAGGTCATGGTCGATGAAAGCACCCAACCGTCGCAGGGTCTCGTGCGGATTCATAATCAGGTCTTCATAGCGGACTTCGATGTAATCCGCCGGAAACAACTGTCTGCATTCGCGTCCACGGTGGACCATCCATTCCCAATAGAGCGCGGTGGCAACCAGGCTGTTGGTCTCGCTTCGATCCCACGGCAGCGGAGCAAATCCGCCCATCTTCTTGAGTGAGAGCGCGATGTCTCGGCCATCGCGAATGATGTGCACGAACAGCGCGTTAGGAATGTCCTTCTTCACGCGCCGGAAGTGCAGCACATTATCCGGATCGTAAAACGCCCAGCGCTGCGAATTCTGCTGCCGCGCCACGGACTCGAGCACCAGACGAATGAAATCGCCGCCCGTACGGCACTCGTTCTCGATGCGCGGCGAGAAATGCTCGCGGCCAAGGCCGGTTCGTCGAAAGCCCTTGCTGCGCAGCCATGTGGCAACGATCTTTTCGCGGTTCGCACGTCTCGCCATCGTCCCGTACTTGGGGATCATGATCTTGTAGATTGGCAGGTACCCGCGATAAATGGCGAATCCTCCCGCCGACAGCAACATGTCATAAAGGAGGTTCGTGCCCGAGCGATGGCACCCCATCACGAAGACAGGAGAGTGTTTGCGCTCATCTGGAGTGGGTGTCAGCAAGGTCAAGGAAAATCTTATCACGCAGGGTCGGGAGGGCCTAAAACGCCTGTAAATATGAGGTTACGGAAGATCGCCAGCTGCCCGAGCCCTGGCAAGTCGGCCTCTTCCGCGTCACCGAGCGCGCTTCCACCCCGTCGTCGCGTTTGCTTCGCCTTGGGTAATTCTTGCCGTAGCCCTCACTGCCCGCTGACTGCTAATCTATCGAAAGTTTTCCGCCAGCATCAGGCTGTCGCGGGCCTCGTCGAGTTGCACGTGAGAGCAGGAAGCGGCCGTCGGGGGAGACGGAGAGACCAGGGGCTCCCTGATAGACCATCTTATCCAGCGAGTCGATGTTGCTGATCTTCCGGGTAGCCGGATCGTAGAGCTTAAAGCCGGCCAGCTGTTTTCCGACTCCGACATCGCCCGCGAAATAGATGCCGGCGGATCCAACCGCGACGTATCCCCAGAATCCCGAGGGCGGCTCATCCAGAATCTTCGTTTCGTTTCCCCCGTCGATCGGAACTTGAAAAACTCCGGGCGCGTCGAACTTCGTGTAGTAGATCAATTTTCCGTCGGGTGACGCCAGCGGAGCAAAGCCGCCATTTCTGGTGAGTTGGATGGGTGGGCCGCCCTCCACGGTTCTTTTCCACAGTTGCCACGTGCCGCTGCGATTGGACGCGAAGTAGAGCCAGCGGCCATCGCGCGACCAACTCGCCACGGCATCGTCGGAGCTCTCGTTGATGAACCGCCGCACCGGGCCACCGTCGGCACTGATGATGTGGATGTTCGCATGGGCGCCGGGACGCGAATCGAAGCAAATCTGCTTGCCGTCGGGCGACCAGCGCGGAGTGCCGGTCAGCGGCCCGCCAAACGAGGTCAGCTGCACCAGGTTCATTCCATCGGCGTCGGCGCGCCAGATCTCAAAACTTCCGGAACGCGTGGATTGAAAAGCAATGTGCTTGCCGTCGGGCGAATACTGCGGCCCCTCTTCCTGGCGTGTCGGAGAAAATCCATTTCTCCGGCTTGCCGCCATGGTGACCGGGGCCGATCGGGGTGCGCCAGATGTTTTCGTTCCAGAATCCGGAGCCATAGGCCAGCCGATGTCCTTTGAGGCTGATGGTTGGACCGAAGACCCCGTCGGATCCGACCACCACCCGTTCCGGAACGCCGCCGCTCGCTGACACGCGCCACAAACCAAAGCTCATTCCTCCGCGACTCGAGGCGAAGACCAGTTCTTTGCTGTCCGGAGTCCACGTCAAGCCGAGTATCAAGCGGTTGTCAAAGGTCAGGCGGCGCGGTTCGCCCCCGTAGGCTGGCATCAGGTAAATCTCGTCCACATCTTTAGTACTGCGAACAAAGGCAAGGGTGCTACCGTCGGGTGAGTAGGTTGGCGCCGCATCCCCGGTCGAGGGAGACGGCGGCGACGTGATCTGCCGCACCTTCATGTCATCAAGGCCGATCTGATAAACAGCGCAGGTGGGGGTGGAAGGAATCTTGTCGCTGAAAAGCAGAAATTTCCCGTCCGGGGACCAGCTTGGAATGGGCTTGCAACTCTCGGCATTCGGCAACTCGATCAATTTGCGGGGCGGGCCGCCCACCGCGGGCAGCACATAAATTCCCGGCTTTTCCGTCTTGCTCCCATGCGCGAACGCGATATACCGGCCATCCGGAGACCATGCGGGGTAGAAGTTGTACCCGAAGTCGCTCGTCAGTTGAAGCGGCTTTTCGACCCCGATCTGCTTAATGTAGATGTCCACTTCATGTTCCGGGTTCTCGCCACCCCACGAATAGGCGATCTGATTGCCGTCGGGAGAGAACGACGGCTTGGATGCGCCATTGCTCTGAGTGGTCAGAGGTACCAACCGGATAGGCGAAAGGTTGGGCGAGATTGCGCTCGTCGGGCGAAACCCAAACCACGTAGCCAACCCGAGCGCCAGGAGGAAGCCGAAGGCACCGGCGAGCCAGAGCTTCCAATGATGCGAACGGACTGGCGGCGCGAGCGCGACAGCTGGCGTGGCCGGAATTGAAGAGGCTGGGCTGCCGTTGGAGCCAGCTTCTTTCTCGGCCACCGCCGATATTGGTTGCGACCCGTCGCGGACTTCGGCGATGAATCGGTAGCCGCGGCGCGGCAGAGTCTCGATAAAGCGTGGCACGTCAGGATCGTCGCTGAGGGCCTGGCGCAGTTTCTTCACGGCGCTGTTCAGGCTGTGGTCGAAGTCGACAAAAGTGTCGGCCGGCCAAAGGCGGTCGCGAAGCTGCTCGCGGGTGACAACTTCGCCGGGCTTTTCGAGAAGCAGAGCCAGTATCTGGAGAGGTTGGTCCTGGAGCTTGATCCTGAGCCCATGCTTGCGAAGCTCGCCTGCCCGAAGGTCGAGTTCGAAGCTGGAGAAGCGGAAAACGCGGGCGGGCGAGTTGGCTTCTTCGGTGGGCACGTATGGTCAGACTACGGTTGACAGGGGGTGAACCCGGATCTCAATCACATTCGGTAAATGACCCCAGGATTCGTCTAAGTTTACCACCCATGTCTTCCACGGATAGATACGTATAGTCCCGGATCGCTGTTCCCGCAACCCAGGTGCTGGTCACCTGCCTGATTGACGCCGTGCCCGCTGCCGACGCGGACGGATTACCGTTATCTTTCTGGTCATCCACCAGCTTAAGCGACGTGTTTTCAGTAAATTGCCGGGTCACCTGCAAATCCTTCACGGTCCACCCGCAAAGCATTTCTGTTTTTTCTGACCTCGCGCTAAATGCATTCGTGAGCGCGACCAAGGTCGCTACAAAACAAGGAGAAGTTATGAAAACGAATCTGAAGATGGTGGCAGGGATGATCGTGGTGCTGGCGATGGCGGTTCCAACGTTCGCGCAGCATTCCGGACAAATCAAGGTGACGGTTCCATTCAACTTTTCGGTGGAAAATGACCGGCTGAAGGCAGGTGACTACACCATCGAGCGCATCGCAAACGGCCGACTAAGGATTCGCAACGAGGACGGTAGCGCTTCCACCATCTTCCTGGCGCTTCCCGCACAGCAGTCGGTGACGCCCGAAAAGGCCCATTTCATCTTCAACCACTATGGTAGCGAGTACTTTCTGGAGAAGATCTGGGTTCCCGGACAGCAGGGCGGCTGGGAGTTGCTCAAGGGTAAGTACGAACAGGAGATTGCCAGGAAGAAGACCGTCCCGGTAGAGACGGCAATGGTGGTTGGCCGGTAACGATGGTCTCCTAGTGCAGGTGAGGGTCATCGTTCCGGCTGAATTCGATCCCTCACCTGGACTTGCCTCGTCTATACCGATTCTTGCGGTTGACGCGTTTGCTCCATTTGCTCGAGAAAGACTTCAACCGCGACCTGCCCCTTCTCATGGAACAAATGAACCAGCGCATCGTCGGCGCGTGAAGTCGGAAGCGGATTTTCATCCGGAGTCGAATCGAGTCCGTCGGGCTCGGCATGCAGTTCGCGGGACTGGCCTTCCGTCCGCAACGTCTCAATGAACTGCCGAACCTGCTGCTTTTGTTCAGGCGTTGACCGCAGGAATTCAATGCCCATCCCAAATTCGGGATGCGTTACGCGAACTACACCATTGGTGCGGACTGCTCCGGCGCTTGTGTTTACCGACAGAATCACGCGGCTGGACTTGGGAAATGGCGAAATGGTGGTCAGATAACAGGCGCCGCCGCTGAGGTCCTTGACGCGGCAGACCACTGGCGGATCGTCGGGTTCGTGTTCAGGGAGGTGCGCCGTCAGCCATTTCCGAAGGACAGCGCGCTGGATGTCGCTGACATCCTTGAACCGAACCCCTGCCCGGTGTTCGTCGCCTTCCCATGCCAACTCGCCCGGAATCTCCAGTTTTTCGTAAGTCCCTTTTTCCACGCCGGGTAGTTCGATCGCGAAGCGGAGCGCCGTTTCCTTCGACTTGCGGCCGGTAAATTGAATGGCCATGCCCCCTTCGCATAGGTCGATGCTGCGGGCCGGGTATCGCGAATTCCCGATGCAAGTAATTGGCAGTTCGACGGGCACGCGCAATTGCAGTCGCCGTTCGCTCTTCATCAAGGCGCGAACCGCCCGGAAGCTCGCCTTGGCCCGCTCGACCGCCAACGGCTTGTGCAGAACGAAATGCGCGCCGAGTTCGAAGCCCCCCTTGAGCCCAATGTCGCTGTCAACCAGAACAATTGCCAGGGCGCGTTTATTAACCGGCGCGGCTTTCATTGCTCGCATCACGTTGCCGGCGTCTTCGCGGTTGGCTGAATCGATGATCATGGCTTCGAAGCGCTGCCTCGTGATGCGGCGGACGGCCGCCTCCGCACCGGTGCAGTGCTCGACGGTGATTTCCAGATCACTGAGTACCCGGCGCAGAACGCGCACGGTTTTTTCGTCCGAACTCAGCAACAGAGACTTCAGGTTCATTCCCAGGCACTCTTCCGGTTGGTCCTGCTTTTGCCTAGCGAGTTGGCTATCGGGAACCCGTTGAGAATTACAACGGCTACCGTCGAGTATCCCTTTAGAGTTTAGAGTTCCTTTCAGACTTCCGACGGACAAGGCACTCCAAGAATCGACTGTATGTCTCTGAGTTATCAGGGTCAATACGATTGCGGACAGCAAGGTTACTTCTGTCACCTGATCCGTTTACCACTGTCCGGCCCCTTCCACACTTTTCGGCGCAGGATATGAGCCCCTTAGCCGTTCTTGCCGATGGAGTAACCGGAGTTGGCACTTTGGCCGGAGTGAGGCCTTACTTTAGTGCCAGAAAAATTAGGGTCCGCAAGTGGCTGTTTACAAAGGAGATGGTGACTGGTCGGTGCGAGAGCCACATTTTTGTGTTGACAAAACAAGAGAAACCCAATATTATCAATAGCTTCCAAACGTACTAGGGTGCTTGTACGACTCTGCATTTCCTTGTTTGCGTGTGAATCCTCTAGAGGCTTTTGGGAATCAAACTAAGTAGGATTCATCGTTGAAATCGTTATTTCACTGATAAGAGGACATATTTTTCATGGCAAAGCGACGCGGAAACCCTAACTGGGGGAAGCCAGAGCCCATCGGGCCCGTTACCCCCACCATTACCGAGTTCGAACAGGTCGTCCACGAATATAAGTTGTCTCCCGACCAATATTTACGGTCGACGCGGTTGCGCGAGTGGGCGCGCCGGAATAAAAACTCGAAGTACATTCCGGAGCCATTGCTCGAAGCTTGGGGATTTGAGATTGAATCCACGCTGTAAGTTATGGGATTTTGAATAGAGGGTCGCCTTGGGCGACCCTTTCTTGTTGGAAGCGCCGAGACTGAGTTCGGACCTCAGTCGGCAAAAATCCAGTTCATACCCCAGATCAGTACTCGCTCCAACGGCTGATATGTTTGAACTGGTATTTTGAACCCAGGTGCCCTTGCAAACAATATGACCCACCCACCATTTACCGATGTTGAGACTGCCATTCGCGAAATCCGCGAAGGACGGATGATCGTTGTCGTCGACGACGAAGATCGCGAAAACGAGGGCGATCTGACCCTCGCCGCCGAAAACGTCTCCCCTGAGGCCATTAACTTTATGGCTAAGTACGGACGAGGTTTGGTTTGCCTCGCGATGACCGAAGAACGCCTCGACCATCTTCGAATCGGCAACATGACGGCCGAAAACACCTCTCAGTATGGGACAGCCTTTTGCGAAGCGATCGACGCGCGCGAGGGCGTGACCACCGGAATTTCGGCGTATGACCGCTGCCACACCATTCAGGTTGCCATCGACCCGGCAACGCGGCCCTCCGACTTGGCGCGGCCGGGGCACGTATTTCCTCTTCGTGCGCGCAAGGGTGGAGTGCTCGTCCGTGCCGGCCAGACCGAAGCTTCGGTCGATTTGGCGCGTCTTGCCGGCCTGGTGCCAGCGGGAATTATCTGCGAGATCATGAAGGACGACGGCACCATGGCCCGCGTCCCCGACCTCATCGAATTTTGCCGTGTGCACAACATGATGATGCTGACCGTCGCGGACCTCATCCGCTACCGCATGCAGCATGAGCGCTATGTCCACCGCGTCGGCGAGGCAATGGTTGAAACCAGGCACGGCGAGTTCCGTCTGATCGCCTACGAAAGCGAAGTGGACGGTGGTGATTCGCACATCGCGCTGATCCGCGGCGATATCAGCGATTCGACTGTGCCTGTGCTGGTCCGCATGCATGCACACTGCCTGCTCGGCGACGTGTTTGGCGCCACCGGGTGCGAATGCAATCGAACCCTGGAAGGATCGCTGGCAACCATTGCCGAGGAGGGGCGCGGTGCCTTGATTTATCTCCACCAGAGTTCGCGTGGTTTTTCGGCGGAGAAGATCGGTGAGCAGTCATTCTTGACCTTCCATCGCGAGCGGCGATTGCCCACACTGCCCGACAGCGAGCGCAAGACGCAGCGCGAGATCGGGCTCGGGGCGCAGATTCTGTCGGATTTGAACCTGAAGCGCATACGACTGCTGACCAACCGTCCGCGTCGTGTGGCGGCGCTGGAGGGATTCGACATCGAGATTGTCGAGCAAATTCCGGTGCGGCTGGCGGCGCGCGAGACGCGGTAGAGACCCAAATCCGCGGAAATGCTCGTAACGCAACCAGTTCGCCGCTAGGCCGCGCTGCTTCCTTGGTTCAATCCCTGATTCAGCCTCTGATTCCGTGACGGCGGATTGAAAAGATCGGCTCCGAATACCGCCTCCGCTTTCGCCACGAACTTGTCTTCGTCCTCTTCCGTCATTAGCGACACCCACTCGGCCGCGCTCATGCGGTCGCGCGCCGCTGCCACCAACTCCGCGTCGGGTCCGACCGGGTAGCGCATCTTGGTTGCACCCTCCTGCACGGCATCGTAAATTGCGCGAGCCACGACCTCGGGCAGCGTTCCGCCTTCCAATTGCGCACCGAACAGTCGCAAAAGACGCCCCATGGCAAGCTGATAATCATGTTTTTCCGGCATGAGCGATTCGGCCTTACTCCAAATCGGAGTGAGGATGACTCCCGGCTCGATGATCGCGACCTTGATGCCGAGCGGCCTGGCTTCAATCGCCAGCGTCTCGCTCACGGCGGCCAGCGCATATTTGGTGGCGGCATAAAATCCGTGGCAGCCTAAGGTGACGTGGCCCATCAGCGATGTGACATTGACGATCGTGCCGCTGCGGCGTTCGCGCATGGAGGGCAGGACGGCCTGCATCATGCGAACCGCTCCCCAGAAATTTGTTTCAAACATGCCGCGAGCTTTTTCAATCGGAACAAGTTCGATGGCGCCGGCTTTGCCGATGCCGGCATTATTGACAAGCACGTCAATGGCGCCGGCCTCGCCGAGGACATGGGCGACGCCGGCCCTCACGCTCGCGTCGTCGTCGACGTCAAGTTTGACGGCGACAATATTGGAATGCTGTTCGACAACTTCCGGCTTCCGAGCGCCCGCGTAAACGCGATACCCGTTACGCGCGAAGTACAGCGCGGTCTCTAGGCCGATTCCCGTGCTGGTTCCGGTGATAAGAGCGGTTGGCATCGGGATACCTTAGCACAAGAGGGCAATTTCATTGACCTCCGATGGGAATGATTATGATGGTCCCTCTCAAAAAGATGCGCGTGTTGCGCGCGGGCGGACTGGAACTCGGGAGCGTCGAAACGAAATTGGCCGCCACGGCGATCAGTCGTTCATCGCCATGGAATTCCTGGATGGGGGGACGCTGAAGGATTAGCGGGGGAATTGCGAAGACGGAACGGCGCGAATCGCCTAGAACGGTTTTCGCGGCGTAATAACCTCATCCTTAATGAAAAATTGTGCCGAGCATTGCGACGACCCGCAGATGGTGGGAAGCAGTCCGGCCATCTGTTTGCGCGTGATCAGGCCGAGAGTGCCGCAGACCGGGCAGGAGAGCACGGCCCAGTAGGGATCTTCCTTTTCACCAACCTCGCCGGCGTTTTCGAGCACGAAGACTGTGCCCGGCTCCATTTGCTCGGGAATCCACTCGTTGATGATGCTTAGCTCTCCGATCATCATGCCTCCCGGTCTCCTTTTAGGCTCTGCGGGCGCGGCTTATAGGCCGAACCCGTTCTGACGCTGTATTTTTTTTTGGCGGCTCGGCTCTAGAAGACTCAATCTGCGAGGCGCTTTTTTGCGACGAAAGTTGGCCTCGCACCCGGCGCACCTCATCACTCAGGCAGATATCGAACATGGGCTGCGAAGAATGCTTGAGCAGATCGACAACCTGCCGGGCCGACGTGCGCAGGTAGAGGTGCGTGCCGTCCGTGAGCAGGTGATACTCGGAGGCGGCGCGAACCGTGGCCGCGAGGCTGGTGCCAAACTCGCCCTCCAGAAATGCGATCACCTTGCGCATGCGCTGCAAGGAAAAGCCACGGCGGCGAAGTTGGCCTATCACGGCTGCGGTCACAAGCTGGTCCCACGAATAGATGCGGCGATGGCCTTGCCGGTTGGGCATAACCAGGCCGCGCTCATCCCACCATTGGAGTTGTCGGCCGGAGATGCCGGTGAGCTCGATGACCTCGCTGGTTGTGAACTGCCGTTTCATTCCTCGCCCATTCTGTTTCAAACAAAAAGTTACGGAAATGTTTGAAACATTCTAGGCTGAGAGTCGACAAAATTAATCGGGCTTTCGTGCTTTGAGATGTTGACTAGGCGGATTCTGCGGGAATCGCCTGGTCCGACGATGCTCCCCGGCCTGATGAGCGAAATGGACGCGGACAAGACAAGGGCAAATGGTATGTCGACGGGTTCCCGGTATAGAGACTGTTAAGTGATTCCCCATGATTGGGCCGTTCCGGCGCATCCTCCGTTTACCTTTCGCGTCCGCGGCATTACTATAATGCGAAAGTCTATTCCGATTTGGGGATTACAACTTCCATGAACCAGCGACTCCTTATGCGCGGCGCTTCGCTTGCGCTGCTCGTCGTTTTCTCCGCGCCTTTCTCTTTCTCTCAACAGAAAGAACGCAACCGCAAGCTGGATGCCGTACAGAAGGAGACGCCTGCTACGGAGCAACCCGCTGCCAAGACCGAGAGCGAGGAGAAAGAAAAGCACGAAGGCGATCCACAATTTCGCGGGATGAAGTACCGCAACATCGGCCCGTTTCGCGGCGGGCGTTCGCTGACGGCGGCAGGCATTCCCGGCGATCCGACCACCTATTATTTCGGCGCGACCGGTGGAGGGGTGTGGAAGTCGACCGATGGCGCCAACACGTGGTCGCCGGTTTTCGATCATGACGGCGCGCCCGCAATCGGCAGCCTCGCGGTCGCCGCGTCCGATCCGAACGTCGTATATGTCGGTACGGGCGAAGCCTGCATTCGCGGAAATATTTCCCAGGGCGACGGCGTTTGGAAGTCACTGGATGCGGGAAAGTCTTGGAAGAATGTTGGCCTGAAGGATTCACGCGCGATCGGAAAGGTAATCATCAATCCGCGTAATCCAGACATCGCGTTTGTCGCGGCGCTCGGCCATCCGTTCGGTCCGAATGTGGAGCGCGGAGTTTTCCGGACCACCGATGGCGGCAAAACCTGGGACAAGGTCCTTTACAAGGACGAGAACACAGGCGCGGTCGACGTGGCGTTCGATCCTCACAATCCGAATATCTTGTTTGCCGCATTGTGGCAGGTACGCCGCTCGCCATGGATCCTCGACAGCGGAGGCCCGGGCAGCGGCCTCTATCGCTCCAACGATGGGGGAACGACCTGGAAGCATCTCGAAGAGCACGGCCTGCCGAAAGGGCCATACGGACGCGTTGGAGTTGCGGTGGCCGCAAACTCAGACCGCGTATTCGCGATCATCGAAGCTAAGGAGAATGGCGGACTCTACCGCTCCGACGACGACGGCGAAACGTGGGAACTGGTAAATGGCAGTCACAGCATCTACCAGCGGCCCTGGTATTACATGCACGTGATTGCCGATCCACAGGATCCGGACACCGTGTATGTCGCGGACGTCGAGTTTTTCAAGTCTACCGATGGCGGCCGCAACTTCAATAAAGTGCGCGTTCCCCACGGAGACAACCACGGGCTCTGGATCGATCCGAAGAATCCGAAGCGCATGATCGCCTCGAACGATGGTGGCGTGACGGTTAGTCTTGATGGCGGCAGGTCGTGGACTCGTCAGGATAATCAGCCCACCGCGCAGTTCTATCACGTAGTCACCGACACGCGCACGCCCTACTACGTCTACGGTTCGCAGCAGGACAGTTCAAGTGTGGCAATTGCCAGCCGCAGCGACGATGGCGTCATCGGACGCGACAATTGGTATCCGGTCGGCGGCGGCGAAGCAGGTTACATCGCTCCCTATCCCTCCGACCCGAACATCGTGTATGCCGGCGACTATCAGGGCAATCTCACGCGCTTTGACCGGCGTACGAATCAGGTGCAGAACATCGCCGTTTCGCCCGAGTTGGGCGACGGCGGCGGCGCGGCAAAGCTTCAGCACCGTTTTCAATGGACGGCGCCACTTGTCGTCTCGCCGCAGGACCCAAACACGCTTTATTACGGCGGCGAGCGTATTTTCAAAACCACCGACGGCGGCGTGCATTGGGAGGCGATCAGTCCCGACCTGACCCGCAATGACAAATCGAAGCAGCAGGCCTCGGGCGGTCCGGTCACCATCGACGATACCGGCACTGAGTATTACGACACCGTGTTTTCCATCGCGCCTTCACCGGTGTCCAAAGGGTCTGATCTGGGCGGGCACGGATGATGGACTGATCCAGCTTACCCGCGACGAAGGAAAAAATTGGGCGAATGTGACGCCAAAAGACCTGCCGGAGTGGAGCCGCGTAAGTCTGATCGAAGCGTCGCCCTTCGAACCAGGGAAGGCTTACGTAGCGATCGATCGGCATCAGAACGACGATGTCGGCATCTACATTTATCGGACCACGGATTACGGGACGACCTGGAAGAAGATTGGAAGCGGCATCCCTGACGGCGCTTTCGTGCGTGCCGTTCGCGAAGATCCCAAGCGCAAGGGCTTGCTCTACGCGGGCACGGAGCGTGGCATCTTCGTGTCATTCGACGACGGTGACCACTGGCGCAGCCTGCAATTGAATCTCCCGAACACTCCTGTCCACGATCTGGCTGGTTAAGAACGACGACCTGGTAGTTGCGACGCATGGGCGCTCGTTCTGGATTCTCGACGACGTGACGCCATTGCGGCAGTACGCCGATTCGATCGCGAACGAAGACATCCACCTCTATTCGCCCAGCGGTAGCGTATCGCGTGCACTCGGGCGGAGGAGAGAAGCGCCCGCTGCGCGGCTCCTATTCAACGGAAGCAATCCTCCCAATGGCGCGGTCGTTTATTACTACGTAAAGAAAGCGCCGAAGGACGAGGTGAAGATCGACATCCTCGATGCGAGCGGCAGCGTGATTCGTACCTATTCGAGCAAGCGCAAGGAACCCCTCGATGAGCCGCTCGATCCTGACGACAAGAAGCCGGAGAAGCAGATCAAAGTCGAAGACGGGTTGAACCGCTTCGTCTGGGACCTGCACTACGAAGATGCGCATCGCGTACCTGGCTATTACCTGTGGGAGTATGGCGACGGTGCGCGTGGCCCGCTGGCGGTTCCCGGCAAATACCAGGTCCGCCTCACAGCCAACGGCAAGAGCCAGACCGAATCGTTTGAGTTGAAAATCGATCCCCGCGTCACCATTTCGCAAGCCGATCTCGAAAAGCAGTTCAAACTCGAGATGGATTTGCGCGAGCAACTGAATCGCGTCTACGATGCCGTGAACGAAATTCAGGACGTGCGCGAGCAACTCGACGGTCTACGGCGTCGCGTTGGGTCCGGATGCGGCAAAGCCATTGTTGGACGGCGTGAGCACGCTCGACGCCCGGCTGGTTTCGGTTCGCGACCCACTCATCAATTTCAAGATCAGCGCCAGCGAAGATTCACTGGCTTACGCGCCGGGCATCGATGGCAAACTGGCATTTCTCTCGATGGCAGTTTCGGGGGCGGCCGATGCCGCGCCGACGGCGGCCGAGTATGAGCAATACGACAAGTTGAAGAAGCAAACCGATGAACTGCTGGCGCGCTGGGACGAAGTCCGCAACGTGGATATCGGGAATTTTCAGAAGCTGGCGGCGGAACAAAGGGTGCCGTCGATCTTCGTGCCGGATCCGCGGAGCGCACGGGTAGCGGGCGGGCGAAGAGAACGGAGACGAGAAATAATGAAACTGGTGGCTGTAATTGAGTAATCGTGACACGCCCGAAGGCGTCCGCGGTAGCCTTTTCAAGTTACCAAACTACTCAATTACAAATTTCAATCGAAATTGGCGAAATTCAGATAAACATCTCGTCCCGCGGCACGCCCATGCCGTTTTTGCCCCCGCGCCGTTTATTGCCAAGGAAGACGTCCACTCCGGTGTAGATGGCATTCATCACGCCGCTGACCTGGCGCAGAGGCGAAACCACCGTTTTGTGCACCATCTCACTGGTCTCTTCCACTTTATCCATGGTGCGATTCAGGAGCTCGTCGGCACGGATCACCTGCAAACGCGTGCGATCGAGAACGTCAGTGAGCGTGGCATCAAGACGCTCGAGTTGATTCTTGATCAGCGTGCTCGACTCCGAGACATTCGTGGTGATGGTGTCGATCTTTGGCCGCACTTCCGTGATGAAGCTCTGCACCGTCTCGATGGTCGGGATGGCTTTCTCTTTAAGTTCCTTCGAGAGAGCGTCCATTTTCGCGGTGCTCTTGCGAACGGAGAGATAGAGAGCAACCAGAATGCCGGCTTGGATCACCACGGCGCCGGCTGTCACGGCGATAAACACTGTTAGATAGGTGTCGTTCATCGGCTGCTCCTCAGAGCTGACGTTACATATTCTTCGGCGGTTCTGCGGTCGCGGCAGGCGTGGTCGTTTCGTTGTAAGCCTGACGTCCCGCTTCGTACGCATTCCGGAACTGCTCTTTCTGCTGGTTCAGCACGTCGCGTCCCCGGTCGACCCAGTCCGCAGCCTGTTCGCGCGCGCGACGAGCCTGCTGGCGGGCGCGCTCGGCGCTTTCCTGCGCCTTGTCGCGAATCGATTCGCGCATCTCTTCCCCCGCCTTCGGAGCATACAGCACGCCAACGACCGCCCCCACGCCAAGGCCCGCAAGAAACCACAGAAAACTGCTGCCGTCACGATCCGCCATAACTGCCTCCTGATGTATTCCTATCCTCTTCGGATGGTAGCACTCGAATATGTGAAAGACAATTCATACTCGCCCGAGCGCCGCGATGCCCAGCGCTGGATAGATGAGGCGCTCCAGGCGCGGGTTGCCGCGCCCCATCGGAAAAGAAGCTCTTGTGAAAGGGATGGCAAAAGCGCAGAATGAGGCGGTTCAGGAGGAGTTTTTGTCCGATCGAAAATACCGGCAGCGCGGATACCAGGACTCAGGGAGTGAGCCGCGAAAAAATGTTGAGAAGACGGAAAAGCCTGCCGCTGCTCGGCGCGACAATACCTTCGGCCCCCGCCCCCTCAACATGCCCGGGACGCGGACAGTTTCACGCTGCGCCGAATGCGGTGCGATTCTGGAGAATTTGAGCGCGACCCTCGGGCAATGCCCCAAGTGCAAATTCGATCTGCACTCCTGCAAGCAGTGCGAGCACTTCGACCCGTCGAGCCGCTTCGAGTGCAACCAGCCAGTTCCGGAGCGAATCTCTCCCAAAGGATAAGCGCAACGACTGCACGTTTTTTTCGATCCGCGTGCGCCTGGAAAAAGAAACCTCCAGCAAGCAGGCGCAGCGCCCCAATGATGCCCGGCAGGCATTTGAGAATTTGTTCAAGAAGTGAAGCTCGACCTTCGAGCCGCGCGCCTCGAGCAATCGAATAAAATCCGAGAATCGTCCAGCGCTTTGGGCAATGAACCGGCTGCAAGAAGGATTTGCTAGCTCGCAGCTCGTAGCTCGTTACGGTTTCTGCGTCGGCCTCAGTAAAATTTCGCTGGCAAACGACTGCGGAGCCTGCGTAACGATCATCGCCACGGCATGTGCGACATCGCTCGCCTGGAGCATCTTCTCCGCTTTCTTTCCTGCATGCCCGCTGAACTCCGTATTCACGGAGCCCGGGCAGATAACCGAGACGCGAATGTTGTACGCGCGCAACTCCTCGGCCAGAGAATAGCTCAATCCATTCAAACCCCACTTCGATGCGGAGTATGCCGCCCCATTCGGCAAGCGCGTTCTTGCCCGCGAGCGACGAAATATTAATGATGTGTCCGCTGCGGCTGCGAATCATCAGCGGAGCAAGGCTGCGCACCGTGTAATACACGCCACGCAGATTGGTGTTGAAGATCCGGTCCCAGGCCTCGGGCGCAAGTTCGTGGAGCGGCCCTGCAGGGCCCATGATGCCCGCATTGTTGACCAAAATGTCGAGGCGGCCGAAAGCCCGGTCGACCCGCTCTGCAAGCGACTCCACCGAGCGCAGGTCATTGACATCGCATTCGACGATCGCGCTCTGTCCGCCGGAATTCTGAATGGCCCCGGCGGTAAGTTCGAGCGCGGCGCGTGTGCGTCCGCAAAGAATGGCACGCGCTCCCAGCGCGGCGATTTTGACCGCAATGGCGGCCCCAATGCCGCGTCCAGCGCCCGTTATGATTGCGACCTGTCCAGCCAGGGGTGTGGATCCGCTTTGGCTCAAGATGCCTCCTGAGTGCCTGTGTGCAAAGGAAAGTTCCGGGCTCTTTCTCGACAATTGATTGTATGCTCCTTCCCCTGCTCGCGCCAGCCGAGGAACCGTAGGCCTCGACGCACCCGAACTTTTCCGCATCCAACAGCCAGGGAGTGCATCGGCACGCAACTTTGCTTGCCTAAGCGGAGGGACATCCTTATAATCCGCTCACCGGAATAATTCTTAAGCCGCTCCCTGATTCGTGCATGCGGCCGAGGATTTACGGGGGTACTCCCATGGAGCAGTTCCATGGGCATCCCGGTTGTAGCTTGTAGACCGGGCTGTACGTGAATCCAGCTTCCTAAACAGTGAAGGAGCCACAGGAATGAAGAAGATCGTTCTTGCGATGTTGCTGGTAGCAGCCGTTACCGCCGTCGCTCAAACCGCCGCGGCCCCGGCCCAAGGCGCAGCGCCCACTACCCCACCCGCCCAGAAGAAAGAGATCAAGGATCCCGCCGAATACAACGCCTATGTCGGAGCAATCCAGCAACAGGACGCGGCCGCCAAGATCAGCGGACTCGAGGCTTTTCTTACCCAGTATCCCAATAGCGTCATGAAAGAAGACGCGCTTGAACTGTTGATGAGCGCATACGGTCAGACCGGCAACACTCCAAAGGCGCAAGATACTGCGACGAAAGTTCTCCTGGCGAACCCCTGCAACCTGCGTGCCTTGGCTTTGTTGGCCTTTACTAAGCGCGCGACTGCGGAGGCGGGCGGTGCGGGAGCAGCGCAGAGCCTCACCGAAGCCGGCCAATACGGGGAAAAAGGTCTCCAGTGCGAGCAAACGGCCGCTAAGCCTGAGGGCACTTCCGATGCCGATTTTCAGAAGCTGAAGTCGGAAACGGCCGGAATTTTCAATGGCGCAGCCGGAATGGCTGCCTTTCAGGCTAAGGATTATGCGAAGGCGCAGCAGGAATTAGGCGCTGCGGTGCAGGCCGATGCGCCCGATGCCACTAGTCTGCGCGACGTATATCCGTTGGCATTGGCCTATCTGACGCCTCCGGTGTGCCCCCCGACGCCACCCGCAGGCGATTCGACGCCAGCCGCAGCTCCCCCGGCAGGATGCGAGGGCGCGGACAAGGAGATCGACGGGCTCTTCTTTATCGCGCGCTCGGCCGACCTCGCCCCGGCAGGACCCGGGAAAAACCAGATCGCCAAGTTTGGCGAGAGCAAGTTCAACAAATTTCACGGAAGCGCCGACGGTTGGACCGACTTAATGGCGAAGGCCGCCACGGCGCACGTCGCCAGCCGGGATCGCCATCTCGCAGTACGTTCCCCCGACTCCGGCCCAGCAATGCGCCGATCTGCTGAAGACAAAGAAAGTCGAGGAGATGGCGTTCGCGGAATGGCAATTCTGCCTTTCGGAAGGCAATCAGCCCGATGCGGATAAAGTGTGGACCACGCTTAAGGGCAAGCCTCTGCAAATGATCGCCTACGTGATCAGCATCGACTCGACCGGCAAGGCGACGAAACTCATGCTCGCAGGCAGTCAGGACGACTTCGAAGCGAAGAAAGCGGACATCGATCTCACGATGACGGCGGCGATTCCGAAAAAAGATATGCCGGCGGAAAGCGCGGAGTTCCAGTTCCAGGGAACGCCAACCTCGTACACGCCGAAGCCATTCATCATGACGATGAACGACGGAGCCATGCTTGTGAAGGCGGCGCCGAAGAAGACGACTCCGGTTCACAAGAAACCGGCGGCGCACTGATAAGGGCTTAAGCAGGTTTCACTTCGAATCCGGACAAATAATTGGGCGGCCTTTTTGGGCCGCCCTTTTTGTTTTCTTTCAATTCACGTGATAGTTGAATTCAAAGCCTAGCGAATTTGCTTCCTGTCAAGGATCGCCGCTGGCCGAGCGCTTCGGGGGGGACGTTTAGCTCCAGCGCGTAGTGGCCGAACATCGATTTTCAATTCTTGCATGGTGCGGCTAAGAGTGTTGCGGTGCATGCCCAGTTCGCGCGCAGCCTTGCACTGGTTGCCGCGGTTCTCTTCTAGTACCGTCACAATGAAACGCTTTTTGAATTCGCGAACCGCTTCCGAGTAGAGAATATTGCTTTTGTACATTTGCAGGATGAGTGCTTCCAACTGGTCCTTCACTGACGCCTCGTTTCCGCACCATTGAAATAAAACAATCCTTTTAACCGGGCTACCTCGCCGGCTCGGCCGGCTTCGGTTGATTGCTCCCCGATGCCGGCGGCGCATGCCGCAAATAATCCAGTCCCTGGTAGAAACGATGGCGCAATTCTGACGGTGCGAGCCAGATTGCCGCCCTTCCGCCTACCAGGAAATACGGAGCCAACTGGGATTGCTCCAGCCAACGTGCCGCTGGCGAAAAGGCGGTCATGGCGGTAAGCACAATAGCTACCACCAGTACGCCTTTCAACAGTCCCAACAGTGCCCCAAGAAACCTGTCAATCGAACTCAGCCCGGCTTTCTTCATCGCCCAGCGCGTGATTCGTCCCGCCAGGCCCGCCAAAATCAGAATCGCGAAAAAGACGATGAGAAATCCGGCAATCTCACCCACCCACGGCGTCTTTAAATAGGGCGCGAACCAGTTCGCCAGCCGCTGATATTGCCAGGCGGCCACCAAATAGCCGACAACCAGACCAGCCAGATGAAAGGCCTCATGAAAGAAGCCCTCCATGGCCGCTCCGATCACGGAAAAAACCAGGAATGCCAGGATGATCCAGTCGGCAACGCTCATAGTGATTCACGTGGAGCGAGCGTAACGGCTAGATCTCCAACTCGCGTCCCGACAGCTGACGATACGCCTCGAGATACTTTTCGCTCGTCCGGCGCGCAACCTCTTGCGGGAGGGCGGGCGCAGGCGGTTGTTTGTTCCAGCGAATTTCTTCGAGGTAATCCCTTACATATTGCTTGTCGTACGAATTCTGCGCTTTGCCCGGTGAATACGTGTCGGCCGGCCAGAAGCGCGACGAATCTGGAGTCAAGACTTCATCCGCCAGGGTGATACCCTGCGCGGTCATGCCAAATTCAAACTTGGTGTCGGCGATCAGAATGCCGCGCTGCCGCGCATAATCGGCGGCCTTGGTGTAGACCCGCAGCGTCAGATCGCGAAGTTGCTGGCTGACCTTGGGGTCGACCAGCTTGCACATCTCTTCGAACGAGATATTGATGTCGTGGCCGGTCGTCGCCTTGGTCGCCGGAGTAAAAATCGGCTCGGGCAGTTTGTCTGATTCCTTGCAGTCCCGCCGGCAGCTTGATGCCGCAAACTGTGCCGCTCGCCTTGTATTCTTTCCAGCCGGAGCCGGAGAGATAGCCGCGGGCGACGCATTCGACGGGGAACATCTCGGCGCGCATCACCATCATCGAGCGGCCGCGCAGTTCGTCGGCATGCTTGCGAACGGCTTGCGGGTAGCGGCTTACGTCGGCCGTGACCAGATGATTGGGAACGATATCCTTCAGGAAGTCGAACCAGAACAGCGACATCTGCGTGAGCACTCGGCCCTTGTGCGGAATGCCGGTGGCCAGCACATAGTCGAACGCGGAGATGCGGTCGGTCGCCACGAACAGCAGGTGCTCGCTGTCCAGATTGTAGACGTCGCGAACCTTGCCGCTGGCGAAAAGGTTGAGGTCTTTGTAGTCGGTTTCAAGCAAAACGGGATCGAGAATTTCTGGGCTCATGTGCGATTCCAACCGGGAGAAAACTGTCGCGTATTCTAGCCGCGTCAGCGAATTTGTCAACGCCTTCGATCACAGGGGGCGGGTTGGGGTTGCTGCCGCTGGACGGAAAATAGTTGACTCTTTCAGTGTAAGCGAGAAGGCCCGGCCGTGGCTCGGTTTGGTGGATTAGGCATGTGGAAAAACTGAGGAAGACTCTGGAAAAAAAGGCTGAGTTTTTCGCCGACGAATTAGCAGAAAAACAATCAGCGCGTCAAGAACGGGAAGAAATTTTCTTCGCGCCCGAAACGTCCGCATCAACCATCTGACCGCCCCAGCTACTGCTAATCCTAAGCCGCCCCGAACCGCACCGACACCAGCTTCGAAATCCCAGGTTCCTGCATGGTGACGCCGTAGAGCACCGGCGCGATGCTCATCGTCTTCTTGCTGTGCGTGATCAGGATGAACTGCGTCTCCAGACTCATCTCGCGCACCAGTTCGGTGAAGCGCCCGATGTTGGCCTCGTCGAGCGGCGCATCCACCTCGTCGAGAATGCAGAACGGACTCGGCGTGTATTGGAAAATTCCGACTAGCAGGGCCAGCGCTGTGAGCGCCTTTTCGCCGCCGGAGAGCAGAAGTACACTTTGCAGCTTTTTGCCCGGCGGCGACGCCACCACGTCAATGCCGCTCTCCGCGCTGTTTTCCATGTCCGTGAGCCGCATGAACGCATCGCCGCCGCCGAAGAGCTTGCGGAAGGTGGTCTGGAAGTTCGCGTTGATCTTGTGGAACGCCTCTTCGAACTTCTGCCGCGAGACCTGGTCAATCTCTTTAATCGTGGCGGCAGTATTTTCGATGGCGTCAATCAAATCCTTGCGCTGCGTTTCGAGGAACTGATGCCGCTCCGCCGTCTCCTTGTATTCTTCCAGCGCCATCATATTGACGGGGCCCATGGCGTCGAGACGCGTGCGCATCTCGCGGTAAGCCTGATCGGCGGCGGCAAGTTCTTCGCCGATGAGCGGAGCGATGGTCGTATCCGCGAGCAGCACGTCGCGCTCGATGCTGAGTTCGTTGAGGCAGGTATCGGCGAGATGTTGGAGATCGGAGGCGAGCTTGGCCGCCTGCGCCTGCAACTCGCCGCGACGGTCGCGCGCGGAATCGAGCTGCTGGCGCGAGGTTCGCAGCAGCTCTTCGATCTCTGTGATGCGGGATCGCACTTGCTCCGACTCGCATTGCAGCAGTTCGGCGCGGGTTTCGCCCGCGTTGCGCTCCGCTTCGAACTCCACCAGTTGCTCCGCCAGCCGGATGCATTCTTCCTGTCGCCGTGCAATTTCTTCGGTAGCCGACTGCCTCTGCGATTGCAGAGCGGCGGCGCGCTCGCGCATTTCAGTGACGACACCCTCGATGCGCTGAAGCAGCGTGGTCGCCGAACGATGGCGCTCAGAGAGAGTGGCCACATGCGCAGCGCGCTGTGAGGTCGTTTCAGCGGCGAGGTCACGGCGGCTGCGTAGCGCGGCGAGTTGGTCGTGTCCGGCAGCAAGCTGCGCCTCAAATTGTGCGCGCGCTTCATCAATTGCAGTCAACTCCGCTTGCCGCGCGGCAATGAAGAGATCTTGCTCCTGCCGCTCAGCCGTTAGTCGCAGCAATTCGCGCGCGATGACATCGATCCGCTCGCGCACCCTCGACATCTCGCCATCAAGCTGTTTCAGAAGATGGCCGGACGTCATCACCTGTTTTTCCGCCTCGCGCTTTTCTTCTTCGAGCCGGTCGAGCAGGGAAGTGTGCTCGCGAATCTCACGGCCGAGGGTGAGCGCCAGGATCTCGTTTTCGCGCAGAGCGCGCTCGAGATTTTCCAGCAACTGCATCACGTCCCGCAGCTCGCGCTTCATCGAGAGCGGACCTTCGCTGCGCTGTTTGCCGCCAGTAACGGTCACATTGTGAAAGCACTCGCCAGACTGCGAAAGGAAGAACGCGTCGGGGCTCGAAAGTGCCAGTGTGCGTCCCACCGCCGCATCCGGCACTATGTAGCCGTTGCCCAGCTTCGGCAGAATCACCTCCAGCGACTTGCCGAACCCGTTCAGCACACGAATCGATTTCTTGAGCGGAAGAACCGTGTCGTCGGTCGGCGCGTAGTGCGTGCTCTCATCCGCGACAAACGAAAATCTCGCCTGCGAATCTTCCGGATGCACCAGGAACGTCGCGCGCCCATCAACGTCTGAGCGCAGCAACCGTAAGCCTTCATCGGCGGCGTCCCAGCTCTTGACGACGATGTAGTTCAATTCGTCGCGCAGAAAGTCTTCGACCACTCGCTCGTAGCGCGGCTCGACTTCAAGAAAATCGGCGAGCACGCCCGCCGGAGTATGTCCCCCCTGCATCGCCCCCGACTGAAACAATCGTCGCACCGACTCGGTCGAATAGCCGTGCTCGGCGATCACAGCTTCAAGCGACCCCTTTTTGCCGAGCGCGGTCGCATACTCTGCGCGAATCGAATCGAGATGGCGCTTTGTTTCGTGCTCCTGGGTGCGCTTCGTTTCGAGCGCGGAGCGCAGATTTGCCAGCTCCGAAGCCAGATTGCACGCCCGCTGCGAGACGGTCTCGAATTCCAAAGCCAGCTGCCCGCGCTGTCCGCCGAAGGCTTCTGACTGTGCTGTCGCAGTCTCGTTCTCCGCCTGCAGGCGCTGTTCTTCGCGATCCATGCCCGCCCGCCGCTCCTGCGACTGCGTCAGCTGATTGCGCAGGTTGGACGACTTACCCACGGAGTCCAGAATCGACGTCCGGCATATCTCCTGTTCGCGTTCGAGTGCCGCCAGGTCCGCGGCGGCCGTCGCCGCCTCCTGCTGGCCGAGCGCAAGCTCCTGCTGCGCCGTCGCCAGATCGGCCGCTGCCGATTCGAGAACCCGCACATGCTCCGCCCGCTCTTCCTCCAGCGAACCGAGGCGCTGATTTGCTTGCGCAAGTTCCGCCTCCGACGACGCCATGCGCGCAACCAGTTCCGCCGCCCGCTCTTCGTTCGTCTTGATCCGTGCCCTACTGCGGTCCGTTTCCATCGCGATCTGGCTCAGCCGGTCGCGATTCTCGCGGGCTTCAGTTTCGATCGCGTATCCGCGCTGCGTGCGCTCGGAATGCTCGGCCTCGGACTGCTGCACGCCCTCGCTGAGTTCGCGAATCTCCTCGCCCAGCTTCAACAATTCGGCGTCAAGCGCGGTGCTTTCGCGATCCATCACCGTGAATTTGCTTGCCAGCACCACGCTCAGCTTGGCGCGCATCTCGTCGCGCAGGCGGCCATAGCGCTCGGCCTTGCTGGCCTGACGTTTCAGCGAATTCATCTGGCGCGTGACTTCTTCAAAAATGTCATTGACGCGATTCAGATTCTGTTTCGATTCCTCCAGCCGCGCTTCGGCCAGTCGCTTCTTGGTCTTGAACTTCGTGATCCCCGCCGCCTCTTCAATAATGTTGCGGCGGTCGGTGGGACGGCTGCTCAGGATCTGTCCGATGCGTCCCTGCTCAATGAGCGCGTACGACTCCGGCCCGAGCCCCGTGCCCATGAAGAGTTCCTGAATGTCGCGCAGGCGGCAGAGCTTTCCGTTGAGCAGGTATTCACTGTCTCCGCTGCGGAACAGGCGGCGCGTGACCGCGATCTCGCCGGCATGTGCGGGCGTCTGGTTGAACTTGCGACGGCGAATCTTCAGGACGACTTGCGGTTGCACCACCTGCACTCCAGCGACTATCGCGATGCCGCTGGAATTCCCGCTCTGCGCGGCAGCTTCCGGAGACGTGGCCTCCTGGGAGATGGCTTCCGAAGCAGCGGTTGCAGCTTCGCCGGCGAGCGTGTTCGTACTCTCCGCGGTCAGAGCGGCACCATTCGTGCCCGCTTCCACTTCTTCAGTTTTTCCCGGCTGCGCCTCTTCGACAGCGCGTTCCGTCTCAGCCGCTGCCTGCGTGCGCAACTCAGCTTCGTCCCAATTTTCCTCGCTCAAGTCGTCCTGGATTTCAATCTCTGTCGGCGCGTTGGAATCGGCTCCGCTGTAAACCTCGGGATCGATCAGCGTCAGGCTGACCTCTGCCATGCCCGTAGGATTGCGGTCGCGCGTACCGGCGAAGATGACGTCTTCCATGCGCGCCCCGCGCAGCGTCTTCGCCGACTGCTCGCCCAGCACCCACGAGATCGCGTCGGCAATGTTCGACTTGCCGCAGCCGTTCGGTCCGATGATGGCCGCGATCCCTTCGCCGTGAAACTTCAGCTCGGTGCGATCACAGAAGGACTTGAATCCGAGAATTTGCAGCTTCTTCAGTTTGAGCAAGGTCACTCCTTAATGCGACGTGCGAAAAGCGACGGCAATTCGTATGGGCAGTTCGTATATATGTCTGACGCCGAAATGGGGAAGGAGGGTTTCCGGGCTCTGAACGCTTCCCGATGTCAGCCTGACGAGCGCATGACTCGCTCCTGATGTCATCCCAATAAGCGCCAGACTTTTCATGACGTCATCCCGATAAGCCCCAGGCTTTTCCGTGACGTCGTCCCGATAAGCCCGAGGCTCTTCCGTGATGTCATCCCGATAAGGTGTGCCCCCTGCCGGGATCCATCCCCAAGCTCTTCCGTAATGTCATCCTGAGCGGAGCGGGGCGTGCGAAGCAAAGCCCCGCGCAGTCGAAGGACCCCTACTCCCTCCACCGCATCCCGTGCCAGCAGGCTTTTCCTTCCCCAGTCCAAAGCCAAACCTCTCTGCATTTCAGTTCTTTGTTCCGGCGGACTCGCGTCCGTCTGCGCTGGCTGGTGACCTGCAACGTGCTGGAATACTCGAGAGTGTTAACTATCAAGGTTCCATTGATTCGCAAATCAGGATGCTGGCTCGAAAATGACCCGCCTTCGAGTTTCGCACCCCGGTTTCGAACCAGATGTTTCACCAACTTTAACGGCGAACCGCGGCAGGGGTCAAGCATGAAAACACCATATATAGGGCCCACTTTTCCACTGCCGCTTTTAGTTGCACACATACTGCAGCTATTGCACGCAAATTGAGCTGTGAGGAAAGAGATGCGAACCGCGAGGTGGGAGACCGCCAGAGCTGTGACTACTGTAGCGCCGGACGAGGTGGGATGCAATGGCCGGGAGGGCAACATGATCCGACACTCCCAAGGTGCGACGGTGCCCCATTCAAGCCCGGTGTTGGCTTGAGTGGGGACTCTCTCCATCACCTCTGGCTTGAATTGGCCACCAGTCCACCTGAATTAATGTCACTTCTTGGCCAGCGCAACAATCTTCGCCAGAGCTTGATTAAGATCCTTCTGCTCTCCGAAGAAATCAAACTTTCCCTGCGTTTGGCTGGCGAAGTGAAGGCCGAACAGACCTATCTTTACATCCTTCAACGAACCGGGAACAAACGATAGGTGTTCTCCCTGGCCTGTTGGATCGTCTCCGTCACTGCAGTCAAAACCAACTGTACCGTCCGGCAAAATATACAGGATGCCGGGACAGAAATAGTTGTTGTGGCCATTGTCAACAAAGCTATGGTGGCGGTGCTTTACCGAAAAATCCACCTCGCCGGGCAAAGTCTGGCGCGCAGGTGTAGCTTGTTGCCCCTGAGCGTCGCCGCCCGCAGGTTGGCCCTCCTGCCCTCCTTGATCGCTAGGCGCGGCGTTTGCTGAGGCTTGTGCATCGCGCATCGCTTGAATGACGCCGTCGCTCACACCAGCGCTCTTCAGTTTGATCATGCCATTCACGCTGGTATCAAAGTTGCAGCAAGGCTCCGTCTTAATCGTGCTGAGAATGATTCCCTCGCCGAGTTTCGCGCTGCTCATCTTCATGATGTCGTCGTTCGTGAGCAGACTAACGTTCCCTTGGCCACCCTGGCTCTGCGCTTCTTCATTTCCGCCGATCGTGAGAATCTGCCCAATCGTGTCCTCGATCGCAGAGACATTTCCTTTTTCCAGATAGCCCCGGGCAAACTGGAAGTCCACCTGCGCTTTATAGGACGTTGAAGTGATGCCCTTATTGCAGGCGTCGCACTCCACTAACAGCAAAGAAATGGTTTCCTGCTGCACATTCACCTTGATTTCTTTCGGGTTCACCCTTTCGCCGGGTGGCAACATTCGCGAACTATCTTTGATAGAAGCGTAACAAGAGGGCTCGGGAGCTTTCAGGCTGCCTGCCTGAAATTTAGCGGGACAGCTTTTAATTATGATTGGCGCGACTCCCAGAATTCCATCTTTTTGCACGACCAGGACAGCGTCAGGCGAATATTGCGCGTTGAGCTGGTCCTTTAATGAAGGTGAGTTAGCAGTTTGTGCGGCCAACTGTAACATCAAAACCGCAAGACACAGGGTCACGCTACCCGAGAAATATCTCATAAGCATTCTCCTTTTAAGTTCTTGCTGGACTGGGGGAGGAGGCCTGGCTTAAAACCAACGGTGCATCTTACACCCTCATCTATTATTCGCGAAGTGAATTTACCGTGGTGCACCCCGCCAGAACTGGGCAAGGTATTTAGTTAGGCTTGGGGCCCCAGGAGGCGAGAATGTCGAGAAAGCTGAAAGATCAGTGGTTGTGGCTCTTCGTTCCCGAGGGGCGCGAGAAGGGGACACCCACGTCTTCTTTACTGCTCACAAAAAAACAAGGAAATCATAGTGTGCTGAAGATCGGGACCACCCGCGATCGTGGAAATCGAATCGGAGTGGACAGCCCGAGATCGAGAAACCCAAGCCGCAGGCGGACCAGCACGAGTGTTTCGAAGCCTAGGTTAGCGCCCAAAGAACGGGCGCGAACCTGGGGCACCGAGGCAATACGCACCACGCTCACCAAATTTAATGTTTGACTTGTTGAGTTACCTCTTGCCACTTTGCGACTTCGGCATCGAGATCCGCCTGACTCTTTCCTCTCATCTGATCGCGCACATATTGAAGTCCGAAAGCGACCTCTAGGTTTTTGTGCCGATAATCGCGATAGAATGCGTCCAGTCCGTCAACGAACTGCCCCATCGATATTCCGCTATAGTCATACGTTTTGTCACTGAGACACATGTTCTTCCATCGATCCCCATCCACTTTCTTGAGATCGATGTAGTTGAGCATGTCCATGCAGTTGGCGCTCGCAAGAGCGCCGTTCGTGTCCGTTGCTTGCAGGAACCCCAGTGCAAAGCCGAGTTTCATGCTCGGATTCCATGACGTCCAAACGTAGCCATCCGGATGTGACGACTGAGCCAACAGCGAAGCCTCCATCAACAGGAACACCCCGCAAAGAAGTAATTTGTTCCGCACTTGAAGCCTCCTCACTTGGAATTGGCAACAGCACCTAGTTGTTCCCACTCTTCCTTAATGCGACGCTCGTACGCCTCCCTGTGCTCACGAACAGCTTTTAGGATATTCAGGTAATCATCCCCTCCGACCATCATTGTTGAATGAGAGCTCGCATCAAAGAGCAGACTATAGCGATTCCCGACTTCTAAAGCTCTTTTCAACAACTCATCTATCTCGGCAAAAAGCAATGGAAATCTAGCACTCAGCGCGCTCGGCTCCAAGGCATAGCCACTGTTGCGATGTGCGATGTAATTGTGACGCCAGACGACGAGTTTCTTGACGAGCGGGTCAGAAACACCCACAGACTCAATATCTTTCGCGAGCTGCATTTGCTCGGGTGGCTTCAACTGAGCCGCCAGTGAATCAACAAAAGCGTTCCCCTTCAGCCGCTGTCGGAAGTTCGGCTCGTCGAATATCCCCAAGTTCGCTTGAATGGTATCGAGAAGATTTTGCAGATTGAGAACGGACTGCGGATAGGTGTCGTAGGCTCTGCAAAGTCTAAGTAACACAGCATCGATGTGAGCGCTGCGGGTAAGGCGCCAAAACGTCGGGGACTCGGAGAACTCTAAGCTGTACTCCTCCATTGCTTTGTCGATATTTTGATGGAGTCTGAAATGAAATTGGGCGTCAATTAGGTCATCGAGCAGAGCCGTTAACAAAACGCGGAACTCTTCGGCACTCTTCAACTGGAGTTGCATACCTAATCGTAGCAGCACCAAACACCGTTGACGGCTGGCTCCGGTCTAGCGCAGCTAGGATCGGGCATAGATTTTTTCGGGGGTGACCAACTCTGGATCCCCCGTCTGGTGCTTTTCCAGACGCGGGCACCACGATCAATAGCATCGACTTTCCCAGAGTGCACCACTCGCTTTCTTTCATCACATTTTTCCCGTGCGGCCATCACCGACAAATAACAGCAGTCCGTGCGAACATTCCCAAGGGTGCAGGAGCAAGGAGTGTGTCCGTCTCCAGAGGCGGCCCGCCCTGTCCGGTACTTACTGGCTCTTTGACAAGTTAAAATGTGCATTCCCAAAATGGGATCGACAACTAACATCCTTCCAATCACTTAGTAAAAACGGGTAAAAAATACATATGCGATGGGGGGAGGGGGGGTACCCCCGGACGAAGACTAAGTTACGCCTTCAAAATTTCCCCCACCGCCCGATGCGCCTGATCAATCGCGCAATCCGTCTCCGCCGACGCCCCCGAATCCGAATTCGCAATTGCAATCCGGCCGAAAGGTTTCCGCCCGATCACCCAGGGCTCTTCTCCCTCTTTCCACTCCGGATCGAAGAGCGAGTTCGGCATATACGAGTAGCCATGCGCCCAGCGGTTCACGGTGATTCCGGCGATGTCGCGCGCGGGATCGAAGCCGACCGTGCCGAGCATGGCTCCAAGCTGCGCGCGAATGTTGCGCTCGAAGGTTTCAAACGGCATGTCCATCAGCTCCATGCGTCCGGCGCGGTTCTGGTCGCGCGCCGGCAGTCCGGGCTTGCACGGAGTGCGCAGCATGAAGAGCACCATCGGCTCCTCGGGATGGCTCGGGAAATGGTAGTCGCCGATGCTGACCGGGAAATCCATGTGCGTGAAGCAGTGGAAGCTCCCCGGCGAAACGATCTGGTGCACGCCCAGTTTGTGAAAGCTGGTCCAGTTGGTGAGCGCGACATGCGTGTACACGAGCGGCGCCTTCACCAGATACGACAATCCTGCTTTCTGCTTCTCCGGCAGGTCCGGACAAATGTACGGGATCATGACGTTGTAGCAGGCCAGGATGCAGCGCTCGGCGCGGACGGATTGCAGCTTGCCGCCGCGGTCGTAGGCGATCTCGACTTCCTTGGCGGACTTGGCATCGCCGACGTGAGCGACATGAACCGCCGTGCTATTGAGCCGGATGCGCACCGGCGAGCCCGCATCGTCGAGCTTCGCGTAGTCGCAACGAGCCGTGACGACGTCCTCCATGGTGTGTCCGGGAATCGAGCCGGGCACAAGGCTGCGCACCAGCAACCGCGCAACGGAAGCATTGCCGTCGGGAAAATGAAAGATGTAAGGCTCGGTCTGGCGATGATGGACCTTTGTCGTATCGCCGGCGGGATGTTCTTCCAGTCCCAGGCCATCGAAGCCGGGATAAGTCATCGCGCCGTAATCGTCGCCCATCTGGTAGCAATCCATGGCCGACGCGCCGTCGATGTTCAGCGCAAACAGATCGTTAGTGTAGGACTGGAAGAAGGGAAGTGCAGCGGGATTGAGCCCGCAAATCTTCGTCAGAAAATCCGAGTAGCTCGTCTTGTGCAGCTTCTCGATCTTCTGCTTGCGTGTCAGGCCAGGCAGGTAATCTTTCTTCTCGGTGTAGACGCGCACGATGTCATTACGAACGTCCTCAGGCAGCGGCGACTTCGCCATGAACTCGGCCCACGGTGTCGCGCCCATGCCAGGCACAATGCGATCCTCGCCGAAGGTCGCCTTGTCGTAGAACATCGCCGTGCCGAGCTTGCTGTAGAGCGTGCGATCAAAATCTTTGTAGAACTTGTTGGTGTCGATGCCGAGGTCGACCAGCAGCCCCATCGCGACCTTGCTGTAGAGCTTCGGATGCTCGATCGACATCGTGCCGCCATGCGCCAGCACGATGCGGTCGCCGACGCGAAATTCGTTGCGCTTGGCATGGCCGCCGAAATCGTCGTGATTGTCGAGAATGAGTATGCGCGGCGCTTTTTTTCCGGCAAAATGTTTGCGATAGAAATACGCAGCGGCGAGCCCGCTGATTCCGCCGCCGACAACCACCAGGTCATATGTTTCGCCTGTGCTTTGCGGCGCGCCAGAGCCATTCCACTTGTCGCCGTCGCGCAAGCCGTGTGCATACGTGTAAGAGCCATCATGGTCCCCGCGCATTCCCATCAGCGCCGGCGGATAGTAGCTCGACGCTTTTTCGGGTGCGTAGGACGCCTCGTCGAAGGCAAGCGCTGCGTGTGGCAGCATGGTGCTGCCGATGGTCAGCGCGACTCCGTTGAGGAAGTCGCGGCGCGTGATGGGACACTGCATTCCGAGGTCATTGTCGCTCTTATTGTGATGATCGTTGCTCATAGGAGGGCCCATTTCGCGATCATTATAGCGCTGTCGAGCCGTAGCAGCCCGGCGGCGGGCGATGGATGCTCAGCGCAGATGTATTAGTAGATCAACCGCGAGTGCGAGCAGGAGCGTTGGCGGCATAATCACCAAACCAGCACGCAGGAACCCCCAACCGCTAATTTGCAGGCCTTCGCGCCGGATTGCAATCAGCCAGAGAATGGTCGCGAGAGAACCAGTAATCGAAAGATTTGGCCCCAGGTCCACGCCGATCAAAACTGCCTTCTGCACCGCAGTCTGAACCTGCGCACTGCGCAGCGCTGCCCCGGCAATCAGGCCGAGTGGTAAGTTGTTCACAAGATTTGTGCCGAACCCAATCGCACCGCCCACCGCGAACGTGGATGCAGGCGTGGGCCAACGGCTGACTTTCAGTAAGACTTGGTGAAGCAGGCCCAGCGCGCCCGCGCTGTTTACTGCCTCGACGATCACAAAGAGCGCGGCTACGAGCGGCAGAATGCTCCAGCTGATCTCGCCGAGAAGAGGCGCCGGACTGGCCTTCTCGCGAATCAAAACGATTATGGTCACGGCGATCGCGGCCAGACAAGTCGGCAGTCCGAGATCCATCTTCAGAGCGGACGCGGCGAGCAGCACAGCTGCCATGCTAAGGATTCCGAATAGCGAGATATGTCCCGCGCTCGAAAGCGAACTCACCGCTTCGTCTCCGTCGCATCGTATTCGCACTTCGTCCCGAAAATACCAGCGAAGAAGAAGATAAGTGACTGCGATCGAGACCAGCGAAGGCGCGGCAAACATGGCCAGCCATTGGCCAAGCGGCGGCATCCCGGAATGAAAAACAACCAGATTTGCCGGATTCGAAATCGGCAACACAAAGCTTGCGGCGTTCGCAATAAACGCACACACGAAGAGATATGGCGCCGGCCGGGCTTTGGCGCGCTTCACTGCCGTCAGCACCGCGGGCGTCAGCACGACCGCCGTTGCGTCATTCGACATCAGGATTGTGACGGCCGTGCCAACGATGTAGATCAGCGTGAAGAGCCGCGCCGGAGAGCCATTGGCATGCCGCACCGCAATATTTGCCAGCCAGTCGAAGACCCCGTATTTCTTCGCGAGTTCGGAAAGCAACATCATTCCGGTAAGGAAGAGATACACATCCATTCCCTCGGCGACAGCGTGCCCGGCAAGCGAAAGTGGAATTAGCCGCAATACACAAAGCAACAGTGCACCTGTGACCGTGGGCACAACTTCGGGCAGTCCATGCGGACGCATCAGCATTAGCGTCACGCTGATGCCTGCGATTATCCAGATTAGAAAGTGGCTGGCGAGCAGTGGCATTGATGGCGTCGAACAGAATTACCGTGGCCGTGATTTTGTTCGAGGACTCTCTAACAGCGGCTGGATGGAGTCCCAGAACGAGCCTGACTTCTGCGGCTTAAGCTGTCGCAAGGCTGGACGAACCCGGACGCAGTTTCTAATTCTTCCTCGCTACCAAGTACCGCGCCAGTTCCTTCAACGTCGTTGCCTGCTCGCCAAACTTCTCCAGTTGCTGGCATGCGCGCTCCACCAGCGCATCCGCACGGCGTAACGACTCTTCGATGCCAAAGAGCGCAGGATACGTTGTCTTCTCTGCCGCCGTGTCCTTGCCCGCCGTCTTTCCCAGTTGTTCTGAAGTTTGAGTCACATCGAGCACGTCGTCCACAATCTGGAATGCGAGCCCGATGGACTGTCCATAAATGCGCAGCCGCTCAGTATCGGCCAGATCCGCGCCGGCATACACACCTCCGCTCACCACGCTCGCCGTGATCAGCGCTGCCGTCTTCGATCGGTGAATATATTCGAGCGTCGCGAGATCGGGCTTCTTGTGCTCTGCTTCAAGGTCAACCACCTGTCCGCCGATCATGCCGTCGATTGTGCCCGTCCCATGCGCAATTTCACGGATGATCGCCACGCGAGCCTCGGCCGCGCAGCGAAGTTGCGCGAGCACTTCATAAGCCTGCGTCTGCAGTGCATCACCAGCCAGAATCGCGATGGCCTCGCCGAAGGCCTTATGGCATGTAGGCCGACCGCGGCGCAGGTCGTCGTTGTCGAGCGCAGGCAGATCGTCGTGAATCAGCGAGTACGTGTGAAGCATTTCGAGTGCCGCGCCGAGATTTTCAACCCCCGCCGGAAGCGGGCCGATGTCGGCGAAGGCCAGTGAGGCATAACAGGGGCTGCTCGCCACGGACGCGGCGCCAGACTCGCACGCCAGTGATGCAGCTGTAATCATGCGCCCGGCTTCCATGCAGAGGATTGGCCGAAGCCGCTTGCCGCCCGCAAACACGCTGTGCCGCATTGCCTGATGAATAGAAGCCGGGTGCTGTGTTGCTGGCGGGAGAAGTTTCTCCAGCGCCGCATCGGCGGCGGCGCGGCCCTGCTCAAGAATCTGTTTCAGCATCGCAACGCAGTATAACAATTTGCGCAAATGAAAAAAGGCGCCCGGAGGCGCCCTTTTCCGTCACCCTGAAATTCTACGCTGCGGCAGCCGCGCAATGGCGGCGCTCGCGTAATACGGAGTCAACAACCTGCTCCTTGCGAGGCTCGCACACATCGGCGGCTCCCTGATTCATAGCTTCGGTCCAGACTTGGTCATCGGCCAGCCGGTGGGTCGCAACGATACAGAGCGACGGAAACTTCTGATGCAGATGCTTGACGGCGTCTGATTGGGACGCTTCCAGGTCCAGCACCAGCACCTCGGCGCGCTCCCGGGCAATAGCCGACGATATTTCTTCGTACTTTCTTATGAGTTTGACGGGATCGAAATGTTGCGAGAGACTGACCACCATTGCTTGTGCAGTTCCGGGGTCACTGTGATAAACAACCAGGCTGAGTGGTTCCATGATTTCCCCCTGATTCGCCGCTGGGTTGCGACGGCCTTTGGCTGCGACAGCAAGTTGCTAGCACAGGCGTTTTCATCTCCGAGCGCGAACAGCGTTACTTGCGCAACGCTCTCTCGGCCGGGGGCTCGAACGGTTCAGTTTGGAGCCTTCCGTTCTGTTTTAACAGAATCTCTACTTTGCCTTCCGCCTCCTCCAGTTCCTTACGGCAGGATGCGGACAGCTGCATGCCTTCTTCGAACAGGGTCAGAGACTTTTCCAGCGGAACCTCCCCTTTTTCCAGTTCCAACACGATCTTCTCTAACCGATCGAGGCACTCTTCAAACTTCGCCAATCGAATTGCTCCTGTCTCTATTGTAATGCCGTTTGCCGTCCGATTTGTCCAGAGAAAACTGTCGAGATTTGTAATGAATCGGGCAGGGTTCTTCCCAAAAACACACTCACCTACGTCTTGTTGAAAAGTCTTGTGCAGCGGAGTTTGTTTAACAGGGATGTTGTTGCAAAAAGCTACACCGACGCTGGTCGATTCGACCCTAGCGCCTCCAGCACATCGATCGCGGACGTATAGCGGCTAAGCGGAGCGCTGATCTGCGCCCCCTGCACCCGGTCGCGAACCGCCCGCAGCATCTCCCGCGCGATGGCCACTCCCTCTTCACGCGCGGCATCGGGAGTGCTGGCCTTTGTCATTCTGTTGAGAATTTCATCCGGTACGGAAACGCGCAGCTCGTTCTTCATGAACTCGGCATTGCGTGCGCTCACCAGCGGCCAGATCCCGGCAATGACCGGAATCCGGCAATGCTCGATGCGCTTCAGGAAAATCTCCAGCAGCCGCAGATCGAACACCGGTTGCGTGACCGCGTACTCCGCCCCCGCCTGCACCTTGTACTCAAACCGCCTGATCTCTTCGTCGAGATCGGACAGCCCGGGATTTGCCCCTACTCCGATTACGAAGCTGGTTCCGATCCCGATCGGGTTGCCGCCCAGATCAAGCCCGCGATTCAGGTTGCGGACAATGTTCACCAGTCCGATCGCATCCACGTCAAACACCGCCGTGGCATCGGGATAATTGCCCATCTTCGGCGGGTCGCCCGTAATGCAAAGTAAATTATTGATGCCGGTTGCCGACGCTCCCAGCAGGTCCGACTGGATGCCAAGCACGTTGCGGTCGCGGCAGGTATAGTGGAGCACCGCTTCAATCCCGACCGATTGCTGCATCAACAGCGACAGCGCCTGGTTGCTCATGCGCGCCGACGCGCGCGGACTGTCGGGAATGTTGACTGCGTCCACGCCCACCGATTTTACGAACTTTGCACCCTCAATCTCCTTCTTGATATCAATGCCCTTGGGCGGCACGATCTCCACCATGGTCACGAACTCACCCGCCGCAATCTTTGCCCCAAGTCGAGAGCGCTTATCCAATGGAACGCTGGCGGGCGTGGGAGTCGTTCCCGCAGAGTGAACTGCTTCGGACGCCCCTTTATTTCCCCGCGCCCCCGACACCCGCAGCGACGACTTCATTGCGCGAATGTGATCCGGCGTCGTGCCGCAGCATCCGCCTACCAGTTGCACTCCGGCAGCTACGAACTTGCGCGTATAACTCGCCATGTATTCCGGCGAGCACAGATAGATGTTCCGTCCCTCCACAGACCTGGGCATTCCCGCGTTGGGCTGAGCGGCGAGGGGAAGGGAAGTGACGGCGCGCAGCCGTTCAATCGCGTCCAGCATCGCCACCGGGCCGACGCTACAGTTAATCCCTGCCACGTCCACGTTCCACTCCGTCAGGCGCGCTCCAAAACTCTCCGGATCCGACCCGTCCAGGCAATTTCCATCCTCATCAATGGTTACATGCGCGACGATAGGAATGTTCTTGTCGACATCGCGGCAGGCCAGCACCGCCTGATGCATCTCTTCGAGATATCCAAAAGTCTCCAGCATCAGCAGATCGACGCCGCCCTCGATCAGCGCCGCCACCTGCTCGCGAAACGATGCCCGCGCCTCTTCGAACGAGGTTTTCCCCAACGGCTCGATCCGAATTCCCAGCGGTCCCACCGACCCTGCTACCCACACGTCAAAGCTCTTCGCCGCCTCACGAGCCAGTCGCGCGCCAGCGTAATTAATCATGTGTACCCGGTCCGCCAGGCTATGCCGTCCCAGGCGGAAACTGTTTCCGCCGAACGTATTCGTCTCGATGATTTCCGCACCCGCCTGTAAATATTCGTGATGAATGCCCCGAATCAGTTCGGGCTGGGAAACATTCAATTCGTCATAGCAGCGATTGATGAAAATGCCCTTGGCATACAAGAGCGTCCCCATGGCCCCATCGCACAGCACGGGCGCCCGTCGTAGTCGTTCTTTGAAGTCTTGCGGCATCTTCCTGAGAATACAGGAACGCCATAAAATCTGGCATCCGCCGGTCAAAACCGCGCGTTACTTGCGGACTATCCCTCGGCGGAATTATCGCGCGGATTCATCCCAAACTGCGCTAATTCCGTCCCGCTCGCTCCATCCCACCATTTCCCTTTGTTATAATCCCTGTTCTTGCATCCAAGAGATTATTCCCTTATGAAGTTGGAGTTCGAGGTTTGACCAAAACCAGTGCGGAAAGACTCCGTTTGAAAAACATCCTGTTTCCCCTCCTCAGCCTGTTACCGGTCAGCTTGGTGCTGACCAGTTGTGGGGGCGGGACGGGAAACTCCGGCTCGCACACTAGCGGATTGCACAATCGCGCTTTCGTGTCCGATGCCGTGTCCGGTTCAAGGCCGGCTGGCATTTACATCGTCAATGCGCAAATCGACCAATACCCGCTCGGCCTGTCGCCGATTTCCGCAGGCAACACTCCTGGGATGATGGTGGTGACCCCCAATCGCTCCCAGACCTTGGTTTTCAGCGGCACCAACACTCAGTCTTCCGACAACCAATTCAGCATTATCAACAACCAGAGCGAGTCCAACGCCGCGCATTTCACCTTGCCGTCTTATACCGAGAGCTTCGTGGTCTCTCCGGACAGTGCCACTGCCTATATCGCGATCCCAAATGGCCCTGTCGTCGGTCAAAACCCCGGCTACATTCAGATGGTCAGCCTCGGTACGGGTGGTCCTGTTGGACAGATCAACATTCCCTCCGTCCACTTCCTCTCCATGTCCAACGGCGGCAACCGTCTGCTGGCCTTCACCGATGTCTTATCGACGCTCTACGGACAAGGTTGCAGCAACCTCTCGGCCGCTTATGTTTTTGTCATCACTCCCACCGACGTCGGGGTTAGCCCTTGCCCGGCCATTCCCGTTCCGGGCTTCGACCGTCCCGTGCAGGCTTATTTCAGTCCCGATGACACCACTGCTTACATCATCAATTGCGGCCCCGAATGTGGCGGCACTCAAGCCACCGCCAGTGTTCAGCCCTTTGACCTGACCAGCTGCGATCCCGATACGCAGACGTGCGGTGCGCCGGGAACTGCTGTACCTGTGCCTGCTGCAACCGAGGCTCTGGTCATAGGCTCGACCATGTATCTCGCCGGCACACCCTATTCCGGCGGCGTGCCCTCACAACCCTGCACCGGCCAGCAAACCGCGGCCACCACCTGCGGCCTGCTCACCATCTTCGATCTCAACACCATGAGCATCGTCAACCCGGCGCCCATCGTGATCACCGACGGCTATCACAATCGCATTGCGATGGCGGCGAACGGCCAGCTCATCATCGGCGCCCGAACCTGCACGGAAATCATCCCTCCGTTGAATCCGCCTCCAGGTACGGAAATCCGCGGTTGCCTCTCCATCTACAACACCTTAACCACTCCGGTGGGCAGCGTTCCCGCGGGTAGCGTTCTCATTCCTCCGCAGAACGGCGACACGACCGGCATCCAGCCCATTGCTCAACGTTCGGTTGTCTACATCGTGCAAGGCGGATCGCTCTGGGTTTACGACGCAGCCTTTGACGGGCTGGCGGTGATCGGCAACAATCCGGATAATCCCGGCGAAATCTTTGGCTTGGTCGGCAGCTTCTCGGATGTGAAGACGGTGGACTTCTAGGTAAGTCTGATGGCCTCGGATCCCGCGATTCCTTCGCCGGCACCCCTCCACCCAGCCACCCATTCCGTCCGGACAGCGTTCTCGCAAGATTCAATTCTGTCTCGTCATCGCGGTCGCTTTCGCCCTGCCCGTCCTCAGTTCGCTGATGGTCTTTTTCGGCCACCGGCCCCTTCACGCCGCCACCCCACGCCGCACACTCGCCGCCGTTGTCTTCCAATTGATCGGACTGTCGTGCCTCTATGCCGTTCTCCGATATCAGAAGCGCAGCCTCAAGGATATTGGCGTAAGGCTTCCTATGCGAATCGCCGAGGTCGGACATTCCTTTGCTTTGTTTTTCGGGGCGTTCCCGGCGGCCGTTATCGTCATTCTTGTGCTGTTCGCTGTGTACGCCGCTTTCGGACACTCCATCCAGCACACTTTCAACGACTCCACTCTCTTTGGCAATCAAATCACGCTTACCACGGTGCTGTTCGTGCTCCTGAATCCGTTCCACGAGGAACTGATCGTCCGCGGTTTTCTGATCACAGAGATGGAGCACTTTTACAAGAGTACGAATCTGGCGGTCTTTGTGAGCGTATTCATCCAGAGTTCCTATCATCTATATCAAGGGTTGCCCGCCGCGCTCATACACGCATCCACATTCTTGTTGTTCTCCATTTATTTTGTCCGGACGCGCCACATCTTGCCAGTCGTCATGGCGCACATGTTTTTGGATGTGAGCGCGCTCAGCCTCTACGCCCGTCATCTGGCGAAGTAGCGAGCAGGAATTTGATTGTTCCTATGACCCGGAAGACCGATGGCTGATACTTACCGTGGCTCCAGCGTCATCTCGTGCACCCGATGCCGTTCCACCGCCGCCTCCGAGAAGGGCAACGCGAAAGTTGACCCCCCATACCAAGCCCTCCACTGATCCAAATAATGCCGGTCGGGAAAAACACCGCTCTCGCCGGTCACCAGATTCAGCGTGCTCTCGTCAAAGTTGGCGAAATTCCAGGTAGCGCGCTCGGATGCCCCAAACTGACGCCCCACAGCTTTAACGGTGTAATTGTCCCCGCTCAGCGGATGCCGTCCCGGTCCTGTAAAACGTCCGAGCAGTGGCAACTGGCTAAGTACCGGATGATCGATCTCAACCGGATAATTCTCGCCCCACTTCCACGTCGCAAGGTCCGAAGGAACGTCTTTCTGCGACAGCGCGCTTTCCACAGCAGCTGTCAGCAGCGCGCCATAATCGGAGTAGGTCGCTGGCAGCCATCGCGCCGGCTGCTTGTTAAGCACGTTTTCCAGCCACACCGTCGACATCCCCCAGCGATAGTTCTTCCAACTAAGAGCGCCCGTTTCCTTCACATTCTTTGCATTCGGCGCCCCCCCGGCCGCTGCCTTCGCTGAATCGTCTTCCGTCGCGCCCAGCTTCGGTTCGAGCATCATCCGCACGAGTTCCATCCGCGCCTTCATTTCGATCGTCGGTGCTGGAGAGTCCGCTGACATTCGTCCATCCCAATCGCGTAGAATTGCCGCCGCCCGCTTCGCACGCTCCGAGATCTGTTGCGCATGATCTAGGGCGTAAACGAACTTGTCGGCTATCAGCCGGTCATATGTTGACGACACATCCATCTGGAGCGCCAGCATATCCGCGGGCGAAAACTTCTTCCCCGATTCCAGGACGCGATAGATGCGATCTGTCCGCCACGGCGCATCCCACTCCGTGCTGATCGAATACTTGTACCCGTCAGGTGCGATTCGCCCATTCGCCGTCGCAATAATCCCATTCGGGGGATCGTAAGTGTGCGGCATATCCTCAAACGGAACGTAGCTCTTCCACTCGTGCGCGTCGTCCGCGCCGCTCACCGGCAAACTGCCGTCACCCTCCGCGCGAATCGGCACATGCCCCGTAGCCTGGTACGCGATGTTTCCCTCTATATCGGCGTAGACCACGTTTTGTCCCGGCGCGCTCAGCTTCGAAAATGCCGCGCGAAAACTGTCCCAGTTGTCCGCCGCATCGACGTCGAAAAACGGCAGACCGATTCCGTCATACAGCGTCCAGCGCAGCGCTATCTGTCGCGTCTCGCCCGGGATCAGATCTGTAATGATCGGCCCATGCCGCGTCGTCACCACGTCCAGCGTCACATCCTGCTTTCCCTTAACGTGAATAGTCTCCTGCCGGTGCTGCGGATTCGCCCAGCCAGCAGGTGTTTTGTACTGCCCCTGCGCGTTGAACTCCTCGATAAAATCGTCCTCGACGCTAGGCCCGACATTGGTAAATCCCCACCCAATCCGCGCGTTGTGCCCAACAATCACGAACGGCACGCCCGGCAGCGTGACGCCGGCCACATCGAACTTCCCGCTCTTAAGGTGCGCCTCGAACCACAAATTCGGCATTTGATGGTTGAGGTGCATATCGTTCGACAGGAGCGGCTTTCCCGTAACCGTGTGCTGCCCGGAAACCACCCAATCGTTCGACCCAGGGCGAAAGTCGTCGCTCTCCGGCAACTCAAGTGGGCCTAGTCTCCCTCGGCTGTCCGGAGCGGAGAAGCCGCTCAGCGTCTTCTCCAGCAAAGTAATATTCGTAGGCGACCCCTCCGGATCGACATCGTCATCGTCATCGTCGTCTGCGTCTCCGGAAGCCGTCGACCGCTCATCCATGCCTCGAATGTCAGTCGGCGGACGATCCCTCCACGATGAATTCACATACAGATCCGCAGTAAGCTCCGGCCCAATTTTCGCCAGAATCTTCTCGCGCATCAGCGCCCGCGCGTACCCGTAGTGGTTCAAGTCCTCAACCATGCTCGCCCCGATCAGAAAAGAATCGGTAATCGTCCATGGACGTATCCGGTAACGAGCCCGCTCTGCTTCCGGACAGTGCAACAGATACAGCGCATTGGACGACGCGCACATCAGCCGAAACTCAAGCGGCATCCGGTCGCGATGCGATTCTATGAAAGTATTTACGCCTCGCGCATAAGCCTCCAGATAAGTCCGATCCCGTGCCGTAACATTCTTCTCCGCCGCCTCCGCCACCGTGCGCAATCCCAGAATTCGCTGCTCCCGATCGATCTTCAGCGTAGCCTCTCCGACCACCTCCGAAAGTTCTCCCGCCGCCGCTCGCCGCATCATGTCCATCTGCCACAGCCGATCTTGCGCCGTCACATAGCCCTGCGCGAAAAACAAATCCTCCAGAGTCCTGGCGTCAATCGTTGGCACCCCCTGCTCGTCGCGTAAAACGCGTACCTCCGCCGAAAGTCCCGGCGCGATAATCGTGCCATCCACCTGAGGCAGATTCGCGCGCGCCACCCACCAGGCCCATGCGCAAAGGCAAACCACGCCGATCAGCACTACCACGAAAACCGCTAGTAGGATCCGAGCCATCCCACTTCTGGTTCGGATTTCAGGCAAAGATGCAGTCACTGACATTGCTAAAGATTGTAGCGTAGGCTGACCGGCCTGCTTACGGAGACGACGCTTTACTTAGCGCCCTTGGCGGCATTTCCGAGCGAACTCCGCGGTTTGAGATGTTGTCTTACCGCACCAGATTGGCGTAACTCAATCCCGCCCAGTATCATGTTTCCTACGCAATCTCCTGGCATGTTGCAAAATCGCATCGACGATCAGCCCACAATCTCGCGAGAAAGCATCCGCGAAGCTGAGGCGATCTTTCTTCAACATCTGCGCCGCGTCGGTCTGAAGCAGACCGAACAGCGCAGTACTATCCTGCGCACGTTTCTTGAGACGCGCGAGCATCTTTCCACCGACGAACTTCACCGCCTCGTCAAGAAGAAAGATGCGGGCATCGGCTTTACCACGGTCTACCGTACTCTCAAACTTCTCGCTGGCTGCGGACTCGCCAGCGAAGTCGCCTTCCACGACGGCATCGCCCGCTACGAGCATCAGTACAACCGCCGCAGCCATCACCACATGGTCTGTACCGAATGTGGTGCCTCGGTGGAATTTTTCTCGCCCGAAGTCGGACAGATCGAGCGCGAGATCGGAAGCAAGCACCATTACCTGACCACTCGGCATAGCTTTCAGATTTACGGAATCTGCGCCGATTGCAGGGAATCTGACCGCGACGCTCGCAAAGACGACGCTCGAAACGGCGACATTCAAAAAGAAGCCGCCCGCCCAGTTGCCTCTAGGCAAGAAGTTTCCCGGCAATTTTCGCGAAAGAAGGCCAAGGCCAATTCCAATGACCGGCGAATCGTATAGCCCTCCCAGTGCCTCGAGCAAGCCGGGCCCACTCGGAGACTCTGTCGCCTGCCCGCACTGCGGAACTGAAATGCCGTCCTCCGCTGCCTTCTGTCCCGCCTGTGGCTGGTCGATGCGGCCGCTTCCCGCCGAGGACCGCGCCCTCGGAGCCCTTGCCTACTTCACTCCGATTCCGGCCGCCATCCTATTGTTTTTGCCAGGTTTTCGCACCCACCGCTTTTTGCGCTTTCATGCCTGGCAAAGCCTGCTGATCTGGGCTGTCTTCCTGGTGCTGACGATCATCGCGCTCGTACTCTCAAATGTCGCCGCGGCTGTGACCTTCCTGCTCTTCGGACTCCTCGCGGTCTTAGCCATGCTCTTCCTATGGATTGTTTTGTCGATCAAGGCATGGCAGGGCGAGCGCTTCGAACTACCGTGGTTTGGCGCATTGGCCGGGCGCCTACGGTAGGTCCGGTCCTGCGCGCCTGATGAGTTTGCCATTGTTCCCTGCGTCACAAATTTCATGAAATCTGATTCCGCCAGACGCGAAGGGTGCACCTCGCCTCCCAGTCCGAAAAAACGGCAGAAGCTCATGATCAGCGGACGCCAACGCATCGGGTCGATATGAGGCCGCGGTCCATCGCCCACCAGCAGACCTTCGTCCACATGCAGCTTCACAATGTGTACCTCGAAGACATTGGCCTTCACGTTCTTGCCGAACGGTCGGTAGTCGTGGACGATGCCCTCCATTTGGATCGGACATTCGAGCACACGTGGCGCCGCGACCGATTGCGACGGCACTGGACTGAAACCCGAGATCCCGAATTTGTCGGGCTCATGGCGATAGCCCCACTGACGTTTTTTCTCGGGCACAGGATCCTTGCCGGTGGTTAGCGCCAGGCGGTCAACGTGCGTGACCAGGTCTTCCGAGGGTAGATTGATCACGCATTCGCGGGTACGGATGAGGTTGTCGGAGGTCTGGCCCATTTGCCCGAGGCCGAGCATGCAACTCCAACCCAGCCACCACGCCGAGGACATCGGCGCCAGATTAGGCGTCCCGTCCGGGTTTAGCGTGCTAATCAGCGCTACAGGAGTGCCAAAGTAAAGGATGGTTGGCTCGATCGTCTTGTGCATGAACCGACGATATTCGCCATAACGCAAGCCCACTATCCGAATCTTGCGGTCAAATCTTGGTTGCCGTGCACCCGACAGTTCGCCGTTAGTTTTCCTCCCGCACCCGCATATCCCCACTCCGCAGGTACCGGCTATGCCACCCTAGCGACTCCGTCAAAAGATGTGGCGTGTGTTTCCCGTATGAAAGCCGTTCCGCCCGATTCAGATAATCCAGCAGCTGCGCCTTGTAATCACCATTCGCGCACTTCTCGATAATCAAATGCGCCCTCTGCCGCGGCGAAAGCCCGCGCAGGTCTGCCAGGCCGCGCTCCGTCACCACCACCTGCACATCGTGCTCGGTGTGATCGACGTGCGATACCATCGGCACAATCGTCGATATCGTCCCCTTCTGCGCAATCGACGGCGCCATAAAGATTGATAGATACCCATTGCGCGCGAAGTCGCCCGATCCGCCAATTCCGTTCTGGATACGCGATCCCATCACGTGCGTCGAATTCACGTTGCCATAAATGTCAGCCTCGATCATTCCGTTCATCGCGATTACGCCCAGTCGCCGGATAATTCCAGGATTATTCGAAATCTCCTGCGGTCGCAGCACGATGCGCTCGCGATAACTCGCCATGTCGGCGTTCACTTCGTTCAGCATGTCGGGACTCAGCGAAAACGCGGTGGCCGACGCCGAGGTCAGCTTGCCCGACTTCAGCAGCCGGATCATCCCATCCTGAATCACTTCCGTGTACGAAGTCAGTCCCTCGAATTGGCCTTCCTCCAGCCCGAACAGCACCGCATTCGCAATATTGCCCACGCCTGATTGCAGCGGCAGCAAATTTGCCGGCATGCGTCCCTTCTGCACTTCCCAGCTCAGGAACTCCAGAATGTGCCCGGCAATCTGCTTCGAGGCCGCGTCCGGCGCCTTGAATGCGCTATTCCTGTCGGGAGAATCCGTCAGCACGATCGCAACAACTTTCTCGGGAGGCAACTCCAGATACGGGCTTCCAATCCGCTGCCCCGTTTTCGTGAGCGGAATCGGTTTGCGGTTCGGCGGCGCTTCCAGCCCGTAATAAATGTCGTGCATGCCCTCCAGCGCCGCAGGCTGCCACGAGTTCACCTCCAGAATCACGCGCTCGGCCTGATCAATCCATGTTTTGTTATTGCCCAGCGACGAACTTGGAATCAGCCGTCCGTCCTCCAGCACTGCCGTAACTTCGATCAGCGCCACATCAAGCTTGCCCAGGAATCCATACTCCACAAACTGCGCGACATGGCTCAGGTGGATGTCCATGTATTCCATCTCGCCGGCATTGATGCGTTTCCGCGTCTCGGGGTCGGACTGGTACGGCAGGCGCAGATTGATTCCTCCTGCCATGGCCAGGGCGCCGTCGAGTTCAGGCCCCGTCGAAGCCCCCGTAAATACGCTGACTCGAAATTTCTCGCCCCGGAAATTTGCCTCCGCAATCCTCCTCGCCAGTTGGATAGGCACTGCCTTCGGATAGCCCGAGCCCGTAAATCCGCTCATGCCAATCTGGTCCCCAGAGTGAATCAGGGCGGCTGCCTCCTCGGGGCTCATGATCCTCTGTGCCAGGTTGGGGTTTAGAACGCGCGTTGTGGTTGCCGGCTGGAGCGTCGTTGTCATGGGAACAAACCTTTCCTCATCTTCGTAACAACACGTAACGATAGCCGGGTGCTATGAACGCCGTCTGTGAGCGCGGTCACTTCACCAAGGGGCTTCGCCCGCTGGAATGTCGCGCATTACACGGTTCCCGACGGTTAAGCGACCAGGATTGGTAGGCGTACAATAACCGTTCCTGCAAGTAGGGAAGTTTTCCCGGGGCCAAAATTCAAGGAGATCTAGCATGGTGAAAAAAGTCTGTCTGTCAATTGTCGCTTTGGCGGTTCTAGTCCCCAGTCTGTGGGCGCAAACGGCCGACGACATCATTGCCAAAAATATTCAAGCCCGCGGTGGCATGGACAAGCTCAAGAGCGTGAAAACGATTAAAACCACAGCTACTATGACCATGGGACCGGGCATGGAAGCGCCGGGCATCATGTTCCAGAAACGCCCCGAAATGGCCCGCCTCGAATTCACCGTCCAGGGCTTGACCGCCGTCCAGGCCTATGACGGATCCAAAGCCTGGCAGATCATGCCCTTCATGGGTAAGAAGGATGCCGAACTGATGTCCGCCGATGAGACCAAGGAGATGGAAGAAACCGCCGACCTCGACGGCCCCCTCGTCGACTACAAGGCTAAGGGCAACACCGTCGAACTCCTTGGCAAGGAAAAGGTCGAAGGCACCGACGCCTACAAGCTCAAGGTCACGCTCAAGAATGGCGACGTGCAGACCGAGTACATTGACGCCGATTCCTTCCTCGAGATCAAGGAGGAAACCACCCGCACCGTGCGTGGCACCGAGCATAATTTCGAGTCTTCGATCGGCGACTACAAGGAAGTCGACGGCATCATCTTCCCCTTCGCCATCGAGAGCGGCGTCAAGGGAACCGATCAGAAGCAGAAGATCACGATTTCGAAAATCGAACTGAACGTGCCGGCCGATGACTCGATATTCAAGATGCCGCCTCCGGCTCCCGCAACTCCGGCCGCGCCCGCCGCGGGTGCCCCCGAGCCGCCGAAGACAACGACGCCTGCCAGCCCGGATACACCCAAAACTCCGCCTGCGGCCCCCAATCCACCGAATAAATAGAGCGTCCCCCGTTTCTCTGAAATGAGAGGCAATAAACCAACCACCGAGGCGCGGAGATTCAGGGAAATGCCAGAACGTCTTTTCTCCGTGACTCTGCGTCTCCGTGGTGGATGTGCCGTCGCGCAACTTCGTTCGAGGTGACCATGTTCTTTCGCTTCCGTCGTTTCTGCCTATGTTTCTGCCTTACGCTCTTCGTCTCCCTACTCACCATTTCCGCCATCGCCCAGGATGTCACTCTCGACTCGGACGTCATCAGTGGTCTCCCCATCCGCGCCATCGGCCCCGCCGTCATGGGCGGCCGCATCGCCGACATCACTGCCGTTCGTGACGGCGAGAAACTCACCATCTTCATCGGCTCCGCCAGCGGCGGCGTCTGGCGCTCGCGCGACGGCGGCGTCACCTTCAAGCCGGTTTTCGACAAGCAGCCCTCACTCTCTATCGGCTCCCTCGCTATCGATCCCTCCGATCCGAAAACCGTCTGGGTCGGCACCGGCGAATCATGGGCCCGCAACAGCGTCTCCGTCGGCACCGGCGTCTATCGCTCGCGCGACGGCGGCGACAACTGGGACGCCATGGGCCTTCCTGACTCCGAGCACGTCAGCCGCATTCTCGTTAATCCTAAAGACGGCAAGACCGTTTACGCCTGTGCTCTCGGCCATCTCTGGAATTCCAACACCGAACGCGGTGTCTACAAAACCACCGACGGCGGCAAGACCTGGAACAAAATCCTCTACCGCAATGACAGCACGGGCTGCGCTGAAATGGCCATGGATCCCGCAGGATCCCGTCTACCATCTACGCCGCCATGTGGGACGTTCGCCGCGAGCCCTGGAACTTCCGCTCCGGCGGTCCGGGCGGGGGCTTCTTCAAATCGACCGATGCCGGCGCCACTTGGCACGAGCTACGCAAAGGCCTTCCTGAAGGCGATCTCGGCCGCATCGGCATGGCCGTCGCTCCGAGCGATCACAACCGCGTCTACGCCGTCGTCGAAGCCCGCAATCACACCGCGCTCTTCCGCTCGGACGACGCCGGCGGCAAGTTGGACCGAGGTCAACAATTCCTTCAACGTCAGCGGCCGTCCCTTCTACTTCGCCCGCGTGATCGTCGATCCCAAAGATCCCGACCGCGTCTACAAGCCCGGATTCTTCTTCACCGTCAGTGAAGATGGCGGCAAGAGCTTCAGCTCCGCCATCGATACCCAGGGGCCCGACGAGGGTGTCCACGGCGACTTCCACGCCCTCTGGATCAATCCCGACAATCCCAGCCAGATGCTCTGCGGCAACGACGGCGGCGTCTACCAATCGCTCGATCAGGCCAATCACTGGCGCTTCCTGAACAACATTCCCGTCGCGCAGTTCTATCACGTCAGCGCCGACATGGCCGAACCTTACAACGTCTACGGCGGCCTGCAGGACAACGGCACATGGATGGGCGCCTCGCGCGGCATCGATGGCATCCCGAATCGCGCATGGCGTGTGATCGGCATGGGCGACGGCTTCTGGTCCTTCTCCGATCCCTCCGATCCCGACTATGCCTACGCCGAATATCAGGGAGGAAAAATCTCCCGCTTCCGCAAGACTACTGGCGAATCGCGCGACATCAAGCCTCTGCCGCGCGCCAATGAACCTGACTTCCGCTTCAACTGGAACGCGCCCATCGCGCTCAGCCCCAATCAAAAGGGGACGATCTATCTCGGCGGACAGTTTCTTTTCCGTTCCCGCGATCACGGCGAGTCATGGGATCGCATCTCTCCCGATCTCACCACTAACAATCCCGAGCGCCAGCACCAGGAACTTTCCGGCGGCCTGACCATCGACAATTCCGACGCCGAAAAATACGAGACCATCTACACCATCGCGGAATCTCCGAAAAATGGCGAGGTCATCTGGGTCGGCACCGACGACGGCAACGTCCAAGTCACACGCGACGGCGGCAAGCACTGGACCAACGTCGTCTCCAATATCTCCGGCCTGCCCGCCAACACCTGGGTTTCCACCATTGAGGCCAGTCACTTCGACCCAGCCATCGCTTACGCCACCTTCGACGGTCACGCCGCCGGTGACATGAAAACCTACGTCTACCGCACCAAGGATTACGGTAAGACCTGGTCATCGCTCTCCACGCCCGAACTCCACGGCTACGCGCACGTAGTCCGCGAAGATCTCGTTAATCAGAACCTGCTCTTCGTCGGCACCGAGTTCGGCCTCTTCATCTCCATCGACGCAGGCGCGCACTGGGCGCAGTTCAAAGGCGATCTGCCGAACGTCGCCGTCCGCGACATTGCCATTCAACCGCGCGAGTCCGACCTCATTCTTGCCACTCACGGCCGCGGCATCTACATCCTTGACGACCTCACTCCCTTGCGCGCACTCACGCCGGAAATGCTCGCCAAGGATCTCGTCATGCTTCCGTCGCGTCCTTCAGTGCTCCAATTGCCTGCCAGAGAGCAACGTGCCGATGGCGACGCCGAATTCATGGGGCGCACCTTGCCCGAAGCCGCCTTCATCGTCTACTACCAGACGAAGCGCCACATTTTCGGCGACCTCAAGGTCGAGGTCTACGACGAGAAGGGCGCGTTAATCACCTCCCTACAGGGCGACAAACGTCGCGGCCTCAACCGTCTCGAGTGGCCGGAACGCGCCAAGCCGCCCAAGGTTCCACCTGCGGCCGGACTCGTCGAGAACGAGTTCCTCTTCTTCGGTCCACAGGCCCAGGAAGGGACCTACACCGTCAAGCTGACCAAGGGCAAAGAGACTTATAGCTCCACGGTCAAACTCGTCCCCGACCCGCGCAGCAAGAGCACTCCAGCCGATCGCGAATTGCAGCACAAGGTGGTCACCAAGCTCTACACCGACCTTGCGCAGTTGACGTATGTGGTCGACGCCACCAACGATCTTCGAGACCAGACTAAATCTCGCGCGGCGGCCGCGACCGATGCGCAGTTGAAAGATCAGCTCAACAAACTCCTCGCTCAGCTCAACGACTTCCGCGAAACGCTGGTCGCGGTGAAAGAAGGCGGAGCGATCACCGGCGAAGAGAAGTTGCGCGAGCATCTCGGCGATCTCTACGGCGCAGTCAACGGCTACTCCGGGCGCCCGACGCAATCCGAGGTCGAGCGCGCAACCGTCCTCGAAAAGCAGCTCGACGATGCTGGAGCGAAATTAAAATCAATCGCCGCAACTTCGCTGCCTTCGGTTAACGCCGCGCTGCAAGCGAAGAACCAGCAGTCGATCAACGCCATGTCCCGCGAGGACTGGGACAAGAAGCAAAAATAACCTGCACTGTGCCCCAGGTTCGCGCGCGTTTAGTGCGGGCTAACCTGGGTAAAACGTATCCCTGAGCAACTCATTCCGTCCTTCGCCTCTCCAATACGCGGAGGACGGAATGTCCACAAACTCAGTCGTAGTTCCCAGCCACGGCTAGCGCCATTCAACCCTTGCCCTCTGCTGGATTCTCTATGGCATCCTCCGCATCGGCACTGGAATCTGGCTCATCTCATTCACGCCGACCGCAACCGTGATGTTCGGCGCGCTCCTCAATCGAGTACGCGATCCATTTCCGCTTATGTTCGCCTTCCACTTCTTCTACACGTCCGCAATCGTTCTCTCGGCCATCGCCGGCGTCGCATCTTTTATCGTAGGCTTCCTATTGCTGACCGGTGCACCGAGGGCTCGCCTGATCACAATCATTGCCGCCGTTCTCTCCGTCTCCAACCTTCCAATCGGCACCACACTTGGCGTTTACACGCTGGTCGTGTTCCTTCCCTGATTGACTGACGCACTTCGGTGCAAGGCGTTAGACATTCCCGCGCTCATCGTTCACAATAATAAGTTTCAAATCATCCTTGCTCTCATATCAGGAGACCTCATTGACCCAGCTCCAGCGCGTCAAGATCAGCGCTCTCGGCACCTACGTTCCGCCTCGTCTTCTCACTAACGCCGATCTCGAAAAAATGGTCGACACCACGAACGACTGGATCATGTCTCGTGTCGGCATCAAGGAACGCCACCTTGCGGACAAAGGCGTCGGCACCAGCGACCTCGCCGCCGAAGCCGCCCGCCGCGCGCTCGCCCAGCGCGGCATCGCAGCCGACGAACTCGACGCCATCATCGTCGCCACCGTTACGCCCGACATGATGTTTCCCGCCACCGCCTGCCTTGTGCAGGACAAGATCGGCGCGAAAAAAGTCTGGGGATTCGATCTCCAGGCTGGATGCTCGCAATTCGTCTACGCCCTTCAAGTCGGTGCTCAATTCGTCCGCACTGGCGCCCACAAAAAAGTCATGGTCATCGGCGCCGATGTTATGTCCTCGATCATCGACTACACCGATCGCGCCACCTGCGTCCTCTTCGGCGACGGTGCGGGCGCCGTTATTCTCGAACCTGTCACCGAAGCTGACGGTGACCTCGGCCTCATCGACTTCCTGCACGAAGTCGACGGCTCCGGCGGCGTCTCGCTCTACATGCCCGGCGGCGGAAGTCTGAATCCCTCATCGCACGAAACCGTCGACAAGAGGATGCATTACGTTCATCAGGATGGAGCCGCGGTTTTCAAATTCGCGGTTCGCAAGATGTCCGAGGCGTGCGTCGAAATTCTCGAGCGCAACCACCTGACCGGCAACGATATTGACCTGATGATTCCGCACCAGGCCAACCTCCGCATCATCAACGCGACCGCCGAGCGCCTCAAGTTGCCACCGGAAAAAGTAGTCATCAACATCGAGCGCTATGGCAATACGACGGGCGCAACGATCCCGCTCGCCATGCACTCGGCCATCGAAGAAGGCCGCCTGAAAAAAGGAAGCCTGGTGCTGCTGGCCGCAGTGGGCGCGGGCTTCACGATCGGGACGACGCTTCTCCGCTGGGCGTTCTGATAGGCCCTCCATTTCCGTTTGCACGGCGGGGTGCAGCGGCGCAGCCGTGGATTGTGCCGGGCGGAAGTTTGCCGGACGCAGACTTGTCGGCGGACGCCTTTTTCTCTTGCGGAGCGCTCTCCGGAGGCTTGTTTGAAGCCTGAGTCTCCGGGGGTTTGCTGCCAGGCAGTTCGTTCCCGGCATTGAAATTCGATTTTTCCATCCACTTTTTGTAGTTGGCCTGGCGTTCTTTCTCCACTTTCTGGCCAAAGAAATCCCCTTCGATAGCATCGGCTGCCACGCGCAGATTGGACGGTAAGTCCGGGGAAAACATTTCATTGGCAAGGTTTTCCGGTTGCTCGCGGAGTTCGCGCTCCTGGCGCATGACATCGTCGTAATACTCGTCCTTGGTGGTTGGCGTGTACGGAAAATGTGTTCGCCGCAGGGTATGCGAGTTGATCCGCGCCGTTTCCTCGGATGGCTCGGGTGAAGGAGTTTCACTGAGTTTCGGAAGGTCGACGATGACCTGCTCCGGGTCGGGCGCTTCGTTTTTGATGTGCTTCAGATTCGACGACGCGATTTGCATGGCATATAGGAGAAGTCCCGCGGTCTTCTGCCCGATGTGTCCCTCAAGGAGATGAAAGACAACACGATGGAGAGTGACTTGAATGGCATGAGCGTCCTCGAAGAGCGGAAGAGATAAGAGGACCGGATGGCGGTTCGTTTCGGCGAAATTGACCATCGCCGGGCGGGCGCGCTGATGATAGTAACAATATCGTTTATTGCGGAGGGCGAGTGATCCGCAACGAAGGCCGCTGGTGCGAACGTGATGGCAATGAGTTGCCGGGGATGATTCCATGATAGGACTCCTTATTCGTTCTCAGTTGTCAGTTCTCAGTTCTCAGTTACTGCGTTTTATGAATGCGGTGGGGTTGGCCCCCCTCCTCGGTGGCTTCTTATGGAATCATCGAGTTAGGAGGATTTTCCCGGTAAAGTATTGAGCTGTAATTATTTATGGGTAGAGTATTGATTTCAGGTGGTTTTGCTGTCGCTTATTGTGCCGAAGTTTGCTTGTGCCGCGCTTTCGGCGGTCGCTTTGCCGATTGATTTTTTCTTTTGTGGCGTGGGGTTGTCTAGGACCTGGGACACAGTGAAATTGTGATGAATCCGTGGAGTTTTGTTGAAGGCCCGGAGAGGCTCAAACCTATTCCGGACGGTAACGATTCCCGTAGCTGTTGTACACTCAAAACCCCGGTCGCAGGGTCAATGAGTGAAATGGCCTGTTTTCGCCAGTTACGTACTAGAATCTTAAGTCTATGCGCGCATTCAACGTTCAATTGAATGGCAAGAAGCTCTGTTTGGCGGGTGTACGCGGAAATGGCGTTTTGTCTGCGATGGTTGTCTGGGCGGAGCGAGGCAAGATCGAAAACCCGTTCATTGAGGTTGGCGGTCTCGCAAACGAAGAGCAGCAAAAATGGATTAAACAGAGGCATCTCCAGGTCGGTGACGAAATAAGGATAAGGGTTGTTGAGAGTAATTCCGTTGACAAGCCGATCGAGAGAACGCACCCGACCCGGCGGAACGCCTCAGAGCTAGTAAAAGGTATGTACGACTAATGGCTAAAGAATTTGGGTGGAAAATTCAGCCACGTTCCAAGCGATCCGTATCGTGATTCCCCCACCTCTTGGGTTTTGAGTGTAATCGCCTGATAACGTCAGTTATCTTGTATCCGGTCGAAAAGTGTTTTGAAATGTAGTGCATGAGACATCATCGTGCGTCTGCGTTTCTTCTGACGATTCTCTTCGCGTGCAGTGCGCTGTCCGCCGCTCGGACTATGCGCTACTTCAAAGCGGAACACGGCGTCGGCGCAACGTATGTGAAGCTCAATACGGATGGCTCGTACAAAGTGATCGACCGCGAACACATGGGTATCTTTCTTACAGACGAGGGGCACTGGAAACAAGCTGGGGCGGTGATCACGTTCAGCCCAAAAGACCCAAAGAAATCCTCGTACCAAGCGACGGAGAATGAGCACAGTGGAAAGACGTTCCTATCAATCACATCGCCTGACGCAGCCGCAGGGATCGTCATCTCGGCCGAGGACATTGATAAAGACCTCGATGCAGACCCAAGCCATCTGCCCGACCATGTGCTGTTCAAGGTCAGTTCAAAGACCTACCAAACCGAGACGAGACAAACCTACCCGTTCCGGTACATTGGACGCCAACGTTGAATGATTGGCGAAAAACCCCGATTTCGCTCATTGACCCTGAAGAAGGCGAAGCAAAAGCGCACACTTGCGCTAAGGCCTGTTTACGGCAGTAATCTCGACCAATTCCTACCGATGCTATAGAACAGTCAACAGGAGGGCTTGTGTGAACGCCTATCTCCTCAGGTTCGCCGTCTTTGGGATACCCGCCGGTGCCGCTCTGCTCTGGTGGAGGCGCGCGGGCATCCAAAGCAAGCATTTCTACTCCAGTAGTTGGGCGAACGTTATCGCGTATTGCATCTGGCTAACGCTGGGAGTTCTGCTGAACCGTATAGGGCGAATCGCAGCTGCTCCGAAATTGTTTGACGCGCTCGTCGGCTTTCTCATTGCCTCGCCATTGATTGCATCATTCTGCTCGCTGGTTCTAATCACCTCGACTCTGTTCGCTGAACGCAGTGAAAAATGGACTATGGGTAGTAGCAATGTGCTGATGATAGTGCTATGGGCAAGCTCTCTGATTGCGCCCGACTGGAGCTTAACTGTTGCAAAATCGCCATTACAGTCATTACCTATCCCTTATGGGCCTCCTCTGGAAGAAATACGATTCCGAGTTCAACCCCACCGTGACGGTGGTTGGGGCCGCCTGTCTGGTCGGCGGCGTCTACGGGCTGGCACTGATAGCCATGCTCTTCTGAATCCTGTTGTGTGGGTGTTCGCCGCCATTCCACTCGTCGCGGCTGTCGTAGGCGTTATCACGCTCGTTCGGGAATACAAACTCTGGAAGGCGCGATAGTTGGCGATAAATCGCCATTACACTCATTGACCTTGGTTTTCGGCGAACAAACGGCGCAAGCTTGTGTAAACGCACGATTATTTACTTGACAAAAGCTGCCAGCAGGAACATAATGACCTGCATGGCAAGCAATCGTCATCCTTTCTTTGGTTTAGCGGCTGATGCGGTCGCCCGTAAAGACTTCCGCAAGTCCCGCTTTATGCTTGCCAGCAGTTTCCTCGTCGGTAACTTCTTCAATTCATCCCGTTTCTGTTTCGCGTCCATCGGTGACTCCCTATGACTCTAGTTGACGTTATAAACCTGTTCGACACCGAGAAAATGCCGTGAAATTCTTGTGCGGCTTGCGCTGGCCCGATGGCGTTGAGTGCCCGCGCTGCCAAGATGCCCGCCGTTGAACTGGCGACCGCTAAGCAACTGTTCTACTGCAAGGATTGTGACTACCAGTTCACCGTCACTGCTAGCACGATCTTCAACGACTCCCATCTGCCATTGCAAAAGTGGTTCCTCGCCACCCTGCTCCTCTTTGAGGCGCGCAAGGGATGTCTGCGAATCAGATTAAGCGCACCGTCGGCGTGAGCTACAAAACCGCGTGGTATCTCTGCCATCGCATCCGTGCAGCCATGAAAGAAGTGGAGCCCTATGCTCGACGGTACTGTCGAAATGGACGAAACCTACGTTGGCGGTAAGCAACGATGGCCACCAAGGCCGGATGCGGAGAATCCAGACAACAACAGAAGTCGTAATCGGTATCCGGCAGCGTGGCGGCGACCTCCGATTCTTCCATGCCAGCGATGTCAAGAGCGGCACGCTGGCGAAGTACATCCGAGAAAATGTCAGTGCAGACGTTGACGTGATGATGACAGATGAAATGCCAGCCTATCCTAAAGCGATGATTAAGGCTGGCGTTCGCGGCAAGAAACACAAAACTATCAAACATAAAGCCAAGGTCTACGTTGACGGCGACATTCACACCAATACCGTCGAATCGGCATTCTCGCTTTTGAAGCGCGGCATCATGGGATCGTGGCACAAGATAAGCGCGAAACATCTCCCCGCCTACTTGGACGAGATGACGTTTCCGCTTCAATCGCCGGAAGAACGCCAATCTGTTCTTGGATACTTTGCGCCATATGGTTACGGCCAATCCACTGACTTTCGAGAGACTGACTGCTTAATCGGTGAGCATAAACGTCATAATGCTCCGACCTAATCCCTCCGTCGTGAGTCCATGATCAACATCGGTACTGTTTCCATATAAAGCGACAACTGATTTCCAATCGCTTGTCAGTGCGAGAGGATACGTATTCTCTCGTCCCGGACTGCGATTGATAATGATTTGTGGACATCAGGCACATACGTGACAGTCGCCACCCATGTGTGCATCGGGTCAGGCTTGGAGCGAATGTTGATAGCGCCACCCGGAAGATCCACATTCAGGGAGAATACTTCACTCGCAAATCTCTTATTGAACGCATCCGTATTGGTTCTTAGCCAAACTTCAATTCCCTGAAAAACTCCGCTCCGAGAGCTGTCTTCAATTCCTGCTCTTTAAGACGCTCCGTTCTCTCCATTTCCTGCGTCTTGTACTGCTGCTTTGTCTTTGCAACTAGATCATCAATCCAATCGGCCATAACGGTTATCTCCTCAACTACGGTTGTACGCGTAGATACCCGCAAACGAAAGTCGAAATTTACGACCATATCATCATCCGCGCTCTTGCTGTGCGTTCCCTGAAGTGGTTGTTCCCGGTTCCACGCGCGGCCTCTCTCTTCTCAGATCAATGAAATATCTTGCTCTCCGAAGGTTCAATTGACTTTGTGTCAATTCGTCAAGATTCTGGTTCATGTCGAAACCCATCCAGTAACGGGACACAGCTTCATCCAGGGATGCAAGAGTGAATGTTTTTTCGATTTCGTTAATCTGCAATTCATTCATTGTTTCCCAATCACCTGTCCCCGCAATGTGATACCAGCAATCTGTTTCTCCCCACACCATCAGCGTGCCGTTTAATTAGGTAGTAACAAAGACCCCTAGTCTTTTACCGTGCTCTGTCGGCATCAGTATGTGGTACGTGTTCGATAAGAAAAACTGAGCAAGAGTAACGTCCATCCCCGCAAAACAGTAATCCCGAACTGGAGAAATGCACGCCGAAGCCGATGAGCCTCGATAGAGAAACCTTTCCCACTGTTGCGGATTACCCCTTTATCTGATGTGCGCCCAAACAGGCCGATTACAACGGCAATCCCGTCTTGTGCGGTGTATGACTGGCGAACAAATTCAAGACAAACCTCTATTCTGTCTTCAATAGCGGCACGATTGTATGGCTGGTCTTTGAACGTTTGCCTCATTTTGTCTTTGAACTTATCGCACACGAAGGCGTGCCCTGAAGCTCCCCAACAAATGCCCCACTCGCTGTTCCCATCATCCCAAAGCAGACTGGCTAGCTTTACGCGATAACTTTTAGTCACACCGTCAGTCTCTAAGGTGTCCGCGCAAAGGACTAGACCATCGGCGCACTTCATTCCGAGAATGAACGTCACGGGATTCCTTCGTGGAAGTCGCAGTGATTTGGGCCGTGGCGTTGTGAACGCCTCCGCATAACGACCCCCAATTGGCACCACCTTCCCGGTGCCTATGCACACATTGGACTTGGGTACAACTTTTGTCAAGTCTATAATCGTGTGTAAACGCCTGGTTACAACAGTTATCATGGAAGACATGTTGCTGGACGAACTCAAATCTCAACGACTCAGTTCAGTCGAGTTCGTGCAGGACTACATCCAGCTTCACTTCGACGACTGTACGATACGCTGTACAGCCCAGTCAAAATCATCCAAGCATCAGGAAGCTTGCGGCAGGAAGAGATTGGGTTCAAGGACGCCTTTGGCCATTTCATCAACCGCATCGTTCGTGACGTTTCCTATACGAAAAGTGACAAGGTCGAAGTCGTTTTTGACAGCGATTCATCCGTGGTCGTTTGCATCGCAGACAAAGACTATTCTGGCCCTGAGGCTCTCCTGCTGTGCTCCCGCGACCCGAAGGCTCCGACGCTGGTCATCTAGGGTCTGCTGCACAGTTGGCGCAGCATCCCAATTACGCTCATTGATTCCAACCGCCGGATTCCGGGGTTCACTCGCTCGACCTGTAATGCATCTTCCAACTCCTGACAGGCGGTGCATCTGCTAAATTTAGATAGGGTGAATTGCACATGAAATTTGGCGTCATCATCTTCCCCGGTTCCAACTGCGATCACGATGCCTTGTGGATGGTTTAGCAAGTCGCTCAATCAGCAAGCGACTTTCCTCTGGCATGACTCGCAGGACCTCCAGAACTGCGATGCCATTATCGTTCCTGGAGGCTTTGCCTATGGCGATTACCTGCGTACGGGCGCGATCGCGAAATTTTCGCCAGTGATGGAGTCGGTGAACAAGTTTGCGGATGGCGGCGGGTTGGTGATGGGCATCTGCAATGGATTCCAGATTTTCTGTGAAGCCGGGCTGCTGCCGGGGCGCTCATGCGCAATGCCGGACTGAAATACGTTTGCAAGCCGGTCCACATTCGCGTTGAAAGTACCAACACGCCCTATACCCAGGGACTCACAAAAGGTGAGGTTCTGGAGATTCCTATCGGTCACATGGAAGGCAATTATTTCTGCGACGAGCGGACCCTGGCTGAGTTAAGGTCAGGATCGCATCGTGTGGCGCTATGTCACGAACGTGCAGGGAGAGGTGACGCCCGATGCCAATCCTAATGGCTCGCTCGAGAACATTGCCGGCATTTGTAGCCCATCACGCAACGTGTTGGGCATGATGCCGCACCCCGAACGCTCGGCCGAACCTGAACTGGGCGGTACTGACGGCTTTAAGATCTTCGAATCGGTGGTCGGGGCGATGACGGAGAAGTGAGCTCTGGGCACTGCTTTGCTGCTTGCTGATGCTCACCACGGAGACACGAAGTCACAGAGAAAAACCAAATCTTAAAGGTTTCTCCATGACTCCCTGCTGGATAGGATCCTAGTACTTCACAATCGCGCAAAATGAC
>CAWEAB010000039.1:0-107319 GCA_963806745.1 uncultured Acidobacteriaceae bacterium
ATTTATTTGGAGGCCGGGAGTGAACGAGGATACGATTTCCCCATCGCTGCAAAATTTAATGAGGCTCGTGCGAGTCAGCTTTATGGCCGGCGTAGTTGTCGTCTTCGCTCCGATGGCCGTGACGCAGACAAATCACAGTTCCGCGAGAAATCGCCATTGGTCGTTGAACTCCGCGCTCCATGCGGCTCCGGAGGCGGCCCGGGCGCAAAAGAATCCGTTCGAAGGCGACCCTCGCGAGGCGGCCGCCGGGGGAAAACTTTTTGAGCAACATTGCTCGGACTGTCACGGACCGAAGGCGGGAGGAACCAGGCGAGGTCCAAGCCTGCTGAAGCGAGAAGTAGAGCAAGCGGCCCCGGGCACGCTTTTCTGGACGCTCACCAACGGCGTTGTATGGCACGGTATGCCCGCCTGGTCAAAGCTCCCCGAGCCGGAGCGTTGGCAGATCGTTACCTTCCTGGAAACGCTCAAGGTTCATTCCACAGTACCCGGCCCGCCAGCCGAACCGGAAACTCATTAGCTCCGAAAGACGGCGAGGGCGGCTTGGCCGAGGCTGATGCCGCCGTCATTTGCGGGAACGGCACGGTTGGTCCATAGTTGCAGACCTGCATCCTGCAATTCATCTTTTAAATCTTCCAGCAGCAGCTCGTTCTGGAAAACTCCACCGGAGAGAACGATCGTGTCAACTTTCTGCTGGCCGGCAAGCTCTTTTGCAGCCTGCGCCAGTCCGCGCGCGATGCCACACTGAAAGGCTCGCGCAATAACGGCAAGCTCGCGCCCCTTCAGACGATCCGCCACTACCGCTTGGAGGAGCGGGCGGAAGTCCAGTTCACCATCGAGGAACGGGAACGGATAGCAATCGGCTTCGCGAACATCCCGGGCCAGGTGCTCGACCCACATGGCTGCCTGCCCTTCAAATGTGATTTCGCGGGTAAAACCAAGGAGCGCAGCCACCGTATCAAAAAGCCGACCCACCGAAGTTGTCGGGAATGTACGTACATTCTTATGCGTAAGTTGCAACGCTGTACGATAGCGCCGCGGAAACGAAAACGGTGCTTCGCTTAGATCGGGCAACCCGTCGATCTGTGCCAAGAAGCCAGCCGCGGCCTGCACCGGAAACTGCGCGGCAGCATCGCCCCCGGGGAGTGCGGCCGGTCTGAGATGAGCAATACGCTCAAACACGGCCGAGAGACTGCCTGCGAATATCTCGCCACCCCAAATGCTGCCATCATCGCCATATCCGGTGCCGTCGAAGCTGATACCAAGCACTCGCTTCTCCCATTCGCCGCGCTCGGCGAGCACCGAGGCAACATGAGCGCGGTGATGCTGAACGGCAAGCTTGTCGCGCGCGGGCAAGCGCAGCGCATGCAAGGTAGAGCGATATTCCGGATGTGCGTCGTGAACCAGCAGCGTATCTTCCCAGCGGATTTCATACATCGTCATCAAATCTCGAATCGTCTCCTCAAATGCGCGGAAGGCCTCATAGTGATCGAGATCGCCGATGTGTTGGCTGACGAACGCCTGCCCCTCGACGACGAGGGTAATGGTGTTTTTCAGGTCAGGCCCGACAGCCAGAATGGGCTGCTGGGTTGAGTGCTCCGGAAAACTTGCCACCGCCCCCGGTGCATATCCGCGTGAGCGCCGGAGAATCGCCGGGCCGAGTGCCCCAACGCGGGCCACAGAGTCGTCAACGCGCCGGGCAATCGGCCGTTCGCCGATGAGGAAGGCATCCGCAATTCCTGAGAGCCGATCGATCGCATCTTGATCCTCATACGCAATCGGCTCGCTGGAGCGGTTCGCGCTCGTCATGACCAGAATGCGAGGTGCTCCAGCGGAGAAAAGAAGATGCTGGAGCGGCGTGTAGGGAAGCATGATACCGAGCTCGCGATTGTCAGGAGCCACGCCCGTCAGCCTGACCCGCGCCGGTGCAAGCACAATTGGCCGGGCAACCGAGGTGAGCAGCGCGACGGCCTCCGTAGAAAGATCGGCGAGCGCCCCGGCATCTTCCACACGCTGCACCATCACGGCAAAAGGTTTTTCTTTACGGAATTTTCGCGCCCGCATAGCGGCGACAGCCTCGGCATTCTCTGCGTCGCAGGCCAGGTGGTAGCCGCCGAGTCCTTTTATGGCAACGATCTTTCCGGCGTTGAGAAGTTCGACTGTCTTGCGGATGACGCTGCCATCGCCACGCAGCGTCTCATCTCCGATGCGCAGATAGTAATGTGGACCGCACTCCGGACACGCCACCGGTTGCGCGTGAAATCGTCGGTTGACTGGATCGTGATATTCCAGGTCGCAATATTCGTCGAACGGCCAGTCCTTCATCGTGGTATTCGGACGATCGTAGGGGAGTGCGAGAATCACGGTGTAACGCGGGCCGCAATTCGTGCAGTTGATGTAGGGATAGCGGTAGCGGCGATTGGCGGCATCGGCGAGTTCCCGCGCGCATTCGTCACAAACCGGCAAATCCGGCGAGATGCGAACCGTCGGCGACCCCTTGCGCTCGCTTTCCTTGATTACGAATTTCTCGAACCCTTCCGGCTCGACTTGTTCCACGTGAATTTCAACGATGCGCGCGGCGGGCGGCGCTTCAATTTTCAGACGCCGGCAAAATTCTTCAAGAATGAGATCGTCCCCTTCGATGTGAATCGCGACTCCCTCTTCGCCGTTCAGCACCCATCCAGTCGCGCGTAACTCTGTGGCGACGCGGTAGACGAACGGGCGAAACCCCACGCCCTGCACGACTCCGCGAACTTTGATGAGACGAGCACTAGTCATGGATTCACATCGGTTTCAACGACGGCAACGTCAACGATACTTGAACATTACGGGCGTAACGCATAATTTCGCAGAGGGCATAAATTTAGCGTGTCGAATTCCTCCATTCAAGAATACGACTCCATTATTCTCGGTGCTGGCGCAGCCGGATTGATGTGTGCCATTGAAGCCGGCAAGCGAGGCCGACGCGTTCTAGTGCTCGAACGGTCGGAGCGCATCGGTAAGAAGATCCTCATCTCCGGAGGCGGGCGTTGCAACTTCACCAATTTGTACGCGACGGCTGACAATTTCATCTCGGCCAATCCCCATTTCGCCAAGTCAGCACTCGCACGATATCCCTCCGGAAGCGTTTGTGAAATTGGTCGAAAAGCATGGCATTCCTTATCACGAAAAGAAACTCGGCCAGCTGTTTTGCGACCGCTCTGCGAACGACATGGTTGCGATGCTGGAAGCGGAATGCCGGACCGCTGGAGTCGAGATTCGTGTGAATACCGCAATACGCGAGGTTCGCAAGCTGGCAGGCTTCGCCGTTCGCACGGACACGTGCGCTTTCTCTGCCTCGAACCTAGTCGTCGCGACCGGCGGAATGTCGATCGCGAAGATCGGTGCCACGTCATTTGGCTATGATTTGGCCCGCCAATTTGGCCTGAAAATTCAGCCAACCCGCGCCGCACTCGTTCCCTTTGAATTTAACGAAGCCGATCGAAAGCGCTGGTGCAACCTGGCGGGAGTTTCAACCGACGTCATCGCCTCGACGCGGGAAGGGAAGCAGGCTTTCCGCGAGAAAATGCTGTTCACGCACCGTGGCATCAGCGGGCCGGCGATCCTGCAAATCTCCTCATATTGGGACGGTGAAGGACCGGTCTCGATCGACCTCGCTCCCGAAACTGATTTGAACGCGCTCTTACAAATGCGCGGACCTCGCGGCCAGTCGAGTTGGAAGATGTTGCTGAGAGAAACCTTGCCGCGGCGACTGGCGGATCGATGGCTGGAGATCTATCCGCCTATCGGCAACTCCGACCGGGCTCTTGCCGATGCCGAGCGTCAGTTGCACTCCTGGCAAGTTACACCGGCAGCCACTGAAGGCTACGGCAAAGCGGAGGTTACCGCGGGTGGTGTCGATACCAGCGAACTTTCGGCGCGCACGATGGAAGCGCGCAAGGTTCCGGGACTCTTTTTCATCGGGGAGGTCGTCGATGTCACCGGCCAGCTCGGCGGCTTCAATTTTCAGTGGGCGTGGGCGTCGGGATTTTGCGCCGGGCAGGCAATCTGAAAGGCAATTCAAAAAGGAAAGGAGTCAATTGAAGAAGTAAACCTCCTTGGGTCCTCTTCTCCAATTTGACTTGACTCCTGATTTTCTTTAGAGCTCCGCGCCTTCCTGCATAAACGGCATGCGCGCGAGGATTTCGGAGGCCTTCTCGAGTCTCTTCAGGTCTTCTCCAGTGAAATCCGCGCCAGCGAGCCTGGCGTCTAGCCCTTTGCGCGAGACTTGTATCACTCCAAGCACACCACCTTTGTCAGCCGAGATCGGCACCGACATGATCTTCTGGATCGGCATCTGCTCCATGCTGCGATCTTCTTCCGCAGTCGAGAGCTTCACCGCCTCGAACAGGCTGGCATGCCGAACCCTCATAAAAGAGTTTGATAGCAAAGGAGTGCGGGTAGCGGCGGTGCGTGCGGCAACCGCGGAGCCGGATAACGGCAAAACTCCCGCCGAGCGCAATTCAACCGGGAAAATAAAACGCAGGCTTCCTCTTTCGAGCCTGAGTAATGCGATCTCACTGCGGTTGACAGACAGAATTCGCGCGAGTTTCAGGCAAACTGCGTCAGATTTCGGAGATTCGGCGATCATGCTCTCCAGTTCGCCCATTTCTGTCTTGGCTTTCGTCGCTGCTTGACTGCCAGTATTTGCCATAGTGTTGCGCTAAACCTTTTGCCGGTGTAGGAGTGCGATCTTCTTTATAGTGCGAGTCCGCCGGGGCGTTCGACAAGTTACTACAGTACTTGCTGTACCGTCACAGTCGCCGAGTTCTTATTTTGCGCGATCGGTGTGAAGCCCTGCACAAGCGACTACGCCCCATCGTTATAGCAAGCAGAAGTTTTTTCGATTACGATTACGCACAATTCCACAGCGGTGCGCGATATAGTAGAAGGTAGACACTGTAAATTTGCAGCTCACACATTACCTATGTAGTTGCTCTTTTACGCTAAATCATTCCTGAAATTGAGTAACTGTAAGGAGTATCTGATGGCCCGCAAAACTGACGGATCTACCACCACGCGAAAGAAGAAGACGAACGCTCCGACCGAATCGACCGCGGTACAACCCGCTCCCGCCCAGACGGCGCCCGAAGTTCGCACACCGGAAGTCCGTACACCGGAAGTTCGCAGCAATGTGACACCCATTAATGTGGCGCCGCCGAAGCCGGCTGCCAGGAAGCCGCAAACCGCGACAGTTGACAGCGTAAATCTGGAAGAAGAGATCCGGCGCCGTGCCTACGAATTGTTCTTGCAACGCAATGGCGCCCCTGGGGATCCGGCCGCGGATTGGGTCGTAGCCGAGCGCGAAGTGCGCGCGCGTCTCGCGAACAAGGAATCTGCCTTTGCGGCTAGTCAGGGGAAGTAGTCTAAGAAGGTAGGGTGAGGGGATTCTCGGCCAACGGTTTCCACCAAACCGAGAATTCTTCCCTTGGCTGTCTGGAGTAGGAAATTCCCATCCGGTCGAGTTCCACTAAAACCTGCTGGATAGCTTCGTCGGCCCCTCGTCTTGCCGCCTCGCTCAACTCGGCGCCCACTTCGTAGTGCTTGCCTGTGATGCCGATCAGCAGAATTTCTTCTGGGCCTTCGCCCGTAAGATCGGCGATGAGCAGAGACTCGGAAAGCGCCGGCGAGTGCGGGTCCATTCGCACCGGAGCGGGGCCGTGCCGCAGAATGTCTTCCTTCCGATAGAGCGTCACCGATCCAGGAGCAGCGTCGTTCTTGACGGAGTCGATGAGAATCACCGCGTCGATGCCCGAGAGATGCGCCACCAGATCAAGACCGGGCGTGCCGAGATCGGCTACGGTCACGCCCGCTTCAAAACGATAAGCGGCTTCCAGGAGGCCGGCGACATAGGGCCCGACCGCGTCATCGCCAAGCAGCACACTACCGATCCCGCCAATCGTAATCTTTTTTTTCACGTGTCCTTCACCGGGTCTTACTCTGGCGCGCCGTCTCTACAGCACCTTCACGCGTGCAATCTGTTTGCCCGATGGATCAAACGTGTGGCACGCGCAAGCCATGCACGGATCGAAGGAATGCACCGTGCGCAGCACTTCGAGTGGTTCTTCCGGACGCGCTAGAGGCGTATGCAGCAGGGATGCTTCATACGGTCCATGCGCGCCTTTTTCGTCACGCGGGCTGGCATTCCACGTGGAAGGCACGACCGCCTGGTAATTCTTGATCTTGCCGCCCTTGATCACGATCCAGTGCGAGAGCGTGCCGCGCGGGGCTTCGTGTGTTCCCACGCCCTCGATCTCGCCCGAAGGAAATACTGGCTGGTTGTGCACGCTCAGGTCGCCCTTTGCGATGTTGTCGACTAGCAACTGCCAGTGCTTATCGGCCAACTCGGCGAGCATCGCGGCGCGAATCGCGCGTGCCGCATGACGGCCCAGCGTCGAATGCATCAGCGCGGGGCTCGCATTCACTTTTGCAATTGCCGAAACCTGGCTGAGCGCGTAATCGGCATACTTCTTTGTCAGCGCATGTCCTTGCGCATAGCCGACCAGCACCTGCGACAGCGGCCCGACTTGCATTGGCTGGCCGTTGAAGCGCGGAGATTTCACCCAGGAGTATTTCTTGTCTCCATCCCAATCGGTGAAATGTGGCTCGGTCTCGCCTTGCCACGGGTGCAGCGGTTTCTCGCCCTCGTAGTAGGCGTGGGTGACGTCTTCGGTCACGCCTTCGCGGAACGCAGGATCGGAGGCGGTCTTGAACGGCTTCACGCCGCCGATATTTCCGCCCATGATGATACCGCCGGGCAGATCGTACGCGCCGGCAACGCTGTCCAGCGGCAGATCCGGCACTGCAAGATAATTGGTCACGCCGCTACCGATCTTGAACCACTCCGGATACATCGCCGCCACCGCGCAAACATCCACGACATAGACTTCGCGGATAAACTGCGCCACTTCGGCGAGCAGTAGCCGGATCGTTTCGAGCTTGTCCATCGTCAGCGCGCTCTGGCTGTCGAGGTCGATGGCGTTGGCAACGCCGCCGACCACCAGGTTCTGGATATGCGGCGTCTTCGAGCCCAGCATGCCCACAACTTGCAGCGCCTTGCGCTGGTATTCGAGCGCCTGCACGTAGTGCGTGAAGGCCAGCAGGTTGACTTCGGGTGACAGCCGCATCGCTGGATGTCCCCAGTAGCCGTTCTGAAAGATGCCGAGTTGACCACTGGCGGCCACGGCCTTCACCTTGTCCTGCGCGGCTTTCAATTCATTGCGCGAATTCCGCGTCCATGGCGAAAGCGTTTCCGCCAGCTTCGACGCGGCCGCAGGATCGGCCTTCGGGATTTGAAGTATGTCTACCCAGTCCAGCGCCGACAACTGATAGAAGTGCACGATGTGATCGTGAAGGGCATGCGCAATCAGAATCAGATTGCGGATGTACTGCGCGTTGGCGGGCACCGGCAGCTTAAGCGCGTCTTCTACCGCGCGCACGCTCGCCATCGCGTGCACCGTCGTGCACACGCCGCAGAAGCGCTGGGTGAACATCCATGCATCGCGCGGATCGCGCCCGCGCAGGATTGTTTCAATCCCGCGCCACATGGTGCACGACGCCCAGGCGTTGCTCACCGCGTAGTTTTCGACCTCCACGTCAATGCGGAGGTGGCCTTCAATTCGAGTAATCGGATCAATCGTGATTCGTGTCGACATAGTCCCTGCTATCAGTCGGAGTTATTCTTTCGAAATCTCTTCATCCTCGCCAAAGAAACCGTACTTGAAATATCCCGTCCACCGGATATAGGGCCGGCGGAAACGGAAATAGCTCGCCATGTCGTGCCAAAGATAAAGTGGGCCGGGCAGAATGGCGAGTCGCTTAACGGCAATCAGGAATCCGGCAATGCCCAGCGCAATAAAGCCGAGCGAAACCAGAATCTCGATGGTGGCCGGAAAATACAGCGCCTGCGGATTGGGCCGGAAGGCCAGCGTGGTCGGACTAAAGCGGTAAATCATTCCGCCCAGCGAGCTCACAACGTATCCGAGGAACATCTTGCCTTTATCTTGTGTGCGCAGGGCCTGTTGCAGCAGCACTCCTCCGCCCACAATGGCGATCATCTCCAGCCAGAAGACCCCTGCGAAACGGTCAAAACGGAAAGCGGTGCCCAATTGCTCGCGAAACGCAATGTCGATCAACCGCAGCCCCGCCCAGCTATAAATCAGCCAGTAAGTAATGCGGCAAGCCTCATCCAGAACTTCCATGTCCATCGCCCGCTTCCAGACCAGGCAACACAACATGGTCGTTCCCGCCACGCAGCCAAACGACATGAAAGAAGCGGCCCACACGTACAACAGCGGCAGGAATGGTGTTTGCCACAACGGGTGAACGCGTTCGCCCGCCAGCAACATGAGCGCGCCTAACGATGACTGGTGCATTCCGGGCAGCAGATAAGCCAATGCGATCACGTACGGAAACACCGAGTGCAATTTCTTTTCAATCTTCTCCACACTCGGCCGCAACCGCGAATCGAAGTACCAGAGGCGCTCGAGAACCGGGGGCAAATTCTCGACCGCTAGCGGAATCATGGCGTAAATCGACATACAAATCGCCACTTCTGCCAGCGGCGAATGCATGTTCCATTTCCACGGGAACACGATCCAATAGAAGTTCCAGGGCCGGCCGGCGTCAATGCCCAGAAGAAGCAGACCACAGGCATACGCCAGAAAGCTGGTCAACAGCGCCATGCGCATGAGGGCGTGCAGTTTCTTGCGCCGGAATACCCACGCTGCAATTCCAACCGCAAACGCGCCCGAGCCTAGGGCGGTCAGCACCATGACATTGAATGTCTTCCAGATGCCCCAGCCGAAGGCGTCGTTCATCCCACTGACCGGACCCAGGCCCGCCAACTCCCGATAACCAGTTAGCAGCAGAGCAATCAGCGTGAGTCCAACCAGAACCAGGAAAAGCGGCGTCACCACCGGAATGCCGAATACGGGTACCGCGCGCTCCCAAGTAGTGTCGCTCCGGCCTTCTTTCCGGACCTCGGTTTTGAATGGAGTACTTGTAATTGCGCTCATAGCTGCGCCCTCAAACCGGTCTCTTTCTCATGATCGTGCGCTTCCTGCACGTGGCCCTTCACACTCTTCCGGATGACCTGCACCAGTCCTGCGTAGAGCAACGCCGGCAGTGCGAAGTACTGATAAAAGCGCCGCTGCCATCGCAGCGTCTTCGCCGGCACGGATTCCGAGCCCAGTTCCGGCAGCCCAAGATCGTCAAAGGGCACGCGCGACAGATAGAGCGACTGCGTTCCGCCGTTGTCGGTCTCGCCGTACACTTTGTTTTCGTAATAGCGCCCGGGATTTTCCTTGATCCGCCGTTTGGCTTCCGCCAGCAGCACGGTGCGCGGCCCAAAAATCACTGCCCCCGTCGGACACACCGTTGTGCAGCCGGGTTTCAACCCCTGCTCCAGCCGATGGCTGCATAATTCGCACTTCGTCACGCGCGGGTTGTAGCCCATCCATTGAAAGCGCGGAATATGGTACGGGCACGTGATCGTGCAATAACGGCACCCGATGCACTTATCTGCCGTCCATGAAACGATGCCGGTCTCCGGATCTTTGTGTAGCGACTGGAAGGGGCATCCCGCCGCGCACGCCGGGTCAAGGCAGTGCATGCACTGCCGCTTCACATAGGACGACGGCGTCCCGTCCGTCGGTTTGTAGAGCTTGATGATGTTGCGCGTAACGTCGTTCAGATCGTCGGGCGATTGATGGAGTCCATCGCCACGCGTGTCGGGTGGGGTGTCGTTCGCCTCCGCGCACGCGGCCACGCAGGCCTTGCAGCCGATGCAGATCGTCGCGTCATAAAGAAGTCCGACGGCGATGCTCGGAATGGGAATTTGTTCGCTCTCGGCAAAGGCCGGAGTACTCCCCATGGTGACCGCCACCGCGCCGGTCGCGCCCGTCTTGGCGATTGTCGTAATCAGGTCTCGTCGAGTGATGGCCACTTTAGACCTCTTTCTTCGCCCGCGCAGCAGCGGCTTCTTTGTCGGCCAGTTCGCGATCGGCCGCGACCCGCTCGACTCCCGCCTCTTGGCTGCTCTTGAAACGCTGTGACGCTACCCATGACGCGCTTCCCACTGCGCCGGCAATCGCGCCAACCAGCACAGCAGCTCCGGTCTTGATCTTTCCCGTTCCGCTGTAAATCGGCGGATACGTATCTGGCGGCGTCGCGAGGTGAATGGGAACCGTCTCAACCGTGCCCATTCTCCATACAACGTTCTTCTCGGTGCATCCCAGGCACGGTATGCCACATCCGATCGGCCAAACACCGGGCATCTCATTAAAGTGCCGCGTCGAACAGGACGCGTGAGTGATCGGTCCCTTGCAGCCCATTTTGTAGAGGCACCATCCTTTGCGATGGCCCTCGTCCCCGAAAGCGTTCGCAAAGCGCCCGGCGTCGAAGTGCGCCCGCCGCGGGCAGTTCTCGTGAATCACGCGCTCGTAAGCGAAGATCGGCCGGCGCAGATCGTCAAGCTGCGGCAGCTTGCCCATGGTCACGTACTCCAGCACCACTGCCAGCAGGTTGTAGGGATTGGGAGGGCAGCCCGGCAGATTGACGATCGGTTTGCCAGAGATCACCGTGTCCACGCCAACCGCGCCCGTCGGATTCGGGTCCGATGAAGGAATGCCGCCCCATGACGCGCACGAGCCCATGGCGATAACCGCGGCAGCTTTCGATGCCGCTTCTTTGACCACTTGCACGGCGGGCCGTCCCGCCAGTTGCATGTACACCCCGTCATCGCGCGTCGGAATCGCGCCTTCCACCACTAGCACATACTTGCCGGCGTTGTCTGTCATCGCCTGCTTCAGTGCGGCTTCGGCCTGTTTGCCCGAAGCGGCCATCAGTGTCTCGTGGTAATCGAGAGAGATTACATCGAGGATCAGCGAAGCCGCATCCGGCGCCGATGTCCGCAGCAGCGTCTCGGTGCATCCGGTGCAGTCCTGGAAGTGCAGCCAGATGACGGACGGGCGGCGAGCCTTACCGACTTTCGCGGCGACCTCAGCGGCCGACGCCGCTTTTGTCAGCGACATTCCCACCGGAGCGGTGGCGACCAGCACTGAACATAAACGCAAGAAACTGCGGCGGGAGACTCCCGCCGCTTCCAGGTGAGCCTGGATAGTATTGTCCGGCATATTAGAGCTCGCCATTGCGGACTCCTTATAAATTTTGGTTGGGCTGAGTACTGGCGCGCTGCCGTGATTCAGCTCATCTCACACACGCCACCTGAAGAGCGAGCTTCTTGCAGCGCGTTGACATGATGTGTCATGTAACAAAGGCGCAATATGAGCGAAATCACGATTGAACGTGCGTATCGACCACGGCGAACGTGAGCGAGATCACATCGGCCTGTATCTCAGACCCGAGAAAGGACGGGCCTTCTGCGGTTTTTGAGCGTCCGCAGCTTGCGAAAACCAGTATTTGGAAGGAAATTGCGGAGGGAACAATTACTGCTGCACGGCCTGAATCGCCTCTGGCCGGACGTGCTCTGTCTGCATCTCAGCGGCGTCCCACCCCCCGCCCAGGGCCTTCACCAGGTAGACCGATGTGACCATCTGCTGGCCGACCAGTTGCGTCGCCAGACGCTCGTTGGTGAGCAGGGTTGACTGCGCGGTAATCACATCAAGGTAGGTGGTCACGCCGCCAACATAACGGCTGTTCGCGATATCGAGCGCTCGACGCGAGTCCTCCACCGCCGTCTGCTGTGTCTTGAGCGCCTGGTCAAGCATGGTGAGCCCAGAGAGCCCGTCCTCGACCTGCTGAAACGCCTCCAGCACTGACTCGCGATAAGTGGCAACCGACTCGTCATAAACAGCGCGCGCCGCCGCCAGATTGGCTCGATTCCGCCCGCCGTTGAAAATCGGTTGCAGAATATCGCCACCTAACGCCCAGACCGCACTGGGAGCATTGACCAGCGTTGCAATATCGCGGCTCTGCCATCCGCCGCTTCCGCTCAAAGTGATATGCGGATAAAACGCCGTCATTGCCAGTCCGACTTGCGCGTTCTGAAATGCCATCTGCCGCTCGTTGGTCGCAATATCCGGCCGCCGCTCCAGAATTTCCGAAGGCACTCCCGTCGGAACCGGAGGCGGCGTGGCCTTGAACGGCGCTTCCGCCAGCGTGAAAGTAGACGGCGGCTTTCCCGCCAGCACCGCGATCGCATGTTCATATTGCGCGCGCTGTTGCAGCACGAGCTGGAGTTGCGTCGCGGTCGAATCAAGCAGAGTTTTCTGCTGCGCCACTTCCAGGCCCGAAGCGATCCCTCCGTCATGGCGCCGGTTGACCAGATCCAGCCCTTTCTGCTGTATCTCCACCGACTGCCGCACCACGCCGGCTTCCCGGTCCAGTTCGCGCAGGTTGAAGTAGTCGGCGGCCAGCTCCGCCGTCAACACCAGGCGCACATTCCCGAGGTCTGCCGCGCTCGACTGCAAAGAAGCGTTCGCAGCCTCCAGGTCCCGCCGAACTCGCCCGAACAAGTCAACCTCGTAGCTGACGTCGAAGGGAACAACGAAATTATTCTGGGTCGTCGTTGCAACTTGAGAAGGTGACGCGCCACTGAGCGGACGGTTCCCGGAAAGTCGCTGGCGTTGACCGCTCGGGTCGGTCGAGAGCGTTGGGAAAAATCCGGCCGATGCCACTCGTGCCAAAGCCCGCGCTTGCGATAACCGGTCCTGCGCCGCTCTCAGATTTTGGTTGGCTTGCAGTAGGTCCTGTTCCAGGGTGTTGAGGGGCTCGTCATGATAGAGTTCCCACCAGTTTCCCTTCGGGATCGCATCCTTCGGCGTCGCCGCCTGCCACGGACCCTCGCCTTTCCAGGTGCCGGGCACGTCCGCAGCCGGGCGCTTATAGTTCGGACCGACAGCACACCCAGTCAGCAAAGCGGCTCCAACAAGCGTGCAAACCCAAACGACTCGCATCACGAACGGCTCGCTCCCTGGTTTTTCTGATTTTGCTGATTCTGATTCGGCTGGCTCTGCGCGGGCTGCGCGATGTGCACCTGCTGTCCGGCTTCCAGCGAGTCGGAGGGATTAATAATGATGTGATCAGTGGCCTGCAATCCGCCCAGAATCTCCAGCGTCGCGCCAAAGTCGCGCCCGATCGTGATCGACCGCAGTTGCACCTTACCGTCGCTTCCTACGACTGCAACCTGCGGACCCTCCGCGCGGAACAGCATGGCGTTCACCGGTATCGTGATTCGCTCCACCGGATTAGCAACCGTGAAGTGCACCTGTCCAAACGAGCCTGGCAGCAACTTGCCGTCTTTGTTGGGCACATCCACTTCTGTGTTCAGAGTGCGCGTCGTCATGTCGATCGCGTCGGCGGTTCGCACCACCGTGCCCATGAATTTTTGACCTGGAAATTCCTGTAATGTAACCGCCGCCTTCGTTCCCACTTTCATCGTCGGCGCATACGCCTGTGGAACCTGCACGTAAACGCGCAGCGGATCGACGCGCGCAATGTCGAACAATTCCCGGCCATTTGCCTGGGCCCCGGAATTGATCAGCGCTCCCGGATCGACGTTGCGTCGCGTCAGCACGCCGGAAAATGGCGCATACACATTCTTGAATGACTCCATTTCCTCCAGTCGCCTCACATTCGCGTCAGATGCCGCCAGGTTTGCTTTCGCCTGTTCATAGCCGCTGGTCTGCTGGTCGGCCTCCTGCTGCGAAACCGAATCGCTCTTTCGCAGATTCTCCCAGCGGTCCGCCGAGATCTTGGCCAATCCCAAAGCCGCTTTGATCTGCTCTCTGGCGGCTCGCGCCTGCGAAAGTTCCTGATCCACTTCCGGTGTATCGATCGACGCCAGCAACTCGCCCTTCTCGACTTTGCTGCCGATGTCCTTATACCAGCGCAGCAGATAACCATTCGTTCGGGCGAAGATCGGTGACTCGATATAAGCCTGCAAGTTTCCGGGCAGTACCAGGTCGTTATCCCCCGCTTCGGCTGTAGGTTGCACGACTGCGACGGTGGGAATTGCCGCAGCGTCCGTCTCCTTCGCGAGCGCATCGGTTTCGCTCTTGCGGCTCAGGAAGGTGACCAGTCCGGCCGCCAGCAACACCAGGAGCGCGATCCCAACAATGATCTTGGCCCGCCCGGCTGGCGCCGGCGGAAGGTCGGGAGGGCGCTGAATTTCAGCGTGCTGGCGATGCGGCTGTTCCTGCATCTCGCTTGGATGCCTCATCTCAGGCAGCTGTTCAACTGGCATAGTACTTTCTCCCTAAATCCCTATCGTTCCCTGGACTGCAACCGTGCCTGCCTCCGCCCATGGATCATGGCAAACACGCTCGGCACAAAGAACAAAGTCGCCACGGTCGCAAATAGCAGACCCCCGATCACAGCGCGTCCGAGCGGTGCATTCTGCTCGCCACCTTCGCCAAAACCCAACGCCATCGGGAACATCCCGATGATCATGGCCAGTGCGGTCATAAGCACCGGGCGGATGCGCGTATACCCCGCTTCAATCGCCGCTTGTAGAGCCGGCACGCCCATATCCATGCGATCACGCGCGAATGACACCATCAGAATCGAGTTCGCCGTTGCCACGCCCATGCACATAACCGCACCCGTCAGCGACGGAACGCTCAGCGTGGTGCGGGTGATCAGCAGGAACCAGCAGATCCCGGCCAGTGCACCAGGCAGAGCCGTAATAATAATGAACGGATCGAGCCACGACTGGAAGTTGACCACAATAAGAAGATAGACGAGCACGATCGCGCCCAGTAAGCCGAAGTCCCAACCCAATAAACGAAGACCGCATCGTCTCTACTTGTCCCCGAACCACCATGGTCGTGCCGCGCGGCAGGTGATCTTGAAAGGGCTTCAGCGCCTTCATGATGTCCGATGCCACTCCGCCCAAATCGCGCCCCTGCACACTGGCGTAAACGTCGATCACCGGCTGCACATTGTAATGATTCACGACCGCCGGCCGCACCGCCGGGCTGAGCTGTGTCAGATTGCTCAGCACCTGTTCCCCATGAGCATTCGAGCTGTTGACCGGCGTATTCATCAGGTCCTGCAGCGAAGTCATGTGATACTGCGGAACCTGTATCGCGATCGGATAGCTTACGCCATTCTTCGGATTCAGCCAGAAATTCGGCGAGGTCTGGAAACTGCCGCTCAAGCTGATGAGCACGCTCTGTGCGACATTCTGGGCCGTCAGTCCGACCTGGTTGATGCGCGTCCGATCCATATCCAGATAAAGTGTCGGCAGATTCATCAGTTGCTGCACGTGTACGTCCGCCGCCCCGGGAATGGTCTTGAGCCGGTTTGCGATTCTCTGACCGATATCGTGGTTGGTCGCCAGGTCCGCCCCCATAATCTGGATGTCGATCGGCGCGGGCAGGCCAAAATTCAGAATTTGCGAAACGATATCCGCCGGCTGGAAAAAGAATTCCACTCCGGGAAAGCGCTGCGGGAGTTCTCGCCGCAACTTGCGAATATATCCCGCCGTCGGATGATGATGCTCCGGATTAAGCGAAATCAGGATTTCCGCATCCGAAGTCCCGATCACGCCCGAATTGCTATAAGAAAGGTTGATGCCGGAGTAAGGCACGCCGATGTTGTCCAGCACCGTTTCCAACTCTTTTTTCGGGATCTGTTCCCGCAAAACAGCTTCCACCTGATCGCACAGCTTTGCTGTCTCTTCCACCCGTAGCCCGGATCGTGCGCGGAAATGCAACCGAATCAACCCGGCGTCCACCGACGGGAAAAAGTCTTGCCCCAGAAAAAATACAAGACACACTGACAGCACGCAGAAGCCAACAAAGCAGGCCGCAAATAATCCCCGATGCTCCAGCGTTAGCTCCAATAGCCGCTGATAGCTGGCTCGGAAATTGTCGAAACCCCGCTCGAATCCGCGCTGAAATTTGCCGATAAACGTCTTCGGCTCCGCCGCCCGATGCTCATGCCCGCGCATGATGTACATCACCATCGTCGGAATCAGTGTTCGTGAGAGCAGGTACGAGGCCAGCATGGCGAAAGAAACAGCTTCGGCCAGGGGCACAAATAGGAAACGCGCCACGCCCGTCAGGAAGAACATGGGCACAAACACGATGCAGATGCAGAGCGTCGAAACGAACGCCGGCACGGCGATTTGAGATGCGCCATCCAGAATCGCCTGCTTCATCTCTTTGCCCATGGCAAGGTTGCGCTCGATGTTTTCGATCTCCACCGTCGCGTCGTCCACCAATATCCCGACCGCGAGCGCCAGTCCTCCCAGCGTCATGATGTTGATGGTCTCGCCCAGCGCGCTCAGCAGAATGATGGAGACAAAAATCGACAGCGGAATCGAAATCGCAATAATGATTGTCGGACGCCAATCGCCCAGAAACAGCAAAATCATCGCCGCCGTCAGGCAGGCCGCCGTCAGGCCTTCGCGAATAACTCCCTGAATCGAAGCCCGCACAAACAACGACTGGTCAAAGAGCGCCTTGATGGTCATTTCCGGAGGCAGTTGCTCCTCCGCCTTGGGTACCAGCGCCTTAATCGCATTCACCACCGTCAGCGTCGAACCGCCCAGCTTGTACATCGACATCAGCACGCCGCGCACGCCGTCCTGACGCACAATGTTGGTTTGTGGCGCGAACCCGTCACGGATGTGGGCCACATCCTTCATATACAGCGTTGACCCGTTCACCGTCTTGACCGGCATGTCGTTTAACTCCGTCACAGTCGACGGCGTGCCGTTCATGTCAACGTCGTACTCAGTGGGTCCGATTTTCGCCGTGCCCGCAGGAAGAATCAGGTTTTGTGCGGACACCGCATTCACAATGTCGGCTGGAGTTAGACCATAAGCCTGGAGTTTCGCCAGGTCCAGATCGACCTGCACCTGACGCGGCTTGCCGCCATACGGATAGGGAGTGCCCGCGCCTTGCACCGTGGTCAACTGCGTGCGAAGAAAATTCTGCCCCAGGTCAAACAACTGCTGCTCCGGCAGAGTCTTGCTGCTCAGGCCAAGTTGCACCACCGGCGTCGTCGATGCCGTGTATTGCTCTACCAGTGGCGGCGAGGTCCCCGGAGGCAGGCCGCGTAGCACCGTCTGGCACATGCCCGTTACTTGCGACATCGCCATGGAAATGTTGACGCCCGGCCGGAAGAAAATCTTGATCACGGCCTTGCCGTTCAGCGAGGTCGATTCCTGATGTTCGATGTCATTGACGGTGACCGTGAAACCGCGCTCTGAGTTGCTCACGATCCGGTTCGCCATCTCCGAAGCATCCATGCCGTCGTAGTTCCAGATCACCGCGATGACCGGGATATTGATGTCGGGGAAAATGTCGACCGGAGTACGAAGAACCGTTATAGGCGTAAGAATGATGATCAGTAACGCCATCACAACGAACGTATAAGGGCGCCGGAGCGCTAATGCGACTATCCACATATGACTTGCGACTTCTGCTGACGAGAACTTCGCGGCAAATTTCGTTTAGTCCGAGGGGCGGCTTTTCTCCACCGCTCTCTGGTGCTCACTTTCCAGTACTCAATCAAACGATCATCGATGAAACGCAGCTCGCGGCACCCGGCGGGCCCCCACATCTCGCATGAAGGTTTTAGATTCAAAACTATACGTTTCGGATTTAAATTATAATGAATTTTCCTCATGACACAAAGTTATTCGGAAGCGATCGCTGCTCAGAATGGAAGCAATGGGAAGCGCGCGCCCGGCCGCCCTCGCAGCGAACAGTCCCGCCAGGCCATCCTGCGCAGCACTCTGAAACTTCTCCGCCAGCATGGCGGTTTCCACGATCTCAGCATCGAGGCCGTCGCCGCCGACGCCAAGGTCAGCAAAACTACGGTCTACCGCTGGTGGCCAACCAAGGCCGCTCTCGTGGTCGACGCCTTCTCCGCCAGTGCCGACGAGGAACTTCGCTTTCCTGACACCGGCTCAGTGCGCCGCGACATCAGCCTGCAGATGCGCCGCCTCATTCACGTCTTTCGCTCGCCACGCGGCAAGGTAGTTGCCGCACTCCTGGCGGGAGGACAATCCGATCCGGAACTGATTGAGGCCTTCCGCGACCGATTTCTCTGGCCTCGCCGCTACCAGGCTTACCAAACCCTCCAGCGCGGCATCGACCGCGGCGAACTCGCACCCGACACCGATCTCGATCTCCTTCTCGACTCCCTCTATGGCGCGATCTACATGCGGTTCCTGATCCGCCACACCGAGCTAAAAGAAGACCTTGCCGACAAAATCTGCGAAGTGATTCTAAACAAGCGCGGCTAGAACCTGCTTATGGAATTGTTCTTGTCGCGACTCGGTATCCCCTCTGCATCGAGCGGGTTTGCGATTCGGGCGTTTTCCGAACTACTTAGCCACGTGATGTGGAGAAGCCTTGTCCAGCACTGCCAGTAACTTCGCCGCAGCCGCTGGAGCCTTCACCTTCCCCTCGCGCACAATCTCGCGCGCGCTGAGTTCGCGCCCATAGAGCGTTTTGTTCGCGCCATCGTCGGAGCGCATCGTCGAGCCTTCCAGCGACACTCCCGCAAACAATCCCTGCGCGCGTGAGTACGACAAAATCTCCGCCTTCATCACCACGTCGGTTTCCGCCGAAGTATCCCGCCCGACCGGACCCGCTGCTGCCGATGCGTCCGCGCCCAGCTTCACCTTGCTCGAGAGCACTGACTTCGCGCCCGACTCGTTCATCACCAGCAATACAAAATCCGTAGCTTGCGCGCCGATCTGGAAACCAAAGCTTCCGCCTTCCAGCGCAAACATCGCCGGAGCGCCCCAATGGCCCGAGAAGTTCGCGCCGCGGCGGCAAGTGATCAAACCGCGTCCATAACTTCCACCGACGATAAATGCAGCCTTCTTCACCGACGGATACACGATCACGCAATTCGCCTTGTTCAGCAGGTCGCGCGGAATCCCTTTTTCCGGCATTCCCAGGATTTCCTTCATCACGTCCGCCGATTCGCGAATGCGGTCGTCAACCTTTTCTTCCTTGTCCTCGGCAAACAACGGCAGCGCGCAGGCAAGCACAACCGTCAGCAATAACGCCTTTTTCATGACCCCGGTTTTCATAATTCCTCCTCGCAATTCATCATTGGTTCACGACTAGTCCCACGTTAGAAGCCGACACTAGCATGCACCGCGCAGAGTTGGCAAACGGCTGAGAGCTTTCAGGCGTTCCACGCGTCTTGCCATCTTCCCCAACCAAGGACTACCATTTTCCTAATTCATTTCGTCACTGGGGTATTTTTCGTCAGTTTCGTCCAGCAGGATTTAAGCACTCCCAAGGAGGATGTATGGCAACCGCAGTTTCTCCGACTGGTATCGACTCGCGCGTCGCAGAGTTCATTGAAAAACCGCGCAAAATGCTCATCGACGGCAAGTGGGTCGATGCCATTTCCGGCAAAACTTTTCCAACTTACAATCCCGCGACTGGCGAAGTGCTCGCCAACATCGCTGAAGGCGACAAGGCCGACATCGACGCGGCCGTCAAAGCGGCACGCCGCGCTTTTGACAGCGGTCCGTGGTCGCGTATGACGGCCGCCGAGCGCGGCAAGCTGGTCTGGAAACTGGCCGACCTCCTCGAGCAGCACATTGAAGAGTTCGCCACCCTTGAAACACTTGACAACGGGAAGCCTCTCACAGTGGCTCGCGCGGCTGACGTTCCCCTTGCGGTTGAGATGTTCCGCTACATGGCTGGTTGGGCGACGAAGCTCGAAGGCACTACGATTCCTCTTTCCGTTCCTTACACACCTGGCGTCAACTACCACGCATACACGCTGCGCGAACCGGTCGGCGTTGTCGGCCAGATCATTCCGTGGAACTTCCCGCTGCTGATGGCTGCGTGGAAACTCGCTCCCGCGCTCGCGTCTGGATGCACGGTGGTCCTCAAGCCGGCCGAGCAGACTCCGCTCTCCGCGCTGCGTTTGGGCGAGCTCTTCGCCGAAGCGGGATTCCCCGATGGCGTCGTCAACATTGTTCCCGGCTACGGAGAAACCGCTGGCGCTGCGCTCGCCGCGCATGATCTCGTCGATAAGATCGCTTTCACGGGATCGACCGAAGTCGGCAAGCTGATCGTGCATGCCGCGACCGGCAACCTGAAGAAGGTGTCGCTCGAACTCGGCGGCAAGTCGCCGAACGTGATCTTCAAGGACGCCGATTTGAACACCGCGATTGGCGGCGCAGCCAGCGCGATCTTTTTCAACCATGGGCAATGCTGCTGCGCTGGATCGCGTTTGTACGTCGAGCGTCCGATCTTCGATCAGGTGGTCGAAGGCGTCGCCAACAAGGCCAGGAAGATCAAGGTGGGTTCAGGTCTCGATCCCTCGACTCACATGGGACCGCTCGTTTCCGAGGAGCAGTTGCAGCGTGTTTGCGGCTACCTCGACGCGGGCGAGAAGGAAGGCGCAAAGGCAATCGCCGGCGGAAAGAAGATCGGCGACAAGGGCTACTTCGTCGAGCCGACGGTTCTCACCAACACCAAAGAGAACATGAAGGTCGTGCAGGAAGAGATCTTTGGTCCGGTGGTCGCGACGATTCCGTTCGACAATCCGGAAGAACTGGTCTCGCGCGCCAACGATTCCATCTACGGTCTTGCCGCTGGCATCTGGACGAGCGACGTCTCCAAGGCGCATCGAACAGCATCGTTGCTCCGCGCGGGAACGGTCTGGATCAACTGCTACAACATCTTCGACGCAGCGCTGCCCTTCGGAGGCTACAAGCAATCCGGATGGGGACGCGAAATGGGCAAAGACGTACTCAACCTCTACACGCAGACGAAGTCGGTCTGCACAAGACTGTAGATCAGAAAAACGGATCGACTGAAATCCCCATCCTGGCGCGCAGTTTGCAGCGTTGGGGTGGGGATTTTCAGTTCACATTTCGTCTTGCGGATCGTCTTTCAGATTGGGGCCTTCTTGCTGCGCAGCCTTGAATTGTGCCGGGCGGAAGTTTGTCCTCGGGGTTTGCCCGTGACTTTTCCTGCGCTATCTCTTTGAGCGCCTCAGGAATTTTTTCTTCCGGAATCTCCCGCATCAACTCCTTCATGTCCCCGAGTTCGCCCGCACGTAAAGCGCGAGTGGTGCGAATAAATTCCCCCTTTTCGGGGATTGTGCCTGCCAGGTTCGTTCAAGTGCCGTCCGAGGCAGAGGAGATATTCCATCTGTTCCTGAATTTCTTCTTCGGTAGGTTCGTCGTCCTTCTTACGCTTGCGATCCGATGGCGCGGGTTTTTGTGGAGCTTCAGGAGTCGATTGCGGCGGCGTGGCTTCGATAAAGGCGGAGTCGGGAAGCGTTTCCTCGACCTTTTCGGGATCCATGACAATCTGCGCCGGGTGCGGCTTTTCAGCTTTCAGTTGCTTGAGATTGAGCAACGCAAGCTGGATGGAGTAGAGCAGCAGGCCGGCGACCTTGTGTTCGATTTTTTGCTGCATGAGCAGCGATGCGATCTGGCGAATGGCGATCTGGATGGAGTGCGCGTCCTCGAAGCAAGGAAGATCCTCTTCGAGGGCGAGGAAAGGAGCTTCGGCGTAGTACTTGATAGCTGTGGAACGGCTCTGCTGATGGTAATAGCAAAAGCGCAGATTGCCGGCGGCGGGCGATCCGCATTGGATACCGCTGGTTGAGACGTGATGACAACGACGTGCCGGTTTCGTTTCCATGTATGAGTCCTTTTTAGCTATGAGCTTCGGGCTCCGAGCTGCGAGCTTGAAGCAACACCGCTCGGTTATGAATGCGTTCGAGTCATGAATGCGTTTGTAAGTGGGGGTACCCCCCCCCTTATTGGGTTCTAATAGAATCATCGAGTTACGAAAAATTTCCCGGCAAAGTCTTGAGCGGCAGAGACTTAGAGGTAAAGTCTTGATTCTTTTGGATTTGATTCCCTATCCAAGCCCCTGCTTGCCCCCACTTTCGTTAGAACAGGTTGCGCAGACGAGTCCGGCCGGGCCGGCTCGGTCTCCGGTTATGAATGTGAATATTTTTTCGTGAAGTGAATTCTTATGTCTAGGACTGGCGTCACGGTGGGATTGTGATGAATCGGGGGAGGGGAGAGGAAAGAGGAACGGGACCAATGGTGCCGCTCTCATTCCAGCGGCGAAAAGGAACGTTGACAAAGGTCAAATGACGAGATAATGTTTAGTCAACAAGACCGATTCCTCTACGCGAAAGCGCACGGATCGGTCATATTTTTGTCTGCAAAATGGCTATTCAATACACAAAGCCATTCAAGCCCGTTCCCGACCAGATCACCCTCCTGCAGAGTCGGGGCATGATTGTTTCTGATGTTCCCAAAGCTTCGAGGTCTCTTGAGCGTATCGGGAATTACCGGCTCAGCGGCTATTTCTATCCCTTCAGGAAGCAAAGGATCGAAAAAGACGAAAAAGGTCGCAAACGCATACAAGTTCTTGATGACTTTCAGGACAGGACGGAGTTCGGCAAGATAATTGATCTGTACATTTTCGACAAAAGACTGCGGATGCTCGTTCTCGATGCCCTTGAACGCATTGAGGTCGCTCTTCGAGTCGATATTGCAATTCTCCTTGGTGCACGAAGCCCGACTGCACATAGGGAAGCGACTCAAGTGCATGGCAACTTCACTCGAATTCCCGTCGGCGGACAGGTGAGTGAGCATCAGAAATGGCTCGTTCGCCTGGACACCGTGGTTCAGGAATCGAAAGAGGAGTTTATGAGGCACTTCAGGAAAACCTACTTGCCGCCGCTCCCTATTTGGGTCGCGATCGAAACTTGGGATTTCGGGCTCTTGTCTGTGTTCGTTTCCGGGATGCGATGGGATGATTTGGGGAAGTTATGTGCAAAATATGACATACCTCGACCCGATCTGATGCAAAGCTGGATAAGATCATTGAATCACGTGAGAAATATTTGCGCGCATCACGGTCGGTTATGGAATAAGGCGCTCGTTGATCATCCCAGAAGGCCAGCATATAAGGAAATGCCTTTGCACGATCACTGGGCAGTCAACGACCACTCTTCTACGCGCGTCTATTCCGCGCTTGCAATTCTCAGGCATTTCTTGAGAATTCTGCATCCGACGTCCAGTTGGCCAAACAGGGTAAAAGCACACGTTTCGACATTCCCGACACTCGAGAATCCCAACGTCTCTCTCAGGAATGCCGGCTTTCCAAATAGATGGGATGCTCTTCCTCTCTGGAATTGACGAACATCGGGGTCTCGGTTGAGACCAGCCCATAGACTCATCTGAAGAAGAGATGCATTATTCGTACCTCAGCGCCTCCGCCGGCAGAATCCTTGACGCCGCCCACGACGGATAGATCGTCGCGACGAACGAAATTCCGATGGAGACTAGCGCTACGATGAGGCCGTCCATGGGGCGCGGGGCGAAGGGGACGTAGTCGATGGAATAGACCTCGGGCGAGAGCGCTATGAAATGGTAGTGGCCTCCGGCCCAGGAGATGCCGTAGCCGAGGGCGAGTCCGATGAGGGTCCCGATGACGCCGATGAGCATGCCTTGCGCGATGAAGATGCGGCGGATCTGGCGCTTCTTGGTGCCCATCGACATGAGGACGGCGATGTCTTTGGTTTTTTCCATCACCATCATGGTGAGCGAGATGAGGATGTTGAGCGCGGCGACGAAGACGATGAGGCCGATGGTGATGAAGGTGACGAGGCGCTCGAGGCGCAGGGCGTGGAAAAGCGGCTTGTTCTGCTCCATCCAGTTGGTGGTCATGAAGCCGCTGGAGCCGGTGGCCTGGTCGGCGGCGCGCTCGATTTGCTGGCCGACTTCAGGGGCGCGATAGATGTCGTCGAGCTTGAACTGGATGACGGAGATGACGTCGCCGAGGCCGAAGAGTTCCTGCGCGTCGGCGAGGCGGATGAAGGCCCAGGAAGAATCGTAGTCGAAGAAGCCGGAGTTGAAGATGCCGACGACGCGAAAGCGAATGTACTTGGGAACCATGCCGAAGGGAGTGAGCTCTCCTTGCGGAGACGTGACGAGGACGATGGAGCCGACCGTGGCGCCGACTTCGTCGGCCAGGTCGTGGCCGAGGACTATGGGCGGCATGGCGGCTTGACGGGCGTGGACAGAGGTTAGGTCGTCGGGGGAGGGTTGTTGTGTGGCGCGGACACTCTTGTCCGCGACCGTTGCTGTTGGATTTGAAGTCGCAGCGTTTGTGGGAGCGGCGAGCGAGTCGCCCTGCGCGACTGCCGGCGGGGTCGCCGGCGCTACGGTCGAATTCTCGTTCAACTCATTCGCTGAGCCGATGTTTACCGTCTGGAGGAGATCGCTGACCTTGCGCTCGTAGCGCGGCAACATTCCTTTGAGGAGCGCGCCGCGGGCGCGTGGGCCGCGCGAGATCAGAACCTGCTCGTAGATGGCCGGAGCCGCGGCGATCACATGCGGCTCATGTTCGAGCTTATCGAGCAGCGGACGCCAGTTCGGGATGCCGTCACTCTGGATGCGCAGCAGGCTGATGTGGGCGGTCGATCCAAGGAGGCGATCCTGCAAATCCTGGCGAAAGCCATTGTTGACGGCCAATGCAACGATGAGGGAAGCGACTCCCGCGGCGACTCCGGCGATCGAGATTGCCGTGATGATGCCGATGAAGGCCTGGCGCCGTTTGGCGCGCAGGTAGCGGGACGCGATGAAGAGTTCGAAGCGCATTAGTTCAGCCGTCAGCTGTCAGCCTTCAGGTAAACCGGATTATAGCTGGCGACTCGCGGAGCTATATCGCTGACGCCACTCTTCCCATTTTTCCTTGAGCGCGGGGAGACTGAATTCCAGGTTGCGTCTCACATTCTCGCGGCTGCTCATGGGGAACGGAAACGAAACGGCCCACACTCCCCATCGGGATGCCTCAATGGGACACACCTCCGTGAAGTTTGGGGTTTCGGAGACCTCCCAAACTAGCCCGGCCCGGCTGTTGTCAGGAGCGATCACGAATGCATCGCCGGAGTCGGCGGCCTCAATTTCGAAATCAGTAATTTTTCCGAACATGAAGCCCTCCACCTGAATGTCATCAAGAATCTGGAAGCCGTAATACACAGGGGAGCCAGCCGGAGGGGCGACAAATGCAGGCTCATTTGGTGAGGCGCTTTCCGCCGTTGAATCGAGCGCCAGCGGGCGTCCTACCAATTTTTCCTGGTCGCTCATGGCGCGAATCGTATCAGGTTACGGTGTCTTGTGGAACAGCGACCAGCGCGGCAACACTGGTGGCACCGTCTCGCGATACTGGCGATACGCGTCCCCGAATCTCTTCTCCAGTTCCGCATCCTCCATCCGAACATCACCGCGCCGGTCACGATCGCGAGTACCGTCAGCGTCCAGCAGACTGCGAGGCCCGTGCCGATGCTCCACGCCAGCATCTCGCAAAGATGCGCGAGGTAGACGGGGTGCCGCACACGGGCGCGAATGCCGCTGGTTACCAGACGTTGATCGCGGTGACCGTCGTGAAGTTCCGGCAGACCGCCGAGTTGCTGCGCGCTGAAACTCTTTCCTGACTTCGCATAGAGGTAGAAGCCGAGGGCAAACAGGAACGACGCAGGGAGCCACGTCCACCAAGATGAATACAAAGAGACGTGCCGCCAGGGTCGCGTTGCCAGTGCCATGATCGCCCACATCGTCATCCATGCTGGAAGCAATATGACGTATGGCGAGCGGCGCCGGGCCCTCCATCGCTCCGCGAACGGATGGATCATCAACCAGAACGCTGGGATCGTCGAGTAAACCACGCAAGCGAGCCAGGCGATGAGTCGTAGCCAGTACCACACGTGCGAAATTCTAGCAGGCGGTCAGACGCGGGTTTACTGACAACTGATGACTGACAACTGAGAACTGTACGACGACCGACAACGCCCCGCCGCTTCCTGCTATTCTTCCCTCTCATGTCCCCCATTCTCACCAGTGTGCTGCTAGGCCTGACCGCGGCCCTCGCCAACGTTTTTGGCGGCGCGATCATTGTGCAGAAGAACTGGGAGCGCTCTTACCTGCGCTACTTCGTGGCGCTCGGCGCGGGCTTCATGCTGGCGGTGGCCATGGTTGAGATGGTGCCGGAGAGCATTGAACTGCGCGGGCCGCGCGCAGGATTTCTTATTCTTCTTGGCTACCTGCTGGTGCATTTTTTCGAGCACACCGTCACGCCGCACTTCCATTTTGGCGAAGAGACGCACGCCGACGAATTTGTTCACACGCATAAGAGTTATTCGGTGCTGATCGGTCTGCTTATTCATACGTTTTTTGACGGCATTGCCATCGCCTCGGGGTTCATCGTCTCCAACTGGCTGGGATGGGTCATCTTTATTGCCGTCTTCCTGCACAAAATTCCCGAGGGCTTCACGATTGCCTCGGTCATGCTGGCCAGTGGACGCAGCCGCAGCTTTGCCTGGTCAACATCCGTCATGCTGGGAGCCGCGACGGTGGCCGGTGTGATGACGATGGCTCTCTTCCATCGCGAGGTGGGATTTGGCTTACCGCTCTCCGCGGGCGTGACGATCTATGTCGCGGCTTCGGACCTGATTCCCGAAGTTAATAAGGAGACTGGCGTGCGCATGGCGCTGCTGGTCTTTGTCGGCGCCGCGTGCATGTTCGTGCTGGATCGGTTTTTCCATGTGCACTGACTCCGTGTAGCGCGGACACTTCTGCGCGCGTGTGCAGTGTATCGGCTGCCTGCGCCGACAGGAGTGTCGGCGCTGCACAACCCTCGCCTGCTAGAATTTCTCTTCACCCATTCTTGGCGCCTGCCTGCGAGTCTGCCGATGTCGGAAAATCTCACTTCAACGCAAATGCCCACTCCCCGCACCCGCGTCGTGCGCGAACCGCACCGCGGAATCTACGATCGCGACACCATCAATCGAATTCTCGACGAGGGACTTATCTGCCATGTCGGATTCACCGTCGATGGCCAGCCGTACGTCATCCCGACTATCTATGGGCGCGACGGCAACGTGCTCTATCTGCATGGCTCGGTTGCCAGCCGCATGTTGCGCAACCTGCAACAGGGCATTCCCGTCTGCGTCACCGTTACGCTGGTCGATGGACTCGTGCTGGCGCGGTCGGTCTTCAATCACTCGATGAATTACCGTTCCGTCGTGATTCTCGGCACGGCGAAGCTGGTCGACGATCCTGCGGAGAAGATCGCCGCCTTGCGCGCGGTGAGCGAGCACGTTGTCCCGCGTCGCTGGGACGACGCTCGCCAGCCGAGCGAAAAAGAATTGAAGGTGACGTCGGTGCTGCGCATTCCGATTGAAGAATTTTCGGCGAAGGTGCGGGTCGGCCCGCCGATTGACGATGAAGAGGATTATGCGTTTCCGACCTGGGCAGGGGTCATTCCGCTGGAGATTAAAAGCGGCGAGCCGATTGCGGATGAGCGTTGCGTAGCGCGAAGTGCCAGCGTATTTGCGGGGATATTCGCGCCGGGGCTAAAGCCCCGATCAACGGTGTCTTTAGCGACGCTTAAGCGCCGCTTCCCACGGTTTTAGCTCAGCGGCTGAAGCCGCCCACAGGACACGCCCGTCCAGCGCTGAAGCGCTGCATCCCCTAAAAGCCAGTGAGTCGCTCGGCCCATAAGCTTCCGATCTCAGTCATGCTTCCGAGGTTAGTTCGGTATCAGCAGCAGTTTCCCTGTTGTCTTCCGCGCTTCCAGATCGCGATGCGCCTGCTGCGCCTGCTCGAGCGGATAGATGTGCTCGATCCTCAACTTCAGCTTGCCGTCGCGAATCATGCCGAACACCGCGCCTGCGCGATCTTGCAGTTCCTTCGGGGTCAGGATATAAGCGCCCAGCGATGGCCGCGTCAGAAACAGCGATCCCTTCTGCGTGAGCACCAGCGGATCAATGGGCGCAACCGCGCCACTCGATCCACCAAACAACGCCATCATGCCGCGCGGACGGAGCAGATTCAGGCCCTTGTCGAACGTCGTTTTGCCCACCGAGTCGTACACCACATCGAGGCCCTTGCCGCCCATCAGACGTTTCGTCTCGGCTTCGAAATCGGTCTGCGTATAAAGAATGATGTCGTCCGCCCCAGCCTCGCGCGCCAGTTTCGCCTTCTCCTCGGTTGAAACCGTGCCGATCACGCGCGCGCCGATGTTGTGCGCCATCTGCACCAGCAGCAATCCCACGCCGCCTGCCGCTGCGTGCACCAGGGCCGTCTCACCTCTCTTAAGCGGATAGGTGTCATAGGCGAGGTAGTGAGCGGTCATTCCCTGGAGGATCGCGGCCGCACCCTCGCGATCGCCGACGCCTTCGGGAATCTTCACCAGTTTGTCGGCGGGTACAGCGGCGTATTCCGCATAGCTGCCCATCACCATCGTGTAGGCCACGCGATCGCCAGCCTTGAAGTCGCGCACGTCCGCGCCGACAGCCGATACCGTGCCCGCCGCTTCCTGTCCGAGAACAAACGGCAAGGCCTGTTTATAGCGCCCCTCGCGGTTGTAGACGTCGATGAAGTTGACACCGACGGCGTGCAATCTTTACGACGGCTTCGTTCGGCTTCGGCTGCGGAATCGGGAGGTCGACCAGTTCCATGACCTCGGGACCGCCGGTTTGCTTGAGCTGGATGGCTTTCATATATGAACTTTGATGACCTCGAAAATTTGGAAGATTCAGCATAGACGATTGTCAGTCATCACAGAACTCGCTTGCCTGGTCAGAACTTAAACACCGTCTTTTTGCCGGATGGATCGGTCACGGTCGTCTCCTCTACATGCCCATCGGGCGTTTCGGCGTAATCGAAATGATAGGTGCTGGTCCACTCTTGAATGATTCGGGAGGTTCGTCCTCCCTTATGTTCAATGACCAGAATCTCGTCTCCATTAGAGTCCTTGACCGATGTCATCAGCCCAGATGTATACACGTACCGCGTAGGAAGTCGTCCATCTTCGCGGATCTCGGTTAGCCTGCCGTACGGATCATAGGAATAGCCAACCACGTGTCCAGCATCGTCGGTGGCCTGGATGACCCGATCGGCGGCATCGTAGGTGAATTGAATCTGGTGGCCGTGGGGCGTGGTAAGGGTCTTCAAGTTGTGTCTGGCATCGCGAACGAATTTGATCTCGTCACCGCTCGGATTCCGCATTCCAATCAAGGCTCCATCCGCGGCGGTCTTGCCACGATAGGCCTCGGGAAATCGGTAGAGCGTGCCGTCCTGAAACGTCATATCCCAGTGATCGACGTTCCAGCGGTCTTGGGATTTATCAAAAATCGTTGGAGGCGTACCGCGATGCTCAGCCACGAAGTCCACGAAGCTGGTGCCCTCGGAAATGCGGTCGTAATGAACCACTACGCCTTCGGCGAGACACAGGCCCACGTAGGTGTAAGGAAATCGGTCGCCGGATGGAAAGATGTCGTAGGCGTGGTTGCCGCCGATGCCGAACGCGCGCGAGTGCCGATCCCACATATGGTACCCGCGGGTTAGCGCCAGAGGCATGGTGTCGGGAACGAACAGGTCGGTCTTGCGCAACAAAAACAGGCCCGAGCGAAGGTCAACCTCGTATTGTTCGACATTGTCGTCGTTGTGCAGTGCCGGCGAGCATTGCCGAATCGAGGCCTTAAGCGTTTGCGAGGGTGCGTTTCGAGGACGCTCGATCAGGAAACATGGATAGGAGTCGACGGAGACGGGAAGCTTGGCGCGTTCCGCTTCAGATTTCAGCCGGACGATGACCGGCAGCGAGGCACGGTACTGACGGTAGCGGATATCGATCCAAAGGACAACGTAAACGAGAATGGCAATTAGAGCGACGATCCGCAAGACCATCTTGAGCTTCGGTGCCGGGCGCTTGCTCGCCATGCGGCCTAACCGACCTTGTTCCCGCACTCGGGACAAAATTTCGTCCCCGCCTCAAACTTCGTCCCGCACTTCGAGCACTCATTCTTCGGGCGCAGCGGCTTGCCGCACTCCGGACAGAACTTTGCTCCCTGTGTATGCGCTCCGCATGCCGGACACAATGCGACCGCCTCGCTGGTCAGGTCGAGATCCTTGGTCAAATCCTGCTGTCCGCACTTTCTCGCGAATCTGTTCCGCCGTGGCCTGCGCCTGCGCCGAGGCAATTTCGGTGTCGACATCGGGCGCACACTCATAGCAGAGCGAGCGCTTCTCATTCCAGCACGTCGCCTTGCACACCCACTTCGCGCATTTCGGACACTCCCTGAAATTCGGCTTCGCCTCTTCGATCGCTTCGCGATACGCCTTGTCGTGCGCCGGTCCCTGGATCGGCGCGCTCGATCTCGTACGCCGTATTTCCAGCCGAGCCGAGAATTCCGCCAAAGAGCCCGCCTGCCGCCCGGAGCGCGCTGGTCGCCATTCCGGTGGCCGAGGCTTTGAATTCGCTGGTGAATCCATTGCCGCAGCGGTCGCAGAAGAATTCGAACTGGTATCCCTTGTCGGTGGAGTGGTCGTTGACGTTGCGCGTGAACTGGATAAGCGACATCGAGTCTCCCGAAGGCGTAGTTTGCGAAACGGGCAATTCTAGCTGGTGAAGCGCGGAGACCGTCCACGCCAGCTTCATAGGAGGCGCAAGGCTGAGCGCCATGAGCGCTTCGGGCTATAGGTCCAGGATTTCGGGAGCTACGGGAGTGGGCGCCCTAAGGCCGCCAACTCCGCACCTCGCGTGGTAATATGTTCAGCCGGTTCCGAAAGTAATCACGTAGAGGGTCCTCTCGTAGCATTGACCCAACTATTTTTGCGATATTAACATCTGATCCATAAATACTTTTAGGCCGGGTGCGTCCAAAACTCCCGTCCAGCGCCCCTAGGCGGCGATTGTAAGTTTCTGACGCTATGAGCTTTTCCGACCGGTATCCGGTGCTTCTGCTGTGCGGCTTTCTGGCGGCCACTTTGGGCTGCCAGAGCGCGCAGAAGCCGTCTACGTTCCTGCCGCCGGTTCAGGCTCAGGCGCCCGCAGCCCTTTCCGGCGCGGCCCTTCATTCCACCCAACAAAAGCCGGCTTCGTCATCTGCTGGATCGTCCAAAGACGAACTCGCAGACCACCGCGCAGGCCGCACAAGCGCTCGCCGTCGATCCGGTCGGCGACCTCATCGCCCGCGTCGAAAAGGAATACAAGGCCGGCCAGGACAACTATCGCGACGGCCATCTCGAGGCCGCCAAGGCGAACTTCGACTCCGCCTTCAACCAACTCCTCGGCAGCGGGTTCGATCTCCAGTCTGACGATCGCCTCGAAGCCGAACTCAATCGCATTCTCGACGGCGTCAACGACCTCGAAATCTCCGCCCTCCAGCAGGGCGATGGATTCTCCGAGCAGAAGTCCGAGCCCGCGCCGATCGACGAGGCGAACGAAGCCACTCCGACCGTCGACCAGAACGTGAAGGCGAAGGCCGAAGCCGAGATCAAGTCCACGCACTCCGACCTGCCGCTCATGATGACCGATCAGGTCGCGGGCTACATCAACTACTTCTCGAATCGAGGACGCGGCACGCTCGAGCGCGCGCTCTCCCGTTCCGGGCAATATGACGAGATGATTCGGCGGGTGCTCAAGCAAGAGGGCGTTCCGCAGGATCTCATTTATCTTGCGCAAGCCGAGTCCGGCTTCCATTCGCTGGCGGTTTCACGCGCCGGCGCGCGCGGCATCTGGCAATTCATGGCCAGCCGCGCCAAAGGTTATGGACTCGAGCGCGACTGGTGGATGGACGAGCGTCAGGATCCCGAGAAAGCCACGCGCGCCGCCGCTCGCCACCTGCACGATCTCTACAACCAGTTTGGCGACTGGTATCTCGCAATGGCCGCCTACAACTCCGGTCCCGGCACCGTGCAGAACGCCGTCAAGCGCACCGGCTACGCCGACTTCTGGGAGCTCTACCGCCGCAATGTTCTCCCCAAGGAGACGCGCAACTACGTTCCCATCATTCTCGCCGTCACCATCATGGCGAAAAATCCCGAGCAGTATGGGCTCTCGTCGGTAGTAAAAGAAAAGCCGATTCCGTACGACACGGTGAAGATTAACTATCCCATCGATCTGCGGCTGGTCGCCGAATGCGTCGATGCATCCGCCTCCGATCTTCAGGACCTCAATCCCAGCCTGCTGCGGTTAACGACTCCCAAGGATCATGCCTTCGAGCTGCACGTGCCTGCCGGAAGCGCCGCCAAGTTCGAGACAGCGGTCGCATCGATTCCCGTCGACAAGCGCGTCTGGTGGCGCTATCACAAGGTGCAGGCGGGCGAAACGCTGGCTTCGATCGCGCGCACGTATCACACCTTGCCGCGTTCGATCGCCGAGGCCAACGATCTTGACGGCAACGAACTCGCTCCCGAGAGCCGCCTGATTATTCCCATCGCTCCGGGCAAGCAAGCCGACTCGACAACGTATTCGCGCGCCATCACGCACTACAAGATCCGCAGGGGCGACACCGTCGAATCGGTCGCCGAGAACTTCGGAGTTTCGGCGAAGGCAATTCGCTCCTGGAATCGCATCAAGGGAGACAGTCTCGCCGGCAGAAGGACTCTGCTGGTGCACTTGCCGGTCTCGCCGGGCGCGCGCGAAACGCAGGTCGGCATCGTCTCGCAGGAAGTCGGCGCATGGCAAGACGGTAGCGGAAGCCTCGACGCATGCCTCCTCACGCAAGGCTTTGTCAGGCAAGGCGGCGTCGAGTAAGTCGCAAACCGCCGCGGCTGGAACCGTTCATCACAAGGTAAAGGCGGGCGAGACGCTCTACTCGATTGCCTCTTCCTACAACACCACGGTCTCGGCGTTGAAGCACGACAATCGCAATATCGCGGTTCTGCGGCCGGGAATGATCCTCGTCATCCACGACGTACGCTAGCCGCTCCACCACCACACCTCAAAGAGAAAATCTGCCGCAAGCCGGCACAGCCATGTGGAACAGTGAGAGCAGCCCACGTGGGGCAGGGAGAGCACACAGCTCACATGGGACAGGGAGAGCACCACAGCTCACGTGGGGACAGCCGCCCTCGGCTGTCCAGGCGAGCAAAGCTCGCCAGCTCTCGCCCCGGACTCACTGCGAAATGCTAGACCGATGTCTTGGAGACTGTGAGCCCTCGCTCTTCTTCGCTGGTGTACAGAGCTTCCTTCATGGCAGGAGTAAAGTCGTTCGCGACCACCACCGCGAGCACCGCGGGCCACGGAATCATCAGCGCCTCAAGTTCGACCTCGGGATTCTGCTCATGCTCTTTTGTATGCAGCTCGATCCAGAGCCCGCGCGCGTCGGTGTCGTCGAGGACGCGCGCAAAGATGGTGTGGCTGTCGTCGGCTGCCGCCGCAGACTGACTCCCGTTGCCATTGCCCGCGGATGAAAGCGCGCTTTTGCCGTTGCCGTCGCTCTTGCGCGGACGCTCGCGCAAAAAAGCCTGAATAGCTTCGAGGTTGGCCCATGACTTCCGGACGACGATGGCGGTGCTGGAGTTCTGTTTAAGGCGCATAACTCAACGCTAAAGTGCGCAAACCAGTCAAACAATGATCCGAATCACGTGGATGTGTGAGGAAGGTACGGGGGTAGGGCGTCTGTAAGTTGCGGGGGAATAAGTAGTTAGTGAGTGGGCCTGGCGGGGTCAATTCCAACCGGCCGACCCGGTGAGCTGATTTTCGGGCATTCTGCGCATGTGTAGACAGGGAAGGGAACAAGTTCGAACGCCAGCCCTAGAGGGCGCCCGGGACGAGGGAAAACGGAGCGCCTCAGGCACTTAGGGCCGGATTTCGAAACCAGTCCGACCGAACAGGGATGGCCCCGGGGAAGGGCCGTCCTTGGACGGGATCCACCCATCCGCGGGCAACAAGCCCATGGCTAAGGAGACACATGATTACCTCTAGACGCATTCGCTGTTTCGGCGCGGTCCTGGTTGTCCTGGCGATGACCTCTCTCGTTCAGGCACAGGTTTACACCCAGATCCACAGTTTCGATGAATCCAAAGAAGGCTCGAATCCTAACGACCCTAATCTGCTGGCCCAAGGGCCAGGACGGAAATCTCTATAGCACTCTGCTTTTCAAGACTTCCTACGATGGGTCAATCTTCGTTTCTACCACCTCAGGCGTGGCGAGTCTTCTTTACGCGTTTCAGGGCGTCGACGGATTTTCCCCGCAATCGGGACTCAGCCTCGGATTCGACGGCAACTTTTATGGCACGACCGAGATAGGGGGAGCCGGACTTGGTACGGTTTTCAGCTATGGAAGCGGCGCAATGACTGTGCTCCATAGCTTCTCCGGCTCCGATGGAGAGTATCCGTGGGCCCCGCCGATCCAGGCGCCTGACGGAAATATCTATGGCGTCACGAACAACGGCGACAATCCCGGTACGATCTATCGAATTACGCCCGCCGGCGTGTTTTCCACCATTGGCACGGCGCCGTCGCAAACGATCGCTCCCTTGATCCTGGGTTCGGATGGCAATCTCTACGGGACGACGCCAAACGGGGGCGCGTTTAATGCAGGCACCGTTTTCCAACTGAAGATCGCGGGGAAAAAGCCAACACTGAAAATCATCCACAGCTTCAAGACGGACGGGAAAGATGGGACGAATCCCGCGGGTCCGGTCATGCAAGGCATGGACGGCAAGCTCTACGGCACAACGGTGTGGCAAGGAACGGCCGACCAGGGAACCGTTTTCGTGATGACCACCAGCGGTGGCGGCTACAAGGTGCTGCACAGCTTTCAGTCGACTGAAGGTACCAATCCCTATGCCGGGCTGGTGCAGGGAAGTAACAAGTTCCTCTACGGCGTGGCAGCTCGCGGCGGACTCAACGGAGTCGGCACACTCTTCAAGGTCAGCACCACCGGGAAAAACTTCACCGTCCTTCACAACTTCGACACGAGCTCGGGCGACACTCCTTTTGCCACTCCCATGCTGCATACCAACGGCATCATCTACGGGCTAACGCAGCATGGTGGAAGTCCGAATACTCCTTACGGCGTGATTTACAGTTTTGACGACGGACTCAAGCCGTTCGCCTCGCTGGTCGTATTCTCGTCGGGCAAGGTGGGAGAGTCGGTGGGCATCCTTGGACAGGGCTTCACCAGTGCCACCGGCGTTCAATTTGGCTCTGGCCCAGGTACGTTCACGGTGGTGAGCGACACGTATATGATCGCCTCTCCCGCGACCGGAGCAACCACTGGTCCTGTGACTGTGGTTGAGCCCGGCGGCAGCCTGGTCACGCCGCAGACCTACAGCGTGATCCCGGCGATCCTCAGTTTCAGCCCGCCCAGCGGTTCGGTGGGGACGCAGGTTCAAATCACGGGAACCAGCTTCACTCAGGCCACCGCGGTCACGTTCGGCGGCGGCGCCAACGCCACTTTCACGGTAAACTCCGACTCGCAAATCACGGCCACCGTTCCCGCCGGCGCCAAGACCGGCACGATCAGTGTCACTACGAAAGGAGGGAAGGCTACCAGCAAAACGAAATTTACGGTGAACTAACGGCGCAAATTTCCTCCAGAGGAGGCCCGGACCGCGCAGGCACACTTAGACCTCATCAACAGGTCATGTGACATTTTGGTGGAGATGGCGGCGGGTGTCTGTGCTGGCGGTCACTGGGCGGAGGTGATGAAGAACAAGAGCGTCTAGATATCAATGCCCAAGACGCTGATCGGCACTTGAATCGCGCTCTTAAAGTGTGGCAGGTATCGCTTCACTTTTTCAAAGGTCAACGATCCCTCCCAATTCTGCGCGCACTCCCTCTTCATGAATTTCTGAAACTTTGCTGTCGTGACTATGTAAACGCCCACATCGATTTTGTCGAGTGCGGAATACGAGGAAACCTGGAACTTTAGCAGGTCGATCCCAATGAATGAAGCGTGACCAAATCCGACCTCGATGCCAATTCTTTCTTTAAGAAAATCCATCTTGGCACCAGGATCGGCCCGATCCTCGAATACCATAGGTTGGCTGGCCCACCCTTGGGCGACGAAGCGCTCCTGCAACAATCTGTTAAATGCTGGACGCGATAATACAGTGATGTCCGGAATGTTTTCGAGAATGACCTGTTCGATTTCCTCCTTCAGCGAAAGCTTGCTGTTAAGAACTTGCTCAGCAAAGCGAAACGAAAAGCGCTGTAGGCGCAGCGAGGCGCCGGATAGGTTTGTCAGATCTGTCACCGTTGAAACAGCGTACCCCAACTATCAATGAAATGAAACGTCCTAGCGTCGGGAAAGTCTCCCTAGATGGCGACCGCCGGATTCCCAACCCTGAACTTCGGGCTGCCTAATGGATGAGTGGCAGCATCGAAAAAATGTATATCCCGATCTGGAAACTCCGCATGGAACCGCAGTTTCTTGGCCCTAACATCACCTTCCGGGAGAAGAGAGATCGCAAGTATGTGCGCATCCGCGTGCTTTATAGCGCCAATAAGGTGCCCATCGAAATCGGTGTTGAGTGAGTGCCCGAAGATCACAAGCGGGCCTCGATGCTGGGCAAATTGTGAATAGGCAAAGGAAAGGTAGTCGGAACGGTAGATGGAATTAAGCTTGTCCAGAGAGTTTCCTTCGGTGATAAAGAGAGGAACGGCAAACTGGTCATCCAGCGGCGTACCGAAGAGGTCCAATAAATTTTGAGTTGGCTCGGCCTTTCTCTTAATTGTCTCCCCGGAAAGGCTTCGGTACAGATGCAACGCCCCGTGCAAGAAAAGGACCCTCGTAGCCTTGTCCCAAATTTCCGTATCGCTGATATTGAATTTTGATCCCCAAAAATAATCTTTAAAACCCACACCGCCATCTACCATAATTGCCCAATACAACAGTAGGTCATAGTTTGTGGAGTAGATCGATTTGTAGATCAGTAATGCATCACGGATTGAGCGTAGAGTTTCTTCAGTCACCGATGCCCACGGGATGTGAACCGAGTGAACGGCTTCTATAAGAGCGTTTTGTGTAACCTGGTAAAGACCATCGACTTCAGCGGTGTCTCGCCCGAGGGCGCTCTCGACCAGCGCCGTGGTCTTGAGGGCTGACAGAACAAGTTCGAAATTCCGAGTACGGAGAGACTCAAAAATGTGAACGGCACCGGGAGTGAGCGGATGCGCCATTTCATTTGAAGATGCCCGATCATATAGCGATGTGTAAGCGAACTGATCCCATATGGCGCAACTCGATCCATTTCCTATAAGTAAAGCGCTCCAAGGCTTGTCGCTAAGTTCGTTCCAGTTAGTGAGGTTCTCGTCGACTTCAACCTTTGCCATTGAGCTGCCTTCCCTTAAGGACTAAAAAAGGGCCATAGCTCACGCTATGACCCCCTCAAGTCGGGAACATTACTAACACCCTCAACTAACTCTGTCAAAGACCACTTTAGTGCCAACTAACTCGACGGAAACGAAGCACCGATCCGCTTCGCCTCATCGTTCCAACTCGCCCAATAACTCCTTATTCCATAATACTTTGCAGCTAAGTCCTTATTCCTCAAAGACCTGGAAGCAAGACACCTAAGTCTTTGATTCTAAAAGAATCGCATAACTCGTTATTCCTCAAAGACCTGGCGGAAAATTCTCGCTAAGCCACTCATTCTACAAGACCGCTTGGGAGGGGGTCTTCGGCACCAACTGGTAAGCGTCTCCGAGCATCGGACGACCCTCTATAACTCCCCAAAAGCAAACGCCGCGCGCAAAGCGCGGCGTTCCCAGAACAGTGATTCGCAGTTGGATTGTGCTCGTTACAGCGCCATCATTGACTACATGGCTGAGTCGGAATTGAAGGTGTCAGCCACAGCCTTCCAGCTTCCATCAGCCTGCTTGGTGTAAACCGTCAGATACTTTCCATGATCGGTCACCGGCTTTTTGGTCTTGGGATTCGTCATGGTCATCGTGTAGGTGCCTTGCGAATAGACCATGTCTCCGCCCTTGGAGGCCATCATCTTCGTGGACGTGAAGGTCAGCGCAAAGTTGGGATCGGCCAGCATCGGAGCCATCGCCGTCTTCAGCGCATCTTTGCCGGTCACAGTTGGAGCGCCCGGATAGAGTCCAGCGCCATCGTCGGTGAAGTAGCTGGCCCATTTGGCTGCGTCTTTCGAGGCTGCGTCTTTGACCCACGCAACTTCGAGGTCCTTGATGGCCTGCACGTCAGCAGCCCGCGTGTCAGGCGGAGCAGCAGGAGCCGCCGCGGGTGTTGGCGCGGTCGAGCAGGCAACAGCAATCAAACACAGAATGGCAATGAATCCTAGCGAAGTGTGACGCATATTCTCTCTCCTTTGATAGCTGTCAGCGGTAGGCGGTAAAGCGTAAGCGGTAGGCCTTAAGCTGTCAGCTCTCAGTGCTTAATTTTGGGATTGGCTTCTTTGGCCCGCGACAGTATACGCTCGCCAAGGGCAAACGGCATTCCGGGCCGCAAATCCGTGAGTAGCGCGGACACTCCCTTCGGCAGGCTCTGTTTGCGATGTCTGGAACCAAGATCAAGAGCCGCGGACAAGAGTGTCCGCGCCACGCGAGCGCGTTCAGCCCATCAACATGCCGCCGTTCACGTTGAGCACGTGTCCGGTGATGTAGGAGGCTTCGTCGGAGGCCAGGAATGCGACCGCGCTGGCGATGTCCTCCGGAGTTCCAACCCGGCCAAGCGGAATCTGCTTTACCGCCGCTTGCTTGAACTCATCGCTCAGGACCGCGGTCATGCTGGTCTCGATGAAGCCGGGAGCGATCGCGTTCGAGGTGATGTTGCGCGAGGCGACTTCGCGCGCAATCGCCATCGTCAGCCCGATCAGTCCAGCCTTTGACGCGGCATAGTTCGCCTGTCCAGCCTGTCCCATCTGCCCAAAGACGCTGGTGATGTTGATGATGCGTCCCCAGCGCTGCTTGAGCATCGACGGGATGACCGCTTGAATGCAGAGGAACGCCGAGGTGAGATTGGTGTTGAGGACGCGTCCCAGTCCGCGCGCTTCATGCGCATGACCAGTTGGTCACGAGTGATGCCGGCATTGTTGACGAGAATGTCGATCTTGCCGAAGTGCGCAATGGCAGCCTTGACCGCGGCCTTGACCTGGTCTTCGTCGGCCACATCAACGGAGAATGCGGCAGCTTTGCCGCCCGTCGCACCGATTGCCGACACCAGTTCTTCCAGCTTCTGCCGGTTGCGCGCCGCGACTGCAACACTGGCTCCTTGACGCGCCAGATGGAGCGCGCAGGCGTGTCCGATACCTTGTGAGGCTCCTGTAACGAACGCGACTCGGCCTTCCAGGCTCATGTGGATCTCTCTCCAGAGAACTCCGCGGAACCGGGAATTATAAATGGTTGGAGACGAACGGTTGCTGGCTCAGGTCACGCGCCGCGGGTCACAGGTCACAGATCAGATCATAGTCCACAGATCACCGATCACAGATGGCGCGGGATCCGGTTAGCATGCCTGGCCCGTTGCGTGACGGAACGGCGCAGGTTCGAGGATCTCCTCAATCTTCCGTACCAGGTCGCTCCTCGAGTATGGCTTGGCCAGGAAATGAGCGTCTGTTGCGACGGTCGTTGAGCGCATATTCGGTGTTGCTGTAGCCGGAGGTGATCAGCACCTTCAGGTTGGGAGAACGCTGGCGTAAATCCTCGCCCAGCTGCTCGCCGGTCCGGCCGGGCAGCACCATGTCAGTCATGACCAGATTGATCGTTCCCTTCGCTTCCTCGTACACCTTGAGGGCGGCGCTTGCGTCCTCCGCAGGCAGGACTTCGAAGCCCGCGCTTTCGAGGATATTGCGCGTTGCCTCGCGCACGAAAGGCTCGTCCTCAACCAGCAGGATCGTTCGCGGTACGGACTGACTTGCGCGGGAAGTGCGGTAAGGACGGGGCTGATCTTGCATAATCGCTCGCCTCCTGTCTTTTTCGTTCGCGGAACTCTCTTACGGAGCAATCGAGTGGCCTCGCGCAGTGTGCGAAAAGCAGCAAAAGGCTGGGAGAATCCGGATCTGACTCCAGACGGCTATTTCGGTGAGCTGAGAATGGTCTGGTTGGGATCGATCACAATCTTGTGAATGTTCGCTGGAGCCGTGAGGTGAAACAGGGTCTCGGGACCATCGACCATCACTTCGCCCAGAAACACCAACGAGTTACCGCTGGCCGTTCCGTAGACGGGCACGGCGGTGATCAGATTGTCGGGCGCGTTCTTTTGGAGGATCAGGCCAGAAACGGTGATAACCCCCGCTTTCTCGACGATGTGAATCTCGCGCGTGGCCAGCTCAGGGATCGCGGTGCCGTTGATCCAGCTGTCGACGAACCAGTCGAGATTGTGATGATTGTTGTACCAAAGTGGGCGGGGGAGTTCCTCTTCGAAAACCTGCATCAGGTCGCGGGTGCTCATGGCTTTGCCGGCAAAGCGCTCGCGGGCTTTGCGCAGGGCGCGGAAGAACGGTTCGTCGGGATGGGCTGGCGTTTTGCGGCCATGCGCAGCCATCTCGGAGTCGCGCATCATGGAGCGCAGCATGTGAAAGAGCCAGGTGCCGCGCTCGTAGCTGATCGCCTCGTATCCATTGGGGAAATGTGACGAGACGAGCCGCTGGCCCAGAGTTACCGGACCCGCGTCGCGCAGCCACTCGCCGTCTTTGTTCTTACTGAGCAGGTCCTTGCGATATTTCTCCATTACATCGTGAAACTGCTCGGGACTCTTCTGCTCCAGGATTAACAGGCTGGCATAGTTGGCCAGGCCTTCGGCCAGCCACTGGTCGCGGTAACTCTTCCACGTCACCAGGTCGCCCCACCATTGATGCGCCGTTTCGTGCACGAGAACCTGGCGGTTGAGCTCGCTGATGACGGGATCGAGGTGCAGGCTGCGCTCCTCCTGCGGGATTGAGAAACGCGCCGCTCGCCAGAAAGACCAAGCCGGGCCAACCCTGGCTCAACTCGCCGGGCATCTGGGTGAACTCTAGGGAACTGTACGGATAGGGCCCAAACCATTGCGAGAAGGTTTCGATCGCCTGGGCGCCGCGCTCGGCTACATCCTGGACATCGCGCGCCGGTGACGGCGGCGTCGACGGAATTACAAGAGGGATAAGCGGCTTGGTCCCTGGGGGGGAGACAGGCTGTTCGATAACCTCCGAGGGGGTCTTTGGGAAAGACTTTTCGACTGCTCTGGTGGCATAGGCCTCGACCGTCACGGTGCCGGCTTTTGCTTCAGCGCGGACGTAGCGCCCGAGATTGAATCCGGCTACAGGAATCGGGCGCTCGGAAACCCAGTGCGAGGATTTCTGTCCGGTCCGAATCAGCTCCGGTCTCGGCAGGAGGGCGAGCGAGTTTTCTTTCCCGTGGCGAGGAGCGTCCACTCGGATGGGTAGTGGAAGACCATGTCGAACTGGGCATGGTTGAGGCCAAAGCTTGGGTACCAGGTGCCGCGTTCTCCTACATACAACAATCCGTTGCCTGCGTCGGACAATACCTCGCCCGCGTAGTGAAAACTCAGTTTCAATTCCTGCCCGCTCTTGAGCTCGGCGGGAAAGATAACGGCAACCAGATCGTCGCCCCGGCGGCGGAGCTGCGTACCTTCGATGGCAGGGTTCTGAATGAAATCGACGGGATGGCCGCCTGCTTCGACGGAATCGATTTTCAAGTAGCGCGAGAGCTCGAAGATGAGGGTGCGCTGTCCCCCGATATGAATGCGGACCTCAAGGTCGGCTTTGGCTTTGAGCTGGGTGGGCGGGCTGATCCAGGCTTGAATCTTAAAGCTGGAGACGGAGACCTGATTGTTGCGGGGACCGGGCGCGGGCGTTCCGGTGGGAGCGGGTGGAACGAATGCGGTCCAGATATCGAAGAACTCGATGCCATCTTTGGCCTGCGGTTTTCCCGCCCATAAGGGCTCGGCGATGGCGGCATCCCAGAAAACGTCGAAGGCACCCAGAGTCTTACCGACCAGGTGAGCGTGGAGGAGCGGAGGAAATTTTCGGGTGCGCTCTTCGCCTGTCTTCACGGTGGCCGGGAGGAAATGGCTGAAGTCGATCAGCAGGCGGGTGGCGTCGAAATCTGAGAGCTTCTGGACTCCTTCAGCCCATTCCTTGAGAAAGTCGGTGCCATCAGGAGCGGGCGACAGGAAGGGCTGGAGGTCGTCGGCGGTGTCATCGTTGAAGCGCAGGTAGCCGGAGTTGAGCTGCTCTTCGAGGATGGCCATGCCGGTAAATAAGGTGAGAGACGCACGCTCTACGCGGTTGGGGGGCTGCAAGAGAATCTCGCCATCGCCGACAAAGAACGCGCCGGTGATACGGCCGCAGACGTCTTCGGTGAAGGCCAGGGTTCCATCGTCGAGAGTGATATCGAGGCTGGGCCTGTGAATGGAGGCCGCCCGGACGTGGTAGACGCGGTCTGGATTGAGGCCGACGGTGCGAATTCGCTGATAGAGTGCTGCGGCCGTCGACGGGCAGTGATCGGGGGGAGACTGTGCGTGGGCCATTGCCGTGGCGATCGCGAAGGCCAGCAGGCTTCCGATCAGCCAGGGGCTACGGTACAGGTCGAACGTTCTCCACCGTCGAACGAGCACCTTGGTCACCTCGAAGCCCTCCGCCGCGGTTGCTAGAATCAGCAAGAATGCGTCTAATCGCCCCTATTCTAGTGCTTCTGGCCGCGCTGCCCGCGCCGGGCGACGTCATTCATCTCAAGAACGGGCGCACTATCTGGGCTGATCAGGTTCGCGAGATCAAGAATCGCCAGGACCCAACCAAGGATCGCGTCGAGTATGACGTAGGCGAGGACACCTACGCCATCCTGAAATCGTCTGTCGATAGGATTGATGCGGGCGGCGCGGCGCCAGTTACCGGGGGACACGGAACTTCGGCCGGAGAGGTGCCGGACTTCGCACCGCCTGTGACGTTCAGTCATCTATCCGATCTCAATGAAAAGATCGTTCGCGAGGGCAAGGTGGATACCGACGCGCTGGCCGCGCTGGACCGGGCGGAGAACCCCGAGCTGACCGCGACCGGATATTTTCTGGCGGGGAAATTCGAAGCGGACCACGGGAATTTTCCGCAGGCGAGGCGATATTACGAATCAGCGCTGCGCTTTCAGCCGGAGAATGCAACGTTGCTTGTTTATTACGCCGCCAGCCTGATGCGCACGGGGCAGGTGGCGCAGGCTCTGACTTATGCCGAGCACGCGGCGCGAATCGCGCCGGACTCTCCGGATGCGCTTGGCATGCTGGGGTTTGTGCAGTTCGCGGGGGATCGCACGGCGGATGCGATCGGATCGTGGAAGAAGTCGCTGGCGCTACGGCCCGATCCGGTTGTGAAGCAATATCTCGAGCGAGCGCAGCGTGAATCGAGCGCCGAAGCCGCCTTTTCGCAGAGCGAGAGCAGCCACTTTAATCTGCACTTCGAGGGCAAGGAGACGAGCCCTGGGTTCCGGCGCGAACTGGTGGCGGCGCTCGACGCTGACTATGACGACCTGGTCCGTGATCTCGGTTATTCGCCGCATGACGTTATCGCCGTCACGCTTTACACGCAGCAGACGTTCTTCGACGTGACCCGCGCGCCCTCGTGGAGTGGCGCCCTCAACGATGGCAAGCTGCGCATTCCGGTGAATGGAATGCAGAGTGTGACCTCGGACCTGGCGCATGTGCTCAAACACGAGTTGACCCATTCGTTCATCGCGCAGATGTCGAGCAGTCGGTGTCCGACGTGGCTGAATGAGGGCGTCGCACAGATGGAGGAGGGGAAGTCGAGCGCCTCGAACGGAAATGCTTTGGCGAGGCTTTTCGGGGCGGGAATGGAGATCCCCTTCAACATGCTGGAGGGTAGTTTTATGAGTTATTCGGCGCCGGAGGCGAGCACGGCGTACGCGGAGTCGCTGGCCGCGGCGGAGTTCATACGCGACACCTACGGCATGGGCGAGATCCAGCATATTCTCGAGCGGCTCTCGCAGGGCAGCGGGACGGAGGCAGCTTTGCGCACGACGGTCCATTCGGACTACCGGCAGTTGCGGGACGAGATGACTCGGTGGCTGGGCGATAAATACGGGCGATAGGCGGTTTTGGGCGCGAAATTCCCGGCCCAAAGTGGAATATTGCCAATCAATTGCACATGTAATGCAGCGAAATTCCGAGCTGTTTGCCAGGCTCATTTTCGCCGGCAATTTCCCCCAATAGTCTCATTGCCCCGTTACCAGGATTGTGCTAACTTCGCCTCCTGATGAAGGCGCTTCTTTCCAAATTGTTTAATTCCGCTCCTGCGGAACCCGCGCATATCGAACACAGCACGCCGCCGCCCTTGCAGGGCGCCGACATGGCAGTAGCCTTTTTTTCTCCCCAGGCCGGCGGAGATTTCCATACCTTCCTGCGCGTCAGTCCGACGCGTTTTCTGTTTGGAATGTTGGACGTGGCAGGGAAGCGGGAGACCGGCGCGGCGGTGCTCGAAGCTGCCCACAATTGTTTCCAGTCGTCTGCCGAGCAGATTTTCTCTTCCCCGGAGCTGAACGAACCGGAGGCGATGATTGAGCTGTCCCGGCGTTTGAATCTCGAGATCATGCGCGCGGCGGGTGGTGTGCGCAGTTGCCCAGCATTTGCCGGTTGCTATAACGAGGAGTTGGGTACGGTTTGTTACGTGAATGCCGGGCACACCCCGGGGCTGCTGCGCGATGATGCGAGCGTGGTCGAGCTTCCGGCAACCGGGTTGCCGTTGGGTCTGTTTTCGCTGGCGCCGACCGATGCGCGGGTAGTTGGAATGGGGTCGAAGGCGTCCATTGCTATTGTCTCGCGCGGCGTGGTGGAGGCGGAGAGCAAGAACTCGGAGTTTGGCCTGGATGGCGTGAAAATGGCGATGCAGTCCGGACCTGCCTCAGCCCGGGATCTGTCAAAGCGTATTCTGGAGAACGTTCAATCCTTTGTTCACACCGCGCCTAAACACAATGATGTGACGGCGCTGGTGCTGACGCGGGCGGCGTGACGTACTTTCTGTATTGGCCTCTCCAATAGCCGCTCGTTAGTCTCCCCCTTGGCCTGCGGGCGTTGCGACTCTTCTCTGCCTTCCACGATTTGGTCTCGGCTTCGATTCCGGCGTAAAATGCAAAGAAAACCCCCGGTTAGAAAAAGTTCCGGCAATCCAGGTTTTTAGTGAGCTGCAATGAACAGGACTAGACTGACCCTATTATTGGCTGCCTTCGCGTTGTTCGTTCCCGTCGTTCTTTCCGCAGACACCATCGTCGAAGAGATCATTGCTCGGGTCAACAATGGCATCATCACGCGCTCGGAGTACATTCGCAGCCGCGATCAGCTGAAGCAGGAGGTCCAGCAGCAGGACCCGTCCGACGCGGACCGCGCTTTCGCCGAAAAGGAAAAGGACGTTCTGCGCGACCTGATTGACCAGCAATTGCTATTGCAGAAGGGCAAGGATCTTGGGATTACGGGCGACACTGAGCTGGTCAAGCGGCTCGACGAGATGCGCAAGCAGATGAACCTTGACAGCATGGAGGATCTGGAAAAAGCGGCCCAGGCGCAGGGCGCGTCGTACGAAGAGTTCAAGGAGAACCTGCGCACCCAGATCATCACGCAGCGCGTCATTGGCCAGGAAGTCGGCTCGAAGCTGGCGATGAATAAAGAAGAAGAGCAGAAGTTCTATGACGCACACAAAGCCGAGTTGGAGCATCCGGAGCAGGTGCGGCTGAGCGAGATTCTGGTGTCGCCCAAGCTGCCCGTTAAACCAAACGGGCTCGACGGCAAACCCGAGCCTCCCACGGAAGCTGAGAACGATGCCGCTCTGGCGGTGGCCAAGACGAAGGCGGACGACATCCTGACGCAGATTCAGAAGGGAAGCGATTTCGCCGATCTGGCGAAAAAGCAGTCGGATGGGCCCTCCGCGAAAGAGGGCGGGGACCTCAGTTATTTCAAGCGTGGAACTCTGGCCAAGGAACTGGAAGACAAAGTCTTCGCGCTGAAAACCGGCCAGGTCACCGATGTGATCCGCACCAAGCAGGGCTATGTGATCCTCAAGGTCACCGAGCACCAGATGGCCGGCATCCCCACGATGAAAGAAGTGGAGCCGAAAATCCAAGATGCGCTCTACATGGAAAAACTTCAGCCGGCTCTGCGAGCATACTTGAAGACTCTGCGCGAACAAGCCTTTATCGACTACAAACCGGGCTATGTGGACACGGGCGCGAGTGCGAACCAGACCAAGCCGGTGGAGACCGCCAACAAGGAAGCGGACGAAAAGGCTCTGAAAAAGAAAAAGAAGCTGGGTGTGTTTTAGGCTAAGCTGAATTGTCGCGGGTTGCGGCACCTCGGTTCCCACTGCGCCGATGGCCGCATCCAATGCTTATAGCGTGAGCAATCGCGCCGGTTCATCTGCGGCAACTGTCCGAGGCGGCAAAAGGTTCGCGGAGGCTCATGAAAGAGTTTTTTATCTGCGAGTGTCATCTCCAGGAAAATAAGGTCATCACCTCGTCTTTCGTGGTGGCGTCGAAGCAGGTCAAGCCGAAGAAGAATGGCGAGCCTTACCTGGCGCTCACTCTGGCTGATCGTACCGGGCAGATCGAAGCCAAGATGTGGGACAACGTCGAGGAGTTCATCGACACGTTCGAGCAGGACGATTTTCTCAAGATCAAGGGACTCATCAACAAGTACAAGAACCGGTTCCAGCTCACCATCCACAAGCTGCGGCGCCTCGGGGATGCGGAGATCGATTACACCGACTACCTGCCGAAGACGAATAAGGACATTGGGGAACTGTGGCGAACGCTGTCGGAATTCGTCGCGACCTTCCAGAATCAACACTTGAAGGCGTTGGTCGAGTCGTTCATGGCCGACCCGGAGATTGCCGAGCGCTACCGCAATGCGCCTGCGGCCAAGACTCTGCATCATGCCTACATTGGCGGGTTGCTGGATCACGTCGTGTCGCTGTTTCGCTCGTGCGATCTGATGTGCCGCAATTATCCGCAGATCAATCGCGACCTGCTGCTGACAGGAGCGTTTCTGCACGACATCGGCAAAATTCACGAGCTCACCTACAACCGGTCGTTCTCGTATACGACGCGCGGGCAATTGCTCGGGCACATGATTATTGAACTGGAAATGCTCCAGGCGAAGATCGCGAAGCTGCCGGGTTTTCCGCCGGAGACTGAAGACTCTGCTGGAGCACCTGATCATCAGCCATCACGGGCAATATGATTTCGGCTCGCCGAAGTTGCCCATGTTTCCGGAAGCGCTGATGCTGCATTACCTCGACGATCTGGATTCGAAGATGGAGGCAATGCGAGCGCACTTCGAGCGCGAGGCTGGACTCGAAGGGCCGTGGACGAGCTACAACGCGTCGCTTGGACGACCGCTGCTGGATGCGCGGAAGTTTGAGCAGGCGGAGAAAGCGTCACCCGCAAAGGCTGCGCCCTCCGAAGAGACCGAGTCAGCCGAAGCTCCGGCCACCGCTGCCGCGCCGGAACAGCCGGATGCGCCGGCTACGACGATCGATCTGTTCAGCGCGCAGAAGGTTTAGAAAATCGTCGTTAGTCATTTGTCCTTCGTCGTTGCTAAAGCTCAAGCGCAATAGCTCTCCCAACGACCGCCGTGTCAGACAAATCCATGGATTTCTCCCGCTTCACTACCATCAGCTTTGACTGCTACGGCACGCTCATTGAGTGGGAGGCCGGGATTCTGCCGGTGCTGCGTGGCGTGCTCGCGCGGCATAGTAAAGGCCTGAGCGACGCGGCCATCCTTGAGCTCTACGGAGAATTTGAGGCCGAGGCAGAGAGTGGCACCTATCAGAAATATCGCGAGGTGCTGCAATCGGTGGTAAGGGCTTTTGGTCGGCGGCTTGGCTTCGATCCTACAACCTCGGAGATTACGTCTCTTGCTGAGTCAGTCCCCTTGTGGCCGCCGTTTTCGGACACGGTGGAGGCTTTGCGTCGACTCAAAACGCGCTACCGCCTCGCGATCATCTCCAATATCGACGACGATCTCTTTGCTCGGACGCGGGAGCATCTGGGCGTGGAGTTTGACGAGGTGATTACCGCCGAACAGGCGGGCAGCTACAAGCCCTCTCTTCGTAATTTCGAACTCGCGTTACGCCGGCTTGCCATTCCACGCGAGCAACTGCTGCACGTTGGCCAGAGCATTTATCACGATGTGCATTCCCGCGCAGGCGATGGGACTTTCGACGGTTTGGGTGAATCGTAAGTCCGCGCGTCCGGGGGTGGGCGCGGTGCGCTCGGCGCAGGGCACACCTGACCTTGAGGTTCCAGACCTGGCAATGCTGGCAGATATGGCAGCGTACAACCGTTCAGGCACTAAAGTCAGGATCACATCGGAATCGGCGCGGGAAGAATCTTCTTCTGAATGGCGACCGTTACAAGTTGCGCCTTATTGTGGATGTCGAGTTTGCGCATGAGGTTGAATTTATGCGCCTCCACGGTCTTGACGCTAAGCCCGAGTTCCGACGCGGCTTGCCGCACGGTGCGGCCTTCGGCGAGCAATCGCATGACTTCCCGCTCGCGTGCCGTGAGAACGGTTTTTCGCGTGGAAGCGCCGGGGGCGCCCGGGCTTGCTGCTTCCTGGCGCAATAAGTGCACAATGCGCGGGCTCAAGGCGCGCTCGCCGCGCCGCACATCCCGCAGCGCCCGCAGCAACTGGATTGTGGGCATGTCTTTCAGCAGATAGCCACTGGCTCCCGAACGCATCGCCTGCCGCACATACTCTTTATCTTCGTGCATGGTCAGAAAAACGACGCGTGAGCCGGGGCAATGTTCCTCGATCAGCTTTCCGGCTTCGAAAGATGACATGCCGGGCATGCCGATATCGAGCAGGACCAGGTCGGGCTGGTGCTCAATGGTGAGCTTAAGAGCTTCGGAAGCGTCCCCGGCCTCGGCGACCACAACAAAATCAGCGGTTTCCTCGAGCAGGCGCCGCACACCAAAACGCACCAGTTCGTGATCGTCGGCAATCACGCAACGAATGGGCTTCAGATTTTCGGCCGGAACGAGTCCGTTATTCGTGGTCAACACCCCAGATCTCCTCGCGTGGGTTGACGAAGTGTGCGATCAATCCAACTGGGCCCGGGTGATTCCTGATGCTCTTTCTATTCTACCTGTGCCCAGCATCCAGGCGTCGCGCCATCATGCGCCAAATGTGCTTTTCTCCTTTGTTTCTTCTTTCATTTACAATGCCTGTTTCCCATGCTGCGCTACTTTACCTCCGGAGAATCGCACGGCGAAGCGCTGGTCGCATTCCTTTCCGGGCTGCCAGCGGGGCTGGCCGTGGATCAGGCGTTCGTGGATCATGAACTGTGGCGGAGGCAACAGGGCTACGGGCGCGGCGGCCGCATGAAGATTGAAACCGACCGGGCACATTTTCTCTCCGGTGTTCATCATGGAAAGACGATCGGTTCGCCCATCGCGGTACTTCTGCAAAATCGGGACTGGCAGAACTGGAAAGAGTCGTTGCCGGTGGAGACGGGCGATCCGGAGAAACATAAGCGAGTCGCTTCGCCGCGGCCGGGACATGCCGATCTGGCTGGCGCTTTGAAGTACGATTTCACGGAGGCGCGCTATGTTCTGGAGCGCGCGTCGGCGCGCGAGTCGGCGGCGCGGGTAGCGATTGGGGCGCTCGCCAAGCTGTTCTTGCGTGAATTGGGCGTCGAGGTTCTGAGTCATGTCATCGCGGTCGGCTCGGTTTCGATTGCGGATCGCGAAGTGGCATGGGAGCAAATCGAGCCGCTGGCGCGGAAAGATGAAGTGCTGCTTGCTTGCGCCGATGCGGAAGCCGAGCAGCGCATGAAGGAAGAAGTGGATAATGTTCTTGAGAACCGGCGATTCGGTAGGTGGCGTTTTCGAGGTGGTGGCGCGCAGCGTGCCGCCGGGGCTTGGGAGTTATGTGCAGTGGGATGAGCGGCTGGACGCGTTGCTGGCTGCTGCCGTTATGTCGCTCCAGGCGGTGAAGGCAGTCGAAATCGGAAGCGGAATTCAGGCGGCGCATTCGGCGGGTTCGGCCGTGCACGATGAAATTGGCTATCAACCCGATGCTGGATTTTCGGGCTTTACGCGTACGCGCAACAACGCGGGCGGAATCGAAGGCGGCGTTTCTAACGGACAGGAAATTCGCGTGCGGGGATATTTGAAGCCGATTTCGACCCTGCGGCGGCCGCTCCAGTCGGTGGATTTCACGACACGAGAGCCAGTGAAGGCGGCGTACGAACGTTCCGATGTATGTGTGGTGCCGGCGGCGGGCGTGGCTGCTGAGGCGATGGTCGCGCTCACGCTGGCGCGCTGCGCGCTTGAGAAATTCGGTGGCGACTCGATCAAGGAAACGAAAAGAAATTTTGAGGGTTATCTGGAGCAGTTGAGACACTTCTGACGCATGATTTATCCAATCGTAAAATTCGGTGACCCGGTACTCGAGAAGCCAGCCGCCACCGTGACGGCTTTCGACGACGAGTTAAAAAAACTGATCGAGGACATGTTCGAATCGATGTACGCGGCGCGCGGAGTCGGGCTCGCCGCACCCCAGATTGGGATATCGAAACGGATCGCCGTCGTCGACGTAACTTTCAAGGAAAACCCTGACGCCAAGCTGGTGCTGATTAATCCGGAGATCATCGGCAAAGAAGGGCGCCAGCGTGGGAGTGAAGGCTGCCTGAGTATTCCGGAGTTTCGCGAGGACGTCTCGCGCGCCAAGATTGTCTCCGTGCGCGCGCAGGACGCAAACGGAAAGTTGTTCGAGCACACCGGAGAAGATCTGCTGGCGCGAGCGTTTCTGCATGAAACGGATCACCTGAATGGCAAGCTCTACATTTCGCACATCAGTGCGCTGAAGCGCGACCTCATCAAACGCAAGATCAAGAAGATGGTGAAGGCGGGAGAGTGGTAGAAAAGAGGCTCTCGGCTGTCAGCTATCAGCTCTCGCAAAAACCACGGTTGATTGGAGCTAACGCCGGAGAGCTGAGCCTGTGACTTATACCCTGATCTTTTGCGGCACGCCTCGTTTCGCGGTTCCGACGCTGGAAGCGCTGGTTGCTGCCGGACATTCCGTGCCTCTGGTTGTGACGCAGCCCGACCGGCCGCGTGGACGCGGAATGGAATTGGCTGCCTCTCCCGTGAAGGAGTCGGCGATCCGGCTCGGTATTCCGATAGTACAGCCTGCCACAATCAAAAATAATTTGGAATTTCGCGCCCAGCTTGAGGCTTTGCGGCCGGACGCGATCATCGTTGTGGGCTATGGGCGCATCATTCCGCAGTGGATGATCGACCTGCCTCGGCTCGGAAACCTGAACCTTCATGCTTCGCTGCTGCCGAAGTACCGGGGCGCGGCGCCAATTCAATGGGCGATTGCGCTTGGCGAATCCGTCACTGGCGTGACGACGATGCGCATCGATGCGGGACTCGATACGGGAGACATACTGCTGCAAAGTGAGTTGCCGCTTGGCCAGGACGATACCGCGGAGACGCTGGCGCCACGACTGGCAGCGGTCGGCGCGGAGTTGATGGTGGAAACTCTGCGCGGGCTGGAGAGTGGGCTGGTGAAGCCGGTCCCGCAGGATCATGCGTTGGCAACTCTGGCCCCGATTTTAACGAGGGAAGATGGGCGCATGGATTTCTCGCGCACGGTTTCCGAGTTGTTGAATCGCATGCGCGGGTTCAGGCCCTGGCCCGGCGCGTTCACGACCTTCCGCGGAAAGAACATGCAGGTTCATCGTGCGGAGGCCGTGCCGCCGGCGGCCGAGTTGATGTCTGGCGCACTCGCAGTCGAAGGTTCGCGTCTCATCGTCGGATGCGGGCAGGGCACGGCCCTGAATCTGATCGAGATTCAATTGGACGGCAAGCGGCGCATGTCGGCGCAGGAATTCGTCAATGGCTACCGGCCCAAGTCCGGCGAGAGGCTAGGCCCGTGAAAATGTCGGTCGGTTGTCAGATGTTCACGGGCCGCAATGGCTCCAATGCGCCGGTTGCGGATCACTTCGAAAGATTTGGCGTGGCACAATAGTCGCGATGGCTGTCTCCCCAGCGCGTGCCGTGGCACTCGAGATTCTTTTGAAGGTTGAACGCGAGAACTCCTATGCCAGCGACATGCTGCATTCCCCGCGCTTCGCAAAACTATCTTTAAGCGACCACGGCTTGGCAACCGAACTTGTTATGGGTGTTCTGCGCTGGCAGGGTCTGCTGGACCGCACCCTGGCGGTCGCGTCGTCGCAAAAACTTGAAAAGCTCGACCGCGAGGTCCTGATTGCGCTGCGCCTCGGCGTTTATCAGTTGCAATTTCTATCCCGGGTGCCGGCGCGAGCCGCAATCTTCGAAAGCGTTGAACTCGTCAAGGCCGCCCGCAAGAAGTCGGCTGCTTCGTTCGTCAACGCGATTCTTCGCAAGTTCCGCAGCCGCGCGAGAGTTGCCACGGGCCTGTCGTCGCAGGTTCTCCGGGAAGATGCCTTCGATTCGATCCGCAACGCCCAGGATTCGCGCTCGCTCGCTCATGCTGCTTCTCATCCGGAGTGGCTGGTGAAGCGCTGGGCGGACGCGTATGGACTGGCGGTGGCGAAGCAGATTTGCCTTTATGATCAGAGCCCGCCCGCAACCTCCATTCATATCTATGACGATCGAGTTTTGACTGAGCTTGCGGAGGGCGGGATTGAGCTTGCGCCCGGCCATTTGCTATCGAGTGACCGAACCGTTATTGCGGGCGATGTCGCGGGGACGCCGGCGTGCCGGCAGGGGCGCATCGCGATTCAGGACGAAGCTTCGCAACTGGTGGCGATGCTGGTGGGACATGGAGAGGTCGATTCTCGATTGCTGCGCCGCGCCCGGCGGCAAGACTTCGATCCTGGCTCGCCGCAATCCGAATTCGACCGTCATTGCCACGGAATTGCATCCGCATCGCGCGCGCCTGCTGCGCTCGCTGGCCCATGCACCGAATATTCAGGTGGTCAGCGCGGACGCCCGCCAGTTGCCGTTTTCGAAGGCCTTCGATCGCATTCTGGTCGACGTTCCGTGTTCCGGGACTGGGACGCTCGCGCGTAATCCGGAAATTAAGTGGCGGCTCCGCGCCGAGGATCTTGGCGATTTGCAATCAAGACAGATTGCAATTCTGAAGTCGGCGCTGGCGCAACTTGCGGCGGGTGGACGGCTCATCTACTCGACGTGCTCTCTGGAGCGAGAGGAGAACGAAGAGGTGGTTGAAGCGGCGCTCGCAGGCCGGTCTGAGTTTTCGATTATGGATTGTCGCGAAGAACTCGAACGGCTGCGACAATGCGGCGAGTTGTGCGCCGCCGATCTCGACGCACTGCTCGCGGGCCCTTACCTGCGCACGATTCCTGGCATTTAGCCCTGCGATGGTTTCTTCGGCTGCATTATTGAGCGTCGAGCTTAGGTGCAGACAGAAGCGGAGCGGTCTTCTCGGTGAACGAGGGAGGGCGGGACGCCCTCGGGACAGCCGGCAGGATGCCCGCGCTACCAGTACTTTCGCTGATTTGCGAACGCGCTTGAGCTGATTCTTAGCGAACTTCGAAATTGACCGCCGTGCCCGCCACGACTTTTTGTCCGGCTACCGGCGACTGCGTCATGATCATGCTTGCCGCGCTTGGTGGAGATGGCGGGGACTGCGACACAATCGGCGGCGACTGTGTTCCGGACGTTGGCTGAGGACCCAGTGTGGAGGCTTGCGGTCCATTGACTCCTTGCGGTGGGGCGAAGCTGACTTTGCCCACTCGCATGCCTGCATCCTGCAGCGCCAGGGTCGCGCTACCGAGCGGCTGACCTGTGAAGTTCGGCATGACATAGGTTGGCAGCTCGCTCGCGCCCGTCACCAGCAGATTGATTTTGGGCGCAGACACTCCGCTGGCATTTGCCGGTGGGCTTTGCGACACGACCTGATCGGGCTGAGGGCTCGGCGAAGCGGTTGGCGAATCCGAAGTAAAGCTGATTTCGGCCACCGATCCCAAGGCGAGACCACGACGGCGGATATTGAGTTCAGCTGCGCGCTCACTTTCTCCGGTCACGTCGGGAATCGCTACGCGCTGCGGGCCCAAACTGCGCGCCACCCGAATCGACCAGCCGCGGCGCACCTTGGTTCCTGCGGCCGGCATCTGATTGATGATTTTTCCCTCGGGCACATCGGCGCTGTAGAATTCGCGCTCAACGACAACTTGCAGGCCCAGAGCGGAGCCCGCGCGTTCCGCCTCAATCGGACCCATGCCGACGACTTTAGGAATAGTGACTTCGCGGCCGTGGATGGCCAGCCGCATAGCGGTAAGCGCGGAGACGAGCGCTACCGTCATGAGCACGAGCGTCAACAGCAGAATGCGAAAGAACCGGCGCATTGCTGGCGATTATAAATGCCCGGCGGTGGAGTACTACGAACTCGCGCTAGCCTTTCCTTCGGGCGGAGGGGCCGTCTCGTCTTCCCATTCGTTGCCGCAGGCATGGCAGGTCCAGGCGCGATGGCACACGGGAACCGGGAATCCGACGTAGGCGGATCCATAGGAAAGCAATTTGTTCAGCTCCTGAAAGCTAACATCGAGCGACTGGCAGCGCGGGCACTTTGGCTGCTCGTATTCACCTACGCCTTCCACGTCGACCATCTCGGGGATTGGCTGATTCAGGATTTCATTGGCGGCGTCGGCATCTTCGGCGCGAACTTTCAATTTGATTCCGCCGAGAAGATTGGAATAGAACCAATCCATGCGGATCATGTTGTCATCGACGAGAAACGTTTCGATGCCAGCCGAGTCGAGACTGCCCTTGGCGAGCAGGGCTTCGGGAAGATCGCGGAATTGACGAAGAGTTACGAGGTTGACGGCTTCTACAGCTTCCGCAGCGGGCGGGGGCGCAATGGTAATGGGGAATCCGCGCCTGGAAGCCTCTCCAAGCAACGCCTCTTGCGCGGCCACGCTCAATTCATCGCCGCTGTCTGCAATTGTCTGGAGTTCCTCGTCGCTCATCGCCGCATAGATTGCGGCCAAACGAGCGCGTTCCGTCTCATAATCCGGAGTGGGCATATCGGCTCATAATACTCCGCCCACGCCTTATTTTTGACTGGTCTTCGCTCCGGAAAGCGAACCCGCGGCCGCGATCTGCGCCTTCTCCTGGCCGACCCAAGTGTGAACCCGTTCGGTGAGGATATCGAGCGGCAATGCTCCGCCGCAAAGTACTTCGTCGTGAAAGCCGCGAATGTCGAAGTTCGAGCCGAGTTGATCTTTCGCGTACTGGCGCAGTTTCAAGATCTCGAGCTGCCCGATCTTGTAGCCAAGTGCCTGCGCCGGCCATGCCATGTAGCGGTCGGTCTCGCTCTGTACTTCGGGTTCGTCGATGGCTGAATGATCGTGGAAGAAGTCCACTACCTGCTGGCGCGACCAGTGCTTATAGTGGAAGCCGGTATCGACGACGAGGCGTATGGCGCGTAGCATGTCGTCTTGCAGATGGCCGTAGTAGCTGTACGGATCCTGAAAGAAACCAACTTCCTTACCGAGGCGCTCTGAATATAGCGCCCAGCCCTCGCCGTAGGCGGTATAGAACTCGTGCTGGCGGAAAGGCGGCAGCTCCGGCAACTCCTGCGCGATTGAAATCTGAAGGTGATGTCCAGGAACGCCCTCGTGATACGCGGTCGTTTCAATATCAAGCGTTGTACGGTGGGCGAAATCCCCCGTGTTCACCATGACGTGCGCTTTGCGCGAACCGTCGGGCAGCCCTTCCACGTAATGCGTTGAAGCTTCCTTCTCGCGGAATTCTTCAATCGGCAAAACCTCGAGCCTGCCTTTGGGCAGGCGTCCGAACAGGTCGGGAAGCTTCGTGTACATGTCGTCGATGTGCTTGCGATAGAGATCCAGAATCTCTTCGCGGGAGTGCGCGTGCAGCTTGGGATCAGTTTTGATCGCCGCGTAAAAGCTCTTCAGATCCGGATAGCCGAGTTGCCTGGCAACTCCCAGCATGCGGCCCTCGATCTCTTTGACCTGATCGAGGCCAATCTGGTGAATTTCTTCGGGCGTGAGATTGGTGGTCGTCGACTCCTTAACGCGAAATGCATAACGCTCGGCGCCGTCGGGAAGCGCCCAAACACCGGGCTCGGTGCGGCCTTTCGGGGCGTATTCATCGCGCACAAAGGCCGTGAACTTGACGTAGGCGGGAAGCACGGAATCGCGAATGGCGGCGATGCCTTCATCGTGCAGGCGCTTTTGATCCGCCGACGAAATGGAGTCGGGAAACTTGTCGAAGGGCTGCGCGAACGGACTTTTATCAGCCGCGGTCTTGGCAATGCCGTCGGCCTGGGTGACGACCTGGTCGAGCAAAATCTTCGGAGGCATCAGGCCGTCAGCCATGCCCTTGCGCATTTGCACGATGTTCTGGTCGAAGAGGCGCGGCAGTTGCTTAAGGCGCGAAATGTAATCTTCGTAATCTTTCACGCTGGCGAACGAGAGCACGCTGACGAGTTGAGGGGCATCGATATGAATGCCGTTGAACTGGTTGACGGGCATCTCCCACGGTTTGAAGCGCGCGCCTTCAAGGCCCATCTCCAGGTCGCGGACCATCAGTTCCTTGTTCAGGATCTCCTGGTCGGGAAAGCCGGTCGTGTCGATGGCCTCGAAGCGCTTCAGAAAAACGCGGGTCTGCTCGAGGTTGTCATCGATAGCCGTTTGTGAAAAGTCATCAAGCTGATCGTTCCAGCGCTTGTCGCCCAGGATCGACGCATAGATCGGGCTGGTGCGCATGGTGTATTCCCACTGCTCGTGCAGCAGATCGTTGAGCGCCTTGCGGCGGGCTTCGAGATCAGCGGGTGGATTGGCGGCTGACATAGGTTGAACGAACATCGCCCCGGCGAGCATGGTCAGGACGAGCGCACAAATAAGGTATCGCATAACAGCACTCCAGAAATTGTTTCGTTTGGCGGGCGAACCGCTACCCCACGGGCAACCGGCTTCTATTAGACGGATACGTAAAGGAATTGTAATCGGTTCCGGAGGAAGTCCCTGCCGCGAAACCTACGAGAGAGTCAGGCTGCCTGGCAGAACTCAGCCAACTTGCCACACTGTGTCGAGCACCGTGCCATCGACCCACTTCACGACCGCGCAGGGCCGATCTCCCAATCTCGGCCGCGCCGGCTTGCCGCCACAGATTTTCTCGACTTCGGCTTTGATGTCCTGGATCGGACGAATCGGCAACTTAGATCCTTTGACCGCATCGAGCAGATCAGTGCGCTGTGGATTGATGGCGATGCCGCGCTCGGTCACGATGACGTCGATCATCTCGCCCGGGCCGGTCATGGTGGTAACTTCATCGACGATCACCGGGATGCGGTCGCGGAATGATGGCAGCGCCAGAATCGAGCAGCCCGCGAACAGGCAATTTTGCCAGCCCCCGATGCCGTGCAGCAGGCGGCCATCGGAGTGCGTGACGACGTTCGCGTTGAAGTTGACGTCGACTTCGGTTGCGCCGAGAACGACCGCATCGACGAGCGAGGCGAAGTTTCCCTTGCCGTGGTAGTTGTATGAGGTGAACGGCGAGGTCGCGACGTGGCGCGGGTCGTTGGCCATCGATTTCACGCCGTCCAGATCGAACGTCTGTCCGTCGAGAATGTAGTCGGTGAGGCCTTCCTGAAGAAGTTCGACGAGATATTTCGTCGATCCGCCGCGCACGAAGCGGGCTTTGACGCCGTCCTCTTTCATCATCCCCTTCAGATATTGGACGAAGGCGAGCGCGATACCTCCCGCGCCGGCCTGAAACGAAAAGCCGTTCTTCATGATTCCAGTAACGCGCAGAAATGTCGCGACGAGTTCGGCGATGCGCAGGCGATCGGGCGAGCGCGTAATCTGCGTGGTTCCGGAGACGATTTTTGCGGGATCGCCGATAGACTCGACTTCGACAACGTAATCGACATTGTTACCTTGAATCTGCCAGGGCACGCAGGGAAACGGAACGAGGTTGTCGGTCACGACGATGACCCGATCGGCATACGTCGAATCGGCGAGCGCGAAACCGAGCGAACCGCACGCCGACTTGCCATGCGATCCATCGGCATTACCGAAGAAATCGGCTGTGGGCGCGGCGATCACCGCGATGTCAACGTGCACCTCGCCATCCTGAATTGCCTGGTAGCGACCGCCATGCGAGCGCAATACGCCCATGCCGCGCATTTTGCCTTGCGTGCAATAGTCGCCGAGTGGCCCGTTCATCGAGCCTTCGATGTGATGGAGCACGCCTTTTTCCATCAGTTCGATCGCTCCCTTCTGCGAAGGGAACGATGCGCTCGGGAACCACATCAGATCTTTGACGCCGATTCTGGCCGCCGCTTCGAGCGCCATGAGCGCGACTTTGTCCCCGTCGCGCAGGTGGTGATGGCTCGAGATTGTCATGCCATCGCGCAGTCCACAATTGCGCAGCGCGGTCTCGAGATCGGCCACGCGCTTGTCGCCCGTGTCGGGATAATCCTTGTTCGAGGAGATCGGCGGCGCTGCCTTACGCCCGCGCGGCTGAAATTTCCCGACGCCTAAATACGGAATTTGTGGTTTGCCGTTGACCATCGCCGGCACTGACCGGCCGAGCGCGTTCTGCGCGAGTTCTATCTGGCTGCTCACGAAATTGCTCCCATCGCCTTGGCGCGCTCCACTAGTTTCAGGGCGCGATTCACCACCGGCGGATCGATCATCTTTGAACCGAGGCTCACCACCGCGAGGCCTTTGCGTTGCGCCTCTTCAAACGCTGCGACGATTCGCTGCGCCTTTTCGATCTCGCCCGCCGAGGGACGAAATGCCTCGTGAATCACGCGAATCTGTCCGGGGTGAATGCAGCCCATGCCCTCGAATCCCATGGCGCGCGAGGCCTGCCCCCAGCGCAGCAGGCCGTCAATGTCGCCGACATCGCCGAATACCGAATCGATTGCCTGCACCCCGGCGGCGTGCGCCGCGTTCACGACCCGAGCACGAGCGTATTGCGATTCCCGGCCTTCAGGAGTTTTCACCACGCCCAGGTCGGCGGTGTAATCTTCGAGGCCAATCGTCAGCGCGACTACGTTTGCGCTGGCCAGCGCGATGGCAAATGCATTCTCGATGCCGAGCGCCGACTCCAGGATTGGCATAATCCAGGTGGGCCGCGGAATGCCCTCGGCTGTTTTGACTTTGCTGATCGCGCGATCGACCTCCGCGACTTGCTCGGCGCGCTCAACTTTTGGAATCAGAATCAGGTCCGGGCTCTCGGCGATTATTTCCGTCAGATCTTCGAGTCCAAGCGGCAACTGGTTGATGCGCACCATACGTTCGCACTCGCCGAAATCTACTGCACGCAGCGTGTTGCGCACCAGAATGCGGGCCGCATCTTTTTCGTCGCGGTGGACGGAATCTTCGAGGTCGAGAATGACCGCATCCGGCTCATGCAACGCCGCGTTGACGAAATACTTCGGCTCCGAGCCCGGCAGATAGAGGCGCGAGCGACGCAGGCGATTCTTCGGGGATGGCGGGGGAAGCGGATGCTGCTCCGGAAGCCAGCGTTTGCCTTGGGCGCTGCCCGCCCGCTTCGCGGCAGCCTCGATTCGGGCGCCGATTGTGAAGGGCAATGCGCCTTCATCGTGAATCGAAATACGCGCGTGTTTGACGCCCAGTTCGGCCACGACCTCGCGCGCCTGCTTGAGGATCGCATCGCCATAGTAGGGGGCGACGCGCGACTCAAGCGAAATTTCAAGGCCACCGCTCTCTCGCGGTTCGAAGGATACATGGACGTCCGAGCGAATATCCTTGCCCCAGTGGCCCGCTTCCGCGGCATTCGCCGGCTTTGCTTCAATGCTACTCATGTTGTTTATCTCAATTTCTCAAGAATCGCATCCGTCATCTGCCCGGTTGAAGCGGCGCCTTGGCTGATTGACCTGGCTCCGCCGGGAATGCGCATCATATCGTATGTGCGGACCTTGCCTTCGCGCACCACTTCGGCGATCGCCTTCCGAATGCGCTCCGCCTTCTCGGTTTCATTGACATGATCGAGCATCATGGCCGCCGAGAGAATCATCGCAATCGGATTGACAATAGGCGGATTGAGCTCGGCATACTTGGGAGCGGAGCCGTGCGTCGGCTCAAACACGGCGACGTCATCGCCGATGTTGCCCGACGCCGCAAAGCCCAGGCCACCGACCAGTCCGGCAAAGGCGTCGGAGAGGATGTCGCCGAACAAGTTCGACGCGACAATCACGTTGTACTCTTCCGGATTCTTGTTCAGCCACATGAGCTGGGCGTCGATGTTCGTCGACCACAGCGCGATGCCCGGATAATTCTTCGCGACTTCCTTGGCGACTTCCTCCATCATGCCGGAGGTTTCGCGGACGACATTCGGCTTCTCGCAAATCGTGACGCCCTTAAAACCGCGCTTCTTCGCGAACTCAAAAGCGGCGGTGCAGATACGTTTCGCGGCGTTGCGAGTGATGATGCGGCAACTGACGGCTAGATCCGGCCCGGGCACGTTGGCAAAGGCCTTGAACTTCGCATGGCTGTTGAGCGCGGCGCGAACATTGTCCGGCGGATTTGTCCATTCGATGCCAGCGTACATGCCTTCGGTGCCTTGGCGGAATACCGTGGTATCGATGTGGGGCTCGTCGAACCCGCCGTCAGTTCTCTTGCGAATGTAGTTCAGCGGGTTACCGTTGAAGCCGATACAGGGACGCATGCAGATATCGAGGTTGAACTTCTGCCGCATGGTGACGATCGGCGAATAGTAGACATAGCCCTTGCCTTGCAGCTCCGGCTTCAGTTCGGCCTGGGCGGCTTTGTTTGGCTTTGAGGTGATCGCGCCGAAGAGGCCGAGCTTGTGTTTGGTCAGCAGTTCGATCGTGCGATCGGGCAGAGCGTTGCCATTGTTGCGCCAGCAGTCCCAGCCGATGTCGGCATGAATGTATTCGGCGTCGAAGCCGACTGCTTTCAAGACCCGTAATGATTCCGGCAAAACCTGATTTCCGATGCCGTCTCCCGGCATGGTGATGATTGTATGTTTCGCCATGATTGCTCCTTGCCAAGATCAAAAGCTCTTACCGCCGAGACGCAGAGTTCGCCGAGAAAACTTATTCGGCGGTTCCGATTAACCCGCCAACTTCCTGGATACGAGATTCTCCACTCCGCCCGCGATGACCAGCGATTGCGGTACGCTGCCCAGAGCTGGGAATACGAACTTCTCTCCTCGCCATGAAATCGTGCTCGAAGTGAAATCGATATCGACCTCATCGCCCGGAATGACTGTCTTGTCTTTCGCTGCAATCTCCGCTACAAACTGCTCCCGCAGCCGCGCCACGAGTTCGGGCACCTCGATGCAGAGAAATCCGTTATTGAAGGCATTCCGCAAATACGTCTGCGAGAAGCTCGCTGCGATAACCAGCGGAATGCCTTTTGCCTTGAGGCAAGTTACCGCCTGCTCACGGCTCGACCCCGTACCGAAGTTGAACTGGCCGACGATCACGTCGCCTGCCTGCGTACGCCCGGCAAACTGCGGATCGTAGTTTTCCATCACGACCTTCGCCATCATCGCCGTCGTCATGTCGTCGCGATAGGTGTAGTCCTTGCCATAAATCGCGTCTGTATTGACGTTATCCTGCGGCATGAACACAAGACGGCCTTTTACACGCTGGGGAAACCCTGCGAGAATCTCCACCTTTTCCGCTCTGCTCACAGCCACGGCCAGTTCGGAGTATTGCCGCTTCGGCGAAGTCGCGGAAAACTGCTGCGGCGCCGAAATGTAGCCTGCCACCGCCGATGCCGCGACTACTTCGGGGCTTCCGAGATAACACTTGGCGTCGCGCGATCCCATACGGCCCTTGAAATTTCGGTTTGTCGCTGAAATTCCAACCTCGCCAGCCTCGAGCAAGCCGGTGCCCAGCCCGATGCATGGCCCGCAACTCGGCGGCAGCGGATGCGCGCCCGCTTCCAGCAATGTTTGCCAAACGCCGCGCCGTTCAGCCTCGTCCTGGACCCACTTGCTCGCGCTCGCGAGATAGAACTTGACGGTCGGGGCGACCTTCTTGCCCTTCAGCATTTTCGCGGCTGCTTCCAGATCTTCCAGTCGCGAATTCACACACGACACGAGATATGCCTTCTGGATTGCTACTTTTTTCGGCTCAATCTCAGCCAGTGACTGCATGGTCTGCACGGTATCCGGTCCAGAAACATGCGGCGTCACCTCGCCAAGATCGAGCACAATGCGCGCGGCGTAGGAAGCGTCCGCGTCGGGGGCGGGAGGATTTTTCTCCCATGAAGCGATGTCGGCTTCCATGAAGCGCTCGATCCCCATTGCCCTCAGCCGTGCATGCACGCCACGCATGTAGGCGATCGTCGTCGCATCCACCGGGAACCATCCCACCAGCGGCCCCCACTCAGTCGTCATGTTCGAGATTGAAAGACGAGCGTCCATCGAAAGCGACGCGACGCCCGGCCCGGCTAAATTCGATCGCTGCATTCAAACACTCGTCGTGGTTATAAAGCCCGCAGAGCGTGATGATGACGTCCTTGCCGGTCGCTCCCGCCGGGAGTTTGCCTTCGAGCACAACCTGAATCGTAGCGTGGAATCTGCCACCAGAATTCGCCCGTCGCCCAGACGGCAGCCGCGTCCGTGCGCACGATGGGCGTGCCGATTGCTCCCAGCGCGCCATACATATTCGAATGCGAATCCGACGCGACTACGAACGATCCCGGCACGACATAGCCGCGCTCCACCATGATCTGGTGGCCGATGCCCGAACCCGCGGGATAGAAATCCACTCCGTGCTCTTTGGCGAAGGCTTCGATGGCGCGATATTTCTTCAGGTTCGATTCGTCCTGGTTCTGGATGTCGTGATCGAGCGCGAAGACCATCTGCCGCGAATCTTTCAGCTTCTTCGCGCCGATGCTCTTGAATTTGCTCATCACCGCCGAGGTGTTGTCGTGTGTCATACAGCGATGTGGGCGAATCGAGAGGAAATCCCCCGCGCGCAGCGGACGGTTCGGCCCTTCCGCCATGTGCTTCTGCGCGATTTTTTCAACGATGGTCTGGCCCATAAATCACCAATGCTTCACGCTCGAAGGCCGGGCCTTCGCCCGGCTGGACAGCCGAGGGCGGCTGTCCCCACGTGGTCCTTCTTTAATCCTTCCGTTTCAGTTTCAAATCCCAAATACATCATCTGCCCGATATGATGGTGCAGGTGCGTCGCGCATTGCAGCACCATCTCGAAGCGCGTCTTTGCATCGGCGCCTTCGCCGAGTAGGGGACGACCAATCGTCCGCCGACTGGCTCTGAATCGCCTTGCACGACCATTTCGATCGCGTCGTCGAATTTCTTCAGCGCCTCGTCTTTCGACGGCGGCGCGGCTTCCGAAAATTCTCTCGGACGGTCCCGCACATAGCCGGTCGCCGCGATCTGCGCGCCGATGTAGTAATTCAGGTTTCCGGTCAGGTGCAGCACCAGATGGCCAAAACTGTTTCCGAACGGAAACGGCTTGGCCCAGAACTGCTCGTCGCTCAAGGGCGCTGCCAGTTCGCGCACCGACGCTGGCAAGTTTCGTGTAGCGCGTACCAGACTCGATGTTAATCGTCTCGTTCAAGTCAGCCATGTTTCTTTCGCGGTCCTTACGCGCTGTTTCATTTTTCACATCTGCCTTCATCAGGCGCATGAGTTTCGAAACCGACTCGAGCTTCTCCAGCTTCCAGATCGCCCGGATCAGCTTGTCCTGCGCCTTCTTGGACAGTACGCCTTCGGCCAGCGCGCGGAATTTTTCTTCGATCTCGGCGTCGCTCAGCGGATTCCGCGGATCGCCTTTCGGATAATCGAGCTGCTTCGAGAGCGTACGCCCGTCTGTGGTGTGATATTAACGATCACGCGCTGCAACGCCGGGAAAACCTTTTCGATCTCCGGATCGGCTACGACTTCCACTCTTTTTCAGTTGCGCGCGGATCGTCGGGTCCATGATCTTGTTCATCTCGAACTGCGCGGGCGTTACCTGCCGGTCGACCAGCGCCGCCGCAATGACATAGGGCAGCGAGTGGTCGGCGGTCTCTTTGGTGTGCGGATCGTATTTGCTTGGATCGCTCAGAATGTCGGCGGCCCGTGCCAGCGACCTTATTTGGATCTTCTCGACTTGATCCGGATGCAGATCGTTGTCCTTCACCAGGTCAAGCACTGCCGAGATGGGCGCATGCGTCAGCGCTTCCGTTGGGAAGAACTTCATGCCGCACTGCGTGATCCGCCACGACTCGCCGAGGCCGTCGGTCAGCAGATTCAGCTTCCACTCCGGGCCAAGGCAATGTACCAGGCCTTCTTTGCCGTCGAGCACGTGTTCTGGTCCCGTGTATCCCTTCTCAGCCAGCAGCGCAGCGAATACGCCGCTCTGCGTCGCCATCGGATCGACCGTGTTCTTGATCATCGTCAGCTTGCCCGATACGGCCGCGCCCAGCGTGCAATGGTGGGAAGCCGAAATTCCGATCGCGTGCTGAATCTGCTCCCAGCCCAGGCGCAGCGCGCGCCCGGCGACGATCGGCGAAGCAAATGCCGTCAGCGTCGCATGATGCCATCCGCGCTCGCGAATGCCGGGGAAAGCCGCCTCGCACAGCCGCATTTCGAATTCATGGCCGAGAACGAATCCGACGATCAGCTCGCGGCCGTCACTCTTGGCGCGCTCGCAGCAAGCCATTGCTGCCGGGAAAATGTCCGAGGGATGCGACGGATCCTGCTTCCAGTAAATGTCGTTGTAATCCATGCAGCGGATCATCAGCGCGTTGGCGAGAGACGCCGATACCGCGTCGATCTTCTGGCCGGTTCCAATCACGGTCGAAGGCCCGCGGCCCGCGATCTCGTTCAACACGCCGAGCGCGATGACGACATCATGCTGCTTGTAGCCGCCGAGCGCGCAGCCGACGGAGTCGAGCAGGAATCGCTTCGCCTGGTAGACAGCTTCTGGCGAAAGCTGCTCGTATTGCAGGCCCGCCGCCCATTTCGCCATTGTTGCGGTGATTGTTTCTTTCTTTGCAACTGCTTCGTTTGCCACTTGCTTCTCCTGATCGAATGCTCTCTTCAGCTAATGCCCCTGCCTTGGTCATTCCTGAGCCCGAACCATGCGAGCGGGCCAGGGATGATCATGCTTACCTTATACGGAGCAAACGTGTAACACGCTCACTTTACTCTTCACGTTCTTCGGGTTCTTGAACGGCAAGAACGCCATAAAATCCGCGTGGTGCACGATAAACGCTTCTGTCGTGCGTTTCACTAAGTCGCCTTCGGCTGCGTGGGCGGCAATGATGTGGCAAACCGCATCGGGCACGCCGCATTCAAGTGCCAGCGCTACACCGGTAAACGGATGGCGCAGCGCTTCACCACGCTCGCTCTGGCGGCTTTTGCCGTCTGGCCCGATCTCATACTCGAGCAGTTTCCCGACGTCTGCCAGGATTGCACCTGCAATCACCACGTCTATGTCGATCGGCAGCGCGCGGCCCATGAACGAGGTCATCGCCTTGGCGCTGTCGCGCGCAATGTGCACCACGCAGCGCTTGTGCTCCATGAAAGTAATGGGACAGTTCGGGACCAGCAGCGTGAAGGGAATCTGGTTCAGATCTTCGGGCTTAAGCGGGCTGCGCTCCAATGCCTTGATCCAGGTCTGCGTCACCTGCTCGCGCAGCGTCTCGTTGCCGATCCACTGAATTTCCGGCCACAGGCGTTCCACGGCCTCGCGCATGCGGGGACCTCCAAAAAATTGGCTGAATGAAGACTCACTAGACTATCGAAGCCTTCGCTGAAGCGCGAGTGATGAACGCACATCTGCCTGTGATTCAGAAACGGAAAGGAGGAGAGCCGAGGCATAGAAACGACTTCCTCTCAAAAGAAGCTCTTGGAATGAACGCTTCACCTGTCGCGTGGGGGCTATGACCCTTGATAGCGCAGAAAGATTCAGTCTTAACGTCTTTAGCAACAATAAGTTACGCCATCCGCGCGTTCAGGGTGACGGATCGGATCGATGCTTGCATATGATGCCTGCAATGAATACAATATATGCATGCAATACACGGTTCGAAATGTAGCGCCAGTTCTCGATGCGGCTCTCCGCCGCCTCGCCCGCGAGCAGGGAAAGAGCCTTAACGAGGTCACCCTTGAGTCGCTGGCGCGAGGCGCAGGACTGAGCGAGCGCTGGCGGCAGCGCGACCTGGGCGACGTTGCCGGAAGTTGGCAGGAAGATGCCGCCTTCGACAGTGCCGTGAAGGCGCAGGACACAATTGACGCGGACTTGTGGCCATGACTATTGCAGCGCAAACGTGACAAGGCGAGCGCATGAAACTTGCACTGGACACCAACCGCTACACCGACCTCTGCCGTGGGGACGCCGCGATAATAGAGACGGTTGAGATGGCCGATCAGGTCTGGCTTCCCTTTGTGGTGCTGGGAGAATTGCGCGCCGGATTTGCCGTGGGAAGTCAGGGTCCGCGCAACGAATCTGTTTTGCGGCGCTTTCTTCTGAAGCCAGGCGTCGGCGTGTTCTATGCCGACGAACAGACGACCTATCATTACGCGAGCGTCTACCGGCAACTGCGCAAGCAAGGCACTCCGATTCCAACGAACGATATGTGGATTGCGGCCCTCGTGCTCCAGCACTCATTGAGCCTTTGCGACCGCGATGCTCACTTTGATAGCTTGCCGCAGCTGACGCGGGTGTAACCAACGAGAGGATGCGAAATGCAAGTTAGGAGGACGCTTTGGACTCCGCCGATCTATTGAGACTGCGTATGCGGATCGTCAGGCCTTCAATTTCCTTTGACACATTTTTCTGGATATTTTCGAGCGTATGTAAGCCAATACTGCATCAGGCCGAGATCACCACATGCCTTACAGATAGCCCACATGTCTTCATTCAGTGGGTCGATCTTTGATTGGATCCCGGAGTTCTGCAAATAGTCGGTGAAGTCTCCTGGATCCCGATCTTTCTCGCGAATCTCAGCCAAGAACGGCTCCACAATCTCCCACGCGGCAATAAAGAGATTCGCTGCCTCATCGGCGCCCAACTCTTTCAAACTGGCGATAGTTTCTGCGAGAAAACGGTCGTCATTGTGGTTCCCAAAATGCCAAGCGAGATCGTCCATCGTCATGCTGACATCGAGGTCGTAAATTCCGGCCTTTGCACGAAGTCCCTGAGGCGCAACGAGCAAGGCGGCGTAAAACCTGTCGCGATCATCTTGGAGTTCGGGCGGAAAAATCTCACCAAGCGCCGCCGAGAGCTTTTGAAAAAGCGCAGCATCATCCTTTGCGTTTTGGATCTCAGCTAGGGTCAGAGGCATGACTGAGTCATTTTACTTTTCAATCCCCACCAACTCCACCACACACCCCGCGGCATCGCACTTTACAACTCCCTGCCGCACGATCTTGATCGACGAAGCATCCGGAAAGCGCACCGGGAAATCCTTGTCCCGCATCTGCTCGCCCGCCGAGCGCAAGCTCTCGTCACCCTCGACGAATTCAGCGCGTTCCGGCTGTGGCGAGCTGTCAAACACCAGATTGAATTTTGCTGATGCTTTCTTACTCGTGATCGCACCCAGCTTTACCGTGCGCGATTGCACCAACTGTTTCGTCGCGTCGGCAATCTCTTTCTGCAAGGCACTTGAATCCGCCAGCAGCTTACCGAGCCGCTCGCGCGAATCACCCGCGTCCGCGCCACCCGCGGCTACCGCCAGCGCATACATGTGCCGCGCCTTGTCGGGCTGCCCGGCTTTCTCATATACCTGACCGAGCCGGTTTGCCACCGTGCCGGACTCGCTCAGCAGCCAGGCCGAATTCAGAAACTGCATCGCCGCCAGATTTTCTCCGCGCAGATATTTCGCCCAGCCCATGCGAGCCCACGCCAGCGCCACCAGCTTCATTGCCGAAAACGCCGATGGCGGCAGACGGTCAAACTCGCCTGAATCGAATTGCCCGCCGATGTCGTAGAGCACCTGCTGCGCATCACGCTCGGTCTGCGCCGGATCGATGTCCGGCTTGAGCGCGAGCCGCAAAAACATCCGTTCCCGCGTCGCCGCTCGCGCTGCCCGTCAGTCCCTTCATCAACTCCTGCGACTTCGCCGTCTCGCCCAGCCGCGCATACACCTGCGCCAGCGCCATCTTCGTCTCGGGATCGTCCGGAGGAATTGCTGCCGCTGCCTCGAGTTCGCCGCGCGCCTCCGCGTCCTTGCCCGTTTGCGCCAGCAGCAGGCCCAGATCCTTGTGCGACTCTTTTTCGTACGGAGCAATTTCGATCTGCTTGCGATAGGCCGCCATCGCCTCGTCGGTTTTTCCAGCCTGCTGCAATTCGATCCCAAGCTCGAGGTTCGCGAGCTTGTGGTTCGGGTCTTCTTCGATCTGCTTGCGGAATGCGCCGATCGCGTCGGCGTGATTATTTGCGCCGGCGTACGCGCGGCCAAGGTCGAACCATCCATCTTTCAGCTTCGTGTCGCCATCACGGCGCGCTTCAACAGGTCGATCGCACTCTGATAGTCCTTGCTCTCAAGCGCCGTCACTCCGGCCGTGTGCAGTTCCGACGGGCGTGCCCTTCCATCTTCGACGCCGCCTCCGGCGGGCGTCCGGACGGCGCCGAAATCGTGCACGAAAGCAGCTGGTCGTCATTGCTGCGCGTGATGTTGAAGAAAAGACTCGTAGTCGGCGCGCCGTGCCGCCGGCAGTCTCATTTACCTTGACGCGTCAGCTTGCGTTCGCCTTCCAGCACCAAACGTTCCGGCCGGCGATTTGCTCAACGAGTATGACGATGAATACTCGCCATAATCGCGCGCCATTTTCACCGCCAGCGGCGTATGTACCGAGTAATTCGCCGGAAATTCCAGGCGGACCTTGTAATCCATATCGCCCGCCGGGCCGATGTCGATCGGGTCCGTGCTCTTTACTCCCGCCCGCGGCGCCGGAACCCCCAGCGGCGGAATCGGACGGAAATCGACGCTCGCCGATGGCACCACAAAATAGCGGTCCTGCTTCAGGTGATATTTCAGATGAAAGGGCTTCGACGTATCCTCGATCGGATCGATCTGCACATCGTCAACGTCGCCCGGCAGGCCCCAACTCGCCGATAAGGCCTTGGTGAAGTCCTTCCATGAGGCCTGCGGCACATCGCGATAGCTCGCGCGCATCGGCCAGTCGCGGTCGCCCTGCGCGGTAAATTCCAGCGTCGCATCGAGCGCGCCATATTCACTGAATTTTCCGTTCAAGACGAAAATGCACAGAAGCGTCTTGATCGGCGAATCCGCTGGCGTCCGCCGTACTCCGCCTTCCGCGTCATCGGAGGCCACTACCGCCTGCTTATTGCGCAACTGATAAAGAAGCAGGCCGTAGGGCGTGACTTCCTGCGTGGTGTCGAGCCAGGTCAGACTTGTCGCCGACGCGCGCCAGCGTGATCACGTGATCGAACTGCGCGGGCGAAGGCTCGTCGCTATCGAGCTTGCGCGAGCTGTCGATCAGCACCGGATAGCTCTGAATGCCGACCGCCTTCAGCATGGCGGCCAGCAGCGTGTGCTTGTCCTTGCAATCGCCATAGCCGTTTTCGAGGACATCCACCGCGGCATGCGGCTGGTAGCGGCCGATGCCCAGCGAGATGCTTACATAGCGAATATTCAGAGCGACGTAGTCGTACAAGCGCCGCGCCTTCTCTTCGGGAGTTGTCGCTCCCTTCGTGACCACCTCGGCCTGCTTGCGCACGCGATCGTCGACCGTCATGCGCTCGCCTTGCAGCTTGGCATACCACGAAGCGATCTGCTTCCAGTCCACGAAGGTCGTCAGTTGGACATCGGGGCCGGTCGCCACGTCCTGTTCATCGTCGTTCTTGTCCTTGTCCCGCTCAGGTTCGATGTTCTTGAATCACCCACGTGTAGACGCGGCGGTCGCCGTTCTCCTGGATTTCCGGTGAGCGTTTCGGCGTTTTCAGCTTGATCTCGCGAGTCTTGGGAACGTCGATCTCCAGCCGGTCTTCCTTCACCACCACTCCCTTCGGAAAGGTGTGCTCGTACCAGAAATTTCCCGCCGCCAGCGGGGTAGTCGCACGTGTCACCGTGCGATATTCCAGCGTGTCTCCCGGCCGGAGCGCCGCTACCGAAATGTGCCGCTGCCGGTAGTCGCTGTACATGGGCGCTTCCTTGAGCACGTCGGGAGCAAAATCCTGGGCCGTCGATTGGTCAGTGACAATCACCTGCCCGTCCGGCTTCTTTACCCGCACATATTCGACATCTAACTTCTCGGTTGCCGAGGAATAGCCAAAGACCAACTGGCCAAATTCGCGCACGCCTGCCTCGCTCTGGATCAGGACGACCGCCTCGGTCTCCTCGACGCTGGTGCCATCGTTCTCAAAGCGCGCGCGGTTGAGGATGCGATGGAAGATCGCGGCCTCGCCCGCATGGTCATCTTTTTGGGGGGAAGAAACCTGAGCACGCGGCATTCATACTCAAAAGGAAGGCTAAGACGCGAAGGAGAGAAACGGCAATGGGCCAACGGCGAGGCATATTGAGGTTCTTTTACGCTGCGGCCGAAGTAAAATCAACCGATGGGGTGGAGATGAGCAGAGACTTGCGAAGACTGGTTGCGCTTGCCGCTGCTGTTCTTATGCTGGGCGGCCTTGCCGTTGCGCAATCGCCGCTTACCATTGTAGAGCGATTCGCTCCCGCCACTTTCCGCGGGCGAGCAATTCAAAGTCACGTTTCATGCCACCGGCGGAGCGCCGCCTTACCACTGGAGCGTCGACGGCGAAACTCCAGAGGGCCTGACGTTGAGCCCTGACGGCATTCTCTCCGGACGCCCGGCCAAGTCCGGGCCTTTCACGATAACCATCGTTCTCGGCCGACTCGAGTCATCCCAGTCCATGCCGTGCAGAAGACGTTTCATGCCACTGTGGCCGGCTCCCTCGAACTCGAATGGCTGGATCCACCCAAAGTACGTGACAATCGCATCGACGGTTCCGGTCGAGGTCTCGAACGGCTCCAAAGACGTCTTCGACCTCACGGTCGTGATCGTCGCCGTGGCCGACAACGGCCGCGCTACTGCTATCGGCTACCAGCGTTTTCCGTTGAATCCCGGCGCCAACAACGTCCCAATCACGTTTGGTAACACCCTGCCACCCGGGCCTTATGTGGTCCACGTTGACGCAATCGCGGAAATTGCCGCGAGGAATAGCATCCTGCGGCGACGGCTCCAGACGCCGCAGCCGTTGCAAATTGTCGGGGAACCATGACGCCGCCATCGCTCGATGTGCAGGGCCGCTGCTGAGTACCATCGTACCCACGCGCACTCAAACCGCAGTTTTTGCCTATGTTATTCTGGGCGTATCAAAGCATTCTTATTGAAGTCTTACGTCCTTCGAGATACTAGATGCTTGTAGAGCTTCTTCTTAATTTTTGTTGGCTTGCGCTGGTACTGCCCGCGTTTCTGCTGTGGCGGCGAAGGGCGTCGTCTGACCGCTCGGCACGCCGCTCTCTTCTTTTCCTCTGTGCACTCGGTTGCGTGCTGATTCTGCTTTTTCCCATCGTCTCGGCCAGTGACGATCTGCACTCCAGTGGTCTGGCCATCGAAGAATCCAAGCGGACGATCCGCCACGCCGGGCATTCCGCTCGCAGCCTCCACGCGGTGGCCGATTCTGCGCAATTCGCCTTGCCCGCGTGTGGAGCTCCTCAATCTGCGCGCGCAATGTGTTGGTACGGCTCAAGTGTTTTCACTGCATACCATGGCGACGTTCGTCGCTGCGCGATGGATGGGCCGCGCTCCCCCGGTAAGTCTCGCCTAAGCCTCCTTCTTCAACATTTCACAGCGGAATTTTTATAGGCAGGCGCGCTCTGGTCTCCTTTCCGGTGGCGCATGGAGTTCATGATGTACAAATTTCACAACTTCTTCTTCTGGGCTGCCCTGGCGGTTGCCGGCGCCGTCCCCGCCTCGGCCCAGCAAGCCCTTACCTGGGAGCAGGTGCGCGATCGCTTCGAGCAGAACAACCCCACGCTACAGGCGTACAAGCTGAGCATCGAGGAATCGAAGGCGCAGGAGATCAGCGCTTTTCTGCGTCCGAATCCGAACTTAGGCTTGCTGGCGGATGGTACCCAGATCGCGCCTAATCACGGGGTCTGGCAGCCCTTCGCGGGCACGTTTGAATCTCCCAGCATCAGTTATCTGGTGGAGCGCCGCAACAAACGCCATCTCCGCCTCGAGAGCGCGAAAAAAGATACCCTGATTGCCGAGTCTGATTACGCCGACGAGGAGCGCACCCTGCTCTTCAGCCTGCGCAGCGCATTCGTCTCTACCCTCCAGGCGAAAGCCGTGCTGCAACTGGCAAAAGATAACCTCGTCTACTACGACAAAGTTCTCAAAGTAAGCGAGGACCGCTTCAGCGCCGGAGATATCGCCCGCATCGATCTGGATCGGCTGGAACTCCAGCGCGTCCAGTATCAGTCTGACGTGCAGACCGCTGAGGTCAATTTGCGCACGGCGAAGATCCAATTGCTCACCTTGCTCAATGACCGTACTCCGATTGAGCAGTTCGACCTTCTCGGAACCTACGACTTCAACGACCAAATCCCGTCACAGGATGAGGTCCGCAAAAAAGCCCTCGATACGCGCCCCGATTTGCGCGCGGCCATGGAGGCGCTCGACAAAGCGCAAGCCGAGCACAAACTGGCCGTCGCCAACGGGTCGACCGATCCGACTCTGGCCGCCTGGTATACCCATAACTCTTCCACGAACAATCCCTTTGCCGTAAACACGCTCGGCGTCAGCGTCAATCTTCCGCTGCGCATCTTCGATCGCAATCAGGGCGAGAAGTTGCGCACGCAGATCGAGATCGCGCGCAGCGAAAAACTACGCGACGCGGCCGAAGCGCAGGTGCTCAGCGATGTCGATTCCGGCTATGCCACGGTCGACAGCACGCTTTCGCTGCTGCGCCCCTACAAGGCCAAATACCTGGCGCAGTCGGTGCGCGTGCGCGACACGATTTTGTTTTCCTACCAGCACGGCGGTGCGTCGCTGCTCGACTTTCTCAATGCCGAGAGCGAATACCGCAGCGTGCAATTGAACTACGTCAATCTGGTGGGCTCGTACTTGACCGCCGTGGCCCAGATGAACGAGGCCGTCGGACAGGAAGTGATCCAATGAAAATGAAATTTGCGCATGCGCTGGGCACCGCCATGATTGCCTTGTCTCTTGCAGCGCTGTTCGTCGCCTGCGACCACAAGGAAGATCCCAAGGCCGAAGCCCCGCCCAAAGCGCAAGTTGTACCCGACCTCGACGCCAACAATTTCACAGTCGATAAACCCGACCAGTTTCCGCTGGCAACCGCCGTCGAGTACAAGGCCGCGCCCGCGCTTAATGCCACCGGTGTCGTGCAGCCCGATATCTCGCGTGCCGTGCCCGTAATCTCGGTCGCCGCCGGCCGGGTCGTTGAAGTGAAAGCCCGACTCGGGGATGAGGTCAAGAAAGGCCAGCTCATCTATCGCGTGCAGAGCAACGACGTCACCAGTGCCTATCAGAGTTATCTGAAAGCGGTGAATGACGAGCGCCTCGCGCACCAGCAACTCGAGCGCGCCCAGCTTCTCTACGATAAGGGTGCAATCGCGCAAAGCGCGCTCCAGCAGGCTGAGGCCGCGGAATCCGATGCGAAGGTCGATCTCAACGCAGCGCTCGAACAGTTGCATCTCCTCGGCGTCGACAAAGATCATCCCTCCCCTATCGTCAATGTAGTCGCGCCCATCTCCGGCGTGATCACCGACCAGCAGGTCACGAATGCCGGAGGCGTGCAGGGATTGTCCGGGCCCAATCCTTTTGTGGTCGCCGATCTCTCCTACGTCTGGATCGTCTGCGATGTCTACGAGAACGACCTCGATGCCGTGCATGTTGGGGAGTCGGCTGACATCCGCTTGAACGCCTATCCAGGCAAGGTCTTCAAGGGGCGCATCGACAACATTCTTCCGGTGCTCGATCCCAACCTGCGCACCGCCAAGGTTCGCATCGAGGTCGCGAACCCGGGCATGCTGCGCATCGGCATGTTCGTGACCGCGACTTTCTACGGCAAGCAGGCGCAGGCCTACGCCGCTATTCCGGCGACGGCAATTCTTCATTTGCATGATCGCGAGTGGGTTTATGCGCCCATCGGCAACGGGCACTTCAAGCGCATCGAGGTCACAACTGGTCCGCAACTCCCCAACAATCTTCAGGAGATTACCAAAGGCCTGAAGCCCGGCGACCAGGTTGTCTCCAACGCCCTGCCTCTGCAAAACACGGTAGAGCAATGACGATTCGGAGCCGCAAATGATTCGTCGCGTCGTCGATTTCGCACTCGGTAACCGTCTGTTGGTGGTGGGAATTGCCCTGCTGCTTTTTGCCTGGGGCATCGTCTCATTCGAGCGCCTGCCCATCGAGGCCTATCCCGACGTCGCCGACAATTACGTCGAGATCATCACGCAGTGGCCCGGCATCTCCGCCGAACAGATCGAGCAGCAGGTCACGATTCCGCTCGAGACCGCGATGAACGGCATCCCGCAGATCGTGCACCTGCGATCGTTCTCGCTCTTCGGGCTGTCCGACATTAAGCTGATTTTCGACGACGACTCCGACAACGCCTGGAACCGCGAACGCGTTCTAGAGCGTCTTGCCCAGGTCACGCTACCCACCGGCGTCGTCCCGCAGATGGGCACCGATTGGAGCCCGGTCGGCCAAATCTATTTCTATACCCTGCACAGCTCCAATCCCGCATACGACGCGATGGAACTCAAGTCGCTCGAAGACTGGGTGGTGGAAAAGCGTTTCAAAGCAATTCCCAACATCGTCGATGTCGCCAGCTTCGGCGGCCCGACGCGCGAGTATCAGGTTCGCGTCGATCCCAACAAGCTCATCGCCTATGGACTCAGCCTGGCGCAGGTCGAGCAGCAACTCACCAACAACAACGTCAACGCCGGCGGCAGCTTCATTCAGGAGGGCTTGCAGCAAATCAACGTCCGCTCCGTTGGTTTAGTCGACCGCGTGCAGGATATCGAGCAGACGGTCATCACCAGCAAGAACGGCACGCCCATCCGCGTCAAAGATATCGCCGTCGTGCAGCAGGGCCCTAAGATTCGCCTCGGCCAGTTTGCCCGCGCCTTGCACCGCGAAGACGGCAAGATTGTCGATAACGATGACGTAGTCTCCGGCATCGTGCTCCTGCGCAAAGGCGCGGCCGCCGACTCCGCGCTCGAGGACATCCATCGCACCGTCGACGAACTCAACACCCAGATTCTTCCGAAGGGCGTCACCATCGTTCCGTTTCTCGATCGCAGCAAGCTCGTGCACTACACGACGCACACCGTGCTGCACAACCTGACGGAAGGAATGATCCTTGTCTCGCTCATTCCTCTTCTTGTTCCTGGGCAACGTTCGCGGCGCGCTGATCGTGGCGGCGACCATTCCATTCTCCCTGCTCTTTGCCGCCATCTGTCTCGATCTGAGCCACATTCCTGCGAATCTCCTCTCGCTCGGCGCTCTCGATTTCGGCGTGCTCGTGGAAGGCGCGATCGTGCTGGTCGAAAATATTGTGCACTCGCTCCATCACGGGCACAGTGGGGTCAAAACGCCCGTGGAAAAAATCAGCGACTCCTGCGCACGAGGTTCAGCGCCCGGTCTTTTACGCCATTGTCATTACGATCACCGCCTTCCTGCCAATCTTCACGCTTGCAGCGGGTGGAAGGCCGGCTTTTCCGTCCGATGGCCTGGACGGTGGCCTTCGCGCTTCTCGGCGCGCTCTTGTTTTCGATCGTGGTCGCGCCCGTGCTTTCGAGTTTCGCATTCGCCAAGGGCGCCAGCGAATGGCGCAATCCGGTTATGACCTGGCTGCTCATGCGCTATCGCGTCGCGGTGCGCTGGGCTATTCACCACCGCGCCATCACCATCGGTGTCTGTCTGTTCTTTGTCGATCGTCGGGAATTTCCTGGCCTTCACCGGCATCATTGGCTCCGAATTTCTGCCGCATCTCGATGAAGGCGCGATCTGGGTGCGCGGCGTGCTCGCTCCCTCGACCGGTCCTGACGAAGGCATCCGCATCGCCAATCAGGCCCGCGCCGTGCTCTGCTCGTTTCCAGAAGTTCCGCAATGCACCAGCCAGGTCGGACGCCCCGACGATGGCACCGATGCCACCGGCTTCTTCAACACCGAATACTTCGTCGACCTGAAGCCCAAAGAAAAATGGCGTCCGGTCTTTCACGAAAATAAAGAAGAAGTCATCGCGGCCATGCAGCGCGAACTCGACAAGATTCCCGGCGTAGTCTGGGGATTCTCGCAGCCCATCGAAGACAACATGGAAGAGGCGGTCAGCGGCGTAAAAGGCGAGCTGGCCACCAAGATCTATGGCGACGATCTGAAAGTTCTTGAAGACAAGGCCGACGAGATTGTCGGCGTGATGCGACAGGTCAACGGCATCGAAGACCTCGGGGTCTTTCCGGGTTCTCGGCCAGCCGAATCTCAACGTGTCCGTAAATCGCGAAGCGGCCGCACGCTATCGGCATCAATGTCTCCGATGTACAGGACGCGATTCAGACCGCGGTCGGCGGCAACGCGCTCACGCAGGTCCTGAAAGGCGAAGCGCGCTACGACCTGACGTTGCGCTATCTCCCGCAGTATCGCGACACCGAAGATGCCATCGAAAACATCCGCCTGCTCGCGCCCTCCGGCGAACGCGTCTCGCTGGCGCAGCTCTGCAACATCAAAATCAGTGATGGTGGCTCGGAAATCTATCGCGAAGGCAACCAGCGCTACATCGCCATCAAGTACAGCGTCCGCGGCCGTGACCTCGGCAGCACCGTCGAAGAGGCGATGCAGAAGGTCAACGACAAGGTGAAGCTGCCGCTCGGCTACACGCTGCGGTGGGAGGGAGAATACGCCAGCCAGAAGCGCGCCAACGCGCGTCTGCTGATCGTGCTGCCGATTACGATTCTCATCATCTTCGTAATTCTGTTCACCATGTTCAGCTCCTACAAATGGACGGGACTGATCATGGTCAACATCGCGGTCGCCCCCATCGGCGGGCTCATCGCGCTGCTCATCACCGGAACGCACTTCAGCGTCTCAACCGGTGTCGGATTCCTCGCCCTCTTCGGAGTTTGCGTGCAAACCGGCGTAATTATGCTGGAATACATCAACCAGTTGCGAGTGCGCCGCCACTCGATCGAAGAGGCGGCGGTCGAAGGCGCAGTGCAACGGCTCCGGCCAATCATGATGACGATGCTGGTCGCGACGCTGGGCCTGCTACCGGCCGCGTTATCGCACGCTATCGGCTCGGATTCGCAGCGGCCCTTTGCGATCGTAATCGTGGGCGGGCTGATCGCCGCGCTCATCATGAGCGTATTCCTGCTGCCTACGCTGTACGTCTGGATCGCGCGCGAAACGGATGTTCTGCCGGAAGCTGGGGCGTTTGAAGAGGGCGAGCACGTGGACTAGGGCCTTAGGTCCCAGTCCGGGAACAACGTTATTGCTCGATAAGGGAAGTCTTGGGTGGGAGCGAACAGGCGAATAGCTGACGGCGGGATGCAAAAATTAAGAGTCCCGAGGTGATGTTGATCTCATTCGTCTCGGCCAGTAGCTCGCGTTTAGACCCTTGCTGACCTCTCTCAGAAGGCTCCCTTGCGGGTATTCCTTCCGGCGATCCTCGCTCGGGCTCCGGGCTCACCGCCAACCGGATAAATCAGTTCAACGCCTCGGGACTCTATCTTGCCTTCGACAGCAGCTCCTGTTCTCCTCGACCAGCGCTTAGCTATAGACCCTCACTCGCCTTCTCCAACTCGCCTCGCGGCTATCAGAGTGACTTCGCTTGAGCCCCGGACGCTGCACCAACCGGAAAAACTTCAGAACGTGTCAAAGAACGATTATGTTTTTACTCCTTTCATTTTTTACGTCAATCACAATCCCGAGCTTTTAACTCGTCATTTTTCAATCGAGTGCAGCCCATGCACAGCGCGATGCCGCACAACTTGTGCAGTAAGCCTTCGGGCGCGCGAATCGTCTCTATTTATGCGGTAGTATCGCGGCCTTCGAGGCGGCCGGATTTTTAGACGGGAAGGTGCCTCGTGCATTCCGTCTGTGCAAATCTCCGTTCCAGCCGCATGAAACTTGAAGAATCGTGCTGGTACGATACTGACGTGCCCCCGCTTCTCGACGTCCAGAATCTGACGGTAGAGTTCCCGAGCCAGGCGCCCGCGACCTCAGCGGCCAATGCCGGCGACATAACCCCCGGAACAATCGCCGCAGTCCGCAACCTGAGCTTCTTCATCGCCCCAGGCGAGGTCCTCGGATTGGTCGGCGAATCCGGCTCCGGAAAATCGGTGACCTCGCTGGCGATCATGGGACTGCTTCCCCCAGCCGCGAAGGTCAGCGGCACCGTGAGCTTCCAAAATGGAGCGCCCCAGCCCACGAATCTCACGACGCTCAGTCCGTATGAACTTCGCCACCTGCGCGGCTTGAACATCGCCATGATTTTTCAGGAGCCGATGACCGCGCTCAATCCGGTCATGCGCGTGGGCGACCAGATCGCTGAGGCGGTGCTGGCGCATCACGCCGCCCCGAAGATGGAAGCCTGGCACCGCGCAGTAGAGGGCATGCGCGACGTCGCCATCCCCGAGCCCGAGCGCCGCGCCCGCAGCTATCCTCACCAGCTTTCCGGAGGCATGCGCCAGCGCGTGATGATCGCCATGGCCATCGTCAACCGCCCGCAACTGCTGATTGCCGACGAACCTACCACCGCGCTCGACGTCACGATCCAGCAGCAGATCCTCGACCTGCTCAACGATCTCCGCCAGAAGTTCTCCCTGGCCATGCTCTTCATCTCCCACGATCTGGCCGTCGTCTCGCACGTTGCCGATCGCGTTGCCGTGATGTATGCCGGAAGTCTGGTCGAACTTGCGCCGAAGTCAGCGATCTTTACCGCCCCCGCCCATCCCTACACACAGGGCCTGCTGCGCGCGATTCCAACGCTGGCCACCGATCGTTCTCAGCCTCTCACGACCATTGAAGGGACAGTCCCCGCCATCGCCGCTCTACCGCCGGGTTGCCCCTTCGAGCCCCGATGCGAACACCGCATTGTGTCCTGTGCCACAGAGCTCCCACCGCTCGTCGAAGTAGCGGCCGGACATTTCGCCCGCTGTCCGGTGATCAATCAATCGAGTAGATGAATCCTCACAAAATCTGATAAAGATGTAACACCCATGGGCACGAATCGCATCGAAGCCTTCAGCGATGGAGTCATCGCCGTCATCATCACCATCATGGTGCTGGAACTCAAGGTTCCGCGCGACAGCACCTTCGCCTCGCTTCTCGCCGTCGCACCGCAGTTCCTGGCTTACCTGCTGAGCTTCATCGTCGTGGCGATCATGTGGGTGAACCACCACCATCTTCTTCATGCCGCTCGCCACGCCGACGCCCGGCTGCTCTGGTCGAACAACAACCTGCTCTTCTGGATGTCGCTGGTGCCGTTCGTGACCGCATACATGGGCAACAATCATCGCGACCCCCACGCAGTGGCCCCGTACGGCGTGGTGATGTTCATGTGCGGAAGCGCGTTCGCGATCCTGCGGTCGGCTATTTCCGCGCACCATCGCGACGACGAGGAGATGGTGCGCTATCAGCACCGGACGCAGACCAAAAACATCTTTTCAGTCGTTCTCTATGCCGCGTCGGTTCCACTTGCCTTTGTCGACGTTCGCATTTCTTTCTTTATCTACGCCTTTGTCGCGCTCTCCTATTTCCTCCCGGAGCGCAAGCTGACGGAATCCGGCCCCGACCATTCGTAGCAACCGTCGTGCTTTGTTCGGGTCCCTGCAATCCGACCGGTGCGCTCTGACATCCCATTCCACGCTATAATCCTCCCTTTGCCGTGCGTATCCTTCTTCTCAGCGACATTCACAGCAACCTCGAGGCGCTTGATGCCTGCCTCGCCGCTGCTCCCGCCTATGACCTGGTCGTCAACCTGGGAGACACGGTGGGCTATGGCGGCAATCCAAATGAAGTGATCGCGCGCGCGCGTGACCTGGGCAAGGTCTTCGTGCGCGGCAACCACGACAAGGCCGTCAGCGGCCTCATGGATCTCGAAGACTTCAATCCGGTTGCGGGCCTGGCGACGCTTTGGACCCGCGACCAGCTCACCAAAGGCAACCTGGACTGGCTGCGTTCGCTGCCGCAGGGTCCGGTCCAGGTGAAGGAACTCCCTGGCGTGCAGTTTGTTCACGGTTCCGCGCTCGACGAAGACGAATATATGGTCAGCGTGCGCGACGCCATCGAACCGCTCATCACCAATGCGATTCCGATTACATTTTTCGGACACACGCACCTGCAAGGCGGATTCATGCTGCAAGGCGAGATCAGCGAAGCCTACCGCCCCGGCTACCGCACGGTCGGGCAGCCTGAATCTTCAGACTGGCCCCTGCGCAAAGACGTCCGCTACCTCATCAATCCAGGGTCGGTCGGCCAGCCACGCGATGGCGACTGGCGCGCCGCCTTCGCCATCTTCGACAGCGATGCCTGGATCGTCAGCTTCTATAGAGTGCCTTACAACCTGCGCGTAGCCCAGGAAAAAATCCTCGCCGCCAACCTGCCGCCGCGACTCGCCACGCGCTTAGCCACCGGACGGTAGTACGGTTTCTCCAGTTCTCACTTTTGGTTCTCGGTTCCTGCAGATTATTTTTCATTTGCCGGGAACTGAGAACCAGAAACTGAGAACTCTCTTTTCAATTAAACTCAATTCATGGACGCATCCGCCGCCCACACCGCCCACGTCGACGGCGGAGCCCGAGGCAATCCCGGCCCCGCTGGCTTCGGCGTCGTTATTCACGATCCGCACGGCAAGAAGGTCGCCGAACTCAGCCAATACCTCGGCCACCGCACCAACAACTACGCCGAATATAACGGTCTCCTTGCCGCTCTGCGGTATGCCATCGCGCACAAAATTCCATCACTCAAGGTCATCAGCGACTCTGAACTCATAGTTCGCCAGATGAAAGGCATTTACAAAGTGCGCCATCCGGAGCTGCGTAAGCTCTACGACGAAGCCCAACGTTTAACCGCGCAGATCGAGTACGTAGAAATCCGCCACGCCCTTCGTGAGCACAATCAAACCGCGGACGGCCTCGCTAATAAAGCCATGGATCGCGGCAAGAACTCGCCGCGCGGGGAGAGCGAGCCGCACGTGGTTCCAGCCTCATAACCAAAGGGTACAACAGAGTCGCGGGGAGCATTTTTCTTGCTTCCCCCCATGTTTCCCTGTGTACCCTGTGGTCATCGCTTTGCGCAATCCCTGAGAGAACTGTCACGTGCTGGCTAATCACATCGAATTCGCGCCTCATCGCGACCGCGAGATCTTCTCCGCGATCCCATCTGCCTCGGCTGTGTTTCTGCTTCGAGGGTCGGAGCCCGGCTCGGAACCCTACGTAAGCAAAACCGCCAACCTGCGCCGGCGGCTTGAACGCCTGCTCTCCGCGCCTGAAGAACGCTCGAAGCGCCTCAATCTGCGCGACCATGTCCGTCAAATCGAGTACTCGCTCACCGGCTCCGACTTCGAATCCGGATTTCTTCTCTACCACGTCCTGCGCGAGGCTTTTCCCAAAACCTACGAAAAGCGCCTGCACTTGCGCTTCGCCCCGCTGGTCAAACTTCATCTCGAAAATGAATACCCACGCGCCTCTATCACTACGCGCCTAGGGCGACTGGGCGTCCAGGAACATCTACTACGGCCCTTTTCCGTCGCGCACGATGGCCGAAAAATTCATGAATGACGCGCTCGATTTTTTCAAAATGCGCCGCTGCGTGGAAGACCTGCGCCCCGATCCAAAGTTTCCCGGCTGCGTCTACTCCGAAATGAAGATGTGCCTCGCCCCGTGCTTTAAAGGCTGCACCGACGACGAGTACCGAGCCGAGGTTGTGCGCGTCGAAGATTTTCTCGATACGCGCGGCGACTCGCTGAAGAGGCAATTTTCCGCCGAGCGTGATCGGGCCTCGGAAAATCTGTCCTTCGAGGAAGCCGCTGCCCTGCACGCGCGCTTGGAAAAACTGGCGCCGCTGCTGCAACAATTGCCCGAGGAGGTGCAGCGCGTCGATCGAATGCGCGCGCTTGTCGTGCAGCCGTCCGTCGAGCCTGAGAGCGTCGCGTTGTTTCGCGTTGATACCGGAGTCATCGCCGGACCCCTGCCGTTTCCGGTTTCAAGTCCCGAACACGCAAAATCGCAGTCGATGGAAGCCCGCATTCAGGCCGTCCTGGCGAATTTCCCTGCCGCTGAGCCGCACAGCGCCGCTGAGCGCATGGAGCACCTGGCCATCCTTAAACGCTGGTGCTATCGCGGAACCCGCAAGGGAGAGATTTTCTTTGCCAACACGAAGGGCGAGCTGCCGATGCGTCAGCTAGTTCGCGGGATTGGCCGCGTATTCAAGGGAGAGTTCTTGGAACCGCCGCCCGCTACCGCTTCTCCCGCACTGCAGCCGGAAGCGCATTAACCGTCCGGGCCTCGCAGAGCGAGAGACTCTCGTCTTCGTATTCAGGAGCAAGCCGGCGCCACTTTACTGCTTGTTGTCCGCAGCGCCTTTTTCTTCCACTTCCACCGCTCCCGGCATCAGCTTCTTGAGCGGAGCCTTGCGCTGCTCCTCAAGTTCCGGATGTGGCAGCGGCTTGCGCGGCAGCATCTGGTCGCGCATGGCGGTGTTGTAGACGAAGATCGCCTCCACGGTCGCGGCTTGCTCCAGATCGGCTGCCTGTAGCCGTTCGTATGTATCCATGTTGGAGTGATGGGTACGCGAAACGTAATCCATGCGGTCCTGAATGAACTGAAATCCCGGGATACCGACTGCGTCAAACGACTCGTGATCCGTGCCGCCCGTATTGCGCAGCGTGATCGTCGTTACGCCCAGGTCCTTCAACGGTTCAATCCATACGCTGGAAGATGGGCGCCTCGGCGGCGTTCTCCTGCAAATAAATGCCAAGGATTTTTCCCGTACCGTTGTCCACGTTGAAGTAGCCGGAGATTTTTTGCTGCTCCGGTTTAAGCTCGAGCGGGCCAACGGTTTTCCGCATGAACTCCGGCAGCTTCAGCTGGTCAGGAGCCGTGGAGAGTGGCGCGAATCCAAAATGCTCTTTTACATAACCTGCCGACCCGAACAATCCCTGCTCTTCGCCTGTCCAGAGCGCGATCCGGATCGTCCGCCGCGGTTTTACCTGCAAGGCATTCAGAATCCGCATCACCTCCATCGCGACTACCGTGCCTGCCCCGTTGTCCGTGGCGCCCGTGGCTGAAGCCCACGAATCGAGATGGCCACCGACCATCACGACTTCATCTTTCAGCTTTGGATCGGTCCCCGCAATTTCCGCGATCGTGTCGAATCCATGTTCGTGATCGCCGGTGAACTTGGTGTCGACGTTCATCTCCATCGTGACCTGCACATGCGCCTTCAGCAACCGGTAGACCCGCCCGTAATTCTCTATCGCCATCACTACGACTGGAAACTGGAGCGCATGATCGCGCTTGTAGGTCGACCAGCCGAAGCTGCCATCGTCAAAAATCGTCCCGCCGGAACCACCACCATTGCGGCCATCGCGGCTCGGCAGAACGACGGCGAGCGGATGCTCGTCCGTGAAAAATTTCAGCGTCTTCTCCTGCATCTCGCGCCGCTTGGCTCGATCCTGCATATATTGTTCGTATTCGCGATTGGGTCCGAGCGGATAATCGACAATCTTGGCCAGGTCTTTCTCATCCGAACGCTCGAATAGCGGCTTATCGACCGGAGGTACCTCGCGCATCTCGCCGAAGAGCACAATTTTTCCTGCCACCTTGCCTTTGTACTTCTCGATATCCTCAGGCGTTTTCACGTCCAGCCAGATCGCCGGCCCATTGACCGCGCCATTCGTCGAAGGCGACCACGGCGCCGCCTGTGCAATAAAAACGGCCGTGTCGGGCGAACTCATCCGCACCCAGGTGTTGAGCTGCTGCCAGCCCATGCCGAACTCGCCCCAGTCCTCAAGATGCGCGTTCACGCAGCCCATTGCGGTGAGCTGGTCGCGCGTCCATTCATTCGCCCGATGCAAATTGGGCGAGCCCGTCAGGCGCGGCCCGATACCATCCATGAGCGCCGAAGCGAACTCCATTATGTGCGAATGATGCAAGCCCTCGTCTCGGATGCGGTCATACATCGCGTAATCAATTTCTTCTCTTGCAGGCTGCGGAGATTCGTAGGATGGCGCGCCCGCATTAGCGGTGCTGGAAGACTTGTCCTTATTATTCTTGTCGCCCGCGACGACCGCCAGCGGAGAGAGCAAACACAACAGAACAACCACGATCGAACGAAACATACTTTGCATGAGTGGGAATCCCCCGGTCCAAAGCGAAAGGGGCAGAGTAGCAGAACGAGCGGGCAGAAACCAAGCTCTCAAGGCCGCATTTTCGGTGACTTTACATTTTTCTTCACCGGTCAACTTTTTCGAGGTTGCCCCTGTAATAGGGGTGGCGGAAGGGTTGCCACGGGTCAGATACGGAGAACCTCTGCCGCTACTTGTGTGATGGTGTGATCACCATCACACACTTCGGTGAGAATGAGTATTTTTTCGATCCGCCCTTGACCGTAATCTGGAAGGCAATTGTCGGGCATTTCGCTTGCGGAAGGGTAATGAGCCAAAAGACTGCAACTCTGAACTCGACGGCGCGGCACGCCTCAACCGAGCCTGCGTCCGCACGCCTGTTCGCGGTTTACGCTGCAACTTTGTTCCTCAGTGCATTCCTGCTTTTTCAGGTGCAATTGATTGTCAGCAAGTACATCCTGCCCTGGTTTGGAGGCTCGGCCGCTGTCTGGACGACCAGCATGCTTGTGTTCCAGATGCTGCTGCTCGCCGGCTACGTTTATTCTCATCTGATTTCCGTCCGGCTCGCTCCCGGCCGGCAGCTTCGCGTGCATTTCACATTGCTCACGGTCTCGGCGCTAGCGGTGATTGGACTCTTGCTTCGATGGCCGTCGGCGATCACTCCCGCCATTTCTTGGAGACCGGCGGGCAGCGCCAACCCAGTGTGGGATGTCGCAATGGTGCTGCTGATTGCTGCCGGCCTGCCCTTCTTTGTTCTCTCGACCTCGGCTCCGCTGTTGCAAAGCTGGTTCGGCAGGTTCGGTCACAACCAGGCCTATCGTCTGTACTCGGTTTCGAACCTGGGTTCTTTGCTGGGACTGCTCACCTTCCCGTTCCTCTTTGAGCCCGCTCTGCGCACCCGCACTCTCGGCATGGTCTGGTCGGTACTGTTCTGCGTGTTCGTCGCCGGATGTGCGTGGTGTGCGTGGTCGGCGCGATCGTCGAGCGCGCCGGGCATCCCCTGAGTTTCAAACCCAGCCTGTTGCTTCCCCTGACGCTGCCCCTCGCGCCCGTGTCCGCTTGCTTTGGTTGCTGCTTGCGGCGTGTGCATCTTCTCTATTACTGGCCACTACCAACATCCTTTGCCAGGAAGTAATCTCGCTGCCTCTTCTCTGGGTTGTGCCACTGGCGCTTTATCTGCTCAGCTTCATCTTGTGTTTCGACCACCCACGGTGGTATCAGCGAGCCGTGTTTCATCCGCTTTTTGCGCTCGGCCTTCTCCTGCTTGGCATAGCAATGAAGTTCGCGCTCCAAACAACGGAAATCATCGCGCTTCCACTGCTCCTCTTCGTCGGCTGCATGATCTGCCACGGCGAACTCGTGCGGCTCAGGCCTACGGTGCGCCATCTTACTTCTTTCTATCTCTCGATCTCTGCCGGGGGCGCGCTGGGCGGCGTCTTCGTCGCCATCGTCGCGCCGCACGTTTTCAAGTTCTTTACCGAATTCCAGATTTCGCTGGCAGCCTGCACCGTGCTGCTCCTCTGTTGCCTCGTTCTCGACTCCGAGTCCTGGCTCTTCCAACTCGGCTTCTGGCTTCCCGCTGCTATTGCCGCTGGAGTTGTGGTGGCTACCTACGCCGCCAGCCGCTGGATCGATCCGTTGCCCGATTACCTCGAGGGCGTCCGCTTCTATCCAATTGCCCTGATCGTGAGCACGCTCGCGCTCGCGGGCGCCTATGTTCAGCGCGCAGCCCGTCCCGCCTACAAGCGCGACTTCCGTTTCATCCACATTCTTGTATTGGCGCTTGCGGCGGTTTCGATGGTGTTGCTCTATCAAAGCGCCCAGCCTGAGTCGGCTCTCTTTCGCGGCGAACGGAATTTTTACGGCGCGCTCCGCATCTACGAACTGGGACAGGGCGGCAAGGCCCTCTTTCATGGACGCACCTTGCACGGCGCGCAGCTCGACCCGCCGAACGACCATCTTCCGATGGCGTACTACGGCCCGGAAAGCGGCATTGGAATTTTCCTGCAGAATCATCCGAACAGAACAATTGCGCCCGGCAACTTGCGCGTCGGAATCGTTGGCTTGGGTGCTGGAACGCTCGCCGCCTACGGGAGGACCGGAGACTACTTCCGCTATTACGAAATTAATCCGGATATTGTAAAGCTCTCCACCGATGCCCAGCCCGTCTTTACCTACATCCGGAACTCAGACGCGAAAGTCGATGTCGAAGAAGGCGACGCCCGGCTGCTGCTCGAAAATGAAATTGTCCGCGGCCAGCGGCAGCAGTTCGACGTCCTCGTGCTCGACGCCTTCTCCGGCGATGCCGTTCCCGTCCACCTGCTGACGCGCGAAGCCTTCGACACCTACTGGCAGCACGTGAATCCCGAGCGTGGCGTAATCGCCATTCACGTCAGCAGCCGCCATATTAATCTGCTGCCCGTGCTTGAGGGTCTGCGCGCCCACTCCCAGGCCAGTTCGCTCGTGCGCTTTACGGACGGCAGCTATCCCTTCCTCGAAAATCTCTGGGTGTTCATTGCGCGCCATCCGGAAGCCATTCAGGTCGACGGCCTTACTCCAAATCCGCCGCCGTTCAAGCAGTCAGTTGCGCCGCGACTCTGGACGGACGACTACAGCGACATCTTCCGCCTGCTTTATTGATCGAATTTTCCTGATCGAGCAATTAACCCAAATCCTCGAGCTAAAGGTCCGAATCGCGCGAGTGCTACTTCCGGGGTTTCCCTACCCTCTGCGCCGTGGCAAACATCTTTGTGACCGTGTCCAGATCCTTCGGCTTGACCGCGCCTGGGCGTATACGCGTATTCGTCAGGTCTTCCAGCTTCAGTAATACGTCGCCAAGCGCCATCGAGTCCACTAGTCCTGATGAGACCAGGGCCGTGTTCTCGTCGATTGAGAGCGTAGGTTTGCGAATTCGCTGCAGTATGTACTCGATCATCTGTTTCGCTTCTTCCGTCATGAAGTCTCTGCTCTCTCTTTCAGACGCGGCTTTGCCGCATCTCAATGTGCCTTACGAACCGAGTCCCAGCGCTATTCAAAATTAATTTCAGGATGTTCTTTTCGTAATTTTTCCAGGGTCGATGCGCGAGCCGCCTTTCCCGGCCGTGCTCTTGACGATCCATTTCGGCGGTTTTAGAAAAATGCTGCTTACCGTGACTCCCATGCTCGCCACGACCAGGCTGCGAATCTCGCCCTCAATCTGTGCCACATTCGCCAAGTGGTCTTCGCTTTCCATTTCGGCCACGATGACGATCTCCTCGGTACCAATATCCGGGTTGTACAACCCCATCGCAATCACCCGGCCCTCATGAATCGCGGGGTGCCTCCCGGCGATCTCTTCGAGGTCTTGCGGATAAATGTTTTCGCCGCCAACAATGATCAGGTCTTTCTTTCGCCCGACGACATAAAGCTCGCCGTTCAGCAAGAACCCCAGATCGCCCGTTCGATACCATCCATCCACAATGGCCTGGGTGGTCAGGTCCGGACGATTGTAATAGCCCTCGAACAGGCAATCGCTCTTGATCAGAATTTCTCCCACCCAACCTGCCCCGAGCTTTTGGCCGGAGTCCCAAACGATGCGCACGTCGTGATGCGGCAACAATCGTCCCGATGACGTGAAGTTCAGCGCTCCGGGTGCAGTTTCATCAACCGCAACGATCCGGTGAGCGCCACGAAATTCCTTGCCGTCAGCATAAACACGCGTCGGACCTGATATGCCATCAATATCCGATTGGCTGACAGCGAAGACGTTCTCGGCCATCGCGTAAGAACTTTGGAGTACGCCCGCGCGCAATCCGTTCGGCGCGAACGCCACCTGAAACTCCGCCATGCTGCTCGTACGCACCGGCTCCGAACAATTAATGAGCGCACGCAGCGACGACATATCGTAACGCGCCCGCCGCTCGGGACGCGTGCGCCGTGGCACAAACTGAAACGCGAAGTTTGGCATCCACGCCAGCGTGCATCGGTGCTCGCTGATCGCCTCCAGCATCGTCTCCGGAACCATCACCCAGTCGAGCGGCGACTGCATCACCAGCGGCAGGTGATAGACCATCGGCAGCATGAAGCAGGCGATCAGCCCCATGTCGTGATAGAGCGGTAGCCAGCTATAAATTCGGTCGGCGGTGCTGTCAATGCGCAGAGCTCGTGCCAGATGCTCCAGTTGCCGCAGCACCGCGGCATGGGTCAGGGCGACGCCCTTCTGGAGCCCGGTCGTCCCGGCCGAATGCTGAATGAAGGCCACGCTGTCGCCCGAAACGCCTTCCGCCGTCCCGGAGCCATCAAAAGACGACGCGCTGGAGTCACCTTCAGCGCCCCCTCCCGCGCGGACCACCTTTGCCTCGCCTGCGAGTGCGACATGCTCCAGCATCTCCTCCGGAAATTCCTCATCGATGACCACTAGTCGCGCTTTGAGGTTAGCCGTAACCCCCGCGAGCCCCGAGCGGTACTTGGCTGCCTCAACCCTGTCGTTGGGATAAGCAAGAAAGGCAGGCACGGCCCCGAGCATCATGGCTCCTGCGAAAACCGTCATCGCGGCAATGCCCTGCGGCATGATGATGACGACGCGTTCCCCGCCTCTGGCTCCCTGCGCACGCAATGCCGCAGCCTGTGCGCGCGCCCGCCGGCGAAACTCGGCAAACGTCACCGTCTCCTGCTCATCCTCGTTGATCCAGAACGTAACGAAGGGACAGTCACCGGGCGCCGCCGCCAGCGCCTCCATCAGATTTTGGGGTCGAAGCACAGGTCATTGTAGTGGATGAAAATGCGAATGCTTGTGACGAGCGCCACATGCCTTTATCCCTGTTCGCTGCTAATCTCGATGGGAAAAATTGCCGTCGCAGTCGGAATACTTCCCCAGCGGAGTTTTAATCCCGAGCAAAGAGGGATTTTGGGAACGGCAATGACGCAGTGGCAGTAGCAAACGCCGGAGGTCTATTGATCCGCATTATCATTTATGTGTTGGTCTTTGTGCTCTGCGCGGCGATCCTCGCCCGAGCCCGTTCCCGCACGCTCCGCCAAGCCACTCTGCTCATTGCAAGCTACGCGCTTTATCTCACCTGGACGCCCTGGTTCGCCGCCGTCCTTGTCGCTTCAACCATTACCAACTATCTCGTCGGCGAATGGCTCCGTCGCAAGCCATCCGGCGTCGCGCTCTCGGTCGGAGTTCTCTTCAATCTTGCCCTGCTGAGCGTCTTCAAATATCTGCCCGAAGCCGCTGTCCATCTTCCATCTTCCTTGCAGTCCTTCGCGCACCTCGCCATGCCGGTCGGCATATCCTTTTGGACCTTCCAGGCCTTGAGCTACCTCTTCGATGTCTACCAGGGCGAGGACATCGACCCGTCTCTCCCCGAATTCGCGATCTACCTGGCGTTCTTTCCCGTCACCATCTCTGGCCCGGTCTGCCGCGTGCCTGACATGCTGCCGCAATTTCGCTCCGACACGGCGACGCGATGGGATGGCATCGTGCAGGGCTTGCGCCGCATCGCCATCGGCGCGCTCATGATGCAACTCGCGCGCCTGATGGGGCAGGGGATTCTCGCCGGCGATGGCATCAATTCCGGCTTCGACCATGCAACGCATTGGACCGCCGCCGACGTCTGGTGCCTCGCCTTCGGATACGGTCTCCAACTCTTCTTTGACTTTGCCGGCTACTCGCACATCGCCATCGGTGCCGCTGAGGCCCTCGGCTTCACGGTGCCCGAAAATTTCGCTCGTCCCTTCGAGTCCACTAGCCCCTCCATGTTTTGGACGCGCTGGCACATGTCGCTATCGTTTTGGATTCGCGACTATGTCTTCTTTCCCATCATGCAGATGCGTCGCGAAGTCTGGTGGCGCAATTTCGCTTTGCTCATCTCGATGGTCCTGTTCGGACTGTGGCACAAGGCGACCCTGCTCTTTCTTCTGTGGGGTGCTTACCATGGAGCGCTCTTAGTCCTGCACCGCGTCATCGAAGCCCTACAGCGCAAGTATGATTGGACACCGCCCGTCACGCCATGGAACGCCCTTTCCTGGCTCGCGACCATCAGCCTGGTGAATCTCGGATGGATTTTCTTCCGCGCCAATTCACTCCGCCAGGCGCGCCAGATGCTCGGCGCCGTCGTGTCGCCGGCGGCCTATTCCACGCATTTCCTGACCACTAACCTGTATCTCCTGATCCTTGCGCTTGCGGTGGGGTATGCGCTCGTTCTCTTGACCAGCAAGGCGCTTGATTTCGACGCTGAACAATCCTCCGAAGCGGTCCCGCCCACCGGGCTCGTCGCGCTCCTCGTGCGCTGGCGCTGGTTCTGGCTAACTCCTCTATATGCACTCGCATTGCTCGTCGTGCTTATCGTGACCTGGTCGCACGGGACCAGCGCCGCACAAATGATGTACGGAAATTTCTAGATTTTTCTCTTTTCTGCTAACTAACTTTAATCCAAGGTCACAACCACCGGTGAGTGATATCACTGACGAGTGTTCCTCTTCCTTGTTACACCTGCCTCGAACGCAGTTGTGGCATTTTTGCGCAAGCAATCTTGCGACAACACGGCTCTCCCACGCACGGCTTGATCGGTAAGGGGGCAGGCTTTCTTTCCTGCCCATGCAGTTTCTGGTTCTCGGAAATTGATTTCGGATCCCAGTTCGACGAAAGACATCGCTGCACCACGCTCCCATGGCGGCGTGTCTACTCCCGGCAGAGCGGAGAAACAACGCATCCGTCCGGACTGCAATTCACCAGCACGGTCACAACTTAGCCGGTACCGATTAAGACACGGAGATTAGCATGACAGCGAAATCGCACCTCTCATGGTTGACCCTACTTGTCATTCTGGTGTTCCTGGCACTCTGTCCTCTTACCTTACATGCGCAGTGCTATCTGAGCCAGGGCTGCAAGCCCGTTGACTATCTCAACTATCAGCCAAACGGCACCGGTCAGGTCTATCACGGGGATGGAGCATCCAATAATGGGGCCGGCGGCTGGACCAGTTACTATTCGGATGTCAACCAGTGCCTTAGTTGCCACTACGGAACTGATACCTACCCCTACCTGATGACCGGGCACCGCAACACCTTGCGCAAATTTGCGCCCGGCACTCTGTGGGGCGGTCCCGACGACAATGTCTATCTCACCACCGACGACTACTATGGCTCCGGCAGCACTTACAATTGGACTACCAACCAGGTCACGCTGGGCTGGTGTGATCCGCTCGGCATTCTTGCCGTCAATGGCCTGTCTCCGATCGATGCGGCCTGCCAGTTCCCCTATTACACGCTGCCTAACTCGCACGCGCCGGCGCCCTACACGCCGGTAGCTCCCACTGTCGGCGCGGGTGGAGTTCGTAATCTCTTCTATCTTTACGGTGGATGGCAGAACTACGGCGGCAGCCAGAATCCCACGGCCACTCATCTCAATACAGTTTTCGACTCCGGCCTTACCGGAGACATCTATCCCAATGGCAACTTTGATTGCGCACGCTGCCATGCCACCGGCTACAACTTCGACAAATGGGGGCCTGAGCCCACCCAGAACACCAATGACCAGGTGTCTGCCATTCCCGATGCAATATTCCGGCGGCTCCCAAGCGACGGCTACATCGCCAGCGGAACGACCGGTACATCGTCGTGGTACCTGACCGGCATCCAGTGCGAGCGATGCCACGCCGCAGCCTGGGGATACGGTTCGCACCCCGAAGGCGGTCTGCAAGCAACCATCGCTAACAATGAAGCCTCCACGGCGCTCTGCATGGAATGCCACCGAGCGGAATCCATTACGATGGCGAATCCGACCGGCAATCCTCCGGTCGAGGGCAGCATTAATCCTGCCAACGCGCTCGTCACCAGCGATCACGGATACTGTTCCGACCTGTCGGGCTCAACCTATTCCTACTGCGTGATCAATCCATCCAATCAATGGATCTACAAACCTTATGTCAATCACGAAGCTGGCCAGTCTTTCCTGAACGGATCACATGCCCGCTTCAGCGGCACCCTTAATCAGAACGCCCAGCACTCCTCCGATCTCTCCATCACCGTCTCCGGCACCTACGGGAGCCAGTTCACCGAGAACCTGAACGATCCGACGAAGAACCTCGGATGCGTCGGCTGTCACGATCCTCACCAGAGCACAGTGCCCGCAGCGGGAGCAAGCAGTCCATTTCTCGCCACCTGCACGCAGTGCCACACGCTCTCAAAGAACATCATGGCGACCATCAACCATCCCATGGGACCGGGCACGCCGTTCCCGACTGGGGGACCCTCTGATATTCCGGGTGCTTGCATCACTTGCCACATGCAAGCCGCGCTGGGAACCGCCAACAGCCACTTGTTCCGGATCAGCACCGACCCGAATTACCGGACGTTCCCAACCCCCGACCAGCTCTACAACCAGAACATCACATCTCTGGGCGTTGAGACCGAGTACTCCGAGATGGATGGCTCGGCCTTCTACAACGCAAACTGGCTCGACGTTGATCTTGCTTGCGGTCAATGCCACGTCGGCAATGACGGCGTGACGAACGAATACGGTCTGACCCTGCCGCCGGGAATGCCCGGATCTCATGCCTACACGAAAGCACAACTAGCCTACTGGGCCTCCGTGATGCACGGCCCTGATCCCGGTGTCCCCTTGCCCACGTTCTCTCCGGCGCCGGCCACTTACCATACTCCACAAACCATCACCATCTCCGATTCGACGAAGGGCGCCGTCATTTATTACACGACTGACGGATCGCTACCCACAAAGCATTCCAACGTCTATTCCGGCCCGATCACAGTCGCAAGCACAACCTCGATCTATGCGATGGCGACTTATCCATATGTTCCAAACAGCTCTCCCGCCCTCGCAACTTACTCCATCTTGTTGCCGCAGGCGCCGGCGCCCAGCTTCTCGCCCACGCCTTCTACTTTCAGTGGACCGCAATCGGTCAAGCTTTCCAACGCTCTCAATCTCCAGATGTACTACACAACCGACGGTTCAACGCCGACGGCCAGTTCTACTCCCTATGCGACGCCGATCTCAGTTACCCAGAACACGACCATCAAGGCGATAACCATCGCCTATGGATACATAGCCAGTACGATATCCACCGGGAGCTACGTGATCCAGGCTCCCAATCCCACGTTCTCTCCAGCGCAGGGCACGTACTACTCCGCCCAAGCCGTCACGATCTCGGATTCGGTGAGTGGAGCAACCATCTATTACACGGCCGATGGCTCGTTCCCGACCACCTCGTCCACCTCGTGCGCCAACCCGTGCAAGTTAACGGTCTCCGTAACAACCACCCTTAAGGCAATCGCGTCCGGCGGCGGATACGGAAGCAGCAACGTAGCGGTCGGGACCTATACGATCTCGGCGAATACCCCAACCTTGTCGCCGGCATCCGGTTCATATCCCAAACCGTTGTCTGTAACCATCTCCGACTCGACCGGCGGCGTGAACATCTACTACACGACCGACGGATCATTCCCATCAACTTCGTCGACGTCGTGTCCGAACCCTTGCACGATTTCGCTTTCGGCCACGGCTACCGTGAAGGCGATTGCGGCAGGCAATGGCATTTCGCAGAGCGGAGTGGGACTGGCCACTTACACGCTGCATTGATACAAATCAAGATGAGTTGAGAATGCCCTCGCGAAAGCGGGGGCATTTTTATGGATGGAGGCAGCGCGGCGGAAAAAGTTTGGATGCTACTCCACAAACGTCCCATCCGGCGCAAACACCGGGAACCCATCCCATGGCCGCGACAGCCGCAACTGGGCAACCGCCGCATTGCGATCGTACCCGAAGAGGAACAGTCCATAGTTATAACGCAGCACGCGGTCAGTCGGATTCTGCGCGATCGCCCACTGATATTCCGCCGCTGTCTGCTGCGGATCTTCGTCTGGCGCCTCGGCCTGGAATGCCAATCGCAAGAGCTGATCCGAATGGTTCAGTTGGTTCGTAAATGGCGGTTTCTGCAACCTCTGTAGCATCTCATTCGCGATGCGGGTGCGATCATGGGGAGTCAGCGCCAGCAGCCGTTCGCAATCGGCCTCCGAAAGCACTACCGTCGTCCATTCGCAGCGACGTGGCTTGTGCCGCCTCTGCCGGCGCCGAGGCTGGCATCTTGCTCGCAATCTGTAGGAACATCGCCCGCGCCAGCAGATAATTTCCGAGCGGCGTCATGTGCACATGCTCATAAGACGAGATCGCTGCCGATCACACCGTTTGCACTCTGCCGGGAAAAAACATCTTCCGCATCGACTAACTCGGCTCCCGCAGCCGATGCCCCTACCGTTCTGTTGATCTCGTTGATCCGCCCATCCGCCCGAAAGCGCAGCGAATCGAGATCGCGCGCGCGCAAGAAATGTTGCTTCGCGCCCGCGTAATCTCCCTCTCCCCACAGCGCGCGAGCAATGCGAAACTCCAGCTCGGCGTACTGATCGTCGATCTTCGCCGCGTCAAGGTAAGCCTTGGCGGCCTCTGCGTAAGATCGCGCGGCTCTCCAGGCTCGCCCCTTGCTCCGCCAGCGCATTCCAGGATCGCAATTGATCGGCACTCAACCCGTCCTTATGCATTGACGCAAACGGCGCGCAGTCTTTCACGTTCGTCGCCACCGTGCTCACGATTACCCGCGCTCCCGAAGCTCGTGCCGCCGCCACCGTATCGCGCAGGTTGCGGTCGTAATTCTCGTAGACGTGCGCCATCAGTGGAGAGCTCGCCGGCACCTGCTTATCCAGGAACATCTCCATCCCGCCCCACTCTTTTTTCTGTGCGCCGAGCTTCGTCAGCATCTGCCCAATGCGCGTGGAGCGGAAGAATATGGTCGAGCGAATAACGGGCATGCTCATGCCGCCGGAGGTCAGTGCCGTGCCCGGGCCGTAGGGCCCCACCACTTCGTTGTTACCGGAATAAATAATGAACAGGTCGGGACGCTGCTTCGCTAGTCCCTCGGCAATCGGCAGCAGCACGTGCGAATTGATGGCTACGCTGCCTGTGTTCACGACCTCGAACTTCATCGCCGGATAGCGCTGCCGCAGCATCACTTCCAGGTAGCGGCTGAATGCGTATGCCGGGTCGGGATCGCCCATCGCGGCCGATTCCCCGAGCACAAAAATGCGGTACGTTCCCTGCGGCTTCTCCGCTGGAATCGCGTAGGCCTGCGGCGACTTGATCATTCCCGGCGGAAAAAACGGCGCGGGAAAAAACAGGTTGTAGCAGGAGGCCGGCTTGCCCTGTATCGTGCAGGCGGTCGTGACGTCGGTCGCAAAGCCCGCTCCGAACAATCGCAGCGCGCCTTCGATCAGCAACACCAACACGACTGGCGCCAGCACGGCTGCCGCAATTCGCGGCGTCCAATAGCCGGCCCCGCTCTGTTTTTTGGTTTGTTCTGCCATCCGACTTCCCCAGTGAATCGCCGTAGACTGTTGATTTCAAGAACAGGGCTGGACCAGCTCTGATCCCGAGGGCCTAACCGCGGTCTCAGAACTGACGTCCAGCCCTGTTCCGGTCTCCGGTATTGCTTGTCCCACGTTCCTCCGGAGCCAAAGCGATCTACCCGCACACATGGCGCTGCAACCGGGAATCAAGTGCATCAGAGGTGCCAAAACAGCATCCTGGAGCCGTGGGGAATACACTATTCCTATCAATCGTTTATGAACCTGTCGCAACCGCCTTCACATGTCGGCCCAGGCTCTCGCGGGCATTTCCCCGCACCGGACGTGTGAATTGCCCCTTTCCTGCCTTCCCCGGCTACCCCCATACCGCTGGAACATATTGTGGTTCAATCGCTTAGTAGGCTTTTTCAGTGGCATGATAGTTGCCACTCATTGGCGTGACAACAACCCGCAGTCATGCGCTCTCTAATGCTCGAATGACGCTATTCCCCAAATGACGAAGCCGCAGGAATGAACCAGATCGTCGAACAGATTCGGTCGCTTTCGCGCCTGCGCGTATTGCGTCTCGGCTCGCTGGCTGCGCTCTTCGTCGTAATCGGCGAGATGGCGCTGCGCCTGAAATACTTCGTCCTCGACTCCGACATCTGGTGGCACCTGAAAGTCGGCGACTGGATCGTCGACCACCTCGCCGTTCCGCACACCGGCATTCTCTCGCGCACCGCCGCCGCTCGTCCGTGGATCGCGTACAGCTGGGGATACGAAGTTCTTCTCTCCCGCGCCTATGCCTGGTTTGGCCTGATTGGTATCGGCGTCTTCGGCACTATCCTCACGCTCGGCGTCGCCTGCGCCATCTACTGGATGCTCTTCCGTCTCTCCGGCCAGTTCTGGACCGCGTGGATCCTCACCTGGATCGTTTGCTGGTCGTTCCTGTTCAACGGCACGCCGCGCCCGTTCTTCTTCTCCATCGCATTCTTCGCGGTCACGCTTACCCTGCTGCTCGAGGCAAATCGCACCGCCGACGTGAAGAAGCTCTACTGGCTTCCGCTCCTGTTCTTCGTCTGGGCGAATCTTCACATCCAGTTCATCTACGGATTATTCCTGGTCGGCCTGCTTGCCGGGGTTTGTGTGGCTCGGACACTCCTCTCCGCGTTCGGGCGCGCTCTCCCCGAGAGTGTCGGGCAAAAGCTCCAGCCCGCCTTAACGCTGCTGGGCGGACAAGAGGGTCCGCCCTACACCGGCAAACTCATCCTGATCTTTGCCGCCTGCGTGCTGGCGACTCTGCTTGGCCCCTACACCTATCATCCTTATCTCGTCGTCTTCGAGTACTCGAAGGCCAAGTTCACTTACTCGGTGATCATCGAACTCCAGCCGCTGAGCTTCCGCGGCTACAGCCACTTCCTTGAACTCTTCCTCGCAGCCGCAGGGTTCTTCGCCGTGGGATGGCAGGCGAGATCGCGGAGTAATCCTGAGAACGGCCTCGCAGAGACGGAACCTACCTCTTCGTCGCACGCTCGACCTCTTCAAACTATCTCTGCTCGCCATCGGCACGGTCGTGGCGTTCCGCACCATGCGCGACGCCTGGTTCATCTGCCTGCCTGCGGCGGCGTGCATCGCCGACGCCTTCCGCGCATACGCGGAAGAGCGCACGCAAGAATCAGTGCCCCAGGTTCGCACCCGTTCTGTGGGCGATAACCTGGAGTCTGCATCCACCCTCCGCGATCTCTGGCTGGAACGCCTCGGCATCGCCGCCGCCGTCACCGTCTGTCTGGTTCTCATCGCCAATGCCGTCGACTTCAACGAGCGCGGCCTCGATCGCGCCATCAGCGCCGGTTATCCCGTCAACGCCATCAACTTCCTGCGCCGCAATCCCGTTCCCGGGCCGCTCTACAACAACCTCAACTGGGGCGGATTCCTGATGTGGTATATGCCCGACTATCCCGTCGCCATCGATGGGCGCAACGATCTCTACGGCGACGAACTCGACATGATCTTCTACAACTCCGAGAGCGCGCAGGACTCCTACAAGACCGATCCCTATCTCGATCACTGCGGTGTGGTGTTGCTGGACTCCACTCTGCCCCTGGCTAAAGTTCTTACCATCGATCCGCGCTTCGATCTCGTCTATCACGACGATATTGCCACCGTGTTCGCCCGGCGAAACTCGTCAGACAATCTCACCTTGCGCTAATCAACTGTTGTGCTCCGGATTACTTCCGTGTGGAAGACAGCCGCCTTCGTGTTACGCTATCTGCCCTGGGGCATTTAGAGTAATCAGTCGGTCAACACATCACAATCCAATAAAGGGCAGTATGACGCGCGCATTTGCCATTCGTCTTCCTCTCTTGATCCTCCTCGCATTCACGGTCATCGCGGCCGGACAGAATACTTCTCTGTCTGTAACCAGTCTTCTCGGCGCGCATGATGTCGGCGGACACGGCTGCCTTGGTTGTCATACTGGCGAGCGTTCCGCGACGATTGGCGGCGCGGCCGGCGAATTCGGCGAGTCGCGCGAGAGCGGCGCTACCCCCGCGTGGGGACCTTCGACCATTCCTCTCTATGGCAAGACGATCGCGTTCGGCGACAACGGCCGCTACGTCGAAGTCTTCACCAGGGACATCTCCACTCATAACCGCGAGGTCGACGGCATTCTAGTGTGTCTCAGTTGTCATGATGGCAATGTTGAACCGCCGACGATGATGACGGGGCAGTCCTTCGAGCAGCGCGTCGGCATGCTTCCCGGTCCGGGTTATGGCGGGTCGCCGATTCCGACGCTGCTGGGCAGCGACAACGACCAATATGAGAACGATCATCCCGTGGGCACCGCGGCGGTGATTCCGACCGGCGACGGATTGGTTTGGGTCAACAACCGCTTTTCGGTTACTCCGGGAAGTCCATATGCGCAATTCGTAGCGCACTATGGAAGGCCCGCGCTGACCCCGGGTCCCGCGAACAATCCGTGGGGCGTGAACTCATCGGGGCAGCCGTTCGTTCTCTGCACGACCTGCCACAACCAGCACGTGATGACGGTATATGCGTCGTCGGCGCAGAACCAGATTGCGGGCGATGGCGGCGGCAAACTCTATCCGACGTTCTTCTTCCTCAACGGGCCTTACGGGACGAAGGCGATGAGCGCCGCGAATCCGAGCGCATCGCCCTCGACGCAGTTCTGCCGTCAGTGCCATTTCAACGCCTCGAACGAAGCCAACAACTCGAATACGGTTGCAACGGTGTTGCAGAGTTTCTAGGGCAGCTCCCAAGATCTCAGCTCCAAGCTCGCGGCTACCAACTCTCATGCCGGGTTTAGCCTCTGCAGGGTCGCTTTCCTGTTGCTAATTACCAGTTAGTCTCGGAACCCCCCTGGTTGCGGTCTTTAAGAACCAAAGACTTGGCGCGCGAATTTCTCCAGGTCTTTGAGAAATAAGGAGTTGCTCGTAACGTATTTTAGAATCAATCGCTTACGGGCTGTATTTTCATTGATTTCCTCCAGGTCTTTGAAAAATAAGAAGTTACGGAGAAGCTTCAATTTGAGCAGGCTGAGCCAACCGACTTCGTAATTTACGAACGACAATAGTCAGCGGCGAGGCGAGCGAGTCCTAGTGTTGAACGCGGCGGAGGATGAAGTAAACCTCGCGTTGCCATACCGCTCGCTTGTACATGTAGTAGCCATCCGAAATGTGTACGACTTCGTAGCCTCGCGACGTTAACGCAGGAAGTCCCGTCTCTATCATCTGCTTGGGATCGATCGTGTAGGCGACGATGTACTCGGGATTTACACGATACAACTCATCAACGTCAAGGTTCACGCCTGTACGAGGGAACCCAAGATGAAAGTACGACGTCGGAATATTGGCAAAAAGATGCTGATCGAACTCCGCTTGAACCGCGACGACGCCCATTAGAAAGCCAAACATCGGGCCTCGATCGGCTCCGACTGATCTTAAGTATCTCGCCGCGTCCTGGGCACCGCTATATGGATACTTATATTCCCGCTGAATTACGACAGCCGCGTCCCAGATGTTGATAGCGCAAAGGCAGAGTAATGCCAACGTGATTATTCGCAGCGCACCGCGGTCAAATCGACCGAAGTGATTCTCTTCGCCCGTTGTTGGCCATGCTATCCAGAGGCCTGTAATCGCCGCGACAAACAGGACCCCGTGATGGTGGGGATATCCATGGATGACCGAGTATAGAAACGTCAGAAGAGCTACGGGCAAACAGAACGCCAAGAATCGTTGCCGACGAATGCACCATGCTGCCGCAATCAGGACAAAGGCGACGGATGGCGCGAAATAATCGAGAAATGCACCCGACACTGTGGCAACTAGTTTCATTATGGGCGTGATGACGTGCCCGTTTGCGTCGACGGGCGGCGGTAGATATTTCTTGACCGCAAACTCCTCGACGTCCGGTGTAGGTTTTAGGATCACGAAGAGGAACGCAAACATCACCGCCATCACGCCAATGCAAATCCAATAACGCCTCCGCACATTTGCATCGAGCGTGTCGCGCGCCCTCCATGCGTCAATCAGATAGACGAGCCCAAGGCATCCTGCAAGAATCGTCCCATGCAAACTCAAGTTTGCCAGCAGCACCAGCACGATCGTCATGCGCTCAGGATGCTCGAGGTCCTTGAAGAAGATCGCGGCGGCGAAGGCGAAGAGGGGCAGCAGCGTATAGGGACGCGCAATCACCGCGTACTGATAGACCATGAAATAGGTGAAGGCGAGCGGCCAGCGAATGTAGCGCGGGAATGGCGCTTTGAAGATCAGCAGCGCCACGCCTGCGGTCGCGCCCGCCATGCCGATGTAGCCGAGAGCGTCGTACTTGGCGTGGAAGACGTGCTGCGCGATCCACAGAATCGTATGCCAGAGGCCGGGCGATCCTTCATAGCGCAGTTCGTGGAACCAGATGCGTGAGAGTCGGAAGGTCGCGCGCGATGAGCCAGGCTTGCGCCTCGTCCGCCCATTTTTCGTGGTAGGGAAGGATGAAGCCGACGACGGCGATCCACAGCGCCGAACACGGCGAAGTCAGCGATTCGCCACCAGGGCGATGGCGCGGGTGAGAATGCGGAACCGGTATCGGGCGCGGCCACTGGACCGTGAACGCCGGCCTCGACCGAGGGGATGGGGGAGGCGGTCATATCGAGTTCGTATTGGACGGAGCGCGCTTGCTCCGCATTGGCCGGCGCTATCGCCGGCCTGCCTTCCGCTACGGTTCCTCCTTGTTCAGAGCACTGACGACCAGAACGGTGGCGACGTTGTCGCTGTACGCGATCTTGTACCCCGGCAGCGTGCCGAGCGCCTGCGCCATGATCGCGCTTCGCGGCAGGAGAATGGTACGCGCATTGGCCATGGCGGGGAAATCGGTGTAACGGATCTCAGCGTTCATGGCCTTGGAATATTGAATGACGAAATCGTCGCCGTAGAGGTTGATGCGACCATCGATGGCAACCGGATATTCGGGCAGATCGTAGGTCAGGAATCCGCCCCACTCGAAGGAATTGAAGATGGGCTGAGGAAGTTGATGCTGGCGAATGTATTCTGCGGCTTCGACGGGATAGGTCCGGGCGGCCTTGGCGAGGAGAGCGGCTGGAGTGCGCGGCAGCAGGATCGTTGCGCCCAGTGCGGCGATGACGATGGCGGCGGCGATGGCGATCGATGAACGGCTTGCGTTTGCGATTTCGCTGGCGGGCCGTCTTCGCGCTGCGATGAGCGGCAACTTGTCCACCGATCATCTCTCCGATGACGGCGACCGCGACGATTACCGTCAGCCAGACATCCCGCTGAGCGTGAAATGAAAGTGCGGCCGCGATGGCGAGAATCGCAATCAGAAAAAGATCGCGCGAGCGCCGCAGTCCAAGCGCAAGAAATGCCGCCATGGCGAGGAGCAGGAGAACGTAGTCCTGCGGCTGGCGAAACCCGGGAGCTTTGTAGTCGGGGAGATAAGCGTTGGCGGCGCTGAACGCGTGTGAGAAAAAGGCCTGCCATGGATGGTAGAAGTACGGCGTGATGAGGGTAGCGATGATTGACGCAACGGCGACGGCGGCGAGGGTGCGGAGACTTGGAGCGCTCGACGATTTTACGATTGAAGTTGCGCAAAATATCAACAACATCGCGAGTCCAAAAACAAAGTGCGGATCAACATTCGCCCAGACCAGAAATAGCGGCGGCAGCCAGAATAAGAGTCGAGGGTTCCCGGCGACGCCTGCTCTCCAGCAGTAACAACAGCTCCACGCCAAAAAACAGAAGCGAGCAATAAACGGGCGTCGGCGGCAGCGCGGCCAGAATGTATTGCGCAATCGCCGAGAGTGCGACTGCGGTCCAGAAGTTTCTTCGCCATCCGCCCGCGAGAAGAAATGTAATCAGCGCGAGCGCGAACTTGAAGAACATGGCGAAAATTGGAATCGCGCGCAGTCCGAAGAGGCGGGAATAAATCGCGAGCTTCAAGTCGTAGAGCCAACTGGCCGCAATCCACGGGGCGCCGGCTGACTGCGAAAATATTCCTGTGTGGGGAAGTGCATGGTTGTGCAGTATCCAGAGGCCCGAGCTGAGATGCCACCAGACGTCTCCGCCGAGAAGGCTGGAGAGCGAAGAGCAGCGGACGGCTTCGGCGAGCGCGGCTACGGTGAGGAGCGCGACCAGTGCCGGCACGCGTAGAGCAGCGTTCCCGGCCCTGCCGATCACTTGAGCCGCCTTCCTTTTTTGACGTTCTGGTTCTGCGTAGGCGTGACCGAGCCATCGGCGTTGTGATCGTAGTTGTGGCAGGTCAGCGTGCAGGTGTTCGAGGCGCGGTTATACGAGATCGGCGTGCCCAGGTTCGCGCCTTCGTTTGGCGCAACGACATTGGCGTCGAAGTTGACCAGGCGCTCGCCGGTGATGTACGGAGACGTCGCACCCATGCCGTGCGCGGTGTGGCAGGTCGAGCAGGTGAACCCGTACTGGTAGGAGTGCAGGTTGTGCTGCGTGAAGCTGGTGTTGTTGAAGATCTGCGAGAGGTCGTGGCACTTGGCGCACATCGAGAACGGGCCGGCCGGGCTGGTGTCGGGATTCGGAAACAGATTCGTGACCGTTCCGCCGGGAGTGGCGGCCTGGCTGAACTGGTAGTTGCGCTCAAGCAGGTGCGAGTTCGCTGAACCGTGCGGGCCGTTCGGACCGGTGCCGCCGAACTCGCGATTGTCGTCGCTGTTGTGGCAATCCGTGCAGAAGATCTGCGTGGCTACGAGACGGCCGGAGGCCTGGCCGGTGAGCGTCAGCATATTCGCGAGCAGACTCGGCTGCTGTAGCGGACTGTTGCTGGTATGCGTGACGGGATGGCTGGAGGTCGCTGTCAGGGCGAGTTCGGCCATCACGTTCAGAGGATCGGGCGGCGCGACCACTCGGATCGGCGCGTAGCCGTAAATGAGCAGGCGCTGCTTGCCGGTGCTGGTGCCGTGGCAGCGCAGACAAGTTTCGTATTGATTGACGGCGGGAATGATCGGGGTCACGCCATCGAGCGCGCTGATGCCGGTCGCGCCCTGCTGCGGCGGACGAATCGCCGGCGGCTGCGTGAACTGGACTTCCTGATTGCCGGCGTGCGCATCATGGCAATCGACGCAGGTGGCATGGCGGTTGTTGTTCAGCAGCGGAGCCTCGGCCGCATCGTGAAAATTACTTCCAGCCGGTAGCGGATGGCTCGTCTTCGCCAGTTCCGCCATGATGTTCAGCGGCGCAGGCGACAAGTATGCTGCGCCGGCATGGCACGTCATGCAGCTCTGCGTGACAGGATCGTACGAAGGCGCGGCGGGAGTAGCTGGCCGCAGCAATCGTGCCGGAGCCACCGAGTCGTGCGACATGTGGCATGAGGTGCAGGCATTCGCGCCGACGGTCGCGTACTGGCCCACGTTGCCATCCGGCGAAACCTGATTGGTTGCGGTCTGATGGATGCTGCTGGTGAAGCCCGCCAGCGGGTTGATCTGCCCCTGCACGACGCGGTTCGGATCGTGGCAGGAGAGGCACATCTGCCCATTGGAGCTGTCGCGCACCAAAAACATCTGCGCTACCTGGTCGATGCCTTGCACGTGCGGACTGTGGCAACTCGTGCACTCGATGTTGCAATTGATGAGGCTGACCGCGCCGCTCGGGTCGGCTGTCTTGCATTGTGGGACGAGCGAGGCCACCAGGTCCGGCGAGTCCTTCATGGGCAGCACCAGGCTGAAGGGATGGGAGCCGGTCAGCGTCGTGCCAAAGGAATCCATGCTGTTCATCGAGCCCACCATGGGCAATGGCCCGTAGGCTTGCGACTGGCCGACCGCGACCGTGCCGTCATGGCAGCTCAGGCAGAGGCTGCTGGTGATGCCGAGCGTCGGCTTGGTGTTCCCCTGCTCAACATAGGTCGAACTGGAATACGGAACGTAGCTGGCATTCGAGTACTGCTGGTTCCACAGCGGCGAATTCCCGCCCAGGCCGCTATGCGGAGCGTGGCAGAAGGTGCAGCCCAGACTTCCTTGCGAATAGACTGAAGCGCCGCTCGGCAGCGTGAGGTTGTGCATGCCGAGAACATCGCTCGCCTGGGTCTGATCCAGCTTTTTTTTCTGCGCGGACTTTGGCCCGAAGGTCGGCCCGAACTTCTGCGCGGACGACGGTGCGACCGCGATGGCCGTGAAGAAAATCGTCACAAGAATTGCGGTTAATACGAAGCCTGAGGCTATGCTCGAGGTGCGCCATCGAAGTATCTTCATGGCTGCTTCCTTCCTTCCGGCCCCACGCCGTAATAATGAAAAATCTGCACGCGCCGGTTAAAGGCGTCGACGACGTAAATGCGGTCCTGCTTGTCGATCTGCAATCCGGCCGGCAACTGAAACTGTCCGTTGCCGATGCCGCGCCCGCCGAAGTAATAGAGCAGTTGCCCTTCCTTGTTGAAGACCTGCACAATGCCCCACTGGCCGTCGACGATGTAGAGATGTCCCTCGGAGTCGAAGCCGATTCCTTTCGGCCGGAAGATCCAGCCCGCGCCGTCGCCGATTTTGCCGATCGCATACTTGAAGGTGCCCGAGCGGTCGAGCACCTGCACGCGGAAATTCATCGCGTCGACCACGACCAGTTCGTCGCCATTCAGCCGCAGTTCGGTCGGAAAATTAAACTCGCCATCGCCCGTGCCGGGCTTGCCGATCACCTGGAGCACGCTGCCCTCCAGATCCATCATGTAGATTTTGTTGCGCAGCGTGTCGGTCACATAAATGTGGCCGGCCGCGGAATCCACCGCCACGCCCGTCGGCCGCTTGAAATAACCCTCGCCGCCCTTCAGGCTGCCGATGGCGCGCTTGTACTTGCCGTTCGCGTCGAAGACGAAAACTTTACCGGTCTGCGAATCGCTGACGTAAATGTTGTCCTGGGCGTCCACGGCCACGCACTGCGGCGTCAGCATCGGATCCTTGCCCGCATCGCGCCGCGAGATGAACTTATATTTCTGCGCCTGGAAGTCGAAAATGTGCACGCCAACCGCTGCCGTGTCGGTGACGATGATGCGCCCGCGCGAATCGGTGACCACGCTGTACGGGCTGACCAGGTAATGAAAATCAGGTTCGCCCGCGATCACGTCGACCACGCGCGTCCAGAAGCTGCGCTTCGGCTTGACCTCGCGCTCCAGGCTGAAGCTCCGCTCCCAGGTAAGCTTGCGTCCGCCATCCATCAGCAGATCGGGAGGCGCGGGCGCTGCCAGACTCTGCTTGTTTTTCTTCGAGGCCGAAGCCGGAAGCACGGCCAGCAACAGCACAAGCATCAACCCACAAAGCGATGTCATCCCAAACAAACTCGCGTGGGGACAGCCGCCCTCGGCTGTCCGGCGGGCGAAGCCCGCTTCCGCTCCCGCCCGGCGTGTCATTCCGGGCGCGGCGAGGGATCTGCTTTTCCTGGAGCGCCGCACTAGAAGAAGTCGAACCATCTGGAGAATCCCACGAAGTAGGAGGTCGTGCTCGCCGGGGCCCCCGCCGCGCTGATGCCCTGCGTAAACCGCGTATACCCCGCCTGCAGCCCGATCCGTCTCAGATGGTACTGCAACTGAGCGTTATAAATCTCGGTATCGTTGTGCGAGAGGGTCTGGCCCAAAGTATTACTGATGCCGCGGCTGAAGCTGCCGGCAAGTACCATCCGCCGGATCGGCTGCACCGAGAACGCGCCACTGTAGCTGTCGCCATTGTAAGTGACGAAGTCATTGACTCCCGGCGTCGGTGGCAGTCCCTGCAGCGTTCCCCCGCCCAGCAGCGAAACGCCTGTCGCCTGTGTGTAGCTGGCATTCAACGTCACGAACCGCGAGCCGAGCGATGTCGAGTAGCCTTCGCCATGGCTCGTCTGTTCCCGAATAATTCGTCAGGCCGCTGTGGTTCCCGTTGAAAGCTCCGGTCCATTGCCATCCGTGCCCCAGGCGCCGGCGAATGTTTGCGCTGTAGTTGTAGTAGGAAGTGGTGTAACTCACCAGCAGGGTCTGCACATTCTGCGCATAGCTGAACTGGGCCGAGGTCTGCCAGCCCAGCACCCGGTGCGAATAATTCACGTTGCCGATAAATCCGATGGCGTTGGTGTCGGTGGCATTGCTTGAATCAAGCACGGTTCCCGAAAAGCTGAACATGTTGAACAGCTTCTTCGCGTAATTTACCGTGCCGCTCACGAATGTGCCCGTGTAATCCTGGCCAAAATAAAACTGATCGTAGTGTGTTGCTTGCGCCGTCCCCGTGAGCAGATGGGTGAACTGGTAGCTGGTGCCTCCAGCCATCGTCATGGAATGCGATCCCGATCCAAGGTCAACCGGAGGCCCGCCCTGCACGCCCAGGCTCTGTGCGATGTAGCCGTTCAGATTGCTGGTGTAGCTCTCTGAAACGTTGAAGCCCCATTTGTCCGTCGGGCGGAAGCTGGCGCCCGCGGTCTCGGTATCGTCGATGTAGTTCGAGCTGTTGGATTCCGAGCCGCTGGTCACGTAGCTGCTGTCGGAGGAAGCGCGGTTGAAGTTCGCGTAGAACGAGCCGCGAATCGGCAAGCTGTGTTGCGCGGCGAACCCGATATTCTGCCCGCTCGAATTCTGGACGCCTCGCCCTCGCCGGTCAGGAATTCGGGATATTGCGAATTCAGGGTGTTGCGGGTGTAAAACGCATTGAGCCGGAATCCGACAAGCTGGTAGTTCGAGTGCACATTGAACATCTTCGTGTTCGAACTTGTTTCCTCGCTGGTGCCGTAGATGTTTCCGCTTCCGCTCTCCCTCCGAAAACCCTACGGAAAGTGTTGGCCAGTTCGGAATCAGCGCACTCCAGTTGATCGAGAATCCCTGTCCTTTGCCGATCGTCGTGAAATTCGGCTGCCCGGCCAGGCCGAAACGTTCCGCTGCTGTTGCGATCGTAGTGGTAGGCGACTGAGCCCGGAAAATTGCTGCCCGTGAAGAAATTGGCTGTGCCATCGATGCCGCTCGCGCCCGTCAGGGATTGATAGCTGGAGTCGGCTCTCGATTGGTTGTAGTAGGGAGTCGCGCTGAACGAGAGGAAGTTGGGGTTGTAGTAGTAGCCGGACATCCTGCCGTCAACGCCCAGGTTCAATCCGTGGCTGGAGGGAATCGCGTCGCCGTAATCGCCTGCGTAGCCGAAGGTGAACATCCCGCCGGCATTCATCTTGGTGTTTTCGCCGAGGGTTAGAGCGTTCGGGGCCACCTGGGCGGAGACGAGCTGTGCCAGCACCAGCACCGCTAGTCCGATGATGCGCTTTCACAACCGCCATTTTGGCCTTCCTACCAGAGTCCCCAAACCCCGGGGTTTGACTTACGAATAAAGAGGCACAATCGTTGCCAAACTTGCATCGGGAATGAAATATAAAGCCTCATATTTTCAATGGTTTGCGGTCTTTCGCTCGATCACTGGTCACCGGTCACCGGACTCGGTGCGGCATATCACCCGTCTCCGGGGGTCGAAAGCCTCAACCG
>CAWEAB010000040.1:0-44717 GCA_963806745.1 uncultured Acidobacteriaceae bacterium
GATTGGTCGGGGAGAGAGGATTTGAACCTCCGACCCCCTGGTCCCGAACCAGGTGCTCTACCAGGCTGAGCCACTCCCCGACTATCGCTGGATGTCGATCGCACTGATTTGTCGCGACCGCTTCGGACGGTAACAGTATAACATTCTGAGACTGGTAAACTTTTTATTCCAGAGCGAGCCGGTTCGTCGTGCGCGCGAATCTTTCGCTGGCACATTCGGCGGAACTTGCATTCGGCGGAGGATGGCGCCATCCTCCAGTTTTTCCGATGGCACAGTCGGAAGAAGGCTTCGCACTCTTGCAGTCTTAATTTGCTGTACGCGATTTTCTTCGGATCCTAATCTTACCCTCTATGTTGGCATTCACTGCGGCAACTTCGTTTGCACCCGATACCGCTCTTGATCGAGCACTTTTATTGGTCGAGCCGGGGCGCGTCGTGGAACTGGTCACGCGTTCCTCGCGCGAGGTTCCTTCTGGCATTCCGGTCGTCGATTTTGGCGAGCACTTCATTGCGCCGGGTTATGTTGATCTTCACATCCACGGCAACGCCGGATACGACGTGATGGATGATTCGCCGGACGCATTGCCTGCCATTGAGCGTCTTCTCGTTCGCCACGGCGTCACGAGTTATCTACCGACCACCGTCACTGCTCCCATGGACACTACCTTGCGCGCTCTTGAGCGTCTTGCCGATGACATCGAAGCGCACGAAAGCGCGCGGCGGAGAGCATACGGTGACACTGGCGAGCCGAAGACCAGGCGGGCATTGCAAAGCGCGTTATCCCAAATTATGGGCCCTCTTGCCGGGCGCGCCCAGCCGCTGGGAATTCATCTCGAAGGACCGTTCATCAGTCACCTCCGCCGCGGCGTTCATCCAACCGAAAACCTTCTGCCTCCTCGACTCGAAATCTTCGAACGGCTGTGGCAGGCCGCCCGGGGCCGCATTCGTATGCTGACCATCGCTCCCGAACTTGATGGCGCGCTCGAGTTAATCGCCGCCGCTGTCGCTCGGGGGGTGTGCGTCAGCCTTGGACACTCCGACGCGGATTTCGAAACCAGCGAGCGCGCCATTTCCGGCGGTGCGCGGCACGCTACTCACACCTTCAACGCTATGCGTCCGCTTGGCCACCGCGATCCTGGCATTGTCGGCGCCGTCCTCACGGATCAACGCGTCACCGCGGATCTCATCGCCGATGGCATTCACCTCGATCCGGCCATCGTGAAACTGGTCGCGCATGCCAAGGGACCGGATCACACGGTGCTGATCACCGACGCGATTTCGGCCACCGGCATGCCCGACGGACGGTATCGCCTCGGAGCGATAGAGGTCGAAGTCAAACAGGGCCAGTGTCAATCGGGTGGCAGACTCGCGGGCAGCGTTCTGACCATGGATCGAGCCGTTCGTAATCTGATGCGCTTTGCGGAGTGGAATTTTCCGACGGCGGTCGCCGCTGCGAGCCGTAACCCGGCGCGCGTTTTGGGCGCCCATAATAAAGGAGTGCTTGCTCCCAGCGCGGATGCGGATTTTGTTGTGCTAGACGGCCAGGGAAATGTGGTTCGGACCTTTATCGGCGGAGTGGAGTCGCCAGGGCTGTAGGAGCGATCTGTCGCGATTGATTACTGCGTTTCCGCGACGCTCAGGAGGCCGCGGATTGCGCCATTCGAATCGCCTTCTCGTGCAATTCCCAGCCGTGGATCGCTTTCCGGCATCCTTCCCGTGCCAGGCTTGTGCTGAGCTGCCGCTCCGCCTCGTCGAAGGTTTTTTCCGCATCCATTCTGGCCCGGTAGGCTTCGTCGTCTGCTTCTCTTACTTTCTTTGCAATGAGTGTCGCGTTCCCGGCATCCGCCAATTTCTTGTGCTGGCCGGTCACCTGAGTGTCTACAGACTGCAGAGAAACCGTTTGATACGCTGCTTTCATTTCACCGGCCCAATCGGCTTTGACGGCCGCGTTCAATTCATCGAGCGCGGCGTTGGCCTTGTCCGCGGTCTTTCGCACTCTCTTTTTTTCGCGCAGCCACTTCATAACCGACCAGGACATGGCTTCGGTCATCAAGGCCTTCGCGATCTCGACTTCGGGGAGCTTATCCACGAGACTTCCAAAGAACAAAAGACCTTAGCTCGCTGGCTGCGAAATGTCCAGCCGATTGGGCTGGTCCGGGCAACCTCAGGAATGGGTGCAGACGCAAAGGAACGGCCCAACGAATGACGAGCCCAGCCCGATTGCCGCAATGCAACGTGTTCCAGGAATGTCTTGACGATCGTGCCTGAAAATACTATATTATCGTCATGCTGCGATGCAGCATTTGGAGATCAATATGCGAACTCATTCCAAAGCCCAGGCTAACCACTCACCGCTGGCTCTTCTGACGGAACTTGCGGTCGAGGGAACCTCGAATTTCGTAGAAGTGCAACGAACTTTTCTTGATCTGGCAAAGCAGGAGAATGAAATCATTCTCAAAGGCGTTAAAGAACGGGTGGGCGCATCCACTCCGGCAGTCGCAGTCACCGATCTTGTGCGGCGCGGAATCGACACCCTGATCGGGATGCAGCAAGAACTTCTCACCACGACCAGCAAGCAGGCACTCCAGTTGCTTGAATCGGAAAAGCTGATGAAGGGCACCGGCACGGAACAGCTGGCGGGGTTTGCCCGTGAGGGCGTGGAGACCTTCGCTCGCGCGCAGAAGAATTTCCTGGAAGCATTAGCGCAGGAAACTTCCAAGGCGATGCGCGGCCAGCACGAACCTGATGGCAAGGCTGGCAAACAAACCGAAGTTGTGCAACTGGCTCGCGAGGCGGGAAGCGCATTTATCGAGGCCCAGAAGAGACTGCTGGACGTGGTTGGCCAGCAGATGAACGTCAATCTCGATGTGGCAACGCGCACGCTCGAAAAGATCTCGCCTGCCCAGTTACTGCCAATTGCGAACCGCACTGGTGAAGAAGTAAAGAAGTTCGTGGGAGCTGAAACTTCTCTGATCGGCTCGCTCATCAAGCCGGCAAAGAAAGGTGTTAAAAAGGCTAAGGCTCATCGGCCTTCCATTCGCAAGCAAGTCGCGATCGAGGTGTGAGCGGACTAAGGTGTGAGCGGGACTGAGAGGTCCGACGGCGAGGCTGCGTCTCATCTGGCCGCGATGAGGTTGGATTTCAGGTGGCGACGGGCGGTGTTTTCATCCGATGGTTTCAGGAGACGGTCGAGCATCGCCTCTTCCCACCGCACCCAGAGCCTAGTCGTATAAAGCAGAGCACTGCATTGCAGCGTAAGCCAGTCCCTTGTTCGCAGCGGTGACCGGAATGCGGCGCGATGGGCAAGCCAGTGGCGCGCAACGCGGCGCGCGATCGCGAAGCCCATCCCGGTGTCCTTCCCCACGATGTCCCCGAGGATACCTTCCAGCGTAAACATCACCTTCGACAACATGATAAGCGAGGCGGGAAACCTGATGCCCTTTAGCGCGACCCGCTCCAGCAGGCGCATGGCATCGGCGGCACTCGGCAACGTCGAGGCGGAGATCTGGCCAAGGAATTCCGCCGCGGCCTCGCGAACCACCAGCGCTTGCGGTGAAACCCGTTTCATCTTTTGCTGGCCGAGTGCGATGATTTCATTCGCAGCACCGACCGGGTCCCGCAAGCTGACCATCAAAAACAAAAGCGCAAGATGGCGGCGCTGCTCCCGCCCTAGTCGTTCGCGAAGAGCCCAATCAAGAATCGTAAGTTCGCCGGTGCGGCGATTGTAAAGAAGGTTGCCGGCGTGAGGATCGCCATGGAAGACCGCGTCTTCAGTCGCCGCAAACAGCGGCACGGCGACCAGGCTCTCGATCAACTGCTCGGCTAGTTTTCGTCTACGCGCCACTGGCATTCGCGCCGCCGCACTCGTCACTTTAATGCCGCTCTCCTCGGTGAGTGCCGTGATTCCGGGCGTGCTCAAAGGCTGGATCAACCTCGGTATGCGAACACCGGCGACCGATTTATAAAGGGCCCCCGCCTCAACCAGTGTCTTTTGCTCACGGGAAAAGTTGACTTCAAACTTAAGCAGCCGTCGCACCTTGCGAAATGTGTCCGGAATAAGACTGGCGTGAAATCCATAGAGATGTTGGCGGTCCGCGAAGTACTGTGCCAGGCCCTGGAGATAATCCATGTCTTCGGCAAAATACTGCGGGATGTGCGGTTTAAGAACTTTGAAGACGCCGCGCTCCCGGCGTCCGCTCTGCGGATTTCTCCAGGTAAAACGCACGACCGCGCTCACGCTGGCCTCGGAAAGAATCCGCGGCGCGATCTTTACTTGAAAGTTGTTTATCCGCTCGCCCAACTCCCGTTCGACAGTCGCGCGAATGTCTTCGACCTGTACATCGCGAATCCCGTTTTCCAGCTTCGCGAGCGCCCGGCGCAGGGCTGGACCAAGATGCTGGTTGCGCGCAATCACCTGGCCCAACTTCTGTAGCCCCGGCACCTTGGAAATCAAGCGCAGCAGCCGATCTTCCGCTGAGGTGCCAGGGGGAAGTTCGATCTGTTCCAGAAGTTTGGGGGCGAGCCGCGCCGGAGAAAGCCGTGCCACAACGAACATCATGGCGTCTCGCACCGGAGGACGCCATTTTTCATAAGTTTCAGGAACCAGCGCGCTGACGGGAACGATTTCGTCGACGATCCATCGCGCCATGGTGTCGCGCATGGCTTGGCCGGCAGGACTTATGAGCCCGGCCTCGATGGCAGCGATTTTTTCATGGGCGCTGGCGTCCCTGGGCAAGAAATTCTCGAGGGCTGCACGCAATGAGTCTGGCGTCACCTGCCCGACGCCACCGGTAATGGGAAGCGCGCCCAGCATAGACGGTAGATAAGCCGCCCATACTATAGTCCCGGATCATCCCCGCCCGCAGTGACGTGGGTGCGCCGCTCACATTACAAGATTGAATGGGTTCTAGCCAACCGCTCGGCAATCACTGCATAGGCTACGGGGTTAAACGTCATTCCGATGTGAGTGCCGGGAACCTCGACATCGACTTCCGGAGTCCTCGGTCATGCAATAACGCCAGTCGACGATACCGTCGTCGCGGGTGTAAATGGCGGTCTCGAGGACCGAATCTGGAACTTTGCGCCGCAGTGAATTCAGGAAATTGCACGTGCACTGCCCGGTATAGCAACTGGGCAGTACTCCATCTCCGTGCTCCTCAAGAATCCGCAGGCGAACGGCCTCGGCCGCGCGGAGAACGGCACGATTTGCGACAGTCCCGCGCACGGGTGACGCAAGGGTGATAACTGAGGCCACATCTTTCGCACGTTGCCCAACGACAGAGCGGGCAATCACTCCGCCGAGGCTATGACCGATCAGATGAATCCTGCCCCCCGTCTCCGCTAACGCCTGATTGATCGTCTGGCTCAGGCGACTCTGGATCAGCAGGTTGGGACACTCGGCATTCACGCCGATCCCGGAAAAATATGGCCGATAACCAATCCGCCGAAGCCAGGCATGCAACTCCATGAGATAGAGATCGGTGCCCAAAAAACCGGGAATAAGAACCACGCCGGAACCATCGCCACGCGGTACCCCAAAACCATAGTAGACCGGGGCCGCGTGCAGCATCAGAATTTCCGCGCCAATCAGAGCCTCCGTCCAAAGAGAGGTTTTGACTTCGCGCTGGCGGCGCGTAACTGGCGTATGTACACCGTTCGGAAGATGTTTCGGAGTTCTTTTCTGCTTCGACCGCAAGGGTTTGTCCCAGGTATTCTCAACATTCCGCGCCCATCACGCAGCTTGCGAATGAGAGCCGATGGATTATACCGTGCCGAATTCGGATTGGAAGAAACTTGGGACTATCAGTGTTTCTTGCGGCTGCGGCGTTTTGGCTTGCTCGACGAGGATTGTTCCAGACGCGCCTCTAGCTCCGCCACCCTCCTGCGCAGCGCATCCACTTCCGGCTCGACCGCGCTTTGCGGCGCCACCGTTCCCAGAAATCGCCTCATCATATCCACCGGCGAAAGGATGGCGGATTGGACCTCGCTCAGCCGGTTCTGCACCGTGTCCTGCACTTTCTGATAAGTGTCGAAGGCGGACTTCAGATACCACATGAGGAACTCCTGCCGCACCTCATCCGACGCGATGACGAGTTGCCGCAGCAGTTCGAGCGGTAAGCCGGTCGGTTTATCCCGGGCGTCCTCGGTAATGATTTGCGTCAGCGTGACGCGCGTCAGGTCGCGACCAGTTTTCGCGTCCACGACGCGAACCTCTTTGCCTTCGCGCACAAACGCGGCCAGATCGTCGAGGTTCACGTAGCGGCTCCCAGCCGTGTCGTACAGCCGGCGGTTGCCGTATTTCTTAATCAGTACTTCGGAAGTCTTCACGAGCGCCCCAGGTAATGCTGCCTTGCACAACCGACCAGAATATCTTGACACAAAACGACTGCAATAATATAGTTTTCTTAATGCTGCATTGCAGCATTTGGAGGCCCCTAATATGATCGCGGCAACAAAACACGATCCCACCCATTCCCAGGCTCCATCGATTGTTTCCGTTCTTTCCGGCTGGGCCCAGCAGGGAGTGCGGACTTTCTTCGCCACCCAGAGGATTCTTCTCGATCTCGCAGTACGGCAGAACGCCAATGTAATGCAGGTCCTGCGCGAGCAACTGTCCGATCCACACCATTCTCCCACCGCAATTCTGAGCGACATTGCCTCCGAGGGCATTGAGAATTTTATTGAGGGGCAAAAAGTCCTTCTCGAACTCGGCAAGCAGGAGAACGAAATTCTTCTAGCGGGCGTGAAGGATCGCATTGGCGAATGCCCCCGCCGCCAGGCTGCTGTTGACCTGTTGCGGCGCAGTGTCGACACGTTCATTCACATGCAGGAAGAATTCCTGAAGATTGCAGGCAAGCAGACTCACACGTGGATGGAGTCGACCAAGGCGGGCAAGCCCTATCAGCCCGAGCACGTCGTCGAACTGGCACGGGACAGCATGGAAACTTTTGTCAAGACACAGAAACAATTCCTCGACATCGTCGCGGAAGAGACAGCGCACGCGACCGGCGGCAAACGCGCCGATGGCGGCAGAAAGACGAAGAAGACCGAACTTCCGGAGATTGCGCGACAGGCCACCGAGTCCTTTGTCGACGCGCAAAAGAAACTGGCTGACGTGGCAGGGCGGCAAATGAACGCCAACGTAAAAACTGCGGCCAGAACTCTGGATAAAATTCGGCCTCTGCCGTTTCTCCCGTTAGCCGAACTCACACGAGATGCCGTCAAGAGTTACGTGGATGCTCAGAACGCGCTTATGGAAGTCATCGCCCGCCCGAATGGGCAGAAGCACACGGCGAAGCCGGCGCGCCACGAAAAACGGTCCGTGCGAACCGTCAAGAAGACAGCGGCCACAGCGACGGCCTGAAGTCGAACTCTGAACTGCATTATGCGCGGGGCCTGTCCGAGCTACGGGCCCCGTTGATTCTTGCACCCACCGTTCGCTTGCTGTTCTTCGTTCCCCGGCCCGCGCCGCCGTTGCGCTCCCCGTTCCCGGACGAATACAAGAAATCTTCGATCTCATCGATGCGTTCATCTGCATCGCGATAGCCAATTTCGATCAGTTCGCGTGTGTACTTGGGCGTAAACAGCAGGTAGCTTATGAGATCCGAGCAGGAGTATGAATCGCGTCCCAGGCTGCTTACGAAGTACCGGATCAGGGAAGGCATGTCCTTCTGATGCTGGTGCGCAACGTCAGACAAACTGACTGACGGAGTGACGAGAAGAGTCTTCAGAGGCCTGATCTTTTCTGATCCCGGCAAATCCGGCTGAACAATGTGGCCACTCTCCAAGAGATGATTCAATCGCTCGAGGTGCTCGATATCGGTAGCCAGATGGTCGAGAAATATAACGTTAAAGAGAACACCCATGACTTGAGCGATCGATGGTTTTGTCTCATTGTTGCTGGCCTCGATCTGCTCTTTGGGTCCGCCTCTGACCCCAATCGCGAAAACCTTTTCCGCTCCGAGTCGAATAACCGGGCTGAGTGGCTGTTGCAGGCGAGCGCAGCCATCGCCGAAAAACGCTAGTCCCCGTGGAATTTTCAGTTGCACCGGTTCGAAGATCATGGGAATGGCCGCAGACGCGCAAATATGGTCCACGGTAATCTTCGTGGCCAGCGTTACCAGCCGAACCCGCTGCCACACCGGATGCCCCTTCGCGCCCTGAATGAACAGGTAACTGTTCCCCGAGTTGAAGTTCGTCGCCGAGATCGCGAGAGCGTAGAGATCGCCACTTCGTATGTTTGCCTGGATGCGATCGCAGTCCAGGTGCCGGCTAAGAAAATGTTTGAGAGGAGCGGCATCCAATAACGACCGAGCGTGGCCTCCGCCCGTGAGTGCTCCGAAGGAAAGGTCCAGTATCCAAGTCAGGGAATTGTGAGCCTGGGAAACAAAATCGCAGTGGAACACATCGGAAGGACGAAGTGCCGCCCACATTTCAGCCAGCGTATGGGTCACTCCGGGAAAATCGTCGCAACCCGCAGCCAGGGCCGCACCATTCACCGCCCCGGCCGAGGCGCCTCCAATCAAGGGAAAAGGATTGCCGCTCTCGGTTCGCCGTAACTCGCCGATGCGCTTCAGCACGCCAGCTTGGTAAGCCCCTCTGGCGCCGCCGCCGGTCATCACCAGTCCGGTCGCATTCTCCATCCAAGTCCCCCAGATTCGGCCCGCTTAATGCACCCATTTGATATTTAGCTCCTTCCCGTCCTCCGCCGTCTAGGACTTCTTTGGGCTGGAGTTTCTGAAACAGGACCAGATTCGATATGGGGACGGTCGGACTGACAGCCTGATATTGCGGCCTAGCTGCATTGCAGCAAATTACTCTCATGGAATCGCTCGTAAACCTGTGAAGACTGCATCTCACGCACCTCATCGACGCCTAGTTGGCTATTCTGCACTGCGTCACGGGTGATAACAGTCACAGCAAAAGGTGACCCGCGCAGTAGACCCGCTCTACATGCGTGGGTCTACTTAGGTACCGAGGGTCAAGAGATGCGCGGCTTCGGAACCATGGACCATGCTTTCCCCTCGAAATCGCACTCTTCCCATCCAGGCGCCTTTCGATAGCAGCCAGGGAGGTGCGTTAGTGCAGGGTCCGGCGCCGCGCTGACACTCTGCAGCTCGACGTCCCATTTCTGGGAGTTCCTGGCGCCGTCTTGCTCGGCGCTGGAGGCAACGATGATAGCGACTGAATCGGTGCACCCCAAAAAACAGAGCGCGGGTTCTCCGGAACTCCTAACTGCGGAACGCACCGCCTATCTGGATGATCTAGTCAGCCAGGCAAAGACCGCCGCCGCCGTCTTTACCCAGTTCACGCAAGAAGACGTGGATCGCATCGTTCGGGCAATGGTCCTGGCAGGACTCGAAAACGCGCAGCATCTCGCGCGCCTTGCCGTCGAAGAGACCAGGCTCGGCGTGATGGAAGACAAGGTCATCAAAAACATGGTGGCCAGCGAATTTGTCTACAACTTCGTCAAAGACAAACCGACCGTCGGCGTCATTCGTGAGTTCCCCGAACGCAACCTGGTGGAAATTGCCGAGCCCGTCGGAGTCCTGTTTTCGATCACGCCCATCACCAACCCGACTTCGACGGTCTTATTCAAGTGCATCGTTGCCATCAAGACGCGGAACGCCGTGATCTTCGGTCCGCACCCCAAGGCGTGGCGCTGTTGCAAAGAAGCAGTGCGTCATCATGTACGAGACGGCGGTAAAGCACGGAGCACCGGAAGGAGTTTTTTCCTGCCTCGAATCGCCCACCATTCCAGATAACGCCTATCTGATGCACCACAAAGATGTCGCCATGATCGATGCCACCGGCGGCCCGGGAGCAGTCAAAGCCGCTTACAGTTCGGGCAAGCCGGCGCTTGGAGTGGGCGCGGGCAATACACCTGTCTATCTGGAGAAAACCGCCGACCTCAACACCGCGGTCGTCGACATCATCGTCTCCAAGACATTCGATAACGGAACCATCTGCGCCTCCGAGCAAACCGTGGTCATCGACGACGAGATCTACGACCAGACCCTGAAGAAATTCGCCGAACTCGGCGCCCATATCTGCGACGAAAACGAAACGAGATTGCTCGAACGTACGGTGATCGATCCGCAGACCGGCTTCATGCAACCGCTGGCAGTCGGACAGAAGGCCACGGACATTGCACGCTTCATCGGTCTCAAGGTCGAGCCGCACACCAAACTTCTGATCGCGGCCATCCGAGGGGTTGGCCGCGAGCATCCACTCTCCGCCGAGAAATTGTTCCCGGTCCTCGCGGTTTATCGGGCGAAGTCCGCAGACGAGGCGCTCAAGGTCTGCATCGACGTCAATCACTACGGTGGCCTGGGACATACCGCTGTCATCTTCTCCCGCGATGACAACGTGATCCGCAAGTTCGGCGAACTGATCAATGCCGGCCGCATCATCGTCAATTCGCCTGGCTCCATAGGAGCGCTGGGCGCGGTCTATAACGATCTTGTTCCGACGTTCTCCTTCGGCTGCGGAACCGGCGGCGGCAACAGCACGATGGACAACGTAAACATTTATCACTATCTCAACATCAAGCGGATGGCGCGCAGGACGCAAAACCATATGTGGTTCCGAGTTCCAAATCAGATTTACTTCAACATGAACGCGGTCGAGAACGTCCGGCAATTCCCTTCCCGCTCGACTGTCATCATCACGAATCCAGCGCTCGAACAAATTGGCCTGGTCGATATTGCGCGGCGAAACGTCGGCCCCGGGGCCTGCGTTCACGTTGAGGTCATCCCCGACGCGGAGCCCGAGGTCAATGTGATCGCGCAGGGAGTAGCCGCGTTGAATCTCTACCATGCAGATCAGATCATCGCCCTCGGCGGTGGCTCGATCATCGACGCCGCGAAGATCATGAAGTTGAAATACGAGTCGCCCGAAGCCGACCTGGAAGAGTTGGCCGCGCCCTTCCTGGACTTGCGCAAGCGCGTGGTCGAGTTTCCGAAGGAGAAAGCAAACCGTGCACGCCTGATTGCCATTCCGACCACCAGCGGCACCGGGAGCGAAGTCACTCCCTTCGCCGTTCTCACTGACAAGGCAAACGGCCGCAAGGTCACGCTCGCCGACTATTCGCTCACTCCCGATGTCGCCATCGTCGACCCGCAATTCGTCATGTCGATGCCCAAGGGCTTGACGGCAGACACCGGCATCGATTGCCTGACCCATGCTCTCGAAGCCGGCGTCTCCAACTACGCCTCTCCTTACACCGATTCGAACGCCATGCAGGCGATACGCCTCGTCTTTAAATATCTTCCGATTGCGTATGAATATCCGCGCGATGAAGAAGCGCGCTCCATGATGCACAATGCCGCCTGCATCGCAGCGATGGCGTTTTCAAACGCGTCGGTCGGCATCAACCACGCGCTCGCGCACGCTTTCGGCGCGCGCTTCCACGTCGCACACGGTCGCGCCAACGCTCTCATGCTGCCGCACACCATCGCCTACAACGCGGCTGTCCCAGCCAAGTTCATGCCCTCGCCTTACACCAAGGGATACGTGGCGCATAAGAAGTACGCCACCGTCGCGGATTTGCTGGGTCTGAGCGGTAACACGATCGAAGAGAAAGTTAAGAGCCTCATCGCGGCTACGGAGCAATTGCTTGACGACCTGGGGTTCCCGCGATCCATCGCCGAACTGGGAATCTCAAAAGAAGAGTTCGAAAAGGCGATCCCCGAGATGGTCAAGAACGCATTTGACGATCCCTCGTGGCGGTCAAACCCGCGAATGCCGTTGATGACCGAACTCGTCGAATTGTTTTGGAAAGCCTATGAGGGTCGCGGTCAAAGCAAGGCATCGACCGTACTGGAGCACCAGACTGTGTAGCCGAGGCGGCGCTTATGACTGTGGTTGAAATGTCGGTACCGGTGGAGAAGACGCGCTCGCTTCCCTTCCTCAAAGACGCGCTGCAACATGTACACGAGGCTAACGGCGAAGTTGTTTTGGATTTGTATTCGGTGCGCCGGCTCGACACCGATGCGCTTTGTCTGCTCGAAGAGTACGCCACCATCGCCGATGAGAAGGCGGTCAAGATCGTGCTTCGCGGTGTCGACGCGGACATTTACAAAGTACTCACGCTGGTGAAGCTGACTCGGCGGTTTTCGTTCGTGAATTGAAATCAGATCTGGCACTAGGAGAGTCGTGCGTGCAGAACCAATCACAAAGTGACCGCCTTTCCTGGGGCGACACCGTCTTTCTGCATCTAGAACGCGAAGGCATGCCCCTGAACGTCGCCAGCATCTGCGTCTTCGACGGCGAAGTCTCCTTCAAGGATTGCGTTCACTTTATTGAATCGAAGCTGCCGCTGCTCCCTCGCTATCTAAAGCGCGTCGTCTCTGCTCCCCTCGGTGTGGGCCTGCCGACCTGGGAATACGATCCAACCTTCGAACTAAGCCGCCATGTGCGTGACGTCAAACTTAAGCATGGGACTGAGACGGAACTGAAAGAGCTTGCCGGCAAGCTCTTCAGCACGGTAATGGATCGCCAGCATCCACTTTGGGACATCACCGTCGTGCGCGGTCTGAAGGGTCCTCGCACCGCCCTCATTTTCCGGCTCCACCACTGCATGTGCGATGGCATCGCGGGCGTCGGCATTATGAACGTGCTCCTCGACACCAACCCCGAAGCGCCGCGACTTCCCCGGAAGAAATCGAAATTCCGCGTTCCCCCTCCGGCTGACCCGCTCTCTTCGTTGACGTCGGGCTTCGTCGAGTCGTACTCCGATCTCGTCAAACGCATTCTCTCCGCGCTGACCGACCTGCTGAGCATGGCCGAACGCGCGGCCGCCAATGGCACCGAACTGAATGCAAATGAGTTCGTCGGCCTGCTACCGGAAATTGGAGCTTTTACCGAGAGGCTCCGCTTCAATGTCCTATACCGGGGCCCGCAAAAGTTCACCTTCACCGATATTCCTCTCGCGGACATTAAGGCGATTCGCCACGCGCGCGGCACGAGTGTGAACGACGTCATCCTCGCCATCGTAACCGCGACCATTCGCCGTTACTGCGAACTGCATGGCGATCCGGTGAAAGGGAAGCTTTTGCGCATTATGGTTCCCGTCAATCTCCGCGGGAGCACCACCGCGTCGGAACTCGGCAACCGCATCTCGCTCGTACCCGTCACCATTCCACTCGATATCCGCTCTCCGCTCAAGCTGCTGGATGCCGCTCACAAGCGGGCGGAGTTTCTCAAACAAGTGCACGCCGCCGAACTGGTAAGTCTGGCGGGAGGGCTGATCGGGATGTTCCCCACCTCCGCGCAAGGCATGGTCGGATCGCTATTGAGCCGCCTGCCGGTTTCGGCTTTCAACCTCGTCTGCACAAACGTGCCCGGGCCACAAGTTCCCCTCTACCTGCTCGGTCACAAGATGCTGCATTGCTATCCCTATGTCCCGGTGGGCGGAGAAATGGCGCTCAACTGCGCCATCCTTACTTATAACGGCACAGCGTACTTTGGCTTCAGCGGAGACGTGCATGCCGCTCCCGATCTGCGCAAGCTGGAGAAGTTACTTCAGGAGAGTTTTATTGAGTTGCGCGATGCGGCCTGCGCGAAGAAACCGGACGAGAATCGCGTATCCCGAAAGCGAGTCACAAAGACAGAGAAAAAGACAAGAACACCGCGTCCGGCCGAGTCGTTTGTCGCGTCTCCTCTCGAGCCAGAGGCTTCGTTGGTTCCAAACCCGGTTGAGCCAGCGTCCGAACCGGTCCCCGTAATCGCCAGGGAAAGCCCTCTCATTTCCAAAAACAAGATGGTGGATCCTCTCATTTCAATTCCGCCGCAATCCAATTTTTCTATTACTTTAAACAACTCTCACGAGGTGAAGTAAATGGACCCTATAAAGCGTTTGCTATTTTGCCTGCTCGTGATTTTTCTATGTCTGCCGGTGTTCGCACAGCAGCAGACCGACATCAACCGTTACACATTCTTCACTGGATTCGATTACATGGTGAGTCCCGCCCGCGATCTCACTGAACGTGGATTCGAGGGCGATTTCGGCGTTACCGTGAAACCGTGGTTGGGCCTAGGTGGAGATTTTGGCGCACTCGGCAACGGCATCATCAGTGGCTCCGGCGCCATCAATGGAAGCGAGACCGTCTTCGCTCCGATTCTCCAGCAATACCACATCGACCCAAGCCAGGTGAATGTCCCGTTTAAGTCAACCACGTATACCTTCGCCGTGGGTCCACAGTTTTATATCCGCAAGTGGAGCAAGGTCACATTCCTTGTCCGTCCGGGCTTTGGCGGAATCCACGAATCAGCCGACATAGACTTGAGCCAAGTCGGCCCAATCCTCCAGCAGCTGGGAATCACGGTTAATCCTCACCAGACCGACACCCAGTGGTTCATTGGCATGGGCGGAGGCTTCGATATCAACTTCTCGCAACATGTCGCACTGCGATACACCACCGATTGGGTGAATACCCACTTGTTCTCGAACTTACTGGTACCCCGGCAAAATTATTGGCGAATGGCAGTCGGACCTACTTTCCGCTGGGGACACTTGAAGTATTGACGTGAGTCGAATGTTTGACCATGCCTTCCCCCAAACCGACATGCTTCTGGGTTCAGGAGGTTCCCCATGAAGCCGCAGACTCTTAACGACATCTTCGCGACCATTGTGGAGCGCAATCACGAGCGGGTCATGCTCTCTCGTGAGGGCGCCCAGTGGGTCCCGATCAGCTCGCGGCAGTTCTACCAGCAGGTGGCGGCGATGGCGCGCGCCGTCGGCCGGTGGGGACTCTCCAAGGGCGATCGCATCGCGATCCTGAGTGAAAATCGTCCGGAATGGGCGGTCGCCGATTTCGCGTCGTTCCAGTTGGGCGTTGTGGTCGTCCCGATTTACGCGACCCTGACGGCGCAGCAAACCGCATACATCCTGTGCGACTCCGGAGCCAGGATCGTCGTTGTCTCCACTAAAGACCAACTGGCAAAGGTTCTTTCCATCAAGGATCAGACCGCTCTCGAACACATCGTTATCATGGATCCGGCGGAAACAGCGGACGCAATTCCGATGCGCCGGTGGCTGCACCAGGCCCCCGCGGGTCGAGACCCCGAACTCGATGCCCGCGCGCGGACCATTTCCCCAGACGATCTCGCCTCGATCATCTACACTTCCGGAACAACCGGCACTTCCAAGGGCGTGCGCCTCACTCACGGAAATCTGGCTGCCAACATCATGTGCTCGCTGGAAGGCTTTGATGTTCGTCCCGGCCACACCAGTGTTTCGTTTTTGCCGCTCTCGCACGTCACGGCCCGTCATGTGGATCTGGCTCTCCTCTATCGGGGCGTGACACTAGCTTATTGCCCCTGCTTCGACTTGCTGTCTCAAACTCTCATGGAGGTGCCCCCCACAATCTTTGTCGGCGTTCCACGCGTTTACGAAAAGATTTACAGCGCGGTGGAACAGAAGGCCAAGGGTTTCCCGAAGCAAGCCATCTATCGCTGGGCTCTTTCCGTGGGCCGCGTGCACCAGAGCGAGATTCTGGCGGGCAAGACGCCGAAGTCACTCCGCTGGAAGGTCGCCAACCAGCTTGTCTTCTCAAAAGTGCGTGAACGGATGGGCGGCAACGTTGAAGTATTTGTTTCCGGAGGCGCACCCCTTGGCTACGACCTGGCTGAGTGGTACGCGGCCATCGGCATTCGTATCCATGAAGGCTATGGCCTGACGGAAACTTCGCCTGTCATCGCTGTAAACAATCCGTGCGCGCACAAACTCGGAACGGTAGGACGCCCGCTGTCGAACGTTGAGGTGCGAATCGCGAAAGATTCGGAAATCCTGGTGCGCGGACCGTCAGTATTTGGCGGTTACTGGAATCGTCCCGACGAAACAGAAAGCGCATTTGAAGATGGATGGTTCAAGACCGGCGACATCGGCAGTCTCGACGAACAAGGATACTTGTCCGTCACCGACCGCAAGAAAGATCTGCTCAAGACCTCCGGCGGAAAATTCATTGCCCCTCAGCCAATCGAGAATTCGCTCAAGCTGAACGCCTTCATCGGAACTGCGGTGGTGGTTGGAGACCGGCGAAAATTCGCCACAGTAATCATCTCGCCTTTCTTCCCGGCGCTGGAAGAGTGGGCTCACACCAACCATATTTCCTTCTCCTCCCGGCAATCTCTGATCGCGAATCCCAGAGTCCGAGAAGCTCTACGAAGACATCGTTGACGAAGTGAATCGAAACCTGGCCCGCTACGAGACATTGAAGAAGGTGCTGCTCGTGCCCGACGAATTCAGCGCGGACGACGGAACACTCACACCAACCCTCAAACTGCGCCGCAAGTTCGTCGAAGAACGCTATCGGGAGCAGATCGACGAGTTATATGAAGAGGCGGAACTCGCAAACGTGGTATAGAGCGCCGTTCTTCTGGACCGCCAGTCATAATCCATCGAAATCGGACGTTTCATCCCGCCGCCGAGCCCAATCGCTTGGTTAGCCTCCAAGTGTGTAAACTTTGGAGGGCTCTTTTATGAGACCACTCCTTCGAAGTCTTCTTTGCTCGCTGGTCATTCTTCTGATTTCTGAGCTGGGCATAAGTGCGATTCCAGCCCATGCCGCCTCATTTCAATACATCCGTCTCGGCAACAAGGAGGACGCTCAAGTTCAGCCCAAGGGGGGCGTCGCCATGATGGGTGGTGGCACCGATCTCGACGAAGCATTTCGCTGGCTCTGCGGGAAGGCTAATGGCGGCGATTTTCTAGTCCTTCGCGCCAGCGGCGACGACGCTTATAACGACTACATCTTCAAACTCGGCAAGCTCAATTCGGTGGCGACGCTGATTCTTCCTGACCGCGCCGCTGCCGAAGATCCGGCCGTGATTGAGATCATGAAGAAAGCGGAGGTCATTTTCATCTCCGGTGGGGATCAGGCCCACTATATTCGCGCATGGAAAGGCACTCCGGTCGAAGACGCGATCAACGCGCACATCGCGGCCGGCAAGCCCATTGGTGGGACAAGTGCGGGCCTCGCAGTACAAGGCGAGTTCGTCTACGGCGCGCTCGGTGACAAGCCCGACGACAACGACCTGGCGTCGAGCGACGTTCTCCCGAATCCATATTTTGAACGGGTAACGCTCGAGCGCGGTTTTCTGAAAATTCCGCACCTCGAAAACCTCCTCACCGACTCCCATTTCGCCAAGCGCGACCGGATGGGACGTACGCTCGGCTTCCTCGCTCGCATCATGCAGGATGGGTGGTCAAAATCGCCACGTGAGGTTGCGATCGACGAGAAATCAGCAGTGTTGCTCGAACCCGACGGCAAAGGCACGATCATCGGCAGCGGCAAAGGCGCGTACTTTCTCCGCCCAACACGCAAGCCGGATGTCTGCCGGAAAGGCCAGCCCCTGACCTTTCGCAAGATTGCCGTTTATCGTGCTCCGGCGGGCGCGCATTTCGACCTCGTGCACTGGAAGGGCACGGGAGGAGCGGCCTATTCGCTTTCCGTCGAGAGACGGAACAATCGAGAGCACCCAGGCTAGACCACTCGATTTATTGAGATCCGGTTTATTGATACCTCTGCACTACCCGACCCCGAGGCCAGATGGTGGCTGAATTTAGATCGAACTACTCCGGAGACCGTGCTCCGTTCGGTGAAGCACGCACAAAAACTGTAGACTTCATCCGCCTCGTCATTCTATAGTTGCGCTGACTTGAGTTTGGTTCGGCCCCGATATGAAGAATCATTTCGATCCTGCGTGCCGCATCAATTTGTTGGCGAGGATCCCCTTCCTCGTCGATGCGGGAAAACTCGAAGCCGGTCTCTAATTACCTCCCTTGATCTGGCTGTCCGCATTCCCGATCGAGGATTGCCGATTTTCAAATCTGAAGCTCAAGGGGCGGCTTATGAAAACTATTCGTCTGATCGCGTTCTTCGTTCTTATTGTTCTCATGTCTGTTTCAGCGCTGATGGCGCAGACCCAGGGGCGCATCACCGGCCGGGTCACCGACTCCAGCGGAGCGGTCATCGTCGGAGCCAGGGTAACCATCGAGAATCTCGGAACTCAGGTCAAAAGAGTTCTCAATACGAATAGCTCGGGCGACTATGTCGCCCCCGGAATCGAGCCTGGAATCTACTCCGTCTCCGTCGAGTCCCCGAACTTTCGCAAGGTGGTGCGGGAGCGGGTACAGGTCGAAGTCGCTACCGATCTCAAGCTGGATTTTCAGTTGCCGCCGGGAGCAGCCAGCGAAGTGATGGAAGTAACGGGCGAGGCGCCGCTGATTGACGCGACCACCAGCACGCTCAATGGCGTCTTATCCAACAAAGCGATCAATGAACTTCCGCTGCAGGGACGGGATTTCCAGAATCTGCTAGCGCTCCATCCAGGCGTGCAGCGCGAACCCGGCGGGGGATTCCACTCGGTGACTTCGAACGGCCTTCGTCCCGATGACAACAATTTTGTGATCGACGGCGCCACCGACAACGATGCCTACTACGGGGAGACGGTGGTGAACGATGCGGGAATTTCGGGCACACCGGCCAGCACTCTTCCCTTAGATGCAATTCAGGAATTTAACACGCAGGAACAGCAGCAGGCCGATTTCGGAGAAAAGCCCGGAGTAGTGGTGAACATCGGCATCAAGTCGGGCACCGATCAGATTCACGGAACGGGGTACTATTTCACGCGGAATGCGGCGGTCGATGCGCGGAACTACTTCAATCCCAGCCCACAACCGGTGTCTGCTCTCATACTTCACCAGTTCGGGGCCTCCATTGGCGGGCCGATCATCAAAAACAAATGGTTTTATTTTGCCAACTATGAAGGAGTCCGCTCGAAGGTTGGAAATGCGTTGGACACATATACTCCGGTTACCAATTCGCTAGCGACGCCAGAAAATCCGGCAGGCGATCCGGATTCAAGCATTGTGGATGCCGAAAATGATACGGGGTGTACCACGAATCCCGTACCCATAGGCTGCAGCCAATTGAGCTACAACCTGATCCAATATTTTCCGATTAACCCCGGCTACACGGCGGATCCCAACGATCCGACCATCATCAATTTCAATTTCAACAACTTGAATCGCGCCGACAACCTGGTCTTCAAGAGCGACTATCACCTGAATGAGAAACATGTTCTTACGGGCCGGTTTATCTATGCGAACTCTAAACAGATCGAAGAAGACGCCGCACCCCTGCGGCCGGAATGGCTTTCCCACGCATCTCCTATCACTCAGGTTTTCGGAGTGGACTGGACGTGGACGCCGAACTCGCGACTGGTGAACGTTGCTCGCTTCAGCTATAACCGGTTCGACGAAACCATCGCGCCGGGCGATGCGAATGTCAATCCCACACAGTACGGGTTGAATACCGGCATAACCGATCCGCGCCTGTTTGGGTTTCCGCGGATCAGTCCAAGCACGTACTGTTGTAATTATCTGGGTGGAAACTCGAGTTGGCCGCTCGGAACTACGCCGAGCCATACCGAGAACTACTCCGATACCGTCTCCTACACGGTGGGAAAGCACGCGATCCGCTTTGGAGGGGACTTCAGGAATGGCGGCGTGGACTATTACCGTGCGGGATACGGGCGCGGCCGAATCGATTTTCACTACCTGGATAGTTTCCTAACCGGCGACGTCCGCGCGTGGCGTCTTCTTATTGGCGATCCGGGGCGCAAACTGAGCATGAAATCGTTCGGGCTTTTCGTGCAGGATGATTTCCGGGCCACCCGCCGCCTGACGCTCAACCTAGGCCTTCGGTACGACGTAACACGTCCCCTTAAAGACGCCCATAACGAATTGGCGAACTATGTTCCATCACAAGGCGTGGTACAGGTTGGTTACGGCATCAGCGAACCTTACCAGACGAACTGGCGGAACTTTTCGCCGCGGCTGGGAGCCGCGTTTGACGTTTTTGGAACCGGGAAAACCATTCTGCGAGCAGGATTTGGCATGATCTACGTCCAGCCGTCGATCCGCAGCTTTGTTTTTAACGGAGGCGGTCTGAACTTGAATCCGAGTGCCCTGGTTCCGGGCGGAACCGGGACGATCACTTCTTACCTGGTCAATCCCGGCAATGGCAACGAGACCGAAAAGATTGATTGGAGCACGGACCCCGAGCAGGGAAGCATCTTCCCGGTCAATGATCCGACGATTGCGTCTTGCTCCGGGGATAGCCCCTGTAACATTTTCGGTGTCGACCAAAAGCTGAAGACTCCCTACGTACTCAATTGGAATGTGAATCTGCAACACGAAATCTTTCCTCAAACGTTACTGCAGATTGCGTACGTCGCGAACCAGGGCCACAACCTCTACAGCACGATCGACCTCAACCAGCCCAATCAGGCACTTTCAGCGCAATGCGTTGCCGACCAGGGCGGCTATTACGACGCGGATATTCCCGGTTGCGAAATCGCAGCACGGCCTCTGACCAATTGCGTCGTGGGCGCTGGTTCAGTCTGTTATCCGTACATCGCGTACCTAAACTTTCTGGGCAACAAGTCCAGTTCCAATTACGAGAGCCTGCAAGTCACGCTGACTCACCGCTACAACAAGGGACTGTACCTGCTCGCCGGGTACACATGGGGACACGCCATCGATGTGGCCGGAGCGACGACCAACACAGCCAGCGGCTTTATTCCCCAAAACAGCCAGGACTTTCACGCGGAGAAGGCCAACGGAGACTATGACATCCGGCACCGGTTCACGGCTTCGGCAACTTATGATCTGCCGTCGCGCAGGGCATGGGGCCAGATGTTGGAGGGTTGGCAAGCAACTAGCATCGTGCAATGGCAAACTGGAGAGCCAATCCTGCTCTATGACGATTACAACGATTTGTCTCTAACAGGAGAAGGCAGCAACGCCAGCAATGAACGTTGGAACATCAAAGGCGATCCCGGAAATCTGAAATGGTCGGCACAGAATCCCATTCCGTTCCTGGATCCCAGTGACCCGATCTGTCAATCGGTGGCGACTACGCCGGAGTTGCAGGAGTCGCAGGGAATTACAGGCGGCTGCTATGCGCAAAACGGCACCGTGCTCTATCCGATGGCGGTTGGAACCTTTGGCAATATGGGGCGCAACATCTTCCGAGGACCTGGTTTTGTAAATTGGGATGCTTCAATCAGCAAGATCTGGCGTCTCAGCGAAAGATTCAAACTGCAGATGCGCGGCGAGATGTTCAACGCTGCCAACCACGCAAACTTTGCCGGCGGCTCAGTGGGCAGCGATCTCAGCTCTCCCGACAGTCTGGGTCGCGCCAGCGCCACTCCCGACGTCCAGGCCTCCAACCCGGTTATCGGTTCCGGCGGGTCGCGACATATTCAGCTGGGGGCGAAGATCATCTGGTAGACCGCGGTGTTTTAGCGCGTTCGACGCGCTGCTTGCGGGTTTGTCGATGTCTGCCGCTTTGGGCTTGCGTGCTCGGGCGCGAGTTCAACACTAATACGCCTTCGATGTGCTTGTGCGAGCAAGCGCCGAAGCCGGTCTAGCCTCCACCGGCGGTGCGCGGCTGCCGACCCACGCGGCGCCGCGCCTTTGGTAGTGTCAGGGAACCTCATATTTTTCTATCACTTACGCAATACCGTTTCCCGCCCATCTCTCACATCTCCCTGTGACCCGCTTCACTGCCTCTGACGCCAGCCAAGGCGCAATCTGAGTAGTAATTGCGAATTTGGGGGTGCCTTGATGAAGAAAGTCCTCATCCTAGGAGCCGCAGGTCGCGACTTCCACAACTTCAACGTCTTTTTCCGTGACAACCTGGATTACCAAGTCGTCGCCTTTACCGCGACCCAAATCCCGGACATTGCCGGACGGCAGTACCCTCGCGAACTTGCCGGGCGACTCTACCCCAATGGCATCCCTATTTTCGAAGAGAAAAATCTTGAGCAGATCGTCGCCGACGAGCACGTAGATACGGTCGTCTTCTCCTATAGCGACATTTCGTATCCCAATCTCATGCACCTGGCCTCACGCGTGGTCGCCGCTGGGGCTGACTTCTGGCTGCTCGGCACCGAGCACACGCAAATCAAATCTCGCGTGCCCGTGGTCTCGATATGCGCCGCTCGCACCGGATGCGGCAAGAGTCCCGTCTCGCGCCTCGTGGCCGCCACGCTCCACGAACAAGGGCACAAGCCCGTGGTCATTCGCCATCCGATGCCGTATGGCAATCTCGCCGAGCAGGCCGTCCAGCGCTTTGCCACCCTCAACGACCTCGATTTCCACCAATGCACGATCGAGGAATGTGAGGAGTACGAGCCGCACATCAAGCTGGGCACGATCGTCTATGCCGGAGTCGATTACGAAAAAATCCTCCGCCAGGCCGAAAAGGAAGCCGACGTCATTCTCTGGGACGGCGGCAACAACGACACTCCTTTTTATAACTCTGATCTCGAAATTGTCGTTGTCGATCCGCACCGCCCCGGCCACGAGCTCGCCTATTTCCCCGGCGAAGTGAACCTCCGCCGCGCCGATGTTGTCATCATTAATAAGGTAGACACGGCAGCATTGCACGACGTCCAGACCGTCCGCCAGAACGTCATGCTGGCGAATCCAAAGGCCGCAGTGATTGAAACCGCCTGCCGCGTCTCGGTGCCAAATCCCGACCAAGTCAAGGGCAAGCGCGTCCTCGTCGTCGAAGATGGTCCAACCCTCACCCACGGTGAAATGCCTTACGGCGCCGGAGTAGTGGCAGCTCGACAGTGCGGAGCCGCCGCACTCATCGATCCTCGCCCCTTTGCAGTCGGATCCATTCGCAGCACTTACGAGCGCTACACCCATCTCAACAGCCTGCTCCCAGCCATGGGCTACAGTGCCATGCAGCGCCACGAACTGGAAGCCACCATTGCCGCCACGCCTTGCGACCTCGTCTTGATCGCCACGCCCATCGATCTCGCACGTGTCATCAAAATCGACAAACCTGCTATGCGCGTGACCTACGAGGTCGAAGAGCTGACCAAACCGGGGCTGGCCGAAAAACTGGCCACGTTAACGGCGAGCCATGCACCCGCGCTCGTTTGACCGACAAACCAAGGGGAGAACGGACGGAACACGCCCGGCCTCCCCTGACATTATTAATAAGGAGGCACGTGATGCACGGGAACGACTTCCTCTCGATCAAAGACTTCTCACCCTCCGATATCCAATATCTGCTCGTGCTGGCTCGCCAGGTGAAAGCCCACCCCGGAACCTACTCCGACGCCCTCAAGCGCAAAACTCTGGCGATGATCTTCGAAAAGCCGTCCCTGCGCACCCGCGTGAGCTTCGATGTCGGTATCCAGCAGCTTGGCGGATTTTCGCTCTACCTGTCCCCCGCGGAAATCAATCTTGGCAAGCGCGAATCAATCCATGATGTCGCCAAAAATCTGGAGCGCATGGTCGACGGCATCATGATCCGCACCTTCGCGCACGAGATCGTCGAGGAAATGGCGGAGCATGCGAACATACCCGTCATCAACGGCCTGACCGATTACAGCCATCCCTGCCAGGCGGTCGCCGACTATCTCACGATTTGGGAAGCCTGCGGCAAACTGGATGACCTGAAGATCGCCTACATTGGCGACGGCAACAATGTCGCCCATTCGCTTATGTTCGCGGGCGCGCAGGTGGGAGCCCATGTGTGGGTCGCGACCCCGCCGGGCTACGAACCAAAAGCCGAAGCGGTCGGTTGGGCAACCGAGCGTGGGCGCGAAACCGGCGGCACTTGTAACGTCACGAACGATCCGCGCGAAGCCGCCCTAGCCGCCGACGTCGTCTACACCGACGTCTGGGCAAGCATGGGCCAGGAATCGGAGAAAGAAAAACGTCAGAAGTTATTCGCACCCTATCAGGTCAACAAAGAACTCTTCCGCCATGCGCAGCGCAATGCGATCTTTCTCCACTGCCTGCCTGCCCATCGGGGGGACGAGGTGACTGCCGACGTAATCGACTCGCCACAGTCGCTGGTCTTTCAGCAAGCGGAGAATCGTCTGCACGCGCAAAAGGCAATCATGCTTGAACTCATGAAGGGAGAATTCGTGAAGCTGCCGGATTTAGCGGAACTCCGCGAACTGGCACACGTGTAGGACAGCGTCGCTATATGAAAACCATTCTCCTGGCCATCGGCGGCAATTCCCTGATTCGCGCGGGCGAAAAAGGAACTATCAGCGAGCAACTCTCTAATGCTCGCCGCACCGCCCGCGAGATTGCCGGCCTCATCCGCGACGGCTATCGCATCGTCCTCACTCACGGCAACGGTCCCCAGGTTGGAGCGGCGCTCTTGCGATCCGAGGCTGGTGCCAGTCAGGTACCCGGCCTTCCTCTCGATGTCTGCGACGCCTCCACTCAGGGAGAAATCGGCTATATTCTCGAGCAGTCACTGGAAGCCGAACTTGAAGCGGTTGGCCTCCGCGTGCCCGTGATCAGCGTACTCACGCAAAGCGTGATTTCGCTCGACGATCCTGCCATGCTGCATCCCAACAAACCCGTCGGCCCGTTCTACTCCCGGCAAGAGGCCGAAGAACGCAAGCGTCAACTCGGCTGGGAGATCGTCGAAGATGCCTCCCGGGGCTACCGCCGGGTCGTCCCTTCTCCCGAGCCGGTTGAAATCGTCGAACTCGAAGTCATCCGCGACCTCGTCAATCGCGGCGTGGTCGTCATTGCCTGCGGCGGCGGCGGCATCCCGGTAGCCCGCAAGAATGGTCAGCCGGTTGGAGTCGAAGCGGTTATTGATAAGGATCGCGCCTCCGCCCTCCTCGCCCTGCACCTCGGCGTCGATCTCTTCGTCATCTCGACCGATACCGACTTCGTCTATCTCGACTACAAGAAGCCCACCCAGCGTGCGCTTCACCAGGTTCATGCTTCCGATCTCAAGCTCTATCTCGCCGCAGGACACTTCGCGCCCGGTAGCATGCGCCCCAAAATCGAATCGGTGCTGCGCTTCCTCCATGAGGGTGGACGCGTAGATGGACGCTTAAATGGAAAAGACAAGTCCGCGATCATCGCCTCCGCCGAGAATCTTCGCCGCGCCGTCGGCCGGCGAGACCGGAACTCACATGTTCCCCGACGAGCCCGAAGCAGAACTCGACCGGGCCATACCCGCCGCGATTCCCGCCGGAGGTCGCTGAATCATGCCGAATGAATTCACGATGTCTCATCCCCTCGAGCACACCGATTCGCGCCTCGCTCGCTCGTGCCCCGTCACCAGGCCAAAACATGTCATCGAATCCCAGCAGTTCACCGTTCCTCTGCTGATGGAGCTGTTCGAACGTTCTCACCAGATGGAGCGCGTGGTCGCCCGCGGCGGCACGCTTGATTATCAGAATCGCATCCTGGCCACGCTCTTCTACGCGCCTTCCACGCGCACCCGCTTCTCATTCGAAGCCGCGATGTTCCGCCTTGGCGGACGCGTGTTATCGACCGAGCAGGCCAGCGCATTTTCTTCTGAAATTAAGGAAGAGCAGGTCGAGGACTCCATCCGTATCCTCTCCGGATACAGCGATGTCATCGTCATCCGCCATCACGCCGCGGACGGTGCGCGCCGAGCGGCGCAGGTCTCGACTGTGCCTGTCATCAACGCCGGCGACGGCAATGGCGGCCAGCATCCCACGCAAGCGCTCCTCGACCTTTACACCATCTACCGCGAACGCCCCATCAACGGACTTAGCGTCGCCTTCATCGGAGAGCTCGACCGCGGCCGCACGGCCCGCTCTCTCGCCTATCTGCTTGCCAAGTTCGAACGTGTGAAAATCTTCTTCGTCAGCCCGCCGGAGCTGCAAATGAAACCCGACATCCTCGACTATCTCGACGAACACGATGTCCGCTATGAGCTTGAATCCGATCTCCAGCGGGTAATCGGAGAGGTCGATGTGGTCTACCAGACCCGGATCCATCCCGAGCGCATTTACGAAAGTGAGCGCGGCAACCTCGGGCGTTTCGCCATCGATTCCGCGCTGGTGCAGCGCATGAAGTCCTCCGCCCTGATCCTTCATCCCCTGCCGCGCACTGCCGAACTGGACAAATCTGTCGATGACGATCCACGCGCCCTTTATTTCCGCCAGGCCCGCAACGGCCTGTTCGTTCGAATGGCGCTTCTGACCATGCTCTTAGAGGACAACTAACAGACATTCGAGGGAGAAACTCATGACCGTACGCGAACACACTCACAGCACTCATCGCCTCATCGAACTTGAAAACCTCTACGGCGCGCACAACTACAAGCCGCTTGATGTTGTCATCGAGCGCGCCGACGGTGTCTGGGTCTACGACGTTGACGGCCATCGCTATCTCGATTGTCTCGCCGCCTACTCCGCCGTCAACCAGGGTCACTGCCACCCAAAGATCCTGCGCACACTGCTGGAGCAAGCCCAAAAAGTCACGCTGACTTCGCGCGCCTTTCGTAACGACCAGCTCCCGCTGCTCTATGAGGAACTGCACAAGCTCACTGGTTTCGATATGGCTCTGCCCATGAACTCCGGCGCGGAAGCGGTTGAAACCGCCCTGAAGACCGCGCGCAAATGGGGCTATAAGGTCAAGGGGATTCCGGAAAACCAAGCGGAAATTATCGTCTGCGCCAATAACTTCCACGGCCGTACGATTTCCATCGTCGGCTTCTCCACCGACGATCAGTATCGCGACGGCTTCGGCCCTTTCACGCCCGGATTCAAAGTGATTCCCTTCGGCGACGCTGCCGCCCTCCGCAACGCGATCACTCCCAACACCTGCGCTTTTCTCGTGGAACCCATTCAGGGCGAAGCTGGGATCCTCATCCCTCCGCCGGGCTATCTCAAAACAGCCGCCGAAATCTGCAAACAGAACCACGTCCTGCTGATGACTGACGAAATTCAATCCGGCCTCGGACGACCGGGAAAACTTTTTGCCTACATGCACGAGAACATCACGCCCGACGTGCTCATCATCGGCAAAGCCTTAGCCGGAGGCTTCTATCCAGTTTCGGCCGTACTTGCTTCGAGAGAGATACTGGGCGTCTACAAACCCGGCGACCATGGCAGCACCTTCGGAGGTAATCCGCTTGGCTGCGCCATCGCCCGCACCGCCCTGCGGGTGCTGGTTGAAGAAGACCTGGTAAGACGTTCAGCCGAGTTCGGCGCTTATTTTCTCGCCCTGCTCCAAACCCTCTCGTCTCCCGACATAAAGGAAATCCGCGGACGAGGCCTGTGGATCGGCATCGAGCTCAACAGCCCCGCTCGTCCTTATTGCGAGGCGCTCAAAGAAGCCGGCGTCCTTTGCAAGGAGACACATGATCGGGTAATCCGGATAGCGCCGCCGCTGGTTATTACACGGAAGGAAATCGACTGGGCTTTCCAGCGCATCGAGAAGGTCGTCCATAGCCGGCATGCAACGGCTTAGCTGCCCGGACGAATGGCTGACGTTTCGTTTTATCGAGGGTGACGCAGCCGATTCATTTCAACTCGCGCTGGGTTTCTTCGCTCAACGCTGCGACGTCACAGTCTCGGTAGCTGTCAACCTTTAGCACGCCAATCCTCGCCGCGACGTGACTCAAAACGGCAAGAATCAGAGCTGGCGCGGGAAAGGCGCCAGGTCGATCAAATTAACCCTCCTTTAACACTGGCGCAACATTCCCGCAACACGTTGCCGTTAGTGTCGCAATGTCAGTCTCCACCTCATTCTTTACGTATTCATTTTCTTCTTTGCAATGTATTCCTCGGAGGCGGTAGAAAATCTGCGTCACCCGGACCTCATCTATGTGGTTGAAGATGACATTGATGTCTCTCGTCTGATTGAACACAACCTGCGCACCGCCGGGTTTGATGTCTCGACATTCTTCTCCGGACCCCCGGTTGTTCCGTCGGCTGCCCTGACTCCGCCATCGCTCTTTCTCCTCGATATTATGCTGCCGGAAATGAACGGCTTCGACCTGTGCCGGCAGATCCGGCAGCACCAGCAACTCGGGAAAACACCGATAATTTTTATCTCCGCGCGCACCCAGGAGATGGATCGTCTTCAGGCCTTCGATGCTGGCGGCGACGGCTATATCACCAAACCGTTTAGCCCACGCGAGTTGATCGCCCGCATACGCAACATTCTTCGCACCGAGAAGGAAGCGCCCCTGCGCGAACTGATTCAACTGGGAGAACTGGAAATTGACATTGCTTCCATGACGGTGAGCGTGCAGGGAAAAGCAGTAGCCACGACCGTTCGCGAGTTCCGCCTGCTGGAATATCTGGTCCGCCATCGGGGGCGTGTCTTCACTCGCGACCAACTTCTCGACGCTGTTTGGAAGGAAGGCTCTTTTGTCACGCCGCGCTCCATTGACGTTTTTGTCCGCCGTCTGCGCGAGAAGATTGAGCGCGACCCGCGCCATCCGCGATACCTGAAGACCTTGCGGGGGATTGGTTATCGCTTCGAAGCGGGGCGCTGAACGGCGTTAGTTGCTCTTGTGGCCAAAATCCAGGCCGATGTGGGGCTCCGACTTGGTACCCGTGATTTTGATCGGGACCGCTGTCCCAGCCCCATCTTTGGCGAAAAAAGGATCCACTGGCTTCAGTAAAAGTGACTTCCACCCCGTCACCATCTTCGACAGCTTCGCATCGAGCCGGACTTTTCCATGAAAATCGAAGGTATTCCCGTCCAAGCTGTATTGGCCCGACATATCCACCTTCGTTCCTGGAACATCGAAATGCAGCTTTGAGAAAGTCATTGTTCCTTGCTTTAGATCAAATACTCCGTTCAAATTCGATTGCACATCGGGTGTATCTTGCGCTTGCGCCAGCCTTGGCTCGCCTTGGCTGCGTGCGCTAAGGTCGTCAACTCGCTCCTGGATCTTGGCATTGGTGAAGTGGGTTCCGGCGACGCTGAATTCCCCGGAGAGCCTCAACCTTTTATCGACGGACTCGCTGCCGGGCGGCAAATCCAATTTCGACTTCGACCGCACCGCACCCGTCATGATCGGAGGGGCGGTGCGAATGCATAGCTTGAGCAGGTCCTCAATTCGCGCATGATCGATCAAAACATCCAGAGCCACCTCGTGCCCGGATGGCTTAACACGTACCACCGATCCTTTGGCCACAAATGACGAGTTCAACAAGTGTGCGTTCACAGGGTCAAGGTACGTATTCCCGCTGGTGCCATCGACTACCGCGTGGAATTCAGTTTTCAGCGGAACAGGATGCCCACTTACGGCAAGCCGAAAATCGGGCGTGTCCGTCGTCCCATCAACAACAATATTTCCCAGCCGCCCCGCGTATTGGCCGGTCGACGAGAGAATTCCTCCGATACCCTCGATCGTCCCCAAGTCCGCATCCCTGAACGAATATGTGCCTTTCACCGGCGTCTCTCGTGGATGATCCAATGCCATCGGCCCGAAAAAACCGCTCGAGGAGATATTGCCGATTGGTTTTGGATTTAACAACGTGGCCTCGAACTGCATTGGCTGTCCTGGCCCAACATCCTTCATTTTCAAATTCTCTATGCTGAATTCCAATGGCAGCTTGTCCGGCCGGCTCGTGTTGATGACGAGTTGCGCGTTCCTGCTCACAAATTCGTCCACCACAATCCTGGCTTTGCCGTCCTTCGGCTCCATTCCTTGCATGCCCTCCCGCTCGCCCGCCGGGGGAATGTTCAACACCAGCCCTTCGAGTTGAACGCTGTGAACGTGCATCGGTGAGCGGAGCAGACTTAGCAAACCAGTCTGAAAATGGAACTCCTCAATTCCAATAAGCGGCTGTATACCAGATTCGTGAATATTTGGATCTGTCTGCCCAAAAATCTTGAGACCCTTCCCAGAAACTTCCAGCCCATCTTCCACCCAAACGTGAAAAGCGACCAACTCGACTTTGCTTTGGAAATGTTCGGTAAGTGTTGTGACAATCCGAGCGCGCAGTATCGGTTCTGCATGTGCCCGCAAGAAATACAAACCGGTTCCCGTGAGGGCTAGCGTTATGACGGCAATAGCGCCGACAGAACGCCAGCGCACGCTCCTCGAAGCGCTTTCAAGTGCAGGCTTGGTTGCCATGTTTCAGTATTTAATCACGGTGGAAGCGCTACCGCGCTGGGCCCGACAGAATAAAGAAGACCCGGATGCTTTTTTGTTACAAGCTGTTTTTTGGGTCGTCAACCAGCAAAGGGAAGGACGGCGATCTCGCCTGACAGTCGTTCGGCTTCGGTCGAGTCTAACCAGGGAAACGACAAAAACCTGGGCCCGCCCTCCTCTGCTGGAACTCAATCTGTGAACCGGAACAAAACCGCTAAACCTTATCCAGAGCCGCGCTAGTGCCAATGGAACTAGACCCGTCCCATCAGGACTAGCACCAGCACGATCACTAGAATCAGGCCGAGGCCCCCGCTCGGATAATATCCCCAACCGCTGCTGTAGGGCCAGGTCGGCAAGGCACCGACCAGCAACAGAACTAAAATGATGAGCAGAATCGTTGACATGAACTGGCTCCGACATATAAAGTCACCGGACGACGCTGTAACCGGTGCTGATCTTTCGCTCCTGACAGGCTATGACATCAGTAAGCGTCTGCCTAAGAGTCACGACGACACTGTAATAACAGCTCTTCACTCACTAATCAGGATACCGAAATAGAGTATCGTCGAATGTGGCCGCATCCCATCGAGTCAAAACTGTAGAGCTCTCGGTTTCATTGCGTACCTCCCGCCCAATGTCTTTTCGGTTAAACGAACAAATGGCTATGCCTGGTTAAGCATAGCCATTTCTCGTTTACTCCTATTTCTCGTACACACCAACCATACTTACTCGCCTTGATGATTGTGTGCCTGCTCCGAGTATTTACGGAGCGCAGTCAGAAATGCATGGCTGCCGCTTGGCGGCTCAACCTTCCCAGCAAGGATTTGCTGGAACGGAACCATCTTCCCATAAAGAATTCGCGTCGAGTCCCTGTCCTGAGTTATTGCCGCTCCGCTCAGATCCACGCCAGCAAAGATGCCCCGAGAACGTGAGTACGTCAGAACCTCAGACTTCATTTTCCAATCTGTGTCGGCACCAGCATTTCGACCCACAGGACCGGCGGCCGCGGAGGCATCTGCTCCAAGTTTGAATTTACTAGAAAGCAGATGGTCCATTCCCTTCTGGTTCATGATAACCATCACAACATCAGTCGCTTCGCCGCCTAGCTGTAATCCCCAACTGCCCCCAGTGACCGTGATCGGGGCCGGCGCGCTCCATCCATTTGCGGTCCTGCATGTAGCCACGCCTCTTCCGTGATCACCACCGAAACCAACCGCAATCTTCACCATAGATGGGATGATTGCGAGGCACTTGGCATCACTCATAATTTTGTCTGGAATCGCCTTATCCGGCGTCCCCATGATCTCGTCGAGGACATTTGCTGAATTGTCAATCCGCTTCGCTATGTCGGACTCGTCTTTGTCTTTGTCGGCTGCCCAGCTCACGCTGGCCAACAGCAGTACAATCGCGCTGATAGCGATGATTGCCGTTCCTCTTGCCTTGTTCTTTGACTTCACAAGTAACCTCTTTCTTAGCCCCAAGCGGGCCAGCCTTCTCTTCACAACTCCACCGCAACTTTATCTTTTGACTACTAGAGCTTCCATCGGACCGGTCCTGTAGGCCGGGAGGGAACATCCCTTAGGCCGCACTTGCCCATCCTGGCGAGGAAGAGTCCATCGGGCGCAGGTCTTGCCCCCTAAACTCAATGACCTGAGACGGAACCCAGCGCTGGCGACCTCGCGGTTTGATTTCGCTCTTGGAGGGGGCGCTGCGCCGCGCCTGAGCCGGAGCATCTTGCACTAAAAGTTCTCGCATCCTCTGCCGTGCCTTATGCAGCTGCGATTTTGAGTTGCCGATCGAGCAGCCGAGCGCTTTCGCGATCTCGCGATGCTCATACCCAGCGATTTCGTGCAGCAGGAATATTTTGCGGTATCCATTCGGAAGTTCCGCGAGTGCCCGGCTTAGAGCCATCCGATCTACACAACCGGTCAGCCTGGAATCCGTCATGGGGAATTCTCGCGGCGCTGAATTTCCTTCGGGATTCTGCTTTTCAACTGAAACGGTGGCCAGCGATTTCTTTCGAAAGTGCATTAGCACAGTGTTAACCGTGACCCGATACAGCCAAGTTGACAATGCTGAATCCGCCCGAAAGGCTGCTAACTTGCGAAACACATGTAAGAATGCTTCCTGGGTAAGATCTTCTGCTTCGGCTGTGTTTCTCGTCATCCTCAGGCACAGCGCATACACGCGGGCCTTGTGCCTCTCGAACAACAAACCAAACGCCTGCGCATCACCTCTTTGCGCTCGTCGAATAACCTCGGCCTCTGAGGCAGCGGGGGTTGGGGAGTCAATGCGCACTCGAATCTCCTTATTTCGTATTTGTTGTGAACCCTAGGAAGCTCTTGGGGGTCCCTACGCAACGGAGAATAGTGCGACCGCACTGATCGGGTCTATCCGGTTCCTTATGTAGACATCGCCGCCGATATCGGTACCATATGCTTAAGACGGCAACTCTATATCGTGCGCCACTGGTCGGTGCAGTCGAAAACGGCTGCCGACACTGTGATGTCTGGCTTACCCCCCTACTCGATACTCGAGGGCGTTCTCGAGAAGCGCGCGAGAAGAGAAAAGGCCACGACGCTATAGGTCGTGGCCTTCTGGCAAGTAACAAAATAGTCCAATTAGGAGGCGCGCCGCTTCTCGCCTTCTTGCTCATCGCGCTGACCGCCCTGCTGCCGCGTTGGATCTTTTTTCGATGTGTCTTGCGAACTGTCGTGTTGTCCGCCTGGTTGCGATTGACCAGGCTTCCACTGGTCAGAGGAGACCCCTGAAGAGGACGGATCTTGACTGCGCTGCTGTCCCTGCTGCTGATGCGACTGGCCTTGCTCCTGAGACTGCGACTGGCCGCCCTGTTGTCCTTGCTGCTTATTTTGTTCGTTTGCCATAACAATCACTCCTTCTCAACATCGACCCGAAACACAGGTCCCGCAGATTTATGCTTCGTTAGGTCTTCTTATTACGGTAAAACCGATATTTTCGCTATCTCTCACCGCGGCCCCTCCACATGGCGGGCACATCTCACCGACTCAGCCCATGTCGCACTTCGTGGCTTGATGTCTCATACAGGGAGAATAGGTTTGGCGAGCGGAAGGAGCTATACGGGTCAACTCTTTACCCCTTCCACAAAATATCTGTAGCAATCCTGCCGGGCACAACTCGCTCTCGACTGCTTAGTGAGAATGATCTTCAGGGGATACATTCGCTAACGTTTGCTCTGCATCATATATGCCGTGCATAACAAGCAGACGCTCGGCGCAGGTCCATTCCTGGCAAACGCCCAGCCCTCCCCCTTGATGGCGGGCGAGCGCACTAACTTCGAAGGTCGACCAATCAGCAACGTTATCCTGCTTTCTTTGCCCGATTCTGAATTTCAAGCTGTCCGGCCTTTGCTCACATTTGAATACCTTCCCAGCCATACCAGTCTGCATGAGCCTGGAGCCAAGCTCGAATTTGCGCATTTCCCCAACCGTGGTCTAATTTCAATCGTAGTTGTTACTCGCGAGGGAAAGACTGTAGAGGTCGGCGTGGTTGGAAATGAGGGCCTCAGCGGAACTGCCGCCCTGGTTGGTTTAAGCCGGTACCCGCATCGCGCGGTCGTGCAAATCGCGGGCGACGGGTTTCGCATTCGCGCCGACGCCCTGCGGAGTGTCTTGACGACTAGTCCCTATCTCCAAAACATCACTAGTCGTCACGCCATACTCCAGGGAATGCAAGCGGCACAATCGGCGGCGTGCAATAGGCTTCACGGGATTGAGCAGCGACTCGCGCGCTGGTTGTTAATGATGCATGATCGCGTTGACAACGGTTTTCTGGCTATCACTCATGACTTTTTGGCGACCATGCTCGGCACCGATCGTCCAAGTGTGAGTTTAGCTGCCGCGCTCCTCCAGAAGAAGGGTGCAATCGAATATACCCGCGGCGTGGTTAAAATTGTCGACCGGAAAGTGCTCGAGGAATCATCCTGTGAGTGCTATGCGACGATCCAGCAGTACAACAGCTTTATTGGGCTCAGATCTCCGCACACTCTCAGCGGAGGCGCCGCCCTAGAGTAAAGCAGCCGGGTGGCTAAGGTTTTCACCGGATGGACCATTTCTATCATTGGCGTTATCGTATTTGCTAAGTTGAAGGGGGTTGATAATGCTCTATTGGGCTGCAGTATTCTTCGTTATCGCGGTCATCGCCGCCGTTCTAGGATTCGCGGGCATTGCGACAGCCGCCGCAGGCATCGCTAAAATTCTGTTCTACGTTTTCTTGATTTTCTTCCTCGTGGCGTTAGTCATGGGGATCGGCCGGCGCGGCACAAGCGTCTAACTCTCTCCTTAGACCACAAACTAATGGCGCTCTCGTAAGAGAGCGCCTTTTTTGTCCTTAGCAGTTTCAATTTGATTCAAGCCCAAGCGTACGATCGGCTCGACCGCACGCGCTCACCAGATCCCCTTGTCGTCACCGGTCAGGCTGTGAGCGACGAGCGCGGATATGGCTAGCGGCGGGAGCAGCGGCAAGCGAAGCAGAGCTCGAATATCCAGGTGTCTGCCAGCCTTAAGCAGCTGTGTGGAGTAGAGCCGCGCGCCCGTCACCTTCGAGACTCGCAGATAGCCTCCCTTGAACTGCACTGAGGACTCTGGGGAATAGGCCGATTGCTCTGACCTCCGCAGGAAGCGGTACCTTTCCACCGTACAGTTGAACGTAATTTTGGATAAGGCACAGATAAGTCGCGACTCCTTCCCAAATTCCCGCTGAGTTCGCGGCTCTTCTGAGTTCGGCAAAATCCAGCTCTCCTCTTTGCAGCAGTGAGGCCGTGTCGATCATGTCACACAATCGAAAATAGAAGTGCCGATAGACTCTTTGTAGAGCCGATATGACGAGCCGCTCCTCAGCAGCTGCCACTCGGAATTCATGCCCTCCCACGCTCTTCCGCACACCGCGCACAATCACTCGCCGGGCCAGTTCTGCGTGCTCGCCAGTTTGCCCAAGGTACTGGACATGAACTTCAACCAGTTCCGGCAGCCCCGGCACGCTGTAGTTCCACTTGTTGGCGAGCCGGTCTCCCCAACTGCGCTCTACCCGGTGCGCCTGGAATACTTCCCGCATCGCTTGATCGACAGCTCGTTCATCCGCCGTCGTGTAGAGATCAAGATCAGATCCGAGATCTGGCCAGTGATCGAGTGACTTAATAACTGCGACCGGGCAACCGCTCGATTCCAGGGCTTCACAAATGGAATGCAAATATCCAATCGCGCGCTCAATACGAATCTGCTCCCTGGCCAAAACTCTTTCGCACCGCTCGCCGAGGTTTTGCTGATCCTGTGAAGTAGACGGACGCCAGCACCCCACGACCCGAGACAGCCAAGTCTCTCACCAGGTCGAATGCACGAACCACCACATGGTGCGTATTGGCAAGCTCGGCGAACTGTGAGAATTCATAGTCGTCGAGTCTCGAAACGTACTCAAGTTCCCTTCGCAGCTTTCTTAAACTGTCATTTGCCTCAGTGGCTCCCTGCAGTCCGCTGACGGTCAGAGACGACAGAGTTTCCATATATTGCGCTTGTCGTGAGTTGTCTTTCATCTTATTCGCTTTCTCTCCTTTGAATTCAAGGTTGGATGATCCGCGGTGTTCCTAAGTTTGTGCAGAAGAATCTTGGATGCGCGTTTATTCCTTCGCGCTACAGCAAATACCGTAATGACCGATCGAGTGCGTTGCTTTAGATTTCATAGGATGCCGCAGCCAGCGCGACTTGTCGTCCACGACCGGGTTAGCGAGCAGGGACTCGGACTCAGATTCCGAGCAATCACGATTCACCTTCGCATGTTGACCAACCAACTTCGGTTGGGGGCCATCGAAGTGGAGGAAGCAAGGAGCCCATCGAGTGCGTTTCAGTGCAATGCTTTTTAGCAGCCGATGCACCAGCAGTCGGTTATTCCCGGAGTACTCGCCTCAGGCTCGCGCTTTCGCATCTGTGGAGCTTTTTGGACAATCCGCCATCGAAAGAACAGTTTCTCTCTTCAGGCTAAGTGGTCTTCGCAACATTTCTGTCGTTGCGGGCCCGGATAGCACGAGCTTTTACGAGACAAGAGACGTTCGCATAGCAATTTCAAAACCCTCCGAAGATCGTGGCATGATCGTCAAGCGCCTGCTCCTCCAGGATCTGCAACGCGGGATCGGTACCGTTCTGGTTGCTGAACTGGGCGCGTATGTGGAGCTTGACCTTGCGTCAGCGCTCCAATTTCATCGTACAAGTGCGCAGCCGATCACCCCTATTTTCGACGCCCAAGGCTCTCTTTCTTACTGGATCGTGGATGCGGCGCGGGTTCTGGCGAGCGCTGATTTTTCGTTTCTTTCGCAGGACGAGAAGCTCCTCGACTCACGGGCAGCTTACCAGGTGCAAGGCTATGTCAATCGCTTGGCAGGCCCGCGTGATTTTCGCCGCCTTGTCATTGATGCTTTTCTGGGACGCTGTTCTATAACACCTTCTGGGCGCGAGGTTAAGCCTGGGGTGTGGCTCGACTCCGGCGCCCACGTCCACAAAACCGCCCGCCTTGTGGCTCCTTGCTACATAGGGAGCAACGCTCGCGTCCGAAGAGGAGCTGTAATTACACGCTTCAGTAACCTCGAACGCAACTGCGAGATTGGAGAAGGCAGTCTTGTTTTTGACACTTCGCTCCTTCCTTACACGATGGTCGGGCGTGGCCTGGACATTTCTACGGCCGTCGTTGACCGCTTCGATCTTGCGGATCTCGTCCGGAACGTGACGGTGCACATTCAGGATCCAAATCTGATTTCCGACATTCCTCCGCAAAAGCAACGCATTCCGACATATCTCCCGGCTTACGAAGACACGGACAGGCACACTTCCGACCTCGAACCCGAATATGCGCAGTCCCTATCGCGCGCCAAGGGCCGCTTGCTTGAAGTCTTCAAGGGTGAAGTATGACTACGGCTAAGCCGGTGATGGTGAAGAAGTTGCCCGAGACAGTGGGAGCGTCACAGGCTCAGGCCTGTTTCCGTGAACTTGAACCTGTCCTCGAGAGCGACTATCCGCGCATTGTTTTTGATTTTGCGGCAGTGCAACACTTTGAAAGCGCCGGTGTCGAACTCCTCCTGCGGTGTATGGAGGAGGCCATGAAGCGCAACGGCGACCTTAAACTTGCGGGACTCTCGCCGCAGTTAGCCACCATTCTAGAGATGACAAGAGTCGATCGCCTGTTTGAAATTTTCGACAATTGTGAAGACGCAGTGGAGAGTTTCCATCGCTTCTCTCCACTGTCCCTGCAATCCATACCGGCGTCATCGAAGCCCGTTTGACCATGGTCAGACGGGTGTGAAGGGAAAATGTCGAGAGTAAGACGGATATAACCCACGAGGGGCGTCTATCCGGCTCATTGGAGAGGTCATGAAAAACACGACTGGTTCACGGCACTACCTGATTGTGCCGGAGTTGATTCTGGCGCTGTTGGCTGGTCCATTCGCCTACGCGGCTCCCCAAGCAAAGGGTTCGCAACTCCAGTCTGCTTCATCTTCATCGACAAGTCCGCAAACCGAGGATGACGACAACGCTCCAGTGCCGCCGATGCCGCCCGTGGATCCCGCTCAATCCGCAGCGGCATCAACCGAGCCCCTGCCCGACAGTCCAGGCGCCATCGAGTTTGCGCAACTCGAATCTCAATCGCCTGCTCAACAGCAACCCCAACCCCGGTCTGAGCCTCAACCTCCGCAGCAAGCGAAAGAACCGTGGCACAGCTGCTGCCCAGACCGTCCCTACTATGGGCGTCGCCGCCTCTAAGCCCGCCGGCGCCGCTTTGGCTCCGGCAAAACAACGGCGCATTCGCACAATTCTTATTCGCACTGGAGCCATCCTAGGCGCCGCTGCGGCGCTAGGAGTAACAATGGCGCTAACCGAGGCTAGTCCAAGCAAGCCTCCGGGCGCTCACTAATGTCGCCGTTCACTCACCTAATCACGCACGTAGCGACAAATGCTGACTACTTTCGCTGGCGATACCCGACCGATGAATGCCACTCCTACCCATGGCCCGGACAAAGGCCCCCGATCCCGTCGCCTCTTCTCGTTAGCTTTTCGGGAATCGATGGCGCGGGTAAGACGACTCAGATTGAAAGTCTGATCGACAGCCTGCGTGATGCAGGCCTGCGCGTGCGCCTTATTGCTTTTTGGGACGACATTGCCACCTTTCGCCGCTTTCGAGAAGGTCTAGGTCACCTCGTCTTCCGAGGCGAAATCGGCGTAGGCGCTCCCGGTAAGCCTGTCGCTCGCCGCGATAAGAACGTTCAGAACCCTTTAACCGTCGCGGCCCGCATGCTCCTTTGCCTAATCGATGCCATCAGTATGAAGTTTGCGATCGCGAAACTCAGGCGCAACCGCGAGTCTGATGTCGTCATCTTCGATCGATATTTATACGATCAACTGGTCAATCTCGGCATTCACTATCGTGCTTCAAGAATCTATACTCAAATTGTGCTGAAGCTGATTCCTCATCCTGACATCGCTTTCATCCTCGACGCCGATCCGGAACTGGCCCGCGTTCGCAAGCCTGAATATCCCATAGACTATCTTCGAAACACCCGGGCGTGCTATCTCGCGCTAAGTAAAATGGCCGGCATGACTGTGATTCATGCCGGCTCCCCGCAGAGTGTTTCTGACTGTGTTCGTCGGGTACTTACAGTCAGACTCGGATACCCGGTCGATTGGCTAGCGCCTCAGTTCATCACTGGTAGGTAAACGTGAACTGGTCCATATACGTCTTATAGTCCGTCTGTTTCGAATTACCATCCATCTGATAGTTAACGCCAACACCATACCAGTTCCCGGAATTGAAATGTCCATAGGTCTGGTTGATGGTATGGGTTTCGCCATTAAACGTAATCGTCTTGTATAGCATTTTGTTGTCCGATGTCCTCTCGACTTCCAGGTGGACATGGTTCCATCCATTGCTCACCGGGTTGCAGGCGATTCCGGTATGTACCCAATGCTTGTTCACATTGTCCCAGATATCCCACTCGTGACCGCCCGCAATCTTGCACTGGTGGCCATACACGAATCCCATACCGTTGAAATATTGGTTGATGTCAAATTCCAGTACTTGTGAGAGAGAGAGGTCCCCGCTGTAGAAATAGGCATCATAGGTAAAATTGTGCAGCGACGGAATAATTTTGTGGTCTGAGTCCGGCATGCCTTGCGTCGAGTGCGTCCCGATCAATGGAAGCGTGAACAGTACATCCGAATACGGATGGTCGCCGCCAATTTCGTACTTCGTTGAATTCCCACTCATTGATGGGGAACTTTGGTGTTGCGCAACCGACCACGTTACGCCTTGTCCACACTGCTCGCACACGGCATACTTCGGTGGATATTCTCCATAGGCGACCCACCCCTTGCTTGCCTGCAAGTCTGTAAACTGACCATTACCGCCGCCACCCCCACCACCACCGGACACGGTGAGATTGACCACCGTATAACTCGCGCCGCCACAATGGTCCCACTCCTCCACTACCGTCTTATGGCTGCCTTCGCTGATTGACACGTTGGTGTTCATCTCGTGTCCGTTCACTACTGTTTGCAATTGGTCGTCGACATAGACACCCATGGTCGAAACACCTTTAGAACAACTCGTAGTCGACGACGCAACATAATTTACGGGAGAAGTCATACTCCCGCCGTTGCTGGGGGAGTTGACGGTCACGCTGGCAAGCGCAGGAATTGCCAGGCTGGCAATAAGACAAATACGGCACGGGCTCAACCACTTCATGGATAGGCTACTCCTTGCACAGATTCCACGAACACTGGGGTCCGGCATTCCAAATACCTGCGGACCGGGAAGAACTGAAGACGATCACGGGTGAGCGTGTGTCACCCAGGTCCTTCATGGCTAGTTCTCGACAAAGTTCGTGGGCAGTAACGAGACGGTAATACAGGTTCTTCCTTGCGGCAACAATCAATAGTTCACAAGTTTGTTGGATATCAAACGTTTACGTTGGCTAGAGCATCCACGCGGAAGCCGCAAGTGACACGGGTTCTGTCGATGCCAGCGTGTCGGTACAACCGGCTCCTCCCTACCACCATCCAATCATCGCCGTAGGAAATCGGGTGTAGGCAATCACTGGAGTGTCGCGCCGTGTCTGGAATCAATCTCACTGGAACTCGTCTATTCTTGCTCTCCACTTGTGCTCTGGCCATCGTTGTTGCAGGCGGTTGCCGCGGAGTCGGCACCGCTCCTAATCAAGTCGGAACTGATACCTTGCAGGTAAGCGTTGCGGCCGGTACCGGTACGATAAGCAGTTCGCCTGCGGGCATTAACTGCCCATCGACCTGTTCCGCAACCTATAAAACTGGGTCTCAGATTACCCTCACTGAAACTCCCAGCGGGGGTTCAGGATTCGCAGGGTGGGGCGGCGCCTGCAGTGGCACGAGTTCCACTTGCACCGTAACGTTGAGCGCAAACCAGAGTGTCTCCGCATCCTTCAATCAAGGATCGGGCAACGTCACGCTCAACGTCACCGCCAGCAATACTGCACCCGCACAGGGGACCGTAACCAGTTCTCCATCTGGTATTAGTTGCCCCGGGACCTGCTCGGCAACTTTTGCTGTCAACACGCAAGTCACCCTGACCGAGGCCCCCGGCGCGACTTCAACTTTCTCCGCATTTGCCGGCTGGGGAGGCGCTTGCAGCGGTACCGCCACCACTTGCAGCCTGACACTCACTGCTGATCAGAGTGTCACCGCCGCCTTCAATCCCGGAATCAACCACATCGTCTTCCTCGCTCAGGAGAATCGATCCTTCGACCACTATTTCGGCGAGCTTCGTCAATGGTGGGCGGACAACGGCTACCCCGATCAGGCTTTCGACGGCTTGGCGCAATTCAATCCTCCCGCCGGAAGTTCCCCGCCTCCGTCCAATCCTCCCTGTGGCAATCCTGACCCGACGAGCCATTGCAATGCCGATCCGAGCGGAACGCCGGTCGTCTCCGACCATCTTCCCTCGGTCTGTATTGAGAATCCCAGCCCGTCCTGGAATGAAAGCCACGTTGACTGGGACTACAAAGACCCGGTAGGCAAAAATCCGGCTACCCTTGACGGCTTTGTTCAAACTGCAGCCAATGACGCCAGAGAAAATCAGCCTCCGTTCCTGGATACAGAGGGTTATCGCGCCATGGGGTACTACACCGGCGACGATCTAAATTTCTATTACTTCATGGCCACAAACTTCGCCACCTCGGATCGCTGGTTCTCGCCGGTTATGTCGCGTACCCAACCGAATCGAATGTTTATCATGTCAGGCACTTCGCAGGGGCACGCTTATCCTCTCGGAGGTTCCGATCCCTACGATCAGAGCCAGTTAACCGCGCCCCCAATTTTCCAGGCCCTGCAAAACGCCGGCATCACCTGGAAGATATATGTACAGCCCGACCCCGAGGCCCACGGCGATTGCCCGCCCCAGGACACCTCTCCTCAATGCCTGTACCTCGACTCTGGCAGCTATCTTCAGATGTTCACCTATGGCAAGACCGTCATAAACGATCCCACGCTGAGTCAGAACATAGTCCCTATGTCGCAATTCGCAACCGACTCCGCCAACGGCACCTTGCCTCAAGTGGCTTGGATCGAATCGCCCACCGACGCTGGACTCGACGAGCATCCCTCCGTTTCCGATTCCAACCCGATCAACATCCAGGCGGGTGCGGCCTTTGTCGAGACTCAGATCAATGCCCTGATGCAAGGCAAAAACTGGAGCGATTCGGTTTTCATCTTCACCTATGACGAGAATGGCGGCCTTTACGATCATGTCTCGCCCCAACCCATGCCGAGTCCTGACGGAATCACGCCGCAGGATCTTCGTCCGGGTGACATCTGCAATGGCGCCTACGGCACCGGTCCAACCTGCGATTTTGTTTTCACTGGCTATCGGGTGCCCTTCTTCATCGTCGGCCCTTACGTAAAGAAAAACTATGTTTCACACACCGTCGCCGACACCACGGCGGTCCTGAAGCTTATCGAAACCCGGTTCGGCCTGTCTCCATTAACCAAGCGCGATGCCGCCCAGTTCGACATGACAGAGTTTTTCGATTTCGCCAGTCCTTCGTGGGCCACACCTCCTAATAACGTCCCCAAGCAGAATCGAGGGGGTACATGCAGCCTCCAGCCCCCTCCTCCGTAGAAGCAGGTTGAGTGCGGGGGAGAGAAACAGACCGATGGGGCGGGGTAGCACTCGCCTGTCTGTGCACAAGGCGCGAGAGAATGCGGGCACGCCTCTCTAGGAAAGCGCCGCCCGCTTCTCGGATCCAACCGGGCCCTAGCTGGTATCCTACCTCCTGCGACCGTATCTCCTGCGGCTAACACTCGCCGCCGACTAATCTCCTTAGTGGGATAATGGACATCGTGGGAACCAAGAGACTGCTCCTGTTCATTTTGCTCGTCGCCACGGCAGCGCCTTGCACTGCCGCTGTCCGTCACTATTACATTGCCGCCGAAGACGTCACGTGGGACTTCGCTCCAAGCGGCCAGAATCTTCTCACCGCCGGGCCACTCATTCAGCCCTGGATCGGCCATACCCGCTGGACCAAAACTCGGTTCATCGAGTACACCGACTCCAGCTTCACCATCAAAAAGCCGCAGCCCGATTGGCTCGGCATCCTCGGACCCATCATCCGCGGAGAAGTTGGCGACGAATTCGTCGTTGAATTTCTCAATCGCAGCAAGCGCCTACATAACATGCACCCGCACGGTCTGCGTTACGACAAGAACGATGAGGGCAGTTACTACCCGCCGACCGGGTCGGGTGGGATCATCTCGACCGGCCACCGCTTCACCTACCATTGGTTCGCCGATCAGGGCAGCGGTCCCGGTCCAGGACAGCTGAGTTCAGTAGTGTGGTGGTATCACGGTCACGTTGAGGAAGAGACAGAGGTCAACCAGGGCTCATGGGCCCGATCATCATCACTGCCAAAGGTAAAGCAAAGCCCGATGGCTCGCCCCGGGGCGTCGACCGCGAATTTGTAGTCTCATTCCTGATCTTCGACCAGATGGGTGGAAAAACCGATGGCCTCTTCTACGCCATCAATGGATACATTTTCGGCAACCTGCCCCGGCCCTGACCACGCAGCAGGGGGAGAAGGTAAGGTGGTACTTACTCGGCCTTGGCAACGAGAAGGATCTCCACACTCCACACTGGCACGGCAAAACCGTGAACACTGGCACGCGCAATACCGATGTCATCGAGTTACTGCCGGGGAGCATGGTCTCTGCCGATATGCTGGCCGACAATCCCGGCTCATGGATGCTGCACTGTCACGTTGGCGATCATATGGAATCCGGCATGATGGCCATTTACACCATCTATCCTCCGCCGAATCCGCATTGTCCAGTTAAATTCACCGCCGGAAATTTTTGGGGCACTAGCGGAAAGTTCACCGTCACTGTGAAGAATTCCAGCGGCAAGCCGATCAGGAATCTAACTGTCACGGCCGAAGATTTTCTCGCGCCGCAAGATCTGCGCCGCCCCTTCGACTTTACCTGGACTTCCACTTCAACCATCCCTCCGAATCAGGAGCAGACGATCGAGAAGCCAGCCTACCCTGAAGCCAGTGCCCAGGCCGTCCGCGGATGGGCCTTCCTTCCAACCGCCATCACTTACACCGACGGCACGAGTTGGCACCCCAAGAATGACGGTGAATGCTTCAAGGTCTTTTGGCAGGACAAAGACCACCCGGAAATTCCGGCGCTGCCGCCGCGTCAGGATGAACTCAATCCGGATTAGAGAAGTTGACCGCCTCGGTAGAAGTTAAAAGGCGGTTTGGATTCCGAGTCACGGCCTGGCCCTTAGGAGGTCTCAGCTCGGCACTGGGGAAGCATTAATCAGGATGGAATCGGGCTGAGTAAGTTCTTTTCCTGCCTCAGAATTTACCGTAATTGATCGCGCTTCATAATGAGTTCCGTTAAAGCGCGCTTCAATCATAATATCGGAGCCTTCCTGAATCTTGCCCGCGAGGTCCCGATCGTTCGCATCCACGTACACTTCGTAATTTCGGTTGTCGCGAGGATCGACAATAACGACCAGACCCCGATGCAAATCGAGGAACGAAACACGTCCGGAGAATGAGAACATCGCTCCCGGCGAAGCCAGAATCGAAACCTGACTGACCAGCGGTTGACGGTTGTCGGAATGAGGATTGGCGGACTTTTGTTCGATTCCCGCAGCAAATTCTATCGTCACTAGCGCGCCGGGCTGAAGATCCGCGGGAGTCGCTGGCTGATCACCACGAGTGATCGTCGCGCCCGCGGCAAGATGCATTTTCACAGGTTGGGAGAAAAAGTATCGCGCACCAGCAGCTCTCGCCGGCTCGCATCATAGTCCACGATCTGGCCGTTGCCTTCTCCAGCTGGGAGCCGTCGGAACGACGCGTACGTTGCGAGCGAAGACGTCTTTGCCATCAAGCGTTGTGTCGACATAGGCGCGTTCCCCTCTTCCAGATCGTCGAGCGACCCTTTTTCCTCCGCTCGAAACACATGTGTACGCTCATCGAAGAGAACGGTCATGTGTCCACCGCCGAATATGTCGAGGATCAGGCGGTCGCGAACGTGATCGATGGTCCTGATCTTGCCTCCGAGTAACGTGGTCTTCCCCTTGGGCTGGGGCGGCAATTCGGGAACTGGGCGGGCTTCCTGGTGGCTGAGCGCAATCGGATTCGGGCTGACATTGGTGTCGCCCACTGCGGCCTCGTCGCGCGCCAGCAGGGCTGAGGAGGCTGCGATTTGCGCTCCGCAGACCGCCG
>CAWEAB010000041.1:0-29504 GCA_963806745.1 uncultured Acidobacteriaceae bacterium
AACCCAGTCACCAGCAGCACGCCAATAACAGCGTCCATTTTGTGAAAATACTGCCCCAGGGATCGCCAGTTCTGCCCAGTTTCATGCCGAACAACGCCAGCGCCAGGCACCACGGCCACGAACCGAGAAACGTATAAAGATGGAATTTGCCGCGAGGCATGCGCGCTACGCCAGCCGGGAGCGCAATAAATGTTCGAATCACCGGCAGCAGACGCGCAATAAACACGGCCGCCTCGCCCCAGCGATCAAAAAATCGATCGGCCCAATCGAGTTCGCGACGCCCCATCAGAATCCATCGTCCATAGCGCTCGACCAGCGGACGGCCGCCATAGCAGCCAATCTCATACGCCACCAGCGATCCAAGATTGCATCCAATCGCACCCGCCGTTGCCACCCAAAGCAGGTTCATCTTGCCCTGAAAAACCAGGTATCCGGCGAAGGGCATGATCAATTCCGAGGGCAGCGGAATGCACGCCGACTCAATCGCCATCAGGATCGCGATTCCGGCATAGCCGGTCGCAGCGACCAGATGCGAGATAAATACGAACAGGATGGCTAGGATTTTTTCAGTCATTTAGAAATCGGGTCATCGGATTAATCGCTCGGGACGGCTCGATCAGAAGGCGCCTTCTTGCGTAAAGGTGAATCCCGGGAGCGCGACTCCGTCCGGCGACTTGGCGACTTTGACTTTCACTCCGGGAACGTTCGGCGCATTCACCCCGGCGAGACGCAGGACCGCATACTGCGTAAAGACTTCGGAGTACACCTTGGTGACGAGAAAGTCCTTGCCACTCTCATCCTGACGCCACACCTGCCCGAGTTTGATACTCTTCACGGCCACGATTTTACCTTTCGTTTCAGACTACTCACCCGCCAACAGGGAGTCAATTCCCCCGACGTTACCTTTGTCCTACGGGGGATTCGAAGAGCACCGTCGTCGCGGCTGCCGCACTGACCGCCAATCACCACTCGCTTTGATACCATGAACCTTCTCAGGAGAAGAAAATGCCTCGCGGAAACATGCCGCGTCAACCAAGTCGCAGCGGACGTCAGGATGCCGTTCGTTCTCCGAAGCCCGTGGCACTGAAGAAGTCGACTGCTCCGGTGCGTCCGCCAGCGAAGGTAACCACTTCGCCCGCAAGACCGCAAACTTCTTCGCCGAAAAAGAGATCCGCTTACGATCCGGTTAGCCCGGAGCGCGTCCGCGCCATCATTGCGGGACTCGACCAGATGTATCCCGGCGTGACCTGCGCGCTGACGCATCACAGCGCATGGGAGCTTGTGGTCGCCACCATACTCTCGGCGCAATGCACCGACGTGCGCGTGAACATGGTAACGCCCATTCTTTTCGAAAAATATCCGACGGTGCAGGATTTTGCCGCGCTCGAGCCAGAGCAACTTGAGCCCGACATCCGCTCGACCGGTTTTTTTCGCAACAAGGCGAAATCAATCGTTGGCGCGGCCCGCAAAATCGTCTCTGAGTTTGGCGGCAAGGTGCCGGAGACGATGGATGAACTTTTGACTCTTCCCGGCGTGGCGCGGAAAACGGCCAACGTAGTCCTTGGAACGTGGTTCAAGAAAAATGTCGGGGTCGTGGTCGACACGCACGTGACGCGCATTTCACGGCGTCTGGAGCTGACGCGCCAGGAAGACGCGCAAAAAATCGAGCAGGACCTGATGCGGATCGTGCCGCAGGATCGCTGGACAGATTTTTCTCATGAGGTAATCTGGCACGGCCGCAAGCTCTGCATCGCGCGCAAACCAAAATGTGCCGACTGCGCGATAGAAAAACTTTGCCACGCCGCGGACAAGACCTGGTCAACCGTGGAGATGCACAAAGAGGCAAGCTCTAAACGAAGCGGGAATTAATCCCCCGTATACGCCAACTCGACGACGGTGCAGTCATCGTTCAGCGGCGTGCCGCCGCAGAAATCCGCGACCGCCGAAAAGATATCTTCCATCGACGAACTCTTCCCGGCCACCTTCTCGAGGCGCTCGCTGTCGAACATATCGCCGCGCGCGTTTTCAGCCTCGGTCACGCCGTCAGTCACCAGAATCAGGCGATCTCCGGGCTTCATCTGGCAGCGGTCGCTGGCGTAGGTCGCGTCCGCCAGCAATCCAACAGGTAAATTGCCATGCGACGGCCTCAGGACCTCGTCGCCGCAAATCCAGACCGGAGGAATATGCCCGCAATTCACGTATTCGAGATCGCCATCATTGCGCAGGCGCGTAATGATCATGGTCGCGTACTTTTCACCAATGTGTTTGTAGGTGAAAAAGCGATTGACCGCCGCGACGACCTCGGTCAGCGGCATGCCGGAGATGAGCTGCGAATACACCATGCCTTGCAAAATCGACGCCAGCAGCGCGGCTGAAACTCCCTTGCCGCTGACGTCCGCCAGCACCACGGCCAATCCCTGGGGCGTATTCACGGCTTCAAAAAAGTCACCGCCAATTTCTTTACAAGACATGTTGCGTCCGCTCACGCGCGCGAAGGAAACTTCGGGCAGCGTCACGGCCAGCAGGCGCTGCTGAATCGAGGCCGCAATCCCCAACTCCTGCTGATAGCGGCGCCCCGCTTCTTCGGCTTGCACCAGGCGCGCGTTCTCGACCAGCTGCGCAGCTTCTGTCGCGATCGCCCGCAAAATATCGTGACTCACGCTGGTGATGTCGCGCGATGCAAAGCGCGAATCGACATACAGCGCGCCCATCACTTCCCCGCCCGCCTTCTGTTCGTCGCGCGTCGTCTGCACAATCGGCTTGCGCAGGGGCATGCAGATGACGGTTCGCAGATCGAAAGCGACAATGCTCTGCCGCTGCTGCACATCGAGCATCTGGCTGGTGTCGGTTACGAGATATTCCGAATTCGAAGTGAGCGCGCCATCCAGCACCGAGCGGGAAATGGTTTTGTCGTCGAGCAGCGGCTCGCCCTTCGAATTGCGTCCCGCCGCCAGCGTCAGCAATCCGCCGCTATCGCGCAGAAAAATGTAGCCACGCTCGGCGCGCGTCAGCTTAAGCGTCGCGTCCAGAAGCGTGACCAGAATTTCATCGAGCACGCCAATCGTGTTGAGCTTGCGCGCCGCTTCCATGAAGAGCGTCAGTTTTTCGAGATCGGTCGCTTCCGGCGCAATCTGAATGCCGGAAATCTGGCTCAAAAACTCGCGCGCCGTATTCGACGTGGTGTGCAGCGGATGAAAAATCAGATACGCGACATCGCGCGCGCCAAACTCAAGCCGGTCATTGCGCTGTAGCTTGTGGCGGTCGACTCGCTCTCCGTTGACGAATGTGCCGTGCTTGCTGCCCTGGTCGACGACAAAGAACTCGCCATTCTCGGCCACGATCGAGGCATGCTCGCGCGATACGCGCGGGTCGGCGATCACCAGGTCGCGATCCACTTTGCGTCCGACCGTATAGGGCGTGTGATTCAGCGACAGCGTCTGCTGCTCGCTTCCCTGTACATAGATGGCAACAGGAAAGATGCTGGAAATCCCGGAATGTGAAGACGCACCCATTTACCGTTTATTCTCCAGTCGGTAGCTTTCGGGGAAGCGCTTGAACCGACCACCATGCCAACCCTGGCACGGCTGTCAGCATTCTACGACGTAGCCGGCTTTTCGTAGGCGGCAAATGTGCGCTGCAACCCGCAAGACAACATCGCACCCGCGACCGCCAGAGGGCACAGCAGCACTGTCCACAAGGGCATTTGCGTCCAACGCTCGACGGACGCCAACGGCAGCACGAAAGAGAGCGAGGATAGCACCATACACCATAACCACTGCCAGCAGAACAGGCCAATCAGGATGACGCACAAAACCCGGCTGGCGGGGCTCCTGGCCCATATCTCGCGACGTTCTTTCAGCATGATCAGAAACGCCGGCAGCAGTAACGCCTGGTTATAGGGTCCGTAACTCGGAACTACGAGAATCGTGATCGCCAAAACAAGGCTAAGGGAGAACGCAAAGGCTTCACTATCCGCCGCCTGGCGGCGCTCCCTCCAGCAGATACGAGCCACGATAGCAAGCCCGAAAAGCTCAATGACCCGGCTCCAGGGAAAGCCAATCTCCAGTTGCGTAACCGACATCTCGCCGGTGTAGTTGTGATACTCGCGCATCGCCTCCCAAAACCGCGCCATCCAGTTCGGCAGATACCAGGCGGACGCGGCGCACAGAATCGTCATCGAAACCAGGAACGATGCCAGCCACGGATAGCGCCGCCGCCAATCGGCGATCGTCCACATCGTCAGCCAGAGCAGCACCAGCCAAACAAGTTGCGGCTTAATGGTCGCGAGCGCCAGCAAGCACCCCAGCGGGAATGGGACGATCAGCTACTAACAGCGCCATAGCCCCAGCCAGCAAGGCGACGACCAGCAGAGTCATTTGCTGAAGCTTCAATCCCTGCATGATCGGGAGGCTGCCCATCATCAATCCCAGAATCGTCAGCTGCGTCCAAAGCGGAAGCCGCCAGCGCAACACATAGAGCCATAGCGGAACCGTGAAAACAGTAAGTCCCAACAAGAGGAATAAGAATGCCTTTTGTACGATCTCAAACGGAAGATGCAGAGTCGGAGCCAGCAGAAAGGCCACGTAGACCGGATAGTAGAAACCCTGCTGAAAGCTCTGCCCTATTCCCGGCTCGTCGGCCGGGAGCACACGCCCGTAGAAACCCTCCTGGATCTCCGCGGTCATTTGCATGGTGTAGGGATCGCGTCCATGCAACAACAACTCGCGAGCACCGAACCAGCGCGGATACAGATCGGAATGATTCCCGTGCGAAAAACCATGCGCCGCGGCATAAGCTCTCTGATTGGGAATGATCACCCGGGCCGCATAAAGCCAGGTTGCCGCCGCGCACAATGTGGCTGCGATGAGCCACAAGACTTCTCTGCGATGGATGGACCGGGCTCCCATTTCAGGCGGGCTCAACCGTGGGTGCCGGCATGCTGAGCAATCGGAAGTACATCCACAAAACTACGAAGCCAAACCAGAAGAACTGGCCAATCACCGAATTGAGGTAAATATAAAAAGGCGTCAAGAACAGGATGAATAAAATCGCCCCCCGGACCACCTTGGAAAAACCGCCGCCTTTCTCCAGGAGCGCGGATCCCAGCAGAAAGAAAACCACCGGAAGCAACAGCGTGAGGTCGTAGGAAAGCGCGTGAAAGCATACCAGGATGGTCGTAACGCACGCGAGGCAAAAGACGTAGACCAGCGAGTCTTGCCCGGTGCGGATGCGCCGCGCCGCCCCGGCAAATACCACAATCGACGCCAGCAGCAATGGCCACCGCGACTACCGGGCGCGGGAAATGAGCCAATGCCCGTCCAATCATTCCGCGCAAGTTCGGCACCACGTGGGGACCGAAGTAGCCGACGTGGAGCTTCTCGACGAGCAATACAAACCGGAGATAAACCAGCGGCCATCCCCACCCCATCAAGATACACGCTCACGGCCATCAGAAGCAACCCCACGGGGATGAAACCAAGAAGAACCCGCCAACGCCGTACGGCCAGCAATAGCACCAGCGGCGCAGCCAGATGGGGACGAAACAGGCATGCGCCCACGCACGCGCCGGCCATGACGTCCGAGTTTCGCTCCAGGCACATCAGCGCCATCACCGCAAAAAACGCCAGGAGAATGACGTCCTGCCCCTGAAGCAGTCCGTTGATCACAGGAAAATAGGAGAGCACTGCCGCCGCCATTAACACCGGAGGAATATTCCTGATCGCCGGATAGCGCCGCAAAAGAATGGCCATTGCGGTTAACATGCTCGCGTTAAGGGCCGTCCAGACGAGGTAGGCAGGCCAGAATCCGAGAAGCGCGAAGGGCACAAAAAACACGGCTTCGAACGGTGGGTGATTGTAGGGCAACGCGAAATGCCGGATCGGTACGTTGCCGGCAAAGGTCAGTTGCGTCCGGTATTGGTCGGCGAAGTCATAGAGCATCGCCGACCGCCCCTCACGGACGGTTTGCCCAGAGCCATAATAGATCACGAAATCCTGGTAGCCTTGGCGCAGCTTCGGCGTCGCCTTAACCAGCATGAAAATATCGCAGCAGGCAATGGTAAACAGATACGCCGCGACATAGATTTTCCATCTCCGGGCAGAAGCGGTCTGGGTCATATCGTTTGAACGACGACTGATTCTATAATCCCGCTTGACGTTTATGCCGCCATTTTCGATTCGCAGCAAGAGGCTGCTTTTTGGCGCAATCCTTTTCTGCGGATTGCTCGCCATGACGGCACGCAGCGCAACCGACCCCGATCTCTGGTGGCATCTGCGCACGGGACAGTGGATCGTCGAGACCGGCCATGTTCCGCACACCGATCCATTTTCCTTCACCCGCGGAGGCAGTCCGTGGGTCTCGCATGAATGGCTCTCTGAAATTTTGCTTTACGAACTCTGGATCCACTTCGGTCCCGGTGGGGTCATCGTCTTTTCGTCGATTGTCACCTCGGCCGGCTTTCTGCTTCTCTATTCCAGATGCCCCGGGAAGCCGCACTGGGCCGCCGCTCTCACGGTTCTCGGCGCCGTGGCTTCCGCCCCCAGTTGGGGAGCGCGCCCACAGATGTTCACCTTCGCTTTCGCCAGCCTGCTGCTCTGGCTGCTGGAACGCGCCGAGGATCGACCGCGCCTTCTTCTTTTTATTCCACCGCTGTTTCTTCTGTGGCTCAATCTTCACGCCGGTTTCGCACTCGGTCCCGCGCTCATGTTCGTCTACGCACTGGGGCTGGTTTGTGAATCAGTCGCTGGAACAACTCCCTGGCCTGAGTCCCGCCCCGTCGTAATTCGTGTGCTCTTACTTACGCTGGTGTGCATGGCGCTGGTGCCGCTGAACCCGAGCGGCGCCCAGCTTTATGGCTATCCGCTCGACACCCTCCGATCATGGGGAATGCGGACCTTTATCGTGGAGTGGTTATCCCCCAACTTTCACCAGATGCTCTATGTTCCGTTGATGCTGGTGGTGCTGCTCCTGGTTACTGCCATCGCCGGTTCGCACTCGCGACTCCGGGGACGCACCCTGCTTCCCTTGCTCTTTACCGTTGCCGCCGCGCTCGATGCCGTGCGCCACATTCCGATTTTCATTCTGCTGGCGATCCCCGTCATAGCGGCCGCCCTCCCATTTCCGTCGATCTCGACGAAGCCTCGTGGTGCCCATATCAAGGCGCAAGCCTTCTGGTACTCGGCTGCTATGACCCTGCTGGCCGTTTTCGCTCTTCTGAGGTGGGTCGATCTGGCGCGCGAGCAGCCACCGCATGAGGCCGCCATTTTTCCTGAGAAAGCGGTCGCCTTTCTGCAAACCAGCCAGACCTCCGGCAGGCTCTTTGCCTACTACGACTGGGGTGGTTATGCCATCTGGAAACTGGGCTCGCGGTATCGCGTCTTTGCCGACGGCCGCGCCGATCTTTATGGCAATGAGATCCTGCGCCAGGCAATCGAAACCGTGCCGCAAGTCCACCAGGGATGGCAAGAGATCCTCGAGCGGTGGAAGGTGCAAACGATCCTCGCCCCCCCAAACATGGCATTGTCGCAGGCCCTGCTCCTCGATCCCGGCTGGAGGACACTCTATCGCGACCCCCATGCCATAGTTTTCGAGCGTATGGCGCCCGACCGGTAGGCCTGCAATGGTGCGTTACGGGGCAATCTCCTTGAAATCGAGGTCTTTAGTACTTTGAAAAAAATGTATACTACTCGCATTCCGAATCTGCGAAACTAGTGGCCGCATTGGGATTGCCTTTCCCGTGCCAGAGGGTGAGTTTCGAATGTACTCTCGAAGCGATCCCGAGGTTCGGGGCGGCGCATTTCGCAATTCCAAACGTGCTGTCATAAAGAGAGTCGATGCCCAACTCAGGGATTCTCACCACAAGACCGAAGGAGAACTTGAAAATGTCGAATTTGCTGAAGGCCTTATGGCGTGATGATGAAGGACAGGACATCGCCGAATACGCCGTGATGCTCGCCGTTATTCTTGTCATCGTGATCGGTACCGTCCGGCTTATCGGTACGAACGCGAATAACGTTTTCTCGCAGGTTGCCAGCACCATTCAGTAGCCGGCGCTCTGCGAAATTCTGTCCTGCGGTGGTAAACGTGCGGTCCGCCCTCGCGACCGGTTAAGTCTCGCTTAGGGAAGTGGAATGAATCGAAGCCGTCTTTTGATGATCGGAGCCCTGGCTCTCGCGGTCGGCCTGCTTGCCAGCTACCAAGTCCTGAACATGCTGAAGGGACAGACCCACAGCAGCGAGCAGATGGTGCAGATCGTGGTCGCAGCCAACGATATTCCCATCGGAACCAAATTGGCCGACCGGGATGTGACCACCGCGCCTTTTCCGCGCGGCAGCGTGCCTCCCGGGCATTTCGATCGCGTCGCGCAGGTTCGCGGTCGCGGCGTGGTTTTACCCGTCACCAAGGGCGATTTCATTTTGGCCGACAAACTGGCGGCCGAAGAGGCGGGCTCCGGCCTGCCTTCGCTGATTCCTCCGGGCATGCGCGCCGTATCCGTACGCGTCAATGACGTTGTTTCGGTCGCGGGCTTCGTGCAACCCGGAACGCGCGTCGATGTCATGGCCACTGGGCTTCCCGGAGCCGGGAACGAGGCGCAAACGACGACCGTGCTGGAGAATGTGGCCGTGATCGCGGTAGGCCGCAGCCTGCTCGATCGCATGGCGACGGGCGAAACGGTGAATGCCGCCGTCATCACTCTGCTCGTCTCTCCCGACGACGCCCAAAGAGTGACTCTGGCCTCGCAGGAAGGCCGAATTCAGCTGGCGTTGCGCAACCCTCTCGATACTCGCAAAGAAGCGATTCCTCCGACCAAGGCCAGCTCTCTTTCTCCTAATGCGCAGGCCGCGGTCGCAACCAAACCAAAGCTTCCCAAGGTGACTGCGAAGGCCTCGCCTCCGCCTCCTCCAGCGCCTTTCCAGGTCGAAATGATTCGGGGCGGAAAACGCGAAGAGACCAAATTCAAACAGGATGAAACCCACTGAGCCCTCTAGTCCGCACCCGTGCAGGCGGATTCGTGATCCTAAGCTGGCTGCGGTTTCCTCGCCGAGGTCCGCATTCATGAAGAGTTACGTGCTGATTGCCGCCTTATTTCTGCTCGCGGCGACTCCCTCTCCCCGCTCAAGTTCCAGCAGCGAGTCCTTCTCAGGATCCCGCCCAGACCACAGTTCCGGCTCCGTCGCAGAGTCCGTCGGACACTTCCGGCGCCGCGCCGTTGCGCGTAATGGTCGGCAAGTCTCTTTTGATCAACACTACCGAACGCCTCAAGCGTGTTTCCGTCACCGATCCCGCCGTCGCGGATGCCCTCGTCGTCACGCCCACGGAGGTTCTGGTCAACGGCCTGGCGCCCGGGGAAACCTCGCTGCTCATCTGGGACGAACTGGAGCGCTCGCGCAGCTTCGACCTTCGCGTCGACGTCGATATCACCGCCGCCTCGGAAGAGATTCGCCGTCTTTTCCCGAACGAGAAGATTCAGGTCTCGCCGTCGCGCTCTGCGATCGTTCTCTCCGGCCACGTCACTACCGAAGACGTCGCCAAACATGCCGGCGCTCTGGCCTCGGCTTACTCCAAGAATGTCGTCAACGTGCTCACCTTTGGTCCGGTGGGCGCCGACGAAGTTCTGCTGGAAGTCCGCTTCGCCGAGGTCGACCGAAGCGCCTTCACTCAACTCGGCATCAACATGTTCTCGACCGGCGCCGGAAATACGATCGGCACGATTCAGACAGGCCAATTCGGCGGCGTGACGCCGGGCCCGATCACGACTTCCGCGAGTGGCAACTCGACTACGACCACCACCACCGTCGGTAATTTCCTGAACCTGTTCTTCTTCAATCCCCAGGTCAAACTGGGCGCGGTGATCGAAGCGCTCCATGAGAGGAATCTTCTCCAGATTTTGGCCGAGCCCAATCTCGTCGCCCTCAACGGCAAAGAGGCCAGCTTCCTCGCTGGCGGCGAATTTCCCTTCCCCGTCGTGCAGCCCAATGCAACGGGCCTGTCGACCGTCACGATTCAGTTTCGCGAATTCGGCGTCCGCCTGAAGTTCACGCCGGTGATTCAGCCGAACGGCAGCATCCACTTGCACGTCGCGCCCGAGGTCAGCACGCTCGACTTCGCCAACTCCGTCACCGTTTCCGGCACCACCATCCCCGCGCTCAGCACGCGCAAGGCCGATACCGAGTTTGAACTTCAGGACGGGCAAAGCTTTGTGATTGCCGGACTGATTGATAATCGCGTGACCGAAATCATGAACAAGATTCCCGGCCTCGGCGATATTCCGATCCTGGGCAATTTCTTCCGCAGCAAGAGCCTCCAGAAAAGCAATACGGAGTTAATGGTCCTGTGCACGGCGCGCCGCATCTCCTCGACCGGAGAGATGCCGAAGGGTCCGGACATGCCGGAGCCGCTCCTGGATCCGGGCCAGTTTGATAAGAAAAAGTAATTGTCCGGCAGGCAATAAGCTCAAACCTTGTGTAAGATACCGCTAAGGCAGTTACCGGCTTTTCGGGGTCTTAGGAACCGTATTATCACTTTTGCCTCGCTGTAACGTGCCGCATAGTAGAATGCCGCAGGGCCACCCCCATGCCCGAACTCTCTGTTGCCATTTTTGCCACGGATAGCGACCAGCGCGCCATTTTGCAGGTCCTCGTCGATGGCACCAGCGTCGCCCGAACTGTCTGCACTAACTCGAGCCTGCCGCTTTCGACAACCGACGCCGTCATCCGCAAGACACAGGCCTTCTCTCCCGATGTGATTCTGATCGATCTGACCGCTGACGGCATCGCCGGCGCATTGCGGGCCGTCGAGTTACTTCATCAGGAAATGTCGAATGCGGCCTTGTTCGTTGTCGGTCCCATGACGCAGCCGCATCTCATCGTCAGCGCGATGCGCGCCGGGGTACGCGAATATATTGAGCGGCCGACCACCACGACCGATCTCCTCGAGGCTTTCGTCCGCCTGACCCAGACTCGCCGCAAACCGGGGCGCGAGTCCAGTCGCGGTAAGGTCTTCACCATAGTCAATGCCAAGGGCGGCAGCGGCGCCACCACCACCGCCGTCAATCTCGCACTCGCTCTGCACTCTATCCATCCGAGTACAGCCTTAATCGATCTGGCGCCGCTGGGGCACTGCGCGCTTCATCTCAATCTCAAGCCCACTTTCTTCATCTCCGATGCCCTCAGCAATCTTCACCGGCTCGATTCGTCGCTCCTCGAGAGCTTCATGACCCGCCATGATCGCGGTTTGCGCGTGCTGGCCGGACCCACCGTCCCGGCTTCCATCGAGCCCTCCTCCTCCGACTACGCCCGCCTCTTCGACATGGTCGCCGGCATGTTCCATTTCATCGTCGTCGATGCCTCGTCGCGCCTGGACAGCGCCACCCGCCTGGCCAGTAACCTGGCGGAGAAAATTCTCCTCATCGCCCATGCCGACGTCGCTTCTCTCTGGAGCGCCGGACGGGTCGCCCAGTATCTCGGGGAAAGCGGTTCCCGCGACCGCTTTGCCCTGGTTCTGAACCGTTACCGCAAGGTAGGAGGCTTCAACGAATCCGAAACCGAGGCAGCGATCGGGGCGCCGGTCCTCTGGCGAATTCCCAATCAGTACTTCGTAGTGTCGAGCGCCATCGACCGCGGCATTCCGCTCATGCAAGGGCCAAACACGGAAATCTCCCGATCCATAGCGGGCCTGGCCAAAACGCTGACCAAAGACGACCTCGAAGTAAAGCGCAGCGCATGGTCGCTCTTCAAGACGGTATAGTTACCTGTGAGTATTTCGTTTTTGGCTCTTAGCTGTTAGCTTTTAGCTGAGCGCCACAGCCAGTAGCCGATTTGCCCATGGCCAATCTCCAAGCCTTCGAGCGCAGCGAGTACCAGCAGGTCAAAGCCGACCTGCATCGCAAGATCCTCGACCGTCTCGATCTCGAAAAACTCGGACGCACTACAGGCGACGCCGCCCGCGAAGAGGTCCTCGTCCTCATTCGCAATTCCGTCAACAGCGAAGCGGTGCCTCTCAGCTTTGCCGAGCGCGAGCGCCTTTCTCGGGAAATTCTCGATGAGATCTTCGGTCTCGGTCCCCTCGAGCCCCTGCTCAAGGACCCGACCGTATCGGACATCCTCGTTAACCGCTTCGATCGCGTCTACGTGGAGCGCGCCGGCAAGCTCGAAGTCACCGGCCTCACGTTCAAAGACAACCAGCACCTGATGCAGATCATCGACCGCATCGTCTCGCGCATCGGCCGCCGCGTCGACGAGTCATCCCCCATGGTCGATGCCCGCCTGCAAGACGGCTCCCGCGTGAACGCCATCATTCCGCCACTCGCCCTTGATGGCGCATGCCTGTCCATCCGCCGCTTCGGACGCGATCCCGTCACGTGGCGCAACATGATCGAAAACAAAACCCTGACCGAGCAGATGCTCGAGTTGCTCTCGGCCATGGTCAAGGGGCGCCTCAACCTGCTCATCTCCGGCGGCACCGGCGCCGGCAAAACGACGCTGCTCAATGTTCTCTCCGGATACATTCCGAACTCCGAGCGCATCGTCACGATCGAGGATGCTGCCGAACTCCAGCTCAAGCAGGAGCACGTCGTTCGCCTTGAAACGCGGCCGCCAAATATTGAAGGCAAGGGCGCGGTGCGCATGCGCCAGCTCGTTATCAACAGCCTCCGTATGCGCCCCGACCGCATCGTGGTTGGCGAGGTGCGCGGCGAGGAGGCCTTTGACATGCTTCAGGCCATGAACACCGGCCACGAGGGCTCACTCACCACCGTCCACGCCAACTCCCCGCGCGACGCCCTGAACCGCGTGGAGAACATGGTCTCGATGGCCAATCTCAACATTCCCGAGCATGCGGTCCGTCAGCAGGTTGCGAGCGCAATTCATGCCGTCGTCCAGATTGCGCGTCTCTCCGACGGCTCGCGCAAAGTGATCACCGTCTCCGAGATCCTTGGCATGGAAAACCAGTCCATCACCATGCAGGACGTGTTCGTCTTCGAACGCACGGGCATCGACGAGAGCGGACGCGTCCGCGGAGTGTTCCGCGGCACGGGCCGGGCTCCGTTCTTCGCCGAACGCCTCGCCACCGCCGGATGCCGCCTGAACCCAGATCTGTTCGAAGCCAGATTGGAAGTCTGACGGGGCAATTTGTAGCGCCGTTTTGAATTCAAGAAAAATCCGCGTTTCATCCTCGCGAATCCGCGGAGACGAACTTTGTCCGGGCCATCTCGGGACCTGCAAGCTATACTTATTTCCAAACAACAAGCCCATGACGCCGTACCTCATCGCCTTCTTGATTTTCGCCGTCGTGACGGTCCTGGTTTTCGCTGCCATGTCGCTGCTCGACGAGCGCAAAGCCCAGGCCCGCGTTCTCCGCGACCGCCTCACCAAGGTTGAGAAGCCCTCCGGCAGCAAGCTTGAACTCGCGCTCCTGCGCGACGAGATGCTCAGCCGTATTCCGGCCTTCGACACGCTTCTCCGCCGCTCCGAGCGCGTCTCGCTGCTCCAGAAAATGCTGGAGCAAGGCTCGGTAAATATCCGTGCCGGAAACTTCCTGATCGCCTCCGTCGCCTGCGCGATCGTTCTGGCCCTGACCGCCGTCATCGTCGGCCGCAATGTGATGTTCGGCTGGGCCGGCCTGCTGCTCGGATTCTTCATTCCCTACGCCTATGCCTCGCACATGCGCACCAAGCGCTTTGCGAAATTCGAAGAAAAGTTCCCCGAAGCCATCGATACCCTCGCGCGCGCCGTCCGCGCCGGCCACGCCTTCACGACCGCGCTCGAGATGATCGCTACCGAACTGGCCGAACCGGTTGCCAGCGAATTTCGCCAGCTCTATGAAGAGCAGAAGTTCGGCCTTCCCGGTGCGTGATGCGCTCGTTAACCTGACCGAGCGCGTTCCGCTCGTCGACGTAAAGTTCTTCGTCACCGCCGTCATGCTCCAGCGCGAAACCGGCGGCAACCTCGCCGAAATCCTCGACAATCTTTCCCACATCATCCGCGAGCGCTTCAAAATTCTTCGCCAGGTTCGTGTGCATACCGCACAGGGCCGCCTCACCATGGTTCTGCTCATGGCGCTGCCCCCGACCATCGTCGTCACCATGTTCATCCTCAACCGGGGCTTTATCGAACCGCTATTCTCCGATCCCCTGGGACACACCCTGGTGGTGGCTGGCGTGACGCTCCAGACCATCGGCTATTTCGTGATCCGCAAGATCATCAGGATTCAGGTCTGATATGCCGATACTCCTCGCAGTCCTGGTCTTCCTGACGATCTCAATCGTGGTGTTTGCCTTCGCGGCAGCTACGGTCGCGCCGTCCTCGGTGCTCGGCGCGCGTCTGCGCGAAATCGGCTGGCAGCGCCCCAAGGAACAAGAGAAGCAGCCCATCCGCGAACGCCTGGAGCAGGCGCTCGACCCGCTCAGCCGCGCCCTGCCCATCTCGCCCACCGATGTATCCAAGACCCGCGCCTGGCTGATCCAGGCCGGCTATCGCGATGCGCAGCACGTCTCCATCTATCGCGGACTGCGCGTCCTCTTTGCCGCTATCGGTTTTGTTGTCGCCTTCCTGATTTCGGGATTCAATTCGCCCTTCCTGCTCGGAGGCCTCTTCGGCTTTGGTTTTTTTATTCCGCGCTTCCTGCTGAAGCGCCAGATGCAGGATCGCCAGCGTCGCATCCGGCTCGCCCTGCCCGACGCTCTCGACCTCACTGTCATCTGCGTCGAAGCCGGGCTCCCGCTCGACCAGGCCCTGACCCGCGTCGGCAATGATCTCAGCCACGCGCATCCCGAACTCGCCGACGAATTCCGCCTCTTCGATCTTGAGATCCGAGCCGGCAAGCCCCGCGTCGAAGCCCTGCGGAATCTGGCCGCACGCACCGGAGTCGAAGACGTTCGCTCTCTGGTCGGCACGCTCATTCAGACCGACCGTTTCGGAACCAGCGTCGCCCAAGCCCTGCGCGTGCATTCCGATTCGCTGCGCACGGAACGCCGCCAGCGCGCGGAGGAGCAGGCCGCCAAGACGACCGTAAAAATGATCATCCCGCTGGTCCTGTTCGTGATGCCGTCCCTGATTTTCGTAACGGTAGGACCGGCAGTAATTCAGCTCATGCGCCTGCTATTGCCGGTAACCAGCGGCGCGCATCGGTAGGTTGAGGTATTGAGACATTGAGTGATTGAGGTATTGAGTCAATTGAAAATCGTACCTCTCACGACCGGTAGAAGATCTTGTGGGTGAAAAGGCAAATAATTCAGTGCTTCAATAACTCAATACCTCAATGACTGAATGTCTCAATGATTCAATGACTCTGACTCGATGCCGGCTCTGACCAAGACCTACGCGTATAACCGCACCCGCTCCACCTATCTCGCCACTGATCTGGTTATTGCGCGCACGCATTGGTCGCGCTTTCGCGGGCTGATGGCCGCCGATCGCTCAACTTTCCCGCCCGGCAGCGGCCTCTGGATCAATCCTTCGCGCGGCATTCACACCTTCGCCATGCGCTTTCCCATCGATGCCGTTTACCTCGACCGCGACCGCAAGGTCATCCATCTCGAAGAAGATCTCAAACCGTGGCGGGTAGCGGCCATCCGCATTCAGGCTGCGTCGGTACTCGAACTCCCGACGGGCACGATTGGGGGATCCTCCACCATGCTGGGCGATCAGATCGAGATACTGATCGAGCACCCGCTCCCGACCGAAGCCGCGGCCTGAGTGAGTTTCCAATGGAGGCATCGGCGCCCGCCCGTGCGCATTCGCCGCGCTTCACTTCCCCCGCGCAAACTTGAACTCATGCCGCTTCATATCGACGCGAGCGCCACGAAAAGTGACGCCCTCCATGCGCAGCCGGAATCTCTGCTCCGCGCCATTCTCCCCCGGCAGTTTGATCGCGCCTCCCGATCCCAGCACGCGCTGCCACGGCAGTCCCGGAACCTGCCGCAAGATCCGCACCACCTGCCGGGCCGCGCCCGGCCATCCCGCCGCGCGCGCGATCGCGCCATAGGTTGAAACCGATCCCGAAGGCAGGGCGCGAATCAGCCTCACCACCCGCGCCCGGCGCTCCGCCGACCTCTTGTCTTCACGGCTTTTTCGCCCCGCCGCCTTTACCGGTTTTCGCCGCCCCGCCATCCTTCACCCCACGCGCCTCATGGTAATCTTAATGTCGCTCATACAAAAATTTACAGATGCCCGCGGCTCCAGCCATTACCATACCGGCATCTCACAAATTGAGATCGCAATCGACTGGATCGCAATAAAATAGATCGCAACAAAATTGTCCTGGAGAGAGTCCCTATGCCCCGTCTGTGGAAAGCGCTGTGCCTTGCCCTGGCAGTCGTCGCGCTAGCCCTGTTCGCCGTCAGTTGCAGTTCCGGCGGCACTTCCTATCGCGTCATCAATGCCATCGCCAACTATGCTTACCAGTCCACTGGCGGCTTCGACATCACCATGAACGGGTCGCTCGAGTTCTCGGGCGTGCAATTCACCAACATTAATCCAGCGGGTAAAGATGGCTACCAGTCTGTGGCAGCGGGAAGCGATGCGCTGGATGTTTTTGCCAAAGGCGATTCGGTGAATGGACAGCCGGTCTTCCAAGCGCCCTGAGTCTTAACGGGCGCACCCAATACACCGTGGTCTTGATGGGCAACAACACCACCAATCAGTATGCTGCGCAGCCTTTCACCGACAACAATGCCGTGCCAACCGACGGGAAATTTTGAATTTCGAGTGATTGACGCGTCTAACAATCTGCCTAATCCAGTCCAGGGGCAGCCCGGAGGCGTGGACATTTACGTTGTTGGATCGGTCCAGGTGGTCACCGGCCCCACTCCTCCCGCACCGAATGCGAATCTCGTTTTCGGGCAGGCCAGCTCTTATATCTCCGAACCTGCCGGGACCTGGTGGCTGGTCGTGACCAGCCACGGAGCTCACACTCCAATCATCAACCCCACAACGTATAGCCCGGGCGCGTTGCAAATCCGAACCATCGTGCTGCTCGACGGCCCGAACGGTGCCGGCATTGGCGCGCCATTCGTGTACAACGACCTCAACTGAGATTGGGATCAGCTGAACGACCGTGCCGCCGCCTCTTCGTCGTTGAAGATCTCAAAGATCGTAACCAGCTTGGTTAGTTGCAGCAGGTCTCCGACGCGCTGGCTCAGACTGGCCAGCTTGATTGTGCCGCCCGCATTTCGGGCCGTCGTAAAAATCGAAACCAGCGTGCCCAGCCCGCCGCTATCGATGTAGTTCACATCGTGCAGGTTTAATACCACCTTTGGCGATTCCGCCAGCACCTTTTTTACCGTCTCGCGCAGGCTGGCCGATTCCTCGCCAAACACCAGCCGCCCGCTGCAATCCACGATCATCGCACCGCCTACAGTCCGCGTGCTCATTCTCAGTTGCATACCGAATCCTCTTCCCCGGGCAAAAATTTGCCGCAATCAAATATTTCAATAACTCAATGCCTAAATGACTCAATGAACCAAGCCAAGAGCCTACCGCGCCGAACCGAAGCGCGCAAGCATTTACCGGCTTAACTTCTTCCGCTCGCAAGCGTCCACGATCTTCGTCGGATCAATCGCGTCCTTATCGATCTGCTCTTCCAGAATCTTCCCGTCTTTCCCGATCAGGAAGTTCACCCGCCGGGCGGCTTTGTATTTGTCCAGGTAAATGCCGTACTGGCGAGTAACGTCTCCGCCCCAGTCGCTCAGCAGGGGGAAGGTCACGCCAATTTGATCGGCAAAGGCTTTATTGGCAAAGGGGCTGTCCATGCTCACACCCAGGACCTGGGTGTCGGCGGCTTCCAGCTTTTGCAGTTGCTGCTGGAAGGCCTTCATCTGCGCGGTTCAACCACCGGTAAAGGCAAAAATATAGAAGGCAAGAACGACATTGCTCTTGCCGCGATACTGGCTGAGCGAAACATCCTTGAGGTTCGACCCGTCGAAGTACTGCAACTTGAAGTCGGGCGCGGTATCACCGACACTCAGCTTCATCGGCGCGGGCGCGGGCTTTTTATCCTCCGCGCCAGCCAGCGGGCTGAAGATCGTGGCGAGTAGCAGGCACGTCGCGGCGACCGTCAAAACAAATTTTCCTTTCATGGACACCCCTCCATGGAGATGCCTTCCAGCCTACCTTGCCGCGCAACCGTGGTCAAAGCGAGCCAGTGTCGTGGCATTCCTCTTCGTACCTTTGCACACCTCGTGGGTCACGTTTTCTGCGGATACTGAATTGGAACTTTTCTCTTTTTCTCACCGCATTTTGGATTCGGCCAGGTCTACAATGAGCCCGGGCCCTGATCGGATCAGATGAGCATCCAGACTCTGAACGATATCCTTTCGACCGTTTCCTCCAGTCGCCGTGACCGCGTCATGCTCTACCGGCAAGCGTCCGGCTGGCAAGCCGTCTCCTCGTCGGATTTGTACCGCAGCGTCGTTGGATTGAGCCGCGCCCTCGCCTCCTGGGGAGTTCAAAAGGGTGATCGCGTCGCCATCCTCAGCGAGAACCGCCCGGAGTGGACCATTACCGACTTCGCTGCCCTGGCCCTGGGCGCGGTCACGGTCCCCATTTACGCCACTCAAACCGCAGAGCAGTCCGCCTTCATCCTGAACGATTCCGGCGCCCGCATCGTCGCGGTATCGACCAGACAGCAACTGGAAAAAATCCTAAGCGTGCATAGCCAGACGCCAGTCGAGCGCATCCTGGTGATGGATACAATCGCTCCGACAGATGCGCCGGAATCGACCCGCGTCGTGGCCATGCGCGAACTCATGCAGCAGGGGCCAGCTTCTCCCGACCCCGGCTTCGACGCCCAAGCCCGCGCGATCAAAGCCGACGATCTCGCCACCATCATCTACACCTCCGGCACCACCGGCATCTCCAAAGGCGTGATGCTGACTCACGGCAACATGGCGTCAAACATCGCGTGCTCTCTCGACGGTTTCAATCTCCGCTCGAAAGAGGAACTGAGCGTCTCCTTCCTGCCGCTCTCGCACGTCACGGCCCGCCATGTTGATTTCGCCCTCCTGCATCGCGGCGTCACCCTGGCCTACTGCCCGGAAATCACGCAAATGCCCGCCGTCCTGGCGGAAATGAGACCGACCATCTTCGTGGGCGTGCCGCGCGTCTACGAGAAAATCCGCCAGCAGGTAATTCTGAAGGCCGCAACTTTCCCGAAGAATTCCATCTACCGGTGGGCGATCAACCAGGGCCGCGCTCATCGCGAAGAGATTCTCGCCGGCGTTGAGCCCAAAGCGCGCAACTGGAAGCTCGCCAATCGCCTCGTCTTCTCCAAGGTTCGCGCCGCTATGGGCGGCAAGGCCGAAGAATTTATCTCTGGCGGCGCGCCCCTGGGACGCGAACTGGCCGAGTGGTTTGCCGACATCGGCATCCAGATCCACGAAGGCTACGGCCTCACCGAGACCTCGCCGGTCATCGCCGTCAACACTCCCAAAACCAACAAGCTCGGCACTGTGGGCAAGCCGCTGGGGAACGTGGAAGTGCGCATCGCCGATGACGGTGAAGTCCTCGTCCGCGGCCCCTCGATCTTTCAGGGGTATTGGAATCGCCCGGAAGAAACCGCGAACGCGTTCGTCGACGGCTGGTTCAAAACCGGCGACATCGGCAATCTCGACGCCGACGGTTTTCTCTCCATCACCGATCGGAAGAAAGATCTGCTGAAAACCTCGGGCGGAAAATTCATCGCTCCACAACCGATCGAGAACGCCCTGAAGCTGAACCCGCTCATCGGGACTGCCGTAGTCTTAGGGGACAAACGCAAATTTCCGTTCGTTCTCATCGCACCGCACTTCCCCGTCCTTGAGGAGTGGGCACGCACCAACAAAGTGGTTTTCGGCACACGGGAGCAATTGGTCGCCAATGCTAAAGTGCAGGCGCTCTACGAGAACATAGTCGAAGAAATCAACAAGAACCTGGCCCGTTTCGAGAAGTTGAAGCGTGTACTGCTCGTCCCCGACGAATTCAACTGGGCCGACGGTACTCTGACCCACACCTTCAAAGTCCGCCGCCGCGGCATCGAGACGCGCTATAAGGATCAGATCGACGAGATGTATGCCAAGGCCGAGTCCGTAGAGGCGCCAACCTCGAAGTCCTGACTGGATCGCTCGTCGCGTCGCCTGGGATCACTCTATGATTGCTTGGTGGCAGAACTGCGCGAAGCATGGTTCGGGGGAGTCGCCGATTGCTTGCCGAGGTGTAGTTTGAGATAGCGGGCCAGCGCGTCGCGGTCTGCGGGCGAGACCTTGACGAACTGGATGCCGTTTCCGACCTGCGGTTGGTGAGTGACGACCTTGCCGGAGATTAACGGGATTTCGGATCCGAGCAGCTTAACCTCGATGTTGGTGTCCATTGGCAGAGGGATCGAACTCTCGATAAAGCAGCCATCGATGCTGATATCCGTAGTGGCCCCCCGGATTGGGAGGTTGCTGCCTTCAAAGTGAATTTCCACAGCCAAGCTCAGTTTATGACGCTCCCGCTTCCTCTTTTCATAGCCCAGACGCAAACTACCCCAGTGCTGTCCCTTTACCTCGATCGGGAATGACAGGTCCTTCATCAGAATAAAGTTGCCGCCACCCATATCGCGACGGTAGGTCTGCAAAAGAAACGAGCCCCTGTTTCGTGCCGCTCGCAGCCCGGTGCGATCGTTGAACATTCGCCGGTTGCGGCAGTTGGCTCCATTCCAGACGGCATCGCTTCCTTGCGGCTTGGAGTAGGCCCGGTTGTGTGTCGGAAGATACCCGTTACGATCAACCGCAACGCAGAAGACGACACGATTATCGAAGGCCAGCAGCGACTCCTGAATCGGGGGCAACAAGCGATCGGTCAATTCTGTGAATTGGGTTGTGAACTGCTGTGGATTGGTCCCTGGGATAGGTTGATAGTTTTCGTCAAACAGGGCCTTCTGACTGATCTTCCCGCTTTCGAGGGCTTGCTCAAAGGCCTCCACGACCTTGGCAGAAGCTGCTGACAGGGCGGCAATGAACGGCGTATCGGCGGTCTGGAACCCGGCGCTCGCAACCAGGTTCATGACGCTCTCGGCATTCACCAGCGATCCTTCAACACGTTCGCAGGCGTGATCAAGGTCCGCCGTCACTTTCTTAACAGCTCCGAAGAACTGGTCAATCTTCTGAATAACGTCCTGACAGAGATTCAGACTGTCGGTTACAGCCGAGACGATGGTGAAAACTTTGCTCTCGACCGCGGTGACCGCCGAGTGGAAATGCTCCAGTACGCCGTTAATGACCTGAACGCCGTCGTTGACTCCGTCCGCGACTTTGATTGCATCGGTACTTTTGCCAATCAACTGCGCAACATTTTCGGATAGTGAACCTACCGTTTCATTAATCCCGTCAGTGGCCGAGTCCGTCTCACGCGCCAGGCTCTTGACCTCGGACGCCACAACGGCAAACCCCCGGCCAGCGTCCCCCGCATGAGCAGCCTCGATCGTTGCGTTCAAGGCAAGGAGGTTGGTTTGGCGGGCAATCGATTGAATATTCGCCGACATCCCACGCACGCCGTTTAAAGACGTACCCAGTGCGGCCAGCCGGTTTTCGATCGCTTGAACAGAATCCACCATCAGCCGGATCTGGCTGAACGCCGATGTCACAGCCTCGATCGATTCGACGGATTTCGCCGATGCCTCGGTGGCAACCTGGTTTGTCTCCTTACCGGCAACCTCGATCGCGCTGAGATCCCCCTGCAACCTGTCCGCCAACGTGCGAAGTTGGTCAAAAACCTGTTGCTGGTGACCGACGAAACCTACCAGGTCCCGGACGTTACCGGTAATTCCGGCAATGTCGAGGCTGAGAACCTCGACCGTGCTAAGGAGTTCCTTGGCGAATTCTTTTTCTTTCGCCTGTTCGAAAAACGGATGAGGTGCGGCCATATTGGGCTATCAGCGAATCCCATGACTGGCAAGATGGGGGGAGTACTTCTTGTCGGTGCCTTGAATGTGAGTAAGCAGCCAGTTCTTGAGAAAATTCAAGGTTTCGATCGAAAGAGTTGCGTTGGCGCCCTTCAAGTATTTGTTTTGGATTTCGAGGACCTGATGGGTGAGGTCGTCATGCGCCTTCTTGTGGGCGGCAGCGTCGGGATAGCCGGTTTTTGCAAAGAGCTGCTCCTCGTTGGCAAAGTGGACCTTTGTGTAGTCGATGAGCCCGGCCAGCACCTTGGATAGCGATTCTTTTCCTTTGCCACTCTGCACGGCATCGTAGAAGTCGTTCAGCAGTCCGACGAGTTTTTGATGTTCCTTGTCGATGGAGTCGATACCGACCGAAAGTCTGGTGTTCCACGCGATGAGCGGCATAGGTGAATGAAACTCCTTTATCTCCAGATGAAATTGGTCCAGGATGAGAAAACAGTGACTCAGCGTCGGGTAGCTGCAAGCCTCTCGCCAATCGGAGGATCGCGATTAGCAAGAATGCCTTTGGTAACGGAAGTCATCTATGGCGAGGCCCGGGTTGGAAGGATTTTCGCTGTCTGGCTGAGGGGCACTGCAAGTCCGGCTGAGTCACTGCAATCTAACCTCACTGCAATCAAGAAGTGTCTGTAGCCTCCCAACATGATCCGCCATCGCCGCCGTACAATGTTTCCATGACGGACTCATTCATCATCGCAGGCAAAACATTTCAGTCCCGCCTGCTCGTCGGGACTGGCAAATACCGATCCTTCCAGGAAACCGCGCGCGCCCTCGAAGCCAGCGGCGCCGAAGTAGTCACCGTAGCGGTTCGCCGCGTCAACCTCGACCGCAGCAAAGAATCGCTGCTCGATTACATCGACCCCAATAAGTATTTCCTGCTGCCCAACACCGCCGGCTGCTACACCGCCGACGAAACCATCCGCACCGCCCGGCTCGCCCGCGAAGCTGGACTTTCCGACTGGGTCAAGCTGGAGGTAATCGGCGATCAGGCAACGCTCTTCCCCGACGTGCAAGCCACGCTCGAAGCCACGCGCACGCTGGTGAAAGAAGGATTCACGGTCATGGCCTATACCTCGGACGACATCGTCTTCGCCAAGCGCCTGGTCGACGCCGGAGCAGCCGCAGTTATGCCGCTGGGAGCGCCCATCGGCAGCGGCCTCGGCATTCAGAATGCCGCCAATCTGCGCATTCTCCGCGAGCTGATCACTGGAGTTCCGCTGATCGTCGACGCCGGAGTGGGCACGGCCAGCGACGCCACCATCGCGATGGAATTAGGGTATGATGGCGTCCTGATGAACACAGGAATCGCAGGCGCGCAGGAGCCAGTGTTGATGGCCGAAGCCATGAAACACGCGGTGATTGCAGGAAGGCAATCCTACCTGGCAGGCAGGATGCCGAAAAAACTCTATGCGACTGCCAGTTCGCCCCTGGAGGGCGTGGTGCGATAGCAGATTTGCCGGCAAACAAAAAGGGCGACCAAAGATGATCGCCCTTTGCCGCAAATTCTTGGGTTTTGCTCTACAGCATTTTCACGCTGTCGACGTGAATTTTGTCTCCGTGTAATGTGGCCGGTCACGGCAACGTGGTGGCCATAGTGATCCTTCAGCGAATCGGGATTCTCGACCTCAAGAACTTTTTTGTCGTTGTCGGTAACCACGACTGGAGCTGCGCCAGCCGCGATGCATTTCTTGGTGCACTCTTCGCCCGCGGCGTTGGCTCCTTTAGCATCGCATTTGGAGTCGCTGATCCAGCCATTCACGGTTTGTGAGTCGCCGGCAAACGAAACAGAGGCAACCAGCAGAACGAGCGCGAGAGCAACAAACAATAAAACAATTTTCCGCATAACCATCCTCCTCAGAATAGCCCCACACGAACTGCGTTTCTTCAGAACTCTAACACAAGCTCCACGCTCACAGCTGCGAGCGAGCCCGGCCGGTGACCGGTCACCGGTAGTCCCGAAATGTTTTTGCTGAGGGCGGGAGTTGGAGGCCTAATTCTTCGCCCTTCCAACCGGAGGTTTCGCTGCGTGGCGCGGGCGCTACAAAGATCACTTCTCCCTTGCGCGTGTAATGCAGTTGTTCGCGAGCTTCCTTCTCGATCGCATTCGGATCGGACTTCAGCTGCTTGATGCGCTCGGCGAATTGCGCGTTCTCTTTCTGCAAGCGGTCGACTTCGCTCTGCAACGCCTGCATCTCCGCGCTTTTCTGCCGGTACACAACAATGCCGTTCGCTCCCAGCATCGCGTGCAAAACAACTCCGCCAATGATCACGACTGCCAGAATCGTGCCCAGCCTTCGCCATTCGCGCGCCAGCCACGTCCAGGCAGGACGCGTTTGCTCGATCCATCGTGCAGCGAACGCCTCGGCGCGAGGAGCCTGGTCCATGACCGCGCGGAATCCGTCCTCGGGACGAGGCAGAATACGGGCGCGCGTTTCTGGTCCTAACCGAAGATTGCCTAATCGAAGATCCATGACTTCGCGGCCGCGCTTAACTTCGCAAGCCCTTCCTTGCTGCGCGCCTCGCTGTAGACGCGCACCACTGGTTCCGTGCCGGAAAGGCGGTAACAAACCCACGATCCGTCGGCGAGAACCAGCTTGAGTCCATCGATCCGCACCACCCCGGCAACTTTGCTGCCAGAAAAGTCGCTTGGATCGACTACGTAACTTCTCAGTAAACTTCTGTTTCACTTCCGCGCGTCAAGCGGAAGTTCTCGCGCAGCGGATAGAAGGAACCAACTTTGCCAAATACAGCCTGTAGTTGTTTGCCAAGCGATGCACCACGGCTTGCGACCATCTCGCAGCAGAGCAGTCCCGCAAGCACGCCGTCTTTTTCCGGAACGTGACCGCGAATGGAAAGACCCGCGCTCTCTTCGCCGCCGATCAGGATCTTGTCCTGCTTGATCAGTTCGCCAATATATTTGAAGCCCACCGGCGTCTCGTGGAGCTCGATCTTGTGGTGATCGGCGAGCGCGTTGATGAGATTCGTGGTCGCGACCGATTTACCGACACCATTCTTCCAGCCGCGCGTTTCGACAAGATAGTCGAAAAGCAGCGCGATCACGTAATTGGGCTGAAGGAAAGTGCCGTCCCCGTCGACGATGCCGAAGCGATCCGCATCGCCGTCGGTCGCAATGCCAATCGCCGCGCCGGTTTCGCTCATCTCGCGGCGAAGATCTTCGAGCAGGTGATCGTCGGGCTCAGGCGCGTGTCCGCCAAAGAGCACATCGCGGAAGTCGTGCACGGTTGAGACGGGGATGCCGGCGTCAAGCAGCAGGCTGTCGGGATAGCCTCGTGCCGCGCCCCACATCGGGTCAAAAGCGATCTTTATGCCTGACTTTTTGATGACGCCAAGATCGACGATCTCGCCGAGGCGCTTGAGATAAGGACCGCGCGGATCGAGTGATTGCGGACTCGCTTTCGAAGCGCGCGGAGCCTGCGGATTCTGATCGTAGGCGGCAATCTCCGCTTCGATGGCCTTCGTCACTTCGGGCAGCGAAGGAGCGCCATCGGGGGTGGAGAACTTGATGCCGTTATATTCCGGCGGATTGTGCGAGGCGGTGAAGTTGATCGCGCCATCAGCCTTCGACTGAATCACGGCATAAGAAATCGTCGGCGTAGGCGCCGGCTCTGCGATGACGAGGGGCGTGATGCCATAGCTCGATAAAATGTCGGAAGCCATGGAGCAGAATGTTTCACCGAGAAAACGCGGATCGCGCCCGACGATCACTCTGGCTCCGCCCGGTTTCTGGGCCGCAACGTAGCGCGCGATTCCGTGCACAGCGCGTTGTACATTGGCGAAGGTGAATTCCTCGGCCATCACGGCTCGCCAGCCGGAAGTGCCGAACTTGATTTGGGTTGTCATAAGTAAGTCAGCTCCACGCGGTCAGCTCTCAGTTTCAGGCTTTGCTTTCCCGACTTTCGGTTTCCGGCTGCAGTTCGCTTTCTTTGCAACCTCGTTCGATAGTAAATTCTGATGCAACGTTGCAAATGATCTCTCACGCAACGCACGATTTTATATGACCGACAAGAGAGTTGTTCTCACGACCTGCGGTTCGCTCGAAGAAGCGCGCAAGATTGCCCATGCACTGGTCGAACGGAAACTCGCGGCTTGCGTCAACATCATTCCTGGCATTGAGTCTATCTACCGCTGGAAAGAGGCTGTGGAAACCGCAAATGAGTATCTTCTGATCGTCAAGACTACAGCCCAGGCTTTTGCTTCGTTGCGGGCGGCGCTCGGCGAGTTGCATTCGTATGAAGTTCCCGAGTGCATTGAGATTGCCATTACGGACGGAAGCGCGGCTTATCTGAAATGGATCGAAGACTCCGTGCTCTGAAAGCTAGATCGCCGCGAGCGCCTGATCGAGATCGGCGAGAATATCGTCGACGTCTTCGATGCCAACTGAAATCCGCACCATGCCATCCGTGATGCCGATCTTGCGGCGGCCTTCCTCGCCGACCGCGGCATGCGTCATGGTTGCGGGATGCGAGATCAAGGTTTCGACTCCGCCGAGCGATTCGGCGAGCGAACAGACGCGCACTTTACGCAGCATCTTATTGGCGTTCGCGAGCGAGCCGGTTTCAAAGGCAATCATCGAGCCGAAACCTGTCATCTGGCGTTTGGCCAGCTCGTGCTGCGGATGGCTCGCCAATCCCGGATAGAAGACCTTTTGAACCTTTCCATGTTTGGCGAGATACTCCGCGACCTGGCGGCCGTTGCGGTCGTGCTGGAGCATACGCACACCCAGCGTTTTTACGCCGCGCAGAATCAACCAGCATTCGAACGGAGACATGATCGCGCCGGCGCACTTTTGCAGGAACGCCAACTTCTCCGCTTGCTCCTGCTTGGTGCAGACGACAACTCCGCCTAATCCGTCGCTGTGGCCGTTGAGGAACTTCGTGGTCGAGTGGATGACCATGTCGGCGGCGAACTCGATGGGACGCTGGAAGAATGGCGACATGAAGGTGTTGTCGACAACGACCTCGGCTCCGTGCCGATGCGCGATCTCGCTGACGGCACGGATGTCGCACAACTCCATCAGCGGATTCGTCGGCGTCTCGAGAAAGACGAGGCGCGTATTTGGTTGCAGCGCTGCCTTGACCGCATTGAGATCGGAGGTATCGACGTAGGTGAAGGTGAGGCCAAAATTGACCAGCACCTGATTGAAGAGGCGTGGCGTTCCGCCGTAGAGATTGTGGCCCGCAACGACGTGGTCCCCGGCCTTGAGCATGGTGGCAACGGCGTTGATGGCCGCCATGCCGCTGGCGAAGACCTTCGCGGCGACTCCGCCTCCAGCGCGGCCAGGTTGGTTTCGAGGCGGTCACGCGTGGGATTCGAGACGCGCGAATATTCGTAGCCTTTGTGCTTGCCGATTTCTTCCTGGACGTAAGTGGAAGAGGCGTAGATGGGAACGTTGACCGCGCCCGTCGCTGGTTCGGGTTCTTGTCCGGCGTGAATGGCGCGAGTGGAGAAGCCTTGCTTTGAAGAATCAGGATGATGTGTGCTCAAGAGATGCAGTCCTTAGAAGTAACGATCTCGCGAAGAGGATTCCCAAATTGGGATTGGTATTTGCCAGTTGGTGCCCCTCCCCCTTACCCACTCTAATGGAATCAGCGAGTTAGGGGAGGAAATTCCCGCCAAAGTATTCGGGAATAAAGACTTATACGTAAAGTATTCCGAAATAAGGAGTTACTGCTCTCGGCGATAGCGATCAGGCTGCCGGGGACTAATTGCGCCGCGATTCCCTGTTTACTCCGCTAAGTTCTCATTTTAGCAGTCGATGTCAAGAGGACTATGGCAGTTGGCAATGCAGGTTAGCGTCACTGCCGGCGTTGCTCTACTCGCCCTTACTAGGCTGTACTTTTGGCGCAAAGTTGCTTCCAGGCTTGAACTCAGGCCGCTCGGGCGAATCCGCCACCGTCTCGGTCAGTTTGTAAAAAAACTGGTCGAACTTCGCAGCCGCGTCAAAATCCACTGGCTGCGTCAGATCATCCTGCGGCCGGTGATACCGAACCTTGTACCACTCGCGATAGCGCCGCTCCGCATCGGTCCCGGGATCGTACCCAAAGATAAAACCAATCGCCGGCACCCCAATCCGAAGAAAGGGATAATGGTCCGCCCGCTGCAGGAGCCCGCGCTCCGGCTCCTGGTCCGCCCGCAGCGTGATGCCCACGCTGCTGCCCACCGCCCGACTGTATCCCCCAGGGTCGTGTCGTCGATCGCCAGAGCAGTGAGCAGCTTCAGCGGAAACAGCGGCCGCAACTGGTCGAGGTTGATATCCGCCACCAGCTTCGCCACCGGCACGGTCGGATGATCCACAAAATAATTCGACCCCAGGAGCCCCTTCTCCTCGCCCGTAAACGCGCAGAACAGCACGGACCGCCTCAGCGTCCGATGATCCGCTTCAGGTCCTCCGCAAATTGAATCAGCAACGCCACGTACGCCGCATCGTCCAACGTGCCGTTATATAAATTGTCGCCCGCCACTGGCGTTCCATAACCATACCCATCCAGGTGCGCTGCAATCACGACAAACTGATCCTTCAACTGCGCATCGCTGCCCGGGAGCATCGCCAGTACATTCGGCGAGCTGTACGCTCGCTGCGTTACATGCACCCGCACGCGCATCTTCGCCGGAATCTCAAACGTCGCCAGCGCCTCTCTGCGACCACCAGCCGCCAGAATCGCAGCTGCATCTTTCCCTGAACCTTCAATCATCCCCGCCAGCAGATCCGATCGTAGCCGCATCATCAGCAATGGCTTGCCCGCACTGCGTTCAGTGCTGTCCAGCGCCACTGTCCGTGCATACGCCACTGGCCACCGCGGCGGCTCCATCGTGAAGTACGGATCATCCACTGCCACCACACCCACCGCATCACTTGCTCGAGCATTGGCAGCGCGTTCCGCCGACGTCGGCATTCCTTTCCTGTGCGAGTCGAAGCACACCACAATCTTCCCCGCGATCTTCTCCATCGCGTCTTTGCTGCAATACCCCCGAAACGTCAGTGGCGCCTCGGCCTCTACCGGCATATTTGCCGCCGGTGTAATCGTAATCTGCTGCAGAAACTCCAGCGGCAACTTGCTGCCGCCTGTTCGCACCACCGTGAAGCTCGTCCCATCGCCCGCAACCACTTCGTGCATCCCGACCGACTGATAATATGTCCCGCGATCGCCCGCCGGCTGCAAACCGGCAACGCGTTACCGCCCCGCCACATACTCCGCCCACGCTGGTATGCAGCCGAGCCGGTATCGCGCCCTTCCATGTCGTCGCCCGACAACGCCTCGGTAGTGTGCCACCACGCCAGCGTATCGGCATCATGAATCTCTTTGTCACGCGGATGCTGCTCTGCCAGCGCACACGCAGAAAAGAGGACAAGAAAGAAGAAAAGTAAGGTGGCCTTGCGCATCGTGAAAGCGAGTATAGCAATCACTGCCGCAGCTTTGAACTCCAACCCAACTCGAGGTGGCTTCCGCGACAGATGCAGGATAGGTATCGCCAAACGGGCTTCTCGCCACCACTGGCAGAGTCGTCGGCAAACAGAAAGCGATCCGGCAGTTGTGAATCGAGCATCACCCAGCGACGATGGCGTTGGGTCAGAT
>CAWEAB010000042.1:0-100593 GCA_963806745.1 uncultured Acidobacteriaceae bacterium
CTTTTTCAATACTTCGTGGGTCAGGTCGAGGTCGGCGGGATTGTCGTCCACCAGCAGCACCTCAGGAGGAGTCTTTATTGAATTGGCCGTAAGCTTTCCTCTTTCATGTCAGGCAGCGTAAAACGGAAGATGCATCCCTGCCCCGGCTTTGATTCCACCCATATCTGTCCGCCATGCCGCTCGACGATCTTCTTACAAATGGATAAACCGATTCCGCTGCCCGGATATTCCGCGCGCGTGTGCAATCGTTTGAAGATCACAAAGATGACATCGGCATGCTCGGGTGCGATGCCGATGCCGTTATCGGCCACCGAGAAGATGACTTCCTGCTTCGTTTTTTCGGCTGTGATCCGCACCACCGGCGGCTCGGAGTCCGCGAAACTTGATCGCATTTCCGATCAGGTTCTGGAAAAGCTGTGTCATCTGGGTTGAATCCGCCATGACCCATGGCAGGTATCCGCATTCGATCCGCGCGCCGCTGTCCTGAATGGCTTTGTGCAGATTCTTCAGCGCGCTCTTCTGCGATGGCGGCACAGTCCGTCCGCTTGAATTCCGTGTCCTGCCTGCCCACCCGCGAGAAGGCCAGCAAGTCCTGCACCAGCGTCTGCATACGCGTGGCGCCGTCGACCGCATAGTGAATGTACTTATCTGCCTCCGGATCGAGCTTGCCCTGGTAGCGCTCGGCCAGAAGCTGCGTGTAGATCGCTACCATCCGCAATGGTTCCTGCAAGTCGTGCGAGGCCACATAGGCGAATTGTTCGAGGTCACGGTTGGAACGTGCCAGGTCTTCCAGCGTCCGGCCGTACTCCTCGCGCAATTTCTTTTCCTGAAGAGCCCGTTTTACCGAAATCGGCAAATGCAGCAAATGATCTTTCAGAACATAGTCAGCTGCGCCCTGCTTGATGCACTCCACCGCTTTTAGTTCGCCGAGGTAGCCCGAGACGACAATCACGGGAACGTCGAGCCCTTCCTCGCGCAGAACGCCGATCGTTTCCATTCCGTTCCACATGGGCAGGTTGTAATCGGCGAGAACGACGTCGTAAATGGCTTGCCGGACGTGTTCCGTGAACTCTTCTCGCGTTTGCGCGGCCGCGCACTCGCAGTCAAATCCGCCCTGCCGCAACGCATGCTGGCTTAATTCAATGTCGCTGGGATCGTCCTCCACCATGAGGACACGCAACTTCTGTCGCCCCTGATGGTCCCCATTACTCTTGCCTTTTCTTGCCCCCGGGCCTGACTCTAGGTCCGTAACGCACCCCATCGCCGCGACTCAATTTCGTCGCATCGATATGCTCAAAATGCCCGGCGATCTCCGCTGAATTTGTCGAGGAGAGAGTCCCGGCGAACCCTGTGTCATGCGCCGGGCAAGCCTGTTCTGTGCGCTCAGTCACTACCATGATGTGACACTGCCGCGTAGTAGTCGCCGCTGTATTGCTCATCGACCTGCGGATTCAACGCTTGAGGCGAAATTGTCAGCCCCAAAGTGCTGTTGTTTCCTGTCCAGGTGGCACGGTCAGTGTCCCAAGGGCGATGTACGCTCGCACGATCTTCGCCGGCATCGCGGGAAAAACGGCGGTCTTAATTACGCACAGACCTGTTGTCGGCGCAGGTTGTCCGATGCCGCGCGGTGACGGCTGCGAAGATTGCTGGCATTGGACACGTGAGCAGTCATACGATGCGGCGCACCTACCGCTTTCGACGCCGTGGGAACGCCAATTGCCGTTCAGCAAAAGCTGATGAGGCACGCGGAGATTAGGACAACAATGAACCTTTACTGCGATGTGGTTATGGATCAGATGGCCGAACCCCACTCGAAAGGAGTGGAACTAGCCCTCGACGGCAGGTGAACGGCAGATGAGTCACGCTAAGTAATTGAAAATTGGCGGAAGCGAGTGTGAGTCGAACACACCGGCGACAGGATCCCTGCCGCCCGCCGGTTTTGAAGACCGGGAGGATCACCGGACCGCATGCGCTTCCGTCGCTGCCCTCTCAGCTCTTCGCGCTACAACGCTTACTTCGGTTGCGCCACCGTCCGCAAGTATGGCTTGTGCGTCTTGAATCCCGCCGGATACTTCTGTTTCGCCTGCTCGTCCGACACCGATGTGGGAATAATCACATCGTGCCCCGGCCGCCAGTTCACGGGCGTCGCAACGTTGTGTTTCGCCGTCAGTTGCAGCGAGTCAAGCACGCGCAGCACCTCGTCGAAATTCCGTCCGCTGCTCATCGGATACACCATCATCATCTTGATCTTCTTATCCGGCCCCACAATGAACACCGTGCGCACCGTGGCATTATCGGCAGCCGTTCGGCCTTCGCAGCTCTCGCCCGCTTCGGCAGGCAGCATGTCATAAAGCTTCGCGACCTTGAGCTGCGTGTCTCCGATCATCGGGTAATTCACCTTGTGCCCCTGCGTCTCCTCGATGTCCGCCGCCCACTTGCCATGGTTGGTTACCGGATCGACGCTCAACCCAATAATCTTGGTGTTGCGCTTGGCGAATTCCGGTTGCAGTCCCGCCATGTAGCCGAGCTCTGTCGTGCATACCGGCGTAAAGTCCTTCGGATGCGAAAACAGAATCGCCCACCCGTCGCCGATCCATTCATGAAAGTTGATCGGACCCTGCGTGGTTTCGGCCGTAAAGTTCGGTGCTTCAGAGTTAATGCGTAGCGACATGTCAATTCCTCGGAATGGAAATTTTGCGGAGTTGCCTTCTTCAAAATATGATGTCCGACGCCCAAAAAACGCTTCAGGACGGAAAAGGCGGAGTCTTCGCGTATTTTTCAGCATCACTATGTTATCCCAAATGGGATACTCGCCGTCATCAAGCGATGATGGCTGGTCACAAAACACCATGACTCGCAAACTCTCTCTCGTACAAGTCGACGTTTTCACTGACCGTGCCCTGGCGGGAAATTCGCTCGCCGTAATTCTCGACGGCCGCGGCCTCACCACCGAGCAGATGCAGGCCATCGCGCTCGAAATGAACCTCTCCGAGACGACCTTCATCCTTCCGGGCGACCCCGCGGCCGATAAGGCGCGCGGCACTCGCGTGCGTATCTTCACCGTGCGGGAAGAGTTGCCGTTCGCGGGTCACCCCACGCTGGGCACTGCTTTCGTCCTCCGTGGAGATTCCACCGCATCTGAAATCATGCTCGATCTGACTGTGGGTTCTGTCCCCGTGCGCTTCACGCAGCCCGCTTCATCGCCGCTGGCATTCGGCGAAATGACGCAAATGCCGCCCGAGTTCGGAGAGACGCACGACCCTGAGTCAGTCGCCGCCGTCACCAACTTGAACGCCGACGATCTCGCCGGCGCCGCCCCCATTCAAACGGTTTCCACTGGCGTTGCCTTTACCATCGTCCCCGTGCGTTCGCTTAAAGCTCTGCAAGGCCTGCGCCTCGATGTCCCGCGCGCCCTCGAATACCTGGAGCGTTCTGCCGGGAAGTTTTTCTACTTCGTCAGCCGCGAGACGGTCAATCCTAAAGCGCGCCTGCATGCCCGCATGATTTTCTACAACGGAGAAGATCCCGCCACCGGTTCCGCCGCCGGATGTGCCTCCGCCTGGATGGTCGCGCACGGCATCGCCGCCAGCGATGAGCAGGTCTTGATCGAGCAAGGCCTCGAAATGCACCGTCCCAGTAGCATTTTTGTGCGCGCCGCGAAGCGGGATAACCAAGTTGTCAATGTGCGCGTCGGTGGAAATTGTGTAGAAATTCTCCGCGGAGAAATTACTTTAACCATCTAAGCAATCGAACGCTGCGCAAATCGCGGCTCTCACCGTGTAGCACTCTCATGCCAACCACTCGCGTGCCATTAGCGTGCGCGGCACTTTACCGGAACCGCGAATCTGTTTAGCATTCAACTCGCTCTGCATCTCAAAAAAGAAAATAGTGGTGACGACAGTCCCCGGTCCAACACCCATGAAGCCTAAGAAGACAATCCTCTGCGTCGACGATAATGAACAGGCGCTCTCCATCCGTAAAATCATGCTGGAAACTCGTGGCTACCGCGTGATCGCGTGTAACAACGGCGAAACCGCACTGGCAGCCTTCCGCCGCGGCGGCATCGACCTCGTCCTTACCGATCTCATCATGCCCGGCATCGACGGCTCAAAGCTGATCGCCGAAATTAAGTCGCTCTCACCGCAGACTCCGGCGGTCCTGATCTCAGGTCAGATAAAAATTTACGAGCGTGATACGCAAGCCGACCTCTTCCTGCCAAAAGGAATGTACGAGCCAGTCGACTTGCTGGAGAAAGTCCGCTTGCTGCTAGTCCGCAAGCGAGGTCCAAAGCGGCCAGCAGAATTCCGCGAGCGCCAAGCTCTGCACGCCACCGTAGCGTGAGATTCGAACATCCCATCGCGGCGCATCGCTTTAACTGAGAACTGACTAACGGGCCGTTGACAGCTGACAGCTGCCCTTCCTGTGATATCGTTTTCAATGGATGCCAGCATTCATCGAAGCGAAGGAACTGCGCAAGACGTACCGCATCGGCAAGGTGGAAGTGCAGGCACTGCGCGGCGTCTCCTTCGGCGTCCAGAAGGGCGAGTTTGTCACCGTCGTCGGCCCCTCGGGCAGTGGCAAGTCGACTCTCTTCTATCTCCTCGGCGGCCTCACCCGCGCCGATTCCGGCAGTGTCACCATCGACGGCGTCGACTTCGCCTCCCTCTCCGACGGCGAGCGCACGCGCCTTCGCAAAAGTAAAATCGGTTTCGTCTTCCAGAAATTCAATCTGCTGCCGACTCTGAGTGCCCGGGGCAACATCGAAATCGCCGCCGATATCGCCGGCCACGGCGCCCCCGATCCCGTCCTCCTCAAGCAGATCACCGAGATGCTCGGCATCGCCGGACGTCTCGACCATCGCCCCAACGAACTCTCTGGCGGCGAGCAGCAACGTGTTGCCCTGGCGCGCGCGCTCATCAATCGGCCCGCCATCGTGCTTGCCGACGAGCCTACCGGCAACCTCGACTCCAAAAGCTCGGCCGCCGTTCTCACCATGCTGCGTGAGTCGAACAAGAACCTCGGGCAAACCGTGCTCATGATCACGCACAATCCCGAAGCCGCCGAGTATGGCGACCGCGTCATCCACATGCGCGACGGCGAAATTGTCTCGCCCGAAGACGATCCGCAGTGGTCCCCGCATCATCCGGCCCAGGGCCTCGTACCTAGGCGATAAGTTCTGAAGGGTAAGTTGAATGGCACATCGCGACGAATTCACCAAACCAATTCTTCTCGGCACAGCCGCCAGCGATTATGAGCGCTACCTGCACACCGATGAATTGCTCGCGCTCCAAAAAGCGCCCGCCGACCTCCTCCATAAAGACGAAATGACCTTCATGGTCGTGCATCAGGCCTCCGAACTGCTCATGAAAGGCGCAGCCTTCGAACTCGAGCGCGCATTCGATCATCTTGAACGCGCCGACTACGGCAACACCGCGCGCCTGATCCGCCGTGCCAATCAGCTCATCGAGCCGCCCATCGGCCTGCTGCATATTCTGGAGACCATCACGCCCCACGACTACCACCTGATCCGCGCCGGCCTCGGCCACGGCAGCGGCCTCGACTCGCCCGGATTCCTCGCGCTCCTGCACGTAGGCCCGCGTCTGGGCAACGCGTTTCACGAGCAACTGCAACGAGCCGGCCTGACCGCCGACGACCTCTACCGCCGTCACGAGGAATTTTTCGGTCTGCATGACGTAGCCGAGCGCCTCGTCGATTTCGACGAGCGCATGCAGCTCTTCCGCTTTCACCACCTCAAGCTTGCCGAGCGCATCATCGGGGGCCGCGTAGTCGGCACCATGGGTACCCCGGTCGAAGTCCTCCAGCAGCGCATGGAGCACTGGCTCTATAAAGATCTCTGGGACGTCCGCAACAAGATCACTGCGGCCACTCCGGCCCCGGCCGGGAAGCCGTATTAAGGAAGTTGTATTGAAGATGCCGGTTTAAGGAAGCTGCAGTAAATAAAGGGGTTGTCATCCCGAGTGCAGCAAGGGATCTGCAGTTCCTGCCGCCGCCATTCTAAACGGCAGTGAATATGAGACGATTACCTCGGCGTTTGCCCGCCAGCGACGCGGTCATTTATACTATCGAAGTTCGAGCGGGAGTAACTCAGTGGTAGAGTGCGACCTTGCCAAGGTCGAAGTCGCGGGTTCAAATCCCGTCTCCCGCTCCAGTTCTTTTTCCTGCCGCGCAACTTCGTGCATCCCTCACCTGGCTACAAAGCGCCATCATTCGACTCGAAGATTGCCGATACGGATCTGAATCGCTGGTTGACCTCGGCGGTCGTAGTTCTGATCCTCGTCTTTGGCGCAAACCAGTTCGCCTCCGAATGGGAGCTATTCCGAGCCGCCGCCTACCCAACTAGCTCGGCAGTCGATTTCCCGCATTACTACATAGCTGCCAAGCTGGCGGGATCCCCAAATGCCAGGCAGCATCCTCTTTATTACATCACCGGAGAAGACAAGGAAGCGGCCCTCGATCGCATCCCGCCTGGCACGGAGTGGAACCGGGTAGCCCACGAGAATGGGCTCGGCGATACCTTGCATTTCAGCGCCCCACCGATCATCGCGACATTATTGGTCCCGCTCGGAAAATTGAAGTACCAGTTGGCCTTCATGGTGTGGCGAGTCCTGGCTGAGATATCGTTCTTCGTTGCCATCTGGGTTTGCTTGAAGTTGTGTGGAGCGTTCAGCCCCGCCACGCTGCTGATCTGTACGCTCGCAGGATTCTCCTTTGAACCCTTTACCCTTACGCTGGAGAAGGGTCAGTTCGGCGCTCTACTCTTGCTGACATGGTCCGCGGCAGCTCTTTTCGCCTGGAAGAAACAGGATGTCCTTTCCGCCCTGATGTTGGCCCTGGCCACGATCATAAAACTCACCCCTGTTCTGGCAGTCGGTGTGTTTCTGGTGAGGCGCCGCTGGAAATGGCTAGCGGCCTATGCTCTGTGGATGGCCATACTAATGGCTATCGGAGTATGGCACCTGGGCTGGCAAAATCATCGCCTCTACTTCGCCAAACTCTCCGCGCTTTCGTGCGGCGTTCCCGGCCCCTACAACTACTCGCTCTCCGGAATCGTGCAAAACACCTACTACGGGAACATTCTGAATTACGATCAGATCCCCGCACGGACCCCGGCTGGACTTTGCGCTTTCAATAAAGGTTTTGGATTCGCCGTCTACTTGGCCGTTCTATTGATTCTGTTCAAGAAAAATCAGCGTGGTGACCTGCTTTGGGACATGGTTGTCATGTCACTGGTCATCCTGTTGATAGCTCCGTTCACGTGGCGGCACTATTACGTCCTGGCGATTTTCCCATTGCTCTTTGTCTGGTTCTCCCTCAAAGCCGGAAACTTCCGGCGCTCACGTTGGGTACTGATGGCGTCCGCAGCTTGCACCCTAGTGATGGGAACCCGTTACCCGGATTACCTGCAAAACCATTTGACGAATGGGCCTGCCAGAGTGTTCCTGGTTGCCCTTCTTCCGCTCGCAGTGCTGATGCTGATGGCAGCCCTACTCTTCGCCTACGCCCCGGTGCCCGAGCCGGCGCATGAATACGCCCTCAAGCCGGCCATTCTTCCAACTTCCAGCCCATAGCAACAGCGCAACGTGACAAACCGCCAGCGGAGGTGACCTCGCCCGCTTCCGTCCCATGTGGGGTAATGGGCCGATATGGAGTTCCCGCTGCCCCACCTGCCAGGGGTTGGTATAATTGCAGCTGAGCCATTCCGAGCCCGCCAGGGCTCTTCGTTTTGTGAAGCAAGTCGGCGCGGTAGCCAAGTGGTAAGGCAGAGGTCTGCAAAACCTCTATTCGTCGGTTCGATTCCGACCCGCGCCTCCAAATTTTTCCCCTGTATTCATGCGTCGGCTCTCATAGTTCTTACCTGCTCACTAGTCCTTACAAGTAATTTGGATCACCGCATGCTCCGCCTCGGCTTGCGCAGTTTTCGTCCGGACACCGTTCTTTCCGGAGCAGGTATACTGCACCGTGAATGACTTTGGCGTGCCCGGACAGTGGTCGCCAATCTTCGCGCCTGGGTTGGTGTATGTACACTGCTCTTTGTTATCACATTCAGCCGACACAAACGAAGTCGAGTTGCCGGACTGGTTCGTGCCGCATTCGATACCATAGGTTGCTGTTGCTATTTCGATCTTCGATTCTTCCGCGGCCAACAGACTCGTAACAAAGGCGAGCACAGTAACGACAAATAAAACTCTCTTCATCTGATTCCTCCGTTGGGGGTGAATTGCTACAGCAGGCGACCGTGCGAGAGAATACCACAGCCTGATGAAATCAAAATCAAAATCCCAGTTACGCTCATTAACCGATGCGGGCCTCAGATTGGTGCATTACTGTGGGTGTCTTTGTACGCTTTAGTATTCGTCCTGCGCTAGAAATTCTGTGCTAATGTGTGCCAGCGACCTGCCCATGTCGCATTTCGTGCCATTTGTGCCCAATTAAGAATCAATAAGATACGTGTTTTCAATAGTCTACAGTATTCGATTCCGACGCGCCTCCAATCCTCACCCGCCAGACCTTTCTAGTCTTCATCGCGCAGCGGACCGTCCTTGGCCTCCCGGTATGCGCGCACCACTGCTGCTGGCTTGTATCCCTGATCGAACACAAACTCGCGCTCCGGATGGCCAGCCACAAACCTCGGACGAAACGCGCTTAGATCGACGGCCTTCACAGCCTCGTCGGTCTTAAGCCCGCGCTTGAACGCGTCCCCGGCCTGTACCCGCGTTGCCTCCAGCAGTTCGATCACAAGCGCGATGTATGTCTTATCGTGCATCACCGGCCCATGGCCCGGCACGATAACAGACGCGTCGATCGCCTCCAGCTTCTTCATTGCTTCGATCCACTCGCCAAAGAATGATCCATACGGATATGGCACCGGATAAACCACCAGGTCACCCGTGATCAGCACCTTGCTGTCTGGCACATAAATGACGGCATCTCCGGCGGTGTTCGCCCGCCCAAGGAACATCAACTGCACCTCGCGCTTTCCCAGATACACCGACATCCGGCTGTCGAAGGTCACGGACGGCAAGGCGTGATCCGACTTCTTCAGCTCAGGAATAAATGCCTCCAGTTGCGCCAGAGAAGTTTCATAGTATTTGCGCATCTCCGCCGGCATCGGCTTTCCGTTGGCACCGTCATCCTTGAGCATCTTGCGCACCATCTCCGCCATTTCTTCGTTCACTTCTTTCTTCGGAAGGACATCGCGAATCGCGTCGCGAGTGGCGGGCGTGCTGATGATTTGCAGCCCGGGAAAGTTTTCCCTGTACAAGCCGTTCCCCGCGTTGTGGTCGGGATGCCAATGCGTGTTCACCAGAAACCGCACCGGCTTGTTGGTCATGCGCTTGATGTCTGCGATGATGCGCGCGGTAGTCGACGGTGTGTGTCCCGAGTCAACCACCAAAACGCCATCGTCGCCGATAATCGCGATCGAATTTCCGCTCACAAATGCGGTGTCGTCCTCCGGCGGAATAAATCCAACAATTCCATCCGCTACTTTCACAGTCTCATAGGTGGTCATTCCGGCGGGCAGGGCATTGTTGGCGGTTTGTCCGGCAATCGTTGGCGCGCAAACGGTGATGCTCGCAACGATTACAACAAATACAATCGAAAAACGATTGCGCATAAGTTATGTGTCCGTCCGTTGCCAGGTGATATACGTGCGTCAGTACACACCTTAGACGGCATTAAAGACGCAGAGTGAGCAGTCCATCCCTAACTCCGCACTCACGTCATCGTTCATTTTCTAACCCTGGCCATTCTCACTCTTTAGCCCTTGTCATCCCGAACGAAGCGAGGGATCTGCAGTTTGCCGGCATGGCCAGTAACCTCGCCAGGCAACGGGCCGCGGATCGGATATAACTTAGCAGCGGAGGAATGTGCCGATTTCGACGAGCCCTCCCGCCGGGTGCCCCACCCTTCGTTGTTTGAAGGGTGGGATTCCACATCCGCCGACGGCTTGGATGTTCGTTTGGAGCAGAAAAGCCCGGGGACGAACAGCCGGGAGTGGGCGGCACTGGTTCGATTCCGACCCGCGCCTCCAATCCCCACGCCCATCATGCAGTGTCCCAGCGCATACCAGTAGGCCGAGGTATTCCGATCGACCACATCTCGAATTCGGGCTTCGGGAGTCTGGCTTACTCTTTGGGCCATTCGTACGGAAACAGCTTGCCAGCATCTTCTGGACTGAGTTTTACTCCGGCCACTTGCGCGGCGTGCGCAAGAACGGGATCGCGGTTGTTCGCCAGATCGTTGGGGGCTGGCAGGACAACCTCATCCGGCACTACACCGCTATGCTCGAGACTCCTGCCATCGGTCATGATGATGTCGGCATCGGTAATGGAGGCTCCATAAAAAACCACCGTATCGACTCCATATTTGTAGTCGTACGACTTAGCCTCCATCACGCTACCAGAAGAAGCGTCGCCCAGAATGATTCCGCGCTTCTCGATCTGCACGACCCGCGCAAACAATTCGGCGGCGGAAGCAGACTTGCTATCGATGAGCACAATCAGTTTGCCCTCAAAGGGGTGACCCCGCGAGTGGGCAATCATTGATTTCGGCTGGTCGCGGCCTACACGGTCGCCGACTTTGACATCTTTGTCGAAGACTCCCCCGAGTAGATGCTGAAGTGTCTCAATGCTTCCGCCGGGATTCCCACGCAGGTCGAGAATGAGCGCTTTGTGCTTGCGCGCATTAGAAATCATGGAGTTGATTCCTGACTCGGTAAATACGAAATTGGGAAACTTCACGATCATCAGTTCGTCACCCATCTCGGATGTGCGGATGCGTCCTTGATGTTCGGCATTCTCTCCCTCGCGGATGATGTCCCACATATCATTCCAGCCTCCGGACTCACCCGTCAGATCCTTGGTAGTCGTCGACCCGGTAAACTTGGTAACTACGCGGACCGATCGTTGCTTGCCTGCGTAATCCCGCAGGTCTAGTCGCAATTCGTGCTGGGGATCGAGAACGTTAAAGACGTACTCCATCCTCCAGAAGTTGTCCTTGGTTGGAGGAAAACCATTAATGGCCAGCACCTCATCTCCTGGCCTCACCCCTTTGCTTTCGGCATCGCTGCCGGGGCGGACACGGATCACATAACAGCGGTTACCAATTAACTCGGCCTCCCAGCCGTAATGTGGCCGGAGGGCATGCGACGGCGGGCGGAAATAGGCATGAGAATCGTTGAGGGAATCGAGGAGAGCAGCGACTTCCGAAAGTGCCTGATTCGACGTATCCGCTTCATCGATCCTTCGGCTCATCTCCCGAACCTTGGCGTCCCAATCGAGTCCATGCAATTTGGGATCGTAGTAGTGCTTCCTTACGTCGGATGCGATCTCTCTCAGCATCGCGTGAGCGCGCTCACGTTCCTCGCTGGTGATCTTGTGTTGGCACCATAGTGGAGTTAGCAGGGAAACGATCGCAAGGAATACTGGTGCGGTCCGCGTCGACATGGTCTCTCCTTTCCTCAAACCCCGGTCTTGTCAATAGCTGTCGCTAGAGAAACCAACGATATTACAACCACAGTCGGCTCTTCGTAAGTGACTTCTCCCACGTATCTCGAACACCAGAACCTTACTTAAACTAGAGTGCAGGTTTTGCGCCAATCGCTCCACGTTCAGAGTGGCCTTTAGTCGTAGTGCTTTGTAAAACTTTTGTATTACCCGTCATCCCTCACTGAATTTCGCAGCAACCTTCCGCTACGTTCGAATCATGAACCAGTCGGCAATGGAAGTTCACCCCAAGGGAAAAAGTGCGCGCGTCCTCCTCAGTTCCGTCTTCGGACCCTACGCGCAGGACGACGAATTCGGCTCCCGCGCCATCAATCCGATGGAGCTTTACCACAATCAGGTCACCCGAGCCCAGGGCGGGTTCTCGCTGCGCATGTTCCACCGCTCCTGGGGCATCATGATGATCCAGCAAAATATCTCTGCCCCCTGCGCCGTGCTGGACTTCCCCACCCGCGAAGATTTCGCGCGCGAACTCAAAGCGAACCACTACGACATCGTCGGAATTTCCGGGATCATCATCAACATCGGCAAGGTGCGCGAGATGTGCCGCATGGTGCGCGAGCTCTCGCCGAACTCCACCATCGTCATCGGCGGCCACGTCTCCGCCATCCCCGGCCTCGAACACATGATCGACGCCGACCACATCGTGCGCGGCGAAGGAATCTCCTGGATGCGCCGCTACCTCGGCGAAGATCCCGAGGCGCCCATTCGCCATCCCGACATCGTCTCCGGACTCAACACCCGCATCATGGGCTTCAAGATCCCCGAGCGCAAAGGCGGCACCGCCGCCACCATCATTCCTTCGGTCGGCTGTCCCATGGGCTGTAACTTCTGCACCACTTCAGCGTTTTTCGGCGGCAAGGGCAAGTTCGTAAATTTCTACGAGACCGGCGACCAGCTCTACGACGTTATGTGCCACGCGGAGACGACCCTCGGCGTTCAGACCTTCTTCGTCATGGACGAAAATTTCCTGCTGCATCGCAAACGCGCCATGCGCCTCCTGGAACGCATGAAGGAAGGCAACAAAGCCTGGGGCATGGCCGTCTTCGCCTCGGCCAATGCCATCCGTCAATACAAAATTGAGGAGCTTGTCGAACTCGGCGTCTCCTGGATCTGGATGGGCCTCGAGTCCCCACGCTCCAATTACGCCAAGCTCAAGGACACCGACTCGCACGAACTCACTCACATGCTGCGCGAGCACGGCATCCGAGTGCAGGGATCAACCATCATCGGCCTCGAGCACCACACGCCCGACAACATTCGCGAAGAGATCGAATACGCCGTCGCGCATAACACCGACTTCCACCAGTTCATGCTCTACACGCCCGTTCCCGGCACGCCGCTCTATAAGGAGATGTCGGAGCAGGGCCGCATGCTCGATGGCATCGATCTGGCCGACATTCACGGCCAGGACAAATTCAACTTCCGGCACGCCGCCATTTCACGCAACGACTCCAAACGCTTCCTCGACTGGGCGTTCTGGCGCGACTTCGAGCGCAACGGTCCCAGCCTCTATCGCATGTGCGAAACCATGCTGCAAGGATGGCGCCGCTACAAGAACTATCCCGACCTCCGCGTGCGTGAGCGCTTCGCTCGCGAGAATGTGAAACTCCGCACCGCCTACAGCGCCGCGCTCTGGGCCGCCGAAAAATATTTCCGCCGCGTCAACCAGGACGTCAGCCGCCAGATCCACGAACTCCGGCGCGAGATCGGACGGGAATTCGGTGGCATGTCCCGCCTCGTCTCCACCGCGATGGGTCCGTTCCTGCTCTGGTCCACTCGCCGCGAGGATCGCCGTCTGGCGCGCGGCGTCACCTACGAGCCGCCCACAATTCTCGAGCGTCGCAACTGGACTCCAGCGCCTGAACCAGCCGAATCCTCGCCTCGTTTCACCGAAGTGCTCGCTGTTCCTTCCCTCTGTGACTAGGGTCACATTGCGTTTGTTTTCGGGAGGTATACAGTTTCTTGCATACCCTATTTCCGCGTTTTAAATCGCGAAAACAGGGGATTCCTCCTCGTGATCTAATGGAGCAGGAGCCTCTCGCCATAGTGTTCCCCGGCAGCCGGCCCCGGCGCATTTGATCCTTGGGAGGACCAGTTTGCATCCAATAGCTGATGACCCTCTGTTGAGGGTCGATGGTTTAAGTAAAGTCTTTCGCTCAGGCGAAGCGGACTTGACGCTCTTTGAAAATCTGTCTTTTCAAGTAGACAAAGGAACAATGCTTGGAATCGTCGGGCAATCGGGTGCCGGGAAGAGTACCTTGTTGCACATCCTGGGCGCGCTTGAACGGCCCTCTGCTGGTGCCGTATACTGCGCAAATTCCCAGGTGAACACGCTTTCCGAGGATGCCGCCGCCGAGTTTCGTAACCGCGAAATCGGCTACGTCTGGCAGTTCCACTACCTGCTGCCGGAGTTCACGGCGCTGGAGAATGTTGCCATGCCCCTGCTGACGCGCGGGCAGGCGCGTGCCTCCGCCGAGAACGAGGCTTCACGCTGGTTGCGCGAAGTCGGACTCGAAGCGCGCAGCACGCATCGTTCGGGAGAGCTTTCCGGCGGCGAGCAGCAACGGCTCGCCTTGGCGAGGGCGCTGATCACCCAACCGCAGGTGCTTCTCGCCGATGAACCCACCGGCGATCTCGATGGGCGGACGGCGGAGGTGGTGTTCGAACTGATCTCGCGGCTCCATCGCGAGCATCAATTGACCTCTCTGATCGCCACCCATAATCTGGCCTTCGCACGACGGTGCCATAGAGTGCTGCGGCTGGATCGGGGCAGAATAGAAGAGGTGGCGCCGGATTCGCTTCCGGCGTGAGGATAAGGCGCAAGACCAACACGCAAGACCAACAAAAGAAAAGACAGAGGAGGCCGGAAAGTACCCCTTGGCACGAGTCACCGGGGTTACCCGACGGCGATTATCGCTTGGCAGTCCGGGCGGTAAAAAGAGCATAATTGAGGTTGGGTCGGGGGTTTAGCGATGGGCGAGCCTTCGCGCGAGAACCCTGGGGGGAATGAGTCTATGTTTGAACGCTACACGGAGAAAGCCAGACGCGTAATCTTCTTTGCGCGCTACGAGGCCAGCCAGTTCGGCTCTCCTTATATTGAGACCGAGCACTTGCTCCTCGGACTGCTGCGCGAAGATAAAGCCCTGACCAACCGGTTCCTGCGCTCCCACGCGTCGGTCGAATCAATCCGCAAACAGATCGAAGGTCACACCACCATCCGCGAGAAGGTTTCGACCTCCGTCGATCTGCCCCTGAGCAACGAATGCAAGCGTGTGTTGGCATACGCGGCCGAAGAGGCCGAACGTCTTTCTCATAAGCATATTGGGACCGAGCACCTGTTGTTGGGCCTGTTGCGCGAAGAAAAATGTTTTGCCGCCGAAATCCTGCACGAACGTGGGTTGCGTCTCTCCACCATCCGCGAGGAACTGGCCCGCACCAGCCAGGAAAAAGCTTCGCCCCAGCGCGGCGGACAGCGCGAATCATCTTTGTTGAGTGAGTTTTCACGCGACCTTACTCAGGCCGCCATGGACACACAGCTCGATCCGCTCGTCGGCCGTGAAGGCGAAGTCGAGCGCGTAGTGCAGATCCTCTGCCGCCGCACCAAAAATAATCCAGTGCTGATCGGCGAGCCCGGTGTAGGCAAGACGGCCATCGTTGAAGGTCTTGCCCAGCGCATTGCGGACGGCGAAGTTCCCTCGTTCCTGGCCGACAAGCGCATCCTCGCTCTCGACCTCTCGCTGATCGTCGCGGGAACAAAATATCGCGGCCAGTTCGAAGAGCGCCTCAAGACCATCATGAAAGAGCTGATGGAGAACCAGAATTCCATCATCTTCATCGATGAGTTGCATACGCTGGTAGGCGCCGGAAGCGCGGAAGGCTCCCTCGATGCCGCCAACATCCTGAAGCCAGCTCTCTGCCGCGGCGAGATTCAGTGCATCGGTGCAACCACGCCTGCCGAATATCGCAAGTCGATCGAAAAAGATCGTTCGCTGGAGCGTCGTTTCCAGGCCGTAAAAGTTCCGCCGCCGAACGAGACCGACGCCATCAAAATTCTCTTCGGTATCAAGGAGCGATACGAGAAGTTCCACGCCGTCACCTACACCGACGACGCCATCAACTTCTCCGTCTCGCACTCGAACCGCTACATCCCGGATCGTTTCCTTCCGGACAAGGCGATCGATCTGATTGACGAAGCCGGTGCCCGCGTCAAACTGCGCCAGACTTCGTTGCCCGAAGAATTGACCGAAGTCCAGAAGCGCATCAAGTTCATCGTCCACCGCATGGAGAACGCCATCGCGAACCACGAGTTCGAGAAGGCGCGCTTCTACTCGGACGAAGAACGCAAGGAGCGCGAAAACCTGCGCGCTCTTCGCGAGAAATACCACCTCGATGAATCCTCCACCGGCGTAGTCGGTCGGGAGGACATCGAGGACGTGGTATCGCGCTGGACTGGCGTTCCCATCACCTCTATTAAAGAAGAAGAGACCGCGAAGCTGCTGCGCATCGAAGAAGAGCTGCACAAGCGCATCATCTCGCAGGACAAAGCCATCAGCGCGCTGGCCAGAGCCATCCGCCGCAGCCGTGCCGGCCTCAAGAGCCCGAACCGCCCCATCGGTTCGTTCCTCTTCTTAGGCCCGACCGGCGTAGGCAAAACCGAAGTAGCCCGCACGCTGGCCCAGTTCATGTTCGGCAGCGAGAAAGCACTAGTCCGCTTCGATATGTCCGAATTCATGGAGAAGCACTCGGTCTCCAAGCTCATCGGCTCGCCTCCAGGATACGTTGGCTACGAAGAAGGCGGCCAACTGACCGAACGCGTGAAACGCGCTCCATACTCCGTCGTCCTGTTGGATGAAGTCGAGAAGGCCCATCCGGATGTCTTCAACATCCTATTGCAGGTTTTCGAAGACGGCCAACTGACCGACGGCCTCGGGAACACGGTCGACTTCAAGAACGTCATCCTGATCATGACTTCGAATATCGGCGCGCGTCACTTGATGAAGCGCGAAGGTCTCGGTTTCCAGTCGTCGAAAGACGAAATGGTCTCCGAAAAGGTCGAAGACCTGGTTAAGAGTGAAGTGAAGCGCACGTTTAATCCGGAGTTCCTCAACCGCCTGGATGAGGTCATTCTGTTCACGGCGCTGAGCGAGACAGACCTGATCCAGATTCTCGAATTGCTGGTCAATCAGCTCAACCAGAACCTGGCGCAGCGTTCGATCACGGTAACAGTAGCCGACGATGCGAAGAAGTGGATCCTGAACCAGACGCTCACCGACCGTAGCTACGGTGCCAGACCGCTCCGCCGCGCACTGCAAAAGTACATCGAAGACCCGCTGTCAGAAGCGCTGATCCAGGGCACGATCACCACCAGGCCGGCGTTCATCGAGGTCTTCCTCGAAGACAACAAGCTGTACTACCGCCCAGTAGACGCTGAGAAAGCCGAAGGCGTCCTGCTGTACGAAAGCTAGATCGCGTGGGGACAGCCGCCCTCGGCTGTCCAAGCCGAGCAAAGCTCGGCAGAATTGGGAAGCCGCCGGTACAAACCGGCGGCTTTTGTTTTATGCTGTTTTGCTGCTTTGGGGCTAGAAGGCTCACCCTTACCCGCCAATCCTCTCCGCCATCCCTCGAATCTCCTGTGCCACTCGTTCGCGTATGCTCTCCGGCCCGAGCACTTCCGCTCGCGCTCCCATCCCCAGCACCACGAACACGGCCTCTTCCGGATGATCGAACTGCACCTGCAACGTCTCCCAACCATCGCGGCTCTCGACCTCGTGCACCACCATTCGCCAGCGCCGTATGTTGGCGGCCGCTCGCGCTTCGAGCCGCAACGTCACTTCCACCTTCTGCCAGCCCTCAAGAAACCGCTCGGTCGAAGCCCGCCAGTACTCGCCCAGATCGAATTGCGCAGGACGCTCACAGGCCTTATCGAGAATCTTCGCCGCCTGAATCCGCGAGACCCGAAACGTCCGCAACCCTTTCGCCGACTGCGCCACCAGGTACCACGTGGTGCCTTTGGCCACGAGACCCAGCGGGTCCACGACCCGTACCGACTTCTCTCCGCCGGGCTTTCGATAATCAATTCGCAGCTTGCGGTCGCGCGACACCGCCTCCTGCACGACCGGCAGCAGCGCCAGGTCTTCGCTGGTGCCGCGCCAGCCCGTAGTGTCCACATACAGCCGCTGCCGGATCGAGACCGCCTGATCCCGCATTCCGCCGGGCATCGCCGCCATCAGCTTGCAGAGAGCGCGCTCGGCTGCTGCCGCCATCCGCGAATCTCCAATCAGCCGCGGTTGCGACATGAGCAGCGCCCGCAGTTCCACCTCATCCAGCCCCGGAACCTGCGTCCGCCAGCCTTCATCCAGTTGCCATCCACCTTGCGCTCCGCGTAGCGCATAGACCGGCACGCCCGAGACGCTCAGCGCCTCCATGTCCCGATGCACCGTTCGCGTCGAAACCTCCAAACGCTTGGCCAGTTCGCGTTCGCTCAGGCGCCCATGGGCCTGCAACAATAACAACGCCGACAGCAGTCGTTCCGCTCGCACCGCCACCTCGTAAATTTAATCCGCCAATTATGACATGAGATGTCATATATCCACCCGTATTCTGCCCTACGCAACGGGCGACCAGCCCCCTTAGGAGAATCATGAAGCTGACGGAACTGTTACTGGCAGAGCTTGAACGTGAAATCCCCGCTACCCGCCAAACCCTCGAGCGCGTCCCAGAAGGAAAAAACGACTGGGCCCCTCACGAGCGATCGATGCCTCTCGGCAATCTGGCCAACCTCTGCGCCACCATGCCCGCCTGGATCGAGATCATTCTCAACACCGAAGAATTCGACTACGCTCCGCCGGGAGGAGTTGGTCCCCGCCCGCCATTACCCAGGAGCCGCACAGAGCTGATTGCCGCCTTCGACGACGCAGTAGCGAAATGCCGCAAAGCCCTGCACGACACCACGGATGACCAGCTGATGAAGGACTGGAAGCTCATGGCCGGAGGCCACGTGATACAGCGGGATCCGCGCCATGTCATCATCGCCGAAACCTTCAACCACCTCGCCCATCATCGCGGACAGCTGACCGTCTATCTCCGTCTGAACAACGCGTCCGTTCCAGCCATCTACGGACCCTCGGCCGATGAAGGCAAGCTCGCGGCGTAAAGCGTCGTGACTCGTAGGGGCAGGCGCGCTGTCTGCCCCTATGAGCCGCTTCCACCAATCCGCATTCACCTGCTCCATCTTCCGCGTTCAACCCCTTCGCTCGCCGGAGACGAATGATCGCGGGTTCGGCTGCGGAGAAAACAAGAACAAAAAAAGGAGCCCGAGTTGCCTCGGGCTCCAAAATTGCTTCTGTTGTGCTCGCTTTGGCTAGAAGCTGACTCGCAGCGAGAACTGTCCAAATCGCCGCTCGTCATGGTTGCCGCCGGTAGCGAAGTTATTCAGGCCGCCCTTAAGCTCGTCAATCTATCGGGTCGCGGCGTTCACTGCGTAATCGCCGCACGATCGCGAGAATACAGCGAACGGCACGAAGAACGTACATGTTGTGGTGATTAAAGATGTTGTAGCCTTCGGCGCGGAATTCCATCCCGACACGTTCGGTCGACTCTGAACTTCTTGTCAGCGCCGTATCCAGATTCCAAGCTCCCGGTCCACGGAATGCGTTCCTGCCGGTCATATCAGCTGGGAACGGCCCGAGGTCGGAGAAACCAAGCGACGAGGCCCTTGGTGTGTGATTAGCGCAGCGTAATTGGGGCGATGGTGAGGGCCGATATATCACGCCGCTGCCTGAGGATTCCCGCTGACATGGTAATCTGTGGACCCGAAATCGGCAATAACCGGGGGACGTTGTAGCCAACCTCGACCGAGTTCGAGTCATACACCGTGAAAGGGGACACCGGTACGTGCCGTGAAAACACCGACCGCCGTCCATCCACCTAGCGCTTCCGCGGCGAAGCTGTGTCCGCTCTTATACCACGGAGTTTCCCAGATCGGAGAGATCACCAGACGATGACGTACGTCATAGTCTGCTGGCCCCCAATCGAGTTTGGGATTGAAGGGATCCGTGTAGCCAAGGCTTCCGAAGCCAAAGCCTGAACCGCCCTGCAAGCTATCCGAGAATGTCGAACTGATATCGTCCAGTGCATGCGACCATGTCCAGTTCGCCACCAGGCTCAGACCCGTGTTGTGCAGGTTTTGAGTCTGGAACTTCAGGTTGAATGAATTGTAGCTGCTCGAACCCATACTGCCGCGCATGTTGATCGACGAGTACTGAGGATTCGCGAGCGTTGCGCATTCATTGGCGCCAGTGTCATAGTTGTAAAACGGGCACTGCGCGTTGGTAACTGGGTCCGGTGCCGTTGTGACCGGATCGCCGAGATAATAGTTGCCGGAGCCGTAGTTGTCGATGTTTTCGAGGTCATAGAGGTGAACGCCATGCGCCCCGTTGTAACTCAGTTCTACAATAGTGTTACGAGCAACCTCTCGCTGTAAATCCAGACTCCAGAACTGCGTTTGCGCAGTGTGAATATTGGGGTCGGGCATACGAATGGAGAGTGGCGGCAGGTTGAGGGCAGGGCCCGCTACTCCGAACGGCCCTGCATCGTTGTTGGTGACGATGTACGTGCAGTTTATGTTCTCTTTCGGGCACTTGGCGCTGATCACAGCGCTGGCCGGCGGGTTGAAGCTGGCGTTGAACGTTACGTTGCCGAAGTTGCGCTCATAGCTTATACCAAAGCCGCCTCGCAGACTGGTCTTGCCGTCGCCAAAAACGTCATAGGCAAAACCAAGCCGCGGTCCGAGCGTTCCCCAGCTCGGTTTCCAGAACTGGCCAACCGAACTCTTCTGAGTCAGTTGCACTCCACCGTTTCGCACCTGCTCTTCCAGGTTTGCGCCGGATCCGAAGTAGAAGTTCGAGTCCAGGTTCTGATTGTTGTTGTGCTGCACGCCAAAGTGCTCCCATCGCAATCCGTAGTTCAGCGTCAGTCTCGGAGTCACCCGGAAACTATCCTGTCCGTAGAACGCCCAGTCCTTATAACGATAACTGCGGGCATATGCCGCATTCGCCAAAGGCGGTTGCACTACACTACTCGACGGGCAGCCGTTCGTTCCCGCCTGTCCATAAGTCGAGAGTGTCCAGGAGCTACGTGAGTTCCTTCCAACTCGTTCCATTGGTTGTATGGACAAGGGAGTGCACCGTTCGGATTCACTCTGGCTTCAAACCTCACCAGTTGACTTCCGCCCGGGTTCCCACGGAATTGACAAGTCCGCCATCGACGATGAAGAGCCAGTACCCAACTGTTCCACTGCCTGCGCATAAGCACCATAGGCTACGTTCAGCTGAATGTAAGTAAACTGTCCGCCGAACTTCATATTGTGGCGGCCCTTCGTCCATGACAGGTCATGCTCAAACTGGATCGTGTTCTGAGGACCGCCAAACGGCAATCCCCCCAACCCGGGTTCCGACGCATTTTCGAGGCCCGGCATCTGAATCGTGCCGCCCGTTACAGGATCCACTGGCGTGACGAACATCAGGCTCGGGGTACTCGTCATCGACTGATCGAACGAGTTGAAGCTGTTGTAGCGGGTATAGCTGACCTTCGTGTTATTCAGCAGACTCGCATTAAAGTTGTGGTTGATCGAAAATAGATAGCTCTGGTTGTAATTTGTTCCGCCCACGTCGTATTGCCGGATATGCGCTATAAGAAGACGTCCCGGCCGTAAAAACGTCTTTCTCGTTCGCGCCGCGGAAGAACATCTGCGTCTTGTCGGCCAATTGTAGTCAATGCGTCCAACCGTCGTGTACGTGTTCTGCGGCGAGCCGCCTCCCGCGTCAAAAGGAACCGCGAAGGTAACAGTATCGAATACCGGTGTGGCGTCAGGGATCTGAGTAAGGCCGTTGACAAGCCGATATAGCAATTGTCGACGGGAGTATAAGTACATCCCGGAGTCGAGGCGCTATTGATAGCACCCACGGTTGCTGCTACACCCGAACTCGGCAGAGCGCCGGTACCATAAGTAGTGAAGTACGACTGCGCATTCGACGGTAGGTAGCTGATGAACGCCGGATCAAAAACCTCCTGCGTCTGAACTGCGCCGCTGCGCACCCGTGTAAACTCCGTGGTCTCCGAGATGAACATCTTGTTCTTCATGATTGGCCCGCCTACCTGGAAACCAAACTGGTTGCGGGTGTACTTGCCCTTCGGAGTGTCGAGAGCGTCGTTATTAAATGTATTCGCGGTGTAGGCAGACAGCCGGTTGAACTCCCATGCGCTGCCATGCCAGCTGTTGGAGCCGGCCTTTGTGGTCACGTTCACAACGCCGCCCGATGCGCGTCCGTATTCCGACCCGAAGTTATTGGTGATGATGCTGTATTCCTGCACGCCGTCGATTGGCACGTATTTTGTCCGATCCGAGACGCCGAACACGCTCACGTTTTCCACGCCGTCCAGCAGAATTTCGGTACCCGATTCGCGCTGCCCGTTGATCGCATACCCAACGCCGCGGGACGAAACTTCCTGTCCGGCCATTCCGCCGTTCGAGGTGTTGTCGCCGTTGCTGACGTTGCCCGAAACCGCCACAAAGTCGTACGGGTTCCGCGTCAAGCTGGGCAACTGCATCATCTGCTGCGTGTCGATGAGCTGGGACATTTCCTGCGTCTGGGTGTTGACCTCCGTCGCTGCACCCGCGACGACTTCGACAACCGTACTTCCGCTTCCGACGGTCAGTGACGCGTCCAACGTGGCGTGGCCGCCGACCGAGACTTCCATCGTTGCCTTATACGTCTGGAATCCCGGCTTCGATACCACCACCGAGTAGATGCCCGGCGCAAGGTTCTGCAAGCGGTATTCGCCAAGACGTATTCGATCGTCGCTGATCGTTCCGCGTTGGTCGACGTCTGTGTGGCCGTCACGCTTTGCATCGGCTACCACCGCGCCGTCGAATCCTTCACGACGCCCGAGATCGATCCGAGATCTGTTTGTCCGATGACAAAAGCGCTTGTCAACAGAAGGATGGCGACTACGCCTATCGTCCGCCATAATCCATGGCTCATTAACCTGGTCATTCCCTGCCTCCTAGCCTACTGATTTCTTATTTCAAGCTTGATTTGAACCAGAATCCACAGCGCTTACAATCCATTGGCGATCCATCTTTGCGGTAAACCTGAAAAGAGATATGTCCAAAACGCCAAGAACAATCACACGGAAACACCTACCCCGTGCGCCTTCAAAGGTGCAAGCTCATGGCCAAAAAACAGAATGTCTATGTTATTGATTAGAGATTAGTTAGCTTCCCGACAGACCCCAAATATCCGCAAATCGGGACGCCTGCAGTCTTTACTGTATGAATTATCATAAGTCGTCCCGCTCCCCCTGACCTGCCCGGTTTGGGGGCCTCTTTCCGCAAGTCAATTTTTTACCACCTCGCCCGACCTGAATACCTCGCACAGACATTCCCCAATACCCGCCTCAAGCTCGGACCCAAACACAGCATTCCGCACAAAAAAAGGGAGCCCGAACCAGCCGGGCTCCCAAAAAACCAACTTGTCTAAATCTTGACTTCGTCTAAATCGCTACCCCTAGAAGCTGAACCGCAGCGAGAACTGTCCAAACCGCCGCTCGTCGTGGTTGCCCCCTGTAGCCAGCGTGTTCAGTCCGCCCTTCAGTCCAACCACTTCCAGCGGAGTCGAGGTCTGCCCGTCATACAGCAGGTTCGGCGTCTCGACGTACATATTGTGGTGATTGAAGATGTTGAATCCTTCCGCGCGGAACTCCAGCCCAAACCGCTCGGTGATTCTGAACTTCTTCCCTACCGCCGTATCCAGGTTCCATGCTCCCGGTCCCCGGAACGCATTTCGAGCCGTCATCCCCGCCGGAAATGGTCCAAAGTCCGAAATGCCCAGCACCGAATTCAGCGGATCGAAGCTCGCCGGCACCGGCACGCTGAGCAGCCCGAACTGGTTCGGTCCGATCGCCGCCGGATTCGAACTCACTCGGAAGTCCGGCTCCGTCGCCGGTGTCAACCGCGGCACCGTGTATCCCACATATACATTGCTGTAGTCATACACGTTGAACGGCACACCCGTACGCGCGGTGAAAATTCCCACCACAGACCAGCCGCCCGCCGCTTGTGCCATCGCGCTGTGACCGGTCTTGTACCAGGGTGTCTCCCAGATCGGCGAGATTACTACCCGGTGCCGGATGTCGAAGTCCGAGTTGCCCCAGTCCAGCTTCGGATTGGTCAGATCGGTATAGCCCAGGCTCCCGATGTCGCCTGACCCGCCCTGCAAGCTGTCAGAGAACGTCGAACTCTCGTCGTCCAAAGCATGCGACCATGTCCAGTTGGCTACCAGACTTACTCCCGTGTTGTGCAGGTTCTGCGTCTGGAACTTTACGTTCAATGCGTTGTAACTGCTTGAGCCCCGGCTGCCGCGATCGTTGATCGCCGCATACTGCGCGTTCGGCCGCGTGATGCAAGCGCCCGTTCCCGTCACATTGCTCGCGTTGCACTCCGCGTTCCCGAGATTCGGATCGGCCCCAAGATAGACCTGAGCCGCGCCCAGTTGGTTGATGTTGTTGATGTCGTACAGGTGAACGCCGTGTGCGCCGCTGTATCCAACATCGATAAGCGTATTGCGAGCCAGTTCACGTTGCAGGTCCAGGCTCCAGAACTGGGTTTGCGCCGTCGCAATCCGCGGATCGGGCATGCGTAGTTCCACCGGCGTCAAATTGCTTGACGGTCCCGGCTGGCCCAGCGGACCGAGATCGTTGTTGGTCACTACCACCGTGCACGCGGGATTGTCCGGCGCGCATGTGTCGCTCAACACCGCGCTGGCCGGCGGGTTGAAGCTGGCGTTGTAAGTTACGTTGCCGAAGTTGCGTTCGTAGCTGATGCCGAAGCCGCCGCGCAGGCTCGATCGGCCGTCACCGAAAATGTCGTACGCAAACCCGACTCTCGGCGCTAGCGTGCCCCACGTCGGCGCCCAGAACTGGCCAACCGAGCTCTGCTCCGTCAGTTGAACTCCGCCCGGTCGCAACTTGTTGTTCCAGACCAGTTCCCGGACCGTAATAGAAGTTCGAGTCCAGGCCTTGATGGTTGTTGTGCTGCACGCCGTAGTGCTCGTAGCGCAGCCCGTAATTAAGGGTCAAGCGTGGAGTGAACCGGAAACTGTCCTGCGCGTAGAGAGCCCAGTCTTTGTAGCGATAGCTGCGCGCTGCGTTTGCCGGAGGCAGTGGCGGCGTCACCACGCTGTTCGCGGGACATGGATTCACCGGATTACCAAACTGATCCAGCGGGCAAGGCAGTGCGCCTTCCGCGTTTACGCGCGCTGAAAATCCGCCGTTGCCGGCCAGTTGGCTTCCCAATGGATTTCCCGACGCATTCACCAGGTCATCCATGCTGGTCTGCGGCGAGGTGCCCAGTTGCTCCACCGCCTGGTTGTAAGCACCGTACGTGTAGTTCAGCTGGATATAGGTAAACTGCCCGCCGAACTTCATGTTGTGCCGCCCCTTGGTCCAGGACAAGTCGTGTTCCGCCTGAATTGTGTTCTGCGGTCCGCCTACCGGCAATCCGCCGACTCCCGGCTCCGATAAGTTCTGCAACCCGGGCATCTGAATTGTGCCGCCCGTCACCGGATCCACTGGTGACACGAACATCAGGTTCGGAGTAAACGTCAGTGTCGGGTCGAAGGACGTAATGCTGTTGTAGCGCGTGAAGCTCAGCTTCGTGTTGTTGAGGAGATTCGCATTGAAGGTGTGGCTGATCGAATACAGGTAACTCTGGTTCATGGTCAGCGAGCCAGTGTTGTACTGCGGATACGCTGAGAACGAAGTCGTTCCGTTGAAGTCGTCGATCCGCTCACGCCCCAGCCGGAAGAACATCTGCGTCTTCTCGCTCAGGTTGTAATCCGCGCGCGCCACCCAATCGTATGCATTCCCGGGAAATCCGCCGCCCGCGTCGAACGGCGCCGTGAATGCCACTTGATCGAATACCGGCAGTCCCGGGTTCGCCAGCGTCGCGCTGCCCAGACCTCCGGGAACATAGACATTCAAACCAGCGCCCGCCAGTTGCCCCGCCGTCACCTGCACACCGGTGGCTGGTGCTGCGCCCGTTCCAAATGCCGTGAAGTAGGCTTGCGCATTCGCCGGAAGCCCCGCCCATCCGAACGCGGAGTTGCCCGATATGAATCCTGGATCGAAGATCTCTTCTGTCTGCACCGAATTGCTTCGCACCCGGATCCATTCGTTGCTGCCGGAAACGAACAGCTTATTCTTGACCACCGGCCCGCCTACCTCGAACCCGAATTGGTTGCGCGTGTAGATTCCCTTCGGCAGGTCGTTGGCCACGTTGTTATAAGTATTCGCTGTGTAGCCTGATAACCGGTTGAACTCCCAGCCTGACCCATGCCAGCTGTTGCTTCCGGATTTTGTGGTCACGTTCACCACTCCGCCCGAGGCTCGGCCATACTCCGCCGTAAAGTTGTTCGTGACCACGCTGTATTCCTGCACCGCGTCCAGCGGCACATCTTCGCCCACTAACGCGCCAAAGACAGATACGTTTTCCACTCCGTCCAGCAGGATTTCCGTGCCCGTATTGCGTTGTCCATTGATGGTGTATCCAACCCCATGCAGGCTTGTCTCCTGTCCGGCCATCGCGCCGGTGCCGTTCGAGGTTGCGTCGCCGTTGCTCACGTTGCCTGAGATTGCGACGAAATCGTAGGGATTGCGCGTCAGGCTCGGCAGTTGCGCCATCTGCTGCGTATCCACCAGTTGCGAAAGCTCCTGCGTCTGGGTGTTAACTTCCGTTCCCGCCGTAGCTGCCGTAACTTCCACTACCGTGTTCCCGCTGCCCACGCTGAGCTGCGCATCGAGCGTCGAGTGTCCGCCGACTGCCACTTCGATCGTCGCCGAATACGTCTGGAATCCGCTCTTCGCCACCGCGACCTTGTAGATTGCCGGCGTCAGTTGAGGTACGTGATATTCGCCGTTGGAATCGGTGGTTGCTGTTTTTACGGCATTCGTCGCCGTGTTCGTGATCGTCACTTGCGCCCCCGCCACCACCGCGCCCGTCGTGTCTCGCACGACTCCCGCGATCGTTCCGAGTTCCGCTTGTCCCAGCGCAAATATGCTTGCCAGCACCACAGTGGACAGAACTGCCATCATCCGCCACAGTCGTTGTTTGCGTAAACTGCTCATCTTTTCACTCCTCTTCCAAATCGGAACTTCCAAATTCGAACTAAGGTGATTCGTGTAGACACACCTGTACTGTCAGCGCGCATAAGAGCACGTGCGGGACCCGGCACTAGAAGCGTGTTGTAGGCAGTGGCAAACCGCTGTCAGTGCGACGCAGAAGGTGTTTCAGCACTACACGGAGGAAACCCCAATTCGTGCCGCTGTGGAAAGCAAGCTTGGGGCCAAACATAAAGTCTCTCGTACTCGATTGTCGGTTGGATGAATGACAAATGCTGCCACTAATACAACTTACGTTTGAATTACTATAAGTTAGAGAGAAATAAACTTGCATGAGTATCTGTGCGATAACTCGAAATATTAGTAGACATTTTGTCTGAACGGCTATTGTATCCAGCGTTTGTCGTATTGTCCGCAATCGCGCCAACGCGTGAGACTATGGCCGCTCATAGATTCGCGCAATGGCGACTTCCGAATTGTGGAGGCACGATAGAACGATCGAGCAGCGCCGTGAAAGTAACTTCCAAAAAACTCATGATTGCAGGCAACGCGCGGAGTGCAGGTAGCATCTCTCCGGCAAACATAACTGAGCACCTGTGAATATCGGGCCTCACCGCCGAGTGCGCGCAATGGCAAGACGGCTATCCCACAGTCTTGGAGGCGCGCCATCGGTGGCTCAACTGCGGGCACTAGACAAGACGCTAGTGATTCAGGACAACGACGAACCGCTGGCCGTGCTACTCAAGTATGACCAGTTCATTGCCATGCAGGAAAAGATGCCAGATGAGGAATAGCTACTTATCTTCGGTAGCTTCGCGGACGATCCGCAGAGCGTTCTGGCTGGAATCCATTTTGGATACGGCTATTCTTTCATCATGGCATAACGCGGAGAGTTTGCAGGCTTCTCCGATTTTCGCCCCGCACTTTGGGCACGGCACGCGGACACACTTTGGCAGTAAGGATGGCATGTCATTTAGTCTCCCACAAGCACAATGCATGCCAGACCTGTGAAAATCAAACGGCACCACTACCGATCGAGTCAGTCCCTGTCTCGTTGTCCCATCAATGTGGTAGCCTGACCCCGATATGAAACTCGCGGCCCTTGTCCTGACCCTGGCAACGCTTTGCGCCCTTCCGGTTTCCGCCCAGAACCCTGATGTCTTCCTCATCACTATTGACACTCTTCGCGCCGATCACCTGGGTTGCTACGGGTACAAAGATGTCGAGACCCCTACCATCGACTCCGTCGCCGCCGACGGCGTTCGCTTCTCGTCCGCTTTCACTCACAGCCCCATCACCAATACCTCGCACACCAGCATTCTCACCGGCCTTCTCCCCAGCGTGCATGGCGTCACGGATTTCGGTGTTCCTCTCGCGCCCGAGCACGTTACCTGGGCAGAGCTTCTGAAGAAGCAGGGATACCAGAACGCAGCCTTCATCGGCGCTGTCATTCTCGACAGCAATCAACTCGCGCCCGGCCTTGATCGCGGTTTCGATTTCTACGACAACTTCCCAGCTAAGACCGATTCGAAAGACCGCTTCGGCCGCGTCGAACGCCGCGCCCAGGCCGTTGTCACCGATGCCGAAGCCTGGTTCGCGCAGCATCAGACCGGCCCGCGCTTCATGTGGGTCCATCTCTTCGATCCCCACGATCCCTACGAGCCCCCCGCTCCCTTCTCCGAAAAATATGCCACCCATCTCTACGACGGAGAGATCGCCTATGCTGACTCGCAACTCGGCCACTTCATTGCCACGCTGAAAAAAGCCAGCGTCTACGATAAAGCCATCATTATTATTGTGGGCGATCACGGCGAGGGACTCGGCGAGCACGGAGAAGACACGCACGGCCTCTTTCTCTATGACTCAACTTTGCACGTCCCGCTCATCGTCAAGTTGCCCGCGGAAGCGCACAAGGGCGAAGTCATCGACCAACTCGTCCGCAGCACCGATATTCTTCCCACCGTTCTATCGTTGACTAACACACCCGCTCCGCCCGAACTCAACGGAGCATCGCTCGTGCCGCTCATCAATAGAGAATCCGACAACGCGCGCGAACTTCTAGGCGAGACCGATTACCCGCTCCGTTGGGGATGGGCCCCCATCAAGGCATTGCGCGAACAAAATGCCAAACTCATCGAAGCGCCCAAGCCCGAGTTCTACGATCTCCAGTCCGATCCGAAGGAATTGAAAAATCTATATGCCTCCGAAAGCCGCGCCCAGAGCGGAGTTTCACCCGCTCGCGGTACGCAGGCTGAACTTGAAGTGCAGATGACGAAGTGGAAAGCAAAACTTCCGGCCCCGCAAGCCGGCGCGCAGCCGGCGGCAAATCTTCCCGACCCTAAAGATAAAGTCGAAGTCCAGAATCTTCTCCACAACTCGATGCTCGCCTCCGACGACGGCCGCACCGCCGACTCAAGGAAATATCTGGAGAAGGCAGTCGAGATCGATCCCACCTCCGCCACCGCCCTTCGCCAACTAGGAGAACTGGAGCTAGCCGCGCAGGATTATCCGAAAGCCGCGACGCATCTGAAGCGCTCGATCGAACTTCAACCAAGCGACGCCAGCACTGCCTACGAAGCAGGGCAAGCCCTGGAAAAAACCGGAGACTATGCCGCAGCTCGCACGGCCCTCGAAGCAAGTTTGAAACTCAATGCCAGCGACACGAAAGCCCGCCTTCTCCTCGGCCACGTCTACCTGAAGCTGAAGGATGGGAAGGCGGCTGATGATCAGTTCGAAGCCGCTCTCCTCGTTGACTCGGACAACGTCGAGGGTCGCCTCGGCCTCGCCGAAGCCCAGATCATGAAGGGGGACTTCGCGGCCGCTCGTCCCGACCTCGAGGCCCTGACCAAGTCCGACCCAGCCAACGTCGAGGCGTGGCAACTGTTAGCCAAAGCCTACAAGGGTCTTCACCGCGACGCCGATGCCGCCAAGGCGGAAGCCAAGGCCGCCGCCCTGGAGAAGAAGTAGGCGCCTGTATCCCGGTGCTCCCCGTGTATGCATTGCTCCGCGTGAAGCATTTTGGCATGTATTTCTGTACTTATAAGATTGTACGTAATAGTCGTTTAAATGACACGAAGGAAACTGGTTAGCAGATAAAGCTCGCGGCGCCGGCTTTTGGGGTACCCGCGTCTCGAGAACTACGAGACACGGGCACCCCACTGGGTTGCTGGTGGCAAGGAAACCCAAGAGCCCAAAGGCCACCCGCCCACGGACTTTATTGACAGGTATTGAACTTGAACGAGAATAGCTGCGACTGCCGGTTGAATCCGCCGTTCGAGTACTCCTGCGTGTACCAGAACGTGCAATCGTCGGTGGGATCGACGCTCATCGAGCTGTAATCGCCCCAACGATTGACGTTATCCCGCTATCCCAATCGAGTGCCATGCGTCACAGACGGCGGAACTGAACGATGTTAACTTTCCGTTCATGGCCGGGTCATTCCTACTCGGCGAGGCTCTGGTGCTGGGACTCGCTTCCGGACCGGCGTGCATGGCTTCCTGCGGACCCGTGTTGGTTCCTTCCCTGCTCGCCGAGCGGCCGGGTTTGCGGCTGAACACCCGCTATCTCTCTGTCTTTCTGGGAGCGCGCTTCGCGGGATATCTGCTCTTTGCCGCGGTGGCCTGGGAGATCGGCGCCCTGGCATCGCTTGCTCCGGCGCCGCGCTTGTTCCTGATCGGCGGAGTTCATGTGCTGCTCGCCGGAGTGCTGTTCTGGTACGCATACGCGGCTGGACGGGCTTGTGCTCATTCCTGCCCGGGTACAGAACTGGTGAGCATCGGGGCACCAGGAAAGCCCGGGCCTGAAAAAGGTCGGTTAGGAAAGCACGGCGTGCCGGCCGCTGCGGCGTTGGGCTTCCTGACGGGGTTGAGTCTTTGCCCTCCCTTCGTGGCTGCGGGCGTGAGGGCGGCTGAGCTGGGCAGCGTGGCGGCGGCTCTTCTTTTCTTTGCGGTGTTTTTCGTCGGAACCTCCGTGTGGTTTGTTCCGTTCGTGGGGCTCGGTTGCGTGGCACGGAACGAAGCCGTGATGACAGTTGCTCGGATGGCGATGGTACTCATCGCGCTTTGTTACGCCTGCCTGGGATTGACTTTGCTGTTCGGGAGACCGGTTCGTGGCTACTGAAACTCGAATCCCCCAACTTCGACCGATGGCGCCAAGAAGCGTGGGCCGATGCATTCTGCTTACGTTGCCGATCGCAATCTGGTCGCTGCTCATGTTTTCCCATTCGGGGCAACCGGGCCGGTCGGGGCAGATCGCCAGCGTCGCGACCGCGATTTTCATGATTGCGCTGTTTTTCATGATGATGCGCACTTGGAGCACCTATCGATGGCGCCGCTGGTTTTTTGTGGCGTTGGGACTGCTGTTCCCGGTGGGCTTCATCCACAACGTTATGGTGATGCGGGGAACAATGGGCATCCCCATCGAAGAGATGATTGCCGGCCGGACACCATTCTGTTATCTGCCGATTCCGCTGCTCATCCTGCCGGCAGCGTTTACGAAGACGCTGGTGTTCCCCGGTTCGATCCTGCCGAATGGAGGCATGTCCGGGGCGGGAATGGCAGCCATGGCGGCACTGTGGCTGGCGATGACGATTGCGGTCGGCAAGGGCTGGTGCAGTTATGTGTGTTTTTTCGGCGGAATTGAAGAGGGCATGGCGTCGGTTCCGAAACGCGCGAAGTTGCGGAAGATCGATCCACGCTGGCGGTACGGCCCATGGGCAGTCCTCCTGGCAATGGTGTTGCTCTCGCTCGCTTTGTTCGAGCCCGCCTATTGCATGTGGCTCTGTCCATTCAAAGCGGTTTCGGAATATGTAGCCGCGCGCAACACGGTGGGGATGGTCCAGAACGGGATCTTCATTGTGCTTTTTGCGGGACTGGTCGTGGTGTTGCCATTGCTCACCAAGAAGAGGACGCAGTGTGCGTTCTTCTGTCCGTTCGGGGCGTTTCAATCCATCTTTAATAAGACGAGCGTGTTCGATGTAAAGATCGACCAGACACGCTGCTCGCCCTGCGTTCTCTGCAAGAACGCCTGCCCGACGATGTCTCTGACGGATGAATCGATTGCACGGGGCGAGACTCTAATGTCGTGCATGAAGTGCGGCGCGTGCGTGGATGCATGTCCGAAACACGCGGCCGTGTGGCATATCAAGGGAACGGAAGTGGCCGCGAAGCCGGAACGCGCACGCCTGATGTTGCTGTATGCCGCCTGGGGGATGGCCATAATGTTCGGCGGCAGCATCATCGCCGGGGGCTTGGCGACCATCTTGCACGTCTTCGTTTAATGGAAGCGTCGTTCAGGAAGGACGAATGAAACTGCGGGCAAAACTCGGTTACACTGCGGCGGGGTTGACCGTATTCGCGGCTGTGCTGGCGCCTTTTGTGTTGTTGGGAGTCTTCACCAAAGGATTTGCCTCTTTGGGCCTGCACGTGGACGAAGTGTACTCAGGCGGGCCGAAGGTGCGCACGGTTCAGAACGCTGCCTACTCCATCGACATTCACCGGCCCGTGCTTCCTCACATGCTGCAAACCGAAAAGCCCTTTGTGCAGCTGGATTGGAAGCCAGCGAGCGCGTTGCCGCCGCACGTATCCGACGTAGTGGACGTGGACGGTGACGGGCAGCCCGACATCCGCGTCACCTTCGATGTGCCGAGCAGCGTCAAGACTCCACTGCGGGTGAATGTGGAGGCGCTTAACCCTCGCTATGAAGCCATGCACAACGTGGGCAAAGAGAAGTTCTCGAGGCTGATCGTGCGCGTGGACGATGCAATCCTGGTGCGAGTCCCCCTTGCGCATCCTTAGTAGTAATTCCTACGAGCCACGAGCCTTCCCGCTTCTGTTGAGGGAGAACCGGCCCGGCGACTCGCCCTTCGTTTCCAGGGAAGATCACATTGTCCCGAGCTGATTCATCGGGGAACTTCTCTGCCTGGACTTTGCTCCGGCTCGGAGCTCGCATTCCGCGACGATTTTCCTGGTGAGGAGGAAACGCTGATTATCAAGGATCCGAGAATTTCAAATCGTGTGAAACGAAAAAGGTCGGATTGCCACCATTCATCAGAGTTTCGATTCTGCTTCCTGGGGCGACAGCAAGCAGGAGCAGCGAACTGGGTTGACCTCACCGAATAAGACCACATAAGAGCTCTGCGATGATCAGACCCTCCCCTTCCTTCCTCAGGGGTTTGGCCCGGACGGAGTCAGAAGACAATCTCGGCGAGCACCACAACCTAACCATCAGCGACAAGCTATAGAGCTCCGCCTTTGAGAAGTTCAACAGGTGGACGCGGGGAGTGCCACGCGCACTCAGAAGGAGACGTTATGTCGATAGCGATGCAAGGCTCATGGACCGTTAGAGTGAAGGTCAAGGAAGCTTTTTCCACTAACCAGCGGTTCATCATCGCGGGCGCCAACACCGGAAATGGAGTCTATGACGGCGCTACTGCGACCCCGGCGGTCAACGTTACCGGGGATGCATGGTCCATCACCGTTCAACACGACCCGGGCAGCGGATTCGTCGATTCGTACGACCAGATTGCTTTCCCGACGAGGTCGGGGGGAAATTATCAGTTCGATATTCAGGCCAACGACGACGACGTGGATCCAGTGTTCGACGACCTGATCCTGACCTGTTCGACACCTGTAACGTTTGAAGACTTCCTGGTGTATGGCAATCTGAGTTGGTACCAGGGCTGCTGGTATAGCCCGTGTAACCCTCCGTGGTACTTCGTAATCGACAGCCCGATCGCACTTGCGAATGCTTTGCAGCGGCCCGCGCTCCGGTCGGTGATCGAGGAGTTATATCCGGCTCGCGTGCTTCCGCCCAACCCGAATCCGCCAGATCCCGGGCCTTTCCGTCCCATGGTGCTTCCGGTAGGGGGCAGGAGCAACCTCCCCGCCAAGCAAGCACAAGTGTTCGAGGGACCGAGCGGCCAGGTTGACAAGAAAGCGGGAATGACGGCGCAAAGCATGAAGAGCCGGATTCTCTCCGCCAACACGCCCAGTGTGAGCAGCAACGTTTCCATCAGTGCAGCCGCACTTACTCCGCTGCGCGATCTGGCTTTGTACTGCCATACGGGGCCGCTGCCGCAGTACGTGCTGCGGTTCCAGGAGTACGACCGCACGGCTGCAGAACTCGCAGGTGGACCGTACACCGGTACTGGCCCGCGTCGAAATCTGGGCGTAGCCACGACGGACCGGAACGGAAACTACATCTTCCGTTTCACGATGAGCTTGTCAGAATTCCTCTACGAGATATTCGATGACACGGCGCCGGGTGAGAATCCGTTCGTACAAGTGATGCCGGACGTGATCGTACAGGTGCTGGAAGGATCGAGCGTTATCTATGAGACGGCACCTTACTGGAACATCCCCAATTTCGATCGGATCAACATTTGTGTGCCGTGGGGACTCGTCCACCTGGGGCCGGCATGCCAACAAGGCCAGATCATCCAGAGCATTGGCAACATCACAGTCGGGCCACTGGCGGGAGGGACTCGAGTTACCTCGAACACCTTCCTGGGTACAACCGGCGAAATCACCAGCTACAGCACGCTGGGACCACAAGTGCGATGCGCGGCGTGGGCGGGGCAACTGTATCTGTATGCCTGCCTCGACAATCCACAAATCGTCACTTACACGATCAGCTATAAGCGCCAGGGTGATGCGGACGCCAACGCAAAATTCGTGATCGATGACTACTCGCCGTATCATTCGGCTCCAGCTCCCATTTACTGGGTACAGCAATCTGTGGGGCCGACGATCCGGACGTTGACCGTGGATGGCGTCTCCCGAAGTGTGCCTTCCTACTTCAACATCGAAACTGATCCGAGCAATGTCTGGATGGATCGTTGGTTGCTGTTGAAGGCGCAGATCAACAGCGGGACCTGCCAGGCGGATCTCGGCAGTGCTGGTGCGATCGAATTCCGTCTAATCGGGTATCGCTCGGATGGCTCGCAGGTGGCGGATGATCGCATCACTCTCTATGTCGATAACAATGGGGTTGACCAGTACCTCGATCCGACGGTGTCGATGATTACGTCGGGTGGAACGGTGACGCAGGGAGACTGCGCGCTGTTTACGGCTGATCCACCCAACGCGCCGCTCGAGATCACCTTCCGTTCGAATCAGGCCGAAGGGTTCATGGACACCTACACGCTCTACATGTACAAGGGCGCGGGTAATCCATTTGCGATCGCGCGAGTGAGTGGCGGCCAGTTCTCGGGCAGCTACGTCCACGGCGATAACCTGCTGTGTAACTCGTTCCGCGGGACGCTCGACGATCCAACTTACGGTTCTCCCACGCCGGACGCGGTCACGGTAGAGGTGGGCCCGGCAGGCGGCGGGAACTGGCTGACGGACGCGCAGACGTTCTGCGCGTTTTCCATCAACCTGAGTGCAACCGTGCGGATCACGGACGGCCAGACCGTTCCCGGTCCGTATTACTCTGGTCCGATTCTTATCGGCATCCAGAAGGCGTAAGAAACCAAGGCGGGCATGAATACGTTCTACTGGTTTGTTCTCGGCGTGCTGGCGGTGTGGCGTGTAACCCACCTTCTGTGCGCCGAGGACGGACCTTGGGACGTGCTGGTGAAGCTACGAGAGCTTGCGGGCGAGGGCTTTCTCGGAAAGCTCCTCGACTGCTTCTATTGCTTGAGTCTCTGGGTCGCTGTGCCCTTTGGTTGGTGCCTGGCGCAGACTTGGCGGCAGGGCTTGCTCTTGTGGTTGGCGCTTTCCGGAGGAGCCATCTGTTTAGAACGCGCAACCGGGGGCCTCGCTGGGCATCCGGTCGCGCCGTACTCTGAGGATTCGAAGGAGGATCATGATGGGATGCTGTAACGAAAAGCGTGCCAGTTGGGGCAAATCCATCGCATCAGCGCAGTCCCGAATGTCCTCGGCGTCGGAGACCACAAATTCGTCGGCGCGTGAGGTCCCGATGACTCGCACGGTCGGCTTCGAGTATGTGGGCGAGACGGCGCTGAACGTGTTCGGGCCGATTACGCGCACACACTACCGCTTCCGCAGCGCCGGCTTCCAGTTGGAAGTCGACCACCGCGATGCTCCCTATGTTTCGGGCGTGCCGAATCTTCGGCGCCTGCGCAAGAAGTCAGCGTGAACAACCGCGTTGGCTCTACGGCTAGTGAAGAGTCGAGCACTTGCCCAAGCGCCACCATCGCACGTTATGCTGTGCACGCCTTATCGGTCGTAAGCAGCCCTGATTGGATGAACATCAACTATTTGCGCTAGTCGCCATGCGCAACGAAAGTAAGGAAGAACCCGGTCCCCTGTCGCAAATCATTGCATCTTGCATCTGGGGCGGGCTGTGCTATCGTGCTTGGAATCGTTGCGGGCGTTTGCTTTGGATTGCCTGCTCGTTGAAAGCCCTAGTCCCAGGGTGGGGTCTTGTCAGTTCGCCGCTTTCGAGCGGAAAAAATAAGAAAAAAAGAAGCGACATGAGGAGGAGTTTCATGGGGAAAGTTCTGGTTTCCCGCCTGGCGGGAATTGCGGTTTCAGTATGCTTGCTGGCTGGTTTGGCTGGCGCTCAATCGTGGACGCCAGTTGCCAAGAAGTATCCGGGCAGCGGCGCGGGCGCGTCTTTCCTGCTTACCGACGGCACCGTCATGGTGCATCAGGAGCAGAGTGCAAGCGATGCGTGGTACAAGTTGACGCCCGACATCAATGGCAGCTACGCGAATGGGACGTGGACGCAAGTGGCGTCGATTCCGTTTTATTCGCCGCTGTTTTTCGGCTCGGCCGTGTTGCCCGATGGGCGCCTGCTGGTGGAAGGCGGCGAGTACAACAAACTGCAAGCCGTCGTGGACGACCAAGGGAGCGATCTACAACCCTAAGACCAACAAGTGGAAACAAGTTTTCCCGCCATCGGGCTGGACCTCGATCGGCGATGCGCAGGCGAGTCCTGCTGGATGATGGGACGTACATGCAGGCGAATTGCTGCACGACGCAATTTGCCTATTTCAATCCGAAGAATTTGAGCTGGACCGCTTTCAACGGTAATGGCAAGTTCGACGTGTTTGATGAGGAAGGCTTCACGCTTTTGCCTACCGGAAAAGTGCTGACGGTAGATGCGTACGTGTTTCAGTACGACCCGACCGGGATGAACTCCGAACTGTACGATCCGACGAGCGAGACCTGGTCGAGCGCGGGAAGCACGGGCGTTCAGCTCTGGGACTCGGATTGCGGAAATGGAAACAACGCGACTTATGAAGTGGGACCGGCAGTTTTGCGGCCGGATGGCACCGTGTTTGCCACCGGCGCGAATACTTGCGGGCCCGGCCACACCTCGATCTACAACACCGCCAACGGCACGTGGACGCCCGGCCCGAATTTCCCGGGCAACGTAAGCGTGGCGGACGGACCCGCGTCGATTGAGATCAACGGCAAGGTGTTGGTGATGGGCAGCGTCAATGAAGGTTCACCCTCCAGCTTCTACGAGTGGGACGGAACGAATCTTTCAGCGGCTCCGAATCCTCCGAATGCGGGCAACGATGGATCGTACTTCGGCCATTTGCTGGCGCTGCCGACCGGACAGATCCTGTTCGCCGATTACAGCACGGATGTGGAACTCTACAATCCGACTGGAACGTTCGATCCATCATGGGCGCCGATGGTGACGAAGGCTCCGAAGGGACCGCTGGTGCATGGGAAGTCGTACGTGATCCAGGGGCTGAGATTTGCCGGCGTGTCGCAAGGCGCGGCCTATGGCGACGACTACCAGCCGTATACGAATTATGCGCTGGTGCGGATCACCAACAGCTCGACCGGACACGTGTTCTATTGCAAGACCACGAAGCCCAGCAGCTACGCGGTGCAATCGACGGCAACGCAGAAGACGCACTTCGCGGTGCCGGCGAATGTTGAGACCGGACCGAGCGTGCTGGAAGTGGTCACGAACGGAATACCGTCAGCGAAGATTTCCTACACGGTAAATTAGGCTGGGCGGTAATTGAGTTAAGGCCGCGGGGCTGGCGAAGCTCGCGGCCCTTTTTTGTTTGTCCCTGCAAAACTTCGTCTCCGCGCATTAGTACGGATTCCGTACGGATTTCCGCAGCTCAGGCGCGCCGGGCCTTTTATGATGATTCACACTTCCCGTTTTATGCTTAGATAAGACATCGATGGCCGGCAAAGCAAAAAGGCAACCGAGGCACGCAGCTTCCGCGGCTTCTCTGGATGGGCAGTTGCCCGAAGACGAGCTTTCGGCGATGGTTCTCCGGGCCTGCCTGATTGCGCGCGATGCGGTATTCAATGTGCGCGACGCGATCGCCACTGGCTCGCGACTGGCAGTTCTTGCGATCAAGGATTGCGAGAAGGAACTTGACCAGATCGAGCGCAAGATCGACGAGCAGCTGCCCGGAGCGATTACACGCGTGGGCGAGGCCAAGGCGCGCGAATTGCTGGCGTGCCTGAAATTCATCACCGACCTGGAGCGCATTGGAGACCTGGCTTATAGCGCGGTGATGCAACTGGAGTCGCGGCGTGAGAAACTGCCGGCGGCGGATTCGCGGCAGTTGGTGGAGATGGCATCGCTGTTGTGCGAGATGCTGGAGCAGGTGCATCAAGGGATTTCATGACGCGCGAGCCGTCGTATGCGCAGAAGGTGCTGCACGCGGATCCGCGGGTGGACGCGTTATGCCACGGGCTGTTTCAACGGCATCTGGCGGCAAGGGGATCTGCCTCAGCGAATGCGGGGAGCGCGGGAAATTTCGACATTCTGCTGGCGGCGCAGGCGCTGGAGAGGATCGGCGATCACGCCAAAAATCTGGCGGAGGAAGTGTATGGGCTGGCGGAAGGGCGGTCGCTGCGGCACAATACGCGGAAGCTGACGTATGGTTGAGGTATGAGCCTATGGGTTGCAAGTCACGAGCGGGCGCGTTGGTTTTCGCGGCGGAAACGCGTTCAATCGAGGTTCGGGCCTGTGTTTTAGTTTGTTATAATCGGTGTCTGTTCCACGGCGAAACTTCGCCGCTCGCCTCCCGTGGCGCTATCGTCTAGGGGTTAGGACGGAAGATTCTCAATCTTCAAACCCGGGTTCGATTCCCGGTAGCGCTACCAACTCACCACGCATTATCTCTCGCCGGTGATTGCACTTCCGCCGATTGTCTCTCGGGAGCAATACGCTTCGACTTTGAGCAGAGACCCGCTCTGGTGTCGAGGAGTGTTCCTGGTCTCAAGGCTTGCGATCTGACTTTCCAGAGGACCGGGGAGGTCTCTTCTCCATGCGGTCGAATGCGAATTTCATCAGCCACAGCAGTCCTATGAGCCCGGCGACCGACTCCGCGATTACGAGATAAGGTTTCATTCAAAGATCAGAACTAGTCAGGATACCAAGAGGCTGTCTTGAGCGCTCTACGGTTTACTCTGTAGCCGCCGATTCGAGATTTCAAAGCATCATAACGCAATGTCGCAGCCGCAGCTTGGAATGATGGCGTACTTGGCCTCCAAGAATTTTCGCAGCACGGGCGGCGCGAACTGAGCCAATTCCTGCCACGTCGAGATTCTGAGTCGAGAGCGTAATTCGAGCGGTACGACGCACGACATTACCGCGCACCAATCGTCAGCAAGATCGGTTCTGCGACCGTCGATCAGGACACAGAACGAACACTGCAATGCACACGCAGCGAGAACACTACGAAGCAACTGATACGATGCGTAGCGGTCTCGCCGCCGGGGTAGTCGATCTTCATCGAACACTTCCGGGAAATCGCGATAGGCGAGTAGTGCTTTTCTCGTAGCGCTTTGAAAGTCGCTTTCGGTCAGCTTTGCCTCAATCAGTAGATTCTCCAGCCTCAGGTCAACCTCTGTACGGTCAAATCTGCCATTCACGAGCGGCACGCGGGCCTTGTACCCGAATTCGGGAATTGCGCCCGGCGCGGCACCCACAAGCGCCAGAATCCTGCGATTCCTCCACACACCCGGACAACAGAAGATGTTCATCAGCAGAGCGTCAGAACTTGTGCAGCTATCGAGCTCCATCCAGCGACCGGATTCTCTTGCAGGAAACGACCGCTTGCCCAGCGTGTGGACTTTCGCTAACCGCTTTCTCCACTCCGGCCGCGACCGGATCGCCTGGTAGCTCCGATTGAGGAAGTTGCCGTGTCGCATATCGCCTTCGTAGGGATAGAAGCACACCGCTGGAGATTCGCCATAGCTAAGACAGTGCGGAATCGCTTCGGCCACGGCGTATTGCTCCGCCTGAAGGGACAAAATTCGACGGAGATCAGCGGAGCCATTCACACGGGTCTTAACGCCACTTCCACAACTGCTTCCATACCTGAACGAGGTCTGCTAAAGCCTCGGCAGACGGTGATAGAGCAGCGACAATCCAGAAGGCCGTTCGTAGTTGCCTACGGCGTCACGCGGTCGCCAGATTGCCGAAGCTGATGAGTTCCTCTTTGCTTAGGACATGGTGCTGCTTTTCGGGGTCGGGACCATCGCCAGTGCGATATTAGCATTTTCGCCATTTGTTCGCTACACAGATCCCGTGATTATTCGCTCCGTGGAGGCGCCGACGACTCCAAACCGAATTTGCGACTCTACTCCACGGCGTTGATCGAGACTCGGAACACTTTTCCGATTCTGCCACCCACGATCCTGAAAACGGCCGGCCTCAGTACTCATGCCGACGTTTTGTGATGTTCGTCACACGCAGGAGTGACGGGCGGCACCGCCTTGCAGTTCACTTATCCTTGACAATCCCCCGCATTGATTCGGGTGGGAAAAACACTGCATTCGACTTCGTTGAGGAGGAGACTCATGCGTACGAGTAAGACCGCGGTTTTGTTTTTCATCCTCGCTTTGGGATTAACGAGCGCTCCTTACAGCCACGCTATTCCAGCGTTTTCGCGGCAATATGGGACATCTTGCAGCACGTGTCATCTGGATTTTCCCAAGCTCAATGACTTCGGAAAAGCTTTCAAAGACGCCGGATTTAAATTCCCGAAGAACGACGAAGACTTCATCAAGATTCCGCCTGTAATGCTCGGGGCCCCAGCCCAGAAAGAGCAATTCCCGCACACCATTTGGCCGGGCACGATTCCAGGTATGCCGCAAATTGGTTTGCGATTCAACACGTTCTTTCAGGTGTATTCCAAGAACGCCAACAATTTTAATGCGGGGTCAACCGGACCTTATATTCCCGCACTGATTTCCAACCCGGGCTTTTCAGTATTTTTACCGCAGGAAACTTCGGCGACGGCATCGCTTTCTGGGTAGACGACGACATCAGTGTAGGCGGGGCGAATGCGAACGGTTCCCTTGGTGATGGGTACTTGAAATTCGTCAATATCGGACGGCTTTTGAAACTGCCGACGGATGCGCTGAACCTGCGCGTCGGGCAGTTTGAAATCGACCTGCCCTTCAGCCAGGCCCGTACGTGGAATCTGAGCGGATGGGATATCTACGATCAGGCCAATTTTGGCGCCACCAACGGACTCGGGCCGGGGGTCAACAATGGCTTTGCCTTCTCGTCGCCGGGGCAGGGCGTGGAAATGAGCGGCGGGCACAATTATGGCGGCTATCACGACTCGCTGGCATTCATCAATCAGAACACCAGTGGATCGGTTGCGGATGGCGGCAACGTGAGTCCCGCAGGTCGGGATATTCTCGGACTCGAACTTCAAGGACATTTACGCCCGATTTCAATACCGATTCAACCTCGAACAGGATGCAACCAGCCGTAACGACATCCAGGCGGCGGGTACAAATGGACCGCGTGACCATACTTACCTTCAATTGGGAACCTATTACTTCTATGGAAGTTCCGTACAACGGGTGAACGGAGAGAGCGGCGTACTCGCGGCGCATGAGCCTTTCTATCGCACGGGCGGCGATTTCAGCTTCAATTACCGCACCTTCAACCTGTTCGGTCTCTACATGTACGGCCATGACAAGGATCTGGAACTTAACAGCTGGGGCACAGGCTTTATACGGGCGGTCCAGCGCATTTCAGCGGCGGCTTTCTGGAGGCCGACTATCTTGCCTTGCCATGGTTGATGACGATCATGCGCTACGACCGCGTGCAGTCGCAGGGCGACCTGCTTCTGGCACAGTACGGCGGACAGGGTAATTATTTTTCGCCAGCGAGTGCGACGCGCAACCGCTTCAGCCCGGGGGTGCAGTTTCTCCTCTACGCCAATATCAAGGCGTCATTCGAATACCAGTGGCGTCCCGAGCAGAGAATCTATGACGGAGAGGGCAACGCTCTATCCAATCCTTTCCGCACCAATCAGGCAATCGCCGGATTGGAGTGGGTCTACTAAATATCCACGCCAATCATTGGCGACCGATTCGTAATTGAGGAGAAAACATGAAGAATAAAACTGCGGTAATCCTTGTAATCCTGGCGCTGAGCGTTGCCGCTAGTGCGGGCAGCATTAGCGGAAGGTCTCCGGAGTCAACGGAGAGTCCGTTGTCTATGTAGACACGATCGCAGGCAAGACTTTCCCCGCCCCGAGCGAGCATCCGGTGATCCACCAAAAAGGACTGCTGTTTCAGCCCCACATCAATGTGGTGCTGGTAGGAACGACCGTGGACTTTCTGAACAGCGACAAAGTTGCGCACAACGTTTTTTGGCCGTCCTTGATGCAGGGCGGCAAGAAACTGCCCGGGAAGAACCTGGGAACCTGGCCAACGGGCGAAAAGCGCCCCTACAAATTTGATCAGGCGGGCGTGGCTTCGCTGCTGTGCAACGTGCATCCGGAGATGTCCGGCTACGTCGTGGTGGTGCCGACGCCTTACTACGCAAAGACCGACAAGAGCGGCGAGTACAAGATCGAGAACGTGCCGGATGGTCAATATAACGTGGTGGCGTGGCATGAAGGCGCTAAGGCTTCAACAAAAGCGATCGCGGTGGCAGGCGATACCAAAGCGGACCTGACCGTCAGCAAGTAAGCGCGAAACGCGGGAGCGCCGCCAGTCTGCCGCTCCCCTTTACTTCAAGCCAGTTTCTCCCCGGGGGTCGATCCAGGCCGTCTCATGCAGATGCGATTTCAAATGAAGAAGGTGGATGAGGATTGGCTCCATACCAATTTCCCCTGCATGATGGCGTGCCCGGCGCACACGAACGCCGGACGCTACGTTGGACTGATTGCGGAACGGCGTTTCGAAGAAGCATACAAATATGCGCGCGGCCCGAATCCGCTGGCCAGCATCTGCGGACGTGTCTGCGCTCATCCCTGTGAAACCGCATGCCGCCGCGGGCAAATCGACAAGCCCATCTCGATCCGCGCGCTGAAGCGATTTCTTACCGAACGCTACGGACCGGAATCCAAGTATCACATCGACGTGAATGCCGGCGCGGTCAAAGCCAAGTTGCCGTTCAAAGTGGCGGTGGTTGGCGGCGGCCCGGTTGGACTCTCAGCAGCGCATGACCTCGCGCTGATGGGATATTCGGTCACGATTTTTGAGGCGGCGCCGGTGGCCGGCGGGATGCTTTACCTGGGCATTCCCGAGTATCGTTTGCCGCGCGATGTGATAGAAGCGCAGGTGCGCGAGATTCTGGGCACTGGTGACATTACGCTCATGCTCAATCACCGGGCCGGACGCGACTTCCAGATTGCCGAACTTCGGCAACATGGATTCGACGCGATTCTGCTGGCGATCGGCGCGCACCGCAGCCGCGATCTGACCATCCCGGGCGTCGATCTGGACGGCGTGCATCGCGGCGTAGATTTCCTGCTCAATGTCAACCTGGGATACAAGTTCACGATCGGGCGCAACGTGCTGGTCATTGGCGGCGGCAACGTCGCCATGGACGTGGCCCGTTCGGCGGCTCGCGAAGTTTTGCGGCAGCACGCCCCCGGCGTGGAAGAACTGGCTCCATCGCAAGAGAACGTGACGGCCGTGGCCACCAAGGAAATGGTGGACATCTCGCTGTCGGCCTTGCGCATGGGGGCGCAGGAAGTGCACGTGGTTTGCCTGGAAAATCGCGAGGAGATGCCGGCGGCCCTGGAGGAAATTGAAGAGGCTGAGACGGAAGGCGTCATTTTGCATCCGGGGTTTGGTCCAAAGAGATTCGTGGGAGAGGGAGGAAAGGTAAGGGCGCTTGAAGTTCTCAAGACGAAGTCCGTGTTCGATGAACAGCGGCGGTTCAAGCCAGTCTTCTACGAGAACAGCGAAAGCGAGATCGAATGCGACACGGTGATCATGGCCATCGGCCAGACCACGAATCTCGATTTCCTGCGGCCCGAGGACGGCGTTGAAGTTTCTCCGCGCGGGCTCATCAACGTGAATCCACACTCGCTGATGACCTCGGCGGCGGGAATTTTTGCGGGCGGCGATTGCGTGTTTGGACCGCGCCTGATCATTGACAGCGTCGGCGACGGCAAACGCGCCGCCATGGGAATTGACGAATACTTGCGCGGCGGAACGCATCCCGAGCCGATCATCGAAGTAACAGAACTGAAGCGGCACGCGATGCCGCAAGACTTTATGGACCTTATACGGCAGCCGATTCCGATGCTGCCGCTTGATCGCCGTACCGGCATGACCGAGGTCGAGGAAGTGTACGACGAAGATGCCGCGGTGACAGAGGCGCAACGCTGCTTGCATTGCTGGGTGAATACGATTTTTGAAGGCTACTCCGACGACGCTTCATTGTGCATTCTGTGCGGCGGCTGCGTTGACGTCTGCCCGGAGAATTGTCTGGAGCTGGTGACGCTCGACCGGGTGGGATTCAGCGCCGAGACGATCGAACATCTCTCCGTGAACCGCGCGCTCTACGAAGCGGAACTGCCGGACATGTCGCCGGAAGAACTGAATCAGGGCATCGGCTCGGTGATGCTGAAGGATGAGACACGCTGTATCCGTTGCGGGCTATGCGCGGCGCGGTGTCCGGTGAACACGATCACGATGGAGTCCTACAACCTGTTGCCGGCCGAACCCACCGGCTTAATTTCAATTGAGGCGATCGATTCTCGCTTGCGCGCGCAACCGGCACTGGCGGGAGCACCAAAATAACCATGGCAGACGAAAATATGCCTGACGAAAAGAAAGAAAAACTTCGGGGGCCGGTGAGCGCGGGCGTCGACCGGCGGGAATTTTTTGTGCGCATCGGCCTGGGATCGATGGGCATCGCAGCGGCGGGCACCGCGGCCTTTGCCTACCAGTTCCTGTCACCGAATGTGTTGTACGAGCCGTCGCCTGTGGTCAATATGGGCAAGCCGGAAAGCTATCAACCGGATTCGGTGACGCTCGACGTCGATGCGCGCATTTTTGTGATTCATGCCAAGGAAGGCTTTTTCGCGCTGAATGCGGTTTGCACGCATCTGGGCTGCCTGACCGCGTGGAAGCCGGACCTCGGGATCATCGCCTGCCCGTGCCATGGCAGCAAGTTTGCAGTATTTCAGCCGCCTGATAAGAAGCCGGGCGAGAAGATCGAGGGCCCCGCGCCCAAACCGCTGCCCTGGCTGAAGATGTCGCTCAGCGACGAAGGCGAACTGATTGTCGATCGCGCGGAAGAGATTCGCCCGCAGACGTTCGTGAGGGTTTAGAGCATGAGCACAACTTTCAACCGATATTTCGATGAGTTGCGCGCGACACGGGTGTGGCAATCGGTGTTTCGCGGCGGCACGGGCAAGAGTACGCTGCGGAATTCGATGGCAATTCAGCGCAACGTGTTTCTGCACCTGCTGCCGACAAAGGTGCGGACGCGGATGCTCGAGTTCAACTCGACCTGGTATCTGGGAACGCTGACCCTCGGCACCTTCGGAATTCTCGTTATCACCGGCATCCTGCTGATGCTCTATTACCATCCTTCGGCGCCGCAGGCTTATGCGGATACGAAGGATCTTCAGTTCGTGGTTTCGTCCGGACAATTTCTTCGCAACCTGCATCGCTGGTCGGCACACGCCATGGTGTTTCTGGTGTTTGCCCACATGTTCCGCGTGTTCTATCGCGGGGCATATCGGCCGCCTCGCGAATTTAACTGGGTGATCGGGGTGGTGCTACTGCTGATGACGTTGCTGCTGAGCTATACCGGCTATCTTCTGCCCTGGGACCAGCTAGCCTACTGGGCAATCACCGTGGGATCGAATATTGCGTCGGCCGTTCCGATCATGGGCAGCAAGGTTCGCTTCCTTATGCTCGGCGGACATTTCGTTAACGCCAATGCGCTGCTGCGCTTCTACGTGCTGCATTGCATGATTCTGCCTCTTACCACGTTGTTCTTTGTCGCAATCCACTTCTGGCGGATTCGCAAGGACGGCGGGTTGTATGCACGTCACAGCGAGCCGGATGTTGTGCTGACGACGGCTCCCGTGAGGCCACCCCTATGAGTGACTCCAAGGACTTCATCGCAGGCGTTGGTTCGGACGCGCGTAAGACTCCGGTGCGCGTCGCGTTCGTGACGCGACGGACTTCGGCCCTGGTAAGGGCGTTCGACGAAGCAAGGGTGCAATCGTTTCCGGAAGTGTTATTCCGGGCGGCGATTGCGGTTGAGGTGTTGGCCAGCATCCTCGTGTTGATCTCGTTGTTTTTTAACGCGCCACTGGAAGGACTGGCCGATCCCTCGCACACGCCGAATCCAGCGAAAGCACCGTGGTACTTCCTGGGCTTGCAGGAGTTGCTGCACTACTTCCCTCCAGTCGTAGCGGGAGTGCTAGTGCCGACGCTGGTTGTGCTGGCGCTGATTGTGATTCCGTATTTCAACATCAATATTGAAGCGGCTGGTCTGTTTACCAAGGATCGAGAAAAGCGGGTGAAGATCTTCTGGGTCGTGTCAGCCGCATTCTGTATTTTTCTGCTGGCATTCGATGTGATCGTCGCGTTAATCCCGACGATGATTACGATCGCTTTTATGGCCGTCGCCGCAGGAACGCCGGTCAATACCCCATCAAAATTCCGCCGCTCGCTGGCGGAGAAGCCGCTTTCATTCTGGATCATGAGTTGGTTCTTATTCGAACTGGTGGTGCTGACCGCGGTCGGTACCCTTTTCCGCGGACCAGGCTGGGCCTGGGTCTGGCCGGGGAGGAGCTAAGGTGAAACTCCCGGAGCCTCTCGAAAAACTCCGCCAGAAGCTCTTTGGCGATGCCGTAACTATGTTCGCGTGGATGAGCGTCTTGCTGCTCGTGCTGCTGGCGATCGCGCCGGCGAAAGATTTTTTTGCCGACTGGCACGTCTACCAGCGCGGCTACGAGCGCCTGATTTCCAAGCGAAGCGATGCGATTACGCTGCGACGTCACTTCGAGCCCGGCATTCAGCAGATATGGCTGCCGGAAATGGGAGTCGTCGACCGTTGCACCACCTGTCATAGCGCCCTCAAGGAAGCAAGCCTGGCAGATGTGACGACTCAGCCATATCGATATCACCCGGCGATTCCGCACAAGCCGGAAGAAATGGGCTGCTCGATCTGCCATCGTGGACAGGGAACGGCGACATCGGTGGAAGATGCGCACAAGAGCACGCTGGCATGGGAAGAACCGCTGTTGCCCGCGAAATATCTGGAGTCTTCGTGCGGACAATGCCATCAGCAGGATCTGAAGGGCACGCCACAGCTGAATCTGGGGCGAAAGATGCTGAGCGCTTATGGTTGCGTTCATTGCCATACGGTTAAACGCCCGGATGGCACGGTAATCACCGGTACCGACAACCCGCCTTCGCTGACGCACATTGCCGACAAGACTACGCGCGAGTGGGTTTTCGCATGGCTGAAGGATCCGCAGACCTACTCGTCGACGGCCACCATGCCCAACTTCAAGCTCAGCGACGATGACGCTCGGGACATCTCGGCATTCCTGATTTCTGCCAGCGCGCCCGCTTCGCTCAAAGTTGTGCAAGCCTCTCTCGATCAAGCAAAAAAGGTGAAGGACGACGCCGAGCTGCAAACCAAAGCGGCCAGCCTCTATGGCGAATCCTTCTGCGCCTCGTGCCATGCGGTGCAAAACGCCGCGGGGAATCTGGTTGGCGGCAATGTTGGGCCAGAGTTGACGAAGATTGGAACGAAGGCCAAGCCGGAATGGCTGCAAGCGTGGGTACGAAATCCACATGACTACGCCCCAGCGACCGGCATGCCACATTACCGGTTCAACGATCAAGAAGTCGGCTTGCTCACCGGATTTCTGATGAACAAAAGCGACGCCGATCTGCTCACCAGTGTTCATCTGGATGCTCCGACTGCGGATCAGATCGCGCACGGCAAGCGCCTGGTCAACGATTACGGGTGCGCCTCCTGCCACGAGATCAGCGGCATCAAGCGGCCGGAAAACTTCGCTCCCGAACTGACGAAGATCGGTTCGAAGCCGGTCAATCAACTGGCGATTGCTCCGGGCGTGCCGCACACTTTGTATGACTATATCGGCGCAAAGATCAAGCAACCGCGGGCATTCGGGCCTTCGCTCAAAATGCCGCAATATACGTTCACGCCGGTCCAAATCGATGCGCTGGTCAATGCGCTGCTCTCGCACAACGAACGCGCGCTGACGATTCCTGCCACAAAAACGATGCCGGCGCCTCCGCCCTCGCACTACGAACCTGCGGGCAAAGCCGGACAGTTGATTGCGGATCTGAACTGCTTTTCCTGCCACGCCATCAATGGTCGCGGCGGCGACATGGCTCCGGATCTGAGTTGGGAGGGCAGTTCGGTACAGCGCGAATGGCTGGTGCAGTTTTTCCGCAATCCAAATACGCTGCGTCCCGCGCTCATTCGCCGCATGCCGAAGTTCAACCTGACGGATGCGGAGATTAACACGCTCACGGATTACATTCTGGCCGTGTATCAGTCTCCCAAAGTTGATCGGGATTCCATGCCGCTCACTGGGTATGCACCCGTGCAGGTCGAGCAGGGAAGGCAACTTTACTACTCGAAGTATGGATGCCAGGCATGCCACATCATCGACACAAAACAGGACAAGGGCTACGTCGGACCGACACTGAGCCATGTGGGCTCGCGCCTGACCGCGGCGTGGGTCTATGCATGGATGAAGGACCCGTCAGCATTGCGTCCCGGCACACAGGAGCCGAAGCGCAATATGAGCGACGAAGATGCACGGGCGCTCACCGCGTTCCTGATGAGTCAAAAAGGAAGCGAGCAAAAGGAGGCGAAGAAGCGATGAAGCGCGACGCCTGCATACCTATCCTTCTAATTGTTGCCGCTTCCATTGGTTGTTCGCGACAACCTTCGGCGAATCAGTCGCTGCCGAAACCCACGGCCTACGGAGCCGCGATCGTGGAATCGAGCGGCGGCAAGCAAACCGCCGCCGTCGGAACACCGCTGCCGCAACCAGTCGTTGTTCAGGTCAACGACGAACAAGGCAACGCTCTCGCTGGGGCACTGGTTGTACTTCATGGACCGAACGGCGTCTATCTCGACCCGGCCGCGGGGCTCACCGACTCGAGCGGTCAATTTACCGCCAATATTTCGCTGGGCACGATTCCGGGGCGATATCAACTGACCGCGAGCACCACGACCAAAGCCGGCAAGAACGTCGATCTGAAGATCGAAGAGATCGGCCTCGGCTATCAGGAGACGCTCGGCAGCCAATTGAACGATCAATATTGTGCGCGTTGCCACAATCAGGATTCGACGCCGGAGCGCGTATCGAACTATGACAACCTGGAAACCAAGCCCCACGCCTTTACCGAAGGCGACACGCTGAACAAGATGAGCGATGCCGACCTGACGTCGATTATTTCCCACGGCGGGCCAGCTCTAAACAAATCGCCGCTTATGGCTCCTTACGGATATACTCTGTCGAAATCCGAAATCCAGGCGCTCATCGCCTACATTCGGATGGTTTCCGATCCCCCTTACGGAGCTCCTGGAATTGTTTACGCGCAAAAATAGAGGTCCATGGGCCGCTCTCATTATTATTGGGGTCGTGAGTGTTGCCGCCGGCCAGGCCCTCACTCCGGCTGAAATCAAAAGCCCGCAGATGCGCGAGCTGCAAGAGAGGTATTTTCAGCAGCTCCAGGCTGCCGGCGCGGAAATTCAGGCGCACATCTTTCCTTTTCCTTTTTACTTCAGCCGCGTGCTCGATCTCGACCTCGCGCAGCAGCAGCGCGCCGACCAGCGTTCTTTGCGCTTCGACAATTTCCGGGGAATGACCGTAATCGAACTGACCGGAAACTATTTCGGGGCGTATTCGACGGAACTAGTCAGCAAGAGTCACCGCGCACTGCGCACGTTTCAGGACGTGATGTTGCCGATCCTCCAGCTTACCGTCCCCGCTTTCAGCGACAACCCTGATGTAGAAGGCTTTGCCATGGAGATTTCGCATCACATCCGCGGCAAGGCCATGGGCCAAAGCCTGGAGCACCCGGAAAACCTCGTTCTCGCGCTGTCCAAAGATGCCGCCCAGCGACTGGTAGCTGCGAAGAATGAAAATGATCGCCAGGCCGCGCTGCTCGACGGCCAGTTCTTCATTAATGGGGAATCTTTCATTCTGTATCTCAGCGACGAGGCCGCGGCTGATGCCGCCAAACAACCAGATAAGCCGACGCGAAGACGAGAGCCGCAACGAAAGCATCATCGAACTCGGGTTCTCCCGCCGCACCACACGCTGCGCCGCGCTATTCCGTGCCCTCGACTCCCGCGCGGGATACCTCGCCGGAAGCCCTCGCAAAAATTCAGGCGGCCGATCAGAAAATGGTCGATCTGGTTTTGCGCCAACTCGACTCGCAGGCTCACTTCGTTGACTACGCACCGCCGGCAATCGTTGCCTTCCGCAAAGCCGCCTATCTCGAATTTTCCGTTAATACCACGCTTCCGGCCGCGCACGCGGGCAGCCGGTACAAAATGGCGGCTCTCGCCTTCGACGACCACATCTCCCACCTTGTCCGCCCCATGATGGCGTACTTCAAGGGCGACCTGGATTTTGATGGCATTGCCTTCAGTACGACCATTCACGAGGGCGATAAAACGGACGCGGCGCCTGCCGAAGCGGTGGAGTATTTCTTTCCCGTCGAGGCCCTGCGCTGCTACGAAGCCTACGACTGCACCGGGCAGCAATTGATCGATCAGGGCGCAATCCTGATCAATGGCGAACGCGTCAGCCTGGACCTCCAGATGGCCGAAGCGGGAGAACGCTAGACAATTGCAGGTGCTGAATTTCCGCGAGCACTTATCAAAACCAAGACGCTCCAAATTCATTGGGTTCAAAACGGTGGTGATCTAAAATCGGCTGCTATCGCATCCAATGATGGCCTTACGATCCAGACATATTAAAATGTAATCACAGGTATGAAAGATGCAGTCGCGAAGGTTTTCAATCCTCTGCATTCCTGGATGCATTGCCCAAAACGGATAAATTAGCTGGTTTCACTCTGCCTTTCCGAAAGTGCCGCGTTACCCTACTTGCGGCCTTGGCTTTATGGTGTCTGGTCCCTTCCGGCCGCCTGTGGGCTGAAGCTGCCGCCTTCGATCTGGTCGGCCCGAAGCTCGAAGTGCGCGTGCAACGGGAGGGCAAGACTCTGCCCATTTCCGAGGTCCCAAACCTGCGAAGCCGGCGACCGGCTATGGGTCCATCCCGATCTTCCGGACGATCAGTCCGTTCATTACTTAATGGTTGTAGCATTCCTGCGAGGTGCGACGAATCCGCCACCGGATTCGTGGTTCACGCCGGTCGAGACGTGGAGTAGACCCGTTCGCGAGGAGGGCGCGTACATCATGGTGCCCGACGGCGCGCAGGAAGCTCTCGTCATGCTTGCCCCGGAAACGGGAGGAGCATTCGGCACGATCCGGAGAGCAGTTCGCGGGAAGCCGGGAGCGTTTGTGCGCGCCGCCCAGGACCTGCAGCAGGCGAGTCTTGATCGCGCCCGGCTCGACAAGTATCTGGCGGTCGTTCGCGAGAGCGCCGCGAGCGATCCCGAGCAACTGAAAGCTCGGACCACACTGGTGGCGCACAGTTTGAACATCCGGCTCGACCAACAGTGCTTTGACAAACCGACGGCGCAGCAGGCGCCATGTCTTACGCAAAACACCGATCAGCTGGTTCTGGACGACGCTCGCAGTCAAACCATGGTGGCAACCCTGACCTCGGGAACTTCCACCGACCTGGTGTCGCAAATCAGTTCGACACCCACGGCTCGCAGCGGTTATTACAGCGCCTATGTCGGCGCGGTGGTGGACTTAGCGAAAATCCTGGGCGCGGCTCACACCGCGCAATATCAGTACATTCCTGCGCTGGCGTTGCCGACCGAGGACGAGATGAATCTGCGGCTGAACAATCCTCCGTCGTTTCGCAATCCGAAGTCCGTGCTGGTCATCGGTCTTCCGCCCATTCATCCCACGCCGTTGCCGGCGCTGAGGGCGACCAATCCAACGCAGGTCCTGTGTGCCAGCAAGCCGCAGTTGGTACTGCCGGTTGAGAACGATCCACTCGCCTTCGCGACGCAATTGGGACACAACTATATGCTTCGGGTGGAAACGAAAAGCGGCGCGGTAGTTGACCTTCCCGCCGAGCCGGATGCGGCCAGCGGCGGTTTCGTGGTGAAGACGGAAGCGCTTCAAAATGTCCCGACGGATGGCGATGAGATTTCCGGAATCTTGCGAGGCAACTGGGGCTTCCAGACCTTCGAAGGTCCGCGCTTTCGTCTCCGCACCTCACACCCAGCCCAGTGGATCGTGGCGTCGAAGGATGCCAGCGCGCTTATCGTGGGGCGCGAAGACACGCTTCACCTGCAAGGTGCCGACAGCTGCTGCGTTCAGGAAATTTCACTGCTTGATGAACGGGGCAAACGCCTGGACGCGCAGTGGAAGGTCGCCAAACCGGATGAACTTGAAGTGCGAGTCCCGCTGCAAGAGTCGCAGGCTGGATCGCTAACCATGACGATCAGGAAATTCGGCTTGCGTGAAGCCGACGAGATTCACCTTCATACTTATGCCGAGGCGGGGAGATTGGATGGGTTTACGATTCACGCCGGCGATCCTGACGGCATATTGAAAGGAACACGGCTTGATCAGGTCGTCGAACTCGCAGCCGGACCTTTGCTGTTCAGGCCCTCCGGCGTTGTCCCGGGCAAATCAGCATGACGAATTAAAGCTCACTTCCGAGGATCCGGTGGCCAGCTCTTTGCTGCAGCCTGATCAGGCAATTGCCCTCCAGGTTACGTTGAAAGACGGACGCGTTCTGGAGTTGCAATCCACCGTTGCCTCGCGGCGTCCGAACGTTAGCCTAATCAGCAAGAGCGTCCAATATGACGATACGTTGCCCCCAGCCGTGGTGCAGCTAGGCTCTTCCGAAGAGCTGCCGCAGGAGGCGCGACTTAATTTTTTCCTGAAGACCGGCGTGCCGGACGTGTTTCCTCCAACCGAAAAGATTGAGGTGGCGACGGCCGACGAGTCTTTTCGAGTCCACTTGAGCCTTAATGACGGCAATCTCACGCTTCAGGATTCCAAGACCGTTTTCGCCGTGCTCGATCCCATGAAGCTCCTCGGCCCCTCCGCCTTCGGGCCACTCAAGTTTCGCCCGGTCACGGCGGACGGAGTCGAAGGAGACTGGCAGCCGCTCGTCGATCTGGTGCGGGTCCCGACTCTCAGAGCCGTGAAGTGCACATCGTTACGGGAGCGGCAATGCACCTTAAGCGGCGACAAGCTGTTCCTCATTGACAAGGTTAGTTCGGATCCCGATTTTGCCAACGCCGTGACGGTTCCGGATGGCTTTGCCGAAACTAGCCTCCTCATCCCGCCGTTAAAAGGAAAGACCCTGTATCTGAAACTTAGAGACGATCCAGTCTCCGTTGACACCGCGGTCGTACCGGTTCAATACAGCGCTCCTTGACGCTGTTAAGCCTGTCGGACGCGGAAGGATGGGCGTGAACGTGGTTCCTGGGGAATAGTTTGAACTCGATCCAACTAAGCTGGTAGTTTGCACATGAATTGTAAAATTGGGTGTTTTTGTCACTCCTATCGGCCCAATATGGTGACTTAGAGTGATAGAATTCAGCAATGGCTAATTCGATTGTTAATACCATAGTTGATCAACTACAAACGGAACGTGCACGACTCGAGAGTGAACTCCATCGTGTAAGTGCAGCCCTTACTGCTTTTGGCAAGGCCTATATGAACGGTGGCCGGCCGAAGGCTGCCGCGCCAGGACGGAAGACCCGAACCATATCGGCGGCTGGGCGGAGGCGCATAGCGGCGGCGCAAAAGGCGCGCTGGGCGAAAGTTCGGGCTGCCAAGAAGTCCAAAATCGGCAAGGCATAAGTCGACGGGACTGACACTCGCAGCAGCGACAACAACGGCACACAACTAATATAAGAGTCGAGCGGCGTCTAACAGGCGGTGCAACGCTGACGTGTCTTCAATCGGCCGGGTCTAACTCGGACAGGATTCCACTACTTCTTTTACGAACTCCGCGAACTGCCGGACGTCTTCTTCGATAAGGTCGAAAGAGCACATCCAGCGGACGACCGACTCCTCCTCGTTCCAGACATAGAAAAAGTAGCGCTCCTGAATTTTGCGGATGGCGTCGTGCGGGATCTGCGCGAACACGCCGTTGGCGTCAACCGGGTAGACAATCTTCACGCCGCGAATTTTTCCGATCTGTTCCGCCAGCAATTTTGCCATGCGGTTGGCATGGGTGGCATTGCGCTTCCAAAGGTCATTCGTCAGCAGCGCCTCCATTTGCGCGGCAAGGAAGCGCATTTTTGAGGCGAGTTGCATTCCCTGCTTCCGCATATAAAGGAAATCGGCGGCGAGCTCGGGGCGAAAGAAAACCACCGCCTCCGCGCCCATCAACCCGTTCTTGGTTCCTCCAAATGACAGCACGTCGACGCCGAGATCGCGTGTGGCCTGGCGCAGCGTGAGTCCCTGCGCAGCGGCAGCGTTCGAAATGCGGGCGCCGTCCATGTGCAGAAACATCTGCAAGTCGTGCGCAAAGCGAGCCAGCGCCTCTACCTCTTCCGGCTTATATATCGTGCCCATCTCCGTGGACTGCGTAATGGACACGACGCGCGGCTGAACGTGGTGCTGGTCGCCGATTCCGTGGTAGGCATGGGCGGCGATCTCGACGGTGAGCTTGCCGCCGGGTGCGGAAAGTGGAATGAGCTTGCAGCCCGTCAACTTCTCGGGGGCGCCGCATTCATCGGTGTAAATATGAGAAAGCTCGGGACAGAGAATGGCGTGGTAGGGACGGCACAAAGCCTGGAGGCTCAGGCAATTCGCAGCGGTCCCGTTGAAGACAAAGAAAACCTCAATATCATCGCCGAAGTGCTCGCGAAATTTCTTGATGGCGGACACGGTATAAGGATCGTCGCCATAGCCGACCACGTGGCCACGGTTGGCGCGGGAGATGGCTTCGAGCACCTCCGGATGAACGTTGGCGTTGTTGTCGCTGGCGAAGCTGCGAATTGGTTTCATAACAAAACAATTTAGCAGAAGGGAAGCGGATGCCTCAGAGCGTGGATTCAAATCCAAAGATCAAGGATGAGAAACAGTTGGAGATCCTATTTAGAGAGCAGCCTTTCTTCGACTGTAGCGGTAGTGCGAAAACTTAATCGCGTGCGGTGGCTTCTTTCGCGATTTTGGTAGCGGCTTGGCTGGAATCCTCACGCGGTGCCTTTTTCTTGGCTTGCTTCGCTTGTTTCTGAGCGCGGGAGGCTTGCGATTGACGGTCCGAATATGTTTCCTTGCGGTCTTTTGGCATGGGGACAGTTTCCCACAGGCCGATTCAGGATGCCAGTCCTCTGGATTTCACCCGGCAGCTACTACCGACCCTTTGCGTCTCTTGCCAGAATCAATTACTTTGTCTCATGGTGCGCCATAACGCCGCCAGCTTCGTTTTTATGAATGTGAATACAGTATTTCGATACTCTGCGCTGCGGCGGGTGTGGCGCAAGGCCCCCGCTTTATGGGGATGTCTGCTGCTTGCGCTGATCGCCGCCGGATGCGGGAAGAGCGATCCCCCCAAAACCTGCCGGGCCACAGGCAATGCCGGTCCATGTGAAAACAGCGGTGTTGCAGGATATTGACGACACAACTGAATACGTAGCGACGCTCAAGTCGCGCGACTCAGCCGTAGTTTCGCCGCAGGTGGAAGGCATCATCACCAAGATTTTTGTGCGCTCGGGTGACCGGGTTGCGGAGGGCGCTGCTTTGATGCAGATCGATCCCGCAAAGCAGCAGGCCACCGTCAAAAGCCAGGAGGATGCCCGCAACGCGCAACTGGCGCAGTTGAAATTGGCGCAGCAGAACTACGAGCGCGTCAGCGGCCTGGCCAGCGCCGGCGTCGTGAGCAAGCAGGATCTCGACCAGGCCCGCGCGACGCTGGACGCGGCGCAGTCACAACTCCACTCGCTCGACGCGCAGGTCAATGAGCAGCAGGTTCAGTTGCACTACTTCCAGGTAGTGGCCCCGCGGGCGGGAATTGTGGGCGACATACCGGTGCGCGTCGGCGATCGGGTGGTGACGACCACTCAGCTCACAACGGTGGATCGTCCGGGAAGCCTCGAAGCTTACATTTATGTGCCGGTCGAAAAGTCCGGACAGCTGAAGATGAATCTGCCGGTGCAGATCGTGGATGGCTCGGGCAATCTGCTGGCGACGAGCCGGATTACGTTCATTTCGCCGCAGGTGGATAATGCTACGCAGACCGTGCTGGCGAAGGCGGAGATTCAGAATTCAAACGATTCCTTGCGGACGGCACAGTTCATTCGTGCTCGCATCGTGTGGGGCCGCGATCAAAAGCCGGTTGTGCCGGTGGTAGCCGTCTCGCGTATTGGGGGAGTGTACTTTGCATTTGTCGCGGAACCGGACCAGAAGGGCGGATATGTGGTCCATCAAAAGCCGCTCCAGGTCGGTCAAATCGTGGGCAATGATTATGTCGTGCTCAACGGCGTGAAGGCGGGCGACAAGGTCGTGGTTTCGGGCACGCAGTTTCTGGTGGATGGAATACCGGTGGTGCCGCAAGAGAGCGGTTCAAGTTCGTAGGGACGACAGGAGCAGTTAACTTCAAGCACGCGCCAGTTACAAAACGCACCAGCCACAGCCAACGCACTCATTCATTCGTCAGGTAGATTTGAGGACTGACAACTGAAAACTGACGACTGAGAACTGTCTTTCTATGGTTGATTTTTTTATTCATCGTCCGGTATTTTCTACCGTCTGCGCGCTGCTCATTATTCTTGCCGGAGCGGCCTGCATTCCCACGCTCCCTATCGCGCAATTTCCGGATCTTGCTCCTCCTCAGGTTGGCGTCACGGCCGTCTATACCGGAGCCAGCTCCCAATCCGTCGAATCCGCCGTCACCACGCCGCTCGAACAGCAAATCAACGGCGCTGAGGGGATGAAGTACATCACCTCTTCCAGCACCAACAACGGCGTCAGCACGATCACGGCGACCTTCGATCTCAACCGCAATCCCGATCTCGCAACCGTCGATATCGAAAACCGCGTCAACACCGCCTCCGGGCGCCTGCCCGCCGCCGTCAAGCAAATCGGCATCACCGTCGCCAAGACCTCGCAAAACTTCGTCTTCGGCGGCGCCGTCTACTCTCCCGACAGCAGCCTTTCCACGCTCTTCATCAGCAATTACCTCGACGTCTATGTTCGCGACACGCTCAAGCGCGTGCCCGGCGTCGCCGACGTCATCATCTTCGGCGAACGCAAGTACTCCATGCGTCTCTGGCTCGATCCCGTGCGCATGGCGGGCCGCGGCCTCACCGCCGACGATGCTGTCAATGCGCTCCAGGAGCAAAACGTCGAAATCTCCGCCGGACAAGTCGGCGCCCAGCCCTCCATCCCCGGCCAGCAATTCCAGATCAGCGTGCGCGCCGTCGGACGTCTCTCCGAGCCCGCGCAATTCGATGACATCATCCTCAAAAGCAACGCCGACGGCACGCTCGTCCGTCTCAAAGATGTGGGCCACTCCGAACTCGGCGCCGAAGACTACAGCTCCGATCTCGATTACAACGGGCACGAATCGGTGGGCATCGCCGTTACTCAGCTCTCCACCGCCAACGCGCTTGATGTTCATCAACGTTGCGTCGCCGAACTCGATCGCCTCGCCAAGCGCTTTCCTCCCGGCATGAAATATGAGATCGCCTTCGACACCACCGATGCCGTGGGCGAGTCCATCCGCGACGTGATTTTTACGGTTGGTTCCGCGATCCTGCTCGTCATCCTGGTGATCTTCGTTTTCCTCGGCGACTGGCGGACTACGATCATTCACTTCATCGCCACTCCAGTTTCGCTGATCGGGACATTTACTTTCGTCAAGCTGCTTGGATTCTCCATTAACACGCTGACTCTTTTCGGCATCACTCTGGCGACGGGACTGGTGGTCGACGACGTGATCGTCGTCATTGAAAACATTGAGCGTCACCTCCAGGGAGGCGAGCCCAGCGCAGCCAAGGCCGCCTCTGACGCGATGAAAGAAGTCACCGGCGCCGTTATTGCGACGTCGCTGGTGCTGGTAGCCGTTTTTGTGCCGGTTGCATTTTTCCCCGGCACCACGGGCATCCTGTTCCGCCAGTTCGCGCTCACCATCGCTTTCTCCATCACCATTTCCGCCTTCAACGCGCTCACCCTGGCGCCTGCGCTCGCAGCGATCCTGCTCGGCCGCATCGAACACCATCGAAAAGAACTGGTTTTTCAAAAAGGTTGACCGCGCTCTCGACGCCATCAACACCGGTTATGTGCGCGCTCTCCGCACATTTCTACGCTTCGAGGTCCTAGCTTTGATTTTGTTCGCCATCGGTCTCGGCCTCGCTTACTTTGTCTTCAAGAAAGTTCCCCAAGGCTTCGTTCCCACCGAGGATCAGGGCTATCTCATCGTCGCCATTCAGGCTCCAACCGGAGCTTCGCTCGAATACACTCGGGACATCGGACGGCAAGTTTCCGCCATCACAAAAAATATTCCTGAAGTTCAAGGCACTTTTTCAGTCGCTGGCTTCAGCTTTGGCGGGGCCACTCCCAACGCCGGCCTCGTCTTCCTGCCTCTTCGTCCTTACGGCAAGCGCGAAGGGGAAGAACACAGCTCCGCTGCCATCCTCAACCGTCTCCGTGGCCCGCTCTTCGGAATCTCTGGCGCGATCGTCATTCCCTTCGAGCCGCCTGCCGTGCAGGGCCTCGGCCAGTTCGGCGGCTTCCAGTACGAACTCCTCGATCAGGGAGCGCATACTCTCCAGGATCTCGACAAGGTGACCCACGACCTCGTTCGCGCCGCTGGCCAGCGTCCGCAAAAAGATGTCACCGGCCTCTTCACTACCTACACCTCGAACGATCCTCAATACATCGTCACCATCGATCGTGAAAAGGCCAAGAGCCTCCATATCCCACTCAGCCAGATTACCGACACCCTCAGCGTCTACATGGGTTCTTCCTACATCAACGATTTCGATTTCAATAACCGCTCCTATCGCGTCTACATTCAGGCCGACAAACAATTCCGTTCGCACCCGCAGGATATCGGCCAGTATTACGTCCGCTCCGATTCTGGCGCCATGGTCCCGCTCGATAACCTCGCCACCATCACCCAGAGCACCGCGCCTCAAGTCATCAATCACTACAATCTTTTCCGCTCCGCTGAAATCGATGGGTCCGCCGCGCCCGGTTTCAGCTCCGGCCAGGCTATCGACGCCATGCAAAAGCTCTCCGCAAAAACTTTGCCCCAGGGCTACACCTACGAGTGGTCCGGAATCTCTCTCGAAGAACTCGCCTCGGGCTCAACCACACTGATCCTGTTCGGCCTCGGAACACTCGTCGTCTATCTCACGCTTTCCGCTCTCTATGAGAGTTTTGTGCTCCCCTTCATCATTCTCCTCGCCGTGCCGATGGCATTGCTGGGCGCGCTCGGCGGGCAATGGTTGCGCGGTCTTCAAAACGACGTTTACTGCCAGGTCGGACTGGTGATGCTGGTTGGGCTCGCATCGAAGAACGCAATTCTGATCGTCGAGTTCGCGGAGCAGTTACGCGAGCGCGGTATGACCATCCTTGACTCCGCCGTGGAAGCGGCCCGTATCCGTCTGCGCCCGATCCTCATGACTTCGTTTGCCTTCATCATGGGCGTGGTGCCGCTGGTGGTGGCCAGCGGCGCCGGCGAGAATGGCCGCCACTCGGTGGGCACCACCGTGTTCGGCGGCATGATCATGAGCACGATTCTGAATCTCTTCTTTATTCCCGTTCTTTATCTGTTGATCGAAGGCTTTCGCGAGCGACGGCGGAAGCCCAAGGCCGCATAATCATAGAGTTAGGGTCTCTTGAGCTACCGCTAAATCGACAGCGGCCTGCGGGATTCCCACCTTCGAGGTACAGCAACGAAAAAGCAGCTTTTTACCGTGATTCCGCGTCTGAAGTAGTGGACGATTCGGGTTCTTTCGTAATCCCAAATTTCAAGTTTAAGGCGGATGACTTATGAAAAGACTGCTTGCTGGGATGTTCGCATCGCTATTGATTGGTTCAGTCGTTCTGCTTGCCGGGGCCACTGCTCACGCGCAGGGCGGCAAGGCTCTCGACCAGAAGAGCATGGCCCGCGTCTACAAAGAGGTGCGTCACGAACTGGTGATGCTGCCTTTTTATGGAGTATTCGACAACCTGGCTTATAAGGTCGATCCGGATGGAACGGTGACGTTGCTCGGTCAGGTGGTGCGTCCTGTGCTGAAATCTGACGCCGAAAATGCCGTAAAGAGGATTGAAGGCGTGGAGCGCGTCGTCAATAACATCGAGGTGCTTCCGCCGTCGCCGGCCGACGATCGTATTCGGCGGGAGGTGTACCGCGCGATTTACGGCAACAGCGCGCTTAGCGAGTATCAACTGCGCGCCGTGCCTCCGATTCACATCATCGTGAACAATGGCCATGTCACGCTGGAGGGCGCGGTGGCTCGCGCCATGGACAAGCAGATTGCCGGCGTTCAGGCGAACAGCGTTCCGGGAATTTTCTCGGTGACGAATAATCTGGTGGTCGACGAAGACGAGAAGAAGTAACGCCCATTTTCTTTCCCGTCGAAAGAGGCTTACGGCAGGAACCGGGGTGTGGCGGCCCGAAGCCGTCACATCCCGGCGGTCTAGAATAAGCTGTGCCCGTTGCTCCCACTTTATCCGAGATTGAGTATGCCGCGCGGCTTCTGCGCGCCGGACGACTGGTGGCGTTTCCAACCGAAACGGTTTACGGCCTTGGCGCGAATGCTCTCGACGCCGATGCGGTCGCGCGAATCTACGCAGTCAAGCGGCGTCCGGCAACGAGCCCGCTGATCGTGCACGTTTCATCGATCGAAATGGCGAGATCACTTGTTTCTGAGTCTCGGCCCGCGTTCCCCTCATGGCCTGAAATCGCAGAACGTCTCGCACGAAAATTCTGGCCGGGACCGTTGACCCTCGTCCTGCCGAAGGCCGATGCGGTTCCCATGAACGTCACCGCCGGGCTGCCGACGGTCGGCCTTCGCATGCCTTCGCATCCCGTAGCCCTTGCCTTGATTCGCGCCGCCGGCGTGCCCGTTGCCGCTCCGAGCGCGAATCGATTCACTGAGCTTTCGCCAACCACTGCGGAGCACGTGCGCCAGAGTCTGAATGGAGACGTCGATTACGTGCTCGATGGCGGCGCTTGCGAAGTGGGAATTGAATCGACGGTGCTCTCGCTCGCGGCTGCGCAGCCCGTATTGCTGCGACCCGGCGGCATATCGCGAAAGGATCTCGAATCGGAGATTGGTGCGATCAGTTCAGCGGATGGTCCAAGCAGCGGGGCACATCCCGCTCCCGGCATGCATGCTCGCCACTACAGTCCGCGCACCGCTTTGTTTCTGGTTTCGAAGGGCGACTTGCCGAAAAGAGGCCAAGGCGTTTACCTGCAACACACACACTCGCGGAACCGTGAAGGAGTGAAGGTCCGCCAAATGCCGTGCCCGGCGCCCGATTATGCGGCCCGGCTCTACAGCGCGCTGCACGAGGCCGACGATGCGAATGTCGATTGGATTGCGATCGATCTCCCTCCCGATACGCCGGAGTGGGAGGCCGTGCACGATCGCTTGCGGCGCGCGGCGAAGGTGAACGATGTCGAGTAGATTCGCGTGCGGCCGTCTAGTTCAGCAGTCCGTAGAAAGCCAGGCTGTTCGTGGTTCCTACGTACACCTTGCCATTGGTGACCATGATATTGGCATAGTGCGGAAGGGTATCCAGCGGATCGCGCCCCTTCATCTTGTTGCTCTGGTAGAGTTCGGCAAGCGTGACCGCGTCAAAGGCGCACAGGTTCTTCCCATTGAGCTGCCACAGAACTCCATTGGAGGTGCCATTCGACGAGAGGACCGGAGAATGTCCGGCAGAGACTTTCTTCGAGAGGGCGATTGGCGTAGTGCCGATCACGCCATTCGTGAACGGGAGAGCGGCGATGGGCGAACTGTTCGCCGTCGTGTAGATGGCGTTATTCCAGTACAGCAGCGCACCGGTGTTGGGCGCAAAATTCTGAAGCTCCTGCGGAATCTGGCTGTCGCCGCTCTGGCAGGTAGAACAAAATTGCCCCATGTTGTCGCGGTTGAGCAGGTAAATCGTTCCCTCTTTTCCCACAGAAGCCGCCAGATGAGGATAAGGTCCCGTCTGATCGGGCAGCACCAGCACCGGCTCACTCAAATCCAGATCATGATCGTTGAGGTAAACCTGATTCCAGGGTGTGAACCAGTCGGCCAGTGTAAGTACTCCATCGCCTTGCGCCAGCTTGAAGACTGATTGCCCGAGATCGATGCCGGCGGTAAACGGTCCGTCGGCAGTGGCGCCGTAAATGTAGCCCTCACTATCCGCCGCCAGGCCGCCGCCTCGTTGCCAGATGGCCGCAGCCGAAGCTGCGGGCTCAACGTCAAACGCGCCCGCCTGTTGCAGTGTCGCCGAGTTGTAGGCGACAACCCATCCTTCTTCCTTGCCGCTGCGGCATCCATTCGATCCGAAGGCGATGTAGATCGTGCCGTTGTTCAGCAGGAGCGCGGGGCGGTTGACCTGCATTTTGTCGACGAACACGTCGTTTTTGCCGTCGTAGGTGTAGCTCGCCGTAATCACCACTGGGCTGCCCGACTTTTCCAGGCCGGTCGTCACGTCGAGCGCGTGCAGGCGATGCACAAACGTAATTCCATTCTCGAACGTCTTGGCCACCACGTAGATCGTCCCCGCCACCGGGTCGATGACCGGCGTCGAAACGACGCCCACTTGCGTCCAACCTGTGGTGCCCGAGCATCCCTGAAGCGAGGTCGGCATGGGCGTGACTTTCTTCGAGAGAAAACTGGTGTGCCACAGCAAACCGCCGTTACTCCCGGAATTGCTGTCGGCGTCAAAGGCGTAAACACTGTCATTCATAGTGGCGACATACACCACGTTAAGCACGCCCGCTCCGGGAATACTCACCTGCGGAAGATAGAGCGCCTGGCCGACAATCGCGCCGTCGACAGACTGCTCAAAGAGCTTCCCGAACGACGACGAATTTACATTCTGCGGCGTCAGGATCGTTTCGTTGATGTTCGCACCCGTGTGCATGTTGTCGTAATGCCAGGTCGTGACCGGCATCTGTGCGCTCGCAGGGCACGCCGCGACTATAAGGAATAGAAGACTGGTCAGGAGAAACTTCGGTGCGCGCAGGCTAGAGATCTTCATCAGCTGTCTCCTGAAGAGTTTGTACTGAAATCTTGTACGGGGGCTTTTCGGCTGTCACCGGGCGAGGCACGCGCGGCACAAGGCCAGAAACTTTGTGTCCGCCACAATAGATCAATGAACGCTCCAGCGTCAAACTCGTCTGGGCCGCTCCTAATGCAAGAAATTGCACACTTGATGCGCAATCTTGTCGACTGAAGTAGGCTCGATTCGTGCGCGATGCCGGAGCAGGACGATTCAACTGTGTGCAGTTTTCCCCGGGACACGCACGCGAATGGTGTGCGGAACGCTGCGTAATTTTTGCAGCAGATCCTCATCGCAGGCGCGGTTGATGTCGTAGATGGCGTAGCCGAGATTGCCGCGCGTATCAAGTACCTGGCGTTCGATGTTGATGCCCTGGTCGGCAAGGATATCGTTAATGGCGCGCAGAATTCCCGGCACGTTGTGATGAATGTGCATCAGGCGATGCGATCCCGTTTCGTAATCGAGGTGGCAGTGCGGCAGGTTGACGCTCATCAGTGAGTTGCCACTCTGGAAATATTCGATCATCTTGGCCGAAACAAACTGGCCGATATTTTGCTGCGCCTCTTCCGTGCTGCCGCCGACGTGCGGCGTCAGAATTACGTTCGGCAGCCCTTGCAGCGGGCTGGAAAACTGGCCGCCACTCTCCGGTTCCTGCGGAAAGACGTCGACCGCCGCGCCCGCGAGCTTGCCGGATTTCAGGTGGCGAGCCAGCGCTGCATGATCGACCACAAATCCGCGGCTGAGGTTGATGAGGCATGACCCATCTTTCATCGCGGCGAATTGTTCTTCGCCGATTAAATTTTGATTTTGCTGTTTGCCGTCGACGTGCAGCGTGATCACATCGGACGTTTCCAGCAGTTCGCGGAAGCTGACCGCCCGCGCATTGCCGCGGGCCAGCACGTGCGCGAGATCGTGAAAGATGACGCGCATGCCCATCGCCTCCGCGAGGTCCGAAACCTGCGAGCCAATCTTCCCGTAGCCGATTATGCCCAGCGTCAGCCCGCGAACTTCGTGCGAGCCTGCCGATGATTTGTTCCAGTCTCCTTGATGGAGGCGCGTGCTGGCTTCGAACGTCCGGCGCAGCAGCAGAATAATTTCGCCCATCGCGAGTTCGGCCACGGAGCGGCTGTTGGAGTGCGGGTCGTTAAAGACGGCGATGCCGCGCTCGCTCGAAGCCCCGCGATCGATCTTGTCGACGCCGATGCAGAAGGCGCCTACGGCAACAAGTTCGGGAGCGGCATCGAGCACAGCCGCCGTGATGCGCGTCTTGGAACGCGCGCCCAGGATCGAAGCCCCACGGATTTTCTTTACCAGTTCCGCCTCGTCCAGCGCGCCTTTCAGCGACTCGACTTCAAACCCCGCCTCCTCAAACTGTGAGGCCGCGACGCCGCTGATGTTTTCCAGCAATAGAACCTTCAAGTACCCTCCGTGGGTTACGACTGAACTCGCAAGAATTATAACGGTGCGCTTTGCGCTCGCCTGCGATGCCCCCGATAATAGTGGGGTGACGGGCGTAACCATCCTGCAAGCGTCCTCTCCGGCACAGATCGCGCAGGCGCGCGAATTGTTTGTGGAGTACGCGAAGTCGCTGGGCTTCAGCCTGTGCTTTCAAAACTTCGACGCGGAGCTGGCAGGCTTGCCGGGCGACTACGCGCCTCCGGACGGGCGTCTGCTGCTGACGGAATATGAAGGTCAGCTAGCCGGGTGTGGCGCGCTCCACAAGTTGGAGTCCGGTATTTGCGAAATGAAGCGCCTATATCTTCGTCCGCAGTTTCGCGGCAAAGGATTGGGCCGGATGATGGCGGAACGGCTAATCGCCGATGCGCGGGCAATCGGCTACCAGCGCATGCGCCTCGATACGGTTGGGCCCGTCATGCAGGACGCGGTCGCTATGTATCGCCGGCTCGGGTTCAAGGAAATCGAGGCGTATCGCGAAAATCCTATGGCGGGAACACTCTATATGGAGCTTGAATTGTAGCCACGGAGTTTTCCTTCAACTTCGCCTCAGATTTCAGCCCGGCAAATTTACTCCGCTGACGAAACCTCCCAGGTGTCCGGTGAGGGCGATTGCGAGCGCAGCAGCCAACTCGAGCACGGCGTGCCATGTGGGAAGCGCCGAGTCAGCCTTCTTCCAAGCACGCGAACGAACCCAAATCACCAGCCAGAGAAGAACGGCCGAAGCAGCGCCGAACATAAGATGCATCCGCAAAACGCCCTTCAGGCGCTGCCCTTCGAGCTGCCACTGCCATGCCGCGAGCCCCGTTGCCACCACCGGCACCGCCGTGATCGCAGCTGCCCACAGATTGAACTCGGCCACGGCTTTCAGCGGCGCGCTTGCGGCCCCAATGCGCAAGCACGTCGCAGAGCACGCCCGTCAGGAACAGCGCGATCGGGAAGTGCACCAGCACGACATGCTGCGCATGTTTCGCGAGCAGCGCCGACTTTGGATCGAATGGATTCATGGACACGTCTTCACTCCCGCCTTACTGAACCTTCATTCCCGTCTCTGCTTGGACATTTTTCATTCGACTATGATCTTCCCCGTCATCTTCGGATGAATGGAGCAGAAGTACGGGTAGGTGCCGGGCTTCGTAAGGGTCGTGGTGAACTTGTCGTCGGTGTCGAGCGCCTTCGACTTGAACGTCTCGTCGGTGCTGACCACGGTGTGTGGAATGTCGTCGCGGTTCGTCCAGGTGATGGTCGTGCCGGCTTTCACAGTGATTTCCTGCGGCGTAAAGCTGAAGTTGTCAATCTGAACTGCGGCGGATGATGAGTCGGCCGCTGAGGCGCTGTGCAATCCAATCGCGCCTAACAAGAGCAGTACCCCAAATACAGCACTAGTGAAGCGATGTACAGGCATAGTGATCCCTTCTCCTTCTTTGACTTCGAATGTTTGTGAAATGAGTTACGCCAGGGTCGAATCGGTCACGGCCAGGGCGTGCTTTCCATGTACGGACTGCACGCTGGTGAGGCCGAGCAAAGAACGCAGTTGATCCTCCGGCACTTTCATCGGACCGGGCGACGGTGCGGCTCCCGGCTTCGGCTGCGGAAAGGCCGTGGAGCATGCGGTGTGGAAAGTGACATTCCCTTCCACCTTCTGCATCGTCTGATGGATGTGGCCATTCAGTACCGTGACCGAGCCGAATTTCTTTAAGTAAGAAAGCGCCTGCGCGCTGTCATCGGTTCCCCAGCCCCACTCGGGATAGACCGTCCAAAGCGGGATATGAGCGAAGACGATGATCGGCGTGCTGTGCTTCAGGTGCTTGACGTCGCGCTCCAGCCACTCCAGTTGCTCTTTCCCGAGCGATCCGAGGCCTCCGGCTTTGAGGTTCATCACGTTCACCAACCCGATGAAGTGCACGCCATTTTTTTCGAAGCTGTACCAGCCCGCGCCGTTCTTGTTTTTGCCATAGCGCTCGCGATATTGCGCGCCACTGTCTTCGAGCACGTCGTGCTCTCCCGGAACGAAGAAGACCTCTTGCGGCCGCGCCGACTTCAGGATCTGATCGACGTTGTCGAACTCGGATGGCTTTGAGAGATGGCTGATGTCGCCCGTGTGCAGCATGAATTCCGGCGCTACGGGTAGCGCGTTGATCTTGTCGACCGCAGCTTTGAGCGTGGCGATCACGTCCGGATTAGCCGGCTTGTTGAATCCCATGTGGCTGTCGCTGATCTGCACGAAACTCACCTGGCCTTTGGCATGTTTCGCGGCAGGATCGTTGAGTGCGAATGACTTGAGCACTCCACCTTCAACGACGCAGAGCGCGCCCGTTCCCGCCCATGCCATGCATTTCAGAAATCCACGCCGGTCAATGCCGTCGTGATTGTGATCGAACAAAATACTGTCGTTTGTTTCGTCTGCCATCGCTGCCTCCAGTTCACGTTGCGCTTGCTGGTGTGCAGAACTGGCGAGCCGCGAATTTATTCCAAAAAATCAGCCGCGGTTTATCAGATTCTTGTTTGCTGGATAGGGATTGGTTTCTTTACCGGCAGGCGGGCCACCCAGTCTGGGTCGAATACGGCGACTGCGCCACGCAGTGCTTCGGCCGGGGAGGAATGAGCGGTGGTGGCCGTTTCTTGTCCACCGGCGTTAGTTTCTTTTCGGCATCTTCGTTCCAGATGTCGCCGCTAAGCGTCACCGGCTCGCAACCGCCTCCATCCCAGTACCCTGACTGCGTTCCGTCCGAATGAATCTCCGTCGCAATGTTGTGGGAGATCGTTACCGGCCCGCAGCCCACGCCCTGATACTGGCTCCAGACATAGATCGCGGTGTTGCCGCCGCCAGGAACCGGATTGCGGTTTATGATCCGGTTCGCGCTCACGAGTTGATTGGTCCCACTGGCGATGCCGATTCCACACTGGCCAGTGTCCACGAGTCGATTGCCGACGAACTGCGCGTCATTGGCGCCGTCATCCGCGATCAGGCCGCATCCGGATACGCTTTGTCCACCGTTGATGTAGTTGCCCTTGGCGAGAAATCCCGTGCCGATGCCGAAGTTGATTGAATCTTCCTGATTGCCGGCGTAGAGATACTGCTGCGTGTCAGAACTGTCGATCGTGTAATTGTTCTTCACGACAACATTCGAAGAGCTCCAAGCCTGAATGTTTTGTCCTCTTGGAAACGGCCCGCGCGGGTTCAAAAGAAAATTCCCGGTGACGGTAAGGAGCTTCACACCCTGGGGAGCCTCGACGTTCGATTCTCCATATGCGATCACGTTGCCCTGGATGGTGATGGCCGACGAGGACTGCACCAGCACTCCGTCGTTGTGATCGCAGCATCCCGGACTTTGCGTTTCAGGATGAATGTAGCTATCCAAGATTTGAATCTTGCTCCCGCCGTTGATGCTGATCCCGTTTCCGCCGCACGGGCCGATCTGTGAATTCTCGATCGTGATGTCCTGCGAGTTAGTGATCTCAACGCAGTCCTGGCCGGCGCCGGACGTGATCGTCAGTCCGGAGTAGGTCTGATGGCTTTGATTTTGAATGACAAGCGGTCCGCCGCTCGCCTTCGCATCATTCTCGGCCGACAGCGGCGATTGAGTTGCAGCAAGAATGAGGAAACAGGCCAACTGCGCAATCGTCCAACACCGGCGTCCTAAATCATGATGAGGCATCGCAACTCCACTTTCCGGCAAAATTGAGCCCTAATCATGCCATACATTGCGGCCACGGGATTCCCCCATGGACTAAGGATTTTGGACGCCGCCCAATGCTCCGTATCGGGTCGTGCATCGATTTCCCCCCCGGCACCGCCCGGCCCAGCCGCATTCCTCGCCAAAGTGTTACAAATATATGGGCTGCCGCGGACAACCACGCCCGGCCCTCGTGAATCTTCCAAGCGCACCCTGTCATCTTTAATGCTTTGGAGGAAAACGAAATGGCACAAGCCTTGGAGGAAGTGAAAATGGCGCATGAACTGCCCCCGCTGCCGTATGCGTACAACGCTCTCGAACCCACCATCGACGAAAAGACGATGCATCTGCATCACGACATGCACCACGCCGCTTACGTCAAGAACCTGAATGCGGCGCTCGATAAGCATCCCGAACTGCATTCGAAGAAAGTGGAAGACCTGCTGCGCGATCTGAATTCAATTCCGGAAGACATTCGCGGCGCCGTCCGCAACAACGGTGGCGGGCACGTGAACCACACCATGTTCTGGAACATCATGAAGCCGAACGGCGGCGGCGAACCGACGGGCCGATCGCCGATGCCATCAAGAAGAGCTTCGGCGACTTCAAGACCTTTCAGGAGAAATTCAATGCCGCCGGAGCGGGCCAGTTCGGCAGCGGATGGGTCTGGCTAGCCGGTGACAGTCAAGGCGAAGTGAAAGTGGTCTCGACGCCCAACCAGGACAATCCGATTTCGCAAGGGCTGCATCCCATCTTCGGCAACGACGTCTGGGAGCATGCCTACTACCTGAAGTACAACAACCGCCGGCCTGAATATCTGGCGGCGTGGTGGAATGTCGTGAACTGGGAAGAGATCAACAAGCGCTTTCAGTCGCTGATGAAGAAGTAACGCGTGGGGACAGCCGCCGCCGGCTGTCCGACCGAGCGAAGCTCGGTAAGATGCTGGCCAGCGATACGCTTCGATGTCTCGATCCAAGCCGGGCCGAAAAAGCCCGGCTTTTTCTGCCGGTCAGTCTCCGCGAACTCCGCGGTCAAATATCAGAATTCCCCGCCCCACATTAAGACAACATTAATTTCCGCTCCAAACCAAAGCTCCTCTCCTTTCGCAGCTAGACCGCTGGTACGCTCCCACCGATAATAGTCACGAAGAACTCAACTTTCCCAATGTCGAACAACGAATACGATCTGGTTGTGATCGGCAGCGGCCCTGCCGGTCAGAAGGGCGCCATCTGCGCGGCCAAGATGCGCAAGAAGGTTGCGATCATCGATCGCGAGCGCACGATTGGCGGCGTGTGCGTTCATACCGGAACGATTCCCAGCAAGATGTTCCGCGAGGCCGTGCTTTATCTCAGCGGCTTTCGCCAGCGCACTTTTTATGGCCGCGGCTATGTGCTTAAAGATCGCATCGAGATGTCCGACCTCGTGTTCCGCGCGCAGTCTGTCATGTCGCGAGAAGTCGAGGTCATCAAGGCGCAGCTCCGGCGAAACTATATAACCTCGTTCTCTGGCGATGCCCACTTCGTCGATCCCCACACTGTCGAGATCAACAACTCCGACGGCACGCAACAGATTCACGGCGAGAAAATTCTGATTGCCTGTGGCACGCGCCCCGCGCACGACGCCGGAATCCCCATCGACAATAAGAGAATCTTCGACTCTGACCAGATCCATTGCCTGGAAGAAATTCCGCGCGAGCTGATTGTCGTCGGCGCCGGCATCATCGGACTGGAATACGCCTCCATGTTCGCCGCCCTCGGCGTCAAAGTAACTCTGCTCGATCAGCGGCCCACGCTGCTCGACTTCGTCGACCGCGAGATCATCGAGAGCCTTTGCTTCCAGCTTCGCCAGCTCGGCACCGTCTTCCGTCTTGGAGAAAAAGTTGTCTCCGTCGGCTTCGACGACGAGCGCTCGCAGGTTTTTGCCAAGCTCGAAAGCGGCAAGATCGTTCGCGGCCAGGCGCTTCTTTATTCCGTTGGCCGACAGGCCAACAGCGACCAGGTGAATATTGCAGCCGCCGGCATTTCTCCCGACGGTCGCGGCAAGCTGATAGTCAATGAGCATTACCAGACCGACGTTCCGCACATCTACGCTGCCGGCGACGTGATTGGATTTCCCGCCCTCGCGTCAACTTCCATGGAGCAGGGACGCCTCGCCAGTTGCCACATGTTCGGCAAGCCCAGCAAGATGGTTTCAAACCTGATTCCATATGGAATCTACGCGATTCCGGAAATTTCGATGGTGGGTGAAACGGAAGAAGAGCTTACCAAGAAAAAAGCGCCCTACGAGAGCGGACTGGCACGCTACTCCGAACTGGCCAAAGGACAGATGCTCGGCGACGAACAGGGCCTGGTAAAAATCCTCTTCGATCCCGATTCGCTCAAGCTGCTAGGCGTCCACATCATCGGAGACCGCGCTGCCGAGATCATTCACATCGGACAGGCCGTGTTGGCCATGGGCGGAACGATCGAATATTTCCGCGACACCATCTTCAATTACCCGACGCTCGCGGAGGCGTATAAAGTCGCGGCGCTGGATGGCCTGAACAAACTCTGATAGCGCCTTTCGCGCCGAGGCTAGCGCTCGAAAAATTCTCGGATCTGCCCCCAATATTTCCGCACAATCATATCGGTACTCAAATGTCCGCCGCGCCGCAGCAACTTCAGCCGCGCCCCGCTCGCCCGAGCAAACTTCACCACCGTCCGGTACGGTACATAGGGATCATCCTCCGCATGAAACATCATGATCTTCTCCGCCGTCATCTCTCCGGCGTGATAAATAGGGCTGAAGAACTTCCCATTGCTGAGCTTCTTCCAATTTCGATCCGATAGCCGGTACGCACTGCCAAATGCCTCGCGAATATAAGCCGCATAACTCGGATTGGTAGTCTCTTTCTTCCGCTCGCCCGGCAGGATTGCCCAATCCACCACCGGACAATTCGCCAAAACTCTCTTCACCCGTGCATCCAGCGAGCACAGCAGCGCCGCCGCGCCGCCAAAGCTTCCACCAATCACAAAAATCTCATCGGCCCGGACGCGGTGCTTGCGCCCGAATGCGATTTCCCTGAACTCCGCCTGCATCCCGTCGATGACATCCAGGATATCGAGATGCGGTGATCGCTCCAGAAATGTGCCGCCACTCTCCCACGCCCCACGATATCGCGGATAGAAAACCCAATATCCTTGCCCCGCCAGAAACTCCGCCAGCGGTTGCTTGCGTGGCATTGATGGCATGCCATCGCACAAGACAATGACGCGCTGCTTCTTACTTCGCCGCAACGGCGGCAGGAATTCCGTCAGTATGTCGCCGGAAAATCTGGTTCGCAGCATCAGCATCGAATATTCCCTATCTCACCACTTAGGCTTGGTCGTATCGCCCCTTAGCCAAGAGCAGGCCACAAAAGGACGCATCTCTAGGGTTCCGACCTTCGTGCCTTGTGATCTCAGCCCTCACTTACTACTCTGTCACAAGATACGCTGTGTTCGTCAGCCGCTCTGCGGCCGCAGTCTTAATTTTCAGTGAACATAGTGAACATTAGGAGTTCTAACTTATGGCCTCTGCCGCCAAACCTGCATTAGAATGTCCCGCTCCAGCAACCAAGGTTGCCAATCCGGCTCCGCTCGGCCTTGCCGCTTTTGGCGTCACCACCGTCGTGCTGAGCAGCATCAATGCCGGCTTACTGCCGCCCGAGGCCACGGCCGCTGTCGTACCGCTCGCCTTCGCCTTCGGCGGCGTCGCTCAGCTCATCACCGGCGTTCTCGAATACGCCAATGGCAACACCTTTGGCACGGTTGCCTTCACAAGCTACGGCGCCTTCTGGTGCTGGTACTCGCTTCTGGTCTGGACGATCGGTGCCGGCTGGATCAAACCTCCTGCCGCCTCCGGTGTTGCCACCGCTCTGCTGATGTGGGGAGTATTCACTTTCTATCTCTGGATCTGCACCCTCAAGGCAAGCAAGGCCATCTTCACGACCTTCCTTTTCCTCTGGATCACGTTCTTCCTGCTCGCCGCCGGCGACTTCGGCTGGGCTCCGGGCAAAAAACTTGGCGGCTTCGTTGGCGTCGCGACCGGGCTCGTCGCGCTCTATGCCTCTTTCGCCGAGGTTCTCAACGCAACCTTCGGCAGGGAAGCGATGCCGCTCGGCAAGCCGATTCTCTGACACGAGTTTCCGCTGGGTCTCGGCTTCGGACCGTCAATACACCCCCAGGTCCTTAGCTGAGACCCAATTCCCTGGGTACGCACGCCCGATCTGTTCGTCGAGATCCCCCTCCGGCAAGCCCTCCAGAACCTGGTGATACACAACCAGCAGCTTGGGATGCGCGCGCCGCGCAATCTCTCCCAGTTCCGCCGGCGAGGTGTGGAACGTTCGGAAGTATTCTCTCCAGTGCGTTTCATTCATCTCGTGGCCATGCGGGTTGTACACCTCATGGAGGAGAACGTCGCATCCATCGCACGCCTTCACCACCTCATCGGCCGGGGCCGTGTCTCCTGAGAGAACAATCTTCCGGTCTTTCGTCTCGAATTTGTATCCATACGCCTCTTTCCAAATACCATGCTTCACCGGGAACGCCGTAACCGTTACATTTTCATCGCGATACACTACGCCCGGCGCGATCTCGTGGACGTTGACTTTGTATCCGGTGGCATTCGCCTGCTCCAGGCCCGCGCGCCGAACGTGAATGTCTTCTTCCCACGCCTTTTCGATATTCGACGTCATCTTCTTTAAGCCATGCGGACCGTATGCCTCCAGCGGCGCCGTTCTTCCCAGCACCCACGGCGAAAAAATCAGGTCCGGATATCCTAGCGTATGGTCGGAATGCAGATGCGTAATGAAGACGATTTTCAATGCGGTGGCTTTCAGTTCGGAGAAGCCATTGTTCGCCGCCGCCGCCGCCCGCCGCACCACCCCGGGACCGCAATCGACCAGATAGGCCTGGTGGTTGACCACGATGGCGACTGCCGGACCCGAGCGCTCCGGATCGGCGACAGGAGTGCCGGTTCCTAATACCACGACTTGCGTATCCGGTCCCGGCGACAGGCGCGACATCCTGTCCGCGCCGCTACACTCCACAAACAAGCCAGGAGAGCTGGCGGCAACGACAAAGTCCGGATTATCGTTTTCTTCTTCCGCAAGAGCCAATCTCCCGCCACGAGATGAAGGATTTTAATTCTGCATCTGACCTCCATCGCCTCAAATTCTGAATTTCTGTGACTCGCCCTTGACTCCCGCGCCTGATCTCGCACTAAACTGCCCTGCCATCAGGGCTTTGCACGGCAAAGCCACTCTCCAACCAGCGCTTTTCTTGATTCGACTTCCCAGGAGGCCCCTCATGACAATCTCCCGCTTCTCGAAATCTATTGCGATTGTGTTTTTTGCTTTTTCTTCAGCTTTCGCCTTCGCCGGGGTGGGTTCCTCCAACACCGCGACTGCCGATCCGCCCGTTCCTCATCCGAGTACCACGCCCTGCAAGGTCGTTCTCTTCCAGCGCGATCGCTTTGACGACTTCAATCCTAGAACCTTTTCTTATACTCCGCCCGCGGCTTGTCCCGCGCCATGGGCCAAGGTCATTCTTGTCGGCGACTTCTCTGTCACGCAAGGGAATTCAGTATGACCGCACCGCCAACATCTGGCTCGGCCCCACCAACATTTACTTCGGCACCACCTCCGAGCCTGATCCGAACGACGCCCGTCGCTGGCAGATTCAGCGCGACCTTACCGACTACAGCTCCATCTTTACCACCGCGCAGCAAGGCGCCGCCGACATCGGCAACATCGTCAACAAGACTTACACCGGCGTGATCTACGGCACCGTAACTCTCTATTTCTATCCGCCGTCGCCCAAATATCCCGCGCCCGTCACGGCCGATCAGGTCATCGCTTTCTCCGGCGGGCCCAGCGGCGGCACCGTCGCCCTCGACACCACCGGACAATGCTGCCAGCCTTCGCTCTCCCAGACGCTCACTTTCCCCATGAACGTCGAGCGCGCCTATCTCGACGTCTTCGCGCAAAGCCAGAACGACGACGAGTTCTGGTACACCTGCGTGCCCAACGACGTCAGCGGAGAACTGGAAAGCTGCCCCAACACGGCCTTCCGCGAGTCGGAGATCACCATCGACGGCACGCCCGCCGGCGTCGCTCCGGTCTACCCGTGGATCTATACCGGCGGCATCGACCCCTATCTCTGGTTCCCCATCCCCGGAGTTCAAACACTCAACTTCGTTCCCTATCGTGTCGACCTTACGCCCTTCGCCGCCACGCTCGACGATGGCAATCCGCACACCATAGCATGAGCGTCTATAACGCCGACGACTACTTCTCCGCCACCGCGTCTCTTCTGCTCTATCTCGATCACGGCTCGACCCAGGTCACCGGCGCGAGTTACGCAGAACACTCTGACCGCACCCTCGCCATCCATCAACGAAAGCGTTCATGTCTCGAAGACCGGCGACGTCAGCGGATCGGTCAAGACAACCTCCGGCCACAATTTCACCATCGCCGGCTACGTCAATACCTCCGCGGGCACAGTCACCGACAACGCTTGCGCAGAACATCAAATTCTCCAACGTCCAGAACTTCACCATCAACGGCAACACCTACGAGCAGGACATCGCGCAGGGCACCATGATCGGCGCCACCACCACCGTCGTCGACTCTGCCGGCACGCACATCGACAACCGCAACAGCAACTGGCCCATGACCATGGATATCGTTCTCAACTTCAACCCTGACGGCTCCGGCACGCAAACCACGACGGTGAGCCAGGATTATTCAGTCCAGGACGAAGCCACCCTCAACGGCGGAGTGGTCGCCTTCAGCGAACTGAACAACCAGGTCACGCCCACCGACACGCTCGAATTTAATTCCAGTGTCCAGCTCACCGGAAACGAGAATCAGTCCAGCGCGCAAACCTATTACACCTACGACATGACCGGCTATTGCTACAGCAAGTCGCTGACGGCAGCCAACAATATCCTGACCAGCATCACGACGGGCCAAGGATGCGCTAAGAAATAGAGGTACGTTAGAAGTCAGAAGTCAAATCGCAGAACATAAAAGCTCCCGGTGCGAGGCATCGCCGGGAGCTTTTGTTTTCTCTCCGCAAGTAAGAGCGTCGCTTTGTCAGGAAAGGTCATGTGCATTTTCTTGCAGTAAATCTGCTACCTGGCAGCCGTTGACAAGGCATTGGACCTACAGCATACTTGCCGCCTTCCCCGGGCGCTCGCGGAGGGCTTTCCGCAAGTTATCGGATTCAAAGGAGGAGGAAATGACCAAGTCTCGTTTGTTGTCAGTGCTCGACCTGCCTCGCGCTTGTTGCCCTTCTTATCTGCGGCCAACAAGCAGTGGCGCAAAACATACATCATCTCCAGATTCGCGCCGTCAATCACAATCGTTCGCTCTGAAGGCAAGACCGAAAGGAAAGCACTCGAGCAGCTGATGTCGGGCTTCGGTGTTCTGCCCCCGATCGATGGCAGCGGCAACGATGAGTGGCCTTGCTTCCCGAACGGCGGCAACCCGAATGACGCCGATTGCGCCAGCATCGCGACCGGCGGAGTCGTCCTCGGGGCGCCAGCCTACTCGCAGTCGCTCTCCAACTGCGATGCCAATTCCTCGACCAGCCCGAATTGCGGCCAGATTTTCTGGTTTTACGAAGACGACACAGGCAATAACACCGACAATCTCGTGGTCTCCATCGTAGTGAAACAGGGAAAGAATTTCGTCCTGGACACCGGCCCATTCAACTTCGGCCCCAACCCATTCCCGGCAGGTACCGTCATCGTTATTTCAGACGACGTCGCTTTCGGAACGCTGGGTCAAACCGGCCCGGGCAATGGATACTGCGCCGGCAGCACGGAAAGCTGCATTAATCCGGTGAAGGGTGTGGCCAGCGTTACTGTCACGACGACCGTCGGCACTTCGACGATCACCAGCAAGTTCAATATGTTCCTCGAGTAACTGATCGGACACGCGTCGTCCCGCGAGCAGCAGATTTCGCCCCACTCATCACTTCCTGATGGGCGGGGCTTCTCTTATGGAGCCTGCTCTTTCCCAGTGACTGCCGCCCGAAGCGGATATATCATTTCCCCGTTACCATGCACGCAGCCGATGCAGCCGGAGACTATCTTCGCCTCGTCGAGCATTATCGCCAGATGAAGGACCCGGAGTTACTCGTCCTTTTGAAGCAAAAGGGTGAGTTAACCGACCTCGCGCGCCAGGTTCTCGAGACAGAGGTCAACCATCGACGCCTTCAGCTCGAACCCGAGCCTGAAGAAGCGACTCCAGCTCCCGAACCGTCCGATTGGCTCGATCCATCCGATCCATCATCTCCAACCGAGCCGCTGTATAAGGAAGAGCGCGAATTGGTTGACCTGTGCACCGTTTGGAGTCCGCGCGATGCTCTCCAGGTACAGGGGCTTCTTGACGTCGCAAGCATTCCTTTCTTCATGGGGCCGGAGAAAGCAACCGGCGTGGCCGATGTGACCTCGAATTTTGTAACCGGTGTGACCGTCAAAATTATGCGAATTGGCTGGCCATGGGCGATCCGCGCGATGAAGAACTACTTTCCCAAAGATGAACCTCCCGAAGAGGCGTCCCCCGAACAGGAGGACGTTCCCGTCCGCTGTCCCAAATGTCAATCGACCGAAGTCGTCTTCAATCGCCTGGTCACGGAGCCGCCGCCGAACGACGAGTCTGAATTTCCGCCAGCAACGATGGATTCCCCATCGTCATCAACTCAGTCTCCCGAAACGCCGCCAAAATTCGACTGGGCCTGCGAAGCCTGCGGCTACAAGTGGCAAGATGACGGTGTCGCAAAAGAATGACGATGCATTGCCAGAGAATAGCAGAGCTGGAGTCCGCGAATGCTCCGTACAGCATTGGTTCTCACCTCTATTGTCTGACCTCTGCAATCGGCAATGTCTTTCTGACTTTCCTGTGCACCCTGTGTGCAAATCGCGTCCTCTCAACGCGCGAAAAATTCCTCGCGCGTTCCATCGCTCACACAAAATCCGCCGTACGCGTGCAATCCACGCCCGCTTTCATCTCCAACTTGCACGCGCTTACTTCTCATTCATTGCTCCCGGGAATTCCACCGGTTGCACCAATCATGTGTAATTGACCTCATCGGATTCTGCGCGTACATTCACAACACTCCATTAACAATCTGGCCGGCAAGCCGGCGTGAATAAACCGCAACCGTCACATCGAGCAGTGAGAAGGTCATGATCAGCAAGAATAATTGGAATGTGTACTGCACGCGCTTCCTGGTACGCGCCCGGCAACTCACCGAGCCTATCGCATTCACCGACCCTTTCGGTCACGAGCACGTCGGTCGGCCCGGCGACTACCTTGTCGAAACTTCCAACGGCACTCGCCGCATCGCGACGCGCGATTTCTTTGAAGATGTTTACCTGCCGCTCGCCGCGGCGATACCCGGTGCGGCCAAGGACAATTTTCTCTCCCGTCGACCGCCCGCCGGGATCACTCGCTCCGATTCTCGGCTTTCCGAAGAACGACCCGCGCTGCGGTTTGGTAGAGAACAGATTTGCGAAAGCAAAACCAGCTTTTCAACAGGGTCCGGCAGTGAGGAGATTGTCATTCTCCAATTCGGTACATGTAGCACACTAGAGCCACTACATATTGCGATTTTCTCTTGACACGCACAACTGGTGGGAGTACGTTAAGCATCCCAAGGGCATTTTTATAGACCTCCACGCAAGGAGGCCCAGACCCTAAACTCAGGGGCGCACTCGAAGTTGTGGTGACTTCCTGTCTGCTCCTTCACGGGACCATCCCCCCGGTTTTCGGATGGAGTTTCGCGGTGACTTCCCCCGGTTTAGCCCGTCCAGGCAACCCCCCCGGGGGGATTCATTGAAAATTTGGCGTTGAAGCTGCCGTGCACGCGCAGTTTCCTCGCAGTACTTTCTGCACCCGAGGAGCCCCCAATGGAAGGTTTGATCGAACTCGTTGCCGCCTCTTTCATTCGACATGGAATCGAATCGCCGGTCGCCGACGCGTCCGTACCACCCGCTGGCCCGCCGAGCGCCATCCAGGCAGCGTCGCCCATCGAACCGACCGCGCTCCCCGAGCACAGCTATCGCAAGAAGCCCGAAGCTGGCCTAGCCACATAGGCAGAGCCGCTGCAAGCAGCGTGGGCTAAGGCCCGCGGCCTTTCAGTCCTTGCCTCAAAAGCAACCGGAAATGCTGTTCATACCAGGGCCCATGCAACATCGATTTCATTTCGCAATCATCTAATCAGGAGAAAGACATGGCCGAAGTGCAGGCGCGAATTAACGAAAATACGAAGGAAAACGTGCAGGAAAGATCACAAGAAAACGTGCAGAAGAATGACGTGCAGAAAAAAGACCAACTGAAGTCGCATCCCGCCGCGGCCGCCAATAAGAAGAAGGCTCCCGGCCTCGCCTTCCGCCGCCTCTTTACCAAGCCCGGCGTCAACCCCTACGACGACGTCGAGTGGGAGCTGCGCACCGCCGCCATCACCGACTCGCAGGGCGGCATCATCTTCGAGCAGAAGAACGTCGAGGTCCCCAAAGACTGGTCCATGACCGCGACCAACATCGTCGCCAGCAAATATCTGCACGGCCGCATGGATACCGGCGAGCGCGAAACCGGCGTCCGCCAGTTAGTTGCCCGCGTCGCCGAGACCATTCGCGACTGGGGCATGAAGGATGGCTATTTCCGCACCAGTGAAGACGCCGCCACCTTCCACGACGAACTCGTCCATCTCCTCATCCGCCAGTACGCCGCCTTCAACTCGCCCGTCTGGTTCAACGTCGGCTGCGACCGCATCGAGCCCAACTCCGACGCCACCAACTGGCACTGGAACGCCGCCACCCAGCAAGTAGAATTCGGCGTCACCGGATACACGCGCCCGCAGTGCTCGGCCTGCTTCATCAACTCGGTGAAAGACTCGCTCGACTCCATCCTCACCTTGGCTAAGACCGAAGGCATGCTCTTCAAATGGGGCAGCGGCACCGGCACCAATCTCTCTCCGCTGCGCAGTTCCACTGAAACTCTCAGCGGCGGAGGCACCGCCAGCGGCCCGCTCAGCTTCATGAAAGGCTTCGACGCCTTCGCCGGCGTCATCAAGTCCGGAGGCAAGACTCGCCGCGCCGCCAAGATGGTCATCCTCAACATCGACCATCCCGATATCGTCGACTTCATCGAGTGCAAGCAGAAAGAGGAAGCCAAGGCCCACGCCTTAGTCGCGCAGGGATACGACGGCTCGCATCCCGATTCCGACGCCTACAGCTCCATCTTCTTCCAGAACGCGAATAACTCCGTCCGGGTAACTGACGACTTCATGGTCAGCGTTCTGCGCGACACCGAATTCTCCACCCGCTCCATCGTCGACGGCCGGGTTATCAATACTTACTCCGCCAAGAATCTGATGAACAAGATCTCCGAAGCTACCTGGCATTGCGGCGATCCCGGCATGCAGTACGACTCGACCATCAACCGCTGGCACACCAGCAAGAACACCAGCTCGCATCAACGCCAGCAACCCGTGCTCCGAGTACATGTTCTTCGACGACTCGGCCTGCAATCTCGCCAGCCTGAACCTGCTGAAGTTCGCGCCCAACGGCACGTTTGACGTGGAAGCCTACCGACACGCGGTCGACGTAGTCATCACCGCGCAGGAAATTCTCGTCGACAACGCCGGCTATCCGACGGAGATGATCGGCAAGAATAGCCACGACTACCGTCCGCTGGGTCTCGGCTACGCCAACTTAGGCGCGCTGCTGATGGCCGCCGGCCTGCCCTACGACTCCGACGCCGGCCGCGACTATGCCGCCTGCGTCACCGCCATCATGTGCGGACAAGCCTACTTACAATCCAGCCGCATCGCCGAACTCTGCGAACCCCTCGGCCCGGCAACCAGCACCGTGCAAACGCGCCTCGGAGTAACCACCGCCGAAGCCATGCCCGGCGCAGCCTGCCCCGGCTACTATCTCAACCGCGAGCCCTTCTTGGACGTAATCAGGATGCACCGGGCTTCGGTAAACAACATCAACAGCAAGAATGTTCCGGCTCCGCTCTATGAAGCCAGCAAGCAATGCTGGGACGAAGCTCTGGCCAACGGCGAAAAGCACGGCTACCGCAACTCCCAGGTCACGGTCCTCGCTCCCACCGGCACCATCGGCTTCTTCATGGACTGCGACACCACCGGCATCGAGCCCGACTTGGCTCTGATCAAGTACAAGAAGCTAGTCGGCGGCGGCATGATCAAGATCGTGAATAACACGGTCCCCAGCGCCCTCTTCAAGCTCGGCTACACGCACGAGCAGACCGACGCCATCGTCAGCTACGTCGACGCCACCGGCACCATCGAAGGCGCGCCGCACATCAAGGACGACCATCTCGCCGTCTTCGATTGCTCCTTCAAGCCCGCCAAGGGCACCCGCTCCATTCATTACATGGGCCACTTAAAGATGATGGCCGCCGCCCAGCCCTTCATCTCCGGCGCTATCTCGAAAACCGTCAATCTTCCCGAGAACGCCACGGTCGAAGATATCTCCGAGTCTTACATCCAGGCCTGGAAACTAGGTCTGAAAGCGGTCGCTGTCTATCGCGACGGCTGCAAGAAAGCGCAACCGCTCTCCGCCGCCGGCACCAAGACCGCGAACTCCACCAAGGACGACGCCGCCCGCAACGCCGCCGCCGCCGCAGCGCGCCGTCACGTGCAGGAAGAAGACCTCAACGCGCCGCCCCGCGCCGTCCGTCACCGCCTCCAGGAAGAGCGCATGTCGGTCACGCACAAATTCAACATTGGAGGCCACGAAGGCTACATCACCGTCGGCCTCTATCCCAACGGCGATCCCGGCGAGCTTTTCATCAAGATGGCCAAGGAAGGTTCCACCGTCTCCGGCCTCATGGACAGTTTCGCGCTCGCCATCTCCATGGCCTTGCAGCACGGCGTGCCGCTGAAGTTGTTGTGCGAAAAATTCGCGCACACCCGCTTCGAGCCCAGCGGCTGGTCCAACAATCCCGACATCGGCTTCGCCAAGTCGATCATGGATTACATCTTCCGCTGGCTCCAACTCCGCTTCCTGACCGGACAGCAGCAGTTCCTCTTCGAAAACCTGCGCCCAAAGAGCATGGGAGACGTAAACAACCTGGGCCGTTCCCCAGTAGCCGAAGGAATCGAGCCAGACCTGACCGCCGACACAAGCTCGCCAACGGCGAACGACCAACGACGAACGACAGGCAGCATCCACGCAGCCGACGCCCTGGCCGGAATGATCGACCTCGGCGACGCCCCCAGCTGCCACGTCTGCGGCTGCATCATGGTGCGCAACGGCAGCTGCTATAAGTGCATGAGCTGCGGATCGACTAGCGGGTGTAGTTAAACAAATCACGTGGGGACAGCGCCCCGGCGGCTGTCCCGCCGAGCAAGGCTCGGCAAGGTTTTGGGTAGGGCATGGCTTCAGCCGTGCCGAAACTCGGTCACCGCGCAGAGAAAAACTTTATTTCACCACACTCCCGCCGCAGAGTTGCTGCTCGAAACCGTCCTTCACTATCGCGCCCAGGGCAGATACCGCCTGCACGATCTCGTCATCATGCCGGATCATTTTCACGCGACGATCACGCCGGCGCCGGAAATCTCTCCGGAGCGCGCCGTTCAATTCATCAAGAGAGGATTCTCGTTCCGGCTGAAGTCGCGCTCGCCGGTCTAGCAGGCAAGCTTCACGAATCATCGCATTCGGGATGACGAAGACTTCGAGCGTCATCGCGAATACATTCGAATGAATCCCGTGCGCGCCGGGCTGTTCCGAAAGCCGGAAGAGTATCCATATTCGTCAGCCACGGGCCGTTTCGTCCTCGATCCTATGCCGCCGGGGCTGAAGCCCTTTGTCCAACGACATCAAACGCGGGTCTGAAGGCCCGCCCTTCCACCAAACCCTTCTTTCTCTACCTCGCCATAGCGCGCAATAACTTCCCCCAACCACCTGTAAACAAGGTTGTTATCTCGCTATCTACACGCTATTGCCGGACCATTGACCTCCGCCGCTGTTTCGCGGCACAGTCACTCTACTTTCGGCGCATTGTGCGCAACAGGGAAGCTTAATGAAGTCAATTTTGAAAGCAAGAGTTTTCGCCGGTCTGCTTCTTTTAGCTGTGGCAGCCGTCGCCGCGCCGGCCCAAACCTTCACCACACTCGACGAGCCTGACGCGGGCTCAGCCTCCGGACAGGGAACTATCGCGGCCGCTATCAATACAGCAGGGACAATCGCGGGCGTTTACGTCGACACCAGCGGCCTGGCGCACGGCTATCTGCGCAGCTCCGCCGGGGTCTACACCAGCTATGACGCTCCCGCCGGCTACAAAGGCGGCGTCGTTACCGGCATCAATAATTCCGGAGTGATTACCGGCTATCTCATCGACACCGGCGGCGTGCAGCATGGCGTCTCGCGCTCGAAGACAGGCATCATCACCACCTTTGAAGCTCCCGGCGCAGGATCGGGCAGCGATCAGGGAACCTTCGGGATTGCCATCAACACCTCAGGCGCGATCACCGGCTGGTACTTCGACTCCAACGGCGTCCATCGTGGATACGTGCGTTCGAAGACCGGCGTGTTCACCGACTTCGACGTCACCGGCGCGGGCACAAGCAAGGGACAGGGAACGATTCCGGCCGCGATCAATACAGCGGGAGCCATCACGGGATCGGAGAGAGACGGCAACGGCGCATTTCACGGATTCGAGCGCACCGCCAGCGGCACAATCACGACCTTCGATGTAACCGGTGCGGGCACCGGAAACCTACAGGGCACCGTTGCGACCGGGATCAATACCTCGGGTGCGATCGCGGGCTGGTACTCCGACCCCAGTGGCGCGAGCCATGGCTTCGTGCGCTCCAAGACTGGAGTCATCACTTCATTCGATCCGGCGGGTTCCGTCTCGACTGTTGTCTTCGGTATTAACACAGCGGGAACGATCACGGGAATCTATGGCACTTCCAGCGGAGCGGCCTACGTCTTTGTGCGCACTTCTAAGGGAGCGATCACCAGCGTCGAACTGCCCGGCGAAACGGGGCTCGAAATGGGTATCAACACCGCCGGCGATGTTACTGGCTACTACACCGATTCGGGCGGCGTGTACCACGGCTACTTGTTCGTCCCCTAAATCGACGCGGACGCTGTAGGGTTGAAGTTGCCCGTATGCTAAGTGCGGCGTCCGCACGCCCCTAGCTTCTGCGCGCCCCGCTATAGAGGAGGGCGTTACTCACCCTGGCTGGGAACCCATCCGTTCACGAAACGGAACTCTTGAAGTATTTCAGTTCTTCATCGGAGTCGCCGGGTGCCCCGTCTTTCGCGCGTTTCGAAAGGTGGGATTCCACGGCTCCCAGAAAGATCACAGCGCTAGTGGATGCCCCACCTAACCGAGTAGCAAACATACGAATTCCCAAAACGAAACGCCGCAAAAAATCTCTCAATTCTTCATCGGAGTCGCATCCGTAGCGATGCAGACCCAGTTCCCATTCCGGTTGAGCCAGGTATCGATGAAGCGCTCGCGCCGCGTCACAGTTTTGCCGCCCTGTTTTGACTTCACTCCGATCACTCCAATCGCGATCGCAGTATTTCCAAACACGCGGACCGTCAGCGATTCGGGAGCAACCTGCTCTTCATTCGCAGTCGGACCCTTGATGCTCGAGAGAAAATCCGCCTTGCTCTTAAGCGAGCCATCGTCTTCCACCAGCACCAGCGCGTTGTCGAGAATCGAGGCGAGTGCCTTCGTGTCTCCAGCCTTGTAAGCCTGGTTCCACACCTTCTCGAGCGCCAGCACCTGCGAACGCGCCTGCGCGTCGGAATCGCTTTTCTGGGCTGCGAGCGGCTGAACTGCGATCATGCTCGACAGAATCGCGAGCACAACCATGGAAATCAGAAGGGGAAAGCGAAGGGCCAGTTTCACGGGACGGCCTCCATGAACGCACTCAGGACGAGCGCGGACTCTATATGCGCGGACTATAGCAGATAGAGAAGACCAACGTGAGTCGCAGTCAAGGTGCCTGGGGAAGTCAAGCGTGGTGCCGGGAGGGGGGGTCGAACCCCCAAGGGCCGAAGCCCGGCGGATTTTGAGTCCGCTGCGTCTGCCAGTTCCGCCATCCCGGCTTAAGGATCGTCAGTTCATCGTTGCTGACGGTGTTGGCGTCTGTCGCGGTTCAAGTATCGCACAGCGGCGGAATAGCTGCCAATTTGTAGAAGGTAGGTGGAAGTTAAAGGCCAGAGACTGCGGTCTGATGCCTTCTGAATGGTCAAGTCGCCCTTCACTTCTTAGTGAAGGACTGCCAAATTGTGGCCCACCACGGCGCCTTCGCCGCCCACGATGAGTCGCATCGCGATGCGCTCAGCTTTGTAATGATGTGTCCTATGGAGCATGTAGACGGCCCCGAGGCCCGCCCCGAATCCGAGCGCTGAGCCTACCGCTTCTCCGCCGGCGCCGCGGGTCACAAACGGACGCATCAACGGATTCGCCTCCCGGTAGCCCTCGCTCAAGCCGCGCTGCGTGGTGATTGCATCGGCAGCCACCAGTCCGCCCAGCACCGCGAAATCAAGCTTACTCTCGAAGGTCCAAAACGGTTTATGGCTGGGCGCATCTGGCACCGGGGCAGTGGATGCGGCAAAATTCTCGGCTTGCGCCGCCGCACATACCAGCAGAATCATGAGAAGGTATTTCATTTCGTCTCCGCTTGGATTGGATCGAGTCAGCCCAAGGTTGCCGAGCAAGACCAGATTAAGCGGGAAGTACACCAAGGTACATGGCCCAAAATAGGGGGTAGATAGGGATTTAGTAATGGTTCGGAACCCCCGTTCGTAACAGTTACCATCCGTATTTTATTGGAACAAATGGTCTTAGGAGAGTAAGCGTGCCGTTCGGTGGTTCGATGTTGACATCACCAGGCAGCAACGGGCCACAAAAAACAATGCACAAATCCGACGGTCAGATATTGTTCGGATTCCGTAACAGGTAATGGGTTGCTTGGTAAATCACAATAGAAACCGCCTACAATGCGTGAAGTATGAGGCGGGGCGGGACTGTGTCTGAGTACCCCCTCAACGGTTCCGCCACGTCCTTAAGATGAAAACGATCTCCCCTGCGTAGTCCGCCATTCCCCTTCGAGACAGTTGTTACGCGGCGGCCCTCCCCGGCAAGTTTGCCGCCATGTAGCTGACCACCGTGTATTGATGGGCAAGCTTTTGGGAGGGCGAGACCAGGACGGGGAATACAAAAGCAGCCTCCATTCGCAGGAGCGAGAAGAGGCAAAAGAACTTCAGACGAAGGGCCCGCTGGATAAGTTCCTGTCCAACCGCGGCAGCCTCCGGTTCGGCACTCAGGCGCGCGGCTTGGCCGATGGCGACTAGCGCACTCGCATTCTGTGACAGCGCCGAGATGTAAAGCCTGGCCGCACGAATGCGAAGACGCTGCACTCTCCGAAATTCCATGGATCGAAGGTTCGTCCGCAAGAATTCTTCTTCGTTCGGATCGGTTAGATTCTCGAAGGCTTCAAGATCGACGGGAACTAATTCACCCTGGTGCGAAGAGACCAGACCGCTGCGACGGATCTCGAAGAACAGGAAAGTGCAAAACACCACGGCGAGCACAGCCAGAACGATGAAAAGCGTCACAGGCGCACGATCCTTTCAGTGCTGGCAGCCCATTCCCGCAGCTGCGGTGCCGGAACAGTGCCAGCATTAAGATCAATTTTTTTTTCTGCGTACGCATAATAAAGCCAGATGAGTACGGCTAGATGAAAGGCCCCCATTCCCAGATCATTTGGTAAGACCGACCTTCTAAACGCGAGAGAATCAGTCCAGGCATGAATGAGAGGCTCGGAACAGGCGGTCACGGCCGTGCCGAGCACGATACCAAAGGCGAATGGCGCCATTTTGAGCCCCAGATACCGATACCAAAGAAAAAGGAAAACAATCAATCCGCATTGCGCGACGTTGCAGCCTTCGAGGGTCGCGTAAGCGGGGACTAAACGGTGTCCGATGGTGCCGTAGTATAGAGATCCAACGAAGAGCAGTGCCATGACGATGAGCACGCCCGAAACCCACCTCAGTATTCGCGCACTGGTCCGGCGTAACTCGGGACTATGCGTAACCGGCGATTCAAACAACTCCTGCAATATTCCGAAATGGAGCGCAATGCTACCGGTGCGGCTGATCAGGTCCGCAGTCGTAACCATCCACGATGGAAAGGAGTAGATGTGAAAACTGTAGTCTAGGACGTACATTGCGAAAAGAGGCCAAAATGCCGCAAATTCGAAGAGCAGATACGAGAAGAAGATAGGAAATGCTTTATGCAGACCTCGGCGGAACATCAATACCGCTAAAGGCACCAGTAACAGGTGGGGAGCTATCCACAGATAGGAATAGGTATAGAGCCGAAGGTTCACAGCCTTGAGTGCTCCCGTGCGAGAAATGTATCATCTTGCAGGGGAGCACTCAAGGGAAGACTCTAGTTAGGATTAGGGCAATTCTTGCCGCCGCAAGTGGGAAACGGGTTTCCGTCGGCATGAAGTTGAACCGGGAGGGCAGACAGCATGGCCAATGCGAACAGCAACAGAGCGAGCTTTGCTTTCAGTGATTTCACAGGATATCCTCTCTTGGGGTGAAGTGAGCTTCGTGGAAGGCAGTTTGGGGCAAGGGCCGAGGATTGAGCGAGGAAATGCTTTTTAATTGGCTTTACGGAAAATGTTAGAAATTCCCGGAATGGTACGCGAATGGCAATGAAATCGGCTTACGACGATCTTCGCCAGAGGACTCTGAGCAAAATTGACGGAGTCTGGAGAAGACTGACGTATGTGGCAGGCCGCCGCTCATCGGATGGAGGGTACCTGCACTGGGGATTGGAACGGATCCACGGAACCGCCACGGCGCACCAAGCCTTCTCGCGAGCGCATCAGTCACTGATCGGAACGATTCTCAGAACGCGCCTTCGTCTGCTCCAGGAAGATCTCGAGCGGTCCAGCCATGTCGAAGGCGTCAGACCAGCCTCTTACGCGTCGAAATTGGCGGCAGGTCTGTACCGTTTATTGCCCTTAGGCTGTTCGAAGGCGACAGAGGCCCATCTGGTCTCTGTGGTGGAAACTCTCGAGGTTCTTCAGAATCGGCAGCCCCAGTCTGATCCCCAATTCGCATTGCCACTCCCACCACTTGGCCAATCACCTCAGCCTCTTGTGGATGCTTTAGAATTCGCACCGGAGTCGGGGAAAGCGGATGGGGCTGCAGCACAAGAGAATTCAACCGAAATGAACACCAGCAACAGGTGAACCCTTCTCTAGTTTCGACGAAGTAGATCGGACGCTCGTATTCCGACCGCCATTGTTTTTCGACGACTCGCGTCCGCGACTCATCTACCTGCACAAACGAGCCCGGCTGCAAAATGGGATACATGGTGAAGTCTTCGTGACCGATGAAGCCGTAAGTAAAATTCTGTGAGGCCAGGTTCTCCAGCAATGAGAACGGCACCGTCCCCCATTCCTGGACCATTCGACCGAGATTGGAAGTTGAACTCAAATCGAATCCGGGGTCCATTTTGATCGGAATCGTGCAAGAGTCCGGTTCCCGCTCGATAGAAACGACATGCGAGCGAGCTGGCTGCGATGAAGTCCATTCTGAGGAGATCGCATCTAGATCGATGCCATAAAGGCGAAACAGCGTCTTGATCGGCCTCCTGTAGATCGCGGCAAGCGAAAAAAAACGATAGACGCTGGGCACAACCCCTTTTGTTTCAATGTCCGAGAGCCGACTCGGGGGAATCAGATATTCGTCACTGCCGTGTTTGCGCGCAATCAGGACGCTGGCGTTCTCTACATCGCGCATCGTGAGGCCAAGCCGGTCCCGAATCTTGCGAAGATCTATCCCTGCCGACAGCATGTGGACTCCAACCCTGGGGCGCTGGTGCGGCACGCGGACGGGGTGCCGTCCTAGGACAACGGCATTCTCCCGATTGGCCTAATTCCGCGATCAAGTTCGAAGTGGCTCGTCGACGGGATTGGCAAACGCCCTTGTGCATGCTTATACCAAGAATCTGCAGGGATTTTCAACTGGATTGTTTGGTTTTCGTAACAACCCGCGAGTGCATTCCGTCAATATTTTCTCGCGCATAGCCGACTTTCCATGGCGCGCGCATTTCGCCGGATGCATTCCTTGCGTGCGTGCGATTTCCGGAATTTGTAAAAGAGGCGTGACCAGGAGACGAATTCCTTGCGCCAATCCCCGCGGTGTAGAACAGTCCCGCAACCGCAGGGCAAATACTTCGCTTCTACCCGCCGACCGAATGCATCGCGTTCAATAACATGGCCCGGGTAAAGGGTTTCTCCAGCAGCCGGATCCCGACCTTCATGCCCCCGTTTTGATCGAGCAGCTCCCCCGTATAGCCCGACATATAGAGCACTTTTGTCGTCGGGTATGAGTTCGCCAGATTAACGGCCAGCTCCGGCCCGCTCATGCCGCGCATGACCACGTCTGTCAAAACGATACTCACGGGACCAGTCGCGCGTAAGAGCTCAAGAGCGGAGTTCCCATCCACGGCCTCCAGAACTCTGTAACCGTGGTCTTCAAGCATTTGTTTCGTCATACTGCGCATGAGCACGTCGTCCTCGACGAGCAGGACCGTCTTGCCCTGCACCCGGGGAGGCAGTGCTTCCGCCTGCGCTTTGGGAGCGGTGCCGAGTTTATGGTCGGCGGCTGGCAAATAGACCTTAAACGTAGTTCCATGATCGGGTTCGCTATACACCAGCACGTGCCCGCCCGTCTGTTTTACGATGCCATAGACGGTCGTCAGACCTAGGCCCGTTCCTCTTCCAATCTCCTTGGTCGTGAAGAACGGATCAAAAATCTTGGTGAGGGTCACCGCATCCATGCCAATTCCGGTGTCGCTGATGGCCAGCACCACGTATCGGCCGGGCGTAAGGGGCGGATGGCGCTCGGCGATTACGGCATCGAATTCCTGGATTGACGTTTCCAGAACCAGCTTGCCGCCGTGCGGCATGGCGTCACGGGCATTGACGGCAATGTTCAATATGACTTGATCGAGTTGCGAAGGATCGGCCTCGATGATCGCGGAATCGGTTCCATGCCGCAGTACGATCTGCACATCGTCGCCCATTAGAGGCCGAAGGAGCTTGACTACCTCTTTGAGCGAATCGTTGAGGTCGAGCAGCCGCGGCTGGAGGGTCATTTGCCGGCGGCTGAAAGCCAGGAGCTGGCGGGTCAAAGAACTGCCACGCTTCGAGGCTTCTTGAATGTTGTCGATGTACTGCGATACGCCATTGTCGCTAATGCGGCCTCGCAACAGTTCGCAACAGGCGGTCACGATCCCGAGAATATTGTTGAAGTCGTGCGCGACGCCGCCGGCCAGGCGGCCCACTGCTTCCATTTTTTGGGCCTGGCGCAGCATATCTTCGGCACGCCTTTGGCCCGTAACATCACGCGCGATGATGGATGCGCCGACAATGTCGCCGTCCGCGTTCCGCACCGGAGACACGGAGATCGAAACACTCAGTCGCTGACCGTCTTTGCGTATCCGGGAGGTCTCGAACGGATCGACTCGCTCGCCCTCACGAATTCTCGCCAGGATGCTCATGGTTTCGTCCCGGCGATCCTCGGGCGCAAGAATGGCAATCGGTTTCCCAATCGCCTCTTCCGCCGTGTACCCATATACCTGCTCCGCACCTTTGTTCCAGTGGGTGATGATGCCAGTCAGATCCTTGGCAATGATGGCATCCTGAGAGGAATCGACAATCAATGACAAGAGGTTCCGCTGTTCCAGGAGTTCGCGGTCTTTGCTGGCGCGAAGTTCTGCATGCGCCTTGCGCAGTTCTTCCTCAATGCGCATGCGATCGCTGATGTCGCGAATCGCGCTCAGCACCAGCATGCCAGCCTCGGTGTTTAGAGGCGATAGGCTGATCTCAACCGGAAATTGGGAACCATCCTTGCGCCGGCCGCGCAGGTCGAGCGCGGCACCCATGCGTCGCGTCTGCGGTTTCTCGTGGAAGCGCTCGCGATGGTGATGGTGCTCCTCGCGCAGCGAGGTCGGGACCAGCATCTCGACCTTCTGGCCAATCAGTTCGGCTTGGGTATAGCCGAAGAGGCGCTCCGTCTGAGAATTGACTTGAACAATCTCGCCTTCGGGATTGACGGCGACCATCGCGTCAGGCACGGCCTCGAAAAAGCCGGCCGACAGTAGAGTCTTCGTCATGCTCTTGGCAAGCTGCGGCAGCTTCTTACGCTTGGGATCGCGCGAAGGCGAGCGCATCTTTCTTCCCCCAAACCTTTTCTACTATACGTAAGAAACGAGAACACCGCCAATCAGGGACAGGCAAGCGATCTCAACGCCGGCAACCGGAGCAGTATCCTCCGACTTCGAGACGGGACACCAATATGTGAAAGCGGCAATCTCGTTCGAGCTGCTTCTTCAACGAGTCAAAGGTTTCGCTTACAAACTCCGTGATTTTCCCGCACCGCAGGCAGGCCATGTGAATGTGGTCGGGTCCGAGTTTGCGCTCGTAGTAATGCCCTTCACCGTTGATGTGCATGAGGTCGAGCTCGTCGATCAGGCCCTGCCGCTTCAGCAAATCGAGCGTGCGATACACCGTGCTGCGATTGACCGTTGCATCGACATGGCGCGCCTTGCGAAGAATCTGGCTCGCATCCAGGTGCTTGCTCGCGGTCTCGATGACGCCCAGAATCGCGCGCCGCTGTTCGGTCATGCGAATCCCGCGCCCGGTCAGCACCGTCTGCAATCGGCCTGGAATTTCGGTTTGCGGCAATGGCATTCAGGCATCCCAGTCGCAACTGATTGCAAAAAGCCTGCGACGAAAAGTGACAGCGGTAATTGACACTCCAACCCTTACGTCCTACGCTTGCATTGTAGAGTGTATTGCGACTCAGTCGCAACAAGAAATTATCGATTTTCGCCTGTTGTTCCTGGGAGTTCCATGCCTGGTCGTCACTTTTTCGATTCCGCTGAACGCGCTCTTCGTCATGTTATCGGGCGCGCTTTTTGCAGGGTGCTGCTGGTGGGTTTCGTCCTGTCCTTTCCAGGGTTATCGCGCGCGCAGGAGAGCCCGTACATCGTTACCTACGATCATTACCTGGAAGAACCGGGCAATCTGGAGGTCGAATATTTTTCGACCTTCGGCACGCAACGCGGAGGCAACGACTTTCATGCCTTCTGGATGGAATTTGAGTATGGAACAACCGCCTGGTGGACAACCGAGTTCTACATCGATGGACAGACCACATTCTCTGACAGCACCATATTCACCGGCTTCCGTCTGGAGAACCGTCTTCGCTTGCTGCCACGCGAGCATTTTGTCAATCCAGTTCTCTACATCGAATACGAGAACACAAGCGGCGCCGACAAAATCCTGAAAGAGGTGGAAGGTCACGATGTGGAAGCGGATTTTGCCCAACCAAACGGAGTGTTGCGTCAGGAACACGACCACGAACTGGAGATGAAGGTGCTGCTCTCCAGCACATTCAAAGGATGGAACGTCGCGCTCAATCCAATCTTTACCAAGAACCTGCTGCCCAGCGAACCATGGGAGTTCGCTTATGCCATCGGAGCCAGCCATCCTCTGGCGATGAAGGCGTTGCCTGAACGCTGTAATTTGTGCCGCGAGAATTTTATTGCCGGCGTTGAAATGTACGGTGGGCTGGGAGACACGCAGAGTCCCGGCTTACACGAAACATCACACTACCTTGCGCCCGCATTTGCATGGAACCTGCCGTCGAACTGGACGTTCCGTCTCTCGAGTGGCTTCGGGTTGAACGACAACAGCCATCGTCTGTTACTGCGCTGGGGAGTTTCGCGCGAGTTCCCTGGCTTTAGCGAGATGCTGAGACATTTATTTGGAGGCCGGGAGTGAACGAGGATACGATTTCCCCATCGCTGCAAAATTTAATGAGGCTCGTGCGAGTCAGCTTTATGGCCGGCGTAGTTGTCGTCTTCGCTCCGATGGCCGTGACGCAGACAAATCACAGTTCCGCGAGAAATCGCCATTGGTCGTTGAACTCCGCGCTCCATGCGGCTCCGGAGGCGGCCCGGGCGCAAAAGAATCCGTTCGAGGGCGACCCTCGCGAGGCGGCCGCCGGGGGAAAACTTTTTGAGCAACATTGCTCGGACTGTCACGGACCGAAGGCGGGAGGAACCAGGCGAGGTCCAAGCCTGCTGAAGCGAGAAGTAGAGCAAGCGGCCCCGGGCACGCTTTTCTGGACGCTCACCAACGGCGTTGTATGGCACGGTATGCCCGCCTGGTCAAAGCTCCCCGAGCCGGAGCGTTGGCAGATCGTTACCTTCCTGGAAACGCTCAAGGTTCATTCCACAGTGCCCGGCCCGCCAGCCGAACCGGAAACTCATTAGCTCCGAAAGACGGCGAGGGCGGCTTGGCCGAGGCTGATGCCGCCGTCATTTGCGGGAACGGCACGGTTGGTCCATAGTTGCAGACCTGCATCCTGCAATTCGTCTTTTAAATCTTCCAGCAGCAGCTCGTTCTGGAAAACTCCACCGGAGAGAACGACCGTGTCAACGCTTCTGCTGGCCGGCAAGCTCTTTTGCAGCCTGCGCCAGTCCGCGCGCGATGCCGCACTGAAAGGCTCGCGCAATGACGGCAAGCTCGCGCCCCTTCAGACGATCCGCCACTACCGCTTGGAGGAGCGGGCGGAAGTCCAGTTCACCATCGAGGAACGGGAACGGATAGCGATCGGCTTCGCGAACATCCCGGGCCAGGTGCTCGACCCACATTGCCGCCTGCCCTTCAAATGTGATTTCGCGGGTAAAACCAAGGAGCGCAGCCGCCGTATCAAAAAGCCGACCCACCGAAGTCGTCGGAAATGTACGTACATTTTTATGCGTAAGCTGCAACGCTGTACGATAGCGCCGCGGAAACGAAAACGGCGCTCTCGCTTAGATCGGGCAACCCGTCGATCTGTGCCAAGAAGCCAGCCGCGGCCTGCACCGGAAAATGCGCGGCAGCATCGCCCCCCGGGAGTGCCGCCGGTCTGAGATGAGCAATCCGCTCGAATCCGCTCGACAGGCTGCCTTCGAATATCTCGCCGCCCCAAATGCTGCCGTCATCGCCATAGCCGGTGCCATCGAAGCTGATACCAAGCACTCGCTTTTCCCATTCGCCGCGCTCGGCGAGCACCGAGGCAACATGAGCGCGGTGATGCTGAACGGCAAGCTTCTCGCGCGCCGGCAAGCGCAGCGCATGCAAGGTAGAGCGATATTCCGGATGTGCGTCGTGAACCAGCAGCGTATCTTCCCAGCGGATTTCATACATCGTCATCAAATCGCGAATCGTTTCCTCAAATGCGCGGAAGGCCTCATAGTGATCGAGATCGCCGATATGCTGGCTGACAAACGCTTGCCCCTCGACGACGAGGGTCACGGTGTTTTTCAGGTCAGGCCCGACCGCGAGAATGGGCCGATGGGTTGACTGCTCCGGAAAGCTTGCAACCGCGCCCGGCGCATATCCGCGTGAGCGGCGGAGAATTGCCGGGCCGAATGCGCCAACGCGGGCGACAGAGTCGTCAACGCGCCGGGCAATCGGCCGTTCGCCGATGAGGAAGGCATCCGCAATTCCCGAGAGACGATCCATCGCATCCTGATCCTCATACGCAATCGGCTCGCTGGAGCGGTTCGCGCTCGTCATCACCAGAATGCGAGGCGCGCCCGCTGAGAAACAGAAGATGCTGGAGCGGTGTGTAGGGCAGCATGATACCGAGCTCGCGATTGTCGGGAGCGACGCCCGTCAGCTTGACCCTGCGCCGGCGCAAGCACAATCGGCCGGGCAACCGAGGTGAGCAGCGCGACGGCCTCCGGAGAAAGATCGGCGAGCGCCTGGCATCTTCCACGCTTTGCACCATCACAGCAAAAGGTTTTTCTTTACGGAATTTTCGCGCCCGCATAGCGGCGACAGCCTCGGCATTCTCTGCGTCGCAGGCCAGGTGATAGCCGCCGAGTCCTTTTATGGCAACGATCTTTCCGGCGTTGAGAAGTTCGACTGTCTTGCGAATGACGCTGTCGTCGCCGCGCAGCGTCTCGTCTCCGATGCGCAGATAGTAATGTGGCCCGCACTCCGGACACGCCACCGGTTGCGCGTGAAATCGTCGGTTGGCTGGATCGTGATATTCCCGGTCGCAATATTCGTCGAACGGCCAATCCTTCATCGTCGTATTCGGACGATCGTAGGGGAGTGCGAGAATCACGGTATAACGCGGGCCGCAATTCGTGCAGTTGATGTAGGGATAGCGGTAGCGGCGATTGGCGGCGTCGGCGAGTTCGCGCGCGCATTCGTCACATACCGGCAGATCCGGCGAGATGCGAACCGTCGGCGACCCCTTGCGCTCGCTTTCCTTGATTACGAATTTCTCGAACCCTTCCGGCTCGACTTGTTCCACGTGAATTTCAACGATGCGCGCGGCGGGCGGCGCTTCAAACTTCAGACGCCGGCAAAATTCTTCAAGAATGAGATCGTCCCCTTCGATGTGAATCGCGACTCCCTCTTCGCCGTTCAGCACCCATCCAGTCGCGCGTAACTCTGTGGCGACGCGGTAGACGAAGGGCGAAACCCCACGCCCTGCACGACTCCGCGAACTTTGATGAGACGAGCGCTAGTCATGGATTCACATCGGTTTCAACGACGGCAACGTCAACGATACTTGAACAATAAGGGCGTAACGCATAATTTCGCAGAGGGCATAAATTTAGCGTGGCGAATTCCTCCATTCAAGAATACGACTCCATCATTCTCGGTGCCGGCGCGGCCGGATTGATGTGCGCCATGGAAGCCGGCAAGCGAGGACGGCGGGTTCTAGTGCTCGAACGGGCGGAGCGCATTGGCAAGAAGATCCTCATCTCCGGAGGCGGGCGTTGCAACTTCACCAATTTGCACGCGACGGCGGACAATTTCATCTCGGCCAATCCCCATTTCGCCAAGTCAGCACTGGCACGATACCCCCCGGAAGCGTTTGTGAAACTGGTCGAAAAGCATGGCATTCCTTATCACGAAAAAAAACTCGGCCAGCTGTTTTGCGACCGCTCGGCGAACGACATGGTTGCGATGCTGGAAGCGGAATGCCGCACCGCTGGAGTCGAGATTCGGGTGAATACCGCAATACGCGAGGTTCGCAAGCTGGCAGGCTTCGCCGTTCGCACGGACACGTGCGCTTTCTCTGCCCCGAATCTAGTCGTCGCGACCGGCGGACTGTCGATCGCGAAGATCGGCGCCACGTCATTTGGCTATGATTTGGCCCGCCAATTCGGCCTGAAAATTCAGCCAACCCGCGCCGCACTCGTTCCCTTTGAATTTAACGAAGCCGATCGAAAGCGCTGGTGCAACCTGGCGGGAGTTTCAACCGACGTCATTGCCTCGACCGGGAAGGGAAGCAAGCCTTCCGCGAGAAAATGCTGTTCACGCATCGTGGCATCAGCGGGCCGGCGATCCTGCAAATCTCCTCATATTGGGACGGCCGGGGAATCCGTCGTCGATCGACCTCGCTCCCGGAAGTCGATCTGAACGCGCTCTTGCAAACGCGCGGGCCATCGCGACCAGTCGAGTTGGAAGATGTTGCTGAGAGAAATCTTGCCGCGCCGACTGGCCGATCGATGGCTGGAGATCTATCCGCCTGCCGGCAACTCCGACCGCGCGCTTGCCGACGCCGAGCGTCAGTTGCACTCCTGGCAAGTTACACCGGCCGCCACCGAAGGCTACGGCAAAGCGGAGGTCACCGCGGGCGGCGTCGATACCAACGAACTTTCGGCGCGCACCATGGAAGCACGCAAGGTTCCCGGACTTTTTTTCATCGGCGAGGTCGTCGATGTCACCGGCCAACTCGGCGGCTTCAATTTTCAATGGGCGTGGGCGTCAGGATTTTGCGCCGGACAGGCAATCTGAAAGGCAATGCAAGAGGAAAAAGTCAAATTGCAGAAGTAAACCACCTTCGATCCACTTCTTCAATTTGACTTGACTTCTGATTGTCTTTACAGCTCCGCGCCTTCCTGCATAAACGGCATGCGCGCGAGAATTTCGGAGGCCTTCTCGAGTTTTTTCAGGTCTTCTCCAGTGAAATCCGCGCCAGCGAGCTGGCGTCCAGCCCTTTGCGTGAGACTTGTACCACTCCAAGCAACCACCTTTGTCAGCCGCGATCGGCACCGACATGATCTTCTGAATCGGCATCTGCTCCATGCTGCGATCTTCTTCCGCAGTCGAGAGCTTCACCGCTTCGAATAGGCTGGCATGCCGGACCCTCATGAAAGAGTTCGATAGCAAAGGAGTGCGGGTAGCGGCGGTCCGCGCGGCCACCGCGGACCCGGATAACGGCAACACTCCCGTTGATCGCAATTCAACCGGAAAAACAAACCGCAGGCTGCCTCTTCTCGAGCCGGAGCAATGCGATCTCACTGCGGTTGACAGACAGAATTCGCGCGAGTTTCAGACAAACCGTCTCCGATTTCGGGGATTCGGTGATCATGCTCTCCAGTTCGGCCATTTCTGTCTTGGCCGTTTTCGTCGCAGCTTGACTGCCAGTGATTGCCATAGTGTTGCGTTAGGCCTTCTTGCCGGTGTAGGAATGCGATCTTCTTTATAGTGCGAGTCCGCCGGCGCATTCGACAAGTTACTACAGTACTTGCGGTACCGCAGTCGCCGAGTTCTTATTTCGCGCATCGTGTGAAGCCCGCACAGAGCGACTATGCCCCATCGTTATAGCGAGCAGAAGTTTTTTCGATGGCGATTACGCACAATTCCACAGCCGTGCACGATATAGTAGAAGGTAGTCACTGTAAATTTGCAGCTCGCACATTACCTATGTAGTTGCTCTTTTACGCTAAATCATTCCTGAAATTGAGTATCTGTAAGGAGTATCTGATGGCCCGCAAGACCGATGGAACTACCACCACGCGAAAGAAGAAAGACTAACGTTCCCACCGAAGCGACTGCGGTACAACCCGCTCCCGCGCAGACGACGCCCGAAGTTCGCACACCGGAAGTCCGCACACCGCGAAGTTCGCAGCAATGTGACACCCATTAACGTGGCGCCGCCTAAGCCGGCTGCCAGGAAGCCGCAAGCCGCGACAGTTGACAACGTAAATCTGGAAGAAGAAATTCGGCGCCGCGCCTACGAATTGTTCTTGCAACGCAATGGCGCCCCTGGGGATCCGGCCGCGGATTGGATCATAGCCGAGCGCGAAGTGCGCGCGCGTCTCGCCAGCAAGGAATCTGCCTTCGCGGCGACGCAGGGGAATTTAAGAGTCTAAGAAGGGAGGGCCCTGAGGAGACTCTCGGCCAACGGTTTCCACCAGGCCGAAAATGCTTCCGCGTGCACACTGAGTAGGAAATTTTGAGCCAGCTCAGAGTTCGAGCAAAACTTGCTGGGACCGCGTAAAGGACCCGAGCGGCATTCCGCGCCGCATCGCTTAATTCCGCTCCCACTTCATCTGCTCGCCCGTGATTCCGATCAGCAGGATTTCCTCCGGACCTTCACCCGTGAGTTCCGCAATCAGCAATGATTCGGAGAGCACTGGCGAATGCGGATCCATCCGCACCGAGCGAGGACGTTCCGCATAATGTCCTCTTTCCTGTACAGCGTCACGGTTCCGGGAGCGGCGCCGTTTGAGACTGAATCGATCAGGATGATCGCGTAAATACCCGAGAGATGCGCGACCAGATCAAGACCCGGCGTGCCCAGGTCCGCCACCGTCACGCTTTCGTCAAAACGGTAACCTGCCTCCAGCATGCCGGCAACGTAAGGTCCAACCCCATCGTCTCCCAGCGCCGCTGCCAATTCCGCCAATCGTGACTTTTTTCTTCACAGCACCTTCACCCGCGCGATCTGCTTCCCCGACGGATCGAAGGTATGGCAAGCGCACGCCATGCACGGATCGAACGAGTGCACAGTGCGCAGCACTTCCAGCGGCTCCTCCGGACGCGCCAGCGGCGTGTGCAACAACGACGCTTCGTACGGTCCATGCACGCCATTTTCGTCGCGCGGACTTGCATTCCACGTCGAAGGCACCACCGCCTGGTAGTTCTTGATCTTTCGCCCTTGATCACCACCCAGTGTGACAAAGTCCCGCGCGGAGCTTCATGCGTTCCTACGCCTTCAATCTCTCCCCACGGGAAAACCGGTTCGTTATGAACACTCAAATCGCCCTTCGCGATGTTATCCACCAGCAACTGCCAGTGCTTCTGCGCCAGTTCACCGAGCATCGCGGCGCGAATCGCCCGCGCCGCATGACGTCCCAGCGTCGAGTGCATCAACGCCGGCGTTGCATTGATCTTCGCAATTGCCGACACCTGGCCCAGCGCCAGATCCGCATACTTCCGTGTCAATGGATGCCCCTGCGCGTACCCGACCAATACCTGCGCCAGCGGCCCAACCTGCATCGGCTGGCCCTTATACCGCGGAGACTTCACCCACGAGTACTTCTTTCCCCATCCCATTCCGTGAACTGCGGCTCAGTCTCGCCCTTCCATGGATGCAACGGCTTGTCGCCTTCGTAGTATGCGTGCGTTACATCTTCTGTGACCGACTCCCGGAAAACTGGATCCGACGCCGTCTTGAATCCCTGCACGCCGCCGATGTCGCCATGCATGATCACACCACCCGGCAGATCGTAAGCCCCCGCATTGCTGTCCAGCGGCAGGTCCGGCACGGCCATATAGTTCGTAACTCCGCTGCCGATCTTGAACCACTCCGGATACATCGCCGCCACCGCGCACACATCGATCAGGTACACCTCGTTGATGAATGTGACCACTTCGTCCAGCAGCGTCTTGATCATCTCCAGCTTGTCCATGCTGAGCGCGCTCTGGCTGTCCAGGTCGATCGCGTTGGCCACGCCGCCCACCACCAGGTTCTGGATGTGCGGCGTCTTTCCGCCCAGCATTCCAACCACCTGCAGCGCCTTGCGCTGGTATTCCAGCGCCTGTATGTAGTGCGTGAACGCGAGCAGGTTCACTTCCGGCGAAAGCCTCATTGCCGGATGGCCCCAGTAACCATTCTGGAAAATCCCGAGTTGCCCGCTCGCCGCCACCGCCTTCACTTTGTCCTGCGCCGCTTTCAGCTCGTTGCGCGAATTGCGTGTCCAGGGCGAGATCGTCTCCGCCAGCTTCGACGCCGCCGCCGGATCAGCTTTCGGAATCTGCAGAATGTCCACCCAGTCGAGTGCCGATAACTGGTAGAAGTGCACGATGTGATCGTGCAGCGCGTGCGCGATCAAAATCAGATTGCGGATATACTGCGCGTTCGCCGGCACCGGCAGCTTGAGCGCGTCTTCCACCGCGCGCACGCTCGCCATGGCATGCACGGTTGTGCACACGCCGCAGAAGCGCTGGGTGAACATCCATGCGTCCCGCGGATCGCGGTCGCGCAGGATGGTCTCAATCCCGCGCCACATGGTGCACGACGCCCAGGCGTTGCTCACCGCGTAGTTTTCAACCTCCACGTCAATGCGGAGGTGGCCTTCAATTCGAGTAATCGGATCGATCGTGATTCGTTTGGACATAGTGCCTGCTATTGATCAGAATTATTTGAGAGCGTTTCGTCTTCACCAAAATGACCGTACTTGAAATATCCCGTCCAGCGAATATACGGACGCCGGAACCGGAAATAGCTCGCCATGTCATGCCAGACGTAGAGTGGGGCAGGCAGGATCGCGAACCGTTTCACTGCCACCAGAAATCCCGCCACGCCCATCGCGATAAAACCCAGCGACACCAGAATTTCAATGGTCGCCGGAAAATACAGAGCCTGCGGATTCGGCCGGAACGCCAGCGTCGTCGGACTGAAGCGGTAAATCATCCCGCCAATCGAACTCACAACGTATCCAAGGAACATGTTGCCCTTATCGTGCGTGGGCACGGAACGCTGTAAGAGCACCCCGCCCCCGATAGTCAGCGCCATCTCCAGCCAGAAAACGCCTGCAAACCGGTCGAAGTGGAACGCGGTTCCAAACTGTTCCGGAACGCGATGTCCAGCAGCCGTAAGCCCGCCCATCCGTAGATCAGCCAGCTCGTTATTCGCGCGGCCTCGTCCAGCACTTCCATATCCATCGCCCGCTTCCACACCAGGCAACACAGCATGGTGCATCCGGCCACGCACCCGAATGACATGAAGCAGGCCGCCCACACATACAGCAATGGCAGAAACGGCGTCTGCCACAACGGGTGCACTCGCTCACCCGCCAGCAACATGAGCGC